>NZ_JAFCVS010000003.1:0-789594 GCF_049897165.1 Pseudomonas sp. TWR1-1-4 | reverse complement strand
GGTGCCGAGTGTTGGGGCGAAGACCTTTTGCTTACTTTTGGGTCTTTCCAAAAGTGAGCCGCCGTAAGGGCGGAACCAATACCAGCCGTTACCGCAGCAACGGATATGTACTCAATCAAATCTGAAACCGCTGCCGCTCCGTCTCATACAACGGCTTAACCAACGCAAACTCCCGATCAATCTGATCCACCAACTCCCCCAGATCCCCAACCACAGGCCCAACAGACTCCACCTCCAACCGCTGACACAACTGCGCCAACCTCACCGCCCCAAGGTTCCCACTACTCCCCTTGAAACTATGCGCAATCCGCCCCAACGCCTTCGCATCATCCCTAGCCTTGCGCAGCGCCTCGACACGTTTCTGGGAATCATCAAGAAAGGTATCAAGCAACTTCGGATACTCGCCTTCCATGACTTCCTGCAACCCCGACAACACCGCCGGGTCCAGATGTAGATCAACCACTTGCTCGCTCCTTGATCAAGAATCGGCGGATTATGCCAGAGCCTCCCAGCAAAACTCCACGCAGACACTACGCCCGCCATCCGACCAGCCTACATCGCTGCTCAATTGCCGCACCAGGCTCAAACCCCGGCCAGACAGACGGTCCATATCCAGCGGCCGCGCCAGCACCTGCTCCACATCAAACCCCAGACCGCTATCCTCAATGCGCAGGGTCATCTTCCCACCCGCCCCAACCGGCACCACCTGCACATGCACCCGTATATACCCACTGTTCAGTTGCGCCAGGCGGTCATTACGCTGACGGTAATACTCGGCAAACCCTTGAGCATCACACTTGAGACGCGAATCCAGCCCCAGCACCCCATGCTCCAGCGCATTCGAATACAGCTCCGCCATCACACTGTAGAGCGCCCCGCTCTGCTCGCGCAGGCCATGGATCTCCAACAACAGTTGCAGCAGATAGGGCAACGGGTTGTAACGCTTCAAGGTTTCAGCGCGAAACTCGAAACTCACCGACCAATCCAACGGACACGATTGCCCGCTGTCCGCATACAACGGCCCCGAGGCACGCAGTTGCTGGCCAGGCTGCAGGGTGATTTCCACCATGCTCACGTCATCGCGCACTTCACCGCGAAACGCCGCCAGTGCCTGTTCTATATCTTCAAATAAACGATCAGGCTCGCGATTGGCAGCAAACACCTGCTGTAAACGTTCGGCGCCGAACAATTGGTCGTTGGCATCTGCGGTATCCAGCACCCCATCGGACAACAGGAACACCCGATCACCCAGGGCCATGGGCCAGACTTCAGTGCGATCATCAAAGGCCTCAGCCGACAGCACCCCCAACGGCAAATGCCGCGATTCCAGCGGCGTGCGTTTGCCGGTGGCAATTTCATGCACGTAGCCTTCGGGCATGCCGCCGCTCCACACCTCCACCACCCGCCGCTGCGTGCTCAGGCACAACAGGGTGGCGCAGCAGAACATGTCCACCGGCAGGATGCGTTTGAGCTTGGCGTTCATCTCGCGCAGGGTTTGTGCCAGGCCGTAACCCTTGGCGGTCATGCCGTAGAAGACTTCCGCCAGGGGCATGGCCCCCACCGCCGCCGGCAGGCCATGACCAGTGAAGTCGCCGAGCAGCACGTGCATGTCGCCGGACGGCGTATAGGCCGCCAACAGCAGGTCGCCGTTGAACAGCGCATAGGGCGATTGCAGGTAGCGGATATTCGGCGCGGCATTGATGCAGCCCGAATGCGCGACCTTATCGAACACCGCCTTGGCCACCCGCTGCTCATGCAGGAGGTAGTCGTGATGCTTGGCGATCAGGTCGCGCTGTTGCAGGACCGTGGCCTGCAACCGGCGCAGGCGGTCCATGGCGTTGATTTTCGCCGCGAGAATCAGCTGGTTGTAGGGTTTTGGCAGGAAGTCATCGCCGCCGGCATCCAGGCACTGGGCCAGCGCTTCGCTCTCGCGCAGGGAAGTGAGGAAAATCAGCGGCACCAGCTCTTCGCCCGCCAACTGCTTGATTCGCCGTGCTGCCTCAAAGCCGTCCATCACCGGCATCAGCGCATCCATCAACACCAGTTGCGGGCGCTCGCGGGTAAACACCTCGACCGCTTCAGCGCCATTGGTGGCCGTAAGTACCTGGTGACCCTGGCGCCGCACGATGGTCGACAGCAACAGCAAATCGGCGGCGCTGTCTTCGGCGATCAGGATCGTCAGCGGTTCGAGGACCGGGGCCAGGGCGCTCAACTGATGTCGAACAGTTTGTCGAAGTTGGAGATGGCGAGGATCTTGCGTACGTCGGAGTTGCTGTTGATTACCTGGACTTCAGCATTATCGCCACCGGCATGGTCACGCAACAGCAGGAGCATGCCCAGGGCGGAGCTGTCCATGTAGGTGGCCTCCTTCAAGTCGACGACGTACAACTCGGGCACTTTGTAGAAACGCTCGTAGGCATCGCGAAACGCCTGATGGCTGCCGAAATCAAACCGGCCCTTGACCGCGATCATCAACTTCTTCCCATCCAGGGATACTTCTGACTCGACTGACATGCGACTGCTTCCTTGTCATTGGCAATGACACAAGGTTTAGCAGGTGTACCGGATGTGGGCAACACCGCAGATCAAATGCGGGAGCGGGCTTGCTCGCGAATACGGCGTGTCAGCCATACATGAGTTGACTGATCCACCGCATTCGCGAGCAAGCCCGCTCCCACATTTAGAACTGGGACTGGCGCGGCAAGCGCTGGGACAGTTCGTCGAGCAATTTCTGCTCTCGCTTGTCTTCAAGCGCCCGCGCCTCGTCGATGTAGCGCTGCACCAGCTTGCGCAAACCTTCGACCCGGGCAAACGCTGCTTGCCAGCTCTCGCGGGCTTTATCGAGGTTGTTCTGGTGCCAGGCCAGGCTCTGGCGCTGCTGGCCGACGGCCGTTTCCAACTGATTGAGAAAGCCCTGGTAGCCCATCAACCACTGGCCCGAGACGCCTTTGCTGCCCCGCTCGATCCACTGCTGCTGGTACTCGCCGCGAAAGCGCTCCAAGTCGCCCAGCTTGCTCTCCGCCAAACGGACTTGCCCCTGGAAATAACCCAGGCGCTGCACGGCGGTTTTCTCGGCCTTTTCGGCCATGTCCACCACCGGAGCCAGGCGTGCGGCGCGGCTGTTGGCCATGGCTTAACCACCCGGCGCCGGGGCGAAGATCGATTGCAGGTGCGCTTCGCTTTCGCCCATGCTGATCTTGTCGTTGAGGCCCTGGCGCAGGTAGGTCACCAACTGCGGTTGCAGGGCGATGGCCAGGTCGGTGTCGCGATCGCCGCCAGCCACGTAGGCGCCGACGCTGATCAGGTCGCGGCTCTGTTGATAGCGCGACCACAATTGCTTGAATTGTTGCGCGCGGATCATGTGTTCCGGCGTCACCACTGCCGGCATCACCCGGCTGATGGACGCTTCGATATCGATAGCCGGGTAATGCCCCTCTTCGGCCAGTCGCCGCGACAGCACGATGTGACCGTCAAGTACACCCCGCGCCGAGTCGGCAATCGGGTCCTGCTGGTCATCGCCTTCGGACAGCACGGTATAGAACGCGGTGATCGAGCCACCACCGGCTTCGGCGTTACCGGCACGCTCCACCAGCTTGGGCAGCTTGGCGAACACCGACGGCGGATAGCCTTTGGTGGCCGGCGGTTCGCCGATGGCCAGGGCGATTTCCCGCTGGGCCTGGGCGAAACGCGTGAGCGAGTCCATCAGCAACAGGACGTTCTTGCCCTTGTCACGGAAGTATTCGGCGATGCGCGTGCAGTACATGGCGGCGCGCAGGCGCATCAGCGGTGCATCGTCCGCCGGGGACGCGACGACGACCGAGCGCTTGAGGCCTTCTTCACCGAGGCTGTGCTCGATGAATTCCTTCACCTCGCGGCCCCGTTCGCCGATCAGCCCGACCACGATGATGTCAGCCTCGGTAAAGCGCGTCATCATGCCCAGCAACACCGACTTACCCACGCCGGTACCGGCAAACAGGCCCAGACGCTGGCCACGGCCGACCGTCAATAATCCGTTGATGCTGCGAATGCCCACGTCCAGCGGCACGCTGATGGGGTTACGGTTGAGCGGGTTGATGGTGGGGCCGTCCATCGGCACCCAGTCTTCAGCCTTCATGCCGCCCTTGCCATCCAGCGCGCGGCCGGCGCCGTCGAGTACGCGGCCGAGCATGCTCATGCCCATCGGCAGGCGGCCGGTGTCGGCCAAGGGCACCACACGGGCGCCAGGGGCAATGCCCGCCAGGCTGCCCACGGGCATCAGGAAAATCTTGTTGCCCGAAAACCCCATCACTTCGGCTTCGACCTGCACCGGGTGGTAGCTGTCGTCGTTGATCACCATGCAGCGACTACCCATGGCGGCGCGCAGGCCTTCGGCTTCGAGGGTCAGGCCGACCATGCGCAGCAGGCGACCTTCAAGGATCGGCTGGCCAGGCAACTCGGCGGCTTCGGTATAACCGCTCAAGCGCTTGGCGAAGCTGGTGCGATCAAGGCGCATCGGGGGCGTCCAGGTCCAGGCTGAGGTCCGGCTCGGCAGGGTTCAGCACCTGCTCGTGGGCTTGGTCCAGCAGCTTGGCCATGATCTGGCTGATGCGGGTTTCCACCGTGGCATCGATGCGACTGTGTTCGGTCTCGACGCGGCAACCACCGGGCTGCAGCGAAGCGTCCTCGACGATCCGCCAGGTTTCTTCATGGCGCTCGCGCAGGGCTTTGACCTGTTCGAAATCCTGAGGATTGATGTACAGCCGTACATTGCCGACACCCAGGGGCAGCAGCTTGAGGGCTTCGCGCATCACGCTTTCGATATGGCTGGAGTCCAGCACCAATTCGCGCTGGATCACTTGGCGAGCGATGTGCTGCACCAGCTCGACCATGGCTTTTTCGATTTGCGCATCCTGCTCGGCGATGGGGTCGAACAGCCCGCCCATCAAGCGTTCCAGGCTGGCCAGTCTGACGCTCAGCGCCTCCTCGGCTTCCTGGCGGACCTTGAGGGTGGTGCTGCGAAAACCATCTTTTTCACCCGCCGCGAAGCCCTCGTTGTAGGCCTCCTGGCGGATAGCTTCCAATTCTTCCAAGGTCAGTGGCTGGACTTCGTCCAGCGGCACTTCTTCCATCTCCGCCGGCGGCTCGATTACTGGCTCCGGTTCAGGCTCCGGCACATGCGGATCGAAGCTGGGCAACGACCAGATGTCGAACCCACCGACGTCCCGCGCGCGAATCAGATCGCTGGGCGCCTCATCTTTGTTCGACATGAAAGGCGCCTTAGATCATTTCTTCGCCGCCCTTCCCGCCGAGAACGATTTCTCCGGCTTCGGCCATACGGCGGGCAATGGTGAGGATTTCTTTCTGCGCGGTTTCCACGTCGCTGACGCGCACCGGGCCTTTGGCCTCCAGGTCGTCGCGCAACAGTTCCGAGGCGCGCTTGGACATGTTCTTGAAGATCTTCTCTTTGACGTTTTCGTCCGAGCCCTTGAGGGCCAGCACCAGCACGTCGGAGGACACTTCGCGCAGCAACGCCTGGATGCCACGGTCGTCGACATCGGAGAGGTTGTTGAACACGAACATGAGGTCTTCGATCTGGCCGGACAGGGTGTCGTCGATCTCGCGGATCGAGTCCATCAACTGGCCTTCGACCGAGCTGTCGAGGAAGTTCATGATGTCGGCCGCGCGCTTGATACCGCCCAGGGTGGTACGCGAGGCATTCGAGTTGCCAGAGAACTGCTTCTCCAGAATCGTGTTGAGTTCTTTCAGGGCCGCCGGCTGCACGGTGTTCAGCGACGACACGCGCAGGATGATGTCCAGGCGCACTTTATGGTCGAAGTGGCCGAGCACTTCACCGGCCTGGTCCGGGTCGAGGTAGGCCACCACGATCGCCTGGATCTGCGGGTGCTCGTAGCGGATCACGTCGGCAACGGCGCGCGGCTCCATCCATTTGAGGCTGTCGAGGCCGCTGGTGTTGCCACCGAGCAGGATACGGTCGATCAGGCCGTTGGCCTTGTCTTCGCCCAGGGCCGAGGTGAGCATCTTGCGGATGTAGCTGTCGGAGCCAACGCCCAGGCTGGTCTGGTCGCCGACGATCTCGACGAACTCGCTCATCACCTGCTCGACTTGCTCGCGGTGCACATTGCGCATCTGCGCCATGGCCACGCCGACACGCTGAACCTCTTTGGGGCCCATGTGGCGCAGCACTTGGGCGGCGTCGGTTTCACCGAGGGACAGCAGCAGGACTGCGGCTTTGTCGACCTTGGTGAGCTTGGCAACAGCGGCTCGATTATCACTCATCTGCGTTGATCCACTCTTTCACGACCTGGGCCACACGGCCCGGGTCTTCTGCTACCAGACTCTTGATTGCATTCAGCTGAGCGTCGTAACCCTCGCTCGGGCTTGGCAACAGGATGCTTTGCGGGCCGCCGAGGCTGACGCGGTCGTTGGCCAGTTCGCCGTCGAGGCCGCCCATGCCACCCAATTCCACGTCGCCACCTGCAAGTGCAAGCTGTTTCTTGCCGTTGCCGGTGATGTTGTTGAGGACTGGGCGCAGCACACCAAATACCAGCACTAGGATGAACAACACACCCAGCACTTGCTTGACGATGTCCCAGAACCACGGCTGCGAGTAGAACGACGGTTCAGCGATCACCTCGCCACGCTCGGCAGAGAACGGCATGTTGATCACGCTGACACTGTCACCACGGCTGGCGTCAAAACCGACGGCGTCCTGCACCAGGCGAGTGAAGCGCGCCAATTCGTCGGCGGTCCATGGAGCACGGGTAACGGCGCCGTCAGCGGCATTGACCTTGACTTGGTCATCCACCACCACCGAGACCGACAGGCGATTGACGCGACCCTGTTGCTGCTTGGTGTGGCTGATGGAACGGTCAAGCTCGAAGTTCTTGGTGGACTGGTTACGTTTGTCCGCCGGGTACGGGGCGAGCATCGGCTGGCCAGTGGCCGGGTCCATGATTTGCTGGCCGTTGGCATCCAGCAGTGGCTGGCCTGGCTGAATCGCGCCAGCGCTGGCAGTAGCGCCACCGGTGGTTTGCGGCGCCGAAGCCGGGGCTGGCGGCTGGTTGCTCAATGCGCCCGGCACACCTTGCGGCGGGCCATTGGCGGCGGTGCGTTGTTCGCTGGTGGACTGCTCGCTGCGCAAGGCAGGCTGGTCCGGGTTGAATTGCTCGGAGGTCGACTCGACGGCGCTGAAGTCCACATCGGCCGACACTTCAGCCTTGTAGCGGTCGTTGCCCAGCACCGGTTGCAGGATGTTGTGCACGCGCTGGGTGAGCATGCTTTCGACGCGGCGGCTGTAGTCGAACTGCTTGCCGGCTTGAGTCAGCGCGGAGTTTTCGCCCTGGTCGGACAGCAGGTTGCCCTTCTGGTCGACCACAGTGATCTGCGACTTGCTCAGCTCAGGCACACTGGTGGCGACCAGATTGACGATCGCCAGGACCTGGCCAGGCTCCAGGGAGCGGCCCGCAAACAGTTCTACCAAGACCGAGGCACTTGGCTTGCGCTCGTCGCGCACAAACACCGAGCTTTTCGGAATGGCCAGGTGCACGCGGGCACCCTTGACGTTGTTCAGGCTGGAGATGGTGCGCGCCAGTTCGCCTTCCAGGCCGCGACGGTAGCGGGTGGCTTCCATGAACTGACTGGTGCCCAGGCCCTGGTCCTTGTCGAGGATCTCAAAACCGATGTTGCTGTCGGACGGGGTCACGCCGGCGGCGGCGAGTTTCATGCGCGCACGGGCCACATCGTCGGCCTTGACCAGCAGCGCCCCGGAGTTGGGCTCTACGGTGTAGGCGATGTCGGCGGCGGCCAGGGTTTCCATGATCTGCTTGGAATCCATGCCCGCCAGGCTGCCATACAGCGGCCGGTAATCGGGTTGCTGCGACCACAGCACCACGGCAAAACCAATCGCCACGCTGGCAGCCAGGCCGACCATCAGGCCCACCTGACGCAACATGGTCATTTCGGAGAGGTTTTCCAGGAACGACAGGCCAAACAGCGGCGGCTTGCCGTCTGCCTTGGCGGGTGCGTTGTCCACGACTGCTTCTGCCATGACTTAAATCTCGTCCTTAAACCGGCATCTGCATGATGTCTTGGTAAGCCTGAACCAACTTGTTACGCACCTGGGTCAACGCCTGGAACGAAACGCTGGCCTTTTGCGAGGCGACCATCACGTCGGTGAGGTCCACGCCGCTTTTGCCGATCTCGAACGCGTTGGCCAACTGGCTGGAGGCTTGCTGGGTGTCACTGACTTTGTTGATGGCCTGGCCGAGCATGTCGGCGAAGCTGCTTTGGCCCAATTCCGGCGCTGGCGCGACGGATTTCGGTTGAGCCATGGCATCCATTTGCATGGAGCGCATATCCAACATCAACCGATTGAACTCAATACCCTGGCTCATGAACTTCTCTCTCCGACAACCCGCATGTTTTTTGACGCTACGCCGCAATTACTAGGGGAGGTAGCAACAAGGGTGCCAGCTCTGGTTCAACTCGTAAGAAAAGGCGACAAACCTTGTCGACCTTGTTACCGATTATGTTGCGAACAGATACGCTTCCACATCCATCCCTGCATCGCGCATCTGCGCCAGCTTGTAGCGCAACGTCCGCGGGCTGATGCCCAGACGCTCGGCAGCCTCTTTGCGACGGCCGCGCTCGGAGCGCAGGGTGTCGATGATCATCTGGAATTCACGGCGACGCAGATCGTCGCCCAGCGCACCGGCCGTTTCGATTTCGGCAACCATAGGCGCAGGGGCCAGGGTTGGCAGCGACGCCGCACCGCTGCCCATGGCCAGGCAAAAATCCTGAGGCTGGATCAGGCCGCCCTGTTGCAGGATCAGCGCGCGCTGGATGGCGTTGTCCAGTTCCCGCACATTGCCCGGCCATGGATAGGCGATCAGGCAGGCTTGGGCCTCGGCCGACAGGCGCGCCTGGGCGTGCTTCATTTTTTTGACGTGGTTGTTCAGCAGACGCTCGGCCAGGGGAATGATATCCGCCGGGCGTTCGCGCAACGGGCGCCAGGCGAGCGGGAATACCGAAAGCCGGTAGAACAAGTCTTCACGGAAGCGCCCCGCCGCCACTTCGCCCGCCAGGTCGCGGTTGGTGGTGGCGACTACGCGGATATCCAGCTGGATCGGCTTGCGCGCGCCGACACGCTCCACTTCACGCTCCTGCAGCACCCGCAGCAACTTGGCTTGCAGGCCCAGGGGCATTTCCGAGATTTCGTCGAGCAGGATGGTGCCGCCGTCAGCCTGCTCGAACTTGCCCGCCTGGGCCGCGATGGCGCCGGTGAAGGAGCCCTTTTCGTGTCCGAACAGTGTGGCTTCGAGCATGTTGTCTGGGATCGCCGCGCAGTTGATTGCGATAAACGGCTGCTTGGCGCGGGTCGATTGCTGGTGGATGTAACGTGCCAGCACCTCTTTGCCCGTGCCGGACTCGCCGGAAATCAGCACCGTGGAATCGCTGCGCGCCACGCGGGCCGCCAGTTCCAGCAATTGCGCACTGGCCGGCTCGAAGGCAATCGGGCCTTCGCCTTCACTGGCCGAAATCACGCCCAAGGCATGCCGCGCGACCAGCTCGATCAAGGCTTTAGGTTCGAAGGGTTTGACCAAGTAATCCGCCGCGCCCTGGCGCATGGCGTCGACCGCACGCTCGACGGCGCCATGGGCGGTCATCAGCAGCACCGGCAACTGCGGCTGGCGCGCACGCAGCAGGCTGAGCAACTGGTGGCCGTCCATGCCGGGCATGTTGACGTCGCTGACCACCAGGCTGAAGGACTCCTGCTCCACCGCCTCCAAGGCGTCCTCGGCAGACCCGACCGCCCGATAGTCATGGCCCGCCAACAGCAGCGTGTCAGCCAATGCTTCACGCAGGGCGCGATCGTCTTCCACCAACAGAACCTTGATAGCCATAACCTTTCTACTCCGCGCTTGCCGCGCTGGAAAACAGCGGCAAGGTCATCAATGCACAGGTGCCACGCCCAACACGGGAATGCAGTTGCAATTCTCCCTGATGGGCACGTGCCACTGCCTTGACCACGGTCAGGCCCAGGCCGGTACCGTTGGTCTTGGTGGTGAAAAAGGGTTCGCCCAGGCGCCGCAACACAGCGGGCTCGATGCCACTGCCGCTGTCGCTGATGCACAGGCGCAGGTTTTGCCCACGGTTGTACAGGTGCACCTTGAGCCGCGCACCGGAGCCGCTGGCCTGTGTGGCGTTTTCGATCAGGTTGAGCAGCGAACCCACCAGCGTGTCGCGGTTGCACAGCAGCTCACCGAGGTGGCTGTCGCACTGCCAGCGCACCTGGACGTCTTGAATATGGGCGGCGGCCGCCGCTTGCAGGGCCTGCATCAACTCGGCCGGCGTGATGCGGTCGGTCAGCGGCAATTCGCCGCGAGCGAACACCAGCATGTCGCGCACCTGATGCTCCAACTCATGCAGACGCTCCTTGAGGCGACCGGCAAAACGCTGGTGGGTGGCGGTGGGCAATTGCTCATCAGTCAAATGACTGGCGTAGATCAGGGCAGCCGACAGCGGCGTGCGGATCTGATGCGCCAAAGAAGCGACCATGCGCCCCAGGGATGACAAACGCTCATGGCGCGCCAACTGGTCTTGCAGGTGACGGGTTTCAGTCAGGTCATTGAGCAACACCAGTTGGCCTGGCTCTGCGTCCAGGGAACGAGTGGCAATGGACAAGCGGCGGCCGTCTTTCAGGGAAATTTCGTGACCGTCGTCTTCACGCGGCGCAAAGCAGCGGGTGATGACATGCCGCCACAGTTCGCCTTCCAACGGCAGGCCAAGCATGTCGCAGGCCGCCGGGTTGGCTTCGCGCACACGGCCTTCTTCGTCGATGACAATCACACCGCCGGGCAGCAGCGACAGCAGGTTTTGCAGGCGGTTGGCCAAGCGTTCTTTCTCGGCCAGCTCTTCCATGCGCTGGGCACTGACCACCGCCAACTCGCCTTTGAGCTCAGAAACCCGGGCTTCGAGCAGGCTGTAGGAATCAGTCAATTGGCTGGACATCTGGTTGAACAGCGAAAAAGCCTGTTCCAGGCCCTGGCGGCTTTGCTGTTCTACAGAGGGAACCAGCCCTGCAATCGCAGGACCGGAAGAATGTTGGGCGGCGTGGGGCATCATGCTCTCTCGCTTGGCTGACCGTCAGTTAAACGGAACGTTGCGAGGGCTGTAGCAATACCCGTGCCGAAAAAAAACCACTGAAGTTTCAGTGATTTAAAAAACAGGCGTCAATCATCCGCCTGTTCATCACCTTCTTTGCGGCTCATGCCGTACTTGCGCATCTTCTCCACCAGGGTGGTGCGACGGATGCGCAGGCGCTCGGCGGCACGGGCGACGATGCCGTTGGCGTCGTCAAGGGCCTGCTGGATCAGACCTTGTTCCAGGTTGCCGAGGTAGTCCTTCAGGTCCAGGCCTTCGGGCGGCAGCATCGCGGTGTTGCCAAAGTCTGGCGTATGGCCATTGATGGCGACGCGCTCTTCCATGTCGCTGCGCAGGCTGTCGACCAGTTGCTCGTCTTCGTCGTCGACGTAGCGGAATTTCTTCGGCAGCTCGACCACGCCGATCACGCCGTAGGGGTGCATGATCGCCATGCGCTCCACCAGGTTGGCCAGCTCGCGCACGTTGCCCGGCCAGCCGTGGCGGCACAGGGACATGATCGCGGCGGAGTTGAAGCGGATCGAACCACGCTTCTCGTGCTCCATGCGCGAGATCAACTCGTTCATCAGCAACGGGATGTCTTCCACGCGCTCACGCAGCGGGGCCATCTCGATCGGGAATACGTTGAGGCGGTAGTACAGGTCTTCGCGGAAGCTGCCGACCTCGATCATGCTTTCGAGGTTCTTGTGGGTCGCCGCGATGATGCGCACGTCGACGCTCTGGGTCTTGTTGCTGCCCACGCGCTCGAAGGTACGTTCCTGCAATACGCGCAGCAGCTTGACCTGCATCGGCAGCGGCATGTCGCCGATTTCGTCGAGGAACAGCGTGCCGCCGTTAGCCAACTCGAAACGCCCGGCACGGCTGGTGATCGCGCCGGTAAAGGCGCCCTTTTCGTGGCCGAACAATTCGCTTTCAAGCAGTTCTGCCGGGATCGCCCCGCAGTTGACCGGCACGAAAGGCCCGTCGCGGCGCTTGGAGTGATAGTGCAGGTTGCGCGCAACCACTTCCTTGCCGGTGCCGGACTCGCCAAGGATCAGCACGCTGGCGTCGGTGTCGGCCACTTGCTGCATCATCTGGCGCACGTGCTGGATGGCGCGGCTGGTGCCGACCAGGCTGCGGAACAGGTTGGGCTCGCGGTGACGGCCGCGCTCGCGGGCCTGGTCGTACATCTCGCGATAGACCTGGGCACGGTGCAGGGAATCGAGCAATTTGCTGTAGCTGGGGGGCATTTCCAGCGTGGAAAGCACCCGGCGGCGCTGGTCTTCGGGCAGGTCGACGGAAGAAATATCGCCCATTAGCAACACGGGAAGGAACTCATCCCAGGTTGACAGTGTCTTTAACAAGCCCAAAACAGCGCCAGGAGCGTTTACCGTCCCGATCAGCACACAAATGACTTCACGGCTCGATGACAATGAGCTGACCGCCTGCTGCCAATCATGGCTGCCGCAGGGCAGATTTTCTTCGCCAAGAAAATTCAAAATCACCGCTAAATCGCGGCGGCGGACGCTATCGTCATCAATCAGCAGAATTTTGGTTTCACGCCACATGCAATAGCAACTTCCCTAGTAAAACTTCCTGCCCCGGAGTGAGGGCAATCGAGACGCCTGTAAGACTTTGTACCTTACTAGACGTCTGAAATCTGAAAACAGCACTAGTTAAGTCAAAAATGCTGGCACAGTCAAATATATGACGCACCGTTCGGACTAACTGAGCCCATTCAGCCGAACAGATGGTAAACCTTTGACGCATTTTTCGCTCGGTTGATCAGCGACATCTCTTCAAAAATCGCCTGGCGCTCGCCGGTCGTCACCTCAAGCAACTGCTGATACACCTTCAGCAAGCTTTCCAACTTCTCTCGCAGCACGTCCTCGTTCACTGGCGCTTCGCTAAGCACTTCCTCGATCACATTGCGGCAGCCCAGGTCGAGTTCGCCAATAGCGTCCCAGTTCCGTTCTGCCAGCGCGCCGATCAGGGCTTCGCGGGTTTCATCGATGCGTTGCAGTGCGTGGCTCATGATGTGTTCCTCAAGGCCCATGGCCTTATTGTGCGGCACCTTGTGGTGTTGCAATGGCATCCCAGCCTTCTTTCACGGTAATCAGCAAGCGAGCGACTTCGTCGATCATGCTGACATCGTTGTGCAGATTGGCTTCCATCAAACGGTTGGTCATGTACGCGTATAGACTTTCCAATTGCTGGACGTAAGCCGGATCTTCGCTCTTCTCCGCGTCCAGGCCATCACGCAGGCCGATGATGATGTCTACCGCCTTACCGAGCATCAGGCCCTTTTGTGCGATATCCCCACGAGCCAGTGCACCTTTAGCCTGTGCCATGCGGTCGAGCCCGCCTTCCATCAGCATTTGCACCAGGCGATGCGGGCTGGCTTCGGAGATCTGGGCATGGGAATTGACCTTCTGGTATTGGCGAAGGGCTCTCATGGGATTCATGGTTCTACCTCGTGACAGGTAACAGCGAAAAGGATTTCAGTAACCATTATGTCGACTGGGTCGCAAAAAACTTTAACCCGATGGTCTTCTTAAGAACAAAGCCCAGGTCAACGGACCTGGGCTTTTTCATGGGCGCGCGATCAACTGTTTTTCTGGTTGTTCAGCGCGTTAAGGGTACCCATGATGTTGTTACTCTGCTGGCGCAGTTGGGCAACCAGGGAGTCCATCGCCGCGTATTTGCGGGTCAGGCTGTCGGTCAGGTCCTGGACGTGGGCGTCGAGGTCGGACTGATCCTTGGTCAGCTTCTTGAGGCTGTCGGAGAGCGCGCTTGAGCGGGTCGCAAAGACCCCAGTGGTCGGTTTTGCATAGCCGTCGGTTGCAGCGGTCATGCGCGCCAACAAGCCATCCTTACCGCCCAGCATACTGTTAATGTCAGCAGCGTTGGTCAATGCGGCCTTGTCAAAGGCCTTGTCATCCATGGTCAACAGACCGGTATTGGAATCAGTGCCGATACCAAATTGCGCCAGGGATTTGAACTGGCCATTCCCCGACAAGGCATTGAACTCGGTACGCAAGGCGCTCTGCAGAGAGCGCATGTTCGCATCACCGGTCAGAGTCGCCGACACGGAGTTACCCGCAGCATCCTTCGTCACCTTGGTTTCAGCATTCATCGCCTTGAGCAGGGCATTGTAGCTATCGACGAAACCCTTGACCCCGGACTTAAGCGCTGCGGTGCTGGTCGAAACAGAAATAGTAGTGACCGCTTTGGTCGGGTCGGTGCTGCTGACTGGTGGCGATACCGAGAGCAGCTTGATACTGACACCACTGACCGCATCCGTAATATTGTTGGTCTTGGCCGTATAGGCAACACCGTCAATTGTGTACTCGGCATTCTTTGGCTCATCGATCACCTTGTAACCGGTATCGATACCCGAGTTGCCCGAAAGAGTAAGATCCGACCCCACACCGCCGGTGGTAGAAGTCAATACCATGCGTGAACCACTGGCATCCGTCACGATGTTGGCACTCAGGCCGGAGGTGCCAAACTGCGAGTTGATCGAGTCACGCACCTGCTGCAAGGTTGCACCCGGCGGAACACTCACGTCGAACTTCTTGCCCGACTGGGAGATGGACAATGTCGTGGCCGTATCCCCCTTGTTGACCACCGTAGAGGCACCACCCGTAAGCGTTGTAGTCGACAGCTTGGAAGGCTGGGCCAACTGGTTGACCACCAGGTTGAAGCTGCCATTGGCCGCCCCCTTCCCCGTCGTCATGGTGGCGACCTTCTCGTTCGACGACGTCCCCGTCAAACCACTGAAGCTATTGTCATCAGTCATGCTTTTGATGGCGCCTCGGAAAGCATCCAAAGCCGACTGAATCTTGCCGATCGACGACAGCTGAGTAGTTGCTTTCTGTGACTGAGTGTTGATCTGGGTCTGCTTGGGCGCACGGTCAGCGTCCACCAGCGACTTCACAATACCCTGAATGTCGATACCCGAACCAACACCGTTAACCGTCGTACTCGCCATCGTCTTTCTCCTAATTCGATTGTTGTCGCTTTCTTGACGAACAACACTTCAAGCCGTCAGCGCAACAAGTTTCATGCCAGCTCAGACCTTTTCGTCGAACAACACGTGGCTGGCAGTCGCCAGGCTCTGTGCCAACTTCAAGGCAGTTTCCGACGGGATCTGGCGGATCACCTCACCACTCTCAGTGGCGATAACCTTGACCACAACCCGATGGGTGGAATCATCAATGGAAAAATCCAGTTTGCGCTGGGCCGCCTGTACGAATTCTCGAATATCCGTGACTGCTTTTTCCAGGTCAGCCCGCTCAGGCTCACCGGCGGTCGGCGCAATCGCTTCGACCCTGGTTTTGTCATTGTCCGCAACAGCCGGGGCGGGTGCGCTTTGAGGTGCAACCGGTGGATAAGACGAGGCCAGCTTTACACTCATATCCATGTCCAATCTCCTCTAAAACCGAAAAAACGAAAGGGCACGTAAACGCGCCCTTCCGTCAGTGACCAAGCGCTGTTATTACTGAAGCAGCTTCAGTACAGCGGATGGCAGTTGGTTGGCTTGCGACAGGATCGCGGTAGCAGCCGACTGCAGGGTTTGTTGCTTGGTCAGCTCGGCTGTTTCAGCAGCGAAGTCTGTGTCTTGTACAGTAGAACGTGCAGCGGTGGAGTTCTTCTGAATGTTGGTCAGGTTGTCTACAGTTGTGGTCAGACGGTTCTGAACAGCACCCAGGCCCGAACGTACGCTGTCGATGCCGCCGATGGCTTTGTCGATTACAGCGATGGCGGACTGTGCGTTGAAGGCACTGGTCACATCGGTTTGAGCGACAGAGGTCTTGGCCGAAGCAGCGGCAGTGCCGGTAGCAGCGAACAGACCGGTTACACCAGCGCCGTTCAGAGCGTAGCCTTTGGACGAATCCAGGTTCACCGCGCCAGTGGCTTTCAAGCCGTTGGCAATGGCGACGGCGCTACCGTAGGCACCGCTACCATCTTTGGTAGCAACAGTGATCGAACCAGCGGCGGTTGCAGCGCTGAACTCGAGGTTTTCACCGGAGTCGGATTTAACCGACAGGCTTTGCTTGGCTTCGTCAAAGTTAACGCTAATACCCAGTTTGGCAGCGTTAGACTTCAGTTGGTCAGCCAGGCTAGCGGTATCGGTCACGCCGGTGAAGGTGGTGGTTTGGCCACCAACGGTCATCGAGAAAGTGGCCGGTGCAGTCTTGGCAGCAGCGCCGACTACAAACTGAGCTTCAGTGCTAGCGGAAGCGCTCAGGCCACCTACAGCGCCGTTCAATTGGCTGGCAATCGTTTTAGCCGAGCTGCCGGCAGCTACGGTTACGCTGTTGGTCTGGCCGTTACCGGTGATACCGATCACGCCGCCAGCAACACCCGAAGCGCTAGGTGCAACACCAACGCTCTTGATTTGCTGCGAACCAATGTTGTTGGCTGCAACGTTGTCCAGGGACAGGTTGATGGTTTCGTTAGCGTTGGCGCCAACCTGGATAGCTTTGGTGCCGTACGAACCGTCCAGCAGTTTCTGGCCACCGAAAGTAGTGGTCTGCGAGATACGGGTCAGTTCCGAAGTCAGCGCTTGGTATTCTTCCTGGTTGGAAGTACGGTCAGCGTCGCTCAGGGAGCCGGTAGCCGAGGACAGAGCCAGGGTACGCATTTTTTGCAGGATGTCGGTCGATGCCTGCATTGCGCCTTCAGCGGTTTGCGCGATGGAGATGCCATCGTTGGCGTTCTTGACTGCCTGGCCCAGGCCGTTGATCTGGCTGGTCAAGCGGTTGGAGATCTGCAGGCCCGAAGCGTTGTCTTTAGCGCTGTTGATGCTCAGACCAGTGGACAGACGCTGCATGGAGGTTTGCAGCGAGTTGGCCGCTTTGCCAAGGCCGTTCTGGGTAGTGATGGAAGCAATGTTAGTGTTTACTGTTAAAGCCATGACGAAATCCTCGTTGGATGGATACTGCGGCTTCCGGCCCTGGCAACCGCCGGGTGTGGCCTGAGAACCTACGTAATAGTTATCGTCGTGCTAGCCGGTTGCTTGAGGATTTTTTTTGATTTTTTTACTGGCGCCGTGCCACCCCTTGCAATTCAAGGGTTTACGCGGGCCCCAAACCCCGTTTTCATTGGGTTTTCTGGCGCCAAATAAAAAACGCCGAGGCTCTTTCGAACCTCGGCGTTTTTTATTGAAGCTATCAAGGCATCAAGGGCGATAGAGAATCGCCGAGCCCCACGACAGGCCCACACCAAAACCGCTGATTGCTACGCGCTTCCAGGTAGCGTCCATCACGTGCTTTTCCAGCAGCAGCGGAATACTCGACGACACAGTATTACCAGTCTCGACCATGTCCTTGATGAACTTGTCCACCGGTGCATCTTCAAAACGACGCGCCACAGCGTCGACAATCGCCGCACTGCCCTGGTGGATGCAGAACGCATCGATCTCATCGGCCTTGAGATCCGACTCATTGAGCAGCTCATGCAAATGCGCCGGCACCTTGAGCAGGGCGAAGTTGAATACCTGGCGGCCGTTCATGAAGAACACGCCATCACTGACCTTCAGGTGCGGCGCACCGGAACCGTCGGTGCCGAACTTCGACTTGCCCAGCAACCACGGCGCATCTTCGCCCATCCAGGTGGCAGTAGCAGCATCGCCAAACAGCATGGTGGTGTTGCGATCTTCCGGGTCGACGATCTTGGAGTACGGGTCAGCGGTGATCAGCAGGCCGTTTTTCAGGCCCGCGGCTTCCATGAAGCCCTTCAGCGCATAGATGCCGTAGACGTAACCGGAACAACCCAGGGAGATATCAAAGGCCGCGACGTGGGTCGGCAGGCCGAGCTTGTCCTGGACGATGGCCGCCGTGTGGGGCAAGCCCTCTTCATCACCGTTCTGGGTGACGACGATCAGCGCGTCAATGGATTCGCGTTTCAAATCCGGGTTGTTGGCAAACAAAGCGTTGACCGCCTCGACACACAGATCGGAGGTTTCCTGCGCGGCTTCCTTGCGCGGCAGGAACGCCGAACCGATCTTGCCAATGATGAATTCTTCATCCTTGGCGAATTTGGCACCCTGGGCGTAGTTATCGATCCCGTCTGCCGGCACGTAACTGGCGATGCTTTTTATGCCAATCATTGTGGCTTCCCAATACTAAATAGCTGGAGAACACCCCTGGGCCACGCCCGGAGTGCTGACAATAAAGGGGATAACCCCATAAAAATCTCGCTGAAAGCCGTCTCGCAAGGACCCTGTGACGACTTATCCTTTTCACACGATACAGTGAAGATGCGCTTTATGACTCACAGGTCACTCAATTTTGTGTGCTTTATGCAAAACCTTCAAACAATTAAATCCCGGAAACGACAACGGCCCGCCCTGTTTCCAGGGCGGGCCGCTTGACGTAAAGCTATTTACATCTTGTTGAACAGGCTCAACTGCGAGATTTTCACGAAGGCCAACTGGGACGCCTGCAGCATGGTTTGCTGCAAGGTCAAGTTGATCGCGGCTTGAGCTGTATCGATATTGCCCAGATCACTCATGGTGCTGGTGTTAGCCAGGCCGATACTGGTGTTCTCGCTGGTCTGAATATCCAGTGCATTCTGCCGGGCGCCAATGGATCCACGCACATTGTCGACCTGTGTACGGGTATTGCCAAAGTTGGCGATGGAAGCATCCAGGGCATCCTTGAGCTTGACCATCGCCGCCGGATTACCGTCGGCCGGTTGCTCCAGGGCATGACGCAATTGGCTGAGGGTATCCAGCGCATTCTGAGTCTTCTGCGTCGTTGCAGCGACTGCAAACTGATCTCCGCTTTGAGGTGTACCGCTGACATCAAACGTCACCCCGGCAGCCGTGACCGTCGTGCCGCCGCCCGTATCACCTGTGGCAATGGCTTTACTGTCAGCCGTGTAGGGCTGGGCATATACCTCGTACGCAGTACCGGAGGTGAATTTGATCACCGCACCGCTGTTCGCCGGGAATGTGCTGGCATACGCCGCCTGATTGGTCACCGAGGCATTGGTCAACTGCGCAGTGGATGGGTTACTTGGGGTACGCGACACACTGAATGTGTCCGGCTTGGCGGCCAGGCTGAAAGAACGGTCCTTGACCATTGCATCCGCGTTCGGCCCCGGCGCAACATCCTTGAGGTCCAACGTGATATCGAACTTCACGCCACGCAGGTTCACGCTGGCACCGCCTTCCTTGGTGGAGTCGAACGTACCATTACCCGGTATTTCCGAGGTAATGTCGTTACCGTTCTTATCGGAGACCTTGTATTGCGTGCTGCTGGTAAAGGTCAACTTGTAAGGTTGGCCGTCGGCAAATTGCTTGGTGTATTCAGTGCCCGATGTCACCAAGCCTGCCGACAATGAGACTTTATTGTCGTTCGGCACTGGCGCCGTCGCAGGCGGGACGATCGGTGGTGCTATCCAGGTAGCCTGGGTGCGCCCCGAATTCGCCGCCCCCCCAATGATGCTCTTGCCGGTATCGCCCGCCTGGATCTTCAGCGTATCCGAAACCTGCAGGCTGAGCGCAGTCTCGTCCCCTTGATAACTATAGGTGCCATCGCTGTTGCGGCTATAAGGTGGGGTCGCCGTCTTGGACCCGGAGAACAGATAGTTGCCCGACGCATCCTTGCTGTTGAGCAAGCCCAGCACCTGATCCTCTATCGCACCGATTTCACCGGCAATTGACTTGCGATCGGCATCGCTCAGCGAGCCGCCCGCACGCAAGGCCAGCTCACTGGCTTTCTGCAGCGCGTCGTTGATCGAACCGAGCACGCTTTCTTCGTTGGTCAGCGAGTTCTTCAAGCTGGTGATGTTGCCGTTGAACTGGCCCAACATGTCTTTCTGTTGCTGCAGCATCAACAGACGCGCAGCCGCCACGGGATCATCAGCGGCGGTTTCCACACGCACACCCGTACTGGCCTGGTTCTGGGCCTTCACGACGCTTGAGTAGTTATCCGAATACTTGGCGGAAGTGGTTTCGAAGTATTGTGCTGTGGAAATGCGCATCGTCCCTGGCTCCCTTAAAGACTATTGATCAGCGTACTGAAGGTTTCTTGCGCAGCTTTGATGATCTGCGACGACGCGGTGTAGTACTGCTGGAACTTGATCATGTCGCCCGCTTCTTCATCCAGGTTGACCTGGGATACCGAGTTGCGTGCGTCCTGGTTGGCCTTGAGCAGTGCGCCCGTAGCGGTGGTGTCGGTAATGCCCGAAGCAGCCTTGGCACCGACGGTCGATACCAACCGGCTGTTAGCCGCCACCAGGCTCACACCGCCGCCGCTACCATCTGCCAGGCCGACGGTGGCCTTGGTCTGCAGGTCAAGCAGCGCCTGGGCGTTACGGTTATCCGACTTGCCCGAAGCATTGAAAGAAAAAGTCGTGCTGTCGCCATCGGCGGGCGCTCCACTGACAGCGGTATCGAACTTGAAGCTCTTGGCCGGCACCACCAGTGCACCGTTGGCGTCACGCATCGGCACATCAATGGTGATCTTGTTGGTTTGGCCTGGAATGATGCTGCCCGTGCCGATCGGGTTACCTTGGGCGTCGTTGACCGTGTAGGTCTGGGTGCCGTCGGCTGCGGGTTTACCAAACACCATTTTTACCGGCATCGAGTGCTCAATGCCGGTCCGCAGCTGAGCCGTATTGGCGCCACCATGAATATCGATAGGCACCGTCAGGGTTGGCGGCGTGAAGGTGCCGGTACCCTGGTTGGTCTTGCTGCCCTCACCCAGCAACGGCCCGGCGAACGCGATTTTATTCGCATCCTTCAAATCCGTGCCGATGTTGGTGGCGCCGTTGGCGGTAGGGCTGACCTTAAAGCTGTCGCCCGCGGCCATCGGCCCCTTACCGTCCAGGGCCAGGGTAAAACCATCAATCACCGGCGGCGGCGTGGTATTGGTGTCGAACGCGCCCATGGATTTGCCGTCGGAACGCGTGACGGTGTAGTTGTTGCCGCTGGTGAACGTAACTTTATAGTCGTAGGGAGTCAGCTTGCTGGTATCGCTGATGCTCACATTCAGGTTACCGGAGCCCGCACTGTTACCCGCCGCGCCCACGCTACGCTGCGCAATGGCAGCGGCGCTGTTGATGTCCGTGAACAACGACGAACCAAAGTCGCCATTCAGGTCAACGCCCTGACCCAGCTGGCTGTTGATCGTGTCCGCAGTAACAATTGCGATACGCCCCAGGTCATTGATGGCAGGCATCAAGACATCGCTGCGATAACGCAGCAAGCCGCCAATACTGCCGCCGCTGAGTACATTGCCCAGATCCACCGAGGTCCCACCGCCCGCATTGAGCTGGATGGTGTACTGGCTCGGGTCGCTCGAACTCGGCACTGCTGAAATGCTGTTGGATTGATCGCCCAGCACCAGGGACTGGCCTGTGCCGGTACTGACACTGAATACGCCGTTCTTCTCGACGGCAGTGACGCCCACCAGCTCATTCAGCGAGCGTACTGCCTCATTACGCGCATCCAGCAAGTTGGCTGGAGCGCTGTTGCTTGAGCCTTGTGCCTGGGTGATCTGCTTGTTCAGGGAGGCAATCGAAGAGGTCAACTGGTTGACCTGATCGCTCATGGTCTTCAACTGACCGTTGATCGACTCTTTTTGCTGGTTCAGTTGGGTCGAAATCGAGTTGAAACGATTGCTCAACGTCTGGGCACTGGTCAGCAACACCTGCCGCGCGGAAACATCGCTGGGATTTGCCGCAGAGGTCTGCACCGCAGCGAAGAACGCACTGAGTACCGAAGACATGCCGGTGGTCTTATCCGACAGGGTTTTGTCGATGGCGCTGGCCTGGCTCGAATAAGCCTTGGCATCATTGTTGAGCGCCGTGCTGTTCTGGTAGGCCGCGTCGAGGAATTCGTTATAGACCCGGCGCACGTCAGCCAAGGTCGTACCGCTGCCGATGAAAACGCCACCGTACGGGTTTGACGCACTCGCATTCTGAGTGGTCTGCTGGCGCGAGTATCCCGAGGTATTGGCGTTGGCAATGTTGTTACTCAAGACCGACAACGATCCTTGAGCGGAATTGAGTCCTGACATCCCGATACTGAGCAAACTCATGGTTCAGACCTTATAAATGTGTGGTTGCGCCAGCGGCAGCGTAATTCTGGTAACTGTCCATCGTTTTGGCGATCTGCGAAATCTTGCTGGCATAGGCCGGGTCGGTGGCGTAACCGGCTTTTTGCAACTCGCGCACAAACTGTTCCGGGTTGTCGGCCGACTTCACAACTTCTTTATAGCGATCATTGCTTTGCAGCAACGTCACCAGGTCATGGAAGCTGTCCTGATAGGAGTCGTAGGAACGGAACTGTGCCGTCTCCTTGACCATCGCTCCATCACGGAACTCGCTGGTGATCGCACGCGCCTGGCCGCCCTGCCAACTCTGGCCGGCCTTGATGCCGAACAGGTTGTGGCTGCTGCTGCCGTCCTCGGCGCGCATCACCGATTTACCCCAGCCGGTTTCCAGGGCAGCCTGGGCCACCAGGTACTTCGGATCGACACCAATACGCGCGGCGGCTGCCTTGGCCATCGGCAACATGGTGGCGACAAATTCATCCTGCGAACTGAAGGCTTTCTTCGCCGGTGCCAACGGTGGCTGGGCCACGGCGCGGCCGTAGACCTGCATGCGCCCGCTCGGCACGGCGAAGGTGCGCGCCGCACTGTTGACGACGTTGTCGTCAGCGGCGCTGTTACGCAATGGCGCGGCCTTGGCTTCGCCGGTCACCTGGGTGCTTGGCACAATGCCGGCAAGCAGGCGATCAGTCAGCTTGCTCGGTAAGGCGATGCGCCGCTGATTCATCAATTCCATGTCATTGCTATGGGCCGACGGGGCACCCGCCTGTGGCTCAGCCACGCGGTAAGCCCACAGCGGACGCTGGCCATTGGAGCGACCCAAAGGCCCGTCAGCCTGGGTGCCCGCGGCAATTTCTGTCGGCACATCAACTTTCTTCACAGGCTCAGCCGCCGCCGGGCCTTGCAGGGTGGCGGCCTGGGCCTCCACCGGTTTGTTCTTCTGCATCTGGCGCATCAGCACGTCGGCCAAGCCGATACCACCGCCTTCGCGGGACATCGAGACCGCCAGCTGCTGGTCGTACATTTCCTGGTACTGCTTGGCGGCGGGCGTGTTCATCGGGTTGTCCTTGCCCAACGCCTCGGTGGCCGAACGCATGGACTTGAGCATCTCGCTCAGGAACAGCGATTCGAACTCCTGCGCCACCTTGCGCATGTTGCCTTCGCTGTTCTTGTCGGCACCGACCTTGAGCTGGTTAAGCCGGTTCAAATCGGAGTAAGACCCCGAGTCCGCCGTGCTGCTGATGCCGCTCTTGCGCATATCCATGGCCATGGCCTCAGATCACGATCAGGTCGGCTTGTAAGGCGCCGGCCTGCTTCAGTGCTTCAAGAATCGCCATCAAGTCGCCGGGCGCTGCGCCCACCTGGTTCACCGCGCGGACAATCTCATCCAGGGTGGTGCCGGGGCCGAACTTGAACATAGGCTTGGCTTCTTGCTGGGCGTTGACGCGCGAACGCGGCACCACCGCCGTCTGGCCGTTGGACAATGGCCCAGGCTGGCTGACGATCGGGTCTTCGGTGATGGTCACGGTCAGGCTGCCGTGGGTCACCGCTGCTGGCGATACCTTGACGTTCTGACCGATCACGATGGTGCCAGTACGCGAGTTGATGATGACTTTGGCCACGGCCTGGCCTGGGTCGACTTCAAGGTTTTCCAGGATCGACAGGTAATCGACGCGCTGGCTTGGGTCCAGCGGCGCGGTCACACGGATCGAGCCGCCGTCGATGGCCTGGGCCACGCCAGGGCCAAGCATGTCGTTGATCTTGTCGACCACGCGCTTGGCGGTGGTGAAGTCGGAGCGGTTGAGGTTCAGGGTCAGGCTGTTGCCTTGGTTGAAACCGCTTGGCACGGTGCGCTCAACGGTGGCACCACCCGGGATTCGACCGGCCGACGGCACGTTGACGGTGATCTTCGAACCGTCGCGACCTTCGGCGTCAAAACCGCCCACCACCAGGTTGCCCTGGGCAATGGCGTAGACGTTGCCGTCGATACCCTTGAGGGGCGTCATCAGCAAGGTGCCGCCGCGCAGGCTCTTCGAGTTACCGATGGACGACACAGTGATATCCACCACCTGGCCCGGCTTGGAGAACGCCGGCAAGTCAGCACTGATCGACACCGCCGCGACGTTTTTCAACTGCACGTTGCCCGAACCCGCCGGCACCTTGATGCCGAACTGCGAGAGCATGTTGTTGAAGGTCTGCAAGGTGAACGGGGTCTGCGTGGTCTGGTCACCCGTACCGTTGAGCCCCACCACCAGGCCGTATCCGATCAACTGGTTGGAACGCACGCCGGAGATGCTGGCGATGTCCTTCAGGCGTTCGGCCTGGGCGACAGCGCTCAAGGAAAGCAGGAGTGCGGCCGCCATCAGCTGTTTGAAGTTCAAAGTGGCCACCTAGAAAGGGAACAGCGGGCTAAGGAAGAAACGGTCGAACCAGCCCGGCTGGCTTGCATCAGCGAACGAACCTGTACCCGAGTAGGTGATGCGCGCATCGGCAATCCGCGTCGACGGCACCGTGTTGTCAGTGGAGATGTCATCGGCGCGGACCATGCCGGCAATGCGCACCAGCTCGTCGCCGGTGTTGAGGGTCATCCACTTTTCACCGCGCACGGCGATGATGCCGTTGGGCAATACGTCGGCCACGGTCACGGTGATCGAACCGGTCAGGCTGTTGCCCTGCCCTGCCGCGCTCTTGCCGTTGGTGGCACGATCGCCGCTGTAGCCGGCGCTGAGGCTGAGGTCGCCGTCACCCAATGGATTATTGGTGTTGGGCACCGCGCCGAACAACGAGGTCAGGCCGAGGTTGGCCTTGCTGGTCTTGCCGATCTGCGAGTTAGCGTTCTTGCTGGCCTGGGTGCGCTCGTTCAGGGTGATGGTGATGATGTCACCGACCCGAAACGCCTTACGGTCGCTGTACAGGTTCTGTTCGAAACCGGCCTGGTAAATCGAGCCATTGTTGGCGGCCGCTGGCAACGGCGTGCGTGGCAACACCGGCGCGTAGTACGGGTCATTGGGTTTTGGCGTCGGGGCGACACAGCCCGCGAGCACGGCAATCCCACTCAATGCCAGAACAGAAACATAGCGATTCATGACCCTTACCTCACGGTGTTGCAGGCGCCTCAAGAGCGCCCCATAGACTTGATTACAGATTCTGCGTTACGAACGAAAGCATCTGGTCGGCGGTGGAGATCACCTTGGAGTTCATCTCGTAGGCGCGCTGGGTGGTGATCATGTTGACCATCTCCTCGACCGTGCTCACGTTGGAGGTTTCCAGGGTGCTTTGCAGCGTGGTGCCGAAACCGTTCAAGCCAGGGGTGCCGATTTGCGGCGCGCCGCTGGAGGCGGTTTCCAGGAACAGGTTGTTGCCCATGGCTTGCAGGCCGGCCGGGTTGATGAAGTCGGCGGTCTGCAGGTTGCCGATCACTTGCGACGCGGGGTTGCCGGCCACGGTGATGGACACGGTGCCGTCGTTGCCGACGGTGAAGGTCTTGGCGTCTGCGGGGACGACCACGGCCGGTTCCAGGGCAAAGCCGTTGGCGGTGACGATCTGGCCGTTGGAATCCAGGTGGAACGTACCGTCACGGGTGTAGGACGTGGTGCCATCCGGTTGCAGGATCTGGAAGAAACCACGGCCATTGATGGCCATGTCCAGCGGCTGGCCGGTCTGTTGCAGGTTACCGGCGCTGAAGTTCTTCTGGGTGCCGACGATCTGCACACCGGTACCCAATTGCAGGCCCGACGGCAGTTCGCTGTCCTGGGTCGACTGGGCGCCCGGCTGCTTCTTGATCTGATAGAGCAAGTCCTGGAACTCGGCACGGTCACGTTTGAAGCCCGTGGTCGACACGTTGGCCAAGTTGTTGGAAATAGTGGTCAGGTTGGTGTCCTGGGCGGACAAACCTGTTTTGGCAACCCATAGAGCCGGAAGCATGCTGTTCTCCTTCGTGCGCCTGTTTGTTGGCGCTGCATCGCAAAATTAGTGGGTGGGCTGCAATCAGCTCATCTGCATGACGCGCGTCATGGCTTGGTCGTCTTCCTTGGCGCTGTTCATCATCTTGATGTGCAGCTCGAACTGCTTGGAAAGCGCCAGCACCGCGGTCATTTCTTCCACCGCGTTGACGTTGCTCGCCTGCAGGAAGCCCGAGGTCAGCGTGACCGTCGCGTCAGCCTGGGCCGGCTGGCCATCCTTGGTGTGGATAGTGCCGTCGAGGCCTTTATTCATGTTCTTCAGGTCCGGTTGGACCAGCTTGATGCGGTCCACTTCAGCCATCACGCGCGGGCCTTCACCCATGGCACGAATGCTGATGGTGCCGTCGGCACCCACTTCAATTTTCTGCTGGGGCGGCACGGCAATCGGACCACCATTGCCCATGATCGGCATGCCGTTGCCGGCGCGCAGCACGCCCAATGCATCGACGTTCATGCTCGCGCTGCGCACGTAGGCTTCGCTGCCGTCCGGGGTCTGCACGGCCATCCAGCCATTACCGCTGACGGCGACGTCCAGGTCACGGCCGGTCTCGATCATCGCGCCAGGAGAAAAGTCAGTGCCCGGGCGCTCAGTCAAGGCAAACGCCCGCGCCGGAAAGCTGTCACCGAACACCGGCATCGAACGTGCCTGCTCCAGGTCACGTTGGAAACCATTGGTGGAAATGTTCGCCAGGTTGTTGGCATGGGCCTTCTGCGCCAGAGCATTCTGGCTGGCGCCGGTCATTGCCACATAAAGGTACTTGTCCACGCTCTTTCCTCTTTCTGACGGACGCTTGCCGCCCACCGCTGTACTGATGAGGCTTAAGCAATTTGCGAACCAACTTTTGAAAAGAAGGTGAAGTACAGGCGGGGCGGGGGTTTGCCGTGAGGTGGAGAGATTTCTGGATTGAGCGCGAGTCGAAAAAACGGCGGACTACTGCCGCCTGCGGCAAACACATGTCTGGAAAACGACGAAGATCCGATTTGGGAGCGGGCTTGCTCACGAATGCGGTGGTTCACTCACTCATGTGATGAATGACACACCGCATTCGCGAGCAAGCCCGCTCCCGCATTTTGACCGCGTAGTGTCCGCGAATTATTTATCGGTCTTCAGGATTTCGTAATCGCGCAGTTTATTGGCGATGGTGGTGTGGGATACCCCCAGTCGCCTACCCAACTGCCGGCTGCTGGAATGCTCAGCGTACAAGACTTCCAACACCGCCTTCTCAAACCGCCCGACGATGTCATCCAGGCCACCCTCCAGCGAGAAATCGCCAAGCGGCTGACGCACGCCGTAATCCGGCAACCGGATATGTTCGGCCTTGACAGTCCCGCCGTCACATAACGACACCGCCTGGAACAACACGTTTTCCAACTGCCGTACGTTGCCCGGCCAGTGGTAGTGGCTCAGGCGATCCATGGCTGCTGGCGCCAGCTTGGGCAACGGGCAGCCGATCTGGCGACTGGCCTGGTCGAGAAAGTGATCAACCAGCGGCGCCAAACCATCGAGGCATTCGCGCAGCGGTGGAATATGTAGCGACAGCACGTTGAGGCGGTGATAAAGGTCCTGGCGGAATTCGCCACGGGCACACAGCTCGGACAAGTCCACCTGGGTCGCGCAGATCACGCGCACGTCCAGGTACACCTCTTCATCGCTGCCTACGCGTCGGAAGCATCCATCCTGCAAAAAACGCAGCAACTTCACCTGTAGCCGCGCGCTCATCTCCCCGACACCATCGAGAAACAACGTACCGCCCGCCGTCAGTTCCAATAGCCCCAACTTGCCTTCGGCCCGTGCGCCTTCGAATGCGCCGGGACCGTAGCCGAACAGCTCGGTCTCGGCCATCGACTCTGGCAAGCCCGCGCAATTAAGCGCCATCAACGGCGATTGCCCACGCGGGCTGGCCAAGTGACAGGCGCGCGCCAGCAGTTCCTTGCCGGTGCCGGTTTCGCCTTCTATTAATAGAGGCGCATCCAGCGGCGCCATGCGTCGGGCTTCGCGCACCACGGCGGCCATGACTTTGGAGCTTTGGAAGATGCTGTCAAAGCCACGCAGCTCCTGCTTGCGCACGTTGTAGATGCGCTCACCGACGCGGTCGGCGCGGTGCAGGGTCAGCACGGCACCGGCCATGGCCTCGCTGTCATCATGCTCGGAGGATTGCAGCGGCGCGATGTCCGCCAAGAACACGTCGCCCTTGACCTTGACCCGCAGACCGTTGATCCGCGATTTGCTCGCGCGCACCAGTTCCGGCAAGTCGAAGTCCTCGGCATACCGCGACAACGGAATGCCCGGCACCTCATCCACCCGTACCCCGAGCAACTGCGCCGCCGCGCGGTTGGCGGCGACGATAGAGCCGCCCATATCGATGGACAGTACCGGGAACTCCAGCGCGCCGAGCAGTGCATTGAGCTCCATATGCCGACGCTCACTGGGCATCAGCCCTACCCTTTTGACGCCGAACACTCCGGCAATCGCCTCGAACTGCGGGCGCAGCGCCTGGAACTGCATGTTCACCAGATTCGGGCAAAACAGGTAGATGGCATTGCCATGCTCACCGCCGACCTCGCCCTTGGCGACGTTGACACCGTATTCCACCAACAGGTTGAGGATGTCCCGCAGGATGCCGATGCGGTTCTGGCAGTGCACTTTGATACGCATGAAGAGGCCCGAAAAGTGGGGGGGCGCCGCGTCTTTTTGTCGCTGGGCGCAGATAGTCGTCAAGATTATGTGACAGCTTGCAGGCTTTTCCCAGCCCAATGCAGCGGCCAGCCTCACAAGCGTAACGAATACTTTACGAAAAATGGTAAGTTTTCCTACGCAGCGCCGTTTTAAACGAGTGGAATCCGGCCGCGCACGGGTTATCAATAAGCTCATCGCAGGACATAACAAGAACGAATGCCTAGCAGGAGAGCCGTATGAAGCAGACGCAGTACGTGGCCCGCGAGCCCGATGCGCAAGGTTTTATCCACTACTCGCCGGAAGAACATGCGGTGTGGAACACCCTGATCACTCGCCAGTTGAAAGTGATCGAGGGTCGCGCCTGCCAGGAATACCTGGATGGCATCGACAAGCTCGGCCTGCCCCATGACCGCATCCCGCAATTGGGCGAGATCAACCAGGTGCTGGCCGAAACCACCGGCTGGCAAGTCGCCCGTGTGCCGGCGCTGATCCCCTTCCAGACGTTCTTCGAGTTGCTGGCCAACAAGCAGTTTCCAGTGGCGACGTTTATCCGCACCCGCGAAGAACTGGACTACCTGCAAGAGCCGGACATTTTCCATGAGATCTTCGGCCACTGCCCGCTGCTGACCAATCCTTGGTTCGCCGAATTCACCCACACCTACGGCAAGCTCGGCCTGGCGGCCACCAAGGAGCAACGCGTGTACCTGGCGCGCCTGTACTGGATGACCATCGAGTTCGGCCTGGTGGACACGCCCGAAGGTCGGCGCATCTACGGTGGCGGCATTCTGTCGTCGCCCAAGGAGACGGTGTACAGCCTGTCGTCCGAGCCCGAACACCAGGTGTTCGATCCACTGGAGGCGATGCGCACGCCGTATCGCATCGACATCCTGCAACCGCTGTACTTCGTCCTCCCCAACCTCAAGCGCCTGTTCGAAGTGGCCCAGGAAGACATCATGGGCATGGTGGAGCGCGGGATGCAGCTGGGTTTGCATGCCCCGAAGTTTCCCCCAAAACCCAAAGCTGCGTGAACCTTACATCTTGAGGCCAGGTGAGTCTGTTCCCTGGCCGCGCGTTGCTTTAGGGTGACGCTACTGATCTTCAAACACTCGAATTCAGGACACCATCATGACCACCTTGAACCAAGCCCACTGCGAAGCCTGCCGTGCCGATGCCCCTCAAGTCAGCGACGAAGAACTGCCGGTACTGCTCAAGCAGATCCCCGACTGGAACATCGAAGTCCGTGACGGTGTGATGCAACTGGAGAAGGTCTTCCTGTTCAAGAACTTCAAATTCGCCCTGGCCTTCACCAACGCCATGGGTGAAATCTCCGAAGCCGAAGGCCATCACCCAGGCCTGCTCACCGAGTGGGGCAAGGTCACCGTGACTTGGTGGAGCCATTCCATCAAGGGCCTGCACCGCAACGACTTCATCATGGCCGCGCGCACCGACGAAGTGGCCAAGGACGCCGAGGGCCGCAAGTAATGCATTTCGATGCCATTGGCCGCGTACCCGGCGACCCAATCCTCGGGCTGATGGACCTGTACGCCCAGGATGCCAACCCGAATAAATTCGACCTCGGCGTGGGTGTCTATAAGGACGACCAAGGCCTGACGCCAATTCCACACTCGGTGAAACTGGCCGAACAGCGCCTGGTGGACACACAAACCACCAAGACCTACATCGGCGGCCACGGCAACGCCGCGTTCGGAAAGCTGATCAGCGAGCTGGTACTCGGCGCGGACTCCGCGCTGATCCGCGAGCGACGTGCCGGCGCCACCCAGACCCCAGGCGGCACCGGCGCCCTGCGCCTGAGCGCCGACTTCATCGCGCACAACCTGCCTGGTCGCGGCGTGTGGCTGAGCAACCCGACCTGGCCAATCCACGAAACGATCTTTGCCAAGGCCGGGATCCCGGTGAGTCATTACCCTTACGTGGGCGCTGACAACCGCCTGGATGTGGCGGCGATGCTCGCCACCCTGTCCAGCGTGCCCAAGGGCGACGTGGTGCTGCTGCACGCCTGCTGCCATAACCCGACCGGTTTCGACCTGTCCCAGGACGACTGGCGCCAGGTGCTGCAGATCGTGCGCGAGCGCCAGTTGCTGCCACTGATCGACTTCGCCTACCAAGGCTTTGGCGATGGTTTGGAGCAGGATGCCTGGGCGGTGCGGCTGTTTGCGGCCGAGTTGCCGGAAGTGCTGGTCACCAGTTCGTGCTCGAAGAACTTCGGCCTGTACAGCGACCGTGTCGGCGCGTTGATCGTGTGCGCGGCGGATGCCGAGAAACTGACGGATGTGCGCAGCCAACTGGCCAACACGGCGCGCAACCTGTGGTCGACGCCCCCGGACCATGGTGCTGCGGTAGTGGCGACCATCCTGGGCGATGCCGAGCTGAAAACGCTATGGAGCGACGAGGTCGAAGCCATGCGCTCGCGGATCGCACACCTGCGTTCGGGCTTGGTTGAGGCGTTGGCGCCACACGGTCTGTCGGAGCGGTTTGCGCATATCGGGGCGCAGCGTGGGATGTTCTCCTACACCGGCTTGAGTGCCGAACAGGTCAAGCAACTGCGCGAGAAACACAGCGTATACATGGTGAGTTCGGGGCGGGCTAACGTGGCGGGGGCTGATGCCACGCGGTTGACGCTACTTGCCGAAGCCATCGCCGACGTTTGCCGCGACTGACACCTCACCCTGTAGGAGCCGGCTTGCCGGCGATGGCGCCCTCAACATTGCCATCGCCGGCAAGCCGGCTCCTACGAGGGAGGTTGTGTTTCAGCCAGCAACCATTTCGGCTTTGAGCTGCGCCTCCTTGGCCTGCGCATCCGCCAACCGATATAACTCGATACTCCCATCCCAGTGCTCGATCAACGCTGTGCACGACTCCACCCAATCTCCGCAGTTGAGGTAATCCACCTCGCCCACCTTGCGAATCTCCGCATGGTGGATATGCCCGCACACCACACCATGCAACTCGCGCTTGGTCACCTCATGGGCGATGGCTTCTTCAAAATCGCTGATGAAGTTCACGGCCGTCTTGACCTTGTGCTTGAGGTACGCCGACAGCGACCAATAGCCATAGCCGTAGCGCGCACGCCAGTGGTTCAGCCAGCGGTTCAGCGTGAGGGTGAACTCGTAGGCCGAGTCACCCAGGAACGCCAGCCAGCGGTGGTAGCGGGTGATCACGTCGAACTGATCGCCATGAATCACCAACAGATGCCGGCCATCGGCAGTCACGTGCACCGCTTCGTCCACCAGTTGGATATTGCCCAGGATCAACTTGGAATAACGGCGCAGGAACTCGTCATGGTTGCCGGTGACATAGATCACCTCGGTGCCGCGCTTGGCCATGGTCAGCAGGCGGCGGATCACGTTGGTATGGGCCTGGGGCCAATACATGCCGCCACGCAGTTTCCAGCCGTCGATGATGTCACCGACCAGGTAGACCTTGTCCGCGTGATAGCCCTTGAGGAACTGCGATAAATGTTCGGCCTGGCAATCCCGGGTGCCCAGGTGCACATCGGAAATCCACAGGGTACGAACCCGTTGCTTGCGGCTGGGCTTGGCGAACTCGGCACTGGTCATGGGCATCCCTCGACGGTGTTTTCGCGAGCTTGCGCCCTGGCGATTAATAGCCCATGACAACTGTGCGTCAGTCTGATGACAGCGCTCAGGGCCCGCAAACCGTTGTAGACTGCCAGCTTGCCGCCCAGGAGACCGCAATGGGACCCACCCTCGCCCTACGCCACTACGTCGAAGCGCCCCTCGCCCACAGCCATGACCATGCGCAGCTGGTATTCGGCCTGTCCGGGCACCTGGACCTGGAAGTGGACGGCCGTGGCAGCCAAGTGCGCGAAAGCAGCGTGATGGTGCTGCCCTTCTCCGCCCACCATGCGTGCGGCAGTCGCGATGGTAGCCGCTGCCTGGTGCTGGATGTGCCCACTGAGCATTGGGTGCTGCAATCGTTGGGCGAGCATGCCGAGGCCAGTCGCCGTCTGCTCGACCAACCCACGCGGTTGGCCCTGGACACGCGGCAAAGCCAGTTGGTGCACTGGCTGGCGCAGAGCCCGGTGGATGACCCGCTGATCGTCCAGCAGGGCGCGGTGCTGTTACTGGCCAGCCTCAATCATCCGCTGGCTCAACCACTGCCAGGCCGGCGCCTTCCGTATGCGGCGTTCAATGCACATATCGAACGGCATGTTGCGCACCCACTGCAGGTGGCCGACCTGGCGCGTATCGCCGATCTGTCGGTGGCACGCCTGCACGCACGTTTTATGGCGGAATGCGGGCAAACACCGATGGACTACATCCGCAGCCGTCGCCTGCACATGGCCTTGGACCTGTTGCGCAAGACACCTCTGCCCATCGGTGAAATTGCCGATCGCGTCGGTTACGCCTCGCAAAGCGCCTTCGCCGCCGCGATGCTGCGAGAGTTTGGCGCCTCGCCGGGCGCTTTGCGTCGCAACCCGTAGGAAGAGTTTCGCGATAAACACCGCGAGCCGGGCGACAGACACCCACGCGGGCGCCCCACTAGACTGCGTTTCTGTCACCCCCATGACTCAAGGATCGCAATGACTCCCCGTTCAGCCCTCGGCGCCCTGCATATCGGCGCATTGATGTTTGGCCTCACCGGCGTATTCGGCAAACTGGCGGCCGCCTCCCCGGCCATCATCGTCTTTGGTCGCGCCGTGTTTGCCGTAGTAGCACTGGCGGTATTCGCACGGTTTGCCAGCAGCACCGCCTGGAAAACCCTGGAACTGCGCGACTGGCGCCGGCTGCTGATCAGCGGCGTGTTGCTGGCAGCGCACTGGGTGACCTTCTTCATTGCCGTGAAAGTAGCCGGCGTGGCGGTTGCAACCTTGGGCTTCACCGCATTTCCGGCCTTTACCGTGATCCTCGAAGGGCTGATTTTCCGCGAACGCATTCGCGCCAACGAAGTGGTGCTGGTCGTACTGGTCAGCGTCGGCCTGGTGTTGGTTACCCCCGACTTCAACCTTGCCAGCGAGGCCACTGGCGGATTGCTCTGGGGAATCGCCTCGGGGTTGCTGTTTTCCCTGCTGTCACTGAACAACCGCGCCAGTTCCGGACGTATCCCGGCGGTGCAGGCAGCGCTGTGCCAGAACGTGGTGGTCGCCGTGTGCCTGTTGCCCGTGGCGGCGCCCGGTCTGACAGAGGTGCGAGCAATTGACTGGCTGTGGATCGGTTTGCTCGGGGTGTTCTGTACCGGCCTGGCCCACAGCCTGTTTGTCGCAAGCCTCGCGGTGATCAAGGCGCGCACCGCTTCGGTGGTGTTTGCCATGGAACCGGTCTACGGCATCACCGCGGCCTGGCTGCTGTTTGCCGAAACCCCGACGTTGCGCATGCTGTTGGGCGGCGCGTTGATCATCGTCGCAATCGTGCTTTCCGGGTTGATGGGCGGTGCAAGCCAGGCCAAACAGCCTGCGGCGACGGCCTGATCTATACTTTGAATATCCGCAACAGTCTGCAGTGGTTCAACGGATAACCGACAGCTCGATGACAGCCTGGGTATTTTCTGAAGTTGCTGCACGCGAGTGGTCACAACCTCAACGCGATGCGGGAGCTTTACCATGGAAATGCTCATCAATTTGTTAGTGCAGATCATCAGCGGCGCCGTCGGCGGCAACATCGCCGGCATGACCAAACAGAGCCTCGGGACCGGGCTCAATACCCTGATCGGCGGTGCCGGCGGGCTGGTGATCGGCCAAGTCGTCGCGGCACTCACGGGCACCTCGGGCGGCGAAGCCCTGGACGTGGCGGCAGTGGGCAGCAACATTGTCGGCGGTGGTGTCGGCGGGCTGGTGCTGACGTGGGTGATTGGCTTTATCAAGCAAAAGATGGCGGCCAAATAACCACCGTGTCACCGCCCCACGGGGCGGTGATTTTCACTGGGTGCGGTCGTTATGCCCCAGGTCACGCTGCGGGTCGATCTGGTCACGTACGCGCTGCTTGAGCACCTTGGCCTCGGGAAAACCGCCGTCCGCCTTGCGCTCCCAAATCTGCACGCCATCACACGTGATACGAAACGCGCCGCCGGTGGCCGGTTCCAGCGCCACTTTGCCCAAATCATCGGCAAACGTGCTCAGCAGTTCCTGCGCCAACCACGCGGCGCGCAGTAGCCATTGGCACTGGGTGCAATAGGTGATGACGATCTCGGGTTTGATCGAAGACATAATTTGAGAGGCTCCAGGCGTAACGGGCTCGGCGGATCGAGTGGCTATAATAGCGGCCTTTATCGCCCAGCCTCGAGATTCATGATGCGCCGCCTGCTGTCCTGCCTGTTTCTGTGCCTGCTCCCCCTTATCGCCGACGCCGTTGAACCGCCACGCCCGAAAATCGGCCTGGTGCTGTCTGGCGGTGCCGCCCGTGGGCTGGCGCATATCGGCGTGCTCAAGGCGCTTGAGGAGCAAGGTATACAGATCGATGCGATTGCCGGCACCAGCATGGGCGCGGTGATTGGCGGGCTGTACGCCTCGGGCTACAAGATCGATGAGTTGGAAAAACTGGCGCTGAGCATCGACTGGCAACAGGCACTGTCCGACGCACCGCCTCGGGAAGACGTGCCGTTCCGGCGCAAGCAGGATGACCGGGATTTCCTGGTCAAACAGAAACTCAGCTTTCGCGACGATGGCAGCCTGGGCCTGCCACTGGGCGTAATCCAAGGCCAGAACCTGGCGTTGCTGCTGGAAAGCATGTTCGCCCACAGCAGCAACACGCGTAACTTCGACAAGCTGCCGATCCCCTTTCGCGCGGTGGCGACCGATATCACCACCGGCGAGAAAGTGGTGTTCCGCAAGGGTCATCTGCCCCAAGTGATCCGCGCCAGCATGTCGATCCCGGCGGTCTTCGCGCCAGTGGAGCTGGACGGCCGGCTGCTGGTGGACGGCGGCATGACCGATAACATCCCGCTGGATGTGGCGCGGGAAATGGGCGTGGATATCGCTATCGTCGTCGACATCGGCACCCCGCTGCGTTCACGCAAACAACTGGCGACGGTGGTGGACGTGCTCAACCAATCGATCACCCTGATGACCCGGCGCAACTCCGAAGAGCAGCTCAAAGACCTGCACCCCAAGGACGTGCTGATCCAGCCGCCCCTCGCCGCCTATGGCGTAACTGATTTCGGCCGCGCCAAGGACATGATCGATGCCGGTTACCGCGCTACCCGCGCCCTCGACGCGCGCCTGGCCCACCTGCGCCCCGCAGAGCCGATCGACCCGCAACTGGTAGCCGCCCGCACACCCGGCGAACGCACGCCGGTCATCACCGCCATCAACGTGGAAAACGACTCGAAAGTCAGCGACGACGTGATCCGCTACTACATCCGCCAACCCCTGGGCGAGCCGCTGAACCTGGGCCGCCTGCAATCGGACATGGGCACCTTGTACGGCCTGGATTACTTCGAGCAGGTGCAATACCGCGTGGTGAAAAAGGGCCAGGACAATACCTTGGTCATCAGCGCGCGCGGCAAACGCAGCGGCACCGACTACCTGCGCCTCGGCCTGAACCTGTCAGATGACATGCGTGGCGACAGCGCCTTCAACCTCGGCGCCAGCTACCGCATGAACGGTATCAACCGCCTCGGTGCCGAATGGCTGACGCGGGTGCAGATAGGTGATCGCCAAGAGCTGTACAGCGAGTTCTATCAGCCGATGGACACCGGCTCGCGTTACTTTGTCGCGCCGTACATCAGCGCCCAGGCACAGAACGTCGAGCTGATCCTGGACAACGACCCCATCTCCGAATATCGCCTGGAACGCTACGGTTTCGGCTTGAACGTCGGACGGCAGATCGGCAACAGCGGCGAGATCCGCTTCGGCGTCGGCGAAGCCTGGGGCAAGGCGGATGTGCGCATCGGTGACAGGGATTTGCCCAGCGTGAGTTTCAGCGAAGGCTTCTATGAACTGAAGTACTCCTTCGACTCCCTGGACAACGTGTACTTTCCCCATACTGGCGAAGACATCGGCCTGGCCTACCGAGAGTTCGAACCCGGCCTGGGCTCGGACCAGCGCTACCGCCAGTGGGAGTTCAAGCTCGACAAAGCCATGAGCCACGGCCCGGATACGCTGGTGCTGGGCGGACGTTACGGGCGCACCCTGGATGATTCGGACGTGGTGATTTCCAGCTTCCTGCTGGGCGGTGCGCGGCAGTTGTCGGGCTTCCGCCAGGACGCGATCTCGGGCCAGAACATCAGCCTGATGCGCGCGGTGTACTACCGCAGGCTCACACCGCGTTCGTACCTGCCGCTGGATTTCCCGCTGTACCTGGGTGCGTCACTGGAACGCGGCCGGGCGTGGAACAACGACAATGAATTCGACAGCGGCTACATCAACGCGGCGAGTATTTTCCTGGGCTTTGATACACCGTTGGGGCCGCTGAATTTCAGTTATGGGTTCAATGATGATAATCAGAAGGCGGTGTATCTGAACCTGGGGCAGACATTCTAAACGTCTTACGCTGAACCCGACGGCTAAACGCGCTTGATGTGGTGAGCGGGCTTGCCCCGCGCTGGGCTGCGAAGCAGCCCCATTGCGGTCACCGCGTTTTTTCCGTGAGAAATTAGTCGCCTGTTCTTGGGGCCGCTTCGCGCCCCAGCGCGGGGCAAGCCCGCTCACCACAACAGCCCGCTCACCAGACGAAGCCCGCATGCCACAGCAAGCAGCGCGCCGGGTATTCCTCAGGATTTCTCCAGATTCGCCAGGATGTGCCCATGCACGCGCATGCACACGCTCAAATCAGCTTCATCCACTCCCACGAACAGCTCATGCCGTAGCGCGGTAGCGATGGTTTCGATTTGTTCGATCAGCGGCCGGGCGGTATCGCACAGCAGGATGCGCTTGGCACGGCGGTCTTCCACCACGGCTTGGCGTTGCACCAGGCCCTGGCCTTCAAGGCTGTCCAGCAGGCGGGCCAGGGTTGGCCCTTCGACGCCGACGCTTTGCGCCAGCTCACGCTGGGTGGGTGCTTCTTCAAAACGAGCGAGGTGCAGCAGCACCAGCCAGCGCGCCTGGGACAGGCCAAGCCCCGCCAGCCGGCGATCCAGCTCGGCGCGCCAACCACGGGACATTTGCGCCAGTTGCATGCCAAATCGGTGTTGATCGGTTAACGGCATAAAAAACTCATGTTTAAGACTGAAAATAAAGTGTGGCTAATTATTAGTCAGCTAAGCATGAGCTTTGCCCATAGGCAAGAGTTGCTATGTACTGATTCGTTACATTGTCGTAATTGGCGCACTAAATCTCGAATTCCGACTGCAAAGCCGCCCGCACGCAGTACAAGACACCTTCAGGAACACGCCCCGTAAACAGCGGTGCAATCTCCGCCACAGGTGGCAATTCGCCCTCTCCGTCCAGGAACGCATCCTGGATTTCGCCGAGCAGATCCTCTGGCAAATCAAGCGCCTGCTCCAACGACAACTGCTGCTTGCCAATGGATTCGGCAAGCAAGGTGTAGACGTTCTTCTCCGAGCATTGCAACTGGCCGGCGATCTGGATCGGGGTCATGCCAGCGCGTGCCAGGCTGATTAGTTCGTGGCGAATATCGGCGACTTCCTTCGGTGCTTCGGCCTGGCCGCCGAGCACTTCGAGGAACGCCTGGCCGTAGCGCTCCAGCTTGCGTGCACCGACGCCGCTGACCCTGGCCATTTCCGACATAGTCGTAGGTTGCTCGCGCAACATCTCCAACAGCGTCGAGTCGGGGAAAATAACGTACGGCGGCACGCTGTGTTCCTGGGCCAGTTTGCGGCGCAGGGTGCGCAGGGCTTCCCACTGTTCGCGTTCTTCGCCACGTACAAGCTGACTGGCCTGGCTGGTGCTGGTCTTGGCGGTAGTCTGCGGCTTGAGGTCGCGGCGCAGCTCCAGCGTCACTTCCCCCTTGAGCAGCGGACGACAACTGTCGTTCAAGCGGAGGCCGCCGTACCCTTCGATGTCGATATCCACCAGGCCGCGCGCCACCATCTGCCGGAACAGCGAGCGCCACTCGCCTTCGGCGCGGGCCTTGCCGACGCCGTAGACCGAGAGTTTTTCATGGCCGAAGCTGCGTACTTTCTCGTTGTCCTTGCCCAGCAACACATCCACCAAGTGACCGACGCCATAACGCTGGCCGGTGCGATAGATGGCGGACAAACCCTGGCGTGCCGGCTCGGTGGCGTCCCAGGTCTGCACGCCGTCGGTGCAGTTATCACAGTGGCCACAGGGTTCGGGCATGTCTTCGTCGAAATACGCCAGCAAGGTCTGGCGGCGGCAGCGAGTCTCTTCGCACAGCGAGAGCATGGCGTCGAGTTTGTGCTGCTCCAGGCGCTTGTGGCGCTCGTCGCCCTCGGAGTTCTGCAACATCTGCTTAAGCATCACCACGTCTTGCAGGCCGTAGACCATCCACGCATCCGCCGGCAAACCGTCACGGCCGGCACGCCCGGTTTCCTGGTAGTACGCCTCAAGGGATTTGGGCAGGTCCATGTGCGCAACGAAGCGCACGTTGGATTTGTCGATGCCCATGCCGAACGCGATGGTGGCGACCATGATCAGGCCTTCCTCGTTGAGGAAGCGCTTCTGGTGAGCCGAACGCGTGTCGTTGGGCAGGCCGGCGTGATAGGGCAGCGCCGGGTAGCCTTGCTCGCAGAGAAACGCAGCCACTTCATCGACCTTCTTGCGCGACAGGCAATAGACGATGCCCGCATCGCTGCGTCGCTCGGAAAGGAACGCCAGCAACTGTTTGCGCGGCTGCTCCTTGGGCACGATGCGATAGAAAATGTTCGGTCGGTCGAAGCTCGACAGGAAGCGCTCGGCGTTCTGCAGGTGCAGGCGCTCGACGATTTCTTCGCGGGTACGCTTGTCGGCAGTGGCGGTCAGCGCAATACGCGGCACATCGGGAAACAGCTCCGCCAATTGGCCGAGCTGCAAATACTCGCGGCGGAAGTCATGACCCCATTGGGAGACGCAGTGGGCTTCATCGATGGCGAACAGGGCGATTTCCAGGCTCTGTAAAAACGCCAGCATGCGCGGCTGCACCAGACGCTCGGGCGCCAGGTACAGCATCTTCACTTCACCGCGCTTGATGCGAGCGGCGAGGTCACGCTGCTGTTCGGCACTGAGGGTGGAGTTCAACGATGCGGCGGCGACACCCAGCTCTTCCAGGGTTGCCACCTGGTCGTCCATCAATGCAATCAAAGGCGACACCACCACGGCCAGGCCATTGCGCAACAGCGCCGGCACCTGGAAGCACAACGATTTACCGCCGCCGGTAGGCATCAGTACCAGTGCGTCACCGCCACTGGCCACGCGCTCAATGATCGCACCCTGGCGGCCACGAAAACTGTCGTAGCCGAAGATGTCCTTGAGGACGCGTTGTGCCTGCTCGAGCATGTAAAACTCCAAAATAGTGCCGAAATCCCTCTGTACAGGCTGGCCGAAAAAAACCGCTTTCACGGGAAATAATCCGTAAGCGAAGTTTTCGCGCACTGGGCTTGGCCTGCAAGGGCATCACAAAACGCGGCAGTATACCCGAGCGTTACCCGCCAAAGGGCGCCACTGACGAATAGCGGGCGCTATCTAAAACCTTGCAAATATGCAGTGTGGCTGGCCTGTGCGCTCAAGAAAGCCTAGAATTCAGCATCGTTTATTCCCAAGGTAGTCCTTCAATGTCCTTCGCTGAGCAACTAACCCGCCTGCAAGCCTTCCTCGACGCCGATGAGCTGCATGACGAGGCGCTGGACTACGTGGCCGCCCACGGCTACCTGACCGCCCTGTCGATCTGCTCCGACGTCGTCCCCGACCGTGAATGGATCGATGCACTGTTCGCCGAAGAGCCGCACTACGCCGATGCTGCCCAACGCGAAGAAATCGAATCCACCCTGCTGGCCCTCAAGGCCCACATCGGTCGCCAACTGGCCTCCGACGAGGAATTCGAGCTGCCATGCGAACTGGACCTGGGCGAAGAACCGGATGATTCCGATCTGCGCGGCTGGTGCATCGGCTTCATGGAAGGCGTGTTCCTGCGCGAAGCCGCCTGGTTTGAAACCGCCGAGGAAGAAGTCAGCGAAATGCTGCTGCCGATCATGGTCGGTTCGGGCTTGTTCGACGACCAGCCTGAGTTCGCCGACATCGCTGCCGACGCCAACCTGATGGACGACATGATCGTTCAGATCCCGGAAGCCCTGACCGCGCTGTACCTGCTGTGCAACGCACCTGACGAAAAACCGGCGATCCTCAAGCCACGTCACCACTGATTCGCTTGCCCGTGACACCCATGGGCAATCGCTCTCTGCTCCTGCGCTACCTGCTCCTGACCATCGGCTGGCTCAGTGTAGCGTTGGGCGTGATCGGCATTTTCCTACCGGTATTGCCGACTACGCCCTTCCTGCTGCTCGCAGCCGCCTGCTTCGCCCGTAGCTCCCCGCGTTTCTACCATTGGCTGGTGCAACACCCGCGCTTGGGGCCGTGGATCCGTGACTACCTGGATGGCAATGGTATTCCCCTCAAAGGCAAGGTCTACGCCATCGGTTTGATGTGGCTGAGCATTGGCGTGTCCTGCTACCTGGTGCCACTGCCGTGGGCGCGCGGGTTCATGCTGACCAGCGCGGTGCTGGTGACGGTCTATATCCTGCGCCAAAAGACCCTGCGACATAAGAACCCACACGACCTTGGTCGACACTGACTAACCCCAGGCATTCTGCGAGACTGTCCAACCGGGCCTGGAATGCCTGGGTGTTCTTATGTGCGGAGTTACCATGACGTTGTCCAGCGGGCTGATCGCCGCCGTTGCCCTGGCCTATATGGCCATTATGTTTGCCATCGCCTTCTACGGTGACCGCCGCCGCGCGCCATTGCCGCCGCGCATGCGCGCCTGGGTGTACAGCCTGTCGCTGGCTGTTTACTGCACCAGTTGGACATTCTTCGGCGCTGTAGGTCAGGCTGCCGAGCAGCTGTGGGCATTTTTACCGATCTACCTGGGACCGGTACTGTTGCTGGTGCTGGCCCCTTGGGTGCTGCAGAAGATGATTCTGATCAGCAAGCAGGAAAACATCACCTCCATTGCTGACTTTATTGCCGCGCGCTACGGCAAGTCCCAATCCTTGGCCGTGGTGGTTGCACTGATCTGCCTGGTCGGCGTGCTGCCTTATATTGCCCTACAACTCAAAGGCATCGTGCTGGGGGTCAACCTGCTGATCGGTGCCGGGGCCGACACCACGGGCACCCGCGCCCAGGACACCGCGCTGATCGTGTCGCTAGTGCTGGCACTGTTCACCATTGTGTTTGGTACGCGCAATCTCGATGCCACGGAACACCACCGTGGCATGGTGCTGGCGATTGCCTTTGAATCGCTGGTCAAGCTGTTTGCGTTCCTGGCGGTCGGCGCGTTTGTGACCTACGGCCTGTACGACGGTTTCGGCGACCTGTTCAGCCAGGCCATGCTCGCGCCACGGCTGGAGGAATACTGGAAAGAGACCGTCAACTGGCCCTCCATGGTGGTGCAGACCGGCGTGGCCATGATGGCGATCATCTGCCTGCCCCGACAATTCCACGTCACGGTGGTGGAGAACATCGACCCCCAGGACCTGCGCCTGGCTAAGTGGGTGTTTCCCGCCTATCTGATTCTTGCCGCACTGTTTGTAGTACCGATCGCCTTGGGCGGCAAGATGATGCTGCCCAGCTCGGTACTGCCGGACTCCTACGTGATCAGCCTGCCGATGGCCGAAGCCCATCCCGCGCTGGCCGTGCTGGCATTTATCGGTGGCGCATCAGCCGCCACCGGCATGGTCATCGTGGCGAGCATCGCCTTGTCGACCATGGTGTCCAACGACATGCTGCTGCCCTGGCTGCTGCGTCGTTCCAGCGCCGAGCGGCCGTTCGAAGTGTTCCGCCACTGGATGCTGTCGGTACGCCGCGTGAGCATCGTGATCATTCTGTTGCTGGCCTACGTCAGCTATCGCTTGCTGGGCTCCACCGCGAGCCTGGCGACCATCGGCCAGATCGCCTTTGCCGCAGTGACCCAACTGGCTCCGGCCATGCTCGGTGCGCTGTATTGGAAACAGGCCAACCGACGCGGGGTGTTCGCCGGGCTGGCAGCCGGTACTTTCCTGTGGTTCTACACCTTGGTCCTACCGGTGACGGCGAAAAGCCTGGGCTGGTCCCTCAGCCTTTTCCCTGGGCTGACGTGGATGCATTCCCACCCGCTGGGCCTGTCCGTCACGTCGTTGACCTTGGGCACCGTGTTCTCCCTGGCGGGTAACTTCACGCTGTTTGTGTGGGTGTCGATGCTGTCGCGCACGCGGGTTTCCGAGCACTGGCAAGCCGGACGTTTCATCGGTCAGGAAATCAGCCAACGCGCCAGCGCTCGCTCGATGTTGTCGGTGCAAATCAGCGACTTGCTCAGCCTGGCGGCGCGCTTTGTCGGTGAAGAGCGCGCCCAGCAAAGCTTTATCCGCTTCGCCTATCGCCAAGGCAAAGGCTTCAACCCTAACCAGAATGCCGACAATGATTGGATCGCCCACACCGAGCGGCTATTGGCTGGCGTGCTGGGGGCATCTTCGACACGTGCCGTCGTAAAAGCTGCTATCGAAGGGCGGGAAATGCAGCTGGAAGACGTAGTCCGCATCGCCGACGAAGCGTCGGAAGTGCTGCAATTCAACCGCGCGCTGCTACAAGGCGCCATCGAGAACATCACCCAGGGCATCAGCGTAGTCGACCAGTCCCTCAAACTGGTGGCCTGGAACCGGCGTTATCTTGAGCTGTTCAATTACCCGGACGGGCTGATCAGCGTCGGCCGACCGATTGCCGACATCATCCGCTACAACGCCGAACGCGGGCTGTGCGGGCCGGGCGAGGCCGAAGTGCATGTGGCGCGACGCCTGCATTGGATGCGCCAAGGCCGTGCGCACACCTCCGAGCGCTTGTTCCCCAATGGTCGGGTGATCGAGCTGATCGGCAACCCGATGCCCGGGGGCGGTTTTGTTATGAGTTTCACCGACATTACCGCGTTCCGCGAAGCCGAGCAGGCACTCACCGAGGCCAACGAAGGTTTGGAACAACGGGTGACCGAGCGTACCCATGAACTGTCGCAACTCAATGTGGCGCTCACCGATGCCAAGGGCGTGGCCGAGTCCGCCAGCCAGTCGAAGACGCGTTTCCTGGCGGCCGTCAGCCATGACCTGATGCAACCCTTGAATGCCGCACGGCTGTTTTCCGCTGCCCTCTCCCACCAGAACGACGGACTGTCCAGCGAAGCCCGGCAATTGGTGCAGCACCTGGACAGCTCACTGCGCTCTGCCGAAGACCTGATCAGCGACCTGCTGGATATCTCACGCCTGGAAAACGGCAAGATCAATCCGCAGCGCCAGCCGTTTGTACTCAACGAACTGTTCGACACCTTGGGCGCAGAGTTTAAAGCGCTGGCCCAAGAGCAAGGCTTGCGTTTCCGCCTGCGCGGCAGTCGCTTGCGCGTCGACAGCGACATCAAGTTGCTGCGGCGCATCCTGCAGAATTTTCTCACCAACGCTTTCCGTTATGCCGACGGCCCAGTGCTGCTTGGCGTACGCCGACGCAAGGGCGAGCTGTGCCTGGAAGTATGGGACCGTGGCCCCGGTATCCCGCTGGATAAACAGAAGGTGATCTTCGAAGAATTCAAGCGCCTGGACAGCCACCAGACCCGCGCGGAGAAAGGTCTGGGGCTGGGCCTGGCAATCGCCGACGGCTTGTGTCGGGTGCTCGGCCATCGGTTGAGCGTGCGTTCATGGCCAGGCAAAGGCAGCGTGTTCAGCGTGCGTGTGCCGTTGGCGCGCAACCAGGCCAGCCCACAGGTCAAGACGCCACAGGAAACCGGACTGCCGTTGAGCGGTGCACAGGTGCTGTGTGTGGATAATGAAGAGAGCATCCTGATCGGCATGCGCAGCCTGTTGACGCGCTGGGGCTGTGAAGTGTGGACCGCCACCGACCAGGCGCAATGCGCGGCGTTGCTCGCCGACGGTGTGCGCCCGCAACTGGCACTGGTGGACTACCACCTGGACCATGGCGAAACCGGCACTGAGCTGATGGGCTGGTTGCGCGCGCAATTGGCCGAGCCGATTCCCGGCGTTGTGATCAGCGCCGACGGCCGACCGGAGATGGTGGCCGAGGTGCATGCGGCGGGGTTGGATTACCTGGCCAAGCCGGTGAAGCCTGCAGCGTTGCGGGCACTTTTAAGCAGACACCTACCTCTGTAGGAGCGAGCTTGCTCGCGAAGAACGCACAGGCAACACGGTCATTCAAAATGCCCGCGTTATCGTTGACGTTTTTCGCGAGCAAGCTCGCTCCTACAAAAGGCGATCGTTTATTCAGGCAGATGGGCCACGCCATCTGAATCCGTCATCGCCCGCTCCAGCAAATCAGCCGGCAGGCTTTTACTCGCCCGAGCACCCAGCAAGCGCAATTGCTCGGTGCGGCTGACCAGATTTCCGCGTCCATCTGTCAGCTTGTTTCGCGCCGCGCTGTAAGCCTTATCCAACTGCTGCAAGCGGTTGCCCACTTCGTCCAGGTCCTGGATGAACAGTACGAACTTGTCGTACAGCCACCCGGCGCGTTCGGCGATTTCCCGCGCGTTCTGGCTCTGACGTTCCTGCTTCCACAAGCTATCGATCACGCGTAGGGTCGCGAGCAAGGTGGTCGGGCTGACGATCACGATGTGGCGGTCAAACGCTTCCTGGAACAGGTTGGGCTCGGCCTGCAATGCAGCAGAAAACGCCGCCTCGATGGGCACGAACAGCAACACGAAATCCAGGCTGTGCAAGCCTTCGAGGCGTTTGTAATCCTTACCGGCCAAGCCTTTGACGTGGTTTCGCAGCGATAGCACATGCTGCTTCAGGGCTGCCTGGCCGATGACTTCATCCTCCGCCGCCACGTACTGTTGATACGCAGTGAGACTGACCTTGGAGTCCACCACCACCTGCTTGTCGCCGGGCAACATGATCAATACATCGGGCTGGAACCGCTCGCCATCCGGGCCTTTGAGGCTGACCTGGGTCTGGTATTCACGGCCCTTCTCCAGGCCTGCATGTTCCAGCACCCGTTCAAGGATCAGCTCTCCCCAGTTACCTTGGGTTTTCTGGCCCTTGAGCGCGCGAGTCAGGTTGGTCGCCTCGTCCGACAGACGCAGGTTGAGTTGCTGTAGGCGCTCCAGCTCTTTAGCTAGGGAAAAACGCTCGCGCGCCTCGTTCTGATAGCTTTCTTCCACGCGTTTTTCGAAGGACTGGATGCGCTCCTTCAGCGGATCGAGCAATTGGCCCAGGCGTTCCTGGCTGGTTTCGGCGAAGCGCTGTTCGCGCTCATCGAAGATCTTGCCGGCCAGCTCGGCGAATTGCGCACGCAGCTCATCGCGCGAGCCTTGCAGGTCGGTGAGGCGTTGTTGATGGCTGTCCTGCTGTTCACGCAATTCGGCGCGCAAGGCGGCCGACAATGCATCGAGGCGACGCAGCTCGGTTTCCTTGGCGCTGCGATCAAGGTTCCAGGCGTGGGCAGCATCGCGGGCGTTGTCACGATCGATTTGCAGCAACTCGACCTCGCGGCGTACTGCTGCGAGATCGGCTTGCTTGGCGGCGTTGGCCTGGCTCAAGTCGCTGATTTCATCGCGGCTGGCATCCAGCTGTGCGGCCAGGCCTTCCTGGGCCAGCTGTGCAGTGGCCAAGCGCTCCTCGAGCAACTCCCAGCCAGTCATGCGTGCGGTCAACCGTCGCTGGAGCTGCCAGCACACGGCCAGTAAAGGCACGGCAGCGCCAGCCAGGCCCAGGGCAATACTGGTCCAGTCAAAAACCATAGACATGTCTGCCATCACCGAAAAAAAACAAGGTTAGCGGAGCACAGGGCCTGAGGACAGCTCAGTCTTCGACCTGGCCCAATTCGCGCTGGGCGCGGCGGTCACCGGCACGGGCGGCCAGGCGTAGCAGGTCGTGGCCGATGCGGCGGTCGCGGGCATTCCCGCATTCGCGGCACATCAGTTGGCCCAGGCGGCTCTGTGCAGCGACCACACCTTCCCGGGCTGGCTGCTTGAGCAAACGCCCGGCGAAATGCTTGACGTTGGTGTTGTGGCCCAGGCGAGGACTGTCGAGCAACCACAAGGCAACTTTCAAGGAGAAGCGCTTGGGGGCGGTAACAGTTTGAGGAGTGTCGGTAACAGAAGGTGATACTGAGCGAAACTTCATAAAGCACTGTGGGACAGAACGGAAGGCGCGCCACTCTACTCTTTTTTTCGCACAGGTAAAGCTGAAAAAACTCTGCACGCCCGTTCTAGAGCAAGCGCTCGGGACAATCCACAGAAGCTGTGGATAACTCAGTGGACAACCCTCCTTTAACTCGCGCAAAGCCCCATGGAATGGGGGCCGCAGTCAAACTGACGATTTTTTCACCAATAAAAAAAAGCCAGATTTTTCATTGACTTAAATTTTCATTGCAGGCAAATGGCGGCCTCGCAGTGCAGTTGACAGTGCGGTTACACACGCCGCAACCAATGTGCACAAGTACCCATCCGATGGTTATATCACCGGTGTTTTTTGAAGCCACTCGCTACAAAAATGTTACCGCAGGGACAAATCAGGGACTTCTCAAATCTTTCCCGGCTCGCCACACTCCCCGACCTACAACGCAACAATGGGTGGGTTGATGAAAGGGATTCTGTTATTCGCCGTATTGCTGCTGGCGATCTGCGCCGTTTCCTTGGGGATCAATGCAGCACTGCCGTCACCGGATGGGGCGCTGTTCGCCATTGCGATCCTGCTGTCGGCGGCGTTCACTGCCGTGAGCCTGTGCATCGAACTGGGCGAAGGGCGGATAAACGACATGGGCGACGTGATGAAAGTGGTCGAGACCGGCCAATCCTTACGTCTGACCCTTGCCGCCTACGGGCTGGGCTGTTCACTGGCGGCAGCGACTACGGTGCTGGTCTATCGAGGCCTGCTGGGCGGCTGATGAAAGTTTTTTGACTGACATACTTCCCTTACCGGTTTCAATCCGTTACTATCCGCGGCGTTAGTACCAAGCTGAAAGTCAATTCTGGTCGAACAACTCCCTTGTCCAACACGGGATCGACCACCTCGATGGTTTCCAGGTATCACTTGCGACGACACTGCCTTTGAAGAAGCAAAGGGTGGCGCGAAGTTTCCATACGCTGACCGAACCAACCTGCAAATTGATCAGGATCTTCACCCCGGGCCCAGAACCTTTGCCCCTGTTGTGTTGCCTGCCCTCCTAAGTACCTACCTGCCAGCCCAAGCGCGCCTAACTTATCAGCGCTTCAAACTGGCTGCTTTGTTCCAGTCGGTTTCTTCGTTCGATCAATCGTGGTCAACGTCGCTGGAACGTTTTAATACGGCACGGTTCTTATCTGTGTCATTTGTAGGAACACCAATAATATGAACGCTCAAATCCATACTCAGGATGCCATTCGCACCCTCACCAACGCTTTTGCTCCAATGAACTGCCTGATCATGGCCGCTCGCAAAGGCTGCTTCAGCTTCACCCTGGTCAACGAACACGGCATCGCTCGTCACAGCGAACGCCTGTACCCCGATCAATACTCCAGCGCAGAACCGCTGCAGGCCGTGATCGAGCGTACCCGTCAGGCACTGACTGCCTGATCGACCCGAGTCGCTGAAACACAAAAACCCTGTTTAAAAAGCAGGGTTTTTTATTGCCCTGAATTTGCCAATTGAGCTTTTGCACTAAGTTCAAATAGATATAAACGTTATAACTAAATGAAGAAGATGTTTTAAAAACAGTCCTTTACATCACAAATATGACACTACACTTCAACTCAAGCGGCATGATCCGCTTCCGGCGAGCCTGAGATCCGATCCACTGCTGCCAAGCCCCCACACCTTCTCAGGCTTCGTCGACCACTTTCACGGATTGAGGCTTGTATGGGTATCGCTGCCAGCGAATTGTGTCGTTATGTGATCCGGCCGACCTTGATGTACCTGGGCCGCCACAACCCAACGGCCGAGTCTCTGCTGCTGGGCATTGCCGCCAGCCAGTCGGAACTCGGTTCCGCACTGCACGACCGCCGTGGGCATGGCCTGTACAGCATCACCGAACCGCGCCACCGCGCCTTGTGGGATGACTACCTGGCGCTGGACCCCGAGCGCGCCAGCCTGGTACGTGGGCTCGCGAGCCAGCACGCCTTCCTCAGCGCGCCGCAACTGGAACTCACCGTCAACCTGCGTTACGCCACGGCCATCGCCTGGCTTTTGGTCGAACAACACACCCCCGCACTGCCTCCGCCCGGTGATGTGCTGGCAATGGCACGTATCTGGAAAGAAATTTTTCACCCACAAGGACGGCTGCGCGATTTCACTCAAGCCTGGCAAACCTGTGTTTCACCCATGAATCACGTGGCTTGCTGACCGGGCAATTTGCAAGATTCGCCAAAAACCCGGGAATTTGGTCGGATTGTCCTACAAAACCGCTCTATCTCCTACATTACAGCCTATAGCGCGATCTTAAAATTATTGTTACTTTCCGCAGCGGTGATCACCACGGAGTTCTAATAATGAAAAAAGTAATGCTCAAGACCACACTTAGCCTCGCCGTTGCCATGGCCTCTTCCCACGTATTCGCAAGTGGCTTTGCCCTTAACGAACAAGACGTCGCAGGAATGGGAACGGGTTTCGCAGGCCGCTCTTCTTCTGCCGAAAATGCAAGTACCGTTTATGGTAACCCTGCCGGTATGGCTCGCCTTGAAGGCCAGCAAGTCACTGGCGGTGTTGCAGCGATTGATGCCTCAAGCAACATCAAGGATGTCAGCGGCCGCTCCACAGGCACGAACAAAGGCGATATGGTGCCTTTCACTGCCGTTCCTTTCGGTTTCTACACCAATAAACTTAACGAACAATGGGCTGTAGGTTTCGGCGTCTATGCTCCGTTTGGTCTCGTGACAGACTACGAAAGTGGCTTCCAAGGCAAAGCTTTTGGCAGCAAAAGCGAAGTGACGGTCATCACCTTCCAGCCTACGGTGAGCTACGCCTTCAACGATCGGGTTTCCATTGGTTTTGGCCCGACCATCAACCGTATCGCTGGTACGCTTGAGTCCGATATCAACCTGCCAATCGCTGGTACCGGCTCCAACAACATCAAGATCAAGGGAGATGACACCGCCGTCGGCTTCAATGCCGGCCTGCTGGTTCAAGCCACTGATACAACTCGCGTGGGCCTGACCTACCACTCGAAGGTGAAGTACAAGCTCGAAGGCCATACTGAAGTGACCAAAGGCACCAACGTTCCGGCTGCGCTGCTGAACAATGGCCGCTACGACGCGTCGCTGAAGATCGACACGCCTGAATCCTGGGACTTCTCGGTTACTCAAGACATGAGCGACGCGTGGAAACTCTACGCCGGCGCTACTTGGACCCGTTGGAGCCGCTTGAAAGACATTACCGTCAACAACGAAGGTGTATCGGCCGCAGCCGGTAGCGGTGTTTTGGCGCCGCAAATTGTCGGCACCATCAAAGAAGACCAGAACTGGCACGACACTTGGGCCTATGCCTTGGGTACCTCGTATCGTGTCACCAAGCAAGTGGTGCTGCGTACCGGCCTGACCTTCGACCAGTCGCCTACCAACAACAAAGACCGTTCGCCGCGTATCCCAACCGGTGACCGGACTATCTTCAGTCTCGGCCTTGGTTACGATGTAATGCCGAATATGACCGTTGACCTGGCTTACTCCTACCTCAAGGAAGAACCAGTCAAGGTCGCTCGCGCCAACGCATTGGGCCAGTCCTACAATGCTAAGTACGAAAACAGCGCCAACGGTTTCGGCCTGGGCGTAACTTACAAGTTCTGACCTGACACCCTATAAAAAAGCCCCGCTCTCCTGCAAAGGAGGCGGGGCTTTTTAATGGCTGACGATCAAGGCTTGGACGCTATCGCCTCCTCCACTGCCTTGATCATGTCCGGACTGTCCGGCTTGGTGAGGCTGGAAAAGTTGGCGATCACCTTGCCCTGCCGATCCACCACGTATTTGTAGAAATTCCACTTCGGCGGCGCGTCGGTCTGCTGCGCCAACACCTTGAATAGATGCACCGCGTCCGGCCCCTTGACCTTCTGTGGCTCGGTCATGGTGAAGGTCACGCCGTAATTCACGTAGCAGACCTTGGCGGTTTCTTCGCCGGTCTTGGCTTCCTGCTTGAAGTCATCCGATGGCACGCCGATCACTTCGAGCCCTTGGCCCTTGTAGCGTTGGTACAACGCTTCAAGGCCTTTGAACTGTGGGGCGAACCCGCAGAAGCTGGCGGTGTTGACGATGACCAGGGGCTTGCCGGCAAAGCGCTGGCACAGGTCGATGGATTCCTTGGCGCGCAGCTTGGGCAATTGGCCTTCCAGCAGCGGCGGGCAGCTGGCAGCCAGCGCAACGCTGCCAATAGCCATCAGGACGGGTACAGCAAGCCAACGCATCTGCATGTCGTGTGTCCTTGAAAGTTGTCAAACCACGAACTTAACAGATCGACATACCCAGTTGCATCAACGCCAGCCCGCCGTTTTGCCAGCCCCACCAGGCCAGCAACATCAAGAACAACACCGCGGCGAGTATCAACCCGCGTATCGCTATGCTCATGCCGCCTCCATCTGCGCCTGCAATCGCGCCACTGGCCGCTCGCGTACCGGCCAATTCAGGGCCGCGGCGAGCAGGCTCAGCAGGATCGCGACCTGCCAGATCAAATCGTAGTTGCCGGTTCGATCATAGACCACCCCTCCCAGCCAACCACCCAGGAACGAACCGAGTTGGTGGAACAGGAACACGATCCCACCGAGCATGGAGAGGTTTCGTACGCCGAACAATGTGGCGACGGTGCCGTTGGTCAGCGGAACGGTAGACAGCCACAGGAAGCCCATCGCCATGCCAAACAGATAGGCGGTGACTTCAGTGACCGGCGCCCACAGGAACAGCACGATCACCACCGCACGCAGCAGGTACAAAGCAGTCAACAAGCGCGGCTTGGACATGCGCCCACCGAGCCAGCCGGCGGTGTAGGTGCCGAAAATATTGAATAGGCCAATCAGCGCCAACACCGTGGTACCGACAGTGGCCGGCAAGTGCTGATCCACCAGGTAGGCCGGCAAATGCACGCCGATAAACACCACCTGGAAACCGCAGACAAAAAAGCCGAAGGCCAACAGCCAGAAACCGGAATGGGAACAGGCCTCCTTCAAGGCTTCGCGCAAGGTTTGCTGACCCGCCACCACCGCCAGTGGTCGGTCCTTGAGCATGCTCACCAGAGGCAGGATCAGCGCCACCATCAGGCCCAGTGCCAGCAGTGCCGCAGACCAGCCCAACCAGCTGATCAAGCCCAAGGTGCCCGGCACCATGGCGAACTGACCGAACGAACCGGCAGCACTCGCGATGCCCATCGCCATGCTGCGTTTTTCCGGCGCCACAGCCCGGCCGACTACACCCAGAATCACCGAGAACGAGGTGCCGGACAGGCCGATACCAATCAGCAAGCCAGCACTTAAGGACAACGACCACGCCGAATCGGACATGCCCATCAACACCAGGCCCGCCGCGTACAGGACGCCGCCGACGAACACCGCTTTAGTCGCGCCAAAGCGGTCAGCCAGGGCGCCGGTGAACGGTTGCGCCAGGCCCCAGATCAGATTCTGCAAGGCGATGGCAAAGGCGAAGGTCTCACGGCCCCAGCCGAATTCGCTGCTCATCGGTGCCAGGAACAGGCCGAAACCGTGCCGCACGCCCAACGACAACGCCAGGATCAGCGCACTCCCTACAAGAATCCATCCACTGGTGCGCCACATCGAGGTCATTTCTTATTCTCCGCTCGCGGGTATATACCCGCTTGTATTCGAACAAATCCGCGCTCAGGCGAGTTCGTCCAGCAAGGCCAACAAGGTTTCGCGTTTTTCCGCGCCAAGTTGATCGATCAATTTCTGCTGCGCCGCTTCCCAGGCGGGTAATGCCGCGGCCAGCCGAGCTACACCGTCCTCGGTCAACATCACCAGGCGGTTGCGCAGGTCATCGCCTTCCACCAACCGCACCAGGCCCTCGCCTTCCAGCACCCGCAGGTTGCGCCCCAAGGTGCTGCGATCCAGGCCCATGGCTTCCGCCAGGCTGGAAATGCTCGGCTGATCGAGGCGCTGCAAGTTACACAGCAAAGAATACTGGGCGACGTTGATCCCGAAGCCATCCAGGGCGCCGTCGTAATGCCTGCTGACGCCACGGGCGGCACGTCGCAGGTTGGTACATAAACATTGGGAGGCAAGCATGGAAGGTGTATATACCCGCGATTAAGGAAATGCAAGAAAGTGTTACAGCGCCAGGCCGACCAGAACCGCGACTTCCAGCAGCTCCAGCAAGGCGCCTGCGGTATCGCCCGTGGTGCCACCCAGACGATTGACCATCAGTTGGCGCAGCCCCAGGAAGCAGATCACGGCGAGTAGTACAGCCATCCCGCCACTGAAGCCGCCGATGAGGATGCAGGCCAGACCACTGAGGATCAGTACCTGTTGACCGACAATTCTCGGTAAATGATCCGACAATGCCTGGCCCAATCCACCGGCACGCACATAACGCGTGGTGAGAAACAGTGCCAGCATCGAGGCGCGGCCGATCAGCGGCGCCAGGATCAGTGCCGCGCCGTTGTGTTGCTCAATCAAGGCTACCAACGCAGTGAACTTGAGCAGCAGCACCAACCCGAGGGTGACTACGGCAATCGGCCCGCTACGTGGGTCCTTCATGATTGTCAGCGTACGCTCGCGGTCGCCAAAACCGCCGAGCCAGGCATCGGCACTGTCCGCCAATCCGTCCAGGTGCAGGCCACCACTGAGCAACACCCAGGCCGCCAGCAGCAATGCGGCATGCAGCAACAACGGCGCGCCCATCAATACCGAATTCAAGCCCCACAACAGCACACCGAACAACACACCCACGACCGGATAAAACAGCAGTGAACGCCCCAATTCCTGAGGCTGCGGCATACCCGGCAAGCGAATCGGCAAACTGCTGAGAAACTGCAGGGCGATCCAGAAGGGCAACATGTCTAATCCCCTTCCTTCAGGGCGCCGTCAGCGGCGACGTACAGACTGAACAACCCGCCATGGCCCACTTCGACGTTCAGCAATTGCTCCCTCGGCAAACCACGTGCTTGCGCCAGTAGCAGACGCATGACACCGCCATGACTGATCAACAACACACGCTCACCGGCATAGGCCTGATGCAAGCGTGCGACAGCGCCCAGGACCCGGTCGGAAAAAGCGCTGACCGGCTCCCCCTCCGGTGGTGTAAAGCGGTAGGGATCAGCCCAGAACAACCCAAGCCCTTCGGCGTCGGTCTCCATCAAGGCCGCCGCGCTCTGCCCTTCCCAGGCACCGAAGTGCAACTCTTGCAGATCCTTTTCCAGGGTCACCGGCAGCTTCAGCCGAGCCCCTAATTCCTCGGCAAACCGCGCGCAGCGTTGCAGCGGCGAGCTGACCAGTCGATCCCACGGCCCCTGTTCCATCACGGCCGCGCGCATCTGCGCCCAGCCGTTGGCGGTGAGTGCATCGTCTAGACTGCCGCGCAGGCCGCCGCCCAGCTCGGTTTCGCCGTGACGCAGCAGGTCCAGGCGCAGGGTCATGCCGGGCGGTCTGCCACGGCGGCTTCGGCGAAGGTCGCCATCTGCCCGTGCAATGCACACGCCAGACGCACCACCGGAACCGCCAACGCCGCGCCACTGCCTTCGCCCAAGCGCAGGCCCAGTTCCAGCAGCGGCTGCGCGTCGAGGCTTTGCAACACATGGCGATGACCCGGCTCGGCGCCACGATGACCGAACAGCAGCCATTCACGGCATGCCGGGTTCAAGCGTGTCGCGACCAGCGCCGCAACGGTGCAGATAAAGCCATCCACCAGCACCACGATGCCGTCCTGGGCGCAGGCCAGGTATGCGCCCACCAGCGCAGCAATTTCAAAGCCGCCCAGATTGAACAGCGTCTGCAACGCATCAGCACGCTGACCGGCGTGCAGCGCCAGGGCACGCTCGATCACGGCCACCTTGTGGCTGACGCCTTGGGCATTCAAACCCGTACCGGGCCCCGTGAGATCACTGACCTGACAATCGAGCAAAGCACACGCCAGCGCACTGGCGGCGGTGGTGTTGCCGATGCCCATCTCACCGCCGAGAAACAGCTGCGCCCCGCTCGCCAATGCACGTCGCACACTGTCGCGGCCGGCTTGCAGGGCGAGCTGCCCCTGTGCCTCGGTCATCGCCGGACCGTTGACGAAATTGGCGGTGCCCGCGCCGATATTCAGGTGACGCACACCGGGCAGGTCCAGAGACGGCGTGACCGTGCCGAGGTCGACCACTTCCAGCTGTGCGTCCAGCTGCCGCGCCAACACACTGATGGCCGCACCACCGCTGACAAAGTTGAGCAGCATCTGCCCGGTGACTTCCTGAGGAAACGCCGACACGCCTTCCGCGACTACGCCGTGGTCACCGGCGAAGATGGCAATCCACACGTGATCCACCAAAGGTTTGACCTGGCCCTGCATGCCCGCCAATTGCACCGCCAGCGCCTCCAGCTGGCCGAGGGAGCCGGCCGGCTTGGTCAATTGCTGCTGGCGTGCCAGAGCGTGTTCATACGCTTGCACGTCGATCGCCTTACAAGGGTTGAACCACCAGGTGTCAGTCATAACGCAGTACCTTTCAAAGTCAGGGGCAGGCCGGCAACCGTCAGGACAACACGCTGACAGCGCTCGGCCAAGGCTTGGTGCAGCCAACCGGCTTCATCCACATAGCGGCGAGTCAATTCGCCCAGCGGCACGACACCCAGACCGGTCTCGTTGCTGACAAAAATGATTTCACCCGGCAGCGTGGCCAGGGTTTCCAGCAATTGATCGCGCTCAGCGGCCAGACGATTCGGGGCTTCGAGCATCAGCAGATTAGTCAGCCACAGGGTCAGGCAGTCCACCAGCAGGCACTGCGCAGGTGCCGCGTTTTCGCGCAGCACGCGAGCCAGTTCGACGGGTTCTTCGATGAGGCCCCAATGCTCGGGGCGACGCTGGCGATGCAAGGCGACGCGTTCATTCATCTCACCATCCAGCGGTTGGCTGGTGGCGATGTACGTGACGGTCAAACCACTGTCGCTGGCGAGTTTTTCGGCAAGGCGGCTTTTACCGGAGCGGGCGCCGCCGAGGATCAGTTGAAGCATGGGATGGCACCTTGGGTTGGCTGAAATGTATCGGCCATCAGGCCGCCTTCGCGAGCAAGCCCGCTCCCACATTGGGACCGCGTACTCACCGTCAAACCCCACACAGCTTGCGTAACAACTCGGTATCCAAGTGGTTCTCCACCAGGTCCGCCAAACGCTCGATATCGCGCTCCCGCAACGCGTGATAATCCACGTCCTGCACATCCTGCAAACCCGCCCAGCGCAGCAAGGCGCTACACGCCGCCGGGCTTTCAAACAAACCATGCAGGTAGGTCCCAAGAATTTGCCCATCGGCACTTTGCGCGCCATCACAGCGACCGTCTTCCAGGACCACAGCAGCATTCGACAACGCATCACCCGTCGTCACGCCCGCATGAATCTCATAACCACTGACGTCGGCATCCTCCAACACCAAACGCCCACGCACATTGCGCAACTGCTTCTCTTCTTCGAGCGTGGTGCTGAACGCCAGCAACCCCAGGCCATCGCTGGAACCGGCAGCCCCTTCCAGGCCCAACGGGTCATGCACCTGCTCGCCAAGCATCTGCAACCCCCCACAAATACCCAGCACCTTGCCGCCATAGCGCAAGTGCCGCGCAACGGCGGTGTCCCAGCCGTTGGCGCGCAGATAGGCCAAGTCGCTGCGCACGCTTTTCGAGCCGGGGAGGATGATAAGGTCGGCAGCCGGGATCGCCTGGCCAGGCCCGACGAATTGCAGATCCACTTGGGGATGCAGGCGCAGCGGGTCGAAATCCGTGTGGTTGCTGATGCGCGGCAGCACGGGCACCACCACCTTGAGTACCTGGGCCGCCTTGTCGATCTGGCGCTGATCAATACCGTCTTCGGCTTCCAGGTGCAGGTCCATCACGTAGGGCAACACGCCCACCACCGGCTTGCCGGTGCGCGCTTCCAGCCAGTCCAGGCCGGGCTGCAGCAGCGCGATGTCACCGCGAAAACGGTTGATGATGAAACCTTTGACCCGCGCCTGCTCCGTGGGCGACAGCAGTTCCAGGGTGCCGACCAAATGGGCAAACACCCCGCCGCGATTGATATCGGCGATCAGCAACACCGGGCAATCCACGGCTTCGGCGAAGCCCATGTTGGCGATGTCATTGGCGCGCAGGTTGATCTCCGCCGGGGAGCCCGCGCCTTCCACCATCACCACCGAGTAGGCTTGGCTCAAGCGTGCGTGGGAGGCCAGCACCGCCTGCATCGCGATGGCTTTGTAATCGTGATAGGCCACCGCGTTCATGGTGGTGACGGCGCGACCATGGATGATCACTTGGGAGCCGGTGTCGCTGTTTGGCTTGAGCAACACCGGATTCATGTCGGTGTGCGGCGCCAGGTGGGCGGCCTGAGCCTGCACGGCCTGGGCGCGGCCGATTTCGCCGCCTTCGGCGGTCACGGCGCTGTTGAGCGCCATGTTCTGCGGCTTGAACGGCGCCACCGCCACGCCCTGGCGCACCAGCCAGCGGCACAGCGCCGTCACCAAGGTACTTTTGCCGGCGTCGGAGGTGGTGCCTTGCACCATCAGCGTACTCATGTGGCGTCCTTATAGGCGACCAGGGCTTGGTCCAGGCGCAGCCAGTCAGCCTCGGTGTCGGGCAGGCCAAAGCGCAGGCTGCTGTCGTGGACAAACAGCCGGAGCAAGATGCCGCGCTGGGCCATGAATTCGTGCATACGTTCGGCGTGGGGCGTGATCAGCCATTGAAACAAGGCGCAGCCGCCCTGGGGTTGGAAGCCGTGGCGCTCGAGCAAGGCAAACAGACGCTGGCCCGCCTCGATGCAACGCGTGCGCTGGCGCACATGCCCGGCCGTGTCGCGTAAGCACACCTGGCCCAACACGCGCGTCGGTCCGCTGACCGCCCAGGGGCCGACCTGCTCGGCCAGCAACTTGAGCAGCTTGCGCTCGGCCAACACAAAGCCCAGCCGCACCCCGGCCAGGCCGAAGAACTTACCGAATGAGCGCAACACGATCAGGCCGACCTGGTGGGCCTGGCCCGCCAGGCTCAGTTGAGGGGTGACGTCCATGAACGCTTCGTCCACCACCAGCCAACCGCCGCGCTGGGCCAGCCGCGAATGCCAGTCCAGCAGGCGTTGCGGGGTCAGGCTCAGGCCGGTGGGGTTGTTGGGGTTGACCACCACCAGCACGTCGAGGCCATCGAGAAAGAAGTCGACTTCCTGCTCCTGCACTTCGCGCACCACATAGCCGGCGCGGCGCCAGGCTTCGGCGTGCTCGGCATAACACGGCGACAGCACGCCGACTTTGCCGGCGCGGCGCAGGCGAGGCAGCAACTGGATGGCGGCCTGGGAACCGGGCACTGGCAACAGGTGCGCAGCGCCGTAGTATTCGCTGGCCGCCTGCTCCAGGCCATCGTCGGTTTCCGGCAGGCGCGCCCAGGCCCGCAGCGGGATCTCGGGGATCGGCCAGGGCCAGGGCGCGAGGCCGCTGGACAGATCAAGCCAATCGGCCTCGGCTATTCCGTATTGAATCGCCGCCTTGCGCAACCGGCCACCGTGCTCAAGCATAGAATTGCGCCCCCGCGCATAGGATCAGCAGCCACAACCATACGCCGCGCTGCACCAGTTGCCAGCCCCGCTCGATGGAATCGGCATCCGCCGCCGGGCCCTCGCCCAATTGCGGACGCTGGTGCACTTCACCGTGATAGATCGCGGCACCGCCCAACTCCACGCCCAGGGCGCCAGCACCAGCCGCCATGACCGGGCCAGCGTTAGGGCTGTCCCAAGTCGGGCCTTGGGTGCGCCAGCATTTGAGCGCCAGGCGCGTCTTGCCCAGTACGGCGTAGGTCAAGGCCACCAAGCGTGCAGGAATGTAGTTCAGCACGTCGTCGATCTTGGCCGCAGCCCAACCGAAGCGTTCGAAGCGTTCGTTGCGATAGCCCCACATCGCATCGAGGGTGTTGCTGAGGCGGTAAAGCACCACACCCGGCACGCCCGCGACGACAAACCAGAAAATCGCAGCAAACACGGCATCGCTGCCGTTTTCCAACACTGACTCGGTGGCGGCGCGGGCGATTTCAGTGCTGTCCAGCTCACTGGTCTGACGGCTCACCAAGTAGCTGACGCGTTTGCGCGCTTCCTCGAGGTCATCACTGCGCAAGGCCTGGGCCACTGGGATCACATGTTCGCCGAGGCTGCGCATGCCGAGGGCGCAATACAGCGCCAGAATCTCCAATACCCAGCCGATGTAAGGTGCCCACGATAAAGCGGTCGCCAGCAGGGTCAGCGGCACCACGGCGATAAACCATGCAGTCACGCCATGGCTGCGCCAGCCGCGGCCACCGGTATTGAAACGTTGCTCGATGCGCCCGGCGAAATTGCCGAACGCCACCAGCGGATGCCAGCGCCTGGGTTCGCCCAGCAGCGCATCCAGCGCGACTGCAGCGACACACAGCAAAGCCACACTCATTGACTCACTCCCCACCCATTTTCGTACACCATGTCACTCAGCGGCCGAGGCTCGGTCCAGCCTTCGAGCTGCAACATCGGTGCCGGGTAAAATTCGGCCACCGGCCCCAGGCATAGCACGGCCAACGGTTTCGCGCCGGGCGGCAACCCCAGCAGATCGGCCAGGGCCTGGGGTTCGAACAGCGAGACCCAGCCCATGCCCAGCCCTTCTACTCGGGCCGCCAGCCACAGATTCTGGATAGCACAGGACAATGACGCCATGTCCATTTCCGGCAAGGTGCGCCGGCCAAAGATGTGGCGTTCGCGATCATCCATCAAGGCCGCCACCAGCACTTCGGCGCAGTCGTGGATGCCTTCGACCTTGAGCTTCATGAACTCATCGGAGCGCTCACCCAAGGCTTCGGCGGTACGTACGCGCTCTTCTTCCACCAACTGTTGAATCTGCCCACGCAGTTGGCGGTCGCTGATGCGGATAAAACGCCAGGGCTGCATCAGGCCGACGCTGGGTGCCTGGTGCGCGGCCTGGAGCAGGCGGTGGAGTAATTCGGGGGCGACGGTGCCGCCGCTGAAGTGGCGCATGTCACGACGTTCGGCGATGGCGCGGTAAACAGCTTGGCGGTCGGCCTCGGGAAAGGCGTTGTCGGTCATGGCCTCATCGCCGGCAAGCCGGCTCCTACAAGATCGGGCGCGAACAATGCAGCCACCGCCTGGGGATTCGAGGGGAAATAGAAATGTACGTAGGACGCCGTCATCCGCCCCTGGCGATAAACCGCCTCGGCGCCGCGCCCGCCATTGGGGCTCAGGCCACGTGCAATCGGTTGCCACTCGGTGGTGGTCAGCGAATGGTGATAGGTATGGCCGCGCAGCGTGCCTTCAGGCAAGTCGACATTTTGCAGCGCCAAGGCCGCGAGTTTCTTCTGCATCACTGCATCGCCTTGCAGCAAACCCACCAGTTCGGCGCGAGTGCCGTCGACATCGGTCAGCGAGTCCAGCAGGTAGAGCATGCCGCCGCATTCGGCGAGCAGCGGTTTACCGGCGGCATGATGAGCGCGGATGGCGTCGAGCATCGGGGTATTTTCCGACAGCGCCTGGTGGTGCAGTTCCGGGTAACCACCGGGCAGGTAGAGGCTGTCGGCGTCAGGCAATTGCCGATCGTGGATCGGCGAGAAAAACTTCAGCTCGGCGCCCATTGCCCGCAACAGGTCAAGGCTGGCGCCATAGGTGAACGCGAAGGCTTCGTCGCGGGCCACGGCGATGCGCACGCCATTAAGCAGTGGCTCGGCGTCGATCACTTCAGGCGCGGCAAAAGTGACCGGCGGCGGCAAGGCGACTTCGCAACTGCTGCCCAGCGCTTGGGCGGCGGCATCGAGACGTACATCGAGGTCATTCAGTTCGCTCGCCTGCACCAGACCCAAGTGACGGCTAGGCAGTTCGATACCGGTCTCGCGAGACAACGCGCCGTACCAGCGCAGGCCTTCGGTGAGGCTGCCTTCGAGCAATTGCGCATGGCGCAGGGTGCCAACGCGGTTGGCCAGCACGCCGGCGAACGGCAAATCTGGCTGATAACGCGCCAGGCCCAGGGCCAACGCGCCAAAGGTCTGGGCCATGGCGGTGCCGTCAATCACGCCCAAGACAGGCACGCCGAAGTGTCGCGCCAGGTCGGCGCTGGACGGCGTGCCGTCAAACAGGCCCATCACGCCTTCGATCAGGATCAGGTCCGCCTCCCCTGCCGCTTCCCACAGCAAGCGGCGACTTTCCTGCTCGCCCACCATCCACATGTCCAACTGATACACCGGCGCACCGCTGGCGCGTTCGTGGATCATCGGGTCAAGGAAATCCGGACCACATTTGAACACGCGCACCTTGCGCCCCAGGTTGCGGTGCAAACGGGCCAGCGCGGCGGTGACAGTGGTTTTGCCCTGGCCGGACGCCGGTGCGGCGATCAAGACGGCCGGGCAATGACGGGGCTGATTCAAAGTTCGACGCCCTTCTGTGCCTTGATACCGGCCTGGAACGCGTGCTTGAGCATGCCCATTTCGGTGACGGTGTCGCCCATTTCGATCAGCTCAGGCTTGGCGCCACGGCCGGTGACCACCACGTGTTGCATCGGCGGGCGGGCTTGCAGGTCGCTGAGTACCTGGTCCAGGTCGAGGTAGCCGTGCTTGAGGGCGATGTTCAGCTCATCAAGTACGACAAGACCAATAGAAGGGTCCTGCAGCAGCTCGCGGGAAACCGCCCAGGCGGCTTCGGCAGCGGCGATATCGCGCTGGCGGTCCTGGGTTTCCCAGGTGAAGCCTTCACCCATGACATGAAAACGCACTTGCTCCGGGAAGCGGCGGAAGAACAACTCTTCACCGGTGCTGTTACGCCCCTTGATGAACTGCACCACGCCGCACTGCATGCCGTGGCCCATGGCCCGGGCCAGCATGCCGAACGCGGAACTGCTCTTGCCTTTGCCGTTGCCGGTCAACACCAGCAGCAGGCCGCACTCGTTCGGGGAATTGGCGATGCGTTCATCGATCACGGCTTTTTTGCGCAGCATGCGCGCCAGGTGGCGTTCGTCGCGGTCGGGGGAATCGGTCATGGCAGCTCTCCGTTGGGGCTGGACAAAAACGGCGGGCAGGAAAAAGAAAAACAGACAGCCAAGCATCGCCCACCGTGATGCTGTTGGATGTTGCAGGCCGGTCTCCGGGCTCATGAGTGACGCACGTCTTATAGACACGCTGACCGACGCTGCGCCTTCCCATATCGCGAGCGATACAGTGGCAAAAGGCAGCGTCTTGACTCATTTACCGTTGCGGGGGCAGCGCCGGAATCGCGGCAGCACTGTGTACAAGTGCGCTCACTCACCGGCTTCCCTGTTTCACTCCGTCGACCCATGGGTCACAGAGCACCTGGAACAAGCGGCGAAGGTTAGTGGGTTGGGGGTGGAGCGTCAATTAAACCCACCACAAAACCAATGTGGGAGCGGGCTTGCTCGCGAATGCGGTGTGTCAGTCAGCACATTAACAAACTGACAGACCGCATTCGCGAGCAAGCCCGCTCCCACATTTGGATCTCTGCCAATTCAGGGATTCCGCGCCAGATTCCCCGGTAATACGCGCTTGGCGCTCAGGTAGGCATTCTGCCAATACGCCTTGGACAAGGTGTCCAACTTCACCGTACCGCCGGTTTGCGGCGCGTGCACAAAGCGGCCTTCACCGACGTAGATGCCGGCGTGACTGACCTGTGAACCGCCGCCTGTGGCGAAGAACAGCAAGTCGCCAGTCTGCAGATTTTGCTCGCTGACATCCTGCGCGCGCATCACGATCAGTTCACGGGTGGTACGCGGCAGGGAGATGCCAGCAGCATCGCGGAAGACAAACCCGATCAGGCCGCTGCAATCAAACCCGGAGTCCGGTGTATTGCCACCCCAACGGTAAGGCGTGCCGACCAGGCCCAGCGCGCGGAAGAGTACGTCTTCAGCCGCAGGCGAGAAATTCTGGGTGGAATAGTTGAACACCGGCTTGGGTTTAACCGCTACAGGCGCGGGCGGTGGACGACTTGCGCAGGCGCTGAGCAGCGCGGCGCAAAGAATAAGGATCAGGCGGGCCGAGGTCGACATGGGCAGAACAATCCTGGTCTGGATGCGGCTTTCGCTGCCGAACGCTGAAAACCAGAACGCGCAAGCAAAGCTCGCGCGAACGGATTACAACAATGTCCAGGGATTCTAGCGCTTACACGTCAAACTTCAAGTATCACTTTAAGTTTACTTGCTAGCGGTAACCGTCGTCGGGGCCATGGCGAGTGCGCGCTTGGCTTCGATGAAGGTTTTGCTCCAGTAGCTGTCACCCAGGTTGTCGACTCGGACACCGCCACTGCGACGGCTGCTGGAGTGGATAAACTGGTTATCGCCCAGGTAAATACCGGCATGGCTTACACGACCACGACCCGCTGTACTGAAGAAAAGCAGATCACCCGGCTTGAGGTTGTTGCGCGCGACCAACGGTGCATCCACGTTGATCATTTCGCGGGTGGAGCGCGGCAGATTCATGCCCGCTTCTTCGCGAAACAGGTAGCCGATAAAACCGCTGCAGTCGAAACCGGCTTCAGAGGTGCCGCCGAAACGGTAACGGGTACCGATCAGGGACATGCCGCGTTCGAGGATGCTGTCGGCAAGAACTGGAAGCTGGTAAGGCTTGCTACCGGAGAAATTGGCCAGTTCTTTTTCCGTTGCCAGCTCTTCTTCATAAACAGAAGCAGACTGTGCAGCAACGAATTTTGCCTGATTTTGAACCTGTGGTTTTTGCTGTTCTGCCACCTGTTGAGGGTGGGAGGCGCAACCAAACAACAGGGTAACGAGTGCGAGGGGCACGAGGGGTGCGAAGCGATTTAGCATGGGCACGACCGTGGCTGATATGTAAAGAAGACGAGACTATGCCCTCTATCACATCGATTTGCAAATTCAATCGTGATCTATGTGACTTCTTGTTTGGACTATGACATCTAAGCCCTTAACACCCTATATCTGCCTTTTGCGTAGCCAAACCGGCTCAAACGCAGGTTTTCTGGCGCCTGGAATTTGCCGAAAGCCGTGAAAACAGCTGGCTGGCTACCAACCCAAGGTTTCTTTCAAGAAGGGAATCGTCAGCTTGCGCTGGGCCTGCAAGGAAGCCTGATCGAGCTGTTCGAGCAGGTCGAACAACGCGCTCATGCTGCGCGTACCGCGGGTGAGAATAAAATGCCCGACTTCGTCGGTGAGGTGCAGGCCGCGACGGGATGCACGCAGTTGCAAGGCACGCAATTTGTCTTCGTCGGACAGCGGGCGCATTTGGAAGATCAGCGCCAGAGTCATGCGCGACTTGAGGTCGGCCAGCTTGATCGGCAACTCGCGCGGCGAGGTGGACGCGGCAATCAGCAGGCGCCGGCCACTGTCACGCAAGCGGTTGAATAAGTGAAAAAGCGCCTCTTCCCACTCTGCCTTGCCAGCGATGGCTTGCAGATCGTCCAGGCACACCAACTCGTACTGCTCAAGATGGTCGAAGATGCCGATTCCGCGATCCATCAGCTCAGCCAAGGGCAGGTAAACCGCCGGTTCGCCCATCTGCTCGAAACGCAAGCACGCGGCCTGTAACAGGTGGGTACGCCCTACGCCGTGCTTGCCCCACAGATAGATCAGGCTTTCGGTCCACCCGGCGTCGGCTTCGCAGAGCCGCTCGACATAGCCGAGTGCAGCGGCATTGGCGCCTGGGTAGTAGTTGATAAAGGTGGCGTCGTCACGCAGACGCACACCCAAGGGCAGCTGAATCGGTTTCATGCTGACTGAACGGCTCCAAACGAACCGTTAGTGGCCTCTGTGTAAAGTTTGCAAAGTTTATACCCGTGACGCCGGGCGCACAATGCAACAGACCCCAAGCAAAATCAAAGGTTTGCGTTAACTTGTTGGATTTACGCAGATTGTTTGATGCCGCCGATCACCTGTCAGGCCGTAAACCCACCAGGCCGACCCGTTTCTACATTGGTATGTTTCCTGCTTTGCCTCGTCATATAGCCTAGAACGACATTTCATTGACGGTTGTGCGTACCATGAAAAACATCATCAAACTGCTCGTTCCGGAAATGCCCAAAGTCGAGCAGATTCTTGCCTACTGGAAGCAAATCGATGAAAACCGCTGGTACACCAACTTCGGCCCGCTGGTGAATGAGCTAGAGGGCCGGTTATCGCGCTCTTTTAGTCGCGAGCCCGCGCAAGTCCATGTTGTGTCTATGGCGAATGGTACGTGTGCGCTGCAAATTGCCTTGGAAGCCCTGAAGCTACGTAAGAGCGGGCGCGTATTGGTTCCCGGATTGACGTTCGTTGCCACGGCAACCGCAATCATTCGGGCCGGACTCACACCGCTTATCAGCGACGTCGATCCCGACAATTGGTTGCTGACCCCCGCCATAGCACGCGCGGTGCTCGCCGAAATGCCGTTTGATGCCGTGATGCCTGTGTCAACGTACGGTTGCGCTCAAGATGTCGCTGGTTGGGATCTGTTCAGTGCCGAAACCGGAATTCCTGTGGTCGTCGACGCCGCTGGCGCTTGGGGTAACCAACAGATTGGACTGACGACCAAGGTTGCCTTCAGCCTGCACGCCACCAAGGCACTCGGGGGAGGTGAAGGCGGTTTCGTGGCTTCGCGCCACCATGCCTATGCCCAAAGTATGCGAGCGTTAAGTAACTTCGGCATCGACGCACAGAGTGGAGGCTTGGTGTTCGAGGCGGGCGAGAACGGCAAGATGAGCGAATACCACGCCGCCGTTGCACTGGCCGCGATGGACAATTGGCCAACTGTCGCAGAAGCACGACGCACTCTGCATCAACGCTACGTCGAACGCCTGAAGGAAAAAATCCCTGCACTGAAACTCCAGTCCAAGCCCGTTGATGGCGTGTACAGCCTGATGCCCATAATGTTGCCCGCGGGGTTGCGCGGTGTAGACATTCAGTTGCGTCTGCTAGGTAAAGACATCGAAACCCGCCGCTGGTACTGCCCTCCGCTGCACGGCCACCCAGCTTTTCAAGCGTATACGGCTGGCCCGCTGCCAGCGGTTGACCAGTTGGCGGAGCGTTTGCTGGGATTGCCGTTTCACCTTTCACTCACCGATCAATGCGTCGATAGAGTCATAGACTGCCTGGCCGACTTGCTTGCTGAACAATTGGCCGCGCGATGACGATGACACCCGCTGAAAAGCCTTTGGTGATCCTGTTCACCGGGGCCAACGAGCGCGCAGTCGGCGCTTTTTGTCGCTCCCTCGAGCGCGACCACATCGACTTCGTCTTGATCACACGCAACGCTCAAGATGCGCTATATCGCACCCGCCTTCGCCGCCACTTGTTTGCACAACGCACTCAGGATGCCCTGGATGAAAATGAATTCAAGCGCCTACTGCTCGACATCAAGGCTCACCACCCCACACGACCGCTGACCATAGCCCCGAGCGCAGAGTCGATAAACCGCCTGCTGATGGGCATGCAGGACTGGTTATGCCAGGAAGGTATCCGGGGAATATCTGTCAGCCCGCAGATTTACCATCTGTTTTCCGATAAGGAAAAACTCCTGGCGGCGGCAAAAGTCGTTGGCCTGGAAATACCCGCGCAAATCGAGCAATTGTCTGAACGTCAATTGCCCCTTGTACTCAAGCCCAGGGTCGAAAGCGGCCCCCATGGCCAGCGCCTTTACCCACTACTGGTACGTAATGCTGCGGAGTACGCTGAACATGCGAGCCACTACGATGCCGCACACTACCTCATTCAACGTTATATAGACGGGCAAAGTTTTTACTACCTCTATTTCCGCAACGATGCGGGTGTCGTCGCGCTCTATCAACGCAACATCGCCCAACAGGCGGCAGGCAAATCGATGGTTGCCGCCGAGCTGGTGCGCTGCCCCGATGCAGATACCGACCAGCGCCTGCGGGCATTGCTTGAACAGCATCAATATTGTGGCTTCATCATGTTTGAAGTGATGGAAAGCGCTGGTCAACACTTCATCATCGAGGCAAACCCACGCCTTTGGGGGCCGATGCAACTGGCGCTTGAAAATGGCTTTCGCGCCAGCTGGTTGGTGCAAGATCGGCACCAGGCGCCGCAGATGGCCGCGCAGCAGCGTTTTTTAGGCATCTGGCAACGGGACAAGTACCTCTGGCTTGGCGGTTTTGTCGGACAGCCACGCAGTGACATGCGCTTTTTCGCCGGGGCTCGCAGTTGGCTGATCAACGCCTGCTGTTGGCTGCCGCGCTATGACATCTGGTTCGCTACTGACAGCCTCAGGCTGTTCTTCTTCGAATTCCTTCGTTCAGGCAAACGCCAATGACCAAAGAACAATTACTGGCGCTGTACATGCACTCCGGTAAACACGCCTGTTACCAACCGCTGCCTGCTTTCGTAACCGAGCGACTAGGCTTTGACGTACCGGTAAATCCGCGCTGGCGAGCCGACCACGGCCGCCTGGAATACCTGCAAGCACACTTCGACTTCAGCGGCCAACGGCTTCTGGACGTCGGCGCCAATACCGGACTGTTCAGCACCACCCTCGCTCATGCTTACCCCAGCAGCCAATGTGTTGCCTGGGAGCTGGACGAGACCAGCGCAAACTTTATTCGCGCCTTGAGCGTCGAGTTTGATTTGGGCAACGTCGAGGTCGTGCAGCAAGCTCTCGACTACGCAGTCGCGCAGGCGATGCCGGGGCATTTCCATACGTTGTTGCTGTTCAACGTATTACATCATGCCGGCGTCGATTTCGATGCCGCGCTAGTGCCCGACAGACATGCCCTGCAAGGGTATATCCAGGGTTTCCTGAAGGCGCTTCGCCCGTCAGCCGACTGCCTCCTCTACCAGATGGGTTTCAATTGGGGCGGCGACACAGCGCAACCCGTGGCGGGTCGCAACGTACTGGCCGAAAAACTCGCTTACGTCGATGCAGCACTTACAGGCACCGGCTGGAGGATCGAACACATCGGGTTGGTATTGGACCCCCACACACGCAAAATCGAGCTGTTCGATAGCCCCGGCGCCCTCGCCCAAGCTGAAACCTGTGATCGCCTAGGCCGTGAAGGCGGCCTCAGCGAGTTCTACCTTCGCCCCCTGTTCAAGTTGGTGTGAGCATGACCAATACCCTCGCGACCGGCCGCTTGCCGCTGGTCAGCATTGCGATACCTGCCTATAACCCGCGGTTCTTTGAGGCCGCACTGAACAGCGCCCTGAACCAGAGCTATGCGAATCTGGAAATAGTGATCACCGACGATTGTCGTGGTGACGGCATCCGCCTGATCACCGAGCGTCTTGCTGCACAGACGGTGGTGCCGGTGCGCTACCTGCACAATGAACAGCAGTTGGGTGGACAGCTCAACCTCAGTCGCTGCCTGGAGGAATCCCGGGGCGAATACATCAAGTTTCTGAATGACGACGACCTGCTGCTGCCCCACTGCGTCGAGCGCCTTGCTGCTGTGCTTGAGGCACGTAACGATATCTCGCTGGTCACTTCGCGTCGTCGTCTGATAGGCACCGAGGATGAGCCGCTGCCTGACATCCTCCAGACATGCGAAGTGTTTGACGCAGATGCCTGCCTGCATGGCGCAGATCTCATTTCTCTACTGTGCGACTGGCCTGTCAATTTCATTGGCGAACCCAGCACGGTGATGTTTCGCCGCGCCCAACTGATCGACCAAGCGCCGCACATCTGCGCTTTGGGCGGCGTCGTTATTCGTGCCATTAACGACCTGGCCTTATTTGTGAATCTGCTGCAACACGGCCACCTCGCTTTTATACAGGAGTCCCTGTCACTCTTTCGCCGGCATGCCGAGCAACGCCAGAACCAGCCGGATATGCAGGCGCTGTTCGATCAGGGCCTCGCCAATTTCACCCAGCAGATCCACGCACTGGGGCTTTACCACCCGCAGCCTGCATCGCAGGTACGGCGTGCTCACTTGTCAACCCCTGAAGCCTTTGAGCTGTTTCATTTGCAGGGCGCTTACCTGGCTTGCGATTTCCAGCCACTCATTACCTCACACAGTGCCACCCCGCTGGTCGGCGAGTGCGAAGTGCTTGTCGCCGAACAGCCCGTTCTCGAAGACGGCGAGCCTCCCATTGGCGTGGTGATCCATGTGTATCTTCCCGGCGTGCTGCAAGACATTATGCGCCGCCTGGTCCTGCTGCATGAACGCTTGCACCTATACGTAACGTGCGTAGCCGGCCTGGAAGACACCGTAAACAGCCACCTTGCGGCGAGCGGGCTGAAATATTCGCTCTATCGGGTGCCTGATCACGGTAGGGATGCCCTGCCATTCCTAAATGTTCTGGCGTACTTGCGTGCCGACAACATCAACACCCTGGTCAAGTTGCACACCAAGCGCTCGGCACATAGGGGCACCGAAAGCTCTTGGGCGCATGACCTTTTCGATGACTTGCTCAGCCCTGTCCGATTCCGGCAGTCGGTAGAATATCTTGCCGCCCCGTCGCACCATCCACTGCTCGGCACAGAGCCGTACCGCGTGCCAGTCACTCAGGACCTTGAAGAAGGCGACCGTCAGCGCCTGCTGGCCCTGGCCGAACGCGCCGGGATTGATTCACAACGAATCGACGATGCGGATTTTTTTGCCGGTTCCATGTTCTTTGTACGCACTGAAGCGTTGGCTCCCTTGGAACGGATGAACCTCACCGGCAAAGACTTCGAAACCGAACGCGGACAACTTACCGGCACGCTGGCACACACCCTCGAGCGCTTCTTCGGCGTGCTGGCGAATGCAGGCAAACACCAGCGCAATATCGACCAATATCGGCGCTGGCTGGATACCCGACAGCTGTCTGCCACAGACTTCGAAGGTTTGCCAACACGGCTGGCTGGCTGGCCACAGCACACCGACGTATTGGTGGTGTTGACCGATACAACCGGTGATATCGCACAGCTACGCGCCAGCCTGGAAAGCATCGACCGCCAACTCTACAAGGCGGCGGCCATCGTGGTGCTGTCAAACGCCGAGCCGACCGGGGTGACACCGGCCGATAACCTGGTCTGGCTACCGCGAGCGGAGTCCTGGCCCAGCCAGCTCAATGAACTGCTTCATGCCGTCCAGGTCGACTGGTGCTACCTGTTACGTGGCGGCGACCGACTTGATCCGCACGCACTGCTATTGCTTGCAGAGGGCATCGCCCTTAACCCTGGCATCAGCCTGTGCTACACCGATGAAGATTCACTGACGGCAACCGGTTACCAAGACCCGGTCTTCAAGCCTGACCTGAACCTGGACCTGCTGCGCAGTTATCCCTATGTTGGCCGAGCCTTGGCATTCAGTCGCGAGTCAGCGCTGAGTCTCAATGGCTTCGATCCCACCTTCGCCGAGCTCGCGCCCCATGACCTGCTCTATCGGCTGATTGAAACCCACGGGCTGGGCACCGTCGGACACCTCGCGGATGTACTCGTGCACCAGTTGATCAATTTCGGTCAGTGGCTCGGCGAGCCCCAGGTCATTGCACACTCAGCAGCGATAGTCCAAGCGCATTTGCAGCGCTTGGGCGTGGCTCATGAAATGCGTGCGGGGCCTTTGCCGATGGTCAATCGCGTGATTTACCAGCACGCCGGGCAACCCTTGGTGTCCATCGTGATCCCGACCAAGGACCAACTGCCGATGCTGATGCGCTGCATCGAAAGCGTAATGGAGAAAACCCGCTACACGAACTACGAACTGATCATCATCGACAACAATAGTGAAACGGCCCAGGCCCGGGAGTGGTTCGCCGGCATGGAGCAGTTGAACGACGCCAAGGTACGCATACTGCGCTACCCGCATCCGTTCAACTATTCAGCCATCAATAACTACGCCGTCAGCCAAGCCCGTGGCGAATACCTGGTGCTGCTCAACAACGACACTGCAGTCATTGATGGCGACTGGCTCGGCGCAATGCTCCATCACGCCCAGCGGCCGGAAGTGGGGATAGTCGGTGCCAAGTTGTTGTTACTCAACGGGACGATTCAGCACGGGGGCGTGGTGCTCGGCTTGCACGGCGTAGCTGACCATCCATTTGTCGGCGACCCCATGCAGTCCAACGGCTACCTTCATCGCTTGCAAGTTGACCAGAACTACAGCGCGGTTACCGCCGCCTGCCTGATGATTCGCACCGACCTGTACCACCAGGTGGGCGGAATGGACGAGACCAGCCTGGGGGTCTCATTCAACGACGTAGACCTCTGCCTGAAAGTGGGCCAGGCCGGGCAACTGATCGTCTGGACACCTTATGCATTGCTTATGCACGAAGCCAACGTCAGTCAGGACAAGGTCGACACGACCAGACTGGACGCCAAGCGCGAGCGCTTCAAACGCGAGCAATCGGTGATGTACCAGCGCTGGCTGCCGCAACTCGCCAATGATCCAGCCTATAACCGCAACCTGACACTGGAAGGCCGCGGTTTTGCTTACGAATGTCGCAGCGATGCAGGCTGGCATCCGTTCGCCAGCCACCAATTGCCTTACGCCCTTTGCTACCCCGGCGACTTTTTTGGCAGTGGGCACTATCGTGTGCGCCAACCTTTTGCTGCCCTCAAAGCAGCGGGGCTGATCGAGGGTGCGGTCAGCGACTGGCTGCTCCAACCCGTAGAAGTGGAGCGCCATGCGCCGGATACGATCATTTTCCAGCGGCAATTCACTACGCCTCAACTGGAGATCATCGAGAACACCAAAGCCTTCTCCAGGGCATTCAAGGTCTATGAACTGGATGACTATATTCTCGATGTACCTGCCGGCAACGCCAGTCGCCAACTTTTTCCCAAAGACACCGCAAAACGACTGAAACACGCTATCGGCCTCTGCGACAGGCTGGTGGTGTCGACCCAGCCGCTGGCCGAAGCGCTGGAACACTTCAATGCCGACATCCGCGTGATGGAAAATCGCCTGCCAGGCGCATGGTGGAACGGCCTGACCAGCCATCGCCAGCAAGGCCGCAAGCCACGAGTCGGCTGGGCAGGTGGCTCAAGTCACGGCGGCGACCTGCACGTTATCGCCGAAGTAGTTCGCGCGCTGGCGCATGAGGTGGAATGGGTATTCATGGGCATGTGCCCACCGGAACTGCGCCCCTATATCCACGAATTCCACCAAGGTGTAACAATCGAAAAGTACCCGTCACGATTGGCCGGCTTGAATCTGGACCTGGCTTTGGCGCCGCTGGAAGATAACTTTTTCAATGCCTGCAAAAGCAATTTGCGGTTATTGGAATATGGCGCCTGTGGTTTCCCGGTCATTTGCTCGGATATTCGTTGTTACAACGGTGAGCTGCCGGTGACCCGGGTCAGAAACACACCTAAAGACTGGATTGCTGCCATTCGCGAGCACCTTGCGGAACCCGACGCCAGCGCTCAAGCCGGAGACGCCCTGCGTAGCGCGGTGCTCCAGAACTGGGTACTCAAGGAAGACCACCTAGTGGCGTGGAGAAACGCCTGGCTGAAAGCGTGAAAACTGTGGCTCGACGACGTTCTGAGCTGCGAAGGGGTTCAGAGCCCCACGCATAAAAAAATCGGAATCCTTAGCGGATTCCGATTTTTTTTGACGACTGCATTACAGATCGGGGTCTTCAACCCCCGTATACACATCCGAATCCTTATACAAATCGTGTACATGGCGCACCAGTACCATGATCACCGCCGCCACCGGCAGCGCCAGCAAGATACCCGTAAAGCCAAACAGCTCACCGCCCGCCAGGATCGCAAAGATCACTGCCACCGGGTGCAGGCCGATTCGATCACCCACCAGCAACGGCGTCAGCACCATGCCTTCGAGGGCCTGGCCGACCATGAACACCGCCACGATCCCCAGCATCGGGTAGAGGTCGCCGCCAAACTGGAACAGCCCCGCCACCAATGCCGCGCCGATACCGATCACAAAGCCCATATACGGCACGATTGCGGCAAGGCCGGCAATCAGGCCGATTAACAGGCCCAGCTCCAGGCCGATGGCCATCAAGCCAGCGGCGTAGATGATCCCCAGGGCCAGCATCACCAGCAATTGGCCGCGCACAAAGGCGCCAAGCACTTCATGACACTCCTCGGCCAGAGACACGATGCGCTCTTCGCGATTACGCGGCAGCAGGCTGCGAATCTTGGCCATCATGATGTCCCAGTCGCGCAGCAGGTAGAACGCCACTACCGGGATCAGCACCAGGTTGGTCAGCCAGCCGATCAACGCCAGGCTCGACGCCGTGGCCTGACTGAGGACCACACCGACGATATCGGTGGTCTGCCCCATATGCTCGCTGATGGCCGCCTTGACCTTGTCGAACTTCCAGAAGCCATCCGACAACCCCAATTTCGCCTGCGCCCACGGCATCGCTGTGTGCTGCAACCAATCGAGCATCTGCGGTGCCAGCTCATACAGGCGGAACAGTTGCTTGGCCAGCATCGGCACCAGCACCAGCACCAACGCCGTGATGATCAAGGTAAACAGGGCGAACACTGCCACTACGCCCCAGGTTCGCGACAACCCGGCTTTTTCCAGGCGATCCACCACCGGATCGAACAGATAGGCCAGCAGCAACGCAACCAGGAACGGCGTCAGGATCGAATGCAGCAGGAACACAAACGCGCACAGCAGGACAATCCCGCCAAGCCACACCCAACGACGCGTATCGGCCATAAACCACTCCACCTATATAAAGAAGAAAACTGCTACCAACGAAAACGCAGTTGCGCCTGAGGTTCGGGAGCAACCGCAGGCTGAGTGCCGTCTACTACAGGCTGCTGGACCGGCGCTTCACCTGCGGGAATCTCCTGCAATTTGGCCAGGCTCAACTGGGTACGCAATTGATCAGCACTGCCATTGACGCGGTACACGATGCGATTGCCATCCACTAACTGCGGCTGACCGCCAAACGGCTCCAGCAGATGACCCAGTGCGGCATAACGCTCCAAGGTCATGCCCTGCACTTCCAGCAATTGTTCGGTGCTCACGCCGGGTTTGACCGCAAAGCGTGGCGCGAGCTTTTGGCTGACCGCCAGCATCACCGCGTCGGCCACAGCGCCGGTGTCGGCCCCTTGCGCGGTGCCCTGCTCGCTCTTGTCGCCCAGCCACAGGCGCCATTTGGCTTGCCATTGGCTGCCTTCCTGGCGCGCATGCACGGCCAGCAAAGCGTCGGCGCCGTAACGCTCGGAGGCGGCGCGCAACGGTGTGGCGTCAGCACTTTCCAGGTTCGGTGCGGTGGCGACCACCTGCTCATCCAGGTCGCCCAGCGGCAGGCGCAGCGGCAAGCCACGGTGTTGCGCGGCACGGCGCAGCGCCTGGGCGACGGTCTGGCCATCACCCACCAGGCTGCTGCCTTCGGTGGAGTCGTTCAGCCACCAGCCAAGGATCGACGGCCGATTGCTGCCCCAGATCGACAAGCCCGCTTCGCGCAGGACGCGATCAGTGCTTACCGGGTCGAAATCCACTTGCAGGCTTTCCGGCGGGCCGGCGTCGTAGCCGTACTGGCTGATGATTTGTTGCGGATCTTTACGAACGGCCGCCAAACCTGGGCCCTCGGCGGCCTTGGCGTCGCCGGTCAGGCGGATCACCAGGGTCTGCACTGCACGCTGGGTGGCCTGGTCGCGCTCTTGGGGCGACTGGCTGCTGACGGGTTCGAGTACTTGATAAAGGCCATTGAGGGTTTCGGCATGACTCGCCAGGCTGACCAACGACAAGCAGCCTACAAAGAAGAATTTACACAGACGCATGGAAGATTCCCGAACGACAAATTTAGCGGCTGGAACAGACCGCGTGAACTCGGTTTGCCAAGGCTGTGACCACGGCGACCGATAAAACATTCACAGGGTCTTGGTAAGTTTTCGTACTGTCACAACGCTAGCGCAGTAAAGGCTATACCTTAATACGCGCCAAAGCAGACCCGATTAGCATTTTTTTAACGCCATATGCCCCTGCCCGTCGGCCCGAGGATGGCCGCTGCCCCTCAAGCCTGATAAAATCGCGCGCCTTCGCAGACCGTCAACGGCGTGGCCTTTATAAAAGCCCCCGCCCGCTCGGTCGTTACCCCTGAATCCCCCCTAAAGGCCTGGATCATGAGCAAGCAACCCTCCCTGAGCTACAAGGACGCCGGTGTAGACATCGACGCCGGTGAAGCATTGGTCGAACGCATCAAGAGCGTCGCCAAGCGCACTGCGCGCCCCGAAGTCATGGGCGGCCTGGGCGGTTTTGGCGCCCTCTGCGAAATCCCGGCCGGCTACAAGCAGCCTGTCCTGGTGTCCGGCACCGACGGCGTGGGCACCAAGCTGCGCCTGGCACTGAACCTGAACAAGCACGACACCATTGGTATCGACCTGGTTGCCATGTGCGTCAATGACCTGGTGGTGTGCGGCGCAGAGCCGCTGTTCTTCCTGGACTACTACGCCACCGGCAAGCTGAACGTGGACACCGCTGCACAAGTGGTGACCGGTATCGGCGCTGGCTGCGAGCTGTCGGGTTGCTCCCTGGTCGGCGGCGAAACCGCTGAAATGCCAGGCATGTACGAAGGCGAAGACTACGACCTGGCCGGCTTCTGCGTCGGCGTCGTGGAAAAAGCCGAAATCATCGACGGCTCCAAGGTTGCCGCCGGTGACGCCCTGCTGGCCCTGCCTTCTTCCGGCCCGCACTCCAACGGTTACTCGCTGATCCGCAAGATCATCGAAGTGTCCGGCGCCGAGATCGAGAACACCCAACTCGACGGCAAGCCGCTGACCGACCTGCTGATGGCCCCGACCCGCATCTACGTCAAGCCTCTGCTCAAGCTGATCAAGGACACTGGCGCCGTCAAGGCCATGGCCCACATCACCGGCGGCGGCCTGCTGGACAACATCCCGCGCGTGCTGCCAAAAGGCGCCCAGGCCATCGTTGACGTGGCCAGCTGGCAGCGTCCGGCAGTATTCGACTGGCTGCAAGAGAAAGGCAACGTCGACGAAACCGAGATGCACCGCGTGCTGAACTGCGGCGTAGGCATGGTCATCTGCGTGGCGCAAGAGCACGTTGAAACCGCGCTGAACGTCCTGCGTGAAGCTGGCGAGCAGCCTTGGGTCATCGGTCAGATCGCCACTGCCGCCGAAGGCGCGGCCCAGGTCGAACTGAAGAACCTCAAGGCTCACTGATGCCTGAGACCTGTGATGTCGTGGTGCTGCTTTCCGGCACCGGCAGTAACTTGCAGGCCCTGATCGACAGCACGCACACCGGCGACAGCCCGGTGCGCATTGCTGCGGTGATCTCCAACCGCAGCGACGCCTACGGCCTGCAACGCGCCAGGGACGCGGGCATCGACACCCGCTCGCTGGATCACAAGGCTTTCGACGGTCGCGAGGCCTTCGACAGCGCCTTGATCGAACTGATCGACGCCTTCAACCCCAAACTCGTGGTACTCGCCGGTTTCATGCGCATCCTCAGCGCTGACTTCGTGCGGCATTACGCAGGGCGCCTGCTCAATATCCACCCTTCCCTGCTGCCCAAATACAAAGGCATGCACACGCACCAGCGTGCGCTCGATGCCGGCGACAGCGAGCACGGCTGCAGCGTGCACTTTGTCACCGAGGAACTCGATGGCGGGCCTCTGGTCGTACAGGCAGTGGTTCCGGTAGAGTCTGACGACTCGGCGCAGACGCTTGCGCAACGGGTTCACACCCAGGAACACAGGATTTACCCGCTGGCGGTGCGCTGGTTTGCCGAGGGGCGGTTGATTCTTGGCGACCAGGGTGCATTATTGGACGGTCAGTTACTCGCGGCCAGCGGCCACTTGATTCGAACCTAGGAGATTTTATGCGTCGCGCTTTGCTCTTCGCTTTTGCGCTGTTCGCCTTGCCAACGGTGCAAGCAGCAGACCTTCACCCTTTCTCCGTCAGCTACACCGCCGACTGGAAACAGTTGCCCATGAGTGGCTCGGCTGAACGCAGCCTGGCCAAGAATGGCGATGGCACCTGGACCTTGAACTTCAAGGCTTCCATGATGATCGCCAGCCTCACCGAAACCAGCGTGATCCTGTTTGACAAGGACGCCCTGCAACCGAAGAGCTACACCTTCGAGCGCGGTGGCCTGGGCAAGGCGAAGAAGATCAACCTGGACTTCGACCAGACCGCCAAGAAAGTCACCGGCTTTGAAAACAAGGACGCGGTCAACGTGCCCCTGCAAAGCGGTATGCTCGACAAGTCGACCTACCAGTTGGCCCTGCAGCGCGATGTGGCGGCCGGCAAGAAGAGCATGAGCTACAACGTGGTGGAAGGCACCGACGTCGACACCTACGACTTCCGCGTGATTGGCCCGGAAAAGGTCCAGACCAAGGTGGGCTCCATCGACGCGATCAAGGTCGAGCGCGTGCGTGACCCGACTCAGAGCAAGCGCATCACCCAGATGTGGTTTGCCAAGGACCAGGGCGGCATCCTGGTTGCCCTGCGTCAGGTGGAAACCGATGGCAAGGAATACAACATCATGCTGCAGGACGGTACCGTTGACGGTAAGGCTGTCAAAGGTAGCTGATAGGTAACTGGAACAAAGAGCCTCGCGAATGCGGGGCTTTTTTTCGCCTGTCGATTGGGTTCCACCCTGACGCGAACATGAAACTTTTGTCATAAAACTCAGCGCCCTGCGAGGCAATGTCGCGATTTACGCGGCCTGCAGGACTGTTGCATTTGCTGCAATGAATTGTTGCGCGAAAAGTCGGTTTACTTAGCAAGCTAACAAATCATATAACAAAGGCCTGCGACGACTTGCCGCAGATCCACCAGAGATTGGAGCAAGCAGATGACTGTAAAAGTAACTGAACGCGACGACGAACATATGTCCCACGAAGCACTGGGCCATGGGATTCACATCTGGGATGTACACCAACAAGACCTGTTGGTCGGCATGTTTCACAACGAGAGCGACGCTCATAATTATAAAAACGAGCTCGAAGCCCTTGAGATGAGACGCCAGGCACAAGGCTCCTGAGACTCTGAAATTCGGCAGGCATCCAGCCCCACACAGCAGTTGGATTGCCTGCAAACAAAAACCCCGCCTTTTGAGCGGGGTTTGTTGCTTCTACAGCCTTACCACATCAGATCATCCGGGATCTGGTAGGCCGCGTACGGATCATCCTCGTCCGGCACCTGGCTCTCCGTCAGGATATTGAGCTGCACGATACGCTCCGGTGCGCGCTCCTGGATCTTCAGCGCCGCCTCGCGCGGGATCACCTCGTAGCCGCCGCCGTGGTGCACGATAGCCAGGGAGCCGTTGCTCAGCTTGTTGCGCATCAGGGTGTTGACCGACAGGCGCTTGACCTTCTTGTCATCCACGAAGTTGTAGTAGTCCTCAGTGGTCAGCTTGGGCAGCCGCGAAGTCTCGATCAGTTGCTTGACCTGGGCGGTGCGGGCCTTGGCCTCGGCTTTTTCCTGCTGCTGGCGGTTCAGTTCCTGGTCGCGCTTGACCTTCTCGGCGTGCGCCTCGGCCGCCAGGCGGGCCTGGGTGTCATCCGCCTCGATTTGGCCTTTGTGGACCAGGCGCTGCTGCTTCTGTTTCTCTTTGCCGACCTGCTTGGCCTGCTTTTGGTTGACCAGACCTGCTTTGAGCAACTGGTCGCGAAGGGAAAGGCTCATGGTGCTTACTCACTTAGGCAACTGCTCAACCGCAGCTGGACACATTCTTTTCCTGACGTTTGGCTTCGCCCCACAGGGCGTCCATCGTTTCGAGGGTGCAATCTTCTATGGATTGGTGCGTATCGCGCAATGCCTGTTCGATAAATCGGAAGCGTCGTTCGAACTTGGCATTGGCGCCACGCAGCGCGGTTTCCGGGTCGACCTTGAGGTGACGGGCCAGGTTGACCGCCGCGAACAGCAGATCACCGACCTCATCGGCAATGGCCACCGAATCGTTGTCGGCCATGGCTTCGAGCACCTCATCCAGCTCTTCGCGCACGTTATCCACCACCGGCAGGGCCGACGGCCAGTCGAAGCCGACCTGGCTGGCGCGCTTCTGCAATTTGGCGGCACGAGACAGGGACGGCAGCGCCGTGGGCACATCGTCCAGCAGGGAGAGCTGCTCCGGCGCATCGGATTTTTCCGCACGCTCCTCGGCCTTGATCTGCTCCCAGCGTTCCTTGACCTGTTCTTCACTCAGCTGCGGGATATCCAGCGGTGCATACAGATCGCCGGTAGGAAACACGTGCGGATGACGCCGGATCAGCTTGCGCGTGATGCTGTCGATCACACCGGCGAATTCGAAGCGCCCTTCTTCGCGCGCCAACTGGCTGTAATACACCACCTGGAACAGCAGGTCGCCCAGCTCGCCTTGCAGATGATCGAAGTCGCCGCGCTCGATGGCGTCGGCCACTTCATAGGCTTCTTCCAGGGTGTGCGGGACGATGGTCGCGTAGGTTTGCTTGATGTCCCACGGGCACCCGTATTGCGGGTCCCGCAGGCGATTCATCAGGTGTAGCAGGTCTTCCAGCGAATACATCGACTCACTCATGGGGTACGGTTACGGCGTGTCTCAATGATGTTCGGCAACTGGGAAATCCGCCCCAGCAACCGCCCCAATGCGTCCAACCCCGGAATCTCGATCGTCAGGGACATCAACGCGGTGTTGTCCTCTTTGTTCGAGCGGGTGTTGACCGCCAGCACGTTGATCCGCTCGTTGAGCAGCACTTGCGACACGTCACGCAGCAAGCCGGAACGGTCGTAGGCGCGAATAATGATGTCCACCGGGTAGGTGAGCACCGGCACCGGGCCCCAGCTGACCTGGATGATCCGCTCCGGCTCACGGCCGCCCAGTTGCAGCACCGAGGCGCAGTCCTGGCGGTGAATGCTCACGCCACGGCCCTGGGTGATGTAGCCGACGATGGCGTCACCCGGCAACGGCTGGCAGCAGCCGGCGATTTGGGTCATCAGGTTGCCCACGCCCTGGATCTGGATATCGCCGCGCTTGCCGGGTTTGTAGCCGGTGGCCTTGCGTGGGATCAGCTCCAGCTGTTCGCTGCCGCGCTCCGGCTCGACCAGTTGCTGGGCCAGGTTGACCAGTTGGGCCAGGCGCAGATCGCCGGCACCAAGGGCGGCGAACATGTCTTCGGCGATCTTCATGTTGGCTTTTTCGGCCAACTTGTCGAAGTCTACCTGGGGCAAACCGAGGCGCCCCAGTTCGCGTTCAAGCAAGGTTTTACCGGCGGCGACGTTTTGGTCGCGCGCCTGCAATTTGAACCAGTGGACGATCTTCGCCCGTGCCCGCGACGTGGTGATGTAGCCCAGGTTCGGGTTCAGCCAGTCGCGGCTCGGCGTGCCGTGCTTGCTGGTGATGATCTCGACCTGTTCACCGGTCTGCAGGCTGTAGTTGAGCGGCACGATGCGCCCGTTGATCTTGGCGCCCCGGCAGTTGTGGCCGATCTCGGTATGCACACGGTAGGCAAAGTCCAGCGGCGTCGCACCCTTGGGCAAGTCGATGGCGTGACCGTCCGGGGTGAAGATGTAGACCCGGTCAGGCTCGATATCCACGCGCAGCTGTTCGGCCAGGCCGCCGATATCGCCGAGTTCTTCGTGCCATTCCAGCACTTGGCGCAGCCAGGAGATCTTCTCTTCGTACTGGTTGGACCCGGCCTTGACGTCAGTGCCCTTGTAGCGCCAGTGCGCACACACCCCCAGTTCGGCCTCTTCGTGCATGGCGTGGGTGCGGATCTGCACTTCCAGCACCTTGCCCTCGGGGCCGATCACCGCGGTGTGCAACGAGCGGTAGCCGTTTTCCTTGGGGTTGGCGATGTAGTCGTCAAACTCCTTGGGAATGTGCCGCCACAAGGTGTGGACAATACCGAGCGCGGTGTAGCAGTCGCGCATTTCCGGTACCAGCACGCGCACGGCCCGTACGTCGTAGATCTGGCTGAAGGCCAGGCCCTTGCGCTGCATTTTGCGCCAGATGGAATAGATGTGCTTGGCACGACCGCTGATGTCGGCATCGACGCCGGTGGCCTGCAACTCGGAACGCAACTGGCCCATCACGTCGGTAATGAAGCGCTCGCGGTCCAGCCGCCGCTCGTGCAGCAGCGTGGCGATCTGTTTGTATTGATCGGGTTCGAGGTAGCGGAAGGACAAGTCCTCCAGCTCCCACTTGATATGGCCGATACCCAGGCGGTGCGCCAGCGGCGCATAGATATCGAAGACTTCGCGGGCAACGCGGTTGCGCTTCTCGTCGTCGGCAGTCTTCACCGCACGGATCGCACAGGTACGCTCGGCCAGCTTGATCAGGGCGACACGCACGTCGTCGACCATCGCCACCAGCATCTTGCGCAGGTTCTCGACCTGGCCCTGGGTGCCCAGCACCATGGACTGGCGCGGGCTGAGGCTGGCGCTGATGGCGGCCATGCGCAGCACGCCGTCGATCAACTTGGCTACCACGGCGCCGAAACGCTGGCTGACGGTGGGCAACGGGATGTGCCCTTCACGCACGCCGCGATAGAGCACGGCGGCGATCAGTGAATCCTGGTCCAGCTTGAGATCGGCGAGGATCTCGGCGATTTCCAACCCGGTGCGAAAGCTCGAAGTGCCTTCTGCCCACAGGTTCTTGGCCGCATTGTCTTGCTGCTCAGACTCGCGAGCGAACTCGCAGGCTGCTTTCAAGGCTTCACGGTCCAGTGCCGGGTCGACACTGATGGCATGATCCAGCCATGCCTCGAGATTGATACTGCCGTCGGTGTTGATCGGCTGGTGTGCTCTCACCTGTACCATCTTGCTTACCTTCCCTACGACGCACCTTTGATGCGCCAGAATTCATCGCCGACCTTCTACTGCTCCCTGGCAGATCACAGGCCCTGGAGACGACAGGCCGGTCGGATTAAACGGGCATCCTAGCCCGCTTCAAATAACGCCATCGCCTCGACATGCGCGGTTTGCGGAAACATGTCGAGGATCCCGGCACGTTTTAGCCGGTAGCCTTGCTTGACCAACTCAACTGTATCCCGCGCCAGCGTGGCCGGGTTGCAGGACACATACACCAGACGCTTGGCTCCCAGGGTCGCGAGCTTGCGCACAACCTCCAGGGCACCATCACGGGGTGGGTCCAAGAGTACCGCAGAAAAGCCCTGTTTGGCCCATTCCGCGTCAGTCAAAGGCTGGGACAAATCGGCCTGAAAAAACTGCGCATTATGCAAATCGTTGCTGACAGCGTTGACGGCCGCGCGGTCCACCATGGTCTGCACGCCTTCCACCGCCACCACTTCACGCACTTGGCGCGCCAGTGGCAGGGCAAAGTTGCCCAGGCCGCAAAACAGGTCCAGCACCCGTTCGTCGGGTTGTGGCGCCAGCCAATCCAGGGCCTGGGCGACCATAGCCTCGTTGACGCCGGCGTTGACCTGCACAAAATCGCCAGGTCGGTATGCCAGCTCCAGCCCCCACTGTTCCAATCGAAAACCCAAGACTGAATCGACTTCGACCGGCTCAGGTTGACCCTCGCCATGCAGCCACAATTGGGCTTCATGGAAGGCGCAGAATTCCTTCAACACCTGCAGATCCGCTTCCGATAACGGCGCCATGTGCCGCAGCAACACGGCGATCGACGTACCGCTGAACAACTCCACATGCCCCAAGGCCTGCGGTTTGCTCAAGCGCCGCAACATATTCGGCAGGCGCTGCATGATCGGTTGCAAGGCCTGTACCAGCACGGGGCAATCGTCGATGGCGACGATGTCCTGGCTGGCCACGGCGCGAAAACCTACTTCCAGCTGTTTCGCCTTGGCATCCCAGCGCACGGCGACGCGGGCTCGGCGACGGTAGCCGAACTCCGGCCCACTCAACGGTGCGGCCCACTCTTGCGGTTCGACACCGGCCACACGGGACAGTTGCTCGGCGAGCATGCGCTGTTTCAGGGCAAGTTGTTCGCCGTGGGGCAAATGCTGCACGCTGCAACCGCCGCAGCGGCCAACATGGGCGCACGGCGCCGGGCGGCGCAGTTCGCTGGCCTTGAGCACGCGCTCGGTGCGCGCCTCGACGATCTTGCCGTGAGCCCCCAACACTCGCGCTTCAACTTCTTCGCCGGCCAGCGCGCCATTCACGAACCAGGTGCGGCCTTCAAAGAACACAATGCCCCTGCCGTCATTGGCCAGGCGCTCGATGGTCAGGCGTTGTTTCTTGCCCACAGGGATTTGCGGGGCCCGGCTGCCGCCCGTCGGTTGGAAGCGCAGGCCTCTCTCGTGCTTGGCCATCAGTTGGGTTCGTCGAAGATGCCGGTCGACAGGTAGCGGTCGCCTCGGTCACAGATGATCGCGACGATCACCGCGTTTTCCACTTCTTGGGACAAGCGCAACATGCCGGCCACCGCGCCCCCGGACGACACGCCGCAGAAAATACCTTCTTCACGGGCCAGGCGGCGGGTGGTGTCTTCGGCTTCACGCTGAGCCATGTCGATGATGCGGTCCACGCGAGTCGAATTGTAAATCTTCGGCAGATACTCTTCGGGCCAGCGGCGAATACCGGGAATGGCCGAGCCTTCCATCGGTTGCAGGCCGACGATCTGGATCGCCGGGTTCTGCTCCTTCAGGTAGCGGGAGTTGCCCATGATGGTGCCGGTGGTGCCCATGGAGCTGACGAAATGGGTGATCGTACCCTGGGTCTGGCGCCAGATTTCCGGGCCGGTGGTGGTGTAGTGCGCCTCCGGGTTGTCACCGTTGGCGAACTGATCCAGCACCAGGCCACGGCCTTCGGCGGCCATGCGCTCGGCCAGGTCCCGTGCGCCTTCCATGCCCTCTTCCTGGGTCACCAGGATCAGCTGGGCGCCGTAGGCGGTCATCGCCGCCTTGCGTTCGGCGCTGCCGTTGTCGGGCATGATCAGGATCATCTTGTAGCCCTTGATCGCGGCGGCCATGGCCAAGGCGATCCCGGTGTTACCCGAAGTGGCTTCGATCAGGGTGTCGCCGGGCTTGATCTGCCCGCGCAGCTCGGCGCGGGTGATCATCGACAGCGCCGGGCGGTCCTTTACGGAACCGGCCGGGTTGTTCCCTTCGAGCTTGAGCAACAGGGTATTGCTGGTTTCACCCGCCATGCGTTGCAAGCGGACCAGGGGCGTGTTGCCGACGCAATCGGCGATTGTAGGGTACTGCAAGGTCATGGCGTATTCGCAATCCAGACTGCGGGGGCGAACATCATACCGGGAAAGGCCGGCGGGCCATATCACGCAAAGTGCGGACCTTATGGCTAAAAGGAATAAGCCACCGAATGGTCACCGCTGTCCATGGTTGCGCTGGAACACGTCAGGCCCCATCGCCGCAATCTGGCCGTCGATCAACGCATCGAAGGGTTTGAGCAAGGGTGCAAACGAAGCTGGCGATTCCAGGACCTCCAGCGCCTGCACAATCGCCTCCACTGTCGACAGCGCACCGGGGCCGGGGGCCTTGCGCAACCGATAACGGGACACCGCACTGTCGGCCAACGCGACCCTTGGCAACGCCGCCAATAGCGGGTTGAGGTGCAAAAGCTTGCGCGCCTTGCGCCAAGTGCCGTCGGGAACCACCAGCAGCAGCGGCTGATCTTCGGGCGCGTACACCTTTAATGGCTGGGCGTCGTCAGCCGGAAACAGCAACCGAGCCTGGTAGCCGGGCACGTTCAACAACGTCGGCAAGTCTTCAAACACCTCCCCTACTACCAACTGCGCGTTGTTCAAACCCAACGCCGCCAGCCGTGCGGTATTCAACGCATGGTTGACCTCGCTCGGGTGCTGCAACAGCAACACCCGCGTGCGACTGTCGAGATTGGGGATCAACGCGCACAGACAGTGGGCGACAGGCCTGAGGCAACGGGAACATTGGGGTCTGGACATGGTTTATCAGGCCTGGTTTAGCTGGGCTTTGAGTAAGTCGCGGAAGGTCTGGATCAGCGGTTCGCGGCTGCGGCCTCGACGCATGATCATCGAGAACGGCGCCTGATAGCCGAAGGTCGCCGGCAGCAACACACGCAGGTCGCCCTTATCGGCCCAGGCCTGGGCATAGTGCTCGGGCAGGTAGCCGATGTAGGCGCCGGACAGCACCAGGATCAGCTGCGCCTCCATACTCTCCACGGTGGCTGCGCTGTGCTTGAAGCCGTGGCGTGCCAACTCGGCCTGGCTCCAATAGCCGCGACCGACCATCCGTTGCTGCGTGATCACCTGCTCGGGAATGCGCCGTTCATTGAATAAAGGATGCCGCGTGCTGCAATACAGCCAGTGCTGCTCGCGGTACAACGGCATGTAGATCAGCCCGCTCATGCGGTTGGAAAACGCGCCGATGGCCAAGTCCAGGCGGTTGTCCTGCACGCCCAGTTGCAGCTCATAAGGGCTCATCACCGACAGATGCAAGTGCACCGCCGGGTGTTCCAGGCTGTAGGCGCCGATCACTTCGGCGAAGGGCAACGCTTTGTCGCTGACCGTGGAGTCCAGCACACCCAGTTTCAGCGTGCCGCGCAACTCGCCCTTCAACGCGGCGGCGTATTGCTCGAAACCTTCCAGCTCGCCCAGCAGACGCAAGGTCTCTTGATGAAACAATTCGCCTTTGCTGGTGAGGCTGAACCCGCCACGCCCGCGATGACACAGCACCAGGCCCAACGCCGCTTCCAGCTGGCTCATGTACGTGCTGATGGCCGATGTGGACAGGTTGAGTTCGTGCTGGGCATTGGCAAACCCCTGATGCCGCACGACGCTGACGAAGATGCGCAGGAGTTTCAGGTCGGGCAAGGCGTTGGCCATGAGGCCTCCAAAAACGCGGTAATTGTAGGAGCGAGCTTGCTCGCGAAAAACCTGAGAGCGCCGTGTAGAACCAGATGCGCTGCGTCATCGTTGACGGTTTTCGCGAGCAAGCTCGCTCCTACAAAGGTTGGGACCAGTTTACCTCAGGCAATAGTTTAGAAAAATCTGAACTAAGTATTTGCCCCTGCCGATTCTTTCGTTTCCATGTATTTCGCAGAATCGGCCCCTAACAAACAAAACAACGATGAGGCACTCCCGTGGACAAGATTTTCCACCAACCACTGGGCGGCAACGAAATGCCGCGCTTCGCCGGCATCGCCACCATGATGCGTCTTCCCCACCTGCAAACGGCCAAGGGCCTGGACGCCGCCTTTGTCGGCGTGCCCCTGGACATCGGCACCTCGCTGCGCGCCGGCACCCGCTTCGGGCCGCGTGAAATCCGCGCCGAATCCGTGATGATCCGCCCTTACAACATGGCCACCGGCGCCGCGCCGTTCGACTCGCTGTCGGTGGCCGACATCGGCGACGTGGCGATCAACACCTTCAACCTGCTCGACGCCGTGCGCATCATCGAAGAAGCCTACGACGAGATTCTCGAACACGACGTGATCCCGCTGACCCTGGGCGGCGACCACACCATCACGCTGCCGATCCTGCGGGCGATCCACAAGAAACACGGCAAGGTCGGGCTGGTGCACATCGATGCCCACGCCGACGTCAACGACCATATGTTCGGCGAGAAAATCGCCCACGGCACCACCTTCCGCCGCGCGGTAGAAGAAGGTTTGCTCGATTGCGACCGTGTGGTACAGATCGGCCTGCGCGCCCAGGGCTACACCGCCGAAGACTTCAACTGGAGCCGTAAACAGGGCTTCCGTGTGGTTCAGGCAGAAGAATGCTGGCACCACTCCCTCGCGCCGTTGATGGCCGAAGTGCGTGAAAAAGTCGGCGGCGGCCCGGTGTACCTGAGCTTTGACATCGACGGCATCGACCCCGCCTGGGCTCCGGGCACCGGCACTCCGGAAATCGGAGGGCTGACCACCATCCAGGCGATCGAAATCATCCGTGGCTGCCAGGGCCTCGACCTGATTGGTTGCGACTTGGTAGAAGTTTCGCCGCCTTACGACACCACCGGCAACACCTCGCTATTGGGCGCCAACTTGCTGTACGAGATGCTCTGCGTGCTGCCTGGCGTGGCACATCGCTGATGAGCGCCCACGAAGTACTGCAAGCCGCCGCCGACCTGGTGGCGGCCTTCGCCCGCAATGACCGCGCCGCCTACTTCGGCGCGTTCACGGCGGACGCCAGCTTCGTGTTCTACACCCTGCCCCAGCCGCTGCTCAGTCGCGACGCCTACCAGGCGTTGTGGGACAGCTGGCGCCGGGATGAGGGGTTCGAGGTGCTGTCCTGCACCTCGAGCAACGCCTTTGTCAGCCTGCAAGGTGACGTGGCGATTTTCATGCATGACGTGGCCACCGAGCTGCGCATGAACGGGGAGCAATTCAAAAGCCAGGAACGCGAGACCATTGTCTTCAAACGGCAAGGGCTTGGCGCAGAACAACAAGAAGGCCTGTGGCTGGCCTGTCACGAACATTTGTCCGCTATGCCGGAAGGGCTGCCGCCCCCTTAGCCAATGTGATCGGAGCAGATCATGAATAATAAAAACAACGATAAAAGTATTCGCAAGATAGAAACCAACGGGGTCGAGCAGATCCCGGACCACGAGCGTACCGCCGGCCCCAAGGATCTGTTCCGACTGATCTTCGGCGGTGCCAATACCTTTGCCACCGCCGTGCTGGGTTCTTTCCCCGTACTGTTCGGTTTGTCGTTCCAGGCGGGTGTCTGGGCGATTGTGCTGGGCGTGCTGGTGGGTGCGCTGATCCTGGCGCCCATGGGCCTGTTCGGGCCGATCAATGGCACCAACAACGCCGTGTCTTCAGGTGCGCACTTTGGCGTGCACGGGCGGATTGTCGGCTCGTTTCTCTCGCTGCTGACGGCGATTGCCTTCTTCTCACTGTCGGTGTGGAGTTCAGGCGACGCGCTGGTGGGCGGTGCGAAACGCCTGATTGGCTTGCCGGAAACCGACCTGAGCCTGGGCCTGGCCTACGGGGTGTTCGCGATCCTGGTGCTGACCGTGTGCATCTACGGTTTTCGCTTCATGCTGTGGGTCAATCGCATTGCGGTGTGGGCCGCGAGCCTGCTGTTCCTGCTGGGGATCTTCGCGTTCGCGCCGGCCTTCGACAGCCACTTCGCCGGCACTGTCGCCCTGGGTCAGACCGGCTTCTGGGCGGCGTTCATCGGCGCTGCATTGGTCGCCATGAGCAACCCGATTTCCTTCGGCGCGTTCTTGGGTGACTGGTCGCGCTACATCCCGCGTGAGACGCCGAAAATACGCATCATGCTGGCGGTGATCCTGGCGCAAATCGCGACCTTGATCCCCTTCCTGTTCGGCTTGGCCACCGCGACCATCGTGGCGATCAAGGCACCGGACTACATCGCAGCCAACAACTATGTCGGCGGTTTGCTGGCGGTGGCACCGAGCTGGTTCTTTCTGCCGGTGTGCCTGATCGCCGTGATCGGCGGTATGTCTACCGGCACTACTTCGCTGTATGGCACCGGGTTGGACATGTCCAGCGTGTTTCCACGCCTGCTGTCGCGGGTCAAGGCCACGTTGCTGATCGGGGTGATGTCGATTGCCTTCATCTTTATCGGACGTTTCGCCGCCAACCTCGTGCAAAGCGTGTCGACCTTCGCCGTGCTGATCATCACCTGCACCACGCCGTGGATGGTGATGATGATCATCGGCCTGATCGTGCGTCGCGGCTTCTATTGCCCGGATGACCTGCAGGTGTTCACGCGTGGAGAAACCGGCGGCCGCTACTGGTTCAGCCATGGCTGGAACTGGCGCGGGCTGGGGGCCTGGATCCCGAGTGCGCTGGTGGGCCTGTGCTTCGTCAACCTGCCGGGGCAGTTTGTCGGGCCGCTGGGCAATCTGGCGGACGGCATTGATATCAGCCTGCCGGTGACGCTGGGGCTGGCCTCGGTGGTGTACCTGACCTTGCTTCGGGTGTTCCCGGAACCGGCGGCTGTTTATGGGCCGGCCGACTCTCGCAGCAAGCGCACGGATGCGCGCGTTAAACCGGCGCTGCAACAAGCCGCCTGATCCTCATAAAAAAGATAATCGGAGAACCGCCGTCATGGCTTTGGATTTATTCGTCGTACTCATCTACGCCGCCGGCATGCTCGTGCTCGGCTACTACGGCATGCGCCGCGCCAAGACCCACGAAGACTACCTGGTGGCCGGGCGCAACCTGGGCCCGTCGTTGTACATGGGCACCATGGCCGCCACGGTATTGGGCGGTGCGTCCACCGTCGGCACCGTGCGGCTGGGCTACGTGCATGGCATCTCCGGCTTCTGGCTGTGTGCCGCGCTGGGCATGGGCATCATCGCGCTGAACCTGTTCCTGGCCAAGCCACTGTTGAAACTGAAGATCTTCACCGTGACCCAGGTGCTGGAAAAACGCTACAACCCGATGGCCCGCCAGGCCAGCGCCGTGATCATGCTGGCCTACGCGCTGATGATCGGCGTGACCTCGATCCTCGCCATCGGCACCGTGCTGCAGGTGCTGTTCGGCCTGCCGTTCTGGATCTCGGTACTGCTCGGCGGTGGCGTGGTGGTGGTGTACTCCACCATCGGCGGCATGTGGTCGCTGACCCTCACTGACATCGTGCAGTTCGTGATCAAGACCGTCGGCCTGATGTTCATCCTGCTGCCGATCTGCCTGTACCGCGTCGGCGGCTGGGACGAACTGGTGGCCAAGCTGCCCGCATCGAGCTTCAGCTTCACCGCGATCGGTTGGGACACGATCATCACCTACTTCATGATCTACTTCTTCGGCATCCTGATCGGCCAGGACATCTGGCAACGGGTGTTCACCGCCCGTGACGAAAAGGTCGCCAAGTACGCAGGCACTTTCGCCGGTTTCTACTGCATCCTCTACGGCCTGGCCTGTGCATTGATCGGCATGGCCGCGCATGTGCTGATCCCGGACCTGGATAACGTCAACAATGCGTTTGCCGCTATTGTGAAAGTGTCGCTGCCGGACGGCATCCGCGGCCTGGTGATTGCCGCGGCACTGGCCGCGATGATGTCCACCGCCAGCGCCGGCTTGCTCGCCGCCTCCACCGTACTGACCGAAGACCTGCTGCCGCGCCTGCGTGGCGGCAAGCAGTCGAGCCTGGCCATCAACCGCCTGTTCACGATGCTGACCGGTATTGCCGTGCTAGGTATCGCACTGGTGGTGAGCGATGTGATCAGCGCCTTGACCCTGGCCTACAACCTGTTGGTGGGCGGTATGTTGATCCCGCTGATCGGCGCGATCTTCTGGAAACGCGCGACCACCTCGGGCGCCATTACGTCCATGACCCTCGGCTTTGTGACGGCGTTGGTGTTCATGATCAAGGATGGCTTGGATGCGAACACGCCGATCTATTACAGCCTGGCGATTGGGCTGGTGAGTTTTGTGGTGGTGAGTTTGCTGTCGCGCCGGCCAGAGGGTGTGGCGGCCAACGCGGTTTAAGATACAAAGAGGTTTAGAGCGGTTTCTTCAGCGGGCGCGACGTCGGATGTCGTGCCCGTTTTTTTACTCAGCATTCCGGCTGGCTTCTTCAAACAAATCTGCGCAAGATTTACAGCCAAAATACTGCTCGGTTATAGGGCATTCGATTTCCCCTGTCGCCCCCGCCCTCACCCGCCAAGTACACACTTTGCCGCGAGACTTTAGCGTGCCTTCAAGGTAACAAGGTGCCCAGTCGTACTCGTCATGCAGCGTGCGTGCGTCAATAGGTTCAGCGCGCTTGAAGAAGGACGCGACTTGTCGCTCATCCAACGTAACGTCGCTGGGTCGACAGCGCTCCGGTTCTTCGGAGTGAAAACCCGAGATAGCGATGTTGTCGATATCTGGAGCGGAAGCCGCGCACCCGGCGAGTATCCCCCACATGCCCAACAACCCTCGCCGCAGGTTCATTGCCACACCGCGCTGCTGGCTTCACCCGGATGTTTGTAGGAGATTTGCGGATGCGTGTAGACGTCCTCCGGTGTCAGGCGGAAATGGCCATACAACTCAGCCACCAACCACCGCAGGGATTGATTCTGTATAGCGGTCACGTCCTCGTAACGGGCAGCATCCAGATGCTTGCCGACCAGTTCAATTCCCAAAGAGTCCGCGTTCATCGGGTATCGCTCAGGGTAGTCCTTGGTGCGCTCATAGCGGTCCAGCGCTCGAATCTGCAAGGTCCAAGTGAGTGCCTGGATAGGTTGGATTTGAGCGGTATCGCACGTCGCCTTATCCGTTGCCAGGCACTTGGAGCGCAGGTAACGCCCAACGTGGTAACAGCGTTTTTTGAGGCTCGCCGTCTGATAGATCACGCCATTTTTCTCGATGAGAAAGTGCGCTCCATTGCCCTTGGCAACGTAAGCATTAAAGGTGTGTTGCGCCGTCGAAGCGTCCGTCTGGTGGACTACCAAAGCGCTCACGCTACGCAAATCCCCATGCTCAATCGTTGGAAACCGACGGAGTTCGACTCTGTCGGAAATCAACATGCCTTCGCTATCAATGCTCGACATTCCAATGCCCATTCATCCATGTGAAGGCAAAAATATAGAAGGACGAACCTGGAAAAGGGCACGGATGACAAAATAAGAAGAAGGTTCTGACAATGAGGCATGCCTCGTCAGGCAATTGCGGACACTAAGAAATTTACGGCGAATACAGCCTGATGACAGGGACCGAACACGCCCTGAAGAACGACCCGAGATAACAGCGCCCGCGCGATTCAATCACGTGAGCGCTTCCAGGACTTACCTGCGACGTGGGCGACGTTGCTCGTCATCGGTGCGAATCGGCACGGGTTGCAGTGGGGGCTCGATCAAGCCCAGTGCAACACCCAGATCATGGAGCCAGTTTTGAATTTTCTCTTTCATGGTTGCCCCCTTTGAGGGTAATGCTGGTAGGCGCAAGTTCTGTCGCCCTTTCCTACACTGATAGTAGCCCTAAGTCCTACGTAATGCTTGAACGAAACCACAACGAACTATTACTGAATTCATCAAAATCCTGACGGATCGTTCAAGCAATGGCGCGGGTGTCTTGCAGGACCGCAGTCTTGCTGGCTTGCTGCAGGTCGATCCATGCGTTGAGGTTAGCGCCGAGCATACCCTTTCGCCACATGAGCCAGGTGGTCGCAGTGGCAAAAGGCCCTGTCAGCGGATGAACGGACACGCTGTCCTTGCCTGGCAGGCTCTCAAGCATGGATTCGGACATCAACGCCACCCCGGAGCCAGCGATCACGCACGCCAGCATGCCCTGATAAGACTCGATCTCAATTGCCCGCCCCATGGCCACGCGCTCGTGGGAAAACCAGGTTTCCAGGCGCGTGCGATAGGCGCAACTACGACGGAAGGTGAACACCGAGCGTCCCGCAACATCCTGGGGCCCTCGCACAGGCGGGTGGTCGGCCTCGCAAATAAGCACCAGGCGCTCTTCACACAGAGGCACACCGTCCAGGGAAGCGATGGTAATGGGGCCGTCCACAAATGCCGCATCCAGACGGCCAGTAATCAGGCCTTCGAGCAACTCACCGCTGGGCGCCGATTGCACCTGCAGATTCACCATCGGGTAAGCCTTGTGATAGCCCGCCAGCAGCTTCGGCAAATGCACCGCCGCCGTGCTGTACATGCTGCCTACCACAAAATCGCCGGCCGGTTGCCCGCCTTGCACCGCGCCGTGGGCTTCATCATGCAGGGCCAGCAGACGGGTGCTGTAGTCCAGCAACACCTTGCCGGCCGGAGACAGCTGCAAGCGCTGACGCTCGCGCACAAACAGCTCTACACCGAGCTGCTCCTCCATTTGCTTGAGGCGTGTCGACAGGTTAGACGGCACTCGATGCAAGCGGTCCGCCGCGCGCGTGATGGAGCCCTCTTCCGCCACCGCCTGGAAAATGCGCAATTGACTGAACTCCATACCTTTCTCCAAAACTGAACAAGTTACTCACTATTATTCATTTTTACAGAAAGTCAATCCGCTTTAGCCTGAGGGTATTCGTTTACCCGCAGGAAAACTGACCATGTCTCCATTAGTCCGCTTACTCGCCAGCTTTGTCGCCCTGATGATGGCGATGGGGATTGGCCGCTTCGCCCTCACCCCCCAAATGCCCCATCTGCTCAGTGAAGGGCAGATCGACCTGACCGGCGCCGGCCTGATCGCCGCCGCCAACTACCTGGGCTACTTCGTCGGCGCGGTGGATTCGATCTTCGCACGCAGCCACCACCATGTCCGTGGGCGCTTATATGGCGGGTTGTGGTTGTGTGTACTGCTGACGCTCGCGTCGTACTGGGCCCACGGGTTCTGGCCGCACCTGTTGCTGCGCTTTGGCACCGGGGTCGCGAGTGCCTGGGCCCTGGTGATGATCACCAGCCTGAGCCAGCCGCTGGCGATTGCCGCCGGGCGTGCGCGCATGGGTGCCTTGGTCTTTGCCGGACCGGGGCTGGGGATTTTGTTGACTGGCTTACTGGCGTTGGGATCGAACCTGATGGGGCAAAATTCGGGCACATTGTGGCTGGTGTATGGCGGGGTGGCGCTGGTGATGTTGCTGGCCATCTTGCCTTTCCTGCCGAAGCCCTCCGCCAGCGGCACGCCCGTTGTCGGCCAGACCGATGGTGGCAGCAACGGCAGCATCGCGCACTTGTGCTGGATCTATGTGCTGTATGGTCTTGGCTACATCATTCCGGCGACGTTCCTGTCGCAGATGGCCAGCGCGCAATTCAAGGGTGCCTGGCAAGCTGATCTGTTCTGGCCGTGCTTTGGCTTGGCCGCCGCGATTGGCGTGGTAGTGGCGACCCTGCGCCGCAAGGACCCAGACACCACTCGCCGCTGGCTGATGACTACATTGTGGCTGCAAGCGGCCGGGGTGTTTGCCTGCTTGCTGGGCAATGGCTGGGGCCTGGCACTGGGGGTGTTGCTGTGCGGCGGACCGTTCCTGGCTTGCATGCAGTTGGTGATGGCCCGCCTGCGGGACGTTGCCCCCCACGGCTATCAGCGCAGCACCGGACTGCTGACCGCCAGCTTCGCCATCGGCCAATTGAGCGGCCCGTTACTGGCCTCGGTCAGCAGCCATCTGAGTGGCGGGCTGCAACCGGCACTGGTAGTCGCCGGCGCCGGATTACTGGTGGCGGGCTCGATTCTGGTCAGCCGGCAACCAGCGGCGCAGGCACGCGCAGCTGTTCACGCCGCGCCAACACCAGGAAAAACAGCCCACCCAGGAAGCAGCCGGTAAACCAGGCGAAGTTGGCCATGCCCTGCAACGCCGGGATAAAGGTGATCGCGACGCCCACCAGCGTCGCGGGCACCAGCGCCTTGACCGCCGTCCAGTTCACGCCGCCGTCGAAGTAGTAGCGCCCGCTGGGGCTGTCATCGAACAACGCGTCCACATCGATCTGCTGTTTTTTGATCAGGTAGAAATCCACCAGCAGAATGCCGAACAGTGGCCCAATGAAGGCCGCGAGAATATCCAGGGTGTAGTGGATCATCAACGGGTTATTGAACAGGTTCCACGGTGTGATGAAGATCGACGCCACGGCGGCGATCATCCCGCCCGCGCGCCAGCTGATTTTGCTCGGCGCGACGTTGGCGAAGTCAAAGGCTGGGGACACGAAGTTGGCGACGATATTGATGCCGATGGTTGCGGTGACAAAAGCAAAGGCGCCCAGCAACACCGCCATGCTGTTATCGATGCGCGAAACCGTGGCGATCGGGTCATGCAGCATTTCGCCAAACACCGGCAAGGTGCCCGAGACTATCACCACGGTGACCAGGGAAAATGCCAGGAAATTCACCGGCAGCCCCCAGAAGTTGCCGCGCCGTACGTCCTGCATGCTGCGGCAGTAGCGGCTGAAGTCGCCGAAGTTCAGGGTCGGCCCGGAGAAGTACGACACCACCAACGCCGTCGCCACGATCACCTGACCGAATGCCTGCCAGCCCGACAGGGATTTTTCCGCCAGGGTGAAGCTGATGTTCGACCAGCCCGCCTTCCACACGATCCAACCCGCCAGGGCGAACATCACCGCATAGACCACCGGCCCGGCCCAATCGATAAAACGGCGGATGGACTCCATGCCGGCCCAGAACACCGCCGCTTGCAACAGCCACAGGCTGAGGAAACCAAACCAGCCAAGGTAAGACAAGCCCGCAAAATGCGGCTCCGCGTACACCGCCATCTGTGGGAAGAAACGCAGCACCACGATGATCAAGGCGCTCGACGCCAGGTACGTCTGAATCCCGTACCAGGCCACGGCGATCAAGCCGCGAATCACCGCAGGAATATTCGCGCCGAACACACCAAACGCCAGGCGACAGATCACGGGATAAGGCACAGCGGCTTGCTGACTCGGCTTGGCCACCAGGTTGGCGATCAGTTGCACAATGCAGATACCGGCGAGCAAGGCGATGAGTACTTGCCAACTGGCCAAGCCCAAGGCGAACAGGCTGGCGGCAAACACATAACCGCCGACGCTGTGCACGTCGCTCATCCAGAAAGCAAAGATGTTGTACCAGTTCCACTTTTGCGGCAGCGGGCCCAGGTCCTGGTTGTACAGGCGCGGGCTGTAGCCTTTGGGCAATTGTTCGGTCATCGCGGGGCTCCTCGAAATACCGGCCTGCGCTTCCGTCACGGGGATGCATACGGGAGGCGGCATGGTTTGTATACGAGGTGTTCAGCAGAATGCGTGCCAATTGAACGCAACCCCTCTGGAACGGTGTTCCAAAGGGAGGGGAGCAGGCGTGGACACAGGGCCTACGCTCAGCAACGGTGCACAATAATCCTGTACACAATCAGCGCTGCACTCGATGTGCACACAGATAGCCCACCGTGCAGCAGGCTGCGGTCAAGAAGGTGCCCCACGCCATGTCCATGACCGCCAACTGCGCAGACCATGCTTTCAGCGTGGCCCAGTTGCTCAAGTCATAGGTGCCGTAGGCGACCAGGCCCAATAAGGCACCCAGGCGTGCTGCGCGTTGCCAGCTTGCGCTGGGCAAGACCACTAACACCACGCAACCGAGCACGTAAAGGAGATAGAAGAATGTGGCGGGCAACAGACGGGGCTGGTCCAGCATCAGTGGACCCAGCAGGGATTTGTAGGTGGGGCCCATGAGGACACCGAGCCAGAGACCGTCCAGCACTAGGAAGGCGAGCAACGTGCCGAGGTAGGCGAGCAGCGATTTCTTGGTCATTGGTGCAGCCTCTGTAGACGCCGACGAGCGTCTACAGAAGAGCAAAGCGTGGTCAGCTTAGTTCAATGCGATCCGCGTGAATCACAATCTGGCCCTGCTTGTACAACGCACCAATGGCCTTCTTGAAGTTGCCCTTGCTCACGCCGAACAAGTTGCTGATCACCGCCGGATCACTCTTGTCGCTGACCGGCAAGCTGCCGTTGTTTTCACGCAACTTGGCGAGGATCTTCGAGTTGAGACTGGAGGCCGCTTCCTGGCCGACCGGCTGCAGGCTCAGGCTGATGTTGCCATCGGCGCGGATCTCTTTGATAAAGCCCTTCTCTTCTTTCCCTGGGCGCAGGAACTTGAACACTTCGTTCTTGTGGATCAGGCCCCAGTGCTTGTTGTTGATGATCGCCTTAAAGCCCATGTCAGTGGCTTCGGCCACCAGCAGGTCGACCTCCTGGCCCACCTGGTAGTTGGCAGGGGTCTTGTCCAGGTAGCGATCCAGGCGTGCAGTGGCGGTGATGCGCTTGGTGTGTTTGTCGAGGTAGACATGCACCACGCAGTATTCGCCTGCGGTCAACTGGCGCTTTTCTTCCGAATACGGCAGCAACAGGTCCTTGGGCAAACCCCAGTCGAGGAACACGCCAATGCTGTTGACTTCCACCACTTTCAAACTGGCGAATTCACCCACTTGAACTTTGGGCTTTTCAGTCGTGGCGATAAGTTTGTCATCGCTGTCCAGATAAATGAAAACGTTAAGCCAGTCTTCATCTTCACTAGGAATATCTTTGGGGATATACCGATTAGGCAAGAGGATTTCGCCATCTTGCGCACCGTCCAGGTACAAACCAAAGTTAGTGTGTTTAACCACTTGCAAGCTGTTGTAGCGCCCGACCAAAGCCATTTTCAATACCCTCATTACGTGGGCGGCATTCTACCCGAGTTGTGCGCGCCACGCGCGCGCGCCTGAAAAATCGCGGGTTGTCATGGCTCCGCCCCGCTCGTCTGATCAATCGACCCATTTTTTCCGCGCAGTCGGTCATGGATAGCTCCATGGTTTCGAGCTAAAACAGTAAGTTAGAGGATTATTTCAACGATGAACTTCGGCTATTCCCCATCGCGCCACTTATTCCCAGGGGATATTTGCCAAGCAATTGTCAAGTATTTCCTGTACGATGCCTGGCCAAGTTAATTTTCTACAGGTTAGTGGCCGCCATGCGCGTAAAAGCATCCAACAGCAAAGCAAAGCCAGCTCCCGCCGTTGAAACCAGCGAATCGATCAACAGCCAGATTGCTGCATTCCTCAAGTCCGGCGGCGAAATCCAGCAGATTGCCAAGGGCGTGAGCGGCCAGACTTTCGGCCCATCCAAGCAGATCAGCCTGGGTAAAAAGTAATACCGCGCAACACACCTGGTCCCTAAGCGTCTTGCCATCAAGGCGCTAGGACTAGAGCCCGAAATACCCTCTGCTGACCTTCATCATCGCGCTAATCGACGAACGGGCCTCACCGCCTGGCATTCGCCGGTATGCTTGCACACGTCTAGCACGGGCATCTGCCCGATTTTCTCCGTTACTGCTCCTCGCTTTTCATGGAGTGAAGCATGTTCAAACCCTGCATATTCCTGGTCGGCGCCCTGATTGCCAGCCCTCTCGCCGAAGCCCAGATCTTCCAGCGTGAATTGGGTGACTTCGACTTGAAATTGGGCACGACGCCCAGCCGCAGCATGGCCCAGGGCCTGGTCAAGCCAACGTCTCCCGGCAGCGATTCATTCCATGGTGGGCTGGACCTGAGCCACGACAGCGGCCTGTACTTCGGCCAGTTTTCACCGAACATGGGCCTGTCTTCGTCCAGCAACCTCGAAGTCGATTCCTACATGGGCTTCAAGCACCCCTTCGACCAGACGTTGGGCTACGAAGTGGGCCTGATCCACTACAGCTACCCCACGCTCAGCCCCCTCGACAGCCAGGAGTTCTACGGCGGCCTGAACCTGCTGGGCAATCGCTTCGGCGCCTCCTTCAGCAACGACCCGGACCGCCAGGACAGCACCCTGTTTGCCGACCTCGGCGGCACCCAGCCGTTCGGCATCGGCGTCAGCATGAAATACACCACTCATCAGTTGGGCACCCCGGTCGCGGTGGACGGAGGCTCCATTCGGACCTTCAGCGACTGGTCGGTGCAATTCTCCCGACAGTGGATGGGCGTGGACTTGAACCTGATCTACAGCGATTCCAGCCTCAGCGGCGGGGATTGCTCGGCCTATTCCGGACACAACTCGCAATGCGATGGCCTGTTGACGTTGAAGGCCGCACGGTCGTTTTATTGAGGGGCTGAACTGTCGCACCCGGCGCGGGTTCACATGTGATAACCCACTCTGCGAAGGACCCGCCCATGCTGCGTCGGCTCAAACTACTGGTGGTACTGCTGACCCTGAGCCTGGTGCTCACCGGTTGCAATCGCGTGGGCCTGGCCTATCGCAACCTCGACGTGATCATTCCCTGGACCCTCAATGACTACCTGGACATGAATGCCGGGCAGAAGAGTTGGTTCAACGACAAGCTCAAGGAACACCTGGCCTGGCATTGCACCACGCAATTGCCGGGTTACCTGGATTGGCTGGACCGCCTGCAACAGATGGCCAACGACAACCAGGTGACCGACGCCGCGCTCCAGGCCCGGACCACCGAGGCCAAACAGGCCATCGACGAAGTCGCCCGTGAGATCACGCCCTCCGCCATCGAACTGCTCCAAGGCCTGGACGACCAGCAGGTCAAGGAAATGAGCGACGCCCTGGCCAAGGACCTGCGCAAGCGCCAGGACGAATACCTCAAGCCGCCCCTGGCCCAGCAGATCAAGGACCGCGCCGAGCGCATGAGCAAACGCCTGGACGCCTGGATCGGCCCGCTCAGCGCCAGCCAGCAGAACCGGGTGACCGCCTGGTCCATCGCGCTGGGCGAGCAGAACCATGAATGGATCGGCAACCGCGCCCGCTGGCAGGCGCAATTTATCGACGCCGTGCAACAGCGCAAAAACGCCGACTTCCCGCAGAAAATGCAGCAGTTGCTGGTGGACCGCGAAAACCTGTGGACCCCGCAATATCGCACCGCCTATGCACAGACGGAAGCCGCGGCCCGCAGCCTGATTGTCGACGTGATGGCCGAAAGCACTGTGCAGCAACGGCAGAAACTCACCCAGAAAATCGACAAGGTGCGCAGCGATTTCCAGGCGCTTAAATGCCTGAAGAGCGTGCAGCCCTAGCTGGGTGCCAAGGTCCCCAGCCAGGCCACAAGCCCCAGGATCAGCACCACCGCCCCGAACTCCAGGGTGATGCTGCGACGCAAGGCATTACGCGCCGCTCTGTGGTCACCCGCCGCGAGAGAGCGCTGAAGCAGGGGCGTCAAGTGCGAGCGATTGAGCGCCGCCAGCCCCAACATCAAGCCGAACACCCCCAACTTCAAGCACAACAGGATTGCGTAGACACCGCCGGTGATGCCGTCCAGGTTCGGCCCGACCACAAACAGATAATTCGCCACGCCCGTGCCGATCAGTACCGCGACGAAGACCACACCAACACGCTCGAAGCCCGCCAAGGCGTGTGCCAGCACCTGCACCGCCTGCTCAGACGCATTCGCCAGCATCAGCCCGAACGCCGCCAATGCCCCGACCCAGCCCGCCGCTGCCAGCAGATGCGCACTGTCGCTTAGCAGATGCCACTGCCCCAACGAGCCCTCATGCATCACGCCATGCCCGACCCACGCCAGCGTCACCAACGCGACACCGCCGAACACGGTGGCCAATCGGGTACTGAGCGCAACCAGCACCAGCGCCGCAATGCGCAACCACCACGTCCAGCCCAGCTCGGTCTGCCAGAGCATCATCTGCAGGTGCGTCCACAGTGTCGGCCAATCCTCGGCGCCGCTCATGGCCTGGGTCATGGACAGCAGCGACGCCAACGACAGCAGCAAACCCAGCGCCGCCAACCTGCGCAGCAGCGGTTTCAGATTCAGCAACTTGCTGTCTGCATACAGGCCAAACAGCCCCAGGCCGAATACCAGCATCAAGTCCAGATACAGCGCGAAACGCAGTAACACCGGGACCAGTTCACTCATGGCTGGACGCTGAACACCACGTTGCCAAGGATCGGGTGCGTGTCGGAAGACACGGCCCGCCAATCGACCCGATAGGTCCCGGTCATCAGTGTGGAGGCCGGCTTGATCAACATCACCTTAGGATCACTACTGGCCGCGACACTGGCCTTGACCGGCATCGGCGAATTGGGCATGCCGGGCATATCGGTCATGATCAGCTTGGCGCCGGAAAACTGCGTCAACAGGTTTTCCGAGAACCGCAGTTCAATGACTGCCGGTGCCGCGCCCTGGGCACCGGACGCTGGCGTGGACGACAACAACTTCGGATGGGCCGAGGCCGCCAGGCTGGCGATCACTCCGGCGCACAGCACAACGCCCGCCAGGGCGGTTTTAAAATTCGACATGCAAGGCTCCAGGCCGCTCGTGGCGGCGAGTTATAGGAAAAATAGAAACGTCAGAACCACAGGCGCACACCCACGACCCAGCGCACCTGGTTCGTGTCTTCGCCGTCATCTCGGGCGTATTGCGCGGTTTGGCCGTAGCTGCGATTCCATGTCACGCCCACATAGGGCGCAAATTCGCGGCGCACTTCGTAACGCAGCCTCAGGCCCAGCTCACTGTCCGACAGGCCCGAACCAACGCCGCGCTGCGGATCGTTGCGCCCATAGAAGTTGAGTTCGGCGGTGGGCTGCAGGATCAGCCGATGGGTCAGCAGAATGTCGTAATCGCCCTCCAATCTCGCAGCAGTACGCCCTGCTTCACCGACAAAAACCGTGGCTTCGGCTTCAAAGTTGTAAAGAGCCATGCCCTGGGCCCCGAACGCCGCCCAGGTCTGGCCGTCCCCTGGCTTGAAGTCCTGGCGCACACCACCCACCAAGTCCCACCAGGGTGTGATGGCATGCCCCCACAACGCCTGGGCTTCGGCGCTTTCGGTGCGACCGGCACTGCGCTCGCCTTCACTGCGTAGCCACAGGCGATCGATATCGCCACCGACCCACCCCTTGATATCCCAATTCAGCGCGCCGTCGCCCTCGCCGCCCTGCCATTCCAACTGGTTGATCAGCAGCAGGGAATTGATGCCACTGTCGTGGACCCTGTGCCCACCAGCCGCGTTGTAGACCGCAGCGCGATCGGCGGCAGTCAACACGGGAATCGGTGTGCGACTCTCGGTGAGCGCCGGTGTCGCCGGGCTCATGCCCTGGAATTCGTCGGCCAGCGCCGATGGAGCGAACGCCAGCCCGATCAGGACAGTTAAAACACGGCTCATGCTCGCGTCCTCATTCATGCACGCGTACCTCACGGAACATGCCCATTTCCATGTGGTACAGCAGATGGCAGTGATAGGCCCAACGCCCCAACGCATCGGCAGTCACTCGGTAGCTGCGCCGTGAGCCCGGCGGCATGTCGATGGTGTGCTTGCGCACCTGGAACTGGCCGTTTTCGTCTTCCAAGTCACTCCACAGGCCGTGCAGGTGGATGGGATGACTCATCATGGTGTCGTTGACCAGCACCAGCCGAACTCGCTCGCCGTAGGCCAGCTGCAAGGGCTCGGCATCGGAAAACTTCACGCCATTGAACGACCAGGCGAACTTCTCCATATGTCCGGTGAGGTGCAGTTCAATGGTGCGGCTGGGATCGCGCCCGTCGGGGTCTTCAAAGGTGCTGCGCAAGTCGGCATACGTCAGGACGCGCCGGCCGTTGTTGCGCAGGCCGATACCGGGATCGTCGAGCTTGGGCACCGGGCTCATGGCCTGCATATCCACCAGCGGGTTGTCTTGCTCGCTGGCAGGATGGGCCTGCATCGACATGGCACTGTGATCCATGCCCGGCATATCCGCCATGGCACCGTGGTCCATGCCACCCATGCCCATGTCGTCCATGGTGATCCAGGGGCGCGGGTCCAGTGCCGGTACGGGGGCCGTCGCCCCGGTTTGTCGGGCAAGCGTGCCGCGGGCATAACCACTGCGGTCCATTGACTGGGCGAACAGCGTGTAAGCCTCGGCCGTCGGCTCGACCAGCACATCGAAGGTCTCCGCCACGGCGATACGGAACTCGTCCACGCTCACCGGCTGCACTGGCTGGCCATCGGCGGCAATCACGATCATCTTCAGCCCCGGAATGCGCACATCGAAGTAGCTCATTGCCGAGCCGTTGATAACGCGCAACCGGATCGTCTCGCCAGCCTGAAACACACCGGTCCAGTTGCGCTCCGGCGGTTGGCCGTTGAGCAGGTAGGTGTAGGTCTCGCCGCTGACATCGGCCAAGTCCGTGGGGTTCATTTTCATCTGCGCCCACATCAGGCGATCGGCAATCGTGGCCGACCAGCCTTGCTTGCCCACATCCCGCACGAAGTCGCCCACGGTGGGCTTGTGCAGATTGTAGTAATCGGACTGTTTCTTGAGGGTTTTCATCAAGGCGACCGGGTCTTCGTCGGTCCAGTCCGACAGCATCACCACGTAGTCGCGCTGGTAGGTGTAGGGCTCGGGCTCTCTCGGGTCGATCACCAGCGGGCCATACACGCCCTGCTGTTCCTGGAACCCGGAATGGCTGTGGTACCAGTAAGTGCCGTGCTGCTTGACCGTGAATTGGTAGACAAACACGCCACCCGGCTCGATGCCCTTGAAGCTCAAGCCCGGTACGCCGTCCATGTTCGACGGCAGGAGAATGCCGTGCCAGTGGATCGACGTCGGTCCGGCCAAGCGGTTCTTCACGCGCAAGGTCACGGTGTCGCCTTCGCGCCAGCGCAGCAGCGGGCCGGGCAAGCCGCCATTGATGGTCAGCGCCGTGCGGTGGCGGCCGGTGAGGTTGACGGGGGTCTGGTCGATGAACAGATCAAACTCGGTGCCGGCCAGCACCGTGGGCTGGCCGGGGCTGGTCAAGGCCCAGACCGGGCTGCGCCAGAGGCCGAGCCCGCCCAGCAAGCCGCCGGCGGCCAAGCCTTTGACGAAGGTTCGTCGGGAGGTATTGGAGTGCATGCCGATTCAATTCCATGAGTTGAATGGCAGCAGAGTAGGCAGGGTCGGCTGTCAGCCAGCTTAGCGGCAGATTACCGATCTGACAGTTTCGCCCCGGCGTTACGAGCATGCCGGGGCGTAATGGATATCAGGCGATCTGGGCCTTGGAGGCGACCTCGGCGAAGGTCGTCGGGTCCAGCGCGTCGGATTGCTCATCCAGCACCTGCCGTGGATGATCGTTGCCCGGAATCGAACTGTCGATCAGCGCCAGCAACTGCGCGCCCAGCGGGGTCAGGATGAAATTCTCGCCATTCCCGCCCTCATCTTCGGGGCGCGATTCGATAAAACCGCGCTTGAACAGCAGCGCTTCATAATCCGCAGCAGTCTTCTTGAGCGCGTCCAGGTTGCCGGTGGACTCGCCCGCCGTGGCCTTCTCGGCCGCTTCCTGCTCGGCGTATTTGCGCGGGGCGAAGCTGCCCTCGCCGTTCTGCACTTCATGCAGCAGACGTTCGATCAAATCCCAGTTGTAAGTCGTCATCCTGATTCCTCCTGCGGGCGAGTGGAAAGTAGCCCGTTAAAGGTGTGACCCGCCGCGCCACTGGCCGTTCAGCCCAGGAGACGAGCGTCATTGGCGTGAACTTTCCAGGTGCCCGCGACCTCAACTGAATATCCCTGCCAAGGAGGTCCCCCCATGAAAACCCTGATGAACCTGGCCATCGCCGCCGCATTGTTGACCGCCCTGCCCGCCTGGGCCTGTACGCCAGACGAGGCTACCGCCAAGCGCGAGCAACTGGCTCAGGAAGTGGCCAAGCTGACCGAGCAGAACCCGACCAAGGCCAAGGAGATAAACGACGAGCTGCAAAAGATGGACTTGGATACCGAAAGCGCAGAATTCCCCGACAAGTGCCAGTTGATCGATGCTCGCCTGAAAGAGCTCAAGGAAGCAGCCACCAAGGCCAAAAACTGACGGCATAAAAAAACCGGACAATCGTCCGGTTTTTTCACATTACCTGCGCCTTATTCGGCAGCCGGGGCTTCCGGCTTGCGGCGCTTGAGCGGCGCCATGCCGTCCTTGCTGACGAGCGACAGGTTGTCGGTCTTCGGCCGATTGGCGATCTTGCGCTTGGTCGGCGACTTGGCGCCGGTTTTCTTCTTGTCACCCTTGGCGTCGGTCTTTTTTTTCTTCACGCCAACAGCCTTGCCCGACGCCTTGACCTTCTTCGGCCCGGTGTAGGTGCCTTTGACTTCCTTGATGGTGCGGCGCTCGAACGATTGCTTGAGGTAGCGCTCGATGCTCGACATCAGGTTCCAGTCGCCGTGGCAGATCAGCGAGATGGCCAGGCCGTCATTGCCGGCACGCCCGGTACGCCCAATACGGTGCACGTATTCGTCGCCACTGCGCGGCATGTCGAAGTTGATCACCAGGTCCAGGCCGTCAACGTCCAAGCCACGGGCGGCGACGTCGGTGGCGACCAGGATCTTCACGCCGCCAGCCTTGAGGCGGTCGATGGCCAGCTTGCGGTCCTTCTGGTCTTTCTCGCCGTGCAGCACGAACGCCTTGTATTCCTGGGCCACCAGGCGGCCATAGATACGGTCGGCGGCGGCGCGGGTGTTGGTGAACACGATGGCTTTCTGATAGGTCTCGTTGGCCAGCAGCCAGTTGAGGATCTGCTCTTTGTGCACATTGTGGTCGGCGGTGACGATCTGCTGGCGCGTGGTCGCGTTCAGGTCGCTGACGTTGTTGACCTGCAGGTGCTCAGGGTTGTTCAGTACCTTGGCGACCATGTCGCGCAGGGTCGAACCACCGGTGGTGGCGGAGAACAGCATGGTCTGCTGACGGTTGACGCATTCGCCCACCAGACGCTGCACGTCGTCGGCAAAGCCCATATCGAGCATGCGGTCGGCTTCGTCCAGCACCAGCACTTCGACTTCCTTGAGGTCGAGGTTGCCGGCGTTGAGTTGCTCGATCATGCGACCTGGGGTGCCGATCAGGATGTCCGGCACCTTGCGCAGCATGGCGGCCTGGACCTTGAAGTCTTCACCGCCGGTGATGATGCCGGACTTGATGAAGGTGAACTGCGAGAAACGCTCGACTTCCTTCAGGGTCTGCTGGGCCAGCTCGCGAGTCGGCAGCAGGATCAGGGTCTTGATGCTGACGCGAACCTTGGCCGGGCCGATCAGGCGGTTCAGCACCGGCAGGACGAAGGCGGCGGTCTTGCCGCTACCGGTTTGAGCTGTCACCCGCAGGTCACGCCCTTCGAGCGCGAGCGGGATGGCCGCTGCTTGCACAGGCGTAGGCTCGACAAATTTAAGCTCGGCCACGGCTTTGAGCAGGCGTTCGTGCAGGGCGAATTGGGAAAACACGGGTGCTACCTCGAAGAAATACAAAAAATCAGCTGCATAGGTTACCGGTTTCGGGCGTCCAAACCGAGTTTCTTTACGCGAACAGTGCGAATCGGCTGCTTTTTTGTCAGGGCATTTGTCCATGACATCAACTTTGTTGCACTTAAATGCTCTAATCGCCCCGTGTTGTCTTATAGAAGAATCGGTTTCACCCATGGATATCAAACAGCTCTGGCTCAACGTCCAAGACCTTTGGGGCACCCTCGACGAACACCCGCTTCTGCATGCCAGCCTTGGCTTGCTGGTGTTGCTGGTGGTGGCCCTGTTGCTCGGACGAGTGGCACGTTACCTCATCCTCCACGCCGTCAAACTGCTCGGCCGGCAACCGGCGCTGCACTGGCTCAACGACCTGCGGCACAACAAGGTCTTCCATCGCCTGGCGCAGATGACGCCGTCCTTGGTGATCCAGTTCGGCCTGTACCTGGTGCCAGACCTGAGCAAGACCGCCATCCTGTTCATCGGCAACGTGGCCCTGGCAATCACCATCCTGTTCCTGGTGCTGGCCACCAGCGCGCTGCTCAATGCCCTGCTGGACATCTACGCCCGCACCGAACACGCGCGCACCCGCTCGATCAAGGGCTACGTGCAGTTGGCGAAGATGGTGCTGTTCGTGTTTGGCGCGATCATCATCGTCGCCACCCTGATTGACCGCTCCCCCCTGTTGCTGCTGTCAGGGCTTGGCGCCATGTCGGCGGTAATCCTGTTGGTATACAAGGACACGCTGTTGTCGTTCGTCGCCAGCGTGCAGTTGACCAGCAACGACATGCTACGGGTCGGCGACTGGATCGAAATGCCCCAGGTCGGCGCGGATGGCGACGTGGTGGACATCACCCTGCACACGGTCAAGGTGCAGAACTTCGACAAGACCATCGTCTCCATCCCCACCTGGCGCCTGATGTCGGAGTCGTTCAAGAACTATCTACAGGCACCTCACAAAACATACTATCTGCCCGCAGTGCCAGCCTGACCAATACCCATTTATAGTATCTGTACTACCAAGCGCCATACTATTCAGAACCAAAAACTCGTCTCATCCCATGACCTGAAAAATCAGACCTTCCGTGAAAGGTTCGTATCGAGCGCCACTCCTCGTAGTAGCGCTATGCAATTCGCCCCCCCCTTGCGACACAGAACTCAAAGCGCGTCTCCTGAAAAATCAGCACAATTTTGAAAGCCGAAATAACCGTAATTGCTTAAATAGCCTGATCTGACGAGTTATCACTCTTATAAGCGCCTAGAGCGATTGGATTTTGAAGTTAGGTAGATGTCTAGTGATGCACTTTCTCCTAATAAGAAAGAAATGATGCGCCTTCATAGACCATCGGCTTCCGTAACTTGTTTGCCTGCTTCACGTTTTCCACATCTTTCAACTGCAGATCACTATCATCTTTTTTGTGGAAGAACTCTCGCTCTGGCTTGTTAGATCGGAGATCACGTAGCACGACTCGGTAGTGCATAGACGACAGAGTCTGCTTCGCATGACTCCATTGCTGGATGGGCTAAGCTCTTCTTCTCGACGCTCGCAAAAAAATCCTCCTTTCAGCTCAAGTTTCACCAAAACACACCGTTTTCAATTGTATGTACACGGTGAGAAACCAACCTTGATCCAATCAATGTCTTCATCAATTCAAATTCTGCGGGGAGCGATATCGTTTCCCGAGACGATCCTGGGCAACCTTCAGCGGAGAACCTTGGAACGACTGATTAGTTACATTGAGTCATCCGACTCACCTTCCGCATTCGATAAGGCAGCATCCCACGTCGAAGGCTATGTGCACGCGCTTGTCGATAGCGACCAGATCCACGTTTCTATCGAACGAGATCTGTTGATCATCGAAACGGTCGACGCCTGGCGATGCGCCCGTACTTACACGAATACTTCGACCAACCTGAGCCACCCAAGAAAACCATGACTTCCTTTTTTAAACGCTACGCTGACGGCGGAACATCCGACCTGCTCATCAATATGCCGCAGCGTCTTCTGCCCACGACCGTCAGTCATTGTCCCCTCGAGGTCTTAGTGGGCCATTGGGAAAAGTATCTCGTAGACCCCTCCTCCGCTCATGAACATTTTCCATGGGCAGCGCGCTTCGTTATGGGCATGCCCGTTCCATCGTGGGCGCGCGGGCTGGAGTGGAACCTCGGTCAGAAGTCTCGCTTCATCTCTGCAGTATGGTCGGGCGGGGATCTGGGGAGCTACCTCACGAATGACTGGTACGAATCAGAGAGCGGTGGCAGGGCATTGGCCGAAAACAGTGAAATTTTGATTGATGGCCGGCAACGGCTTCACAGTCTGGAAGAGTATTTCCTCGACCGTTTGGCAATTCCTGATGCACAAGGACAGCCAAGGATTTGGTCTGAGCTCGGCAACGGTGAAAGGAAACGCTTTCTGTCGACGATCTTTACCCATGTCAGGGTATCGTCTGGTGACGAGGCGGCATTGCGCGGGACATATGATCTTTGCGCGCTGGGCGTAGTGCCTCGGTCATTTGATCAACGAGCTGTTCGGTAACCTTTTAATCAAGGCGGTCGGGCGTATCCCTTCGGGAGCGGCTGTCGTAAACCGAGTCCCGCTACGCTGGGTCTCGGCCCTTCGGGCTTCCATCCTTACGCTCTTCGACCATCCTGGCCTGCGCGCTCCGCTTGCAGAGCGATCCGACTCACCTTCTTACTTGGACATTGGCTACCGCTCCCACATACTGCTGAGCATCCGATCAAAGATGAGGCCGGGCAAATGGGTTGGCTATTTTGGAAAGACAAGCGCCCCGAGTGGGTTCAGGCGGAAGAGCGGGAATTCATCAAGGCTGCGAACCGCTTAAAGACGCTTCAGGTCACGCCTCGTGGTGGCATGAGGATTGACCCTGAAGAGATTCGAGACCAGATTGTTGCCGCCCGAAAGCTGTATAAAGGTTTGGTTAAGAAATAGCTTTCGCTAAGGATCAACCACCAAACGGTGCAGATAAAGGCCCGCGAGTCAGCTACAAAACGTCCACGACCTAAAGCCATACCACGGCAGGAACAGCTAGGCGGCTTTCCGAAAACTGGTCTGCCTCCCCCGCCTGCTTACACAAAGATTTGATCTTGTCGCCCAGATAAACCTTTCGCGCTCAAGGTCGTAGCAACCTCATCCGGAATCCGCAGCTATGTTTCGGTTAGCACGTGGGAGCATCAGACACTAGAGCGCCTTCTGAAGGCATTGTGATGAGGGTTACATCTCGACGAACCTTCAAGAAGATCCCTCTGCGTAACCTCGCCTTGACGCGTTCCGCATTAAGTTAGCTTCTGCCCCATTAGCCCCGAAAGCACTTCTCCGAGTAATACGCTCATTTCTCGTGCCGAAAGCCAGCTAGCGTTGAGTCCTATCTGCGCCTGAAGATCGACAGCACAGTCACTCTGGTGGGAGCAGATGAAATACCTCATAGAGCATCTGGCGATTTCAAGCGGCAGGTTTTGGGAAAGCGATGGCTGAGAGATATCCGTCTCCCCAAGAAGGTACAGATCCGACGACAGCGGCAGAATTACGTGGACAAGCTCATCATCCTTATCCATGAAGGGCTTGAAAGAGCGCTCGCTTCTCACATGGAACAGTACGACTGAATCCCCCAGAGGCAGATCGCCTGACTCAAATCTTTGAACCGAATAATGGAGTGCGCTGAAACGCTGGGCGCGGGCGGCTGGCGATACAGACTCGTTGAGAATGCGGACATGACTGGCTTTTATCATGTCGGGTATTGAACACTTAATCCGCATCAACAGGGCAGGCATCTGGGCTGCAAACATCGCAACGAGCGGCTCGATGATTTGGTCGAGGAGTGATTCATCTATAGTGAGCAAAGCCTGAAGCTGCTTCGGGCTAACATCGTGCTGTGCCAGGGCACTGTCAAAGACAAGGGATCCTGGTCTGAAATGATCTTGAGTCAACGCACGGAGGGTATCGGGATCTGAGAGATACCCAAGAATGCCAGTGGCACACTCATCAACCATCGACTGCATATTCTGACGAACATGGCGGCTTCTGATTTCTAGGTGAGCTAACAGCGCTGGAATCCCCTCGACCACCGCCTCGCTCAGGTTGCCAGCACGTAGGCTGTCTACCAAAGGTACGTAAACGTCACGCTCCTCGTCGGTGATTTTATCGTCCAGATCCGGCTCGCCGTCGATAGCATAAAAATGCCTTTCAAGTCCTACATCTTGAATATTTGCAGATCTGGGGGGCTTATTCTGTTCGTATACCCAGCACCGGACGATTTTGCCCTTACCCGGAGTTCTGAACCCTTTCTGCAAAAACCTTGGAATGAAGTGCTGTCGTGTCCCTGACATATCCCGCCCCCTTCAGATCTGTACGCATTATGTTGCCTTGGCGATTGCCGTCTAGAACAGTGGCCGGGGCAGGCCTAGACGGTTTCTTCCTCGGCCTGGAAGACCTCGATAAGCTTCTGATTGTAGTCATCCAGGTAGCTCTGAAGCCCATCACGGTCGATTAGCCGCACGCCCGCCGTGCTGGCCAACTCCTTCGCTGATTTCGTGTAGTAGGAGTTCGTGACTACCATGGCCTCGTCGCACCCATAAAAGGCTTTTGCGGAGATGGCTTGCTGCACAGCCGCATTGCCTACGGAGCCCGAGTAGTTCTTTGCCTGGATCACCATGTTTTTGCCGAAGCGGCTTACAAATAGATCAGCACCTTGGTCAGCCGTCTTCTTGGTCTCTTTAACGTCATATCCAATGGTCTGGAAAATCTCAACAAGGAAGGCTTCGAATTGAAACCCATCCATGGCATCCACTAGGTACATGGTGATGAACTGGTTCGGATTGAAATGCTCCAGCTGAGATCCCAGCCGTTCGACGAGAATATCGAAATAAATCTCCTCACAGAGGCTTAGGCCATTCCGGAAAACCTGTATCGGGAGGAGTGGCACACCAGATGTCGAAGCCGCTTGAGGATTGAATTGCACATTTGGGAACGCGACGTCATTTTCCCACAGGTAATAATAGAACAAAGCCAAGTCAGACCTGAATGTTGTCCCAGCCTCTTCAATCCAAGAACGTAATGTGTCGGCAAGGTCAGTTCGAATGTGCCTGGTCAACTCTCTGGAGAAGCCCAGATAGGCAGAGTTGAAGGCGGTGGTCTGCAACAGCTTGTCCAAGAGAGATGGAAGCCCTTCAAGCTCGTCAAAGCCTTTGCGAATCAAGACTTCCCTAAACAGTTCCCTCTCGCTGTACACACCATCCAATCGTGGCCCAGGTACGCCCGCGTCATCGCTGCTACCTGCGCTTTCGCGAGTTGTGTGAATGAAGTTCGTGAAGTATGGCTGCTTCAGCTCCGCGTACTTTCTCAAGACGTTATTCAAAAGATCATTAAGCTGGGCTTGCTCCTTCTTCTTCCCGAAGAAGTCCTGAATCAAACCTTTGGATCTGTATTGAAAGTCGGGATAAAACGAAGGATCCAGTGGCGTGAGGTGTCGCAACGTGAGCTCTGATGACGGCGAAACTTGAGAACCCATGCACCAGGGGCATGCGGTCTCGAAGGTAGTCCTGTTGCATCCATTGCATTGATAAATCATCGTTTTCGCTCCTTCTCAAGTCATCGCGCGCAATCACGCACATCGCTGCTAGCGACCATAGCTCAGTGCCATCACTCAGTCCACGAGCTTGTTTCTACCGCACACAGACGCATCAATGATGGCGAAACCCCATCACAGTGATTGGAGTGTCGCGCCGGCTAAGCTAGAGTTCCATCATCTATCAGCCGGACGCTCCGTTGCTGAGCAGTCATCAGGGAAGAGACTATGCAAATTCAGCATCTGGAAATCGCGAACTTCCGCAAGCTCCTATCCGTACGGGTCGACCTCTCAGCCGAGACCACACTCCTCGTCGGAGCCAACAACAGTGGCAAATCATCTGCGATGCTGGCCTTGCGCAAGTTCCTACTTTCGAAAGCATCGATTTTCAGATTGCAAGATCTTACTCTGAGCCATCTCGCCACAATCGACGCCATTGGTGAAGCTTGGGAGGCTGCAGATGATAGCTTCCCCATCCCAGTCGCAAATGAATGGGCTGACTGGTTGCCAACGCTAGATATTTGGCTTGAAGCAGCTCAGGGCGAGCTTCATCACATCCGAGATCTCATACCGAACTTCGCCTGGAAAGGCGGCCATGTCGGTATGCGGTTCCGGCTGGAGCCAGACGATATGTCAACGCTGTTTGTCGATTACCGCAAAGAGCGAGCACGAGTGAGGGAGCTTCAGCAGGAAATTCAAAAACAGGCAGCGCTAGGTACGCAGCCACCATCGCTTCCGCTCTGGCCGCAGAGTTTGCATGACTACCTGAATCGTCGAATCGGTAAAACCTTCAAGATCCGATGGTACCGACTTGATCCAGGCCAGCTACGAGCTCCTGATCCTGCAACTCGTAAAGCTAACCAGCAACCGCTTGCGGCCACAGCAACACCACTCGAGCGCAATCCCCTAACAGACCTGATTCGAGTCCACGAGATCAATGCTCAACGCGGCTTTGGTGACAGCGCTGACGAAGGCGTCCTAGAGGGAGTACATGGATCGGGCAGGAAGCTCTCGGAACAATTGCGAGCTTACTACAGCAGGCATCTCGATCCAGGCGATAGCCCAGATATTTCAGATTTGGAGGCACTCAGAGCAATTGAGGCAGCTCAAACTGCCTTTGACACACGCTTGAGCATGAGCTTTGCGCCTGCACTCAAGGAAGTCGCCGGCTTGGGCTATCCGAATAACTCCGACCCGTCCATCCGAGTTTCCACTCGCCTCGCCCCTACGGACGGGATGAACCACGAAGCAGCTGTGCTGTTTGAATTGGATTCCGTTGGAGGAGCCCCTGGGGCACCGCCTCTTAGGCTTCCGGAGACGTCCAACGGGCTCGGCTACCAGAACCTCATCTCAATGATATTCCGATTGATGGCATTTCGAGATGAATGGCTGAAGAAGTACAGAAGTCCTGAAGAGCAAAGTGCTACTGGTGTTGAGCCCATACATTTGGTTCTAATCGAAGAGCCGGAGGCCCACCTGCACGTCCAGGTTCAGCAAGCGTTCATAAAACACGCCTACCATGTGCTTTGCAGCGACCCATTGTTAGCGAAGTATCCGAACCTCAGGACACAGCTGATGGTCAGTTCCCACTCCAGCCACGTAGCTCATGAAATTGACTACGAAAACTTGAGATACTTCCGCAGGCTTCCGTCCGGCATGGCAGGGATACCAATCCCAGTCTCTACCGTCTCGAACCTAAGTGCAGTGTTCGGCGAGTCCAATCAAACGAAGGAATTCGTTACCCGTTACCTTCGGGCCCAACATGCCGACCTGTTCTTTGCGGATGCGGTGATCCTTGTCGAGGGAGCCGCTGAGCGCATGATGCTTCCTCATTTTTTGAGGCAACACTTTCGTTTCCTAGACCAATGCTACATAACCATTTTGGATATTGGGGGAAGTCACGCGCATCGGCTCCGGCCCCTGATCGACGCATTGGGCATTGTCACTCTGGTGATAACTGACTTGGACGCGGGTCTCCTACAGGTCGGCAAACCTGTAGAACGGAAGAGAGGCCAAACTACTAATAACCCAACCGTGCGCCATTGGATGCGAGCGGCAGGCCTTGGACATGATGTGGACTCATTACTGGATCTGACCTTTGACAGTAAAGCCCAGCAAATTGACGATCTGTTTTCGATCAGGATCGCTTATCAGACGCCCATTACTGTCCGCTTACCCAAAACTGGGCTAGATGTCGAAGCATTACCAAATACCTTTGAAGACAGCCTCGTCTTGAGCAATACAGAGCATTTTGCTAACAAAGCGGGGCGCGGGCTGATGCGATCCTTTGCCAAGGCGCTACGTGAAGCAGAAACCTCCTTAGAGCTTGGCACAGAGCTATTCACTAAGCTCAAGGATGGTGATAAGGCTGAGTTCGCACTACACGTTCTAGGCGATTCTGATTTCGCCAAGTTGAAGGTGCCTACTTACATCCATGAAGGCTTGGCGTGGTTGCAGTCCAAGCTCGAAAGAAAAAGCAAAGAGCTGCTGATCATCCCTTCAGCGATTCTCGAGGTGACACCATGAGCCGGCAGCCGGAAGCTGCTATGGATGATGTTCCAGATGCCGATCAGATCATTCAAGACTGTCTGAATCTCGACCATCCGAAGAGTTTTTTCCTATACGCCGGCGCTGGCTCTGGAAAAACCCATTCGTTAGTCGAAGCCGTGAAAACTCTAAAGGATAGGGAACGGCAACGACTGACTTTTGAAGGACGCCAAATCGCGATCATCACCTATACCAAAGCGGCGTCCGAGGAAATTACCCGCCGCCTTGAACACGACCCACTGGTGGTTGTGTCAACCATTCACGCGTTTTCTTGGCGGATGATTCAGGGCTTCAATGATGATATTCGTGAGTGGCTTCGGGTCAAGCTCACTCAAGATATTGGCGAGCTTAATGAGAAGCTCGGAAAGGCTCGAGGGCAAAACAAGACATTTCTAGCAAATCAAGCTTCGAGGGATAGCAAAGCTCGTCGCCTCGATTCCCTGGATGAGATATCAACATTCATATACAGCCCTACCGGCGACAATCGCGGTAGGCAATCCCTAAACCATAGTGAAGTCATTCAAATGGCCGCTGCTTTTATCCAGCAGCCTCCATTGCTGAACGTTATGGCGGATCTGCATCCGGTACTTTTGATCGATGAGAGCCAAGATACTTATGGGCCTCTCATGGACGCTTTTCTGCAAGCACAATCCCTCATCCCTGACCGTTTTTGTCTCGGGCTTCTCGGCGATACGATGCAGCGTATCTACAACGATGGGAAGGTGCGCTTGGAGGAAGCGATCCCTAGAGACTGGGCTGTGCCCGAAAAACGTATGAACCGTCGGTGCCCAACGCGGGTCGTTGATCTGATCAACGTAATTCGTGCGAGCGCAGACAGCCATCAGCAGAAGCCAAAGCCTGACGCTATAGAAGGCACGGTTCGAATGTTTTGCACCCAACAGATACCAGGTCAAGGTTTCGAGTTGGAGGAAGAAATCGCACACCGCATGGCAGCCATCACCGGCGACGCTCAGTGGGCAACTGGTAAAGACGGAAGAAAATCCCTGATTCTTGAACACAAGATGGCCGGACGCCGAATGGGGTTCGAGGGTGTGTTCACACCGTTGTATGGAGTTGAGCACCTGCGAACGGGGCTACTGGATGGAACACTGCCAATCTTGAAACTGTTCTTTGATCGGGTAGCCCCTATTCTTCGAGCTGCCAAGGCGAACAGTTTCAGCCTCATGGAGGCTGTTCGGCTTCAGTCTCCGCTTCTCGATACTAAATCTATAAAAGACGCGTCTGACCAGTTAGCCTTGCTTGATAAAGCAAGAGCAGCAACTGAGTCGTTATGCGAACTATTCAATGCCAACGATCCCCTGATCGGTGAGGTGGCTCATGTTCTGTTCGAAACAGCCCTACTAGATCTCCCTGATCGACTTGTGACAGCTCTATTGCTGGGCGCCACAAGTGATGATCCTCCCGACACATCGGATCGTGATGCATTAGAAACCCATGCATACCAGACCTTACTGGCGCGCCCCTTCTCGGAAATGGCTGCGTTCGCTGGCTATACCGAGGGACTATCCCCTTTTGACACTCACCAAGGTGTGAAGGGACTAGAGTTCCCTAGAGTCATGGTTATCCTCAACGACGAGGAAGCAGGTGGTTTCCTTTTCAGTTACGACAAGCTCTTGGGGGTCAAGCCTGCTTCTGACAGCGATGTAAAAAATCAACGCGAGGGCAAAGATGACTCCTTGGCTCGCACTCGTCGCCTGCTGTACGTCACTTGCAGCCGGGCCGAAGAAAGTCTCGCGATTGTGGTTTACACCACTCAGCCGGCGACGGCGAAACAGCGAGTGATTGAAGCAGGATGGCTCCAGCCAGAGGAGATCGAAATCCTATGACCTCCTCTCGCAGCTAGCTGGCCGGTAAGAGGGCTGAGGTTATTTACCTGCTGTGGAGTGCACCACCTTGCGGCTTGGCAGGCTATCTATTCTCGACAGGTTGAAATCCCCTGCCTAGAGCCTGCCAACTCGCTTGGTATAGACCGTTATATAATCTTTCTCCGGCTTGATCTTACCTACAAAACCACGATCATTGAGTGCCTGACAAAGACGAACATCAAGCTCCGAATTCGGCAACCGCACAGTCCGTTTACCCCCCAGCAACTCAGCATATCCATCGGAGAGCGAAGCCAGCATCGACGAAGTCGTAGCCCAATCGACATGCAGCTTGAGAGCCTGATGCAGTAGCTCCTGCTTTTCACGTTGCGAAAGACTGGCATCGCACGCCCGCGACGCAATAATGCTTCTGCAATTCCGGGGCATGACGAAATTCTCGGCATTAGCCCTGGCGCATACCAGTGCAAGTTTCCCGACTACAGTAACTTGGCTAGCCTCTTCTCGCTCAACCAAACCCTCCCACATCTCGGCAATGTCACCAATGGGCACACTGCGCGCGGCGCTGATCAAACCGACAGTCTTCGGATCGAGCTTTCGTAGGTCGACGTAGTCACGGGCATCAGCCCAGCACCTGATCAGATACGCCGCCTCTGCGTTTGGATCATTGTTGCCAATTTCCTCCAGAACCTCACCATCGAAGGGCACGAAATGAGCCTGGGCCAGAAACGCCCATCGGTCAGCCGATATTTTCAGCCCTACGAGAGACTCAGGGCCGACAGTGGTACTCCCGAAAATTTCATCCAGCGAGTCATCGTCAATCTCCGAAGCCAGCAAATAGGCTTTCAGGTCATCCGCATCATCTCTCGCATCATCCCAAAGCCGCTGAGCTTCACGGGCGTTCCTAGCAAGGAATGCTGTGAAGATGTCTCGGATACGATCCTGTTCTTCCTTGTCAATCGATTCAGATGGAGTCTCTGTTGGCCTTACAATCATGCCGAGATAGTAGCTCCACGCAGCACTTGGGACGGAGGTCACACGGTCTAGCTCAAGAGCTTTCTCCCAAATGTTATCGGTGAACCCTTCCAAGTCATCAATCAAACATTCGGTGTGCTGGAACAAATTCTCCTGCACTTCTAGATCATCCTCGACTAGGCCGAGAATGTACCTAAGGGACTCAGTATCTTCCTGGAGCTTACCTTGTTGCTTCATCAGCTCGAAGATGAAGTCTTCAGGAGCAATCTCAATCAATGAATCAAGTCCTGCGAGACTTAACGCTCGAAGGCGCTTGTAAGAGACATCTCCCCCCTCGTCCGCAAACGTTTTCAGGATCAATGCCATCATCGGGAGACTCAGTTGCAAGCAGCCCCAGCCAATCAATTGCCCCAGCGCACTCGCACCGACCTCTGCGGAGAGATTATTGAAGCGAACAGGCTCGCGGCGAAGCCACGCCCAGCCATCGATGTTCGAGGCCATACCTGTGATCAGGTAGTTAACACTTGTGAGACTGGCAATAACTTCAAGCAACGGCTGCCGATGAGCCATACCCTCAAGTTGTTGTTGAGACAACGCGTCCATGATCCCGCACACCAAAGCCTGTCGAGCGTCAGCCTCCTTGAATCGCTCAGTGCTCAAGATCACGGTGAACAACTCGGGGGCGAGTGCATACACAGCGCGAACGAGCGGTAACCTAGCATCCCCTGCAAGGATGATAGATACAGCCTCAGCCAATCGGCCCGCATTCTGATGGCCGCTTTGCAGGATGACGTCCAGCTTTTGCGTTCTTGTGTCGGACAGCTCAGTCAGTGGCGCCGATAGTGAGAGTTGAACAATTAGGTCAGCGATAATGCCTTTGCCATCCCCGAGAGCCTCATGCTCCAATTTGCCGACCACTCGCTCAGGATTCCGGACTGGCGAGGCGACGTCGAGGGTGGCACGGCGCCTGAGTGCGAGAATCAGATTCTGATCGTCGCGAGTCAGCGAGCCTTCGTAGAAAAATCCAAGATAATCTGTGTAATCGGTGTCGAGGTAGCCAGCGCGCATTAGGTAAACGACGATCTCCATTCCTGTCAGCCGCTGGTCAATGATTGCTCCATAATCACCACGAGCAGCTTCACGGAAGGAAATCGTCTTGATCTCGGTGAGCTTCCTCTCTGCCGCCCCAATGGCCTCATCCATTGACTTCATGGACTGATGAATCCATGCGAGACGGGTACGATAGGATGCCTGTGTAAGCGCGTCATTTGGACGAACAATATTTCCAACTGGGTTGTGATTCGCCCACTGCGAAAAGAGCATACCTTTGAGTTGCTCGGCCTCACAGACTCGAGTAAAGACGTCGTCCTGTAAAAATTCGTTGAGGGTTACTCGCTGATTACCGTCAACTAGAACGTAATTCGCGCTGTCAATTCCGCTAGCTTTCAACACCTCGAACCATACACTTAACCTCAGATCGATTAGTCGCTCTTCCCCGTGTTGTTCGCGCTGCGCCTTTTCCTCGGTTAGTCGATTGAGCTCAGCGACTGCCTGCGATGGCTGGCTAGCCCAAGCGGAAAGCCCGGTGAGCGAGCCGTACACCCTCCCACGCCTCTTACCCAGCTCTGCAAACTCTTCCGGGTAGAGGTTCCTGATCACCACGATAGCAAACAGTTTGTTTTGATCCAGGTTGAGACCGCCGTGGGACAGCAGGCTGGCAAAAATATCGTACTCATTGACGATATTCTTGATCAGCCGCATCTCATCTATGTAATAACAGACGGTCTCCACGAGAATTGGGTCAAGATCAGTACCCAGCTTTTTGCCATCAACAACCCGATTCATCATGAGTTCTTGAAGCTTCTCCCTTGAGTTTTCAGAATTGACGACAGGGATCACCGGGATAATCAGATCAAAAAATTTCGTCTTGTCGGTGACGGTAAACAGCTCGTCACGAATAGCGTAAATGAAGTGAACAGGTCGAGTTATTTGGGGCGAGTGCCGGATAGTGAAGTTGATCTCGCGCAAGCGAAAAAATATTTCCTGCGTTCCGAAACGATCCAGATCCTCAATCACCACGACGCGGACATCGCTTCGTTCAAAGCAATAAATAATTTCATCTACGTTCTTGTGGAGTACGGATCCGTGATTCACTGCCTCGAGCTTTCCACCCTTTAAGGTTAAGCCGTCGATACTGAACATAGATAGAAATTTGAGTCCCGAATAAAGAAGATACAAACCACCCAGCCCTGTTACCGAGACTGCCAGCCAACCCGGGATCATTAACAGGCTCGTCAGCAACCAAGCAGGATCTAACGTAGGTACTTCCTTCAATGTAGGGACATAAAGCCGCAGGCACGCAATGAGCATTACTCCCCAAAAAATCGTGCGCCTAGCGATGCTACGCCCTGATGTCTGGACAATTCGCTTGAGCCGGGTTTTGGGTACGCGTGCAGTTGGCACGGCGTAAAGGAGCTGCTGGACAATCGTTTCCTCGATCCTTGCGATCAAATCGCTTGAGGTATTACTCTCGCCGGAACCCTGAACTGGCTGGGAGCTTCTGGCTGAGGTCTCAGAGCGTTCAGCGTCCGAAACCGGCAACGGTGGAGGTGCATCTTTGCTGAAGGTTGCTAGTGAAACATAAGCCGTTTGAAACTCTGGATGCCGCTCAAAAAAGGTCTTGAGGACACTGCTCTTACCTGCTCCATATCCACCGGTAAGTGCGATGTTCAGAACCTCATCCTTTCCCAGTGCGCCAAGCAATTCGCGCTCATAGCGATCAAAGTGGTCACTATCGATGAGGACTGGTGTGAGTGGCTCAAAAGAACCTGGCGACGAAGATGCGGAGCACAGAGACTGGAAGATGCGGATCCCTTCTTTAGCAGCAACCAAAAAAGCGGCATAATTTAGTTTGATACTGGCTGACAGTCCGTGTGACATAGGCAATCCTGGCACTAGACACCCATACCTTCAGGCTTGGGTATCTGCAAAGTAATTGAGCACCAGCTAGGCCGGCGCCATCTTCTATAGCGGCTATATGCCATAATTACTAGGCTCTGAGCCAGCAATGCTTTAGCCGCCTAGATATTCAGCATCTCGCGACCCAATGGTGACATTTGTTCTTCCAGCTTTGCTCAGGAACGACACCAAACCCATGGCTCGCATAGGGCAGCTGAAATGAAACAGCCTCAGGTCGACTTTGATCTCAAACGCGTCTCGCACCAGTACACGGCTTGGAGCCGATAGCTTCGGGTCTCATTTTAGGCTTTAAATGATACACCCTGACTCAAACCGCTATCCGCGAGAGTCAATTGGCTGGAGGGCTCTACGCGTCAACGCCTTATTTCTCACTTGTAAATATTCACTTTCCCTTTGCGTCCTTTCTTTTTTACTTCGCCGCTTAATTTCGTTAAAAACATCATCTCGATGCCTATTGAATTGCATCCGTTCCCGTAGCATCGCAGACGTCGATGAGGATGGCCACATCAATACCTCACCCTCGTTGAACAGGTGCCCATTGTTTATCATGTCTAGGGGCCACAGATTTTCGACATGATGATCAATCGAACGGCACATGTATGCAAGTCGATAGGCCTTGTATCCAAGGCAATTGGCGACAAGATTATAAGCAAAGTTTAGTTTCATCGGGTTGCCAGCAGCCCTAACCAACTTTAGGAGCTTTCTTGCATGGTATTTAATTTGCGCAATACTCATTCCTTTAGCTGTACCAAGACAAACCAGTACATCAGCTAACCTGTCCTCTCTGAGCACGTAATCATCCGAAGGCGCCCAGTTTGAAATGTTATTTGCATTCAAGAAAGCTTGGAGATGATCACCCAAGTGTATAATTGCAACTCTTGCGGTAAGGAGTTTGTCGACTTCTTGTGCGGGGTACACTGTGTAATTCATGCTGGCCAACGCTCGCTGGTCGTTTCCTTTCAGTCATCATAATCAAAAAAAATCAAGTTGCAAGCGTCGGAAAACACTGCCTGTCAATACATACTCAATCTTTTATTAATATATTGACACTACTCTTTTAAGTGATGGGTTGCTCATTTACCGCAATCGTTGGTTAGTGCTCAAGAGTGCCGACCCTACAGACGCAGAGAGGCTACATCCAAAGTTCAATGTGCTCATTGTTCAAGCTTCGAAAAAAACACGGCAGGCGTTCATCAAAGCAGTTGCGTCATTTGAAGCTCGGTGGTGCCTGGTTGTCGGCAGTAGTCGATAAATGTTGCTGGCAGCCTGCCGACCCACGAACACCTCCAAAGGCTTCAACTCGAAGGTAGGTCTCAGATCTGCTGCTTCATAAAGGACGTCGAACCAAAACACGTCTTGAGGTGAGTCGCTGCAAAGCACCTGGCCTGAAAACAGCTGATTCATATTTCTCGCTACAGCGTCTGGGGTATCACCTTCCTGAAGCAAATGATCCTGAGTGAGGCCATGCATGTCTTGCGCATCGAACGACCAGTGCGTCCAGTACCGGACTGGCTTGATAAGCGAGCTGAAGGAGGTCTCACTCGACACGACGGCGACCTCGATAGGATAGCTATCAGGAGCTATTCCAGAGGATTCAAAATCAATAAAAAACGAAGGACGTTTCACCTTGCTGCTCCTGCTTGAAGGCTGCGATTTTTCAGCGGCTCCACCGACTGCTTGTGTGTTTGCGCAGCCATCGCTCGAACTAGCCGTTCTTGCTGTTAGCAGCCTGTGCAACTCGGTGAGTTTGCAGATGCTGCATCTCACGCTCCCATTCATTCAGGAATTTATCCCAGTCTGAAGCGTACGGCCCATCAATCAACCTGGTCGACCCGATGCTTGCCTGGTGGAAACGCTCTCTCCAGGGTTGCGGAATAGTCCGCTCCAAAATGATGTCGATTCCGGAGTAGTGGCGCATCACCGACACAGAGTTACGAACCTCAATGAGGTCGAGTAGCTTATCGCTACAGGGGGTGTCGTTTCGCTCTTGGTCGTCGAGACCATCGAGGATGGCAAGGAGGTCGGATGCGTTGGGATCACCAGGACGGAGGCTGGCAAGTGCCCACAGAGTTCTTCGCCTAGCGCCCTCAAGCTGACGGAGTTCATCGTGGGTCATTTCAGCCGCATCCTTGTTGATTTGATATCGGGCAGTAGCCATGGCGTGCCGCCTGCGGCGGAAGGCTGGCGAGAACTGAGCCACGGCTGCGCCGCGTCTCAGCCCGTTGGGCGCTCATCCCACACGCCTGCGCGCTCCGCTTGCCTTCTGAACTGCACGGTAAGGATAGTCCTGCGCAGCAAACCTTGATTCTGACTGCGCTCTCTGGCGAGGTGGCAAGAGTTGCGCATACCCCACCCACTGCCATCCTCTTTACTTATAAAACTTACTGAAGCGGCTCGAAAGAGTTGCTGGCTCAATGGTTTCCCAGCTTTCTGGATCCGCCGTAATGCTGAACATTAGCCAGGCCCGCCACAGAAAAAAAGCAGCGACCATACTCGCTTCAATTGTCGCAAATACAGTAGTGTTATACATGTAGTTCGGATCATCTTTGCCAAAAAGCATCAGCACTGGAAATATCGATGCAAACCAGCCTGCAACGAATGTCAGGCAAAAAGCTATAGCAGCCGTAAATGCCATAAAAATAGGAACTTGATATCTATAGTGAGTCGCGAACATTTTTTCGCCGCTCTCTTTCTGAAGTCCATATATAAAGCCTTCGTTTTCTTCTTTTTTTCTTTTATTTTTAAAAACGCCGTACATGGTCACATTTTCGCCAGCCTCCAGTTCTTCGTAAAACTTATTCGTCAGCTGTAGTTTTGGTATCACGGCCCCATTAATGCTGACATTAGCCTTGTACCCTCCACTTATACGATCCGTATGCCGAACGTAATCGACTTTCCCAGAAAACTTCACGCAATCAAATTTCATTACTACCTATCCCTGCCTTCGCTTAAAAAACCGCATTCAGTTCATGCCAGGAGCCCTTCTATGATGGTTGCAGGTGGGCACGCGGAAGCTACTCAATGCACGCTCTATGAAGCGGCTAGCATCGAGGCCCCCGAGCCATGCCACCATCATCAAACTATCGCTCCTGACACCGTGACGCCTTGATCGACGACCGCCTGACGAACCTAATGCCACGATAATATCACTATGATCTGTTTATCGGAACACGCTCCGCGTGGCTCTATCCTCGCTTTTGAGGATCCGTCTCATGCATCTGAAAGAAGCGTTGGCAGGGGCGTTGCGTGGAGCTCGTGCTCATCAGGGGTTGAATTACGAAGAGTTGGCAGGGGCAACGCACAGAACGTACGTGGGGAAGCTTGAGCAAGCCCGAGCGAATGCGACGTTGGAGAAACTGGACGAGATCGCTGAGTACCTAGGCCTCGATCTTTTGACTATGGTCACTCTCGTCATTGCTGCACAGGGTGAAGAACTCCCTTCTGAGGCTTTGCAGCGTACTGCCTTGCAAGTCAGGGAATTCGAGATGTCTGGAGGGTGGCAGTTGGTGGAGGAGCAATTCAGTGACGGAAAGCTCATCAAGCGCTCCCAAGGCAAGCCAAAGCGGCCCGTTAATGCGAATTACATTCGAGCCCTGAAAACGCAAGGTCTCGACAGAAAAACAATCGCTGAAAAGCTCGGCATTGCCAGAAGCACAGTCCAAAAATATTGGAATACATAAGCCTGCAGAACATCAGCAATCCTGCAATCTAAGCAAATCGCGGTTTATGGCGCGCCCTATCGGGTCGGCTGTCGTAAACCATGCCATGGCTCACGCCAAGTCATGGCCCTATGGGCTTCCATCCTCGCGCCTCCGGCCTTGCTGGCCTGCGCGCTCCGCTTGCTCTAGTAATTTTCATCGACGAGAGAAACTCGGTATACCTCAGCCCTGCGCAATGGTGTGTAGTCATCCTGCCTGTCCATATTTCTGTTGGTAAGGTGCAGTCGCTGGGTGGACAATACGGGTTTGGCCACCTGGTAGCTCGCCATTGAGGAAGGAACCCCGCGCATGAGTCAGAAAGTCCTGAGGCTTCCCCGGAACGAGGTCGGTCGCGACTTCGTCGTCGGTGACATCCACTTCAAGACGATTGATCTCTACAAAGGATTATTGAAGCTCGGTTTCGACAAAGCTATCGACCGAGTCATTGGGGTTGGTGATCTCATAGATCGAGGGCCTGGAGTCCTCGACGGTCTGAAGCTTCTTGGTGAGCCGTGGTTCTTCACCGTTCAAGGTAACCATGAGCAGATGCTTATCAACGCTTACAGGGAAAGCCCCAGCGCTCGTTATGTAGCTCATGGTGCAGGCTGGTGGTCGACCATCGCTGACGAATCGAAAGAGATGGTCATTGGGAAGCTCGAGAGCCTTCCCACAGTCATAGAAATCGAGTCCCCTCGCGGTTTGGTTGGCGTTGTTCATGCTGATGTCCCTGCCGGGATGTCATGGGTCGAGTTCACTCGAGACATATCGATCCCTGCTGTAGAAGAGATCGCGCTGTGGGGGCGCGAGCGGATCAAAAAGCACCATCGAGAAGGTGTCAAAGGGGTCTGGCGTGTCTGCACGGGGCACACCTGGATTCCAGAGCCTGTTCGGCTAGGGAATGTTCTTGCACTTGATTGCACCGGAGGGGGTGAAGGGCCACTCGCTGTCTATTGCGTTCAGGCGGACACGATTTATGTGGAGGGGCGCGCCGTGTCGCTTGACCAGTCAGAGGCTGTTACCGAGCTACTGGACGAACTTGAGCAGGCTTTAGGTCATCTTAAGACCACCACCAACGCTAACAAGCTAATTGATTCACAACGCTTGAGCCATGAGGCCGACGAGTTAGCTCGTCGAGTAAACACTACCTGGCTGACCTTGCGTTCGGAAATTAGCGAAGTCCAGAAGTTACTTAACACGCTTCACGGACTAAGCTTGCTCACCGGCGAACGAAGGGTTGCTAAGCTCGAAGAGCTGAAAATCAAGCATGCAGGCACCCAGATAGAGGGATTGCTGTCGAGACTTCTTGATTGAAGGTTTAGTACCAGTGACCTAGGGGATCTAAGAGAAATGATGGCCGAATCTGTGCGAGTAGTTCGTAAATGAAGCATGTGAGACTAATACGACATGGAGAGAGCGCTGCGAACGCGGGTCAAGCCACTTTAGATCACTCGACCATTCCTCTGACTCCGAAAGGATTCGAGCAAGCGCACCTGGTGGCCCTGTCGTTCAACCATCCTCCGGCTCTGATAGTTGCCTCGCCTTTCACCCGAGCGCATTCAACCGCTATGGCGACCGCAGCGGTGTTTCCTCATATCCCTTTTGAAACTTGGCCCATCCAAGAATTCACTTACCTTGAACCCGCGCGGTGCACTAGCACAACCATCGCTGATCGGCGCGAATGGGTGGAGGCGTATTGGGCCAAAGCAGATCTTGGTTTCACAGATGGTGAAGGCGCAGAGTCATTCCTAGACTTTATATCTCGAGCCCAGTCTTTCCTTAAACGTCTTGCTGAACATCCCGCCCAAGACATCGTTGCGTACTCTCATGGCCAGTTCATTAACGCTGTTGCTTGGCTGATCGAGCTCCAGCCACAGCAAATTGATGGCGGAGCTATGGTGGACTGGCGTGAGTATGAAATCGCGAACCACGTGCCCAATTGTGGTGAGTGCCTGCTTTCGAAAGATCCCGACGAAGCCGGTTGGAGAGTGAGCCGGTCAGCCCCTAAGGAATCACGAATGGATGCAACTTGGCGAGTACCAGGCAGAGCCTATCAAGTCGCTCGTGATCCTGAGCGCCTGCTCATTGAAGAGCGCGCTGAGGCTCTCTCAGCGGCAGGCTATCCAACGGCAGATACTGATACGGCTATGTACGCCGAGGAAAGGCTGAAACAGGCCAGAGCGGCAGCGCGTTCATCCCTGGCAGGTAGCATGAGCGAAAGCACTGGGGGTGAACTCTCTGCGAGAGAGGTATGCCAGGTATTGCGAGAGGCCACCTTCGAGCGACGGGCGATGACAAAGGTGAGCCAGACGTCTTGGGATCAGATTCATGCGGGCCATTTCGTGGTGAGCATCGAGGGTTGGCGGATATCGATTTACAACGACTGTGGCACGCTCGACTACTGCGAAGAATGCGTGAGTCCAGAAGGACGGCGATGGTCGTTTGGCGCAGGGGATCGATTTGGAACAGATCCCATTGCGTTACTCAGCACTTGGGAGCACCAGACGCTTGAACGTCTTCTAAAAGCGCTCTAGGGAGCCAAGGTCGAGCGGGCCTCTACGAGGGCGGCTGTCGTGAACCAAGCCTCGAGTTGCCGAGTCTTGGCCCTTTGGGCTTCCATCCCCCGCCTGCGCGCTCCGCTTGCCACAGTTCCTCCTTCACCGATCTATGAGTGTTGTAGGCCAATATCCTCATCGTGATTTATCCCCCCCGCTTGGAGGATAGTGAGTTGTGCATTGCTGCCGTTGGCTACACGCAGGAATTTTTAAAAAAAATACGGTGAATCCCAGGCAAACTCTCAACATCCATAGGCGGAAAGATACCTCGCGCGGCAGACGCTTCATACCTTATGAGCTAGATGCGTAGGGCCATTGGCAAAGTTTTTGAACCTCTGCGCCGCGCTCCCGGTCATGTATTTCAAATGAAATTCAAACTAAAACCGCCGAAGGAGTGCGGTAGCAAAGCAAGCGGAGCCGACTATGAACGACGATACCAACGATTTACCTGAGGTCGTCCGACGGCAGGTCAAGAAAATCATGTCCGATATTGAGTGCGCTGGATCAATGATTCTGGCCGTCAAAAGTGGTGCGCGAGCTAATGGGTTTGTGCTGGGGTTGGTGTGTGCAGGAGGGATAACCGCAGACCAGGGCGAGGCGCTGTACGAGTATTTTGACCTCGCGACTGAGAAAAGACTCAAGGCACTGACTTTGGGTTTGTCCTAAGGGATGACAATAAAAATCACATGAGGGAACAGAATGAAGAAATTCATTTTCCTTGTGGCGCTTGCCTCGATATTTGGCTGCACCTCCATCCAGACACCGCATGAGCGCGCTGACCCGGTACCAGCAGCCCGAATTTACAGTAACTCAAAAAAATCTGATGCCCAGCTAGTCATGTTGCTCAAGCCGCGACTTGAAGGGTTTTGTAAGGTCAGTTTGTTGATAGATGGGAGGCGTGCCGCTGACTTCCATCCAGGGGAAATTTCCTATTTTGGAACGACGTTCGGAAAGCATTTTTTAGAGGTTCAACCTGTTGCCAATTGCACGAGCTTCAAGTCCAGTTCGACCACGATCAACGTGAAGTCGGGAGATGCCCTATTAATGGTCATAACACCGTCGGCTATAGAGCCGGTCAGTCTGTAACGGGGTTGATTTGTGCGTTCAAAACTACCGACGGCTATGAGCTAGCGAAGCCCATGCAGGAAGATTACGCGGAGGCGCACTGCTCGCCCCCTGAGTTACCACGTCGACAGCTTTTGGGAAAACAGGGGCACGATAGAGAGGAAAAGGAACTTCGTTGCGAGAGCCCCTTTCTTCCCGACTCAGCGGCGAAAGAGTCTGTCTAGAACCAAGAGGGCTACCGCACCGATTGCAATCGCGGCGACCGGTTTCTCTTTAACGAACGTAGATACGCTGTTCAGTGCATCGCCATAGGTTTGAGTCAGCTGACCGGCAGCTTGGCGGCCAGCGCCTTCAGCTTCCAGCTTCGAGTCTCCTAACAACTTCCCAACGACGCTCTGAGCCTTTCCAGCAACCTTTTCAGCTACACCTTCGACTTGTTCACTCTTCATAAATCACCAAACCTTTGCGTCAATTAATTTTCCAAGGGCAGCCTGAGCCAGCGGCCATCTGCACAGCGTTAGGGGGATGACCGTTATGAAAAGTTCAAAGTTGATGAGGCTCAGGAGCTATCCGCAAACCGCTAGCCCACGCCCTTGATTGGGCTATGCTGAGTTTCCCTATGGAGCCCACAAATGCCCAGTGAATACTCATTGCCGGACTTGCTGGAAAGGATGTACCAAAACCAACTCGCCCTAGAGGCAGCCCTGATGGAACTGACGCTTCATGTGGAAGCTCATGGATATGCAGATGTAGGGAATAACGTCCGTGGAGCCCTGGAGACAATCGGCGATAACGCCGGACACATAAAACAGGGCTTGGCGCGTCTCAGCAAGCTCACATGATTCAAAAGCTATTTGATTTTGATCTCAAATGCGCCTCACGCGAGCACTACGTTATTTAAATAGCTGCCACCTTTACCGAAGCCTGAAAGCTTCGCACTAGGCGGCAGTGGCTGAGCTCGCTACAAAGACGTCATCGCACCATGAAGAGCAGCCGCATGGAGCGAGCCGAACGAGGGCAACGGATTCCGAGTGAAGAAGCTAGGGCGTTAAGCCCTAGCGTATCTTACTTTTTCTTTTTCGCAGGCTTCTCTGCCTTCTCTGATTTCTTCGCCTTGTCTGGCTTGCTATCAGCTTTTTTTACGGATTTCTTTGGTTCGGCATCTTTTTTCTTGTCTTTCTTTTCGGCAGATTTTGACAGCGCCGATGCAGCTGCAGTTTTTTTTGCTGGTGAGGACTTTTTGTCTTTCAAGTCCTTGCTGGCTTTCGAAGCTTCGCTTTTGCCTTTCTTGTCGTCTTTAGCCACGTTGACCACCTCTCGGAGTATGCCGTTATTGGCAAATTGCTTGTGCAATTCCTCACAAGCTAATCATTAGGTAAGCGTGTTTTCCGGCAGTTCAGTTTATTAATCATCTGAATGAGGCTTGGTGTTTTAACGATGCCCACCCGTAGCTGATGTTTGTTTCAGGTACACCCTCCCGCAACTGAGAACTTCTTAGCCCTCGATATTCAAGAAAAAGCGCCTTGTTGAAGCTTCAACTCTTCTAACGACTTGTATGCGGAACGCTCCAAGCCGGCAAGGTACTCGCCAAAGCCGCCCTGACATTTGAAGTCCTTACGAGCGCTCGTAATCACCGGGTTAGAAGCTGTCCAGACGATACGTGCTCCGGCGCTCTCAAGGTCGGCAACCATGCGAACATCTTCGTGTGCGCTTAGGTGCTTAAACCCTCCCGCGCGCTCATAGGCATGCGCGCTCATCCCAAGATTGGCGCCATGAACGTGTCGATGGTTCTCAGTGAATTGGTACAGCTCAAGATATTTTGCACGTGCCAAATCGCTGTATTCGCTCCAGTTGTCCACTTCAACCGTACCGCACACTGCGTCAGCCTTGAATGCAATCTGGCGAGCCAGCCAGTCGGCGGGAACAACCGTGTCCGCGTCAGTGAATGCGAGCCACAATGCCCCGTCATCTAGTAGGCATTGTGAACCTACCGCTCGCGCCTTCCCTACGTTCTTGAACGAAACGCTAAGCTGCGACACCTCATGCATCGACACTAGGGCCCTTGTGTCATCCGAACAAGCGTCTAGCACCACGACGATTTTGACCACCTGATCTTTGATATCTGGGTGACATGCGGATTCCAGAATGGACGCAAGGCAGGCTGAAATGCACCTTTCTTCGTTGTGCGCGGGTATCACAACACCGATCATTGACGTTCCCTCGAATAGGCGAAGTGGCTCTGCTATATCCGACACCGCTCTCTAATCGAAGGTTTAAAGATTCGAATTACGAATCTTCAGTAGAGAGCAGGTGGAAATCGAAGACAGACGCCCTACTACTCTCCTAGAGCGGTATCCAAAACATCATTACTCCAAACCCGCGCACCAATCTCAGCGTTGCAGGCATTTCATGACCGTTTCAATGGTCTCAGTGGTTATCTCGGAAGTACCACGAGCTAAGATATTCAGCTCGCAAAATTGGTGTAGTCGCCGCACGCCAATGAAACGCGCGGCGAAAGGGATTTAGGCATTCGGCTTTATCTGCGCTCCAGATCCAAGGTCAGCCCCTGTGACAGGATTAGAGTCTGGATCGGACATAGTCCGGGCCTTCAAGTCCATAAGAATGGACTCGTCCTCTGGGCTCAATTGAACGCTTGCGGTACCGTCCCCACCATCCACAGCCGGCCCCGGCTGCTCTACATACTCCCAGTCATCACCCTGATTCCATGGCCCTCGAGTGCTCTCTGCGCCTTGGGACATGTTGAAATAGACATTGGTAAACTCAGGCATGCCGGGTAGTTTCCCTTGGGGAAAGTTAGGCTGGATCGCGTGCAGAGCTTTTTCAAAGGAGAGTTGATGCGCTATTTCGCGCGTCATCAAAAAGCCTAGGGCTTCTTTCACCCCAGGGTCGTCCGTGACGTTCATCAGCCGCTCATACACGATCTTGGCCCGCGCCTCGGCGGCGATGTTAGAACGAAAATCTGCGGTGGGCTCGCCGATGGTGTCTACGTAGGCAGCTGACCAAGGCACACCAGCGGAGTTGGTTAGCGGTGCACCAGCGCCATACAACAAGCTCGTAATGTGCGAATCATTACCGGCGCCGTTCATGGAGCGATACAGCTCACCCTCTTCCTCAACGCCTTCGGCCATACGCCCCTTGGCGCCTTTGTTTAGCATCACGATGATCGAACCAACGATCTCCAAATGGCTCAGCTCTTCGGTTGCGATGTCCATAAGCAGATCTTTCCGTCCTGGATCATCTTCGGCCAATGCTTGTGTGAAATATCGGGACGCGGCGGCCAGTTCTCCATTTGCTCCGCCAAACTGCTCAAGTAAAAGATTCGCTAAACCTGGATTAGGCTGCGCAACACGCACGGTATATTGAAGACGTTTGTTATGTAGAAACATGATAGATCTCCTCAGACCATAAGACGTCGCTGCTCATTCGATGACTTACCAAATGCGGCGTCCACAGGTATCTGAAGGGCTGCCCCTCAATTAATTTAATAAACATCCGGCTGTACTGACCAGCGGCGGTAAATAACGTTATTCTCACCGGTCGTCGTCAATCTGAGAGATTATTAAAACTATCACTGAGGTAAATCATCGATATCGCGACGAAACCCAGTCTTGGTGAAGATGACGTGTTTTCGATTCCGAAACGCCACTACCCCCGTAATTCACTATGACCTTGCCCGACTTGAAAGCCTGAGGTGGCAAAAGGGGCGGACGCGTGGGCGAGGGGCAACGTCATACAGATCCAAGATCCCACCTGTAGCAATGACCATCATTCAACTCAAAAACATCATCTCCTCCGAAATAATGAACGCGTGTCTACCTTTGGTCTCTGAACTGTATGTGGTTAATACTTAATTATGGAGAAATATAAAATGAATAAGCACATTGATTCAGATAACAGCGTCATACCAAGTAAAGATACCACCACGCCGCCTACGCAAATCGACCTACAACACGCGGGTCTTTCAGACGACGAGAGAGCCAGCCGAGAAGATGATGAAATAGCGAATGGAGGTCGCGTCACACCGGGCCCCGCCGATATTGAGAGAACTTCCCAAACCAAATAAAACCTAGCTTTCAAGCTACAGATGCAATGATGCACTACATACCCCATCTATAACCAGGAGGATTTTCATGCGACCTCAGACCACATTTATATTTGACCTTGATGGCACACTGACCGACAGCGTTTATCAAAACGTTGCGGCTTGGAAAGAGGCGCTGAATTCAGAGGGAATTCCGCTCGCAATGTGGCGCATTCATCGAAAGATAGGAATGAGTGGAGGCCTAATGCTGAAAACTTTGTCACGCGAAACCGGCGTGACAATTACTGATAAGCAAGGAGAAGTATTAACTAAAAAGCATGCAGCTGCATATCAAGCGCTTAAGGGACAAATCTCTGCACTTCCAGGTTCAGTCGAACTGCTGCAGACGCTTACGGACGAAAAAATACGGTGGTGTATTGCTACCAGTGGTGGGTCGTCCACTGCGAAGATCAACTTGAAGGTTCTTGGCCTAGATATTAATAATATCAATATCATCACACGTGACGATGTTAAATACGGCAAACCTGATCCAGATCTTTTCCTTGCAGCAGCCAAAAAACTCAAGGTACCCATCGAAGACTGCGTCGTGGTTGGAGACGCGATATGGGACATGCTTGCAGCACGACGATGTAAAGCAACAGGTGTTGGCTTGCTATCAGGCGGCTACGATATTAGCGAGCTGGAAAGAGCAGGAGCTCTGAGAGTTTACGAGGATCCTCAAGACCTGTTACGACATTTAGAGGAAATCGCTGCTAGGCCGTAAGTTCTGATAGTCGTTAGTCTATGCAGTTCGCCCAATGACTCCACAACTCAGTTTTTATGTTTACCGATGGTCTGTGAGCTCACATAGCCCAAACTGTGTCTCAGATAGCAAACCTAAAAACTGTCGAGGGGGCGTCTTAAAAACCTAATTTCTTGGTGGAGGTTGGAGCCCGTTGTCATCAAAGTTTTTTGAGCATATCTTGTAAAAAACTTATACAAGGTTCACCGCATTGTACAAGAACGAGAAATGGCCTCTGACGCTTTATTTTGACGGTCAGTGCCCGCTCTGCGCGCGAGAAATCAAGCTCCTAAGGGCGAGGGCCACGCCTGATCGTCTTCTATTTGTCGATATCAGCGCGGCAACCTTCAACGCTGAATATCTCGAGTTCACGCTCGTTGAAATGCAGTCGTCACTGCACGCAAGGTTTGGCGATGGAACCTGGGTCACTGGGTTGGACGCTACGCTTTGGAGCTGGCGAGCAGCGGGTCTCGGTATCTGGGCCGCGCCGTTATCATGGCGGTCGACCAGGCCACTTCTAAACTTTGGGTATCGCCTGTTTTGCTGGTTGCGTCCGCATTTAGCATGGCTGCCCCATCCTGATGGCAGCGTTCGGTGTCGCGATGAGCGCTGTGCGGTGACAGACACCCAACGCGCCCCTTGTAGCCAGATGTCGGCTGTTAGAGGTGTTGATGAAAAACGTTAAGCGCCTGTGCCTAGTCTTGGGTGATCAGCTGTCGTTCGACCTTGCCGCACTGCAGGGCGTTGATATCGAGTTCGATATCGTGCTCATGGTCGAGGTGATGGAGGAAGCCAGCTATGTTCCTCATCATCCGCAAAAGATCACCTTGATCTTCAGCGCTATGCGCCACTTCACCGAGGCGCTACAGCAACGGGGAGTCAAGGTGCAGTACGTAAAGCTCGATGACCCAGAAAATACTGGATCGGTGCCGCGCGAGTTACAGCGGTGGCACGCACTCTGGCAACCAGATGAAATCCACATCACTGAGTGCGGTGACTGGCGGTTGGAGCAATCGATAAAGGACTGTGGCTTGGCGATAACGTGGCATTCGGATTCTCGCTTTCTCTGCTCCCGTGCCGAGTTCTCTACCTGGGCGAATGGTAAAAAGCAGCTGCGCATGGAGTTCTTCTACCGCGAGATGCGCCGTAAGAGCCGATTATTACTCAATGGCGACGGCAGCCCGGTCGGAGGCGCCTGGAACTTTGATGCGGAAAACAGAAAGTCATTACCCAAGGGCGTAAGGCCTCCATCTCCCGCACGTTTTACTCCTGACGCAATTACGCGAGATGTTCTTGCGTTAGTTGGCAAAAATTTCACAAGCCACTACGGTACGCTCGACACATTCGACTACCCGGTAACCCATGCGGAAGCTCAGGCCCTCTGGGATTACTTTCTCGACTGGGGCTTGGCAGCCTTCGGCGACTACCAAGACGCGATGGCCAGTAACGAGCCGTTCCTGTTTCATGCCCGAATAAGCGCCGCGCTGAATATTGGACTGCTGGATCTTCGTCAGCTGTGCAGCGATGTTGAATCGGCGTACCTGTCGGGCATCATTGCGCTGAACGCTGCCGAAGGTTTTATTCGACAACTGATCGGCTGGCGGGAGTATGTCCGAGGCGTCTACTGGCTGAAGATGCCTGACTATGCCGACGGCAACGCATTCGGTAATTCGCGGTCGCTCCCAGAGTTCTACTGGACGGGCGATACGCGGATGAATTGCATGCGCCAAGCCATCAACCAGAGCCTTGAGCATGGCTACGCTCACCACATCCAAAGGCTCATGGTGACTGGCAACTTCGCACTGCTGGCAGGTATCGCACCGAGTCAGATATGTGAGTGGTATCTGGCGATCTACATGGACGCTTTCGATTGGGTGGAGCTGCCCAATACACTCGGCATGGTCATGCATGCCGACGGCGGGTATCTAGGTTCCAAGCCCTACTGCGCGAGCGGTCAATACATCAAGCGAATGTCTGATTATTGCCGTGGTTGCACCTACAAGGTAAGCGAAAGCACCAGCGATGACGCCTGCCCTTTTAACTCGCTCTATTGGCACTTCCTGATGCGTCACGGCGACCGCCTTCGTGGCAATCAGCGCATGGCCATGATTTATAAAAACCTCGACCGCATGGATGAATCCAAGCAGCAAGCACTCTGGCAGCGTGGCCAGTGGTTACTTGCAGAACTGGATGAAGGCAGGACAATTTGAAAAAGAGTGAGCTTCCAATCAAAACCTGCGTAACCTGCGGCCTGCCCTTCGCGTGGCGGAAGAAATGGGCTCGCTGCTGGGAGGAAGTTCGTTATTGCTCTGAGCGCTGCCGGAGAAGTAAAAGCTGAAACAAAAAATGGCCATCGCCGGCCCGTTTGTATTGACCCCTAGATTACTTGGTCAGACAAAACTCGACGGTGTCTGATGTTCTGTCTTCCATTGCTTCAAGTCGCGATGGTCATGCGTTCATGCCGACCCGGCCATAATATCCAACGTTAGGGCCAACAACGATAATCAGCACGCTTGAAAAGTGGGACGCACGTCGTGCAACAGTGCCCAGCCATGGCCAGCGGTTGGAAGCTTGTTTCGCACCAATAGCGGCGGCTGCACCTACCAATGTGAGGGCAAAACCAATACTGACGCTCAGGACAAATATACCACCCAGGGCGACTTCTTTGGCCTGAAGGCCGAGCAACAGGACGGTGATAGCAGCTGGACAAGAAATGAGCTCAACGGACGCAGAGCTTTCGGGAAGCGGCTGACCTATTCACAAGATAGGCGAAGACACGGACTTCGCGATATTGTCCATGACTCGGACGGTCAACGTAGGCTGCGAAACACAATCGAACATCTTTCAGGGTTTGAACGTTTGGAGAGCGCCGCTGCCTTACGTCTGATGTGTATCAACAAATTATTCGCGTCGAAGATTTCAAAGCATGTCCAGGACTGGAGGTTCTAGAAGGCTAAAGAATTCGCTCCTAAGACTTCTCAACTCATCCACTGGCGTCTTCGACGCGAGGATTCAACCCAATCCGCTATCCACAGGCAATGAGGGCTTAGATCTCATCCTCAAGGGTGGCTTGCCCCGAAACCGTCTCTATTTAGTTGAGGGCACTCCAGGTGCGGGCAAAACCACCTTGGGTTTGCAATTTTTGCTGAACGGTGTCGCGGCGAATGAGCCGGTGCTGTACATCACTCTTTCAGAAACCAGTGAAGAATTAGAAAGCGTGGCCCGCTCCCACGGCTGGGACATCTCCGGAATTGAGCTGTTTGAGCTGTCAGCTACTGAAGAGATATTCGGAGCCGCAGGGGAGCAGTCGATCCTCCACCCTTGGGAAGCGGAGCTAGGCGATACAATCAAGCTCATTCAGGATCGCGTTGAGTCCCTAATGCCTCGACGCCTTGTCTTTGACAGCCTTTCAGAGATGCGTCTGCTCGCCCAAGATCCGCTTAGATATCGACGCCAGGTTTTAGCACTCAAGCAGTATTTCGCGGGGCGCGATATCACCGTACTACTGGTAGATGACCTCACTGCCGCCAATGGTGAGCGGGATAATCATCTCCATAGCATCTGCCATGGCGTGATTACCTTGGAGCGATTGACATTAGATTTTGGAGCCGCAAGACGTAGGTTGCAGGTACAAAAACTTCGTGGAGTTGACTTCACTGCCGGTTATCACGACTTTGCAATCGCAAAAGGCGGCCTCCAAGTATTCCCTCGTATGATCGCTGCGAGGCATCACGTTGAATTTAAAGCGGAGGCAATCGATAGCGGCGTCAACGAACTTGATGATCTCATGATGGGAGGCCCGCTCAGAGGCACCAGCACGCTGATCACCGGCCCAGCGGGCTCTGGCAAAACTTTAGTGGCATTGTCATATCTAGCCGCCGCTTGTGAGCGGGGTGAAAACTGCACCATTTATGAATTCGATGAGAGAATCGCCACACTCCTGAGTCGCGCGGAAAGCATGGGCATGCCCTTGAAGCGCTACATCGCAGAAGGCTTGCTGTTGGTTGAGCAAATAGATCCTGCCGAGATCTCCCCTGGAGAGTTTTCTTGGCGGGTGCGCAATGAGGTAGAAAACCGTAACAGCAGATTGATTGTCGTCGATAGTCTCAATGGCTACCTTGCTGCCATGCCTCAGGAGCAACAGCTAATTCTTCAAATGCATGAGATGCTTTCGTACTTATCTCAGTTGGGCGTAGTCACGTTTCTCATCAACCCACAAACTGGCCTAGTCGGAACGATGACGACGAGTTTGAATATTTCTTACGTCGCCGACACGGTAATTTTGATTCGGTTCTTTGAGTCGCAAGGTCGTTTACGCAAGGCGATATCGGTACTGAAAAACCGTGGCGGAGCGCACGAGGACACTATTCGCGAACTGAAGATCGACGACCGTGGATTACGTATCGGAGAGCCACTAGCGGATTTCAGCGGGGTACTCACGGGCACGCCTGCGTACCACGGTGCGGGCGCTCCGCTGTTAGATGAGCGAAGTGGGGGTAAGTGAATTGGAAGAGTATGGTCGCACTGTCCTGATATCGGCCCCGTTTAAAGGGGACGCCGCGACCCTTCAAAAGGTGCTAGGGGAGCGCTACCAAACTCAAGTGTTTTCGGATATTTCCTCCCTATCTGAATGCGTCGGCCCTAATACCGCCGTGATCCTCCTGACTGAGGAGGCGCTCGCTGCGGGCGCTTCCCAACTCGGAGCGGCTCTCGCACTTCAACCCCACTGGTCAGATATTCCAATCGTTCTATTGGCCTCAAACCACTCTCGAGCAGGACGGGATAACGATGCTGCTCGAAGACGCCTTCCGAGCAACACCGCTAACGTAGTGGTACTTGAGCGACCTATGAGCTCTTCCTCACTGCAGAGCGCTATTGCAGCAGCCTGGCAATCTCGAGCGCGTCAGTTCGAAATGCGCGACAAGCTCGCTGAATTGGCTGAGGAGCGTGAGCGATTACGGATATTGCTTGAAAACATCCCCGTCGGCGTCTGCTTCGTCGATGTGACTGGTGCATCCCTCGTTAGCAACCCACTTTACGACCATTACTTCCCCACTGGCCTCACACCGCCCCACTTGAGTGAGCAGGCATGGTTTTCGGAGGAGGAAGACGCCACGAGACTTCCACCGGAAATGTTTCCAGGAGTAAGGGCACTTCGTGGAGATTCCGTCGATGGACTTGTATTTCGCCATTACACCGAAGACGGCGCCGATTCATGGGTGAGGATTAACGCTGTTCCGCTCAGGCAATCAAGTGGCGAGATCATTGGCGCCGCCCTTGTCATCGTCGATATTACTGATCAAAAGCGCGCAGAGTTAACTCTGCGAGAGTTCAATGAATTGCTTGAGATACAAGTTGCAACGCGTACTCAAGCGTTGGCCAAGGCCTTGGAACAACTCCGTACTGAGAGTAATGAGCGCGCGCTAGCTGAGGATAAATTACGCCACTCGCTCAAGATGGAAGCAGTCGGCCAGCTCACGGGGGGCATTGCCCACGATTTCAATAATATGCTTACTGGGGTTCTAAGTGCTCTGGAGCTCATTAAGCTGAGACTGGCTAAAGCAAATATCGGGGGCGTTGAGAGGTACATCAGTGCCGCTCAGACCTCTGCGCAACGGGCAGCATCCTTAACTCAGCGCCTCTTGGCGTTTTCACGGCGACAGTCATTAGACACAAAGCCCTTTGGGGTGAACGAGCTCGTTGTCAGTCTTCACGATCTGTTAGCTCGCTCAGTAAACGAGCAGATCAAAATCATTCTAGATCTGGCCGACTCAGCGCCTTGGGTTCAGTCAGATGCAAACCAACTAGAGAACGCACTGCTCAATCTGGTGATCAACGCACGAGACGCCATGCCGAAGGGTGGTGCCATCACGATTTCAACGCATAGTGAGACTTTCGCGACGGAGCTTGCCGACCCGGACGCATTGACACCTGGCTCCTACGTCCGCATCGACGTATGTGACACTGGGATGGGAATCCCTCCTGCATTTTTGAGCAAGGTAACCGAACCGTTTTTTACCACAAAGCCGCAGGGCCAAGGCACAGGACTAGGACTTTCGATGGTGTACGGGTTCGCCAAGCAGAGCCGTGGGCGCTTGACCATAAATAGTGCTCCAGGTAATGGGACTACTGTGTCGATATACCTGCCGGCTATCGAATCGCATGAATCGATTGAAATTGCCACTCATACGCCCGTTACCGCTGGTATCGGTCAACCCATTCTTCTTGTTGAAGACGATGAGTCTGTGCGAATGCTGAACTCTGAGGTACTCCTTGCACTAGGGTACGAAGTGCTGATCGCAAACGATGCCCACCAAGCGTTAGAAATCATGGAGTCGCTACCTCAGCTTGACCTTTTGGTAACCGACGTAGGACTACCAGGTATGAACGGAAGGCAACTTGCTGAAATCGCTCAGCAGCGATGGCCGGACTTACCCGTTCTCTTTCTGACAGGGTATGCACAGAATGCAGCCAACCGTGAGAACTTCCTGGGCCCTCACATGGAGCTCCTGACGAAGCCTTTTCCATTACAAGTGCTTGCAGAGTTAGTAAGTAAAATGCTCGAGGTCGATTACGCTAAAGCGACGTTGTCCGATTGATGCACTTATGCGACGTTGAGGTGTTCTCTGATAACTATAATTCATATCAAATCACTACTATATGTAGGCCCTCGCTTCCGAAACCACTGGGCCATCTGCAACACCTGGATCAATGATTCGGGCAAAACGCATGGCTAAAGCCAAACTAACCGCCCAATAACTTATTGTTTTTGTTAGATATTGATGAAGTTCTAATTTGGCACAGTCGGTGCATTACAGCTATTCGCGTAGCGTTGGCACACTAATCGACGCGCGTTTAACTGTGATTACTGAAGGAATCCGACATGAACGCCATTGACCTCTTGAAAGCAGACCACGAACGCGTCAAAGCGATTCTGACTCAGCTCAGCGAATCAACTGAGCGCGGCATCAAAAAACGCACTGAATTGCTGGCTAAGCTAGAGCACGAGATAACAATCCACACGAAGTTAGAGGAAGAGATTCTCTATCCCGCTTTCAAGCAAGCTGGGGGCAAGGAACAGGAGGTGATGTACTACGAAGCAAAGGAAGAACATCGCACTGTTGACTCCCTTGTGTTGCCAGATTTGAAAGCAACTGACCCTGGAACTCCTGAGTTTTCCGGGCGCGTCAAGGTCGTCAAGGAACTCTTGGAACACCATATCGAAGAAGAGGAGACGGAAATGTTTCCTCAGGCAAACAAACTTCTCGGCAAAGAGAAACTTAATGAGTTGGGTCAGCAAATGGAGGAGATGAAAGTAGCGTATAAAAAATCGCTTTCAGACCCAAGTCTCGCAGCATGATCGACAAGCAGGCCCAGCTCAGCGCTGGGCCTTTTTTTGCCCGAAAAAAAGCCCGTACGCTAATACGGGCAATGCAAAATACTCATACCAGTAGTCCAGCTCGCGCTACGTCCTATACTCCGTAATCACCTAAGGTTTTAAAAATTTCTCACTGACAGACGGACGGCATCATCAAATTGATGAGCATGAGCCCATCCTCAGCCAACATGAACGTCTAATCGTGAACAATGTAGCTACACCGACCCTGCGAGTTGGTGTTTCCGTGTTCTACTGCGCCTTTGCGTCTTCCCCTCTCCCCTGCCAGGGATTCGCCCTCCTCATTTGGAATACCGGCATGCGACTCTCAGACTTCATCGACGCCAACATTGAGCCAATTTTACAGGCGTGGGAAGATTTCGCGCGCACGATTGACACCCCCGGCGCCCCGCTAGATGCCGAGGGGCTGCGAGATCACGCCGAGCAAATGCTTAATGCCATTGTCATTGACCTGCGCACCAAACAGACGGCGCGAGAACAGATTGCCAAAGCACAGGGTAATGCACCGACTACTGACATTGAGACGCCCGCTGAAACCCACGCTGTCACTCGACTAATGGCCGGGTTCACAATCGACCAAATGGTATCGGAGTATCGAGCGCTCAGGACGAGTGTGCTCGGTCAATGGTTGAAGCAGATCAAAGCTGGCACTCTCATGGACATTGACGATATGACACGCTTCCATGAGGCGATTGATCAGGCGCTGTCAGAGTCTATTGCTAGCTACTCGCGGGCTGTTGATGCATCTCGCAATGTATTCCTCGGAATTTTGGGTCACGACTTGCGCACACCATTGGGGGCGATTTTACTCGGCGCCGATGTATTGAGACGTTCGGAGAACGTTGACGCCCGGGTGACCAAGATTTCCTCCCAGATATTCACCAGCGTCCAGCGAGCGAGTCAGATCGTAGGAGACCTTTTAGATTTAACAAGATGCCAGATGGGCCCAGGTATTCCTGTCAGAAAAGAGACCTTAGATTTGGCACCAATTTGCGAGCGCATTGTTGATGAGATCCGAGCATTTCACCCGTGCACAGATATTCAATTTGAAAAAAAGGCGCTAGTTCCAGGTATGTTTGACGGTGCGCGAATGGAGCAGGTCTTCTCAAATATCATTAGCAACGCGGTTCAACACGGCGACGGACAACGCCCCATTGAAGTGAAGCTAACGGTTTTGGAAAATGACGCTGTTTTTTCCGTTCACAACAGCGGAGAGCCAATACCTGACGACGTCTTGCCATTCATATTTAACCCAATGGGCCGATTTTCTCAGCACTCATTTGTAGAGCACGGGCCCTCAGAAGGATTAGGCCTTGGACTATTCATAGCCTCAGAAATCGTAACCTCTCACGGTGGCGTGATTGATGTGACGTCAACCCAAAGTCAAGGCACCACCTTCATCGTACGAATACCGACATGCGAGAGCAGCGTTTGAATGAAGTGCACATTCATCTGATGCCACGCTCTGTTGATCATGGGCCAAACCGTCTGTCAGCCGTTCCATTTCAACCCCGAGAGATGATCGAGCGGCGTAGTCTTGTACAGAATGGTGGTGGCGGTGGGACGCAATCTACGTGGCCAACAACTCTGTTTACTCCGCTATGCAGAAAGCATTGCTAGCGCTGAAGATCCCCTAATCGCTAGCGATTCCCAGGCCAGTCAGGCGCTCGACACATTGGCAATGTTTTTCGACCTAGGCAGGCTCCAAACAATCGAAGCTTGGCACTCCTAGAGATGGCTAAACAATGACCTCGCAATGAGGCTTTCAGCTACCCCCATCGAACTCTGCCGCTCGTTTAAATTGCATTATCTCGGGCAGATTTTCCTCGATCCACTCGACCATTGCCTCAACCTTTGAGGCCGCCTGTTTCCCCATGTCGGTCAGGTTGTATTCCACATGAGGAGGCACGACTGGGTGAGAAATACGCTCGACGAGTCCATCACCTTCCAAGGCTTGGAGGGTTTGGGAAAGCATTTTTTCACTGATCCCGCCTATCTTTCGACGTATCTCGCTAAAACGATGCGTTCCGTCCATGAGGACAACCAAAACCAGCACCCCCCAGCGGCTGGTCATGTGCTTGAGCACTTGCCGAGACGGACAATCAGCGTCCATCAACTCTCCGCGCCGCACCTTCGCCGTGAAGTTTTGAGGAGGATGCTGTTGCTTGATCATCACACTTACCTTTTTGTACGTACTTACTATTAGTTAGTTTGGCGCTTAGGATGAATCCTCATCACATTTTGTTCAAGGTGCTTTTATGATTGCCATCACCGGTGCTAACGGCCAATTGGGTAGACTTGTAATCGATGCGCTGCTCAAACGCGTCAATCCAAAAAACGTGATTGCCCTTGTTAGAGACCCTGCCAAAGCGCAAGACCTCAAGGAGAAAGGTCTAGATGTACGGCAAGCTGATTACGATCAGCCCGGCACACTTCAAAGCGCGCTGGTCGGTGTAGATCAGCTGTTGCTTATCTCATCCAGTGAGGTCGGTCAGCGTACGCAGCAACATCGTGCCGTTATTGACTCAGCCAAGGCTGCTGGGGTTAAGCTTCTGGCTTACACCAGCGTTCTCCATGGGGGGAAATCGAGTTTGGGCCTCGCTGCGGAACATGTGGAAACTGAGCAGGCGCTTGCCGAGTCAGGTCTCAATCATGTGTTGCTCCGCAATGGTTGGTATAACGAAAACTACACAGCGGGCGTGAAGCCTGCTGTAGAGCACGGCGCTATTTTGGGTAGCGCTGGCGATGGTCGTATCTCTTCTGCTGCCCGTGCAGACTATGCTGATGCCGCTGCGGTTGTTCTGACGACCACTGGTCATGCAGGCAAGATCTACGAGCTTGCTGGGGATGAGAGTTACTCCTTGGTGGAGTTGGCTGCTGAAGTATCGCTGCAGTCTGGCAAGGCTGTTGTCTACACGGATCTCTCTGAGGAGAAGTATAAGTCAGCCCTAGTCAGTATCGGCCTACCTGAAGGTCTTGCCTCAATGCTCGCCGACTCGGATGCAGCTGCTGCAAAAGGTGCGCTGTTTGACGACTCTCACGAGCTCAGCCGCCTGATTGGCCGGAAGACCACACCGATCTCAGAATCCGTCGCAGTGGCGCTCTCGGAGTAGCTTAAGAAGTAAAACTACAGTCCCTCGGTGCGCGAGGAGCGAATTGGGGGCGATCATGGGTGATGAGATGGTTGCTGATGACGTGAATCATGATGCTGGAGAATCGATCTGGGAAGCTGCAGAGTGGCTCAATGAGCCCGGCTTTCACCGCGTGCTGGAAGATCAGTCACTGGAGGTGGTGACTGACGACAAAACCGATTTCTGGCGTGAAACCTACTATGGGTTCGTGCGCGATAGCGGACATTTTCTAGGGTTCACAGCCACGGGTGGGTTCACCGCTCAGGTCAGAGTTAACGCAGACTTCCGCGAACTCTATGACCAAGCAGGAATCATGGTCAGGATCGACGAGCAAACTTGGGTCAAGGCGGGAATCGAGTTTAACGACGGAAATGCGATGATCAGCAGCGTCATCACTCAGAGTCAGTCTGATTGGGCGCCTGGCTTCTTTTCTGGAGATCCGCGCGACTTTTGGCTTCGCGTGACCGTCGCCAACGGCGTGCTTCGTGTGCAGTATTCAACAGATGGCATGAGCTGGCCCTTGCTCAGGCTTGCACCTTTCCCTAAAGCGGATAGTTATCAGGTAGGCCCGATCTGCTGTACACCACAGCGGCAAGGATTGAAAGTCAGGTTTTCAGATTGGTCGTTGATCCGCCCACTGGAACGAGAGCTTCATGACCTGAGCTGATGCGACGGAAAGTGACATAGGCGCTAGAGGGACGCCTCTGGGCATCGCACCTTGGATAATTAAACCGGCTGCCACTTATATGACAATCCCCTCGCAATCCCCGTCATTGGGTCGCGCATGATGATGACACTTAAGGGGGGAAGGTATTCTTACATCCAACGTATGCAAACCTGAATTTGGGCTCAGCTCAGGAGCAAACTGATCTTCACAATTGTTAGCGAGAAATGCTCAAAACGAAACTCGAGATACGTTCCTCCGCTCGGGTGAAAGTCAGCTCCGAGAGAGGAGCAACTTCAGCCCAGCGCCTCCAAAGATTGTCGCGAGTGCTCCCTCGATCCACCGACGGGCTTTGCGGTAACCCTTAAGCATGGGCGCAGTAGAAAAGACAACAGCATAACCGCAGAAGATCGTAATGCTCAGCATCGCGCACCCTGCCAGAATGATGGAGGCTGTACTTGGCGGTGCCCCAGGCCCGAGCCCGAGAGTCATTGTGGCCACCCATCCCAGCAACGCTTTGGGGTTTGTCAGATGCATCAGCAGGCCGCGTTGGTAGAGTCTGAAACCAGAAACGCTCGGAAACGCCGCCGTCTGAGCTGCCAGTGCTTCATCAGTCGTGAAAGCTGATCGTCCCGCCTTGATTGCCAAAAAAAGCAGATATATACCCCCAAAAACCTTCAGAACTACCAATGCTTGCGCGTACTGCGTTAATACCGCTGTTACGCCCGTTGCTGCCAGCGATCCCCAGAAGAACGACCCGCTTACTACACCTGCAGCAAGCATTAACGCTGATCGCCTGCCTTGGTGCATCGCAACCCCCATTATCCGCATGTTACTGGGCCCCGGACTTGCTGCTCCGACGATGTATGCGGTGAATACCAACAGCAGGTTGTGTACGTCGATCACAGGTTTCTCCCGTTGATTCTCAAAGTTAACGTGCAGGACGGTGTAGCTCTGTGACCGACATGGTGAACACCAGTTTGGACTTTCCCTTGTTCGAATATGCGTGGTGTACATCTGTTTTTGCCACTGCTGCACATCCCTTTGACACAACCAACTCAGCTTCACCCACAGTGAAATGAAGTGTTCCAGATTCCACATAAAACAGCTCAGTCGTGCCGTGAGGATGCCCAGACGATTCAAACGTCTCACTCGGGAAAAGCTCCCACCTCCAAAGCTCAATCATGTTCGGGCCGCTCGTCCCGGCGAGAAGCCTAGCGGATCCACCTAATGGCCCACTCCATAGTGTTGGTATGTCTTGGCTTTTGATAACGTGGGCAGCAGGAGTGTCGGCAACATTCACAACATCTGCCACAGAAAGCCCAAGAGCAGCAGCGATTTTGCAGAGCGTGGCAATGCTAGGGTTCGCGGTGCATTTCTCTATTTCAACCACCATTCCCTTGCTCACGCCGGAACGACGAGACAACTCATCCAGCGAGAGTTTCTGATCCTGCCGCTCACGTTTCAGCCTGCGTGACACTGCCTCACTGACTGTCTGCACGTCAGCACCTGGGTCGGTCGATATATTGACTTTATTGGTCATTGGTAGCTAGCATAAATTCTAATTTAGGGATTTGGAGATTCTCTGATGCTATCCGTAATGCCGTCAATCAGCCAGGAAGTGGTGAGGCTTGCTCCTGGCTTCAGAGCCTTAAGCATCTTGGTTGAAGCCGCCCCAATCACCAATCCTGACATTGGCAAGGAAGCCTTAGCCACAGCGTGCGAAATCGTTCTTACAAAGGATGCGGTGTGGGCTGAGGCTCACCTCAACGCGTGGGCCGATGTCTTCCGCAATTTTGGTGCAAAACCACAACGCACGCCGTGCTCCGCAGAAGCCCTTCGCAAGCGGGTTTTCCGCGACGGCAACCTTGCCAGTATTGAGCCCGTGGTAGATCTGTATAACGCTATCAGCATTCAATATGCGATACCGGTGGGGGGGGAGAACGTTGAAGCGTACGACGGCTCCCCTCGTCTTGTAATTGCCGATGGAACCGAGCTGTTTGACACAATGAAGGACGGCGCGCCCGTGCACGAATCCCCCGATCCAGGTGAAGTGGTTTGGCGGGATGATCGCGGTATCACATGCCGGCGCTGGAATTGGCGCCAAGGTATTCGCACCCGCCTGACCTCTGATGCCAAGCACATGTGGTTCATCCTGGAGAGCTTACCGCCGATGCCAATAGAGGCTCTAACAGAAGCGGGTGACAAGTTAATTGCAGGCTTGCACGCAATGATGCCTGGCGCCCAGATTGAGAGTTTTCTTGTTGAGGCAAGCCGCCCTTAATTCCTACATAGATTTAGGTTTTGATACCAACCGAGAATCTGAAATGAGCAAAGCCATAGTAGGCTTGGGAGGATGCTATTACCCAATGCTTGCTATGGAACCTGATGCTCACTGGAAGCAGCCATCTCTGATCTCGCCTTGGCAGGTGTGATGCCGCTCCAGGACTGAAATGCTCGAGCAAAAGAGTTGGAGTCATCAAACCCTAGAAGGAAAGAAATCTCAGCGCTCGACATCGCCGTATTCCGCAGATAGTGACGTGCCAACGAAGCACGCAGCGCGTCTAATGTCTGCTGGAACGTTGTCCCTTCATCGTGCAACTTGCGCTGCAACGTACGGGTACTGACGGCGAGCTTTCGACTCACCGCCTCCATCGAGACTTCTCCTGCCGGCAGGGATTCAAGCAGGACACTGCGTACTCTATCGGCCATGCCGGAAGTCCTCTCCAGGTCGGACAACCGCTGACGCAAACTAGGCTCGAAGAACAACCACATCTTGTGGTTCTCTGTCAGAAAGGGGCGCTCGACGTCTTGAGCGGTAAATACCACGGTGGCCAAGGGGCTTCGAGTAACCGGAATACCGAAGAAAGCTTGATATGACTCAGAATCCAGCTCATTAGCCAGTGATGGCAGGCTCACCTGCAGCGGTTTCACAGGACTACGAGTAGCCAACCTCGCTAGTTGCACGAAAAACACGATTTTGAATGCTAAAAAAACCTCTGGCGGCGGCTCCGAAGGATCTAGAAAATCCATGGTTACCGTCGTGTGCGCATCAGTCCGCACGATCCGAATCGTCATAGGCGCAATTAGCCGCACGTACTTGGCAATCCGTTCGAGAGCGCCACTTAAATTGGTACTGCATAGTGCTGCGAATAGCTCCGGATCAAACCAGTCCGAGGACATAACTTTCGCGATCTGAAGGGGCGCGGGCAATTCCGGGCAAACAGCGACAGCCTCGGCTTCGATAGCCCGCCACAGGTTGAAAAAATTCGCGGAATCCAAACGTACGTTTTGCCGCGTAAACAAATCGCCAGGCATTTTTGCGCGCCGCAAAATAGGAGCAGTGGCTAAGCCGGCATCATGCATCAGCAATCGCCATCCCGGCCAAACAGAGAAGTCCAAAGCGGAGCTGCGTTTGCCTACCATGAAATTTCATTTCTCACTTGGTGGTGATTTTAAGTATCCAGCCCCCAGTCTAGGGCGCCGATCACGCCACAACAACGACAGATCGCGCCAATTTGGCCCGTGAGATCTTGGCGTGTTTTGCAGTCATATCGGCGCGTTAGGCGAGTGCCTAATGGTGTTAATCCGAGCAATCTATACGTCATCCGGGTTTAGCAGTGTCCGTCTGATGCCGTCATCGATGCGACAACGTCTCAACATACCGGAACCAACCGCGTACTCGACGGGATGAACTTCCCATTAATGGTAGACATATGAAAAAGACAGTCCTGATCACTGGTGCATCCTCCGGCTTTGGGTTGATGTTAGCCAAAAGCCTTCATCAACAAGGCTTTGATGTTATCGGTACCAGCCGTACACCCGAAAAGTATGCGGCTCAACTGCCGTTCAAACTGCTCGCACTCGATGTCGACAACGACGCGTCTATTAAACGATTCACGGAAACCTTGTTTCAGCACATCAAGCATTTGGATGTCCTGGTGAATAACGCCGGCTACATGGTGACTGGTATCGCTGAAGAGACCTCGGTTGAGCTTGGTCGCCAACAGTTTGAAACCAATTTTTGGGGCACAGTTAAAGTCACTAATGCCCTGTTCCCTTATTTCCGCCGTCAAAAGCAGGGGCAAATCATTACCATCAGTTCCATTGTCGGCTTGATCGGCCCGCCGAATCTTTCTTTCTATTCAGCCTCTAAACACGCAGTTCAAGGCTACTTCAAATCTTTGCGCTTCGAACTGGATCAATTCAACATTAAGGTAAACATGATCGAGCCCGTCTGGTTTAAAACTAACCTGGGCCACAATGCCATTTCCACAACGACTAACCGTATTGCTGACTACGACGCTTACAGGACGAAGGCGAATGCGGCAACACAAAAGGGAATCGATGATGCTGAAGACCCTAGCATTGTCGTGGGAGCAATCAGCAAGCTTATTGAAGGTAAGAAGTCCAAGTTCAGTAATCCGGTAGGCAAAATGACCGGCATGATTCTGTTCTTGCAGAGCTATGCACCTAAGCTTTTTGAAAACTCAATACTGAAAAGCGTGACGTCGGCAAAGTAAGCAATTGAAATATCAATTCGTACCAGGCGGTAGCACTCAGCTTGAAAAGCTGATCATAAATTGAAGAGAACCAATAGATGAAATACTACTTGTGCAAATTCATCCCCCCTCGCTCTGACTTTCTAGCAACCATGTCAGCTGATGAAAAGGAATGGATGAAACAGCATGGCGTGTATCTGAATGATCTGCTCAGTCAAGGGTTGATCGTCGCGCATGGCCCAGTGATCGACGAAACCGGTGGTTACGGTGTTTCACTTTATCAACTCGCTGATGATCAAGATGTCGTTGCATTGACATCGCAAGATCCAGTTGTCAAAAACGGTGTAGGTCATTACGAGCACTACACTATGTTAAGCCTGGCTGCGCGGCCCTGACTAAGTTAGGTACTACGCCTCAGCTATTCGCACCGTTCTTCAAAAATATTGAGATAAATTTCTCGCGGCAAATCCTGCCGCTTACTTTTTAGATAAGTAGGATTTATATGACTACCGCCCTCGTTACAGGTGCTTCAAGTGGTATCGGCGCAATCTATGCACGCCGCTTGGCTGCACGCGGCCACGACCTTGTACTTGTCGCTCGCGCAACTGATCGACTAAATGCGCTCGCATCCGAGCTGCGCGATGCCCATGGCGTTTCGGTCGAGGTCATCGCTGCAGACCTCACGACGCTGGCCAACTCGAAACTGTTGTGGAGCGCCTTCGTACCGATCCGGTGATCGATATCTTGGTGAATAACGCCGGGGCGGCATTGGTCGGTGACTTTGCCACCGCTGAGCCTGAAAAGATGCAATCCCTGCTGACCCTAAACGTAGTCGCACCGACTCTGCTTGCCTCTGCTGTCGTGGATAAAATGGTGGCGCGTGGTAACGGCTCAATTATCAACATCGCGTCAGTGCTGGCCCTGCTACCAGAGTATTCACACGGTATCTATGCAGCCACCAAAGCCTACGTTCTGACGTTGTCTCGGAGCTTGGCCGCTGAGGTTTCCGCTAAGGGCGTGTATGTGCAGGCTGTACTTCCTGCTGCAACGCGCACTGAAATTTATGAGCGTGCAGGTGGTGACATCAGCCAAGTGCCAGATGTAATGGAAGTAGAGGCTCTGGTGGATGCAGCTCTGGTTGGTTTTGATCGCCGAGAATTGGTGACGATTCCTCCTGTACCTGAATTGGCAGCTTGGGAGGCTTTCGAGCACGCACGTGGCGTACTTGCATCTGGCTTTAGCAACTCCGAGCCAGCAGAGCGCTACAAGTCGTTGTAATACGGATGTTGTCGTATCTTTGTAGTGGCCGAGCGATGCACAGCGCCGGCCACTTTAGCTCAATCAGCCTTTTCGATGTCGGCGCTTAACCCACCGCCGCCTCAATTTTCACATCGATGTAACCGCGAACCGAATGGAGTCGGGACAAGCTTAATGCGCGTCCGCTACCAACGCCCCAGCGACACTCTGATCGATCCCTGGAAGGGAGCCACAAACGCAAGCTCATGGTGTGGAGCCGGGGGCAGCACTACCTGCCATCTCTCGTCCACTTCACCACCGCTTCGTCCGACTGACCCATGCCTCGCGTCATATACCAGTCGCCTGGTCAATGCCCGCCCTGAACCAGAACTCTTCAGCAGACTGACTGAGGCTCGCTTTTGGGCGGGTCAGATGGATTTCTAAAGGTATGTCCCAGCTTTCGTCGAGAGCTCTGACTAAGCGCCCATCTAGGATTTCTTGCTCGGTAAGGCTTTTGGGCAACCACGCCACGCCCTTACTTTCCAAGGCCATGGACATTAACACCGCTGCAAGGTGGCTGCTGAACAGCGGCTTGAGGTGAAGGTAGTCTTCCTTCCCTCGAAGTCTGTGGGCGACGATACGTCCCAGGCCAGACTCATGGGTGTAAGCGAGGTACGGCAATGCCGCTGGGGAGGTGCCGAAGTTAGTGGCAGCGCTCGCGAGAGGTACGAGGACGTCCTCACCAACTTTTTTGCTGATGAACTGATCGGGCGCTAGGAGAGGCGGAACATCAGGATGTCGGTGGCAGAGCAGAAACTGAACCTGGCCATGTATCAGCATCTGCTCACAGACAGCCATGCTGTCTGAGTGCAGCTTCACGGCCTCAATGGGTGCACCATTTTCTGAGCTTCGAAGCCACTTAGGAAAAAATGTAAACGACAGGGAGTGAGTCGCCGCGAATTGCAGCGACTTGGCTGCCATCCCTGCTACCTCTTGAGCCTCGTTGCGCATCCGGTACAAATGTCTGGCTGCTTCCTGAGCGCTGGGCAAAATTTGTCTTCCAGCCTCGGTAAGGGTTGCTCCTTGTGGTGTACGCACAAACAACTCGACCCCCATCCAACTCTCCAGCGAACGAACTCTGCGGCTGAAGGCCGGCTGAGTAACATGGCGTGCTTCAGCGGCGCGGACGAAGCTGCCGTACTCCGCAAGTGCTGAAAGATCTTCGAGCCAAACGAGTTCCATGGGCCATGCCTCCTGTGCATAGGGTGCGGCATTAATAGCATTGGGCGGGTGACATCGCAAAGCATAACGTGGGGCCACAAACAACAAGAGGAACCCGTCATGCGCATCGTAGACATCCGTGAAAAAACTGTTTCTATTGCCTCTCCAATTGCCAACGCCTATATCGATTTCTCCAAGATGACCTGCTCGGTCGTCGCTGTCATCACGGATGTGATTCGCGATGGCAAGCCTGTCATCGGTTACGGTTTCAACTCCAATGGTCGCTACGGTCAAGGTGCCTTGATGCGTGATCGCTTCCTGGCGCGTATTACCGAAGCTGATCCAGACACGCTTGTCGACCATGAAAACAATAACCTGGATCCGTTTGCCATCTGGAAAGCCCTGATGACCAACGAAAAGCCTGGGGGTCACGGTGAGCGCTCAGTAGCAGTTGGCACTATCGACATGGCTGTATGGGATGCCGTCGCCAAGATCGAAGGCAAACCTCTCTATCGTCTGCTGGCTGATCGTTACCGTAACGGCGTGGCCGATGACAAGGTCTGGGTCTACGCAGCAGGTGGCTACTACTACCCAGGCAAAGACCAGACCAAACTCAAGGCAGAAATGCAAAGCTACCTGGATCGTGGCTACGACGTTGTCAAAATGAAGATCGGTGCGGTGCCACTGGACGAAGATATCCGTCGCATCGAAGCGGTACTCGAAGTGGTTGGGGACGGTCGTCGACTGGCGGTAGATGCCAACGGGCGCTTCGATCTTCAGACCGGTATTGCTTACGCGGAAGCCATCAAGAAGTACAACCTGTTCTGGTACGAGGAGATCGGTGACCCGCTCGATTACGCACTCCAAGCTGAGCTTGCCAATCACTATGAATTGCCCATGGCGACCGGGGAAAACCTGTTTTCCCACCAAGACGCTCGTAACTTGCTGCGTCACGGCGGCATGCGCCCGGATCGCGACTTCCTACAGTTCGACTGTGCGCTGTCCTATGGGCTCGTGGAGTACATGCGCACCCTGAAAGTGATGGAAGAAATGGGCTGGTCTTCCCGCCGCGTAGTTCCGCACGGTGGTCACCAGATGTCCCTGAACATCGCAGCCGGTCTGCACCTGGGCGGCAACGAATCTTACCCCGACGTGTTCCAGCCTTTCGGTGGCTTCGCCGATGGAATCAAGGTGGAAAATGGTTATGTCGGCCTGCCAGATATCCCAGGTGTTGGCTTCGAAGCCAAGTCTGCCTTGTACGCAGTCATGCGCGAGCTAGGCGAAGGCTGATCAAGCTCGATCTGCGGTTTCTTTCAAAGAGACCGCAGACTCAGGCGTCATCCGCTGACGCCAAACCACATGCCCATCACAAAAATAAAATGAGGTGCTTCCGTGGAAATTTCCAAGTCCCGCTGGTACAGCCAGCTATATGTGCAGGTGCTGATCGGCATCGTCATCGGCGCTGCGATTGGTCACTTTGAACCGCAATTCGGAGCCAAGCTTCAACCTTTTGCCGATGGCTTTATCAAACTCATCAAAATGCTGTTGGCGCCTATTATTTTCGGTACCGTCGTGGTTGGTATCGCCAAGATGGGCAGCATCAAGGAGGTTGGGCGGATCGGCGTCAAAGCGCTGCTCTACTTTGAAATCCTTTCAACCATTGCGCTAGTCATCGGCCTTATTGTGGTCAACATCGCAAAGCCAGGCGCCGGGATGAATATCAACGCTACCACGCTTGATGCCAGCGCTATCGCCAAGTACAGCCAAGCCGCCACGGAACAGGGCGGCACTATCGATTTCTTTCTCAACATCATCCCAAGCACCTTCATTGGCGCATTCTCCAATGGCGTTATGCTTCAGGTCATTCTGATTTCGGTGTTGATGGGCGTAGCCCTCGTTCAGATGGGCGAAACCAGCAAGCCGCTCATCAATACCATCGACTTATTTCTGCAAGGGCTGTTCAAGATCGTGGCAATGGTGATGCGCCTGGCTCCCCTTGGTGCCGGCGCCGGGATGGCTTTCACTATAGGCAAGTACGGCATTGGAACCTTGCTTTCACTCGGCCAACTGCTGGTTGCGCTCTACATCACCACCTTGATTTTCATCGTGGTGGTGCTGGGCACTGTTGCCAGATGGTCGGGCATGCCGCTGATGCAATTTCTTCGTTATTTCAAAGATGAAATTCTCATCACGCTTGGCACCTGTTCAACCGAAGCCGTGCTTCCGCGAATGATGGTGAAACTTGAAAAGCTGGGCTGCAAGAAGTCAGTGGTGGGCATGGTGCTACCCACTGGATATGCCTTCAATGCGGATGGCACCTGCATTTACCTCACCATGGCGGCGATTTTTATCGCACAGGCAACCAATACTCCACTGACGTTTATGGATCAGATGATTCTGTTGGGCGTCTTCCTGCTGACCTCAAAAGGCTCCGCTGGCGTCGCAGGTGCCGGGTTCATAACCCTTGCGGCAACGCTAACAACCATCCACTCCATTCCTCTGGTGGGCCTCGTCTTGCTACTGGGCATTGACCGATTCCTGAACGAAGCACGGGCCGTGACCAACCTGATTGGTAACGGCATCGGCACCATCGCCATTGCCAAGTGGGACAACTCGTTCGATGTCGAGGCCTGCGAGCGTGAAATCGCCGCCATGAAACACGAAAAAGCGGCCAGGAAGGCATTGCTGGCGCAGAAATAATCTGCAAAGGGAGCCGGTCATCTCGCCTTAGAAAAGGTTGTGACCGGTAGTGCCTTCCAGGTTTCGTTCAAATCGAATGAGACCAACAAATTACTTGTAAGAATTTGATGGAGCCAAAAATGATTGAGCGATCACATCATGAACTGCGCGAGGCGTTTGGTGATTTACTCCAGGGAACCGTATGCAAATTTGCTGCTTCTGTATTCGACCCGATCTCGGTTCGTATGGCTTCCGACCTTGGCTTTGAGGTCGCCATTCAAGGCGGCTCCGTCGCCTCGCTTCAGGTACTCGGGGCGCCGGACATCGCACTGCTTACGCTGGATGAGTATGTCGAGCAGGTTTCCAGAGTCGGACGGGCCAGCCAAATCCCAATCATTGGTGACGCTGACCATGGATTCGGAAACGCGCTGAATGTAATGCGAACAGTGACCGAGCTGCAGAAAGCCGGTGTCGCTGCCCTAACCCTAGAAGACACCCATCTTCCGGCCAAGTACGACGAGCAGTCGCATGTGCTTATCGAGAGGGAAGAAGCCGCCGCCAAGATTTACGCTGCGCGGTTTGCCCGTTCAGATGATGCGCTCAGCATCATCGCCCGAACGAATGTGGCCGTTACCACCTTGGAAGATTCCATTGCACGCACTACGGCCTATGAAAAAGCCGGGGCCGACGCGATTTGCCTCGCCGGAGTGAAAGACTTCCAACACTTGGAAGCACTCACAGCACATCTCAGCGTGCCGATCATGCTGATCAATTATGGAAATCCTGCTCTGAGCGATTTCGGGAAACTGAGTGCAGCAAACGTGCGGATTGTGGTCAATGGGCATGCACCCTATCTGTCCGCAATCAAAGCGACTTACGAGGCGCTGCGCGAACAGAGCGGCACAGAGGGGAGCGAGTTATCCCTCCCTGAGCTGCTTTCTAAATACACGCTCTCGGACAATTACCGAGAGTGGGCAAAGACCTATTTGAAGTCAGAACACGATTCGAATTGAGTTTGAAACAGGTGAAATAAAGCGTCATGAAAAAGACAATCCTGGCCTTCAGCCGCGTCTCACCCAAGCTGCTTGAGCCTTACAAAGAGAAGTACAACATCATCGTCATGCGTCCCGAGCTTGGTGACATGGATGCCCAGTTCGAAGATGCCATTCCCAGTGCTCATGGACTGATCGGCGGCAATCGTCGTCTGGGTGAAGCTGAGCTCGCATCGGCTAAAAACCTTGAGATCATTTCGAGCATATCGGTTGGCTACGACAACTATGACCTCAGCTATCTAAATGGCCGAGGGATCATGTTGACCAACACGCCAGATGTCTTGAACGAAACCACAGCTGATCTAGCTTTCGCTCTGATCCTGGCCACAGCGAGACGCATCCCTGAGCTGGATGCTTGGACGAAAGCCGGCAATTGGACGAAGACCATCGAAGCATCCCACTTCGGATGCGATGTGCATGGAAAGACCTTGGGCATTATCGGTTTAGGCAAAATTGGAGAGGCCATCGCGCGTAGAGGGCGTTTCGGTTTTGGCATGAACATCTTCTATAGCGGCAACAATCGTAAACCGGAGCTTGAGAGAGAACTCGGTGCGCGGTTCGTCCCGCAAGAGAAGCTTTTAAGCGAGTCTCATTTTGTCTGTCCGGTAGTGCCGTTGACGGACGGCACGAGAAACCTCATCGGACGTAAGGAGCTAGCGTTGATGGGCCCGGAGAGTATTTTGATTAACGTTTCTCGCGGCCCTGTGGTTGATCAGGACGCACTCCTTCGAGCGCTTGAGGAGAAAACGATACGAGCAGCGGGTTTAGATGTTTACGTGAAAGAACCGCTTGTGAGTTCAGGTCTTTTCAAATTGGAGAATGTTGTCACTGTGCCTCATATCGGCTCTGCAACAAGCGATACACGCAATGCGATGGCACTGCGTGCACTGGAAAATTTGCTTACGGGTCTCGAAGGACGGCGACCGAGAGACCTCGTGAATACTCACGAGCTAGGACACAGATGGACGCAGTGACGACAAGGACGCTGGCAGTATGGCCTCCGCGCAGGATGGATCGCGGCTTATACGTTGTGGCGCCTACTCAAGCTTAAGCCGCTCTAAACAAGATCGACTATTTGCCGACGCGCTCCGTTTCCTGTTCTCGCCACGCTTGTCCTGATCTTGATGCTAAGCATTATTCTTTTTCAGGTTTTCGGGGCTGCCAGCGCACAGACCATCCATTACCAAGCTCATCAACCTGGCGAGACGCGTGCGCCATTCGCTCTGGGAATCCATTTGCCATATACCAGCGATGGCTAGAAAAAAGTCGTCGTTAGTAATCCCACTACGAATCGTCCCGGCCTTTTCATTGGCCCTCAAAAGCAACTCGGCTGCTTCTTGGACTGGAGCGTATCCCGACTTCCCTGGGAACTCGTAAATAGACGCAGCTTGTTGTATCGCAGTCGCGAGTCCTGCCTTTGTCATAGCGTATTCAGCGAGACAGTCCATCCATTCTCTGAGCGCCTCCTTGGGAGGCTTCGTCGCGAGGAGCTGTTCAGCCAACGATGCAACCTGCTGCATCTCGAATTGATAAACCTCGAATACCAGCTTCTCTCTGGTGGCGAAGTGGCGATAGAACGTGCCCTGACCCACCCCAGCCTTCTTCGCAATAGTGCTCAACGGAACAGTAGGATCGCTAGTCAGCTCCACCACCGCGATCTCCAGAATCCGTTCCCGGTTTTTCTTTGCGTCAGAACGCATAACCAACTCGTCAGTCATGAGCAAAAATTTCCTTTACTGCATTGCTAAGCGGACAATTGTCCGGTACGGTTTTCAAGTGGACACTTGTCCGTTTATCCATCGTTTCTGGAGTTTACTATGAACAGCACTGGCAATACGATTCTGGTTACTGGCGGCACCTCAGGTATCGGCCTAGGTCTGGCGCTGCGGCTTCACAAGGCGGGTAACAACGTCATCATCGCGGGACGTCGCAAAGCTCTGCTCGACAAAATCGTGTCGGAACACCCTGGCATTGAATCCGTATTGCTGGACGTCTCCGATGCCCAATCCATCCAGCGCACTAGCGAAGCGCTTGCGATCAGTCATCCAAACCTGAACGTTCTCATCAACAACGCAGGGATCATGCATTGGGAGGATCTGACTGATCCGGAAAGCCTGAGCACAGCCGAAGATATCGTGACGACGAACTTACTTGGCACGATTCGCATGGTGTACGCATTTACTCCCCACCTGATCAAGCAACCCAGTGCAACGATAGTGAATGTCAGCTCAGCTCTGGCATTCGTCCCACTGCCCGCAACACCTACCTACAGCGCAACCAAGGCCGCAGTGCATTCATTCACTCAAAGCCTGCGAGTTCAGTTGGAAGCCTCATCAGTCGAGGTTATCGAGCTTGCGCCACCGGGTGTGCGTACCACCTTGCTTGGACAGGAAAATGACGAGCACGCGATGCCGTTGGAGGAGTTTTTGGATGAAATCTTCGAACTGCTCAAGATCTCTCCGACCCCACCAGAGCTCGTTGTTGAGCGCGCCAAGCCATTACGGTTCGCTGAAGCGAGCGGTTCACATGATGAAGTGTTGAAAATGCTCGCGGGATACAAGCCACCGGCAGCGTAACGTTTACCTCGTGGGTACACCTGATTCCATCCAGGGGGGCAGATCATATCTGCGCCCCTGGCGGTGCAACCGCGTCTCGCTTGGCATGCTCAGACGCACGTACTGAGAAATTAAGAAAGAGTTGGTCACTCAATCGCGTCACGCTGATCACCGCCTCATACTCACCCAACCATCCGTGCGCATGGCACCAGATTCAAGCTACTCGACGTCCTCGCGCGCGCAGATTCGTCTTCTCTTAGAACGAATTATCAAGTAGCCGCGCAGTGGTACTTCATCTGAAAAAAAGCCGCCAACCTCGGAAGCTGTTGACACACGGCGGGTGTACGCATAATTTATGTAGCACACTACATAATAGTAGACGATATATATGAATTCGGCACCACGCAGCGTAGCCACAGAACTCTCCTTCGCGCTCAACGCAGCTGCGAACCGGATGGTTCGATTACACAAACCGTTTCTCGAACCGCTTGGCCTCACCTTCTCGCAGTACCTGGTCACGCTGGAGCTTTTGAACGGGTCGCCTCTTTCTGTGAGCGATTTATGTGATCGCCTCGACATGGAGACCGGCACGCTTACGCCGCTACTAAAGAGGCTTGAAGCTGCTGGAGTGATTACACGCACACGCGATTCCTCCGATGAACGTCGAGTGCTTATTGATCTCACAGAACCTAGCCGTGCCATGGAGGATGAGCTTCGCAGCATCACCGACAAGATCAGAACTGCGTGCCAGCTCACGTCAGAAGATCTTGAGGAGCTTCGGTGCACACTTGAGGGTCTGGCGCGACCGGCTACCACTTAGTACCTGCCCTAGAAGCGGCTAGCAACGGCAGAGCTTTAGCAGCGGGTTGGCAGTTGCAGATTAGACACAAGCGCACAGAGCCGCGATGCGCTTGCAGAAGAGTTAGCGAAGCGAATGCCTTGCCGAGAAGCTCCCCGCGCAGATCCACATGTCATGCACACCTAAGCTCCAAAGATGAGGAATCTCTATGAACATCGGAATTATTGGTAGCGGATTTATCGGGGGAACACTAGCAAAACTGCTCAGCGCTGCCGGCCATACAGTAAGGGTCGCTAACTCCCGTGGGCCAAATACCGTTAATGCTGACGTGCTTTCCACGGGCGCGCTGGCGGTCACGAAAGAAGAAGCTTTGGTTGGCGCCGACGTCGTGATTCTTTCGATCCCTTTTATCCGCATTCCGGATCTTAAAACGCTTCTTGCCGAGCTTCCTGAAGAAAGCGTAATCATCGACACATCCAACTATATACCGGCGCGCGACGAGCGATTGGAAGCCATCGAGAATGGCCAGCCTGACAGTGTCTGGGCATCCGAACAAATTGGTCGTCCACTCGCAAAAGCTTGGAACACGATTTACTCCGCGTCATTAAACGAAGCGGGTAGGCCTGCTGGCGACCCGGATCGCATTGCCGTCCCTATCGCTGCGGATCGTGATCACGACCGTGTCGTGACGATGTCACTGGTCGAGGATTCCGGATTCGATGCCTACCATGCTGGCTCGTTAGCAGAATCCTGGAGACAACAGTGCGGCACTCCTTGCTATTGCACTGAGGTAACGCTTGAGTCCCTGCCGCAGGCACTGACAGACGCGGATCTGGCGCGCGCTCGAAAGCGTCAAGATCTTTTCTTCGCGGTGTATGAAGAAAGGTTTGGCACAATCGGAACAAATCCAAGCCGCGACTACATTGTTCAGCTTTCGAAGTTGATATATGGATGAAGTAGTCGTCATAACAGCACTTCGACGAAGCTTTATAAGAACACAGAGAATGTGAAGCGCGAACTATTAAAAGTCTAAAGCGACTTGGTGGGTTTTCAATCTCTCACACATGGCCAGCGTTTTCACAACAACTGTTTGGCAACTGAACGCTAAGGCGAGCCAGTAGCAGTCATTCACGTAATTACTTCAATCTTGCTTACATGCGAGGAGTTATTTAAATGAAAATCGGAATTATCGGCGCAGGTAACATTGGGGCTACCCTTGCCCGTAAGCTCGCGGCGGGCGGTCACGAAGTTAAACTGGCAAACTCGAAAGGCCCGCAGAGCATTCAGAGTCTTGCCAATGAAATCGGCGTAAATGCGGTTACTAAGGAAGAGGCGGTGTCTGAGGTAGACGTCGTTATCCTCTCGATCCCCTTCGCAAGCTACCCTGATCTCAAACAGACCTTGAGCAATGTGCCGGAGACAACCGTCGTCATTGACACGTCCAATTATTATCCGGGACGCGACGGGGCAATCAAAGAAGTTGACGGCGGCAAGCCTGAGAGCGTTTGGGTAAGCGAACAGATTGGTCACCCAGTTGTTAAGGCATGGAACGCCGTACTGGCTGCGACCCTTGCCGATAAAGGTCAACCAGCCGGTTCTTCAGCGCGCATAGCCATACCTGTAGCTGGGGGAGATACCAGAGCTGAAACAATCGCGCAGGATCTTGTTGAGGATACGGGCTTTATCGCGCTTGCCTCAGGCCCCCTTGAAGATTCATGGCGCCAGCAACCAGGTACACCTGCTTACTGCACTGAACTGACCTTGCAGGAACTCAAATTGGCACTGAAAGCGGCAGACAAGGCACGGGCACCTCAAAACCGCGATGCACTGATCGCTAAGTTCATGACTCCCGGCAGCCAGTTTACTCATGAGCAAATTGTTGCCGCCAATCGCGCAATGACGGCCTGACTTTTCGGATAAGGTGGGATCTGTATCTAGTATCCCACCCTTATTGATCGCATAGCTAAGCTCTCTCCAGAAACATCGACGGTAAGGCCAACTACTCTGCCAAGGTACACATTCAAAACTCATCCTTCTCCTCTCCCAGCTCAAACTCACTTAACCCACCTAAGTAGATTTTTCGGCACGGCATCTGGGAAATGAAGCCTTGAGCAAGAAGCATCCGGGGTATTTCGTACATGAGCCCCGATACGTCCACTGGCTCCGACAGGGCAGTCTTGGCTTGGTGGACAAACGCCTCCAAATCGAACTCCCGCGTGACGACGAATGGGCCAGTCCGGTCATACCCCTCATAGACCCCCGATGCAATACAGATCAGCTCGCCCGCTTTCAGGAACATGCTTCGAGCCTTCAGACCTGGGCCGGTCATGGGCGGTACGCTCTATTGCAGAAGGTGCGGGGACAGATGATGCTGACCACGAGACAACCGCAGAAAATGGCGCAGGCTCGCACGCCCATTACCGTGCTGAAACGTCGCGATCACGTAGCGTGAATTCTCTGTGGTAAGTACCCAAAATCGGCCCTCGCGCTCCGCCTTAATCACGTCAGAAGTCCGGATCAGGTGACCGTCGCCGAACCGTCCATATTGGTCTTTACGGTTGTGACCAAACACGACGCCTAATCCAGCACGAGCCTTTATGGATACTCCGCAGAGATAGGCAGTGATCGGTTTTTCGAAGCCTTGCGCTTGTGCTTTTAGGATTCGTTCGAGATCGAAATCCGTATGTCGTTTTCCATGAAAATTCACATCCAGAGTGTTCAGCATAATTGCGCTCCTTTCGCAGCCCGTATGGCGTTACCAGGAAATCCACACGGAAACATCTGCGCTGATATCGTGTGGGATTCTTGGTAAATCTCAGGCTGTACGAATCATGTTCGCGTGATAGATCGGACGAAGGTTGCTCAGTGCATCAGTGTTGAAGCCAGGTTGGTGAGAGCTGTGATATTTGGAGCCTGTCTCGACCTCCAGCAGGCAGACAACACACTCGTGCTGGTCTTCGCCAAGCGTCACCTTGGTCAGTTTCTCCATCCGCCAAGCTCCCGTGCCATTCATGTGGGCGGGAGTGACTACTTGTACCTCTGTAATGATCGTCTCAGCGTCTTGGGCAATCAGCAGTTGCTGAAGCCGTGGTTCGCTGTCGATCATCAGAACCGCCTCTGAAGTTCTGTCCTCGTACATGGCCTGGACAGTTACGTGATACCAGTGATTACGAAGCACTTTGGATACCTGATGCCATTGGTACTGGCCTTCACCAAACATCCCCGGCATGCCACGCATGTCGGCATCGTGTGTTCTAAACATTGTATTTCCTGAGCCTCAAAGGGCTCCGTTACGAAGCGCATGTTAGAAGAAGGAAAATACTTCCTTCAGGCTGGCAGGCTGTTCATGGCCAGGGCCAATCAAGACGTAGACAGTGTTCCTGGTTTCGAGCACAACCCCGTCGTGGAAACCGGTGCACATGCTTGAACGAACCCAATCCCCCCTCTCGAAACGACCTTGGCTATCCTCGGCCACGTTGTGAGCAAACAGGATCATCGGGAGCTGGCCCGCTGCATGCAGTTTGGCGAGTTCGTCGGTGGTGACTTCAATTCGAAATATTGTCCAGTCTCGGACTAGGCAGTAAGCCTTTTTGGGAAAGCGCTCGACTGCTAAGGCTCGAGCTTCAGAGCTGCTCGACAGGCCCTCAAGTGGTGTCCGTGGCCCATTCATGAAGTCAGGTTCTTCGACGCTAGCCATAGGGCTTCCTTTCATTAATAACCGGGAAATTGACATTTCAATCCCGCTTGTTGTCGCTCGCACTTGAGCAGATGGCTCCCGCAAGCGAGGTGCGTAGCTCCGCTTACGGATGTATATGCATCGAAAAGCAGGCTTCAAAAACGCTGAAAGCACCGCAATACGGATCATAGCCCGTGTTATGGTGCGTCGCAATATGGCCTTATCCTCGATTTGCTTGGGGAAATGTCATGGAGGCCGCAGAAGCCCTAGCTGTAGTGGTGCGAGCACTGCGTAGAAAAAAAGGTCTTACGCAAGAAAACCTGATCACTATTGACCGTTCCTATTGGGGCCGGATTGAGCGTGGGGAGGTGAACATCACGATTGATTTGCTCATTCGTCTTGCAGCGCTGCTAGAGGTTGAACCGGCCTCATTGATTCTCATGGCGACGTCTCTACAGTCCAACGAGCCGCTTAGGGACGGGCTGAAGCGTCTGAATAAGCAACTAAATAGGATTAAGAAGGACAGCGTAGATATTGAGATGGAGTCGTTGGTAAGTGCAGGGAAGCTTCCTCCTGGTCGACCAGCGCGATCCGGGGCAGCGCAGAAAGCGGCAGAGGCAAATCGCCTCAACAGTGAGGGAGTCTCAGTGACCGAGATATCGGAAGCTTTGGGTCTGTCTAAAACTACTATTCGTAGGTATTTGACCAGCAAGTCCGAACAGCAGTGATCTTTGAATGACCAGCGCCAGGCTGAAAATGTCCCAAGAAGGTTTGCTGTGGAAGACAGCCCTGAGCCATCTCGGCGCCACAGAATTGCATCAACTCGTGGTCGGCTTATGGGTAGAAGCACGGCCTTCCGCCCGACCAACCGTCGAGTACCTGGAAAGTCTGCACATTGGCAATGACTTGCTGAATATACTGAGAATTGCCCAAGTAGCTGTGGGTGCGGTAGTACCTTACAGGCCGCTTGAGCCAGACAGGATCGCGATTTATTCGGCTCATGCGGAGCATCTCGCCGGCAAGTTGTTGCAGGCCATGCCGGTCGGAAAGCTGCCGCCCAGCTTGAAGGGTGTAAGGCTTGAGATTGATCTGGGAATGTAGATCGAGTACCGCGTGAGTTGCAAATACTTCCAGAGGACGCACTGGAGCAGCCATCCTAGTAGAATTCGTCGAGCTGATTACCGCACCCTTGAGATGTTCTATGAACGCTGATTTAACCGAAGAAGAAATGCGTCGTGCCCTTTTTGGTACGTCTCAGCAAGAGGAGCAAGTTTCTACTCCGCTAGTGCAGGAGCCTGTGCCAGAGATCGTTTTCACGAAGCCTGCAGAGGCTCCACTAGCCAAGAAGAAAGTGGCGAAAGCGTTTACGCCAAGACTGCGGGTAACGCTCAGGGTTGGGAACGAGTTTGAGGGGGAAATGACCGAGTTGATTCACGAGGCTGATACGTTGAGCTCGTTGCTTGCCGAGCAAGACGCCGTTAGGGCTGCAAGGAAGAAGTACAAATATGTTGAAGTAGTATCCGTTAAATCGACGTAGCTGCCAAAATTGACCTTGCTAAACGCCTGTTGCTAGGCCCGCTCGGATAACCAGAGTTTGGCACCTGGCTGAGTTAGCCAAGCATTCTTGATGCGCTAGAAGCATTTGCGGATGACTAAGCTGTACAGCTGTCCAGCGAGGTGGCGAACGCTACAAAGCCCCGTGAATACTTGGAAGTGCTGACTGAGGCAACTGTGCCCGTGCCCTTCCTCTTTAGGCTGTTCTGCAGGCCATCGGGATGCTCGAAATTAAGCACCGTCGGTCGGGCAAGGGTTCGAAGCCGGTTTGCTTAATTTCTTATGACTCTGACGCTCCTGTATTCTGGCTCGAATCGACAAAGCCAATTCAGGTATAGCATTTGCCCTCCAATATTCCTCCTTCTGAGCTGGACATCCTTCGCCAGGAAAACGCCAAGCTCACCGCCCGCATCTCTCACATCGAATCTTACAATCGTCTGGTGCTCGACAGTGCTGTGGATTATGCAGTGATTACTGCTGATGCATCCGGTCGTGTAACTGACTGGAGTGAAGGCGCGCGTCGGATCCTGGGTTGGGCAAAAGAGGAGATGCTTGGCAGCTCATTGCACAAGATCTTCACTCCTGAAGATTGTGAAAACGGCATCCCAGAAAGGGAGATAGGCTCAGCGGTAAGCCAAGGCCGGGCAAATGATGACCGTTGGCATCTCCGTTCAAACGGAGAGCGTTTCTGGGCAAGTGGCGTGATGATGCCCATGCTGCAAGACGGCAATCTTATTGGCGTCGTAAAAATCCTGCGTGACCTAACCAGCCAGATGGCGGTCGACAAACAGCGTCAACTCTTCGCAAAACAGCTAGAGACGCAATTCCAGGAGATTGCCGAGAGTATTCCCCAACTGGTGTGGATATCTGACGCCACTGGGAATGACCTCTACTTCAACCCCAAGTGGTTGGAATTTAGTGGTCGTACGAGCGACCAGCTACGTGACCATGCATGGCATGCGTTCATTCCTGCCGAGACTCGTGATCGAATCGCCAGTCATCGAGCCAAGGCTATAGCGGAGCAGTTTCCTTGGGAAGATACCTTCCAAATGCGGGATCGGAACGGAAAGGAGAGTTGGTTCCTTTGCAGAGCGTTACCTATTCGCGACGAAGCTGGCGATATCGTCAAATGGTTCTCGACCTGCACTGACGTCGATGTCATGCAGCTCAAGTCAGACCACTTTGAACACGATGCAGGTAATCTGAGAGCTAACGCTGCGATTCAGGATGCGGCGCTGCAAAGCTCCAATTTCGAGCTGAAGCAAGCCAATACAGGACGAGCAGCTGCAGAAGATCAGGTACGACAGCTTCAGAAAATGGAAGCCGTGGGTCAGCTGACAGGCGGGATAGCCCACGATTTCAACAATATGTTGACGATTATCATCGGCGGCCTGTACCTGCTAAAGAGTCGCCTGGAACGGGGTGAGAACGACGTCGAGAAGTTTATCGAGCTCTCCCTTGAGGGAACATCTCGTGCAGCCCAACTCACTCACCGCCTATTGGCATTCGCCAGACAGCAGCCACTATCTCCTGAACCTGTTGACCTCAACCGGCTCGTCAGTGGTATGTCGGATCTGCTGCAAAGGTCGTTGGGTAGTAACATAAAGCTTGAGTTTGTTCGTCATGCCGGACTGTGGCCTACCTTTGCCGACTTCAGTAGTCTAGAGCAATCAATTCTTAACCTCTGTGTCAATGCACGTGATGCAATGACCGAAGGTGGCCGGATCACAGTTGAGACCGGTAACGTCTACGTAGATGACAACTACGCGGCGCAAGAGCTGATAACGCCTGGTCAGTACGTCATGGTTGCAGTCACAGACACCGGAACTGGTATTCCGGATGAAGTAATGGCTCGCGTGTTTGAACCCTACTTCACAACTAAGGACGTCGGTAAAGGAACCGGGCTTGGTCTTGCCCAGGTTTACGGATTCGCGAAGCAATCCAAAGGCCATCTCAAGCTCTATTCAGAGCTCGACCACGGGACTTCAGTGAAGCTCTATCTGCCGCGTTACTCGGGCATCGATCAACCGCTGGAGCGTGTTGTCGTCAAGGAACATGAAGTACCTCGTGCCAAGCTTGGCGAAAGAGTGCTGGTGGTCGAGGATGATCCGATAGTAAGGCTGATCAGCGTCGAGTCGTTAATTGAACTGGGCTACGAGGTTCTAGAGGCAGACTCGGGCAAGGCTGCGCTGCAAATCCTTAAGACTCACTCCGACGTCTCCTTGTTGTTTACTGACGTGGTGATGCCAGAGATGACCGGCAAGCAACTGGCTGATGAGGTATCCACGAAATGGGCGTCTCTGCCAGTGCTCTACACCACGGGGTATACGCGGAACGCGATAGTCCACAACGAGACGTTGGACAAGGGGGTAGTTCTTCTTCCTAAGCCGTTCACGCTGCGTGAGCTCGCGCTGAAAGTAAGGCAAGTGCTTGACCGGTAATCTACGGACATCCGCCTGATCAGGAGTAAGCGCTTCAAACGGCGCCTTTTGTTGGCAGAATTTATCTCCGTTCTGCCAGCCATCTACCTGCACCGTCCTGAGAAGGATATGTTGCGCCAGAGTAGGTCATAAGCAACGATTAGCCAAATGCCTCACGTATCGAACACTTCACGATGTCCGATGCAGAGCCTTCGAGAAAGTGCTCTGGGATGATGAAATCGAAGGGCCAATGGTTAACATAAATGACGGTCGTGCCGCGTCTTAAAACGCGAACTACGCCGACATGCATGAGCGCCTCATCCAGTTTGCCATGGCTACGGCGGGATGCAGACGTCCCTCGTTCCGATAGTGTGATTGCTATGAAAACACTAAGCTAAGGGTAATAGTCGTCAATGAATCAGGGATGACCAACATGACTTTGAAAATCCGTACGGCGACGGTAGCAGACGCTGTAGCCATCCAGCGCATTTACGCCCCCATCGTTTCGACAACGGCCATCTCGTTCGAAGAGATTCCGCCAAGCGCTGAGGAAATCGCTCAGCGAATAGCGACAACGCTTTTGACATATCCTTACTTGGTGGCCGAAGAAGGTGGGGAGATCAAGGGCTATGCCTACGCAAGCCAGCATCGGGCTCGTCCGGCTTACCGATGGGCTGTTGATGTGACGGTGTACATAACCGAATCGGCTCGCCGTCAGGGCGTTGGCCGTGAACTCTATGAAATTTTACTCCCGATTCTTGAAAAGCAGAGGTTTCGCGCAGCTTACGCCGGAATTGCGCAGCCCAATGAAGGAAGTGTCGGTCTGCACGAGTCGCTAGGATTCGTACACATTGGGACGTATCCAGAGGTGGGCTTCAAGCTTGGAAAATGGCACGACGTCGGTTACTGGAGGCTTGGGCTGTGCCAGGCAACCCCTCCGTTGGAACCCATTCTTTTTCCCCAAGCTTGAGGTTGCATCGCAGTAGGTTCACTCGCTGTGCGCTGTGACTATCAGACCTCGGCAGTGAGATGGCCTTGCAGCTGATTAACCACAGCTCGGGCGGGAACGAGTGCAAGTGACTATCCGTGGGCTTTCTTCAGTGCTTTCAATCGCACATTCGCCCTTTGAACTGCGGCCATTTTTTCAGGCCGTTTCATGCGTTTCCACTTTCTGATGTCTTCCTTGCTGCGCCCGCAACTCGCACAGAGATCACCACTCAGCTGGCAAGTCGAGATACAGGGATTTTCGATTTCTTTAGCCATTGTCAGTCCTCTTTGGTCGCGCCTGAGTGAGCAAGACGATTTTTCCAGTTGCCACCATGCGTGCGCTGGCACTCCTCCTCAGAGTCAAAGCAGACATTGCGGTCTGAAAGGTTCAGATCGATGCCGGCCTCGTTCAATGCGATGGAGGTCAACTCGAAAATGCGCGCTTTCGATTCAGCCTGGGCGAGCTCCTTGTCAGCCAGTGTTTCGAATACCCAGACTACCTTGAGGGTTTTACTCAGCGCATTCAGGTCGGCGGTATGGGTGAGCCACGTAAATCCTTCGATCTGCCCTTTTGCTGTTTCGCACTCTTCAGTGAGGGTGGTAATTAATCGACGCTCGATACGCGCAAGCTCACGTTTCCCTAGTGACATTGGGAGTTCCTATGAAGCCGAGGTTAAGGAGTCGGTGAATCAAACCAATCGAAACTCGACCGTCAGGTGACTGACTTCGTGGACAGGCTTGAGTCGTTCACGAATGCTTTCAGCGTTCACAGTGGATTCGCCGAGGACGCTGACAATAGCCGCATGTGCCTCTGGCCCGACCCGCCAGACATGCAGGTCTGTAATGGTTGCATCACCCGGTTTCTCAACCAGCTCGCGGATCTCATCTGCAACGTGCTCATCAGTTTGATCCAGCAGTACAGCAGAGGTGACACCCATCAAACTCCATGCCCAACGCGCAATAACGATGGCACCCACAATGCCCATTACCGGATCCAGCCACACCCATCCGAGATACCGGCCAGCGAGCAGTGCTGCAATTGCCAGGACGGAGGTCAGAGCGTCCGCTATCACATGGACATAAGCTGATTTCAGGTTGTTATCGCCATGCCCATGTCCATGTCCATGTCCATGCTCATGATGATCATCGTGCCCATGACTGTGACCGTGGCCAAGCAGAAGCGCGCTCACAATGTTTACGATCAAACCCACTATCGCAATGAGCGTAGCGGTTCCGAATTGAACCTCCGTCGGCTGCAAAAGGCGCATGACCGACTCTACGGCGATTACCAAGGACACCATGCCGAGAATGAGCGCCGATGCAAATCCACCTAGATCTCCAACCTTGCCCGTACCGAAGCTATAACGGCTGCTGGAGGCGTGGCGTTTTGCGTAACCGTAGGCAGCTGCAGCGATGCCCAAAGCGCCTGCATGGGTTGCCATGTGAAAGCCGTCGGCAAGCAAAGCCATCGAGCCAGTGATATAGCCGGCGACGATTTCGCCAACCATCATCACCACCGTTAGTGCCACAACCCAAAGGGTACGCTTAGCATTTTCTTCGTGTGCTGACCCAAGGAACACGTGGTCATGTACGTGGTTAATTTCGATGTTGTGGCTGCTGCTCATGAGCATGTACCTGGATTTTTCATTTGGAGTAGCGGCGAATGGCTTCAAGAAGCTCTTCGACACCTTTGTTGCGCTCTTCATCGCTAAGCGTTGGGCTCGCTACATGCTCTCTGGCGTGATCCTCAATAATTTCGTCCATCAATCCGTTGATAGCTCCACGTGTGGCAGCTACGAGATGCAATGTTTTCGCGCAATCGGCATCCGATTCCAGCGCACGCTCAACGGCCTGGATTTGCCCCGCGATGCGTTTTACTCGCTTGAGAAGATCGTCTTTGTTTGAAGCTATATGGCCCATGGGAGAACTCCCTCTGACTGTGCATACGCGCATCATAGGTATACCCCCTATACCTATGCAAGCGCCGTTTGACGGAAAGCTTATGAACAGCTGTTTGCTGAAACTGGTTTCAGATAGGAAGAAGGGCGGAGCGGGATGACTAGCGCTTTGCTAATGGCCGCTCGTTGCTGTCACGGTGACTGAGCGCGCTGGTCAAATCAGATGCAATCGTTTGTCGGGGCGACTGCAAACGAGGGCCGAGCGGAGTGCGAGTTGCACTCCAAGGCCACGTACTTCGGGAGGGATCAAACCCTGTTGCCATTCTCATCAATGACGACTTGTCCGTCTTCCTTGACGAACCGCCGCTCTGCTCCTGAGGCAGAAGGTCGAGAACGGCCTCTGACGGACGACACAAATGTGTGCCCAACAACAACTGCGTCAGGCTTTTTTGAGCAGCAGGGCTATGCAGTCAATCAACGAGTCTCTGCGCCGCCTCTGATTTCTCAGACGGAGCAGTTCATGGGGCTTTGCCCTGGCTCGGCTTGCTACATGTGCAAGGCATTATCTGCGAACGCACGAAAGTAGCTGATCACCTTGGTGATGGCTTTTAGCCTCGATGCCAGCTAGATTTGGAGCTTTCTACGATCAAGGATGGATATGAAAAAGCTCATCGCAGTAATGGGGATCTGTGTCGCACTTGGCGGTTGCGCTACGTCCCACTACACCGCAGGGCGAGACTTTCCGTCGGCCAGTGTAGCGAGCATCACCAAAGGCAAAACGACGACTACTGAGTTGAAGTCCCTGCTTGGTGAGCCCTACGCCAAGAGCGCCGTCAGCGAGACTGACGAGAAGTGGATCTACACCTACACCAATGGCTCAGCCCATGCCCAAAGCTACGTGGTCACCATGAAGGTGACGACTACGGGCACTCAGAAAACTCTCGACGTCTTGATCCGAAATGACGTGGTCATCAACTACACGTTCAGCGAAGGCCCCGCTCCAGGCACTACCACTGCGACGAACTGAGTTCGCCACCTTGCCATTGGGCGACCCACTGCGCTCAGTACGTTGTTGATGGAGCAAGCTCATGGACAGAACATATGCTTTCGTGGATGAGTCCGGGAATTCCGACCTTGATACGTCAAAGGGAGGAAGCTCGGGCTTCTTCATCGTGTGCTCCATTCTGGTGGCAGAGAAAGATCTGGAAGCTGCTTATGCCCAAGCTGAAGCACTCCGCACGCGTCATTTTCAAACAGGCGAGATCAAATCTAGCAATCTGAAGCCCAAAGATTCAGATCGCCGTGCCCGAATCCTCAACGAGCTAGCTGAGCTGCCATTCAAGCTCTATTTCACCGTCGTTGATAAGTCCCGAATTCACAAAGACGGCGGCCTCCGTATCAAGACCTCGTTCATAAAATATGTGAACGGGTTGCTCTATGAACGTTTGTTTCGCGCATACCCTGACCTCCAGATGATCGTAGACGAGCATGGTGGCCAGGAATTTCAGGAGAGCCTCAAAAGCTACGTTGCAGAACGATTCGTGGACGACCTATTTGGCCATAAGGATGCCTTCCAGACGATGGCCAGTAAGGACAACGTTTTGGTTCAGGTTGCAGATTTTTTTGCTGGCTCAGTCGCTCAGATCTACGAAGAGAAAGCTTCGGAAGAAGCAGTTCTTGCCTACAAGAAGATACTGCGCGGCCTGACTCTTGGAATGCTTGAGTGGCCATCCAAGTACCAGTCTCTTCTGCCACCACCGACGGACGAATCTGGGTATGCAGACTACCAGGTACACCAAGAAGCTCTCCGCCAGGCTGATCGTTTTAGCGAGCGGGCTGGTGAACACCCTGATGAGGATGAGCGCCTGCAATTGAGTATCCTGCGGTTCTTAAGATTTCAAAGCGAATTCGTCACCAAGGATTACGTGCTGACTACGGAGATCATAGCCCATCTAAAAGACAGCGGACTGGGAGAGGTCAACGGCCAGAGAATCCGCTCCAGTGGCATTGCCAAACTCCGCGATGCGGACGTCATCATCACAAGCGCGGCCAAAGGCTACAAGATCCCTCAAACACGGGCAGACATTAACGAATTTCTTGAAAGAGCGTCCGGCATTGTTGTTCCTCTACTGGAACGAGTCAAAAAGGCTCGAGAGGTATATCGGCTGAGTAGTCGAGGAGAATATGACATCGTGACGGCAGCCAACCTGACTGAGCTTGCCAAGCTGCTCACTGCGCTCGAGGCGTTTGCAGATGACTGAACTCAGTCATGGCAACGAACCTCAGCAGGCTGCATTGATCCAGAATGAAATCCTAGTGATCTTGAAAGAAGCCAAGGTGCTTGCGCGTAGATTCTATCGCTTGACCGGCAAGCCGCTGGGCGTTACGTGGTTATGACTTGCAAAGTTAATGTCCCTAATACGGCACATTATCCATCGTTTTTAGGCTTAATGGCCCTATTTGGGCACATTAAGCTGAGCGAGTAAAGCGACCAATAAAGACGATGACCCCTGCTGCTGCACGAATAAAGCACCAGGGCAGACGATCTCTTTGTCGATACTGAAAGACAGGGAATCGCGGGCATATTGAAGGAACATACCCGCTGCATGGAGTGCATCGCGGCGGTTTGATTAGACTTCTTTCCTCCGGCGGGGCATCGAACGTGAGGGCATCAACTCCTGAAATTCGGCCTCTACATCCGGCGCAGGCATCCTGCGACTTCAGTGCGCGTGGCCAATTACCCCCCTCCTCCACCTCACAACGCGAAGCACACGATGTGTGGATCAAAAAATATTGTCTTTCTCGGCAGTAATGCGCTGTAACCGTCGGCCCTACCCTCATAGCTCTTAGATTAATACGATACGCTCAAACGTCGACGATATAGTGCATAAGCTACGAACAAATAGCCGCCAACTCAAAATATTTAACCAACAATTGACATATTATTTAAATAATCGCCCCAAACAACACACAACAAAACCACAAAAAAAGCTCTTGACTTCAAAGTCCGAAGACACTTTATTAGTGCCCCCACGCATGTCCGAGCGAGTTCATCCACACAGTTCTGACTCTGTCAAAATTTGTGAAATGCAGCGCTGCGCAAGCAAAGTTATCGGTTGGCTAAACCGCCTATTGATACCCAAAGGCTGTTAAAAAAAGAGATCCACTATGAATAGGGATACAGATGCAATTCAACCTGATGAGCGGATCGAGACTATTAATCCTTACAATCAATCAGAGAAAAACCATAACTCCAGTAAAAACTCGAAGCGTAAGTCACGCGGCGGTATACCTCGGCCATTGCGTATTGCCGTAGAGCACCTCTCTTATGAAGATGCGTCCAGTATTATTCAAGAGCGCAAGGTAAATACTATCCTTGGATACAGTGAATTACGAAAAGAATTCTCAAAACTACCAATTGATCCAATTGTACATTATGGAGAGCAATGGCTAGGCTGGAAAACATTTTTTGGCAAGCCGGAGTTCTACAAAACATTAGGGGAGTGCCAAGAGGGCGCTCGCGCTTTAGGGATTACAGGTTCAGTTGACTATAAGGCCCGTCGGAAAGCAGACCCAAGGCTACCGTGCGACCCTCATGATATATACCCAGACTTCCCGGGCTATGAGGCATTTCTAGGCTTCGCTGATGTGCCGTACAAAAGTTACGAGGAAGCATCTGCCGCAGCAATGAAAATCGGGGTTAAAAGCAAAGATGACTATCACCGAATCCGCCACTTAGACCCAAAACTTGCGCGGAACCCGGCCAGGCACTACCAAAAGGATTGGGGCGGCTGGGCGAATTATTTGAACTACACTCCGCGCCCAAAAAACCGACCAAGTCTTGCTGGCAAATACCAAACGTATGAGGAGTTTAAAGAAGCAATCAGGAAACTGGGCATTCAGAACCAAAAAGAATTTTATAGTCGTGTGTGTGAGGATCCTATGTTGCCCGCCTCGCCCCAAAGAGCGTATGAGGAATGGGAGGGCTGGACTCGGGCGATGGCCGGCAGGAGGTCGTACTGGTGCAACTCTTGGCAGGATGCACGCGATGTTTGCCTTCAATATAAATTCGCGACCGCGACCGAGTATATTCAAGGATATCAAATCGATGATCGCTTGCCGTGTAACCCAAGTGTAAGATTTGATGATTTTCCAGGATGGGTGGACTTCCTACTGCCATCGAATTATAGCTGCTTGGACGATCTTAAACTGGCGGCCAAGATACTTAAGGTAAAAACAGAACAGCAATATTCAAATTTTTGCAAAAAATATCCACAACTCCCGATTAATCCTGAAGCTTTTTTTGAAGTCGAATGGGTTAACTGGTATGAAACTTTGGGTCTGCCGAGTCCGTATACCTACAATGAGATTCAGGAGTTAATGGAGCTTCACCACTGTAAGACTGTTGACGAATATGTTGCGTTATGGCGAAAGCTAAAAGACCCTCGCATGCCTCGGCACCCTCGGAAGTTTTATAGTGAATGGACGAGCACGCATGAGTTCGTCCAAAAAGATCCACCTGCACGCTTTACCTATGCTGCCGCTAAGAGCGTCAGGTGGGTTGAAGATATGAAAAAATACTTAGATACACTAGACGCTAAGGGCTCAAGAGAACAAACTTTCTGTAAGTTTCTTAGACATTTTATTGAACCAAACAATTATGGATCATCAGTCCAAGAGTTTCTGACCTCAGCATCCATCAACATTAAGATGTGTGAGACATATATTGAAAGTCAAGGAGACCCAGATACAGTCCGTCGCACATGGTATGAATTGAATGGCTACCTAAATTATGCGCTCGTTCGTCATTTCACTGATGAAGACGAGATTACTGGCGAGATTGTCAGAATCGCCGGGGCAGTTAACCCATTTGCCGCAATTAAGGTGTCGGGTAGGGGCGCGCGCCCCAGCGAAACAGTTAAACCTGCACTTGCTTATCAATACGTTGAAGCCATGAGAAAGTGGATCATTCCAGACGACGCTATGAGCTTCGATGATCTTAAAAATATTCATCGCTTTGACGGAGATTATCACCTAGTTGATGAGCAGTTAATTGATTTCGATGACCCCAACTGCATTTACCGCACGTCAGGGGGTAAATACTACATGTGGTACCCTGCAAACTGGATGGCTCTATATGCGCTGGTATCAGTACCTGCTCGTGGCAGGCAAATCATGTACAACGACTCTGGCGAACTGGATGAGTTTATTGTCGAGTATAAAGAGGGTAAGCCACACTGGGTTGAAAACCCGAATCCGTTGCGTCAGAAAGGCCTGCAAGAGGGGTTCGTAACCCACTCAGTAGATGGCGAGTGGGGAATGCATTTTACTTCTAACAAAACCGGATACGATGGTGAGGGTTACGATGTACCTTGGATTCCGGAAAAGTTGATTTATTGGCTTACAGTTCTTCGTAACTGGCAAAGCAAATACAACCCTATAACAAAGCCAAAACCCTGGGTCGAATGTGCAGGACGCACAAACTTAACCAAAAAAAAGCTACAGCGTAAGGGTGCGAACTGTTTTCTATTTCGGGCTTTTAAGGAGGAGGAACCGCCCGTATTCAGTAATTTAATGTCCCCTCGCTTAGCTGCAGCCTTATACCATACCCAGCCAGCGGGATTGAATTTGGCGACGTGTGATAAGCCTGGAGATCACTCGATCCTAAGTCGTTATTCATCGCATTTCACGCCGCACAGCATGCGTGTAAGTTTGATAACCGCTTATATTGTCGACTTCGGGATGCCTGTTGAAGTCGTAATGAAGATAGTGGGTCACTCTTCAATCGTAATGAGCATTTATTATGTAAAAATCAATAATGTAAAAATGAGACAACTAATGGCTGAGGGTGAAAAGAGAGCACTTCTAAGCCAGGTGTCTGACGTACAGCTTATGTTGGAGCAGAACCGTCTAGACGCTCTAACCAACAGTTTTGTTGCAAACAGCGAAGAAGCTTTGGCCGCGCTAATGTCAGGAATGACTGGCACACAACTTGTGCGCGACTTTGGCATTTGCCCCTACGCAGGTGCCCGTTGCGAAGACGGCGGAGTGAAAGTTCATGCGCAAGTTTTCGCTCCAGTACCTGCTGGCTATCTGGGAATGCAGAACTGTCCACGATGCCGACATCTCGTATCAGGCCCAGTTTTTTTGGGCGGACTTGTCTCACTCTGGAACGAAATATCTCTTCGTTTGAACCTATACTCAGAAAATCATAACGAGCTTGATGAGAAACTTCAGGATTTGCAAGATAAGGTACAAACACTGGATTACCTTGAAGTCGAGATGGATGAGTCTGGCGAAATCTTTGATGATCGTGAGCGCCTCAGAATAGAGGCTGAGATTCGGCAGATCCTAAACAATATGGAATTAGCAGCAAAAAAAATGGACATGTTGCTATGTGATATGCAAGCCGTGACCAAACTCATCAATGACTCGCAAGTGGTGCTCAACAATAAAGATGGGGCGAGTAAGGAAGACCCCACCTCTCCCACGAGCCTTATGCTCGTTGAACATGCGGACAGCGAAATGCTAATTGCGTTCGAGGAAACGTCTCTTTACCATCAACTCAACGAGGTATGCACTAATGCGACTATATATCACTCAGCAACCGCAGAACTAGCCACACCTAGGCGCTCGCAGATGATTGATCGAATGACAATGCTCAACAACATTCGCCCAGTCATGTTCAATTTGTCAGAGAGACAACAGCTTATCCTAGGAAATCAGGTCACTGAGTTTTTCTTTAGCCGACTTAAATCATGGGAAACTGTTGACAACATTATCAGCGGAGCACTGCTTTTGGAAGACTTAGATGGCGGGGTAAAAATCACCAAACAAGAGTTTGCTGAAATGCTGTCCTCCGAACCTTTGGCATTAAATTTTGAAGCGACTGGGAAAAAGTCATATCCCGAGTACCTACCAGCTAATTTATGAAAGTCGTTAATTCAGATTTACAAACCCGAGGCATACATGACACCTGAAGACATGCTCGACTTCCTTTGTAAAAAGGCACCTAGGCAAAGTAAAACGCTTCAGGCGATCTATGACGTATGTAAAAAACAACTCGAATCCGGTAGCTCAGATTTTTCATATGCTGCAATCGCTCGCCTAGGCAGCGCCCTGAATGTCCCGAAAGCTCAAAGTATTAGAAATAAGACTGGTGAGAATTATCAGGCACTGATCAAGAGCTTTGAGGGGGACAAAGACGCTAAAACCCGAGTGCCGAAACCGAAACCAAGTGATGCTTGGGCAGATGACATCAAAGACCCTAAGCATCGGATTTTAGTCTATCGGCTCTTGGGCGAGCTTTCCGAGGCTCAGACAATCATCAAAGAGTTTGTACCGCCTGGGCTCATCATCAAGATAGACGACCGTTCCAAGTCGCTTCCAGATTATAGGCTAACCAACATTGAGCGCCGAGCGATTGAGCATCTCAGATCTGATGACTTTTATCTTACTTGGAAGCTTACAAAAGGGGATAAGGGTGATGCTCTCGACCTTCAAGGGAGGGCCGTCTTCAAGCCAGGAACAATGCAAGCGATAGAAAAGATTCTCAAACATCTGTAATCGTGGTCGATGCCATAGATCAAGCATACTGTGACATGCCGCACGTAGCCGGTGGATAAACTCTGACTCAATCAGCGCACGCATATCATTGGCAATATCGCGCTCTGACTGAGTCAAGCTTTAACTGGAATGTCAGATTACAGAGGCAAGTAAAGACCCACCACCATGACGCTGCCCAGCGCAGCGCAGTCAAGTACCACTCTTTAATCGTCAGTACGAGCCGGCAGGCTCCTTAAGGCGTTACCCCCCCGATCTTTCCGACCTACTAAGCTCTCTGCGTACGTCCTCATCAGAAGGCCCCGTGTACACTTCCTGCGACTCAAGGCTCTTGTGATGCATTGCCTTCTGAATGACCACTTCATTTAGACCAGCGTTTGTTAGCCGTTGACCGTAGGCATGCCGGTGGCCATGCTCTGTAGTACCCAGACGCTTCGCATGGACTAAGCCAATTCTGTTAACAGCATCCCTGTGCTGCCGATTGAAATTCTTAACTGTCTCAGGACTACCCTGAGTATTGGTAAACGCGTATGGATGGTCTGCACCAGGCAAGGGGTCAACTCTTTGATGCTTGAGATACATCATGTAGTTATATAAAAACTCTTTACTCATCTTCATCGGAAAGAAATGAACTTCAATGTACCCATCCGCTCCTTCTGAGAGAAGTGGCTCTTTCCATCCCGCATGCAATGAGTGCGACTTAATATATTTGTTTCGAGGCAACATCCTGTAACGCCGGCTCAAATAGTCCATCCGATTCGTATAACCAACGACATCGTCCGGCAAACGCCCATTAGACGGGTGATAAATCCTAACTATCACATCGTTCTTTTTCTTGTCCGGAATCAGATCAATCAAAAACATATGAAAGACCTCACTTTTACGTAGCCCTCCATAATGTATGAGGATATTTATAGCACGACCTTTATAGTCAATGAAGTCGTGCTTAGTCGCATCGGGACTTCCATTGCGACGCACCCAACCATTCTGCAGAAGGTTGTGGATTTCTGACTCCGGAAAGCGCTTAGTAGCTGGCCGCGTAGACTTAGACGGATTTGACGTTTTCACTGATCTGGTACGAGAATTACTGGACGCTGCATCATCCGAATTTCGGAGATGACGTAAAAATATGTTAGATTCTTTCTGATAATAAGCGCACCAATTTAACTGTTGCTCTACATATGTTGCCTCACGAAAGGGATTTGCCCGAACAGCCATATAGTCAGCTTGCTCAGCTAACCAATCTGTATAGCTAGTGATATGACCCAAAAGGGTTTTAGCATCATCTATCTTTCGTGGCGACCAATACAGACCACTTGGGTCGGTCTGAGTAGAGACATTTATCGTTCCAATCTCCAACGCTAAAGCAAAAGCACTTAAAAGATCGGTTACTTTAGTAATCTCCTGACCATTACTATTAATGAACTTGATTAATAGCTTTAGTGCAAAAACGCTTCGCTCGCGCCAAGAAGCGCTGCGATGGATGAATTTAATATCAGCTAGGTAGCGTATGTGGGACAGAAGAATACCATTTTGAGTGAGCAAAGCTGGTAGTAACACTTCTCTACCAGTGTGATCCCCTCGATACTCAGTCACTACCTTTAAAACATAAGGCACCACACTCTCCTAGTACACAGTACATAGTATGTTGATATAGGTAAAATATACCGATGCTACGACCCTTTAGAAAGTGTTTTATTTCTACCCGCTGGGGGAAAAACATAAGGTTTAAAGAATTAATAGTATGTTTTTCCTAGCGGTGATAATGGCGTGGCATGCAGGCCTCCGGCGGGCGCCGTATCAAGCGCAGCCTGTTCATCGACGCCAGCGGCGTGCGCTTCCTGCGCGACGACGAAGAACTGCGCATGACCCAGGTGCACTTGCTCACCGACTACATCGGGCGCAAGCAGGCCGAGCTCAAGGCTTGGAACGAAGCCCAGGGCCACAGCGCACAACTCTCGGCCAACCGCCGCCGCATGACCAACCTCGGCACCTTCCGCGCCTACGCCCTGGCCTACCTGAAAAGCCACCCGGACATCCAGCCGAACATGACCTGCATGGTGCGCCAGATGCAAACCACCGCCCAGGGCGTACCGCTGGAGATCTACTGCTTTACCCGCACCACGGCGTGGGCGGATTACGAGCGTATCCAGGGGGATATTTTTGATTACCTGCTGGCGGTACTGCCGGAGTTTGGCTTGAGCCTGTATCAGCAGCCGAGTGGCAATGACTTGCGTGCGGGGGTGTTGCCGGCGGTGTTGGGGGCTAGTCATTTACCGGCCCCTGAACGCAGTATTATGTAACTAGAGGTTGATGAGGCAACGAAGGTGTTGCCTCACAAAATTCATCAAGGGCATCACAAACGGACTGGAGATCACCCTTGTAACTTCTGATAAAGTCGTGGGTAAAGACTTTACGCTCCCTCTCAAGATAGTTTCCACTCAAAATTTTACCGCGCTGTTTCTTCCAATATGATGTCAAGCGCTTAAGATCAAGTGACAAGATCACCTTACTTGCATAGAAGCTACTTCCAGACTCACTAGTCGACGAATCGGTTTTCTCAACAACCGTTTTATGAAAAAAGTTACACATGCAAAAATCTATAAAATACAACAAATTCCGCTCACCACCATCAACACAAAAGCAAACATCAAATAGATAATCATTCATTAACGAGGCTATTCCATGCTTGTCATCAGCCCCCTCCACATCATAAAAGCCACACCCACGTACCTCTTCACTGTATAAAGAGGCACTGGACAAGTTATCAACAACAAATGAAATAAACGCATTCCTGTCCGCCGCAACTTTACCGTCCAACGACAGCTTTGAGCCTTTTAGTGCCTTCGTCACACTTTCAACGCTCACATCCCCCAAAAATCGATCCGCCCCAAGCTGTGCAACCTCTTCAAAGAAGTTCTTACCAGGAAGAACAAACTCTTGGTAAAACAGAGAAAAAACATGCTGACTAAAAACTCGCAGACATTCTCTATCCACATCCAGGACCGAATCATCTTTACCTGTCAAACCTTCATCATGCCCCGCACATAGCGATTTATAAATCTCACTGTACCGCTTATTTTTCTCAGGCGAGCACTCAATACGAAACCTTAGTACATCGTACCACTTCAGCACGTCGCGCTCAGCGCTCATAATACGTTCGACAATGCCTGTCCCTGCATAGCTATTCTTTCCAAAAATTCGGTCCGCCGCATTAAAATCCGACTCTACATTTCTGGCCCTAGGAGCGTTCCAAGCGATAATATCCAGAAGCCTTGCGACATCCACCACTAAACCACACCGCAAACTTCCACCTGAAGCACGAAACAACATATAACGTGGAATAGTATCAACAACAGCATCAAGAACTTTAGCGGCAAGCACCCCATTATTATTGCAACGCCCTACGAGATTGACCCAAAATTTTTCATGAGCAATTTCATCGCGAGAAAGTTCAAATCCTCGTCCCGCCAGAATTCCCTCAATAGGATCACCCCTCACCGCTGCATCGACAGCGTCTTGGTAAAGCTTGAATGTCCCCACTGGATCAGGCACCGCATGCCGCACTATTAGCATGAGATACTTTTCTAACGATCTAATATCACTATCATTACAGAACGCTCGTACCCTCCACCTTGCAGAGTCATTTCTTCTCACCCGCATAGAAAACAACTCTTCCAACAAAAAACCCACTCCCTCCTCTTGAGATTTAACAAGTTCTAGATAAGCCGATGTATTGTTTCGAGCACTACTTTCGCCGCTAACGACTTTCGAAAATATCCCCATTCGCCCTTCAGTCTCTTCAGCATATACTTGCCGAAAAACGCCAGGATAGTTCATATTCAGCAAAACAAGATTAATTACATCCCCGCGATAAAAGTCAGTAATGGAAATATCAAGCCTCTCCAACTGCATAGAAACAATTGCGTTTATAAAACGCTTAATTTTACGCAAATTCCCGACAAGCCGCATATACTGAACAGCATGTGCGCCACCTAAAAGACCTGCCAAGTCATTCAACAACTCTCCTAGTATAGGTTCCCTGTCCGGCGTCAGCGCCTGCACAAACTGATGCTCTCGCCTCCAACCATTTTTGAGGTATTCAATAATTAGGGCGGAGTCGAGCAAGATACTGAACTTAACATTTATAAATTTTTCGAGAAACTCGCGCGACACCGCGCCCTCATCCGTCTCGGCAATTAAATTCTCGGTATCATAACAAAGAATATAAGTCGCTTGGGCCAATGCAAATGTCCTACGCACAGTAAAGAGAACATTACTGATCGCCTTTGGCTCAATGCGATCTAAATCTTCTACAATCACGATCAGCTTTCGATTGGTTTTTTGCAGTATCAAATCCACATCTTTCAACAACTGATCAACCGTTTCAGTGGTCGGTTCAAAAGACATTTTCAAACCAAATACTGAAAATTCAGCCTTCCCCTTCAACATTTTTGAGTAACGCGAAAGTGCCATCTTGAATTCCGGAGCAAACACTTTACTCTGGACGACCGTTAATAACTCTTTGATAAACCGTTCAGTCAAATCCGGCTCACCGGCATACCGCAGAGGCTCAAAGCGGAAAACAATGATTGACGCTGACGCCGTCGACTCCCAATAGTCCTGCGCAAGCTTTAAAAAACTGGTCTTCCCGACGCCCCAAGGCCCCTCAACACCAAAGACCAGACCAGACCCCGTATTGCTGGCAAGTACAGTCTTGGCAAACGTGCGCGCATCCTCCAATTGAAACAGACAGTCCCGCTCTGAATCATCGATTTCCTTATCACTCATAAAATACAACTGCGCGCTAACACGCCGTAGTTTTAATCGCAACGCACTCACAAGCGGTGTCAGCATCACCAGCGCGGAGAGTAATAGGAAGGCCGCCGCCCAACACCACGCTAACGCTTGATCATCAATTTTTTTCAAGTAGGTAATAGCTACCGAGTCTATCAAAAACCAATCGCATGCAGCACCTATGCCCACCGTGATCAGTAGATCAATACGCCTGCTTCTTCCCAATCGCACACCGGCCCCACACACTCCTCTGCTGAAGGCATACACGATAATTAAAGCTGCAAAGAAAACCTGCAGAAAAAGTGACCAAAGAGCATTCATTGTGTGCAGTTTATTGGCCAGCGGTATTCCTATTTGGTAAGCACAACGCCACACCTCAGAAGCTACAAATCCCAAAATCAGTGATTTAAGATAGACAACCATTTCAGGCATGGCCGCCTCGAATCGTAGGTCCTTCAAACCATTCATCCTTGTACTGTTGACTTAAAATCCCGTACTTCATGGCGCGAATTAGCGCATGATGTTGGCTCAGTTCATCACAGCCTGCTTGCGCACACCCAACCGACTGATCCACACCGCCCCCAGAATCACCAACCCGCCCAACGCCAACCGCCCCAGCGGCTCATGCTGGTTCCAGATCAGCAAGTTCAGCAGCAACCCCACTGGCACATGCAGGTTGTTCATCACCGCCAACGTGCCGCCCTGCACCAGGCAAGCGCCCTTGTTCCACCAGTACATGCCCAGCGCGGTGCTGACCAGTCCGAGGAACACCAATACGCCCCATTGCAGTGGCGCATCGGGCAAGAAATTGGCCTTGCCGAACAGCAGGAACGCCGGCAGTACCACCAGCAATGCGCCCACGTAGAAGAAACCAAAGCGGCGGTAATGCGGCAGGTCACTTGGATAACGTTTGACCAAGTGCTTGTACATCACCTGCCCGGCAGCATAGGTGAAGTTGGCCAATTGCAGCAGCAGGAAGCCTCCCAGGAAGTGCGGAGTGATCTGGTCGAAGCGGATCACCGCCGCACCCGCCACCGCCACCAGCGCGGCAATCAGCGCCCAGGGGTTGAAGCGACGATTGAGTGCATCCTCGATGAGGGTCACGTGCAACGGCGTGAGGATGGTGAACAGCAACACTTCGGGCACCGTGAGCACGCGAAAGCTCAGGTACAGGCACACATAGGTCACGCCGAACTGCAACGCGCCGATCACCAGCAAGCCGCGCATGAAGCCCGGTTCCACCGAGCGCCAGCGGGTCAGCGGGATGAATACCAAGCCGGCCAGCAACACGCGCACCAGCACGGCGAAATAGCTGTCGACGTGACCAGCGAGGTATTCGCCGATCAAGCTGAAGGAAAATGCCTGAATCAGGGTGACAACCAGTAAGTAGCCCATGCGCGCCTCGTTTCGAATGGGCGGGACATTAAAGGTTTTCGACGGTTGAAGAAACTCGGCGCAAAAAAAACCCGACCTCGCTAAAGCGGCAGTCGGGCAGGAGCACTCAGGAGCAAAAGTGCAAAGGGAGGTCTGTTACGCGTACTTGAAGGGCTTGCGTGGGGCTAGATAAACATCGCGGGATTATCTGGCGATTAACGGATCAGGCGACCTGGGCCAACAGGGCCTTGGCGTGGTTGATGCCCTTCTCCTGGAAGTCACCACTGAGGTTCACCCCTTCGGCGTGAATGAAGGTCACGTCGTGAATTCCGATAAAAGCCATGACCTGACGCAGGTAGGGTTGCTGGTGATCGGAACTGGCCCCGGTGTGAATGCCGCCGCGAGCGGTGAGCACGATGGCGCGTTTGCCAGTCAGCAGGCCCTGTGGCCCGGTGGCGGTGTACTTGAAGGTCACACCGGCCCGCAACACGTGATCCAGCCAGGCTTTGAGAGTGCTGGGGATGGCGAAGTTGTACATCGGCGCGGCCATCACCAGAACGTCGGCAGCCAACAACTCATTGGTCAATTCGTCGGAGCGGTCAAGGGACGCCTGCTCGCTGTCGTTGCGTTGATCCGCAGGTTTCATCCAGCCGCCGAGCAGGTTGGCGTCCAGGTGCGGAACCGGGTTGAGAGCCACATCGCGCACGGTGATCTGATCGGCCGGGTGAACGGCCTGCCATTGGCTGATGAACTGCTGGGTCAGTTGGCGGGAAATCGAATCCTGCTGGCGGGCGCTGCTTTCGATGATCAGAACATTGGACATGGCTTTGTAGGCTCCATCTGAAATTGCTGTAAGGCGATGGAGTAGAGATTAAACAGAGCCAATTCGATTAAAAAGCGCAAAAAACTGCTATAACCCATCTATAAATTTGTTTATAAGCGGAGCGTGCTCCGCTGCTGGGTTACTTCGGTGCGCAAGCCAGGGCGATCCGCATCTTGATAATCGCGCGGTTGAACTTGACCGTGGTGTTGGTGCTTTTGCCCGCCGGCACCGTGACCGTTCTGCGGCGCGGCGATTCCGGGCCGTTGGTGAAGGTTACCGAGCAGACCGCGTCTTGAGTGCCGTAGTTATTGAGTTGAATCGAGCTGATATCGCCGTCCACGTCAGAGGCGGTGTAATCGATGCTGACGCCGTCGATCTTTTTCGTCACGTCGATGGGGTACGCAAACGCGCTCAGCGGCAGCAGCGCCAGCAACACACAACAGAATTTTCTCATTCAACAGTCTCCAATAAGGACTGTCAGCTTAGGACAAGAGGAACCCATCTTGAAAGCGCCCCGCGTTACCCTCGATCAATGGCGCACGCTGCAAGCCGTGGTCGACCATGGCGGCTTCGCCCAGGCGGCCGAAGCGCTGCACCGTTCGCAGTCCTCGGTGAGCTACACCGTGGCCCGCATGCAAGACCAGCTCGGCGTGCCGCTGCTGCGCATTGACGGGCGCAAGGCCGTGCTCACCGACGCCGGTGAAGTGCTGTTACGCCGCTCCCGGCAACTGGTGAAAAACGCCAGCCAGTTGGAAGACCTCGCCCACCATATGGAACAAGGCTGGGAAGCCGAGGTGCGGCTGGTGGTGGACGCGGCCTATCCAAACGCTCGCCTGGTACGCGCGCTCACCGCATTCATGCCGCAGAGCCGCGGTTGCCGTGTGCGCCTGCGTGAAGAAGTGCTGTCGGGTGTTGAAGAGTTGCTGATGGAAGGCGTGGCCGACCTGGCGATTTGCGGTTTCAGCATCCCAGGTTACTTGGGCACAGAAATGAGCGATGTGGAATTCGTCGCCGTGGCGCACCCCGAGCATACCTTGCACCGCATGAATCGCGAGTTGAGCTTCCAGGATCTGGAAAGCCAGATGCAAGTGGTGATCCGCGATTCCGGCCGCCAGCAACCAAGGGATGTGGGCTGGCTCGGCGCCGAACAGCGCTGGACCGTCGGCAGCCTGGCTACCGCCGCCGCGTTTGTGGGCAGTGGCCTGGGCTTTGCGTGGCTGCCCCGACACATGATCGAACGCGAACTCGCCGAAGGCGTGCTCAAGCAACTCCCCTTGGAACAGGGCCGCAGCCGTCACCCCACGTTCTTTCTGTATTCCAATAAAGACAAACCCTTGGGCCCGGCAACGCAGATCCTCGTGGAACTGCTGCGCACCTTTGACACCGCCCCGTTGGACGCGCCTTTCGCCGCCCCACAGCAAGCCTGAAACGGAGTTCACGCATGGCCTGGTTCGACCACGAAGGATGCAGCCTGCACTACGAGGAATACGGCCACGGCACGCCGCTGATCCTGATCCACGGCCTGGGCTCCAGCAGCCAGGATTGGGAGCTGCAGATTCCGGTGCTGGCCAGGCATTACCGACTGATCGTGGTGGATGTTCGCGGCCACGGGCGCTCGGACAAACCGCGCGAACGCTACAGCATCCAGGGCTTCACCTTTGATCTGCTGGCGCTGATCGAACACTTGGACCTGCCACCCGCCCATGTGGTCGGCCTGTCCATGGGCGGCATGATCGCCTTCCAACTGGCAGTGGACGAACCCGCACAGGTCAAGAGCCTCTGCATCGTCAACAGCGCGCCGGAGGTGAAGGTGCGCAGTGCCGATGATTACTGGCAATGGGCCAAACGTTGGAGCCTGGCGCGCGTGCTCAGCCTGGCCACTATCGGCAAGGCGCTGGGCGACCGTTTGTTTCCCAAACCGGAGCAAACCGACCTGCGCCGCAAGATGGCTGAACGCTGGGCAAAAAACGACAAACGTGCTTATCTCGCCAGCTTCGATGCCATTGTGGGCTGGGGCGTGCAGGAACGACTTTCCAGAATCACCTGTCCAACCCTGGTCATCAGCGCCGACCACGACTACACCCCCGTGGCGCAGAAAGAAAACTATGTAAAACTGCTGCCCGATGCGCGACTGGTGGTGATCGAGGATTCCCGCCATGCCACGCCCTTGGATCAACCCGAAGTCTTTAACGCAACCCTGCTCGATTTTCTAAAGACAGTCGAAACCACTACCCAGGATCACTGACCCATGTTGAAAAAAATCGCCTTCTTTGCCGGTTCCGTTCTGTTCGCCGCCAACCTGATGGCCGCCGAGCCCGCCAAGGCGCCCCACGTATTGATCACCACCACCAACGGCGACATCGAGATCGAACTGGACCCGGTCAAGGCGCCGATCAGCACCAAGAACTTCCTGGCCTATGTCGACAAGGGCTTCTACACCAACACGATTTTCCACCGCGTGATCCCAGGCTTCATGGTCCAGGGCGGCGGGTTTACCGCACAGATGTCGCAGAAGCCGACCGAAGCACCGATCAAGAACGAAGCCAGCAACGGCCTGCATAACGTGCGTGGCACCCTGTCGATGGCGCGCACCAATGACCCGAATTCGGCCACCAGCCAATTCTTCATCAACGTCGCTGACAATGCCTTCCTCGACCCGGGCCGCGATGCCGGTTACGCCGTATTCGCCAAAGTGGTCAAGGGCATGGACGTGGTTGATGTGATCGTCAACTCGCAGACCACCACCAAGCAGGGCATGCAGAACGTGCCAATCGATCCTGTTGTGATCAAGTCGGCCAAGCGCATCGACTGAGGTCAGCAGGTAGCTCCGCGCGCAGCCCACAAGGCCGCGCGCGCATTTGAAAGGAGAGCCCGCCCCGCGGGCGTCATACCTAATGCTCTATCGTCGTTTTGAACAACTGATCGATATTTTCCGCGACGCCCCCAGCGAAGCCCCACCCGACAACGTCCTGCCCTTCTACCTCTACTACCTGCGCCAAGTGTGGCCGCATTTCGCCGCCTTGCTGGTGGTGGGCCTGATCGGGGCGCTGATCGAAGTGGCGCTGTTCAGCTACCTGAGCCGCATCATCGACCTGGCCCAAGGCACGCCGCCGGCCAACTTCTTCCAGTTGCATAGCACCGAGCTGATCTGGATGGCCGTGGTCGCCCTACTGCTGCGCCCGATCTTCGGCGCCCTGCATGACTTGCTGGTGCACCAGACCATCAGCCCCGGCATGACCAGCCTGATCCGCTGGCAGAACCACAGTTACGTGCTCAAGCAGAGCCTGAATTTCTTCCAGAACGACTTCGCCGGGCGTATTGCCCAGCGCATCATGCAAACCGGCAACTCCTTGCGCGACTCTGCCGTGGCGGCAGTGGATGCGATCTGGCACGTGGCGATCTACGCCATCAGTTCCCTGGTGCTGTTTGCCGAAGCTGATTGGCGCCTGATGATCCCGCTGGTGACCTGGATCATTTGCTACAGCCTGGCGCTGCGCTTCTTCGTGCCACGGGTGAAGGAGCGCTCGGTGATTTCCTCCGAAGCGCGCTCCAAGTTGATGGGCCGCATCGTCGACGGCTACACCAACATCACCACCTTGAAGCTGTTCGCCCATACCCGCTATGAGCAGGAATACGCCAAGGAAGCGATCATCGAACAAACCGAAAAAACCCAGTTGGCTAGCCGCGTCGTCACCAGCATGGACATCGTGATCACCACCATGAACGGCCTGCTGATCGTCACAACCACAGGCCTGGCGTTGTGGCTGTGGACGCAGTCGCTGATCTCGGTGGGCGCAATTGCCCTGGCCACGGGTTTGGTGATCCGTATCGTCAACATGTCCGGCTGGATCATGTGGGTGGTCAACGGCATTTTCGAGAACATCGGCCAGGTGCAGGACGGTCTGAAGACCATCGCCCAGCCACTCGCCGTGATCGACCGCGAGAATGCCCCGCGCTTGAGCGTACCTCGGGGCGAAGTGCGTTTCGAACAGGTGGATTTCCACTACGGCAAGAAGAGCGGAATCATTGGCGGCCTGAACCTTGAGATCAAGGCCGGTGAAAAGATCGGCCTGATCGGGCCGTCGGGTGCCGGTAAGTCGACGTTGGTCAACCTGCTGCTGCGCCTGTACGACCTGCAAGGCGGACGCATCCTGATCGATGGTCAGAACATCGCCGACGTCGCCCAGGAATCCTTGCGCGAACAGATCGGCATGATCACCCAGGACACTTCGCTGCTGCACCGCTCCATCCGCGACAACCTGCTGTACGGCAAGCCGGATGCCACCGATGAAGAACTCTGGGCCGCCGTGCACAAGGCGCGTGCCGATGAGTTCATCCCGTTGCTGTCGGATTCCGAAGGCCGTACCGGGCTGGATGCGCATGTCGGTGAGCGCGGGGTGAAGCTCTCCGGCGGGCAGCGTCAACGCATCGCTATCGCCCGCGTGCTGCTCAAGGACGCGCCGATCCTGATCATGGACGAAGCCACCTCCGCGCTGGATTCGGAAGTGGAAGCGGCCATCCAGGAGAGCCTGGAAACCCTGATGCAGGGCAAGACGGTGATTGCGATCGCGCACCGGTTGTCGACCATTGCACGGATGGACCGCTTGGTGGTGCTGGAGAAAGGCCAGATTGCCGAGAGCGGCAGCCACGCCGAGTTGCTGGCCCATGGCGGGCTGTATGCGCGGTTGTGGCAGCACCAGACTGGAGGTTTTGTCGGTATCGACTAACCCCTCGCTCCTACACTTTTGCTGCAACCCTGCTGTAATCAGTGCAGTGCCCAGAAGGGCGCTGAAGTAAATCTGCAGGGAGCATCACTGATTTACGGATCCGGTAGAGCGATCTATCAAGGACGGGCGGCATGTCTTTGTTCAAGCGTTCAATCACAGAGGGGCTAGGTACATTTTGGTTGGTGTTGGGCGGTTGTGGGAGTGCGGTGCTTGCCGCAGCGTTCCCTGCAGTCGGGATTGGATTGTTGGGCGTGTCCCTGGCATTCGGGCTCACGGTGCTGACCATGGCGTTCGCCATCGGGCATATCAGCGGCTGTCACCTCAACCCGGCAGTGTCGGTTGGGCTGGTTGTGGGCGGACGGTTTCCGGCCAGGGAACTGCCAGCGTACATCGTGGCGCAGGTGGTCGGCGGTACGATCGCCGCTGCGTTGCTGTATTTCATTGCCAGCGGCAAACCGGGGTTCGAACTCGCGTCGGGCCTGGCGTCCAACGGTTATGGCGCGCATTCACCCGGCGGCTATTCGATGGCGGCGGGGTTTGTGAGTGAGCTGGTAATGACCGCCATGTTCGTGGTGATTATCCTCGGCGCCACCGACCGCCGTGCCCCAGCGGGCCTTGCGCCCATCGCCATCGGCCTGGCGCTGACACTCATCCACCTGATCTCCATCCCCGTCACCAACACGTCAGTCAACCCGGCCCGCAGCACCGGTCCGGCCCTGATCGTCGGCGGGTGGGCGATCCAGCAGTTGTGGATGTTCTGGCTCGCGCCGATCCTTGGCGCGGGGATCGGTGGGGCTACCTATCGATGGCTGGGCAAGGAAGAGCCGGGCTGACGCAACAGGGGTTCAGCCCTGCCGATAAGGCAGGGCTGCCCTCGCCTCCTCAGCATACGCCACGATCCCCACCCGCTCGCGCTCGAGGAAATCTTCCACGGCGTTCTTCAATCCCGGATGGCGCAAGTAGTGCCAGGACCGCGTGATCACCGGTTCAAACCCGCGAATCAATTTGTGCTCGCCCTGTGCCCCCGCGTCGAAGCGTTGCAGGCCGTGGGCGATGGCGTAGTCCATGCCTTGGTAGAAACAGGTTTCGAAATGCAGGCGGTCGAACTCCGCCAGACAGCCCCAGTAGCGACCGTAGAAGCTGTCGCCGCCGATCAGGCTGAAGGCCATGGCCACCGGGCGGGTGCCTTGTTTGGCCAGGACCACGCGAATCGCTTCGGGCATGCGCTCGGCCAGCAGGCTGAAGAACGCGCGGGTCAGGTAGGGTGATTGGCGGCGCACCGCGTAGGTGTTGGCGTAGCAGGCGTAGACGAAATCCCACTGGGCCTCGCTCAGTTCATGGCCTTGCAGCCACTCGAAGTCGATGCCCTGCCCTGCCACTTGTTCGCGCTCTTTGCGCATCTGTTTGCGCTTGCGTGAACTCAAGGCATCAAGGAAATCCTGGAAGTCGCGATAACCCCGGTTCTGCCAGTGAAACTGACAACCCAGGCGCTGCAGCCAGCCCGGTTGTTGGGCCAGTGCCATATCGGCCAGTTCGTCAGTGAAGTTGATGTGGGCACTGGAGAGCCCTTCGATTTCCAGGTAACCCGGCAGGCTTTTCAGCAGTTCGACCCCCTCCTCTGCACTCGCCGCTAACAGGCGTGGCCCGCTGACGGGGCTGAACGGCACGGCAGTCAGCAGCTTAGGGTAGTACTCAATGCCAGCCCGCTCGCAAGCATCCGCCCAGCCGTGATCAAACACGTACTCGCCGTAGGAATGCCACTTGCGATAACTGGGCAGTGCCGCCACCAGCCGATCACCTTCCCAATGCAGCAAATGCTCCGGCTGCCAGCCCGATTGCGGGCCCAGGCTGGCGCTGCCTTCCAATGCGCTCAGGAAGGCGTGCCGTACGAACGGCTGGGCCTGTGGCACCAGCGCATCCCAGGCTTGCGGGGCGATCTCGGACAGGCTGTCCAGGCGTTGCAACGGCATCGGCATCCTCACTGGTTTGGGGCGTGAAAGCCTGGCGAGTATCGCTGATTGCCGGCCTTGGCACACCCCCGTTTCGCGCGACAAGGCTCTAAACCAATAGTTCCGAACGTGAAAAATTTGTCATCTAGATGACATCACTTCGCCACTGCTCCGTCATAAACGATCGTGATACTGACGCCTGTTTTTAGAGCGCCTGGTTCTACCCGGCGGCTATTTTTCCGTCCGTCATCGGTCGGTTGTGTCCTGGATGGTTTGCCATCCCTCCTCACCTTCGGAGATTGATATGCGTCTTGCTTCCACTAAAACTGCGGCGGTCCTGTGCGGCGGCCTGTTACTGGCCCTGAGCGTTCCGGCCAGCGCCGCAGTCGACGCTAAATTGCTCGACATGCTCAAGGCCAACGGCCAGATCACCGCGGCGCAGTACACTGAACTGCAAAGCGAATTGGCCAAAGACCAGAAAGAACAGCAGATCGCACGGCAAGCTCAACAAGAGACCAACGAACAGATCGCGGCCACCGCGAAGAAAACCAATGAGCTGAGCAGCTTTGACCAGAAGCTGGCCTGGGCGGCCAAGACTCAGTTCAAGGGTGACGTACGTTTCCGTCAGGAAACCGTGAAAATCCAGGGAGAATCCAACAACGGCGGCCGCGACAAAGACCGTCAGCGCATCCGTGCCCGCCTGGGCGCCTACACCGAGATCAACTCGCAAGTCGACACCGGTATCCGCATTGCCACCGGTAGCAGCGACGATGCGCGCTCGACCAACCAGGACCAGGACAACTATTTCGACAAGAAGTCGATCTGGCTGGACCTTGGCTACATCGACTACCACCCGGACCAGATCAAGAACCTGCACGTGATCGGCGGCAAGATGCTGCAACCGTGGGTGAACATGGGCGACGTCATCTGGGATAGCGACATCAACCCTGAAGGCCTGGCCCTGACCTACAAATACCCGCTGGGCAGCAGCGCCGAACTGTTCGGCAGCCTCGGCAACTACAACCTCAAGGACAACGTCGACGGCGACGGCGTGCAGTTCCGTCACGACCTGCGCCTGACCTCTGGCCAGTTGGGCACACGCTTCTCGGTCACCGACAACCTGAAAATGACCCTGGGCGGCAGCGTCTACGCCTACCAGAATGACAAGGACAGCCGTTGCACAACCACCACCACGCCTTGCGCACTGGCGGTCAACGGCAACTCGGCCGACAACCAGTTCCGCCTGTATGAAGGCTTTGCCCAAGCCGACATCGGCGGCCTGGCTGTACCGCTGGCGTTCTACGGCCAGTACGTGAAAAACAACGACGCCGTGACCGACCAGGACACCGCCTGGCTGATCGGCGCCAAGTCGAAAGTGTTCGGTTTCAACCTGGACTACAACTACCGCGACATTCAGCGTAATGCCGTGGTGGGTGCCTTCACCGACTCGGACTTCGCCAACGGCACCACCGGTTCGCGCGGTCACAAGATGAAGGTCAGCTACGACATCGACAAGAACTTCGCCCTCGGTGCCACGTACTTCCTGACCAAGGCCGACTACGCCAGCCGCACCCAGCGTGACGCCAACACCAACACCCTGCAGTTGGACGCAGAAGCCAAGTTCTAATAGTCAGTGTTGAAAGCCTCGGGCCAGGACGGCCCGGGGTGGCTGTAACAGTCTTGCGTGGGTGGAGCGGTCCCCATCATCCGTCCGATCCATCCACGTGAACCTGCTTAATCCCCGCCTTTGTGATCCTTGAGTCGTTCTTCAGCCAAGCGCTGCGCCAAGGCCTCCACACCCTCTACCGGCTCATCCGGCATTATCTTCAGCGTCGCCTGCATCAGGCGCATCTGGCGGATAAACCGGCGACAGTTCGGGCAGAACATCAGGTGATGACGCACCAGCAGACGCTCGCGAAAGGTCAGTTGCCCATCGAGATAGTCACTGGAACGTGCCACTTGTTCTTTACAGGTCAACATTCGCCCGTTTCCTCAAAATGCTCCACCGTGGCGAAGACTTTAAGCCGTGCTCGATGCAATAGCACACGGACATTGGAGAGCGACAGCGTCAGAAGATTACAGATCTCTTCCAACTCCAGCCCCTGGCGTTCACGTAGCACCAGCACGCTGCTTTGCAATTCAGACAAACTCAGCAACGTATGCTCCAGGCACTTGCGCAGCTCATCCTCGGTCAGCAAGGCTTCCGGGGTGTCCTGATGCCAGGCGTAGGGGGCGACAGCCCAGTGGCCATCATCCGGGGAGAAACGGTCATCGCCAATGGTGCCATGGGGCGAAGGCAGATCGTCGAGCAACACTTCGCGACGATTCTGCTTGTAGCGCCCCTTGGCGGCGTTGGCGGTGATGGTCAGCAGCCAGGTCTTGAGGCTGGAACGCCCTTCGAACCTGGCCAGGTTGCGCACCACCGACAGCCACGCGTCTTGCACGACTTCGTCGGCGTGACGCTGGCCGACGATGGCATAGGCCACCGCCCGCATGGCGCTTTGGTAGGTGGTGACCAATTCCTTGTAGGCCCGCTGCTCACCCTTGAGCAGGCGTTCAAGCAGGTGCGTGTCGTCCGCTGCTGCCATCGTTTACCTCGATTTCACTCTGGAAACCCGATCCCTGTGGGAGCTGGCTTTCCTGCGATGCAGGCGCCACGGTGCGTCATTTACACCGCAGGGATATCATCGCCGGCAAGCCGGCTCCTACAGGGAACGAGGCAGATCAGCGTTTGCGCAAAATCACGCTGCCGATCGAATAACCCGCACCAAACGAGCTGAGCACCGCCACGGAACCCTTGGGCAAATCATCCTGATACGTGTGGAACGCAATCACCGAGCCCGCCGAACTGGTATTGGCGTAAGTATCGAGGATCACCGGCGCTTCTTCCACCGAGGCTTCGCGACCCAGTAGTTTCTTCACGATCAGGTGGTTCATGCTCAAGTTGGCCTGGTGCAGCCAGAAGCGCTTCACATCGGCTACGTTCAACTGGTTTTCTTGCAAATGCACGCCGATCAGCTCGGCCACCATCGGGCACACATCACGGAACACCTTGCGGCCTTCCTGTACGAACAGCTTGTCGGGCGCGCCGATGCCTTCTTCCGCCGTGCGGTTGAGGAAGCCGAAGTTGTTGCGGATGTTGTTGGAGAACTTGGTCAGCAGCTTGGTGCTCACCACGTCGAACTGGTGCTCGGAAGTCGCCAGGTCGGCGCGCTCCAGCACCACGGCAGTGGCCGCATCACCAAAGATGAAGTGGCTGTCACGGTCGCGGAAATTCAGGTGGCCGGTGCAGACTTCCGGGTTGACCATCAAAATCGCCCGCGCCTGGCCCAACTGGATGCTGTTGGCCGCGTTCTGGATGCCGAAGGTAGCCGAGGAACACGCCACGTTCATGTCAAAACCAAAACCTTCGATACCCAGGGCTTCCTGCACTTCAATGGCGATGGCCGGGTAGGCACGCTGCAGGTTGGAGCAAGCGACGATAACACCGTCGATATCGGCGGCGGTTTTGCCGGCGCGTTGCAAGGCTTGTTCGGCAGCGCCGACGGCCATCTGGCAGAGCACAGACCATTCGTCGTTGCTGCGCTCGGGCAGGCGCGGGGCCATGCGCTGCGGGTCGAGAATGCCGTCCTTGTCCATCACGAAGCGGCTCTTGATGCCGGAGGCCTTTTCGATGAAGGCTGCGCTGGATTCGGTCAGCGGCTGCACATCACCGCGCTCGATGGCGGCGGCGTTGTCGCTGTTGAACTGATGCACGTAGGCATTGAAAGACTGCACCAGCTCTTCGTTGGAGATGCTGTTGGCCGGGGTGTACAGGCCAGTGCCGCTGATGACGACGTTATGCACGGTCGTTCCTCTAAATCTGTCAGGCAGAAGATATTGGTACCGTCGTACCAAACTGTAAGTAGTCCGATTCCGCACCGCGGACACCAAACTGGCATCGCTTTATTCCTTCGCGTCGCATCCCTTCACGACGATCCCGGCATTTATAGGCGCGAAGTTTGCCACAAACCCCGATATTTGGCGCTATCTGCCAGATAAACACCCTTATCAGAGGCTTACACACAACCCTGTGGTGAGCGAGCTTGCTCGCGCTGGGGCGCGAAGCGACCCCATTCCAGGCCCTGTGGTGTTTCAGCAATATCTTGATTGCCTGTAAGAGGGGCCGCTTCGCAGCCCAGCGCGGGGCAAGCCCGCTCACCACAACAAGCTCGCTCACCACAGAGGATCTACGGGGGGTCAGGGCTCTACCTGGCTCCATTGCTTGCTCAAGCGCTTGTCGGAAATCGGCACTTTAGTGCCCAGTTGCTGGGCAAACAACGACACCCGGTATTCCTCCAACCACCAGCGGTAAAGTTCTAGCTGGGGGTCGCGCTTGCCTTCCTGGGCATGTTTTTTCAGGCGATTCTCGTACTGCGTCCACAAGCCTGCCAGCTCGCCGCTCCACACCCGATCCTTTTGCACCTGGCTCGGCAGTTTTTCCAGGCGTAACTCGATGGCCTTGAGGTAACGCGGCAGCTCCTTGAACCACTGCGCCGGGGTTTCCCGCACGAAACCGGGATACACCAAATTGCTCAGCTGCTGCTTGATGTCGTTCAGGGCCACGGCCTGGGCGAGGTCAATCTTGCCTTTGAAGCGTTTTTGCAGGCCGTGCCACAGCTTCAACACATCCAGGGTCAAGCGCGCCAAGCGCTCGGCGTGCTCGGTCCAACTGCCGCGCTTGCGCTCGGCCAAAGCGGCCAGACCAGCACCATCACGCGGCAGGCTGGTTTCGCCTTCGAGCACGCAGGTGTCGAGGCTGGCCAGCAGGATGTCTTCCACCAGCGCATCGATACGCCCCAGTTCGCGGTACATCAGGCCCAACTCGGTCAGGCCCGGCAATTTGCCGCGCAGGAATTTCGCCGGTTCCGCCAGTTGTTGCATCAGCAAACGCTGCAAGGCGCGGCGATGCTGGAACTCCGCCTCGGCGGCCGTGGAGAAACGCCCTTCCTTGACCGTGCCGCTTTCTTCCACCAACGCTGGATACACCGTCATCGACAGACCGGCGATCTTCTGTTGGGTCTTCTCCGCCACCGCCGCAAACACCTTGGCTTCCACCGGTTGTTGGCTTTTCGCGGTTTGCGGCACGGCCAGGGCGGCCTGGCTCGCCTCGGCAAAACGTGCGGTCAGTTCGGCCAGGTCGCGGCCTTCGCCGAGGAACTTGCCCTGGCCGTCGACTACTTCCAGGTTCATCTTCAGATGGCTTTCGACCTGCTGCGCGGCTTCGGCCCAGGCTTCATCGCTGACACGCGCACCTGTCATGCGCAATAACTCACGGCCCAATGCCTGGGGCAAAGAGCCCTGGCCGAATTCGATGCGTTGCAGCGCGGCTTTGACGAAGTCCGGCACCGGCACAAAATTCTTACGCAGCGCCTTGGGCAGGTTGCGCACCAGGGCGATGCATTTGGCTTCGATCACCCCCGGCACCAGCCATTCCAGACGCTCTGGCGGCAACGCCGGCAGCAGTGGCGCCGGAACGCGCAGGGTCACGCCGTCACGCGGGTGGTTGGGTTCGAAGTGGTAACTCAAGGCCAGTTCCAGGTCGCCCAGGTGCAGGGTGTCCGGGTAATGCGCGGCGGTGACTTCACTGGCTTCGCGAGCCAGCACGTCTTCTTCGCGCATGATCAGCAGTTGCGGGTCTTTCTGGCTGTTGACCTTGTACCAGCTGTCGAAGGTCGCGGTCTGGTGGATCTCCGCCGGCAACCGCGCATCGTAGAAGGCGAACAGGGTTTCTTCATCGGCCAGGATGTCGCGACGACGCGCCTTGGCCTCCAGTTCGTCGAGTTGTTCCAGCAGTTGCTGGTTGGCGGTAAGGCACTTGGCCCGCGACTGGATCTCGCCACGCACCAGGCCTTCGCGGATAAACAACTCGCGCGACACCACCGGGTCGATCGGCCCGTAATGCACCGGCCGGCGTCCGACCACAATCAGCCCGAACAGGGTGATCTGTTCAAAGGCCACGACCTGGCCGCGCTTCTTCTCCCAGTGGGGCTCGAAGTGGTTTTTCTTGATCAAGTGCCCAGCCAGCGGCTCGATCCAGTCGGCGTCGATCTTGGCGACCATACGCGCATACAGCTTGGTGGTTTCCACCAGTTCGGCGGTCATCAGCCATTGCGGACGCTTCTTGCCGATGCCCGAGGACGGGTGGATCCAGAACCGCCGCTGGCGTGCGCCGAGGTAATCGCCGTCTTCGGTCTTCTGGCCGATCTGGCTGAGCAGGCCGGACAACACCGCCTTGTGCAGTTTCGGGAAGTCCGCCGGCTCTTTGTTGACCGTCAACTGCATGTCGCTGCAGATCAGGCTCAGCTGGCGATGGGAATCACGCCACTCGCGCAGGCGCAGGTAGTTGAGGAAGTTCTTGCGACACCAATTGCGCAACGGGCTGGCCGTCAGTTCCTGGCGCTGCTCTTCGAAACCGCGCCACAGATTGACCAGGCCGGCGAAATCCGAATCCGGGTCTTTCCACTGCGCGTGGGCTTGGTCAGCAGCCTGCTGACGTTCCGGCGGACGCTCGCGCGGGTCCTGGATCGACATGGCACTGGCGACGATCAGCACTTCCTGCAAGCTGCCAAGCTTGGCGGCTTCCAGCAGCATGCGGCCCATGCGCGGGTCCACCGGCAGGCGAGCCAACTGACGGCCCAATGGCGTGAGCTGACTGTTGCGGTCCACCGCCGACAGCTCTTGCAGCAAGTTGAAACCGTCGCTGATAGCCTTGCCGTCCGGCGGCTCGATAAACGGGAAATCGGTGATCTCGCCGAGGCGCAGGTGCAGCATCTGCAAGATCACGGCGGCGAGGTTGGTGCGCAGGATCTCGGGGTCGGTAAATTCCGGACGCCCGATAAAATCCTCTTCGCTGTACAAGCGGATGCAGATGCCCGGCTCGACCCGGCCGCAACGGCCCTTACGCTGGTTGGCGCTGGCCTGGGAGATCGCCTCGATCGGCAGGCGCTGCACTTTGGCGCGGTAGCTGTAGCGGCTGATGCGTGCGGTGCCGCTGTCGATCACATAACGAATGCCCGGCACGGTCAGCGAGGTTTCCGCGACGTTGGTCGCCAACACCACGCGCCGCCCCGGGTGGGACTGGAAAATGCGCTGCTGTTCAGCCGGCGACAGGCGCGCGTACAGCGGCAGGATTTCGGTGTGCTTGAGCTGGGCCTTGCGCAGCATGTCGGCGGCGTCGCGAATCTCGCGCTCTCCGGGCAGGAACACCAATACGTCACCAGGACTGCGTCGCTCGCTGCGTTCATAAGCAGCGATTTCATCGAGGGTGGCGAGGATCGCCTGGTCAACAGTCAAGTCGTCCTCGACGCGGTTGCCCTCTTCATCCTGTTCCAGGGTCAGCGGGCGATACCAGGTGTCCACCGGGAAGGTACGACCCGAGACTTCGACAATCGGCGCATCGTCGAAATGCTTGGAAAAACGCTCCAGGTCGATGGTCGCCGAGGTGATGATGACCTTCAGGTCCGGACGGCGCGGCAGCAGGGTTTTCAGGTAGCCCAGCAGGAAGTCGATGTTCAGGCTGCGTTCGTGGGCTTCGTCGACGATGATCGTGTCGTAGCGTTCCAGGTAGCGATCGTTCTGGGTTTCCGCCAGCAGGATACCGTCGGTCATCAGTTTGATCAGGGTGTTGGAATCGCTCTGGTCTTCAAAACGCACCTGATAGCCCACCAACGCGCCCAACGGCGTGGCCAACTCTTCGGCGACCCGGCTGGCGACGCTGCGGGCCGCGATCCGGCGTGGCTGGGTATGACCGATCAGGCCGAACTGGCCACGACCGATTTCCAGGCAGATCTTCGGCAACTGGGTGGTCTTACCCGAACCGGTCTCACCGGCAATGATCAGCACCTGGTGCTTGTTCAGCGCGGCTTTGATCTCATCACGCTTGGCCGCAATCGGCAGGCTGTCGTCATAACGGATCACCGGCAGGCTGGCACGCCGCGCCGTGACTTGGGCGCAGGAAGCCTGCATGCGCGCAACCCATTGCGCCAACTTTTCCTCGTCGGGCTTCTTGCGCAGCTCAAGCAGTTGCCGCCGCAAGCGGTGGCGGTCGGCGAGCATGGCGTGATCGAGGGTTTTGAGCAGTTGGTCGATGGTGGGTGCTTGGTCGGTCATCAGGGTGGCAAAGGTCTTCTGGGTGAGGCAGGGCACGCCTGCATAACTGTGGACGTAGAAAAGAGGAGCGATTGTCGCAGATTTCGACATTCCTGGAGACGCTCAGTCAGTGACCGGCCGCATAACGCCGCCTAATCAACATATTTCTTACACGAGAAAGTCGCTCATCCGACCATTTCACAGTGCAAATCCGATGGTTTGAGTGCCGTACACAGGATCAAATCAACCCGCCAGAAACCTCTGGCAGATCACTGTATCGCTTATGAAACCGGAGCTTTTATGCCTATCGATTCGACAAATAGCCAACCTTATCTACCCAGCTACTCTGCATCCCTGCAGGCCCAACCGCGCTCGGCAGCGTCGCAACCACCGCCCAAATATGAGTTCCCGCCCGCCTACACAGAAAAGCCGTCGTCCAAAGCAGCCCCGCAGACCGCCTCGACACCGCCCACTAATTTGACGGCCAATCGAATCTCGAATTTCCACACGGCCACTCAGGCAGTACGAGGCATGAATTTCATGAGCGGCCTGTAACTCAGCGGCAAAAACCTGATTGATATCGCCTCTAACGCCCGAGGAATTCTTATGCCCATTGACGCCAGCCGCTACTACAACGCATCCATCCAAAACCTGCATAGTTACGCCAACAAATACCAGGACATTGCACCTGTATCCGATCCGGCGAACGGTTCCTGGACCTCAAACCCCTCTGGACCTTCCTATGCCTCCAAGAGCTATCCAAGGCTACCCAATACGAAGGCGAGAGACTTGGGCGCTGAGCTGCATCTGGCGGGAGCGGCTACAAACCCCCGAAACTCCACGGCAACGGTGACACCCGTAAAAAAGCCAGAGGATCTGAATATCGCGAAGACACCGAATACGGTTACCAAGTTTATCGTGACGGGAGACGGACAGATGGCGATCGCCAACATCAGTAAAAACGTAGCGCCAAAAATGATATCCCACCCCGCCACCGCCGAACTGGGCGTCGGTGCCGGGCAGTCGAATAACATCGTCAGTGCCGGCTACTTAAAGCAAACCATGACCGGGAGAACTCACTTATCCAATACCTCGGGCCACTACCGACCCACAAAGGAGAATATGAGGCCCGCCCAGGATTACTTGGAAAATATCGGCGTGAAGTCGACCAAAAGCCAATTCGGTATTTTCTGAAGATTGATCAATCCGTAAATCAAGTTCATGAGCAGTGATCGCGCTCCTTGCGCCGGTACGGAAACACATCGATCACCTTACCGGCGCGAATTGCAGCCCTTTCCAGTAATCGGCGTTGTACAACTCGCCATGCAGCTCATCGAACACCCTGCGCTGACCAGCATCGGCTGGACTTCAAGGTATTGATTCATTCCACAGGCAAACCGTACGTCAAACTGGGCGCCATCAATCCGCTAAAAGACAGCAATAAACAGCGGGCGTTAGTTGCCGAACTGACTACCGATTTATTCAATATCTACACTGATTTGAGAAACAATCTGCCCCTTCACCACATGACCGCTTCACACCAATAACAAGGACGAGTTCTTAATGCCTGCGGATGAGGCCTTTTGAAAGGATTATCCTGATGCTACTCGGTAAATCGCTGCATGAACCACAGCCCCAAAGAGCGAACGCTGTACAGCCGGCCGCAACCCAGGTCGGCACCCAAGCCGTTGGCGATGCCGACAAACCGTTGAGCCCTCACCGAGTGCGTGACCTGACATTTGTCGGCACCGGCAGCAGCGTGGCTTATCTGGTCAACGAATTGAACCACCGGTTTTCGACGAATAGTCACGCAACCCCTCTGCACGGAAAAGTCAGCATCATCGGCAAGGAAGATCCCTGGCTGCCCAGTGTGCGAGGCCAGGGCTACATCAATCATCAACGTGAAATCATCGACCAATGGGGCCCTACGGTACCCTGCTATAACCCTGGCTACGCGGACCGGGGCGAGTTTGCAGCGCGGAACCGACAACAGTTGGACCGGGCACAGGCATTGGGGGCGGAATATCTACCGGCGCAGGTCACAGGCATCAACCAACTGAAAGACGGTCGCTATCAGATTCGCCTGGAAAACGGCCAGGCTATAGAAAGCCGGCAGGTAGTGTTGGGCATGGGGGCCGGGCCGCACACCAGCGTATGGAACAACGACAGCGCACAGACTTTGGCGGAGAAACGTCTAGGCAATATCCGCCTGCACCAGCAAGAGGTCTTGCGGGGCAACGTCATGGACCTGGATGAGTTTATGCGGGCCACCGACAGCCGCCCTGAACAGTTCGCGGGCAAGAAGGTGGTGGTGCACGGCCCCAACGCAGGTATCGATGCGGTCGAACGCGCGGGAGAACTGGGCGCACAAGTCAATTGGCTGATCCGCAGTACCAAGCCGGTGCTGCTGGACGGCCACCAGCTGAAGTTTGCACCCCAGGTGGCCAACCACCACTTGGTGTCGGTGGACGCGCTCGACATCCATCCGAACCCCACCCCTGGTGGCGCGCCGTTGCAACTGAGGTACAGTGTGCCCACCGGCGAGAGCCAGGCGCCTCGTCAAACCCTCGACGCCGACTACTACGTCTATGCCCTCGGACAGGACATTCACAAGCCGGGAAGCGCCGGTGCCGTCTTGGGCGACTTGTTTGGCAAGCTCGAACCCGTTTACGACTACGATCAGGTCTATAGCGACCAGCCCTTCAAGACCGTTCTCGGCCTGCAAACCCGCGGCAGCAACAGCGATAGCGGCCTGCTCATTGTCGGCGCCGCCGTCGCGCAGTTGGCAGCCACTGTCCAGCACAGCTACCTGGACCATGCAGCCGACCGAATTTTCCAACAACTGGAAAAGCTTCCAGGCGCCGCTGGCGAAGCACTCTCACGTCTTATCGTGGAGGACGCAAACACCCAAGACATCCAGGCACACATACAGACATGGGCGGCCGACACCCCAAGCACACCGCGTATGCAGACATTACTCAACTCGGTCGCGGACTACCTGGCAGCCCGCGAGTACTTCCAACAACAAGCTCAGAAAAAAGGCCCGCGTGGGGTGGCGCAAGAAGTGGAAAACCAGACCTTGAACCAGGTGCCTTCAGTGATCGTCTCTCCACAGTTGGGTACGGTGAAAGCCTCCGTCGCCGCACTCTCAGGATTGATGCCGGCCTACGTGGCACAAGGCGAAAACAACTTCACCGCCGATGATCGCACGATGCTGCGCGCAGGCATCGCCCACCGATACCCCAACATCGGCAATGCCACGGCCAGCCGTTTCATTGATGAGGTCTTGCACCTGCGGCATCTGGATGACCAGGCGTTCAGGGCCAAGGCAACGGCCGAAGGGGGCAGCGCAGCGCCGGTGCAGACACCTGTCGTCGGCGTACCTGACGCCGTCAGGAAAAACTATAGCGCCTACTTGCAAGCCAAGAACGACGGTGCCGACGACACACCGCTCATTCGCCAGTGGTTGCCAGGCTAACTCGCCACATCGGGGCAGCGGCTTGCCTGTTGCCTCGTTCGAGTTTTGGTGCTTTACGTCGATTTGCGCCGATACGGAAACACATCAATCACCTTACCGGCACGAATCGCCTCCTGCAGGCCTTTCCAGTAATCGGCGTTGTACAACTCGCCATGCAGCTCATCGAACAACTTGCGTTGGCCAGCATCCGCAAACAGGAACGGCGGGAACTCCTCGGGGAATACATCCAGCGGGCCAATGGAGTACCAGGGCTCCGAGGCCATCTCATCCTCGGGAGTACGCGGCGCGGGGATGTGGCGGAAGTTGGCTTCGGTGAGAAAGCAAATTTCATCGTAGTCGTAGAACACCACGCGGCCGTGGCGGGTGACGCCGAAGTTCTTCAGCAGCATGTCGCCGGGAAAGATGTTGGCCGCCGCCAGTTGTTTGATCGCCAGGCCGTAGTCTTCCAAGGCTTCACGCACCTGGGCGGGGTTGGCGTTGTCGAGGTAGAGGTTGAGCGGCGTCATGCGCCGTTCGGTCCAGCAGTGGCGGATCAACACCGTGTCGCCTTCGACTTCGACGGTGCCAGCGGCGACTTCCAGCAATTCGGCGAGGCATTCGGGTTCGAATTTGCTCAGGGGAAAACGGAAATCGGCGAACTCCTGGGTGTCAGCCATGCGTCCGACCCGATCGACGCTTTTGACCAGGCGGTACTTCTCGATCACCGTGGCGCGGTTGACGTTTTTCGACGGTGAGAAACGGTCCTTGATGATCTTGAACACGGTGTTGAAGCCCGGCAGGGTGAACACGCTCATGACCATGCCACGCACGCCAGGGGCCATGATGAATTGATCGTCGGTGGTCGCCAGGTGGTTGATCAGAGCGCGGTAGAACTCCGACTTGCCGTGCTTGTAGAAACCAATGGAGGTGTACAGCTCTGCGACGTGCTTGCCCGGCAGGATGCGCTTGAGAAAGCCGATGAATTCCGCCGGCACCGGCACATCCACCATGAAGTAGGAACGGGTGAACGAAAAGATGATCGACACATCGGCTTCATCGGTGATCAGTGCGTCGATCTGGATGCCTTGCCCTTCGCGATGCAACAGGGGGATCACCAGCGGCCATTGTTCGTCGCGGGTGTAGATGCGTCCTACCAGGTAAGCGCCTTTATTGCGGTAAAGCACCGAGGAAAACAGCTCGACCTTGAGGTCTGGATCCTTGCACACCCAGTCCGGCAAGTTTTCCCGCAGTTGGGCTTCAAGGCGGTGCAGGTCGCCGGCCAGGTCCGCGTAGGGTTCGCTGAAACGGTAGTCGGCAAAGATCTGCGCGAGCATCTCCGGGATTTTTGCGGCGGGCGTGTAGGTGCGCGTCTGCGCGGCCCGTGCCCGGCGCAGGCTGGGCCGGGTGGTGTGGATAAACATGCAGCCGTCGCTGATCAGGTCGTGGCTGAACAGTCCGCAGAAGATCGAGTTGTACCAGGTCTCGGAGAGTTCATCATCGAAACGCAGATCGATCAGACCGATGTAGGCGCTTTTCACCACGGGCCACTGGTCAACATCGAGTAATGCTCCGTCATCAAAGCTACTGCGCAAACGCGCAATCACTTCACTGACCTTTTCTTCATAGAGGTTGATCCGCGCCGCCGACGCCGCCTGCCCCTGCTGCCACTGGGCCTTCTCAAAACGCTCGCGGGCGCCGTCGGTGATCTGGCGGAAGTGCTCACGGTAATCGTCGAAGCCATCGAGGATCATCTGGGCGACTGCGAGGGCGGATTGCGACATGCGGGAAACCTCTACGGGCATCTGGAAGCCCTGAGCTTAGCCAGTGTACGAGAACACGAGAAGGGTCATTTTTTGCCCTGCCTTGTACAACTTCGCTCATTTCGTACATTTATTTTCAATTTCTTTAATTCGACCATTCGGTCAATAAACGCACCATAAAGTCACACTGCGTTTTACCTGCACGCCTGCATTGGCGGGGCTTGGCAGATTGATGCCGGAAATCCCTATGCAACGCCGGCCGCGATCTGCGCGCAGTGCTCTGGATCCAACTAAGGGAAACCCTGATTACCACGATAGTGGCACTTTGATATATAGCGCGCCCTCTCCCACCCTAACAAGGTCAAAAGACCGATTCGGGAACAGGTTCTAATCGCCCAAGGAGCATTGAGATGTCATTGAGGAACATGAGGATCGGTCTGCGTGCCAGTCTGAGTTTTGGGGTTTTGGCCAGCTTGCTGGTGATCGTCGGGATGTTTGGGCTGGGCCAGATGGCCAAGTTGCGGCAGAGCGCACTGGTTATCGAAGAATCGTGGATGCCGAGTATCGAGAACATCCACGACAGCGCGGCCTTCGTGGCCAGCATCCGCCTAGAGGCGTTGCGCCTGGCGACCACTGACGAATCGCGGATCCGCGACAACAGCAAAGCCCTGATCACCCGCCAGCGCACCGAGCTGCAAACCTTGCTCGATCATCACAAAACCCTGCTCAGTGGCGATGAAGAGCGCGAGATGCTCAAGCAACTCGAAGGTAATGTGAACGCCTACCTGACCCTCGTCGGGCAGATCGTTGCCTTGGTGGACAAAGATCAGCAACAGGACGCCATCGATCTGCTCAACAGCCGCCTCGCGCCACAGGGCGTGATTCTCAACAAAAGCCTGGAGGACATGATCACCTTCAACCAGAGTGGCGTGGAAACCGCCGTGGACTCCGCCGCACAGACCTATTCCAGCGCGCAGTGGGTCGTCGGCTCGATCATCGTCCTCGCGTTGATCGTCACCTTACTCTTGGCCTGGCTGCTGACCCGCAGCATCACCGCTCCCCTCGGTCAGGCCCTGATCGTTGCCCGCACCATTGCCCGCGGCGACTTGAGCCAGCCAATCGCCGTCAACGGCAACGACGAACCCGCCCAATTGCTCACGGCCCTGGCCACCATGCAGGCGCAACTGCAAGGCACCATTCGCGGGATCAGCGAGTCGGCGCAGCAGTTGGCTTCTGCTGCCGAAGAGATGAGTTCGGTGATGGAGCAAAGTACCCGTGGCCTGCAGGCGCAGAACGACGAGATCGAACAGGCCGCCACTGCCGTGACCGAAATGAGCGCAGCCGTGGATGAAGTGGCGGGCAATGCGGTGTCCAGCGCCGAGGCGTCCCAGGCCTCCGACGAGGACAGCAAGCACGGCCATTACCAGATCAGCGAAACCATCAGCTCGATCCAGAACCTGGTGGACGAAGTGCTCGGCGCTTCAAACAAAGCCGAAGGCCTGGCGGTACAGGCTCAGGACATCAGCAAGGTGCTGGAAGTGATCCGTGGCATCGCCGGGCAGACCAACCTGCTCGCGCTCAACGCCGCCATTGAAGCGGCCCGCGCGGGCGAGGCCGGGCGGGGTTTTGCGGTGGTGGCCGATGAAGTGCGCTCCCTGGCGCAGCGCACCCAGGACTCCACCGAAGAAATCGAACAGATGATCACCGGTATCCAGCAGGGCACCCAAGACACGGTCGAAGCCCTGAACAGCAGCGCCGAACATGCCGGTCAGACCCTGCAACGCGCCAACAGCGCAGGCAGTGCCCTGGAGAAAATCACCGCGGCCATCTCGCAGATCAGCCAGCGCAACCTGGTGATCGCCAGCGCCGCCGAGCAGCAGGCGCTGGTGGCACGCGATGTGGACCGCAGCCTGGTGAACATCCGCGACCTGTCCACCCAAACCGCCGCTGGCGCCACCCAGACGTCGGCGGCCAGCCAGGAACTGTCGCGCCTGGCGGTGGACCTGAATGGGCTGGTGACGCGGTTTGTCCTGTAATCATTGGAAATGTCATGCAACACTCGCGGGCTTACTGAGGTAGGAGTGTTGTGTGAGACCTGTCGACAGCCTGTATTTATTGGGACTCGCCGCCATCTGGGGCGCGAGTTTCCTGTTCATGCGCATCATTGCGCCGGAGATCGGCACAGTGCCAACCGCGTTTTTCCGCGTGTCGATCGCCGCCGCCGGGTTGCTGGTGATTTTGGCGATGATGCGCGTGAGCTGGGATTTCCAGGGCAAGTTCAGGACGGTGTTGCTATTGGGGGTCATCAACTCCGGGATCCCGGCGACCATGTACTCGGTCGCCGCCCAGGTGCTGCCGGCGGGTTACTCGGCGATCTTCAACGCCACCACGCCGTTGATGGGCGTATTGATTGGCGGGCTGTTCTTCAGCGAACGTCTAACGCCGTCGAAAATTGCTGGCGTGTGCCTGGGCCTGTTTGGCGTGGGGGTGCTGACCCGCGCAGGGCCGGTGGCGTTTGACCTGGAATTGTTGATGGGTGCGCTGGCCTGCTTGCTGGCCACCACCTGTTATGGCTTTGCCGGGTTCCTGGCGCGGCGCTGGTTGGATCAGCGCGGTGGTTTGGACAGTCGTCTATCGGCGCTGGGCAGCATGCTCGGTGCGACGTTGTTCCTGTTGCCTTTCTTCGCCTACAGCGCGATCAGCCAGCCGCCCGCCAGTTGGGGTGGGTGGCAGGTGTGGTTGTCGTTGCTGGGCTTGGGGCTGGTGTGTACGGCGTTTGCCTACATTCTTTACTTCCGGTTGCTGACGTCCATTGGGCCGGTTAAGTCGATGACGGTGACTTTTATGATTCCTCCGTTTGGGGTGTTATGGGGGGCGTTGTTGCTGGATGAGCCGTTGTCGATGGCGCACCTGTATGGCGGGGTGTTGATTGCGGGGGCGTTGTGGTTGGTGTTGCGGCCGAAAAGAATCCTATAGTAGCCCGCTTGCGGGCGATGGCGATCTTCTAGACGCCATCGCCCGCAAGCCGGGCTCCTACAGGGTGCGGTTGTGTCAGGTCTTACGGAAGACGAAAACCAGGCCGATGATGATCAACCCCATCCCCAGCAGGCTCAACATCGCGAGCCTGTTGCCAAAGATCAGGTAATCCATCACTGCCGTTACCGCCGGCACCAGGTAAAACAGGCTGGTGACATTCACCAGGTTACCTCGGGCGATCAGGCGGTACAGCAACAGGGTGGCCAACAACGACACCACCAACCCCATCCACAGCACCGGCAGGTAGAAACCGCTGCTGTGCTCGAAGTGGAACGGCTGGAACGGCACGAATACCGAACACAGCAGCAACCCCGCCAGGTATTGCACCGGCAGCGTGCCCAGCGGGTTGTCGGTGATGCGCTTCTGCATGATCGAGCCGAAGGTCATGCTGGCCAGGGCCAATAACCCGAACAGCATCCCCGCCAACGACATGCCGGACAAACCGATACCCTGGTAGACCACCATGATCAGCCCCACCAACCCCAGCGCCAAGCCAAACAGCCGGCTCAACGAACGCTGGCGCTCCATCAGCACAACGGTAAGGATCGGCTGCACGCCCATGATGGTCGCCATCACGCCGGGGGTGACCTTAAGGTCCAGGGCCAGCAGATAGAAAATCTGGTAGGCACCCAGCAGCACCAACCCGGTTGCCGCCGCGTACAGCAGGGGTTTGCCGGGGCGCGGTAGCTTGAGTTTGAGGATCGGTATCAGGATCACCAAGCCCACGAGGGCGATGGCAAAGCGGATCAACAGAAACGCGAAGGGTGATGCGTGGGCCAGGCCCCATTTGGAGAAGATCGCCCCGCTGCTCCACAGCAGGACAAACAGACTCGTCGAGGCCGCCGCGGCCACGGATTGTTTCGAAAGAACAGACATGGATACCACCTGTCATCAGGCAAAAAAGCCGATTCAGCAGACGCTGAAACTCAGTAGGTTTTTTTCAGGCGGGCAGACGGGAACAGCAATCAGCTGATCAACCCGAAATGCCAACACCCGGCGGTGATACGACTGCGTACACCGGCGTGCTACGGACAGGTGGGGGTAGTGGCTGATCTGCGCAGGCTGCTTGTTCCCGCACGGCACGACCGCAGCGTTGACCGCTGAATCGACTACCGCTATGCGCTGGAAAGCTGGCATGGGCTGATCTTGTGTGAAGGGATGAAGAGGCTGGGACTATAACCAGCCGTTGATAGGTTTTGCAATCACACTGGATGGCGGAGTTTTCATGTGGGCCCTGCGAGATGGCTCGCTATAATGCCGCCCAGATTTTTCCAAGGATTCCCCATGATCGCATTGCCCTGGCTGTACCTGGCGCTTCTTTCCATCGGCTATCTGCTGGCCTTGATCTACGGGCAACTCGGGCTGTTGGCAAGCGTGTCCGTCGGCCTGCTGCTGATCGCCGGCTATGCGGTACGCCAACAACGCACGCCGTGGGCGCGCTACCTGGGTCACGGCCTGTTTATCGTACTGGCGCTGGGTCTGGCGATGCACTGGCTACCGGGCTTCTACAATGGGCGTGGCATTGCCTCACAACGTTTCACCGAAGATGCAGTGCCCTTCTCGATGTACCTGAACCAGGACAAACCACTGATTGGCTTCTGGCTGTTGCTCGCCTGCCCGTGGATTGTGGCACGGCGCCCGCTGCGGCTGTCGATCTGCGTCGCGGCTTTGGCACTGACCTTGACTGCCGTTGTTGCGCTGGGTGGCGCGGTGCTACTGGGGATCACCCACTGGGCGCCGAAGTGGCCGGAACAGGCGTGGTTATGGGTGCTGAATAACTTACTGTTGGTCACGCTGGTGGAAGAGGCGTTGTTTCGGGGCTACGTACAGGGCGGGATAAGCCGACGATTAAAGCATTTGTCGTATGGCGACAACCTGGCGTTGTTACTGGCTTCATTGCTGTTTGGACTGGTGCACCTGGGTGCGGGGTGGCAGTGGACGTTACTGGCAACTATCGCAGGGGTGGGGTATGGGTTGGCGTATCGGTTTGGTGGGTTGGGGGCGGCGGTGGTCACCCATTTTGGGGTAAATCTGGTGCATTTCGGGTTGTTTGTGTATCCAATGGCGGCCTGAACTTCACTCCCCGCACGCAATGAAAACCTACTACCCTGCTATCAATAGGCGCCTCTCGCTCAAGAAAGAAGAAGGTGAACTGGAGCACATATTTGAGTTTTTCATGTGTTCATCAACCCAAACTAGCAGCACAAGACATCGCCAACATAGAAAATGCACAGGCCAAAACCCGGAATTCATGGATGCGGGGCAAGGCGTCAAGTTTTTAACAAAAAAAAACACAATAGACAGCCTATTAATATCTGGCATATCTTGCAGCCCGCAAGGTCTCAAAACGCGGAACTGACCCAGAAGTCACCCTAAGCCGGCTACACGCCAAAATGGACACTGTAAATGCAACAATACAATGACAAAGTCATATTTGCCAACCAGCTACGGGCTCTGGCTATTATCGCAGTGATGATAGTTCACCTGTGTGGAATTTTCTGGCTGGCCCGAGAGACTGTTTCAACTTACATTTACTCTCCCGTCATAGAAGGTCCTACGCCACCTTTATATGGGTGGCTGTCGCCGCGAACAGTAAACTATGGTCCCTTTGGTGTTGCTGTCTTCTTTCTTATCAGTGGTTTCGTCATACCCTTTTCTCTTTCTAAATCTTCGCCGGTTGAGTTCTTGATTTCGCGAGCGCTTCGAATCTATCCAACCTACTTGATCGGATCCGTTCTCGCGATCACGGCGGTCTGGCTTTCCAGCCTGTATTGGGGAAAGACGTTTAGCATAAACTTCAAAGAGCTGTTCTTAAACCTGACCCTGACGCACTCCAACCTGAACACTCGCACCATTGACTTAGTCAACTGGACACTGGCGATAGAGATAAAGTTTTATATCATATCCGCCCTACTCTTCAGCGCACTGAGAAAAGCCAGCGTCATGCCAATACTGTTATTGGCCATCGGTGTACTGGGTTTCACTGAGTTTTACCCCACTGCAAAATCCATCATCGCACTTAAATACGTAAACTTTTCGGTGGAGTCGCTAAAAGCCGAACTGATGATTGTATGTTTCATGTTCGTCGGCACTCTGTTTCATTTTCACTTCATCCAAAAGATAAGTACTCTCCAGTTGGTCATCTATAGCACTGCTCTGTTGAGCCTTGTGCTCATGTGCTGGACTCACAATGAATGGGCACCAGGAATGCCTAATACACCCTTGAACTATTTTTATGGGCTTGGTGTGTTCACGCTCGCTTATACATTGAGGAAATACTTCAGGCCCATTGCACCACTCGACTTTATCGCCAAAATCAGCTACCCGCTTTACATCATACATTCTTTGATCAGCTATTCGATAATGCGCGTGATGCTGGACAACAATGCGTCCTTCTATGTGGCGCTGGCAACGGCTGTTCTAACCGTGATAGGGATTGCTTATCTTCTCCACATCACCATAGAAAATGCATCAATCAATTACGCCAAGACGCTTATCAAACGGATGCGAAAAGTGGAGCCAGCGATACCGGATACACAACTCCAGTCTCGTTCGACCCTCTAATGACCCCTGCCTGTATTTGGCGAAACCACGCCAAATACAGCATATTCATACTGTCTCTGGTAGCCACACGTAATTAAAACGACGTTATTAGCGATTGATTAAATCACGATAAAGCTTCACGTAAGCCTCACCCATCGAGTGAGAAGTAAACACCTTCAAATATCGTTCTCTTGCAGCAGCACCATAACGTGCAGCCAACTCAGGAGACTCCCACAATGCTGCCATGGCACGGCGCATGGCGGGCGCATCGCCTGGGGGAACTACTATTCCAGATACATCATGCTGGTTAATAAAACTGGTTCCCGTACCAATTTCGCTGCATACCATCGGTTTACCAAACATTGCCGCTTCAAGCAGGCTGATACCGAACGCCTCTGAGCGTAAATGCGAAGGAAACACTACCGCATAACAGGCCTCAAATAGATTGACCTTTTCCTGCTCGGTCACTTGCCCGATGAAATGCACATTGTGCAGTTGCCGCTCGGATGCAACGCGCATTAGTTCTTGCTCTAAGGGGCCAGCACCAACAATCAACAACGGCCAATCAGTCCCTTCGACGGCCCGGAGTAAAAACTCAAGCCCTTTATAATAGCGCAGCACACCAACAAAAAGAAAAAAACGCCCGTAACGACCTCGAAGTTCCTGAATCTTATCAGCCTCAGAAACGGGGTACATTGACTGCTCCAACCCGATGGGAATCGAAGTAGACTTATGACGATAACGCGCTAAAACGGGAGAGCTTTCAAGATAGTTCGGACTGGTTGCCACAATCGCATCGACATCATTCAAAAAAAGGCGCTGCAAGGGACTGTATAAGCATTTAAGAACTTTTTGACGGACAATATCCGAGTGATACGTCACGACGGTTGGTTTCTGGATCCGGGTTGCAAAATGAACCACGTCCATAAATGGCCAAGGAAAGTGATAGTGCACAACATCGGCAGACTTGGCCAACTCCGCGAACAGCTTGAACGAAGACACAGAAAAGCCGGTAGAGGCCACATTGAAATCTTCTTTCGCCTGGACCAACTTATAACTCGGGCCTTCGACGTTAGCCACTTCACCCTTGGCTAACGAAAGCACTACATTTTCGCAACCCTGCTGAGCGCTCACATGTGTCAAATGGCGAATAAACATTTCGACGCCACCATGCTGGTCAGCGGCAAAGGTTTTATAAAAGTGTAGAATTTTCAAATAACACCTACTTTAAAACGGTGAAGCTTGCCGCCTGACAAGCGAGCAAACTTCACGGCTATTTGATTAAAATACAAACACTTATTTGACTTTCACAGCAAGCTCCAGCGGTTTGACATTCTTCGCCTCAAACCAACCTGCACCTTCTTTGACAAGGCTGACTTGAAGGATATAGTTCCCGGGCGCCTTAGGTGCCACTACACCCAACTGCACTGCCACTTCTGAATCAGGCTTAACCGGTTGTGCAAATGGTGTACGGTTCCCATCAAGCAAAAGCACTGTTTTGTCCGCATTCAGCCAGTGATAGCTGGCCAAGACAGGGGCCTTCGAAGCCTTGGAATCCCACGTACCACTGCTGGTGTTCTTGACGGTAATCGGCACTGCAAACTTGCTGCCTGCGGCAACATCTAAACTCGACGAGGAGGCACTGTATTGAGCAGAAAAGACGTTCTCCACTTTACCATCATCGCAAGCGCTCAACGCTGCAATACCAACCATGACGCCCGCCAATTTACCTAACTTCATCATATAACTACCTTGTGAGTGATTTTTCCAGTTTTCATCGATTGGTACAGTGTGTACGTGCTGATACATCGACGAAAATTACTAACTTAAATCGGCTGTCTCTGCCTGAGATCAACCCCTATTCCAAAAAAATCGAGAAGCCGCATCAAGCTCTCACGCTGATGCGCCGGATGCCCTGAACGGGACATAACCGAGCAGGGACTTACGGACAGCTTTACTCCTCGAATGTGTCAGTAAACTGCGGGCCACCCTACACATTTCGTTTAGACACAGAACCTTTTGAACAGTTCTATATTTTTCCGAACAGGCAGCCCTCAGTTCACAGCACCGCGTAGCTGTAAATAGCAAGCGTTCGACTATTCAAGCCGTAATGATACGAACCCAATCCCCAATTTACGCGAATCGTTCCCTACGCCCAGCTGTTGGGGTGAAACGGGGGTAGGTGGGCTGAAGACAATGCTGTCAGCATCGTCACCTTGAAGGTCTACCGAGAGTCGGACTTCAGATGGCTCAGCCCCCAGCAAGACTTCATATTCGCGATTACCTATTGTCACTTTGATGGGTTTATTGACGTTAGGTGCAAATGCCCGAGCGACTAACACCAACGTGAATGTTTGTGGCAGCGGGGCTGTGAATTCAATGCGCACCGTGTTGGAAAGTCTCGCATCGGACCAGCGCCCCCAGGATTCTTTCCCAGAAAGCCCCTCGGCCCCTTTCACCGTATTCGGCCAGCCATCTCGCGTAAAATCGATACCGTCTTCCAGACTACCGGGATAGCGGGCTCCCAACTTGTCAGCATAATAACCGGATTTTTTCATGATCTGCGCAAAGCTCAGACCCGAAAGATCAGCCGGCTTCGGCCTATTCAAATTGAAAAAAACCAGATTCCCATCAACGCTGGATATCGAGGGCCCGCTGCCCAGCAGCGCGGTAAACTGTTGAACCACACTCTGGGCATTATCCTCATAGCCGCGACGATCAATATAAATCCCGTTGAAACCAAGATTTTTGATCACTTCCAACTGCTTTTCCGGTGTTTCTTGGGCAAGCGCTCGATAAAATAGATCGCCTTCCCGCCCCTTCATGCCACCGAAGCTCCAGCGCAGTGTTTTGGAATGCAGCACGCCCGCGCCCAACTGGTAGTTATTCAGGCGGTGGACAGGAGGCATTTCTGGAAAGGCAATGTAGGGAAGCTGATAAACAGCTGCCTGAGCGGGTAACGCCGCTTCAATCGAAGTCACGAACGCCCTGTCATTCTCAAAAGCAGCCTTGGCGCTCGCATTACAAGCCCGGCAGGCCGGCGCTGTCTGATCATATAACCCTACGACAAGCAGCAGGGCCAGAGTCGCCGTCGAATAGACCGCAAGCCTTGATGAATAACGCGTCATCAACGTTTGCAGCACTATAAAGAAAATCAATAATGCGCCGAACCCAACAAAAACACTGATTCTGTTCCACCCCCTGATTGAAGAGGAAACAAAAGATGAAAAAAGTGCGCCGAGCCCGCCAATAGTACCTAGCATAAAAAGCACAAAAACAAGCGCTACCAGAAACCCCAGTTTCGGATCAACAGAATGCCCCGTGAGAGACAGTAGCAACACACAGAACGCTAATAACAGGCCGAGTGCGCCGACTGCACCCAGTGTAGAAGTCGCGTTCTCATTGATTAATGGAAAGGTCGAGTTATACAGGCTTGTAAACTTCCCCACCCACGATATGCGGTGATCCGCTCTCGGAAGGATGAGTTGCATTAACTTGAAACCGTAGACCTCGGCCTCCATTGGGGACCGTTGCGCCACCTCCAGGTTGGGACCCGCTTGGTTTTTCGCGAGCATATTAGGTGCCACATTAAGCAACACCCCACCCATCAATATCGAAAGCACGCACAGGGTGCGAATAATCACACTGACACGACGGGCTCTGCACCACCCCAATACGCCCCCAAGCGCAACCAACATAACGCCAAACAACGCGTAATACACACCGAATGACGACAGCACCAGCAGCCCAAGCACGACGGCCACAGCCTTCGGATAAGAAAAGCCTTTTAACGTTTGGCTATCAGCGTCCGTTGAAGATTGAAATATTGAATACGACAAGTAGAAAAAGAACGGAACAACGAAATACCAGGTGTAAAACAGATGGTCCATTCTTAACAAGTGAAATGGCAAAAACGTGAACAGCATGGCTGCCACAAATGCAAATGAGCGGAACAGGCCGAAAGCGCGAACCACGACGAACGTCGCAGAAAACCCTACTGGAAAACTCAGGAGAAGAAACAGGTTTGTCGCTTTGAAGCTGCTCCCCGATACGATTGCAAGTAGCTTAATGAGAAGGTGATTACCAAAGTCAGAACCTGGATAATCTAGAAAATTTGACCCAAACGGATACCCACTGCGAATATTTTCAAACAGCCATCCTTCAGAAACCCGTTGAGCCATCCAGGCATGAAAGAGACTGTCTCCCGCATACCGATAAGGCGCAGAAAGATCAGGCAGCAGACCCGAAGGCCAGCCACTGATGAATACGCTCGCCAACACAAAAGATAAGAAAGCGCCCCCAAGCACTATTACCCAGTCACTTTTAAATACCTGCCACAATGATGCGAGTGGCTGCCCTGAACTTAAAACCGTTCTTTCCTGGAGCGTCATGCTTGAGGCCACTGTCCAATATCCCTTACCAGATTAATCAAAGTTGACGCGCTCTGCCTCTACCACAAGAGGCATATTACGTACCTGCGTGTGCACCGACCCTATGTATTCCCCCAGCATGCCCAGGAACAGTATCTGAACCGAACTGAAGAAAAATAGTGAAATCAACAACGGAGCAATACCCATCTGGAATGAGTCCCAGAATATGATTTTTGCCACAAAAAAACAGAACGCCATCAACAAGCTGACCAGGGCAAGCAGCCCTCCTCCCATTACCATCAAACGAAGAGGAACCTTCGAGTGATTGGTAATTCCCAACATAGCGATGTCATACAAGGTGTAGAAATTATTTTTTGTAATCCCGCGTTGACGCCGAGGTTGCTTGAAGGGAACAGTGGCGATAGGAAAACCAATCTCGCACAACAAACCGCGAAAATAGGGATACGGGTCATCAACCTTCTTCAGGATATCCAGCACCGCGCGATCAAATAATCCTGCGCCCGTGGCATTTTGAACAAGTGGCACTTCAGAAATACGAGAAACGAATCGGTAGTAGGTTTTCCTGAGGAAAAACATGACCGGCGACTCTTCACTCTCGGGCTTGACTGCCAGGACCGTCTTGAAACCGGCCTCCCACTTCTTGACAAACTCTTCGATCATTTCCGGTGGGTCCTGAAGATCGGAGGCTATCAGTACGCACGCATCGCCCTTGACTTGTAGCAGCGCATGGTAGGGGGAACGGATATGACCAAAATTGCGGGCATTCAAGATAATCTTGACGCGTTTATCCTGCGCCGCGATCGCTCTCAACTTTGGAATACTTCCATCCGTCGAACAGTTATCGATGAACACATGTTCATAATCGTAATCCAGCTTTGACATGACGTCATTGATTCGCTGGCACAGCTCATCAATATTCGCCTCTTCGTTATAGCAAGGCGTCACAATACTTATTAATTTACGCGTCATTGAAAACAAACCTATTATTAATGAGGAACGACAATACGGCCATCGGCAGAAGCAAGATCAATCCGGACACGTAAGGTACAACTCCGAATAGCGCCAGCGCCGCCACGCCACCTAGATTCACGCCATAAACCACTGCGTAGCCCAGTACAAACCTGACAATCAGCTTATTGTCATGAGAGCCGAAAACCAACGAACCCGTACTTTTAAAATTGAAAGCCACACCTAAAACGGTTGCCAGTAACAGTGCAAAACTGTAATGCAAGCCCAGATAAATAAAACCCGCAAAGCATCCATAGCCAAATGCTGCGTTCATCAGTCCGACGAGCAAAAATCTCAAAAACTTCACTTTGATCAGTTCATTGAACGTCATCATCCTGACCTTATACCCCTTGAGCCGACTGCGCCGTTCCAGCTAAAACAATATCCATTAATCATGCCCCCCCAGCTCACGGCTATGTTTCTGCGGCTTCTGAGTAAACCTGTAGCGTTTCTCGCGCACAACGCGCCCATGAAAACTGGCTGGCCCTGGCCTGACCCACCTGCACCATTCTTTCATGCAGTCCTGAATCCTCAAGCAGTCGGGAAATAGCTGTCGCCAGGGCTTCGGCGTCCCCGGCCTCGAATAGCGTACAGGCGTCCTCGGCAAATTCAGCCATGGAGGTACCCCCAGCGCAAATAACCGGTACGCCACTCGCCATCGCCTCAAGCACCGGCAGCCCAAACCCCTCGTACAAAGAGGGAAAGACAAAGGTTTTGGCACCGGCGTATATAAAAGGTAAATCCTGAGCGCTCACAAATTGCAGAAACTTCACTTCCCCCTTGGCACGCAGTACTTGAATGCGCGCCATCAAATCAGCATTGAGCCAACCTGGTGCACCGGCGATAACCAAAGGCCAGGCGCGGCGCACATCCGCAGACAGGCGCTGCCACGCATCCAATAGAATCGACAGCCCTTTGCGCGGCTCGATCGTCCCTACATAGGCCAGATAGGCACCATGCACCAAGCCATACTTGGCCAGTACCGCCTCGCTCTGTTGTGCCGAACGCGGCATGAAACGCTCATCGGCCCCCAGATAAATGGCCCTGACCCTGGCTGACGGAATGTTGAATTGTGAAATAAGCTCACGGCGCACCACTTCGGAATCGGTAATGACGAAGTCCGCCCGAGCCAGTGTCTTCGGGAGCTGACGACTCAACCAGGCCACACGCTCGGCCGGGTGAAATTCGGGATGGCGAATAAACGAGAGATCATGCACCGTTGTGACACTGGGCCCATCATGGGGCCTCAAGATGAAGTTAGGTTCGTGATAAACGAAATTCCGGCAGCGTTGAGCGCCTTGCTTGAATCGCGTATTCGAGACCATCGACTTCAGTTGATAGGCCAACGGTGCAGCACGCAACGTTCTACGCAGATACCCCAACACGCCTGAGCGCGTGCCACCTGAGGGCGCAGAGGCTGAGTCAAGCCCAGCCAACAAATCTGCCGCAGGTAAGAACCGATGACCGTCAAAACAACACGTGGCCCCAACATCAGGCACCCTAGAATACTCACGCAAAAGGTTAAGCGTGTAGTTTCCTATCCCGGTCAAGGGCGGACGCAGCGACTCGGCGCCCATCAGCACGTTCACTGCTCGGTTTCCACACGGGATCGCCAGTCCACTAACAGCGACGCCAGTGTGTCCTTCAACGAAATAGTCGGCTGCCAGTTCAGAACATCACGCATGCGATCACTGTTACCAACGGCAAATGGAATATCCGATGGGCGCAAGCGCTGAGGATCCAACTCGACAGCGATGCTCTGACGGCTCTGACCGACAAGCTCGTTCAGGACGCTGCGAATTTGACAGGCATTTGCGGAGGAAATATTGAAAAGACGTGGGTAACCCGACTGCTCGCTGAGGGTCAGCAACTGCAGGTAAGCCGAACAGACATCGCGCACATCCAGGAAATCCCGGTAGGCATCCAAGTTACCAACCTGTATGACCGGTGCTTGTTTACCGCTCTCGATCAGGGCAATTTGCCGGGCAAACGAAGCAGTGACAAAGTCGGGTGACTGCCCCGCGCCGATATGGTTAAACGGACGTGCAATTACCCCTCGGACGCCTTGCCGAAAATACTGCTCGCCGGCCAACTCAGCCGCTAATTTACTGGCTGCATAGGGATTCATCGGCAAGCAAGGACTGCTTTCATCTAGCGCAACGCCCGCCTTGAATGCCTCGCCATACACTTCGGAAGAACTGACGAGGACGACAAACGCATCAGGTGCTTTCTGCTTTATCGCTTCCAGCAGATTCATGGTCCCCAGGACGTTGGTATTCCAGGTCAGCAATGGATCACGAAAGCTCGTCGGCACATGAGAAACGGCGGCCAAATGTAGAACATGAGTGGGTTTGATCCGCTCAAGTGTCGCAGCGCAGGCCTGCGCATCACGAATATCCAGCAATACATGCTCAACATCCGCTCGAAGCGATGCGCCAGGCGAGGTGCAAGCGCAGCTTACCCGGTAGCCAGCCGCCAACAACTGCTCCAGCAGAACTTTCCCAACAAAGCCATTGGCTCCGGTTAACAGAACATGTTTCACGGCTATTCACCTTTAGACTGGACAACACAGGTAGGACGAACGGGCCAAAAAACAGCCCGCTCGCTCCGAGCGCAAACCACACGCTCTGTCAGCTTCAGAACGAAAAGCCTTGTTCGTTTCGACGTAGATCAGCCTCCACCATCATGCGGCACAATTCTTCAAGATTGGTTGCAGGCTCCCAACCCAGCTTTTCCTTGGCCTTTGCAGGATCGCCAATCAACAGTTCAACTTCCGCGGGGCGGTAGAATTTCGGGTTGACCCGTACAGCGACTTTGCCGGTTGCAGCATTTAGCGCATGCTCTTGATCGCCATCGCCACGCCAGTCCAAATGGATATCGACCGCCTTGAATGCCAGCGAGACGAAGTCACGGACGGTCTCGGTGCGATTGGTCGCCAGTACGAAAGTATCCGGCTCATCGACCTGCAACATACGCCACATGCCTTCCACATATTCCTTGGCAAATCCCCAGTCGCGCTTGGCGTCCATGTTTCCAAGCTCCAGGACGTCCAGCTTGCCCTGGGTGATCTTGGCCACGGAGTCGGTGATCTTGCGAGTGACAAACTCGCGCCCACGCAGCGGGGACTCATGGTTGAACAGGATGCCGCTGGCCCCGAATATGCCGTAGGACTCACGATAGTTGATGGTCATCCAGTGGGCGTACAACTTAGCCACGCCATAGGGGCTGCGCGGGTAAAACGGCGTGGTCTCGATCTGCGGAATCGCTTGGACCTTGCCAAACATTTCAGAAGTGGAGGCTTGGTAATAACGAACCTTCGGATTCACGATCCGAATTGCCTCCAGCAGATTGACAGCGCCCAAGCCTGTGATTTCAGCGGTGGTCACCGGCTGATCGAACGACACGCCGACAAAGCTTTGAGCTGCAAGGTTGTAGACCTCGGTAGCCTCGGTGCTTTGGAGCAGGCGGATGCTGGCCGAGAGGTCGGTCAGATCATATTCCACAAGATGCAGGTTCGGGTGCTGAGTGACGCCCAACTCATCCATTCGCCAGAAGTTGACCGAACTGGTACGGCGATAAGTGCCATAGACGATGTAGCCTTTTTCTAGCAACAGCTGAGCAAGGTAGGCGCCGTCCTGTCCGGTAATGCCGGTAATAATTGCCTTTTTCACGTGTAACTCCTTGAGCAAGCTGTGCTTAGTCTATAAAAATGCTATTCAAAGAAACTGTTTGAATTCTCTCATGCATGAAATGATACGTTGTACTTAGCGAGTCATCCTGCCTGAATACTTGATCAAACTTAAGACCCTCGATTACCTCGAGTGCCTCCCTCAACACATACGCCCTCACCCATGGATCAAAGAAGGCATATATAGCGCGGTACAACATCTTCGAAGGCAATGCCGACGTGTTGAATGCAATCTCCACCTTCGGCAAGTAGCACGGAAGAATGACATCCCCGTCATCAATGCCCGGCGCCATGAAAAAACAGCTGGCGGAGGTACGTCCTTTGATCAATTGCGACCACAGTACGCAATCGGCTCCCCGCACATCCGGTAGATACCCGGGGTGAATATGAATGAATTTCAGCGCAGGCAACTGCAGGCACCGGGCAGGAACAATACCGCCTCCTGTAAACAACAGGGTAGTTTCCGGCAATTTCGCAAGGTAGTCGAACAAACGATCATCCGCGAGATTATCGATCATCAGTGTTTCGACGACAGAACAATATTCACGCAAGGATGACAACGACACTGCATCGTCAAGGACATGCGGCTCAAAACACAGCGAATCCGCTACGGCCATACGTATGGCGTCGCACAAGACGCGTTCTTTCTTGAGGAGTGCCGATGCCCAGTAATGGATGCTGTTTTTCTGGCGTACCGCCGCATACCCCTCGCGAATAAAGGCTGGTAGGTATCCCCCGACAACTTTTTTGCTCACCAGGTCTACGGCCGAGATCAAATGAATGATTTTCTCAGGTCGGTAACCCATGCTTTTAAGCGTTGCAAGGTAGGCCCTTGCAATGGGGCCTTCCCAGAACAGTACGGTGATGGGCAAGACTTTCTGTTGCTCTGGAACAGTGCGCGAAACTGCAGGCGCAATGGTTTCAACCGTATCAGCGCTTGAATGTTGATTCAGAAACCGCTCGGCATGGGCGTCGATGGCTTTGCGCAGGTCAACGTTTATATCCCGGCCAGTACCGATAAAGTCTGTCAGTTTCAACATCGCGTTCAGACGTTTGAACGCCAATGGAGCCTGCTCTGGGGCCTCATATATCTGCACAAAATCCAATAGCAACAGGACAAGCGCAACTTCGGCCCATGCTGAATCTATGAGCTGATTACCGATTTTTTTACCATCAACACCATAAGCGTCAAACAAACGACCTGTAATTTCCAACCGCATGCACAGGAAGCTCAACAACCGTAACCGCTCGGTGGCAACCGGCGAAGTAGTGGCCAATTGATATAGTTCGAAAACCGTATCAAAGTGCACAGCATCATTTCTATTTGGCACCTGCTCAGGCAGGACCTTGAACAACAACCCATCGATCATCTGGCCCTCCATCATTTACGCGATGCCAATTGTTGATGAACAAACTGCAAAATATTAGCCATCGTCCAGTAAAGCACCATGCCGGAAGGAAATGAGTAAAACAGCAGGAAGAATACTAACGCCATCAGCCACAGAAAAAATTGCTGGCGAAATGCCTCTTTTGCATTAGCCGCAACGGTTTGGGAGAACTTGATACTCAGCAGAGTACTCAGTGCCATCAGCACCGGCAGCAGGTTGAAGTAGGCTCCAAAAAATGGAATATCAACCCCGAACGAGAACAGCTGGTCGGGCTGCGCGAGCGTCTGTATCCACAAAAAAGGCTCGTTACGAAGCTCAAACGCTTGGCCGAGCAGGTGATACAGTGCCACAAAAATCGGTATCTGTATTAGCACGATCAAAAGAGGTTTCAATCCGGCCAGGGGGCTGACTTGATGTGCCTCATACAGCTCAAGGATACGCTCACTTTGCTCTCCGCCTTTATAGTTGCGGCGAATCTCCTGCAACTCTGGCTGGATACGCTCCTGGATAGCTGCAAATTTTTTCTGCGCCGCCATAGCGTTCTTCGCGACGGGATACATCACCAGCCGAACCAGGATCGATAGCAGAATAATCGAGACGCCCCAGTTGCCAACACCCTGGTGGATAAAGGCCAGGACATACATGATGCCCAAGATCAGTGCACGCATCCATTCCCACAACCCCGCAAACAACAAGCTGGTCAGTGTCGGTTCCTGAGCAGACAGGACGTCATAGGACTTGCCGCCACCAAACACATCCCAACGCAAGATTTGGGAGGACTCGCTGTGAGCTTCAGGCAGGGGGATATTTATCCTGAGCAAGGTTTCAAAGTCAGGTTGCTGCGGATACTCGACGCCTGTCGCTGGCGCCTGCGCTTCCCATTCAAGGTGCCCCTCGGTACTCCCTTCAGGGATCAGAAGTAGCGCAAAGTATCGACTTTGCAAACCCGCCCACTCGGTTACGCCCTGACCCGCCGGGGGCTTGAACCGCACGTTGTCGTCATGCCCCAATCGCTGAGTTGAAACACCTTCAGCGTTTCGGTAAACCACCTCAGTGAACGAGTAAATCGCTTGGCCCATGCCCAGTCCGTGTGTCGGCTGCTCGCCGAGCCCAGGGCCGAGTTCAAGCCACAAAGCGTCTTGCGCCTGCTTGGCTTGCCATCGTGATTGAAGGCTCAGCTCAAATCGAACGCGCGAGGGTGTGTTGGTCAGGCGCCATGTCTTGCGGATTACGAACGGCAACTCTGCGCTGTCGAGTGCAATGGTTACCGCGCCGCTGTCGGCGGCTACGGTTTTCCAACCACCTGCGAGGGTCGTCCACTCTTCGAGTGTTTTTCCTTGCAGACGCCCCTTCAGCGCGAACAATTGACCAGCCGGCATCGCAAGGTCCTGTGGCTGGCCCTGCGCATTCATCACCTGCGGCAAACGCCAGTGCGAGACCGTGCCCGCCGTCAGGTCGAGCGACAATTGCACATTGGAGTCAGCAAGGGAGGGAGAGACCTGAGCTGGGGCAGTCGCGAATGCAAACGGCGCCATGAACATCAGCAGCCAGAGATAAAACACACTCGGCATGCTCTTTTTCTGAATAGACATTGGGCAACTTTGATTATCAGCTCCGCCAACACGAGTTGGCGGAGTGCACTATGCGTATGGAAACCTGCGACGGAAAAGGCCCGATTCATCCTAATGACAAGGACTTGAATCCACCTGCCGGCGACGCTTCATTTCTCAGTAGGGGTATCGCCGCGAGTTTGTTTTTTCACGGTGTCTTTGCGCAACCCCAGCATGCGCAGGAAGCGGTGCCAGTAAAGCTTGAGCACAACGGCGATTGCGGCAAGTGCCCCCAGGATGCCTTGCAGTACCGCGCTGCCGGTACCCGGATCCAGGTAAGCAAAAGCGTTGATCGGCAATACGATCAGGCAAACCAGAGCTACCAGCGAGAAACGTGATGTGTTCATAGATACTCCATATCAATTCAGCAAAGAAATCAGATGAGCTGCAGCAGCGCTGCCACTTTTGCCCGAATTGAAAACCCAACGCTCGCGTGCCGTGCGGATAGCCATCTGCCACTGGCGTGCGTTATGGATCAATTCAGTTGCTTTCAACCCCAGACTGGCTAACTCATGCTCTGAGAGTATGAGACCAACCTGTTCACGGATAGCCGCTTCCAGCGGTTCATGGCTAATTGCCTCATACGCGGGATTGAGGATTTTACGCGCAACATCAACAAAAAGGGTGGGTCTTTCTAGCCCAAGGGAAAACTCAAGCGCAGCGCCCGACCAATCGCTGACCATTAAATCCGACTCAATCAACGACTTGCGCGCATCCCCGTCTTCATCCAGATGAAACAGTGGCTCGCCATGAAAATGACTGACAATGGCTTCCAGGACGTCCGGACGCAGTTTGCGAGTACGCGGATGGGGCCGTAGCACCACACGAAAGCCCGCCTGGATCAGCGGCTGTATGACTTCGACTCCATGCAACTCCAACAGGCCATTGTCGCCCCAAGTCGGCGCTACCAGCACCTGTGCAGGTTGGCCGGGTGAGCGCGCCAACGATCCGCAGTTACCTTCTCGAAGAATCGCATCCAGACGACCGTAGCCATGTTCGACCAGTGTTTTTTCCGGCAATGCTGCCATCTGCTCGCGAGCACGCGTTTCCTGGACGTGGTGCGGGCCGACACACAGGATCGAATCAAAATGATCGAAGGCCGCCTCGCGGTAGATCATGTGCGTGCTGACAATCGAGTGGTGCAGGTAGACGTAGTGCACCGGACAGGGCGATCGCTTGATATGAAAGCTCTGCAAATCCGGCATCGTCATCATCAGGACCTGAACATCCAGTGTCGAGAAGAACAACGTGCGCATGCTGCCCTCCCCCACATAAAAGGCCAGTAGCCCTTCTGGCGGGCTCAACAAGATGGGATCGTCCTCCGCCGATGTCACGTAGATCACCGATTGCGCATACTCGGCCCGCAAGGCCTCAAAGACCGACTCAAAGTAAGTCCAATAGCCACGACCCTCCGAATAGAAAACCAGTTGCCTCTGGTGCTGTGGCAGCCGCTTGAAGGCCTGCAAGCCTTTCCATTCCCTGTAAGTTTTGCGCAGTGAATTGAACATGCTTAAACCGCTAGTTGAATAAAAGAGGCCAACTGTCCGGCTTCATGCATTTGGTGGTATTGATCCAGGTCTTCAACCGTATCGACTTCCAACCAACCGTTGTCGGTAAATGCAGCCTTGGCCTCCCAACCTCCATCAATCAGATGCTGGATAAAACTGGTCATGTACATGTTGTCGACATCTTTACCGTCATAGAGCGCCGAACGATCCAGGGCATGCCAAGCAGCACGGAATGCAGCCACCTGATCGCCTCGCACCTTGAACAATCCCATGTATTGCCCTTGGATTTCACTGTAGTCATTGGGTTTTTTACCCAGTTCCACGATGCAAGCGTGCGCGTCGAGCTTGAGCGTTTCGGCATCGGCCAGGGGATTTTCCATACGGATCTCCCAGAATCGACGCCACTGGCGATCCACGGCGACAGACAACTGCGCATCACTGCGCAATACCGCCTCGAGCACTCGCGGCTCGTAGACAATATCGCCATAGGCAATCAGTAAATCTTCACCTTCCGGCATCAGGGCTTCGGCACAAAAGAGCGTCGATACCATGTTGGTTTGCGCGTAACGAGGGTTCAGCACGACTTCTATGTCATCCGCCTGTAAGCCCGAAGCACAATAGCCCCCAACCAGGGCGACCTTGTCCACCCCCCCAGCCCGCAACACTTCAAGCTGGCGGTGCAGCAGAGGCTTTCCGAGCAGCTCGACCATGCACTTGGGGCGATCATTGGTATAGGGGCGCAAACGAGTGCCCTGGCCTGCGGCAAGAATGATGGCTCGCATTAAATAGTCCCTGATTCAAAAAGCTTGCGAATGAGTTCGGTGTCGAGGATGTGGAAGGGCGCTTCGCGCTCCGGGTGCCACATCAGCCCGACCCAGGGTAGGTGGTCATGCGTAAACGCTTCGACCGTACCGTCGATAGCGCAGACCTGCGCGGACACCTCGGGGGCCAGATCGCTGATCTGCATCCCCCAACCATGGAAGCTGTTGACCTCACGGTAGCCACTGAAGAAACCGTCATTATTCAGCGCACGCACCGCGTGTCGAACGGCAATGTGATTGGGTACGGGGGCCAGTCCACCTCCGAGAAAGTGGTTAAGCATTTGCATACCTCGACAAACCCCCAGCACGGGCAGACGCTGGAGAGCGGCCGAGGACAACAATGCGATTTCTGTGGCATCGCGTTCAGGCGCGGAACGGGCCGCGCCTGGTAGATGGGCAAGATCATTGCCCCCCGTCAAAATAATCCCGGCAACCCGTTGGCGTTCAAGCCATGCCTGGGGCGCTGTCAACAAATTGGGCACAGGGACGACATCAATCCCCAAAGACTCCAGCAGGACGCTCCATTGCTGGTCAAGACAGTCACGACGCTCGCCGTAACCCTCTATCCACTCGACACGCTGGGTGACCGCGATACGCATCACCGAATGATCCTGATCAGACGGTTGGCCGCATTGAGCTCCAGTACGCGAGCCCCCGACAGGGCCTGGTATTGTGTTTCGCCCACGCCGATGGCCGCAGGCAATCCAAACTCCGCCGCTCGAATGGCCATATGTGAATTGGCACCGCCATACATGGTGATCAACCCAGCGATCTGGCGACCGAACAGCCAATCGTAACCAGGATCGGCCTGGGGTATCAGCGCGATTTTCCCAATCAGTTCGACATCATCATCGCACTTGCTCAGGTCAACACAAGACGCTGTAACCTTGGTACTGCCGATAAAGTTGGCTTGTGTAGAGGGATAAAGAAAGACCGAAAAGTCTTCTTCACGACTCAACAACGGCGGCAGTTCGGCAGCGGATGCCAGACTGTTCATTGCCTTGCCTTCCGTTGCCCGCTGCAAGAGCCAGGCGCCCGGTGTTGCAGTCGCTACCGACCCTGTACGCAACGCGAGGATGTCGTCAAGATTGACGTGGGCCAGCGCTTCACGGGAGACACCCAATGGTTCTGCCCAGAGTGCGAGCTCATCCAGTGCCAGAGATAAATTGCGGCTGAAGGCAAACTTTGCATACTCACGCCCTTCGATGGCGCCTCGCAAAAATGCTTCCAAGCTCTCAACCGTGCATTGCAGCCCTTGGGCGTTTAACGCGTCGGCAAACCGTTGACGGGCTTCATGCCATAACGTCCCGGCAGGCGCGGCCTCATGGCTGGAACCCGCAGTGTTGAATTGCACAGCACTGGTCACAATGGGTTTTAAGTAATGCTCTGGGTCGGCGCGGTAACTCAGGGAGGCGATGTCGTAAGTACCTGGGCGTAAATGCCCATACATATCGACAAACGCTTCCCAACTCAGATCCCCCCCGGCACAAGCCTTGGCATCCTGTGTCAACTGATGGCTGACGGTACGGATTGTCCCAAGGAAATCCTCGACCTGCGCCTCGCTCAACACACCCACGCTGACGCCTGAGCGAAGCAACGTGACCGCGACAAACGCACTGCGAGCCAAATGTGCAAAGGGCAAAGTGCCGTACTTGCGACAATCATGCAGCAGCGCCCAGACCTTCTCAAGCGGAGGCAACGCCGACTCCCGCAGGCGCTCATAGCGCACTTCGAGTTTCTGTATCTGAGCCAAATCATCAGCGTTACGCACAATCGCTTGGGCGCTGATATCACGCAATGCAACGCGTAATGTTCTCAACTCCTCGACAGAAAAACCGCCCTGCTCGATCAGGCGAGTTTCCCAGCGTTCGAAGTCGAGGGCAAAACAGGTAGGCACTACGTCGAATTCGACCTTGTCATGCAAGTGCGGATGTTGCTTGAGCCATTCCAGGTAAAAGTCGACCAGCCGGGTTGCCAACCCATCATCCAGTACCGCGGGCACGAACGAGTTGAAACTGGCCCGGACATCCACATAAGGATGACCGGCAAATGCCACCAGCAAGGGCTGTGGCCGAACATCCCGGTAGCCGTACTCGGCGCGTTGGGTCGCCCACGTCTGATCCATGATCAGGAAGCGATACAAACTGAAGGCCAGAAGACCGGGCTTGGTACCGATGATCTCTGCGGGATTCCAGTCCGGCATGATGCCAAATACACCGCTGTGTCCCAGTACGAAGGGCGATGGCGTCTGTAACTGGCAAAAGCGATGACGGGCTTCCTCGATCAAAGCCATCAGTTCGCTGTCATTTCCACTCCATCCCGAGTGGTCGACTGCAATCGGGCGCACCTGGAGAATATGCAAGCCACCGCTGGCAGTGACGGCAAACTCGATATCCAGCGAGTCGTACCCCAACAGGCTTTCGATTTCGCGTATTGCCGGTAACAGCGAACGCAGATGAGCTGGGATGTTCGGGTTGTGATCTTCCGCATCTCTGCGCATGACCAGGGTTTTATGTTCGCGACTGCTACCGCTGGTAATCGATTCGGTGCTACCACTGACATCGTCGTAGTTGGCAACGTAATAAGGTGCCCCACTGCTCAGACTGCGGGTAAAAACCACGCCACTGGCCAAGACTTGATCCAGCATGGGCTGGACTAGGACCTGGTCCTCGGGGTTGTAGTCCGGGTAGGAGGCAACGACCTCTTCCACGGCACGACGCAGGGCGCCCAAATCACTGCCCGGGATATTCAACAGGCTGGTATAGGCGCCCGCATTGGAGTTTACAAACCCGTCCTCCGATAACGCACTGCTTCGAATAACCAGGTTCTGATCAGGGAAATGGCGTTGAATCGTCAGCAGCACAGCCTCTGGCTCGTCACGCCATTCAGCGACGGTGAAGCTGACTTGGTCCTCGATACGACTCAATGTGACCATGCCATACAAGCGCTGCAGCGTCTGGGCCTTGGTGCCGAGCACGAAATGCGCCAGATCTCGCGGTTCATTCAACTCCGCCCAGTCGCCATGGACATCGACCGCCTGCACGGTGAAACCTTGCATTCGCAAGACTTCAATGAGGTCCGACAAATTCCCCTGCCGCAACCGCTGGCGCAGACTGGCCTTCTCCCCCATCAACATCTCGATGACTTTAGGCCCGAATCGTACGCAGCCCACAAACTCCGCCGACGCGACGTCCGACGCAATATCGGCACCAAGACGGGTCACCAACGCCTCATGCAGGCACACTTTTTCACAGCGGGCCAGGTCGTCTTGAGTCCGCCCGGAGAAACGCTTGCGCCAGTGGGAGTCCACCGCAATGACTACGTCGGCATCGACCGCACGCAACGCCGGCACCAGGCTCTTACGTATCAGAATGTCGGAATACGACACCAGGCATTCACTGAAGGAAGGCAGATCAACCTGTAGAAACGAATAGGCCGCGCGCGTACTTTGCCATGAGCCGTTGAGCCAATAAGTGAACTCGGGGTAGCGCGCCTCGATGGTTTCGACCTGATACCCACCCACAAAGTGAACAACAGGCTGAATCGGACCAACAGCGCGCAGCAACCAGTCCAGGACTCTGGACGGGCCCAACGCACTGCGAAGCGCTACGTGCTCCTCCCCTGAGTGTGGGCGACCAGCGCCAAGAATAATGAAAGCGGGTTGCATTACTGAGCCACTCCCTGTTCGGCAACACTGACTTCAAGGACAGCCATGCCCAGTTTTCGACAATCTTGCGAGGCACTTATCTCGCAGGGAGCTGTGGGATCTTTGATCTTGAAAACAACACCCAGCACACCATCCCCTACCACACGCTTCGCAATCGGGGCCTCGTACCAACCCACTCCCGACAAGGTCCAGTTTGCAACTTTCACACCATTCACCAGCACATCAACCTGCTGAGAACCTCCGCGCCCAGGGAAACCACCGGCTTTCACGCGCAACAGAAGATCACGCGCCTTACCGGATAGCTTCACTGGCAAACTAAGGTCGGCCTTCGCACCATCCGTCCAACGATGATCCCCTTCCTGGCCACTCCATCCATGACCGATGAACGTGTCGGAAAAACCGGATTGCGAGAAGGAAATTATACTGCCCAACTCAACGTCTGAAACTTTGACCTTGGCATTTTCAACACTGTCGAAATGGGGTCGGCCCTGCCCATTGATGCTGACTTTAAACTTGTAATAATTTCCCGCAATAATCTCGTCAGTAGAAAAGAAATTGAAAAACCGCTCTCGACCACTCGGAATATTACACGTGTCGGGGGACAGACAACTCACCAGGCTCAACCCATCCAGCCGAATACCGGAGGTGTCAATTCCGGCCAGATCGGCGATCGTCGGGTACACATCCAGCAGTTGCGACTCAGTGTCCACTGTCACAAGGGCGTGATCGGCATGGGCAGGCTTGATCATCAACAGTGCCATGGAGCGTGATTCCAGCTGCTGCCTGCTCCAAGGGGTAATCGAGGCGTCGAAGGGCGGGTTTTCAGACTCGACACCGGTGGAACTGTAAAACCCACTCTCTTTAGTGCCGTCCAGAAAGCCCGCCCACCCCGCACCGTGGTCCGACTGAACGATAACTATCGAGTCATCCAAACGCCCGAGCCTGTCCAGCTCCGCAAGGAACTCATCAAGCTTGTTCAGCGCACACGCCGCTTGTCGCAAGTAAAGATTGGCAATTTCTCCTGGCTGCGGGTCGTACCTGCACTGTTCGTCCAATACATAGGGGCCATGCGGCAACAGGGCGTGCAGATAGAGATAACTTGAAACGTCAGGCCGATCCTTTTCTGTGCGTAGGGCGTCATCAAACATGAAGACACCGGCATAAGGTTCGATACCTTCTTCGATCGTCTTTGGCTGTACTGTTGCGTTCGACTCAACGACATTGCTGGCCGCCTCGCCCAATACACTGCCATATTCCAATGCCGCATTCGTCATGAAGTTAGGGGAAACCCTGGCGAACCACAGCCTGACGAACTCTTTGATAAAGGGATGTTTTAGTTCGGAGTATCGTTTCAAGACTTCGTCTTGCTGGGTGTAGGTCGTGGCTGCTTTAGCATGAATGAGCGCAGGCTTCGCGTATACATTGACGCTGTAGCCACTTTTGGCAGCAAGGTTTAACAAACTGTTATCCGACTCACCGACCCACTTAGAGAATGACCCGGAATAAAAGCCAGTTCCTGTCAGATAACTCGCGGCCGACACATCGGTATAGGGATAGTTGCTCACGTTATGCTTGAACAAGCTAAAGCCTTTAAGCGCCTTGGTTCGCTCGGGGTGCTTGAGCAGTTCGAGAAAGTAATCCGTTTCCATCTCGTCCAGCACAATATGATAGACATTAGGCCTACGGACACTCTCCATCGCCTCGCCTCCCGCTGGCACTCCGCGGGCCTGGCGTGGCAAGTCTACTTTCACTGCATAAGCAAAGTATCCCACGAAGCACAGGATCAATACGGTTGCTACAGCGCTACAGGCTTTTCGCTGTGCTGGCGTTTTAAGTTGTCGAGCAAACAGAACGATGCCTATCAGCAACCCCGCTTCAATAGCGGTATACATCAACGGCTCGTCACTGAGCCCGACAGAACCATCCAATCGTGCCAACTGCAAGGGTGCAAACACGTCTGCAAATAATAGATAGACACCCGCAATAAAAAACCAGAAGCACACCTTCTCAACCGCCCAACCGGAGAACCACTTGAAACAAATGGCCACCAATCCAACAACCAAGGCAATGATCAGGCCGGCACACGCCGCGCTCTTCAGCAGAAAAGCGTCTCCTCCCCAATCATAAATATTATGATAGTAAAGCTCCGTCGGTATAAATAGAAAAACAACAGCAAAGAGGAATGCAAGCAATGCATAACCACCCAACTTACCCAACTCCAATTGACGCCCCATAAACTTCCCACTACCAACTTGGTAAAAAACAAATCACTTAAACAGTGAGCACTTTAATTGTTGAGCGCTTTGCTCCCAGGTCAGCCAAGGCATATCCTTGGAAACCGGGTGCGCGCCTTCTTCAAACAATTTCAACCATTCACTCAGAGACTGCGCCACCGTCTCTGGCTGTTTTCCACTGAAGTAAAACGCATGCCCTTGGGCGACTTCACGAAAAACAGCAAGGTCACGAGCAATAATCGGTAAATCATGCTGGGCCGCTTCAATCAACGGCAGCCCGAACCCCTCTCCTTCAGAAGCGGCGATCAAGCACTTCACCGAACGGTAAACCGCTTCCAGGTATTCATCACTGATACCCTCCAGCCAAAGCAGGCGCTTACCAAGCTCTGGATGCGCTCGTATTCTGTCCACAAGTGCTTCAACCATCCAGCCTTGCTTGCCGACGATGACCAGCACGACGTCGTTGCCCTTGGCCCATAGCAACTCAAAAGCACTCAAAATCAACGAATGCCCTTTACGCGGCTCAACCGTACCCACCATCAAGAATCCCGGCATCGCCCGCAGGCGCTCAAGGACACCCTGACTCTGCGCAGGCAAACCTGTCGAGGGAACAGACTGTTGGATATCAGCGCCCAAGTGAAACCAATCCAGCTTGAAGGGCCGTTCACGCTTGCCGCCGCTGTGCTCCAGCCACTCAGCCAATCGATCGCGTACCGCCCCGGAGATGCACACAGCGCCATCGGAACGGGCTACCACTGCAAGCCACCGCTCCAACAACGCACCGGCACCTTCAGGGAAGTACTGCGCCAATTCAAGCAGCAACAGGTCGTAGACAACAAAGTGCACGCCCACCCCGCTGCGGCGCATAGCTTCATAACAAGCCGCCTGCGCGGGAACAACTTCCGGTTGAAAATCCAGCCCCACAAACACGTCACCGGCTCGGTAGGTGATGGGTTCATCGGCCAACACCGTTGACGGGCACTCCAGAAAACCAAGGGTGAACTGCCGGGCGTAACGATACCCGCGCGAGGTAGTCGTCGCATAGACCGGCTCAACTCGGTACCCGTCCGGCGGATTCAGCAACCACTCTCGCAGGATGCTACGCACTACACGCTGGATACCGCTGCGGGCATCGCGCTGAACCAGCTCCGAAACATCGACCAGCAATTGTCGATGAGAGAACCGAGCCGGCATCGAGCTATCGATGGCGCTCGCCAACTCGATCAGTTCAGCACCATTGCCGGGCGCATCCAACTGGGCGATCGCCTCGACCAACGCCGGTATGGACGTCGATGCGCGGTTGTGAAAATGCTCGATGGCCTCGAAATACTGCTCGGCACAGGCCCGCGGTGAATGCTGCTGGCGAATCGACAACTGCGCGCGGTCACCCAACTCCCGGCGCGCCTGATCATCACCCCACAGCGTCTCAAGGGCCTCGACCAACTGGCTGTCGGTGAACTCATCGTCCATCCGCCAGATGCACTCCTCAGGGAGGTCAGCCATGCTGCCGTGAGAGTTGACGATGGTTGCCAGGCCGTAGTTCATGCAATCTAGAACCGCAGCAGAGGTCTCACCGCGAGACAGGGTACGCAGTTGCACACCGATATCGGCTGCCGCCAGGTACTGTTCGAAAACTCCGGCGTCAGCCCAGCCAGTAATTTTGATGCGTGCGCGAGAACCACTTTTCTTGATGATTGCTTGCAGTTCCCGCGCGTAATCGCCCGCAGCCAAGTCGCCCACAAAAACGAGCACACAGTTTTCATCACGGGCCAGGGCCGAGTTGACCCAGGCATTGAGTAATCGGTGATTCAGCTTGCTTGGGCCGAGCAGCCCGAAGCTGCAGACAACAAAGGCATTATCAGAAAGCCCTAGCGTCGAACGTGCAACCTTTCGACTCTGCGGGGTAGGAAAATAGGGTGTACGCAGCAGCGGGATACATGACCACTCGCCGCCCACTTCGAGGCCATACCACTTGCGGGACAACCTGCAAGCGTCATTCGAATGAACGATGATGCCTTCGGCGTTGCGCAGCACGTCATAGTTGCACGGGTACGCCCACACCACGTCGGCCGTGTCCTTGGCATGAAAACGCTGACGAAGTGCGTGGTAGCCATGCCCGGAGTACAGCGCCTGGGACCAGAAATTCGGAACCGCGCCATGGCACTCTTTATGCGCAACGATACCGGAGACAAAGAAGTCGTGAAGCACAACCACACCGGGAATATGCTCCAGGAGCGAGAACATGTGCTCGTGGAATGACGAGTTACCAAAATGATAGATAACCCGGTCAAACGCTCTTCCATGCTGCCTGAACCATTCGACGGAACGCACAGGGCAATTCGCGGTAATCCACGGAGTGGTGATGGTGTCCTGAGCGACGACGACTTCAATTGCATAATGGCGTGCCAGCTCGGGCAAAAGCTCCGCACTGTAGTCACTGATGCCGCTACGCTCTGAAGGGAGTGGAGAGACAAATGCAAGGCGCGGGCGCCTGACCGCCTTGGCGGATCGTTCATCCACGTGCTGGGCGTAGTAGGCCTCCAGCGCCGCTATTGCGGCCAGTGCACTGGCATCCCAGGAAAACGTTTTTGCCTGCTCAAGGCTATGGCGCTCAAGCTGGGTGCGAAAGGTGTCATCCGTCAGGACCTGTTCCAGTTTTTGCGTTATCGAACGATCGTCGAACGGGTCAAACAGGGCTTCAGGAAACCCGACGACCTCAGGCAAGCTGGAAGTATTGGCAGCAATCACTGCGCGTCCACAGGCCATCGCCTCCAGCGCGGGAAGACCAAAACCCTCGTGAAAAGATGGAAAAACAAACACCTTGCAACCGTTATAAAGAGCAACAAGGTCGTGTTCTGAGACGAAGCCGGTCAGAACCAGTTCATCCTTGCCCAGTCCCTGCGCCTTGGCCAACGCGAGCAGGCGCTCACGATCAGCAGGCTGGATGGAACAGACAACAGCCAACTGGTGGGCTCGTCGCAACGCCACAGGCAACTTTGCATAGGCCCGGATCAAACCCTCGATATTTTTCCGATAGTCAATGCCACCCGTGTACATAATGAAATCACGCACGATACCGTGGCGACTTTGTACGTCACCCCGTTCATCGTCCGTCAGTGGCGTCACCCTAAAGACGTCGTCCACGGCCGTGGATATGTTAGTGATGCTACTTTTGGCAAACCCTAGATGATCAATACCTTCATTTCGCGATGACCCCGATATTGCCAACAGCAAATCGCAGCGACGAAGATGATCCAGCTTGTTTTCGTACCAGGCGGCCACGGCCGGGTTATCGAGATAGGGGCTGCGCCGAATCAAAGGAATCAAATCGTAAAGAATGGCTGCGGTAGGTATCGCTCGACTCAACGTCCCGACACTCGTCACCGCGTCATCGACCAACCCCTCGAACACACTGGTCACCAGCACGATCGACGGGTCAAGTTGAGCGATGAAGGCCTCGCGCACCAGCTCCGCGGATTTACGACGCCAACTGTTGGTTGAATCAATATGGCTCAACGGCCCGACAGCCTGCCATACGTGGATGTTAGCCTGCGGCAACAGGCCTTCAAAGGCCGCACGGACAGGCTCGATCGTTTCAGGGAAACTGCCGTTCAGGACCAGAAGCACTTCATGGTCTGAACGATTTCTGACAATCGCCTGCGCTACGGAAAGTGCATATCGACCGATGCCACGATGGCGATTTTCGGCCTGCGCCCCCTGCAGGTCGATGACAATACGCATTAATGAATTTCCTTGTTCATTGAAGCTTTCTTCATTTCTGTATAAATGCGACGCGCGCCCGGCGTCATACTTGAGACCGACTCCTCCGGACTCTCGTCATGACGCGGCGCACCGACGCTGAGGTGAGCCACGGGCGTCGAGGTGATCGGCGCAGCTCCTGTCACATGCGAATGCGCAGTGCCCGTGGACAAAATGCCACGATGCCGCGCGAACCGTTCAAGATGATTGAACAAGGCTGGAGACACACTGCGAACTCCCCTGGCCAGACGCTGGCGTAAGCCGGGGCGCTTGAGCACCATATTGATGGAAGTGGCCAGGACAGGCCTCAATAGTCTGCGCGCGATACGAAGCGGTAGACGTATCAACCATTTGAATGCCCGAACCAGTGCCCTCAGTGGCGATGTGATCCGCCAGGAACTGCTGCTTAACACCTGCTCAAGTCGCGTTTCGTGAGCTGTCGCACGCTCCCACCAGTGATGGGCGTTGCCAAGGGACTCATTCAAACGGTCCCCAAGATGCGTGGCGCGCTCCCACCAGTGATGGGCATTTCCAAGGGATTCGTTCAAACGATTGTTGAGCTGTTCAGCCTCTGCCTTGAGCTCATTGATCCGGGCATTCAGGGATTCAACCTCAGTCTGGCCATGCGCCTTTCTGACCTCTTCCTCGGCATGCGCCAGACTTTGTTGCAACTGCTCGATTTGTTCACTGGCCTGGAAATAGGAGGTTTCCAGCAGCCTTATGTGAGTCTCAGCCTTGGTTGCTTCATGTTTGAACGTGTCAATCTGGGCTTCAAGCAACTCCTCTCGATCCTGAGCATCGGCAAGCTGTTGCATCCGACGGGCCAGGTCCTCCTGTTGCGGGGCGAGTTGTTCCAGCGCTATCGCCTGAAACGCCGCTTCGAGTTCAGCCAGCTCTGCTTCCAACGACCTGTTACGGTCAGCATGCTCCCCCAAGGCGCTTTTGAGAGAGTCAGACTGAGTCTGCAATTGCAGCACTTGATTCTTTTCTGAAAGCAGTTGCGTCTGAAGCAGCTCGTTGATGGCTTGCGCGGCACTCAAACGCGCCTCCGCCTCGCTGGCACGGCTGCTCAACTCGCGCCCCATGCGCTCGCTTTGCTCATAGCGGTCATCGGCCAACCGACTACGAATGCTCAAGTCCTGCAATTGGTGGCGCAACTGATTCGAGCCCGCTTCCAATCCATCAAGCCGAGCTTCGGCATTCGCATTGCGCCCCAGCAATTCACGCACCGAGGCTTCCAGATGCTTGCTATGCCGCTCAGTATGTTCAACGTGGGTGCTGATCTGCGTCAGATTACGATGCAGCAGATCCGTATGGACCTCCAGCTTGTGGCTGCGCTTTTCCGCCTGGTCGTCGTAACGCTTGGCAAGGGTATCCAGCGCTAACCCGTAATCACGCTCGAACGCAGGGTTAAAATGCTCCAACTGCTCAGGTTCGGCGGCTTTTTGAGCGACGATCGCATAATCGGGGCTTACGCCTCCGAGAACGCTCATCAGATCAACCGCGGAGCCCTCTACCAGCGACGCAGACTCTTGCAGGCGGAGCAATTTGGACCGAGCAAAACCTGTGTACTCGGTCAAAAAGCTGAGCAGCAAGTGTGGAATCGGGCGCTCGTGTGTCGGGTCCAGGTAGAAGTTCTGGGTGCCCACCATCAGGTTTTCCGCATTGGGCGTTTCCAGAACCAGCAGCCCTCCCGGGCGCAAAACACGCAATGCCTCAGCGACCAGCACCTTCAAATCGGCAAACGGGATGTGTTCCGCGATATGAAACCCGGAGACAACGACCTTGCAGGCGTCAGGCAGGCTTCGCAACGCCGACAGCGCATCCCCCTGCTCGGCAGGCAAACCTCGAGACTGGCATGCCTCTAGCATTCCACTGTCCAGGTCTACGCCTGAAGGCGCGAAGCCATTTTGGACCAGCAGTTCAAGCCACTCTCCGCGACCACAGCCCAGGTCCAGTGCATCGAGATCCTGATATAGGTTCTTCAAAGGCTCAAGAAAGGCCATGTAAACCTGAAGCCGTTGAGCAATCAACTCACGAGAGCCCCTGTGACGATCCTCAAATGCGCGATAAAAAGGGACGGTCATCTCACACACTCCACACTTGGCGGCATCCAGGCCAACCCGACAAACTCATCTTTGGAGATATTCACGATATTGAACACCATCGCCAGGTCAAGCCACTCGTAGCTTCGGGCAAGGTGTGTATCAGCGGTATGCAGCGCCACTGCTACCGAGTAAGACCCCACGCCAAGGTTGGCAGAAAAGTCAAAACGGTACTCCGGGCTTTCACCTGCTGACAGATCAGTCAGCTTACAGTCAAGGTGATGTGTATTGGTGCCAAAGACGGGCTGGCCCAGGCGGTCCTTAATGAGGTAGCCGACCACCAACTCAGGAATATCCACGTTGATCTGCGTTTTGATACGCAATGTAACCGGCTCGCCCACCGGCACATACTCCACCATCTGTCCCGCTGCATCGTGCAAGGAAACCGACTCGATAGTGGCTTCACCACTCCCGGAGCGAGTCTGGATACTCCCATCCTCTAATTGCCGCACGCTTACGGTAGCGTTTTCTTTCTCGGCGATAATTGCGTTGTAGAAATCCATCACTTCTTCAGGCTTGCCATCTTTGATGACGGTCCCGCTTTCGAGAAGAATCGCACGATCACACAGGGCCTGGATCGAGCCACGATCATGGGAAACAATCAGCAAGGTCGTACCCTGTTGCTGAAATTCGCGAATCCGATCAAAGCTTTTATGCTGGAAGTAACTGTCACCCACCGACAACGCTTCGTCGACGATGAGGATTTCGGGCCGAATCGCGGTCGCCACTGCAAACGCGACACGCATCTGCATACCACTTGAATAAGTACGCACCGGCTCATTGAAGTATTCGCCAATTTCGGCAAATGCCTCGATGTCATCGATTACCTCGTGAATCTGATCAGCGCTGAAACCCATAAGCCCGGCGGCGTGGTAAACATTTTGCCGGCCGGTCAATTCAGGGCTGAACCCCATGCCCAACTCAAGAATGGCCGCAATTCGTCCATTCACCGTTACCGTGCCCTCAGTAGGCTGCAACGTGCCGGTAATCATTTTAAGAAGGGTCGACTTACCTGCACCATTTTGGCCGACGATCCCTATCGCTTCTCCAGGCTCGATGGAAAAGTTGATGTGCTTGAGTACCCAATGCTCTTCAGAGGGACGCGTGGGCAAACCGAACCAGCGGCCTATCCGCTGAAACTCCGACGCATAAACACGATAAGCCTTACCCAGATTCTTAACAGACAGCAGGCTCATAATACGTCCACCATTTCCGGAGCGGCGCGCCGAAACATGAACAAGCCGAGCAACATTAAACCCAGGGAGATCAGTGCCGTGAGCATAACGTCCTGCAGATCCGGTGTTTTGGCGTATACCAAAATGTCGTGAAACGCACTGACTATCGGAAACATCGGGTTCAAGTCCATTACGTTCTTGAATTGCTCAGGAATAATAGTGACGGGATAAACAATGGGCGTAAACCAGAACCACACCTGCATCAAAATAGGAACGACTTGGCCGATATCACGCACAAACACATTCAAAACGCCCAGAATCAAGCCAATCCCAACGGCCAACGCTGTGACCGTAGCCGTCAATGGAATAATCCAGAACATCTGAGGGCCTGGAAACTGATCAAGCAATGCAAAAACCAACAGCAAAGCGAGAAACAGCAACACGTAGTTGAGCAAACAGGATCCGACAACAATCACCGGCAACGTGATACGCGGAAAACGCATTTTCTTCATCAAGTTGCCTTGATCGATAAACAAGGTCAGGCAACGATTGATAATTTCGGAAAACAAACTCCACGCCAGCATCCCGGCCATCAAATAAAGTGCATACGCATACTTATTGTCGATCCCGGGCAGTTTCGCCGCCAACACGTTGGACAACACCAGCGCGTAGATCGCCACCTGCGCCAGCGGGTTAATGATCATCCACAGCCCACCCAATCGGCTACGGGCAAAACGGGCAACAAACTCATTCCGAATGGATGACCAGACGAAACCCCGGTACTCCCAAAGGCTTCTAAACAACCCCAACATCGCTGACTCCTGAAAAAAGCCAGGCCTATGCCTGACTTATTGCACCACTAAACTGCGGACTCGCCCGTCATGCACCGACGATCAACCCTTAGCGCTTCCCCAAGCAGGCGCGCTGTTCATCCTCCGGCCCTGCCATAAATGTCTTGAAACCTGACGATGTCGTTCTCCCCCAGGTAGTCGCCACTCTGCACTTCGATCAATACCAGATCGATAACACCTGGGTTCTCCAAGCGATGGGTGTGCCCGGCAGGAATAAAGGTCGATTCATTGGTGTTCAACAAGAACTCACGATCATTGTTAACCACACGCGCCATACCACTCACCACAATCCAGTGTTCACTACGGTGGTGATGCATTTGCAGCGACAACGACCCTTGTGGCTTGACGACAATACGTTTGATCTTGAACCGCAGCCCTTCTTCCAGCGTGGTGTAAGCGCCCCAGGGTCGACTTACTGTGGTGTGGTCCAAGTGTGATTGGTGACCATTTTTCTTCAATTGCGCCGTGATCGCCTTGATGTCCTGCGCATGATCTTTGTGCGCAACCAATAGGGCATCCGGCGTATCGACAATGATGAGGTCCTCAACACCTACCAGGGCAGCCAAGCGGCGCTGACTGCGTACGTAGTTGTTGCTCGCGTCGTGAAAAATGGCTTCACCCTCGACACGGTTGCCCTGCTCATCCGCCGCAGACAACTCGCTCATGGCATTCCACGAGCCAATATCACTCCAACCAATGTCACAAGGCACCGTCGCCACTTTGCTTGAACGCTCCATTAGCGCGAAGTCGATGGAGATATCAGGCACGTTGGCAAAGCTTTCGGGCTCCAGATGCAGGCTGCGATGACTGCTGCCGGTCATCGTGCCAGAACCCGCCAGGCACAGCTCCACGGCACTGGACACGTCCGGTGCACACACTGCCATTTGTTCAATTAACGTTCCGGCGCGGAAGCAGAACATACCGGAGTTCCAGAAGTACTCACCCGACGCCAGATAACCCTGGGCAGTTTCGAGGTCCGGTTTCTCTACGAAACGCTTGACCTTGAAACCGCTACCCAAGGGGCTGTCGCTATCTTTCTGGATATAGCCATAACCGGTTTCCGGATACTCAGGCTTCACACCAAACGTGACCAGCCAGCCATCTTTGGCCAGCTCGCACGCACTTGAAACAGCGGTGGCGAAGGCTGCCTGATTATCGATCAAGTGGTCGGCTGGCAGTACCAGCATGATGGCATCTTGCCCATGCGTGCGTGCAACTTCCAGGGCAGCCAATGCTACTGCTGCTGCTGTATTACGCCCGAACGGTTCCAGGACAAAACTCAAGTTCGTGAATTGAGGCGCCTGAGCACCATATTCATCAAGCGTCTTGAAGTAGAGATCACGGTTAGTAATCGTCAATACTTCACTCACCGCGTCCAACGCCAAGGCACGGCTATATGTTTTCCGAATCAAATTGCCACCATCTGGCAATTCGATAAACGGTTTGGGATGCGCAGAACGTGAAACCGGCCAGAGGCGGCTGCCCGAACCGCCACAGATAATGACTGGAACAAGTGTCACTTTGTACTCCTTTACGCATTGCCACTACAGTTGTGCTGCAGCCCTCGCACCCTCGATGCAGCATGCTCGAAAGAAAAGTGACGTAGAGTCTTCCAGCTATAAAAAGTCAAAACGCCGGAGGCGTTTTGGGGGGAAAAATACGGTATTTTTCTTACAAAATGTCCCGTGCATTCTTTATCAAACGGTCATTTATGTCTAGGAAAAGGCGGAATATTCCTGTCGGCACGGCCATTATTCATCTCAAGGAAAAGGGTGCTTCAGGCAAAACTTGTCACTTTTCTGTATGAGATTTCTTAAGCTCAGCGAAATCTCGCCTAAAATCTTCCACTCCCTTGACCTAGAGCCTTGGCAGATACTGTCGCTTTTGCGCGCCAGCCCTTGGCGTGTCGCCTCTCGAAAAATCGCCCTCAACAATGGCCTACTGCTGCCGATAACCCCTGAAAGCCTTGCGGATTGAACAACCATGCGTAATAACCAACCCGTTACCCAGCGCGAACGTACCTTCCCCGCTCAGCAACGGTTGATCTCCACCACAGATGCCAAAGGCGTTATCACCTACTGCAACGACGCCTTCGTCGAGATCAGTGGGTTCTCCCGTGACGAACTGGTGCGTGCCCCGCACAACCTGGTCCGTCACCCGGACGTACCGGCGGCGGTGTTCGCACACATGTGGTCCACGCTCAAACAAGGCTTGCCATGGATGGGCATTGTCAAGAATCGCTGCAAGACCGGGGATCACTATTGGGTTAACGCCTACGTGACGCCGGTTTTCGAAGGCAACCAGGTGGTCGGCTACGAATCGGTGCGCATCAAGCCTACCGCCGAGCAGATCCGCCGTGCCGAAGCGCTCTACCACCGCATCAACCAAGGCAAGTCGGCGATCCCGCAGCGGGACAAGTGGCTGCCCGTGTTGCAGGACTGGCTGCCGTTTATCCTGGTGAGCCAGTTGAGCTTTATGATCGGCGCCACCCTCACCTCCCAATGGGGCTTTGCCTTGGCGGCGGGGCTGTCGGTGCCGTTGGGCCTGCTGGGCCTGAGCTGGCAACAGCGCGGCCTCAAGCGCTTGCTGCGCCTGGCCGAGCAGACCACCTCTGACCCGCTGATCGCGCAGATGTACACCGACAGCCGTGGCGCCCAGGCGCGCCTGGAAATGTCGATCCTCAGCCAGGAGGCACGTCTGAAGACCTGCCTTACGCGTTTGCAGGACACCGCCGAACACCTCAACGACCAAGCCGCGCAGTCCAACACCCTGGCGCATAACAGCTCCAGCGGCCTGGAACGCCAGCGCGTCGAGACCGAGCAAGTGGCGACCGCCGTCAACCAGATGGCGGCCACCACCCAGGAAGTCGCCAGCCACGTGCAGCGCACCGCTGATGCGACCCAAGAGGCTAACCGCCTGACCGGTCGCGGCCGCGATATCGCCGGGGAAACCCGCGAGGCGATTCAGCGTCTGTCTGTTGCAGTGGGTGAGACCGGCGTGACCGTGACCCAACTGGCCAAGGACAGTGATGAGATCGGCGGCGTAGTCGACGTGATCAAGGGCATTGCCGACCAGACCAACCTGCTGGCACTGAACGCGGCCATTGAAGCGGCGCGTGCCGGTGAAATGGGTCGTGGTTTTGCGGTGGTCGCGGACGAAGTCCGTCAACTGGCGCAACGTACCGCCGAATCCACTGGGCAGATTCACGCCCTGATTGCCAAGCTGCAGCAAACCGCCAGCGCCGCCGTGCAAACCATGGACGCAGGGCATCGCCAGGCCGAAGAAGGCGTGGCGCGGGTGATGGAGGCGGATCAGGCGTTGGTGGGCATCAGTGAGGCGGTGGCGCATATTACCGACATGACCACGCAGATCGCGGCGGCAACTGAAGAGCAAAGCTCGGTGGCCGAAGAGATCAGCCGCAATATCAGCACCATTGCGCTGTTGGCGGACCAGACGTCAGAGCAGGCGTTGAACTCGGCGCAGTTGAGTGAAGAGCTGACGCACACCGCGAATACCCAGTATTCGCTGGTTGAGCGCTTTAACCGGTAAATCGCTATCGCCCGCAAGCCGGCTCCTACAGGTTACGCAATCCCCTGTAGGAGCCGGCTTGCCGGCGATAGAGCCCTAACAGGCGCCAATAAACCTGGCGACGTTCACCGCCGCAGCCTCCAAATGCTGCTCATGACTGAACCCCGAAGCCTTCAACGGCTTCAAGTCATGATCCCCTGCCACCAGCCACATCACCTCGATGCTCGGCGACAAGTCATACCCCTCCACCGCCGCCCGATTGCCCAGCGCATCCCGCTCGCCTTGCACAATCAAGGTCGGCGTCTTCAACTCGGCCAGATGTTCAGTTCGTGGTTTCGCCGGTTTGCCCACCGCATAGAACGGATAGCCCAGGCACACCAGCCCATCGGCAGCCAACTCATCCGCCAGCAAACTGGCCATGCGCCCACCCATGGACTTGCCGCCAATGGCCAGCCTCCCAGCGACATGACGTCGCACCTCGGCCACCACCTCGCGCCAGGCGTCCAGCAGTTTCGGCGCCGGGTTCGGCGGGCGTTTGCCGCCGTCCACACGGCGCTGGGCCATGTAGGGAAACTCGAAGCGCAACACGTTGACGCCATGCCCGGCAAGGCGTGCAGCTATGTCGTTCATGAAGGATGAGTCCATCGGTGCACCGGCGCCGTGGGCCAGGATCAGCGTCACAGGTTCAGGTCCGGCAACGTTCGACGCGACATCCCACAACCAGCCGCGTTCCTGTACACACTGCGCCCATTGATCCCCGTCAATACTGGCCTTGTGCTCTTTGCCCATGCTTGCCTCGCTTTTTAGTCTGCCTATAACTCCAGCCCAAGTGCCGCATTTGCTTGGGTTGAACCGTGGATGGGGAACCATGAACACTACATTAAGTACCGCCTATAACTACAAGGTGGTCCGCCAATTCGCCATTATGACGGTGGTGTGGGGCATCGTCGGCATGGGGCTCGGGGTTTTTCTCGCAGCCCAATTGGTCTGGCCTGCACTCAACTTCGACTTGCCGTGGACCAGCTTCGGCCGCCTGCGCCCGTTGCACACCAACGCGGTAATCTTCGCCTTCGGCGGCTGTGCGCTGTTCGCCAGCTCCTTCTACTCGGTGCAACGCACCTGCCAGACACAGCTGTTCGCGCCGAAGATCGCCGCGTTCTGCTTCTGGGGCTGGCAGTTGGTCATCCTGTTGGCCGCGATCTCCTTGCCGCTGGGCTACACCAGTTCCAAGGAATACGCCGAGCTGGAATGGCCGATCGACATCCTCATCACCATCGTCTGGGTGGCCTACGCCATCGTGTTCTTCGGCACGGTGATGAAGCGCAACACCAAGCACATCTACGTCGGTAACTGGTTCTTCGGTGCGTTCATCATCACCGTGGCCATCCTGCATATCGTCAACAACCTGGAAATTCCGGTCAGCCTGACCAAGTCCTACTCCCTCTACGGCGGTGCGACGGATGCCATGGTGCAGTGGTGGTATGGCCACAACGCGGTAGGCTTTTTCCTCACCGCCGGCTTCCTGGGGATGATGTACTACTTCGTGCCCAAGCAGGCCGAGCGTCCGGTGTATTCGTATCGCTTGTCCATCGTGCACTTTTGGGCACTGATCACCCTGTACATCTGGGCCGGCCCGCACCACTTGCACTACACCGCGCTGCCGGACTGGGCACAGTCCCTGGGCATGGTGATGTCGCTGGTCCTGCTGGCTCCGAGCTGGGGCGGCATGATCAACGGCATGATGACCTTGTCGGGCGCCTGGCATAAGTTGCGCAGCGACCCGATCCTGCGCTTCCTGGTGGTGTCGCTGGCGTTCTACGGCATGTCGACGTTCGAAGGCCCGATGATGGCGATCAAGACCGTCAACGCCCTCTCCCACTACACCGACTGGACCATCGGCCACGTGCACGCCGGCGCCCTCGGCTGGGTGGCGATGATCTCCATCGGCGCGCTGTACCACATGATCCCGAAAATCTTTGGTCGCGAGCAGATGTACAGCCTCGGCCTGATCAACGCGCATTTCTGGCTGGCCACCATCGGCACCGTGCTCTACATCGCCTCGATGTGGGTCAACGGCATCGCCCAGGGCCTGATGTGGCGTGCGGTCAACGAAGACGGCACCTTGACCTACTCCTTCGTCGAAACCCTGGTGGCCAGCCATCCAGGCTTCATCGTGCGGCTGGTGGGCGGCGCCATCTTCCTCAGCGGCATGTTCCTGATGGCTTACAACACTTGGCGCACCGTGCGTTCGGCGCAACCTGCCGAAGTCACCGCTGCCGCGCAGATGGCCTGAGGAGTCGATGATGAAACACGAAACGATTGAAAAGAACGTCGGCCTGCTGATGTTGCTCATGGTGCTCGCCGTGAGCATCGGCGGCCTGACCCAGATCGTCCCGCTGTTCTTCCAGGACGTGACCAACAAGCCGGTGGAAGGCATGAAGCCCTACACCGCGCTGCAACTGGAAGGCCGTGACATCTACATCCGCGAAGGCTGCGTACAGTGCCACTCGCAGATGATCCGCCCGTTCCGCGCCGAGACCGAACGCTACGGCCACTACTCGGTCGCCGGCGAAAGCGTATGGGACCACCCGTTCCTGTGGGGCTCCAAGCGTACCGGCCCGGACCTGGCCCGCGTTGGCGCGCGCTACTCGGACGACTGGCACCGCGCGCACTTGTACAACCCGCGCAACGTGGTGCCCGAGTCGAAAATGCCGGCCTACCCGTGGCTGGTCACCGCCGCCGTCGACAGCAGCCACACCGAGACCAAGTTGAAAGTGATGCGCACCCTCGGCGTGCCATACACCGACGACGACATCAGTGGCGCCGTCGCCAGCCTCAAGGGCAAGACCGAGATGGACGCGCTGGTCTCGTACCTGCAAGTGCTCGGCACTGCCATCAAGAGCAAGAGGTGAGCCATGGGATTTGAATTCGATGCGGGCACCATCCGCGGCCTTGGCACGCTGGTGGTCGCCATCGCCTTTATCGGCCTGTCGCTGTGGGTGTTCAACAACCGGCGCAATGCGGAATTCGAGCAGGCCCGCCTGCTGCCCTTTGCCGATGAACCTTCTCCATCCGACGCTCAAGAAGAGCCTGCAATAAGGAGCACTCGGCCATGACCCTATTCTGGAGTACATGGATCTGCGTACTGACACTCGGCAGCCTGATCGGCCTGACCTGGCTGTTGATTGGCACCCGCAAGGGCGAGACCAAGGGCAGCGTCGACCAGACCATGGGCCACGCCTTCGACGGTATCGAGGAATACGACAACCCGCTGCCCCAATGGTGGTTCATGCTGTTCGCCGGCACCCTGGTGTTTGCGGTCGGCTATTTGATCCTCTACCCGGGCCTGGGCAACTGGAAAGGCGTGTTGCCGGGCTATGAAGACGGCTGGACCCAGACCAAGGAATGGGACAAGGAAATGGCCAAGGCCGACGCCAAGTTCGGGCCGATCTTCGCCAAATTCTCGGCCATGCCCGTAGAAGAAGTCGCCAAAGACCCGCAGGCGCTGAAAATGGGCGGTCGCCTGTTTGCCTCCAACTGCGCGGTGTGCCACGGATCGGATGCCAAGGGCGCGTTTGGCTTCCCGAACCTGGCGGACAACATCTGGCGCTGGGGCGGCTCGGCCGAAGCGATCAAGACCACCATCCTGAACGGCCGCCACGCGGCGATGCCGGCGTGGGGTGACATGCTTGGCGATGAAGGCGTGAAAAACGTCGCGGCCTATGTTCGTCACGACGTGGCCAAGCTGCCCTTGCCGGCCAACAGCACCGCAGACCTGGCAGCAGGCCAGGCGGCGTTCAGCACTACCTGTGTCGCCTGCCACGGTCCGGAAGGCCACGGCATGGAAGCCATGGGCGCGCCCGACCTGACCAAACCGGCCGGCTATATCTACGGCACCAGCCTTGCGCAGTTGCAGCAGACTATCCGCCATGGCCGCCAGGGCCAGATGCCCGCGCAGGAAGTGCTGCAGGGCAATGACAAGGTGCACTTGTTGGCGGCCTATGTTTACAGCTTGTCCCACACCGCTGATGGTGCAACGCCAGACAGCCAACCTGAGTAGCCTCTGAGCTGCTGCCCCACTCTGGGGCGGCAGCTCAACCTAGCTGCGCGACCAAGTGTCGCACCCTTCCAAAGCACACCTTTCCCCCCCTCACTTTCGGGTCTACGCTTGTTCCCACAGCGGACCGATCCTGGCGTACGCAACGACATTCGTTGCGACCCCAAAATTTTCCTGTCCACTCGATCAGCTTTCGATTTCTGATTTTGTCCCTACGCGAAACATGGAAAGGGCGCAGAATCTGGCGTGGAACGCATTGATACAGGTCAGCCATTGCGTTGCAATGGCCCCTCGCTTTCTACATACTTGCGGCCGATTTTACCTATAAAAAACCTAAACCGTGGAACCTTAGAATGAGCACAGCAATCAGTCCGACTGCTTATAACTATAAGGTAGTCCGCCAGTTCGCCATCATGACGGTGGTCTGGGGGATCCTTGGCATGGGGCTCGGGGTGTTCATCGCCTCGCAACTGGTTTGGCCGGAATTGAATTTCGGTTTGCCATGGACGACCTTTGGCCGCCTGCGCCCGCTGCACACCAACCTGGTGATCTTCGCCTTCGGCGGATGTGCATTGTTTGCCACCTCCTACTATGTCGTGCAGCGAACCTGCCAGACGCGACTGATCTCCGACAGCCTCGCGGCCTTCACCTTCTGGGGATGGCAAGCGGTGATCGTGAGCGCCATCGTCACCCTGCCGCTGGGGTACACCACCACCAAGGAATACGCCGAGCTGGAATGGCCGATCGCCATTTTGCTCGCCATCGTGTGGGTGACCTATGCCGTGGTGTTCTTCGGCACCATCGTCAAGCGCAAGACCAAGCACATCTACGTGGGCAACTGGTTCTACGGCGCGTTCATCCTGGTGACGGCGATGCTGCACATCGTCAACCATGCATCGTTGCCGGTGAACCTGTTCAAGTCATACTCGGCCTACGCCGGGGCCACGGATGCGATGATCCAATGGTGGTACGGCCACAACGCTGTGGGTTTCTTCCTGACCACCGGTTTCCTGGGGATGATGTACTACTTCGTGCCGAAACAGGCCGAACGTCCTATTTACTCGTACCGTTTGTCCATCGTGCACTTCTGGGCGCTGATCACCCTGTACATCTGGGCCGGTCCGCACCATTTGCACTACACCGCGCTGCCGGATTGGGCGCAGTCGCTGGGCATGGCGATGTCGATCATCCTGCTGGCCCCGAGCTGGGGCGGCATGATCAACGGCATGATGACCCTGTCGGGCGCCTGGCATAAATTGCGCACCGACCCGATCCTGCGCTTTTTGGTGGTATCGCTGGCGTTCTACGGCATGTCGACCTTCGAAGGGCCGATGATGGCGATCAAGACCGTCAACTCGCTGTCCCACTACACCGACTGGACCATCGGCCACGTACACGCCGGCGCTCTCGGCTGGGTGGCGATGATTTCCATCGGTGCGATCTACCACATGATCCCCCGACTGTTCGGCCGCGTGCAGATGCACAGCGTCGCACTGATCAACACCCACTTCTGGCTGGCCACCATCGGCACCGTGCTCTACATCGCCTCGATGTGGGTCAACGGCATCACCCAGGGCCTGATGTGGCGTGCGATCAACGATGACGGCACCCTCACCTACTCCTTCGTCGAAGCGCTGCAAGCCAGCCACCCGGGCTACATCGTCCGCGCCCTGGGCGGTGCGTTCTTTGCCGCCGGCATGCTGTTCATGGCCTACAACGTCTGGCGCACCGTGCGTGCCTCGGACCCTGCCGAAGCCGAAGCCGCCGCCAAGATCGCCGTTGTGGGAGCCCACTGATGAAGCATGAAGTAGTCGAGAAGAATATCGGCCTGCTGGCCTTCTTCATGGTCATCGCCGTGAGTATCGGCGGCCTGACCCAGATCGTTCCGCTGTTCTTCCAGGACGTGACCAACAAGCCGGTCGAGGGCATGAAGCCGCGCACCGCGCTTGAACTGGAAGGCCGCGACGTCTACATCGCCAACGGTTGTGTCGGCTGCCACTCGCAGATGATCCGTCCGTTCCGCGCCGAAACCGAACGCTACGGCCACTATTCGGTCGCCGGCGAAAGCGTGTGGGACCACCCGTTCCTGTGGGGTTCCAAGCGTACCGGCCCGGACCTGGCCCGTGTCGGCGGACGTTACTCCGATGACTGGCAGCGTGCGCACTTGTACAACCCGCGCAACGTGGTGCCTGAGTCGAAAATGCCGGCGTATCCGTTCCTCGTGGAAAACAAGCTCGACGGCAAGGACACCGCGAAGAAGATGGAAGTCTTGCGCACCCTGGGCGTGCCCTACACCGACGAAGACATCGCCGGTGCAGCCGCAGCCGTGAAGGGCAAGACCGAAATGGACGCATTGGTGGCCTACCTGCAAGGCCTGGGCACCATCATCAAAAGCAAACGGTGACTCTTCATGGATATCGGGATGATTCGTGGCCTGGGCACCGTTGTAGTGATGGTGGCCTTTATCGGCCTGGCGTTGTGGGTGTTCAGCCCCAAGCGCAAGTCGGAGTTTGAAGACGCGACCTTGCTGCCTTTTGCGGATGATCCCGAAGCCATCAAGCACGTCGAGCAAGCTTCTAGGAGTAACAAAGAATGACTACGTTCTGGAGTCTGTACGTCACAGTCCTCAGTCTGGGTACCATCTTCGCCCTGACCTGGCTGCTGCTGTCGACCCGCAAGGGCCAGCGCGCCGAGCAAACCGACGAGACCGTCGGCCACTCGTTCGACGGCATTGAGGAGTACGACAACCCATTGCCGAAATGGTGGTTCATGCTGTTCGTCGGCACCATCATCTTCGCCCTCGGCTACCTGGCGCTGTACCCCGGCCTGGGTAACTGGAAGGGCCTGCTGCCGGGCTACAACTACCTCGACACCGACAAACAAACCCCCTTCGCCAACGGCCAGACCGGCTGGACAGGCGTACACGAATGGGAAAAGGAAATGGCCAAGTCGGATGCCAAGTTCGGCCCGATCTTCGCCAAATTCGCGTCGATGCCGATTGAGGAAGTGGCCAAGGACCCGCAAGCCTTGAAGATGGGCGGCCGCCTGTTCGCCTCCAACTGCTCGGTGTGCCACGGTTCCGACGCCAAAGGCGCCTATGGCTTCCCCAACCTGACCGACGCCGACTGGCGCTGGGGTGGCGAGCCAGCCACCATCAAGGAAACCATCATGAAGGGCCGCCATGCGGTGATGCCGGCCTGGCTGGATATCCTCAAGGAACAAGGCGTCAGCGATGTGGCCGCGTTCGTGGTCACCAACCTTGACGGCCGCAAGCTGCCCGAAGGCGTGAAAGCCGATGTGGCCAACGGCGAGAAACTCTTCGCCGCCAACTGCGTGGCCTGCCACGGCCCGGCCGGCAAAGGCACCCCTGCCATGGGTGCGCCTGACCTGACCCACCCAGGTGCGTTCATCTACGGTTCGAGCTTCGCGCAACTGCAACAGACCATCCGTTGGGGCCGTCAGGGCCAGATGCCAGCGCAGGAACAACTGCAAGGCAATGACAAGGTGCATTTGCTGGCGGCGTATGTGTACAGCTTGTCCCATGGGGATAAGAAGGCTGAAGAGCAGTAAGCCCTTGAAACATCAAAGCCCCGCGCAGCTAAAGCTGGCGGGGCTTTGTTCTTTCTGGCTCTCGGGATTATGTAAGCAGGAACCCACTACCACTTGTAGCCTAATACTTGCGGTTTTTGACAGCCAAGTAGTAACGTAACTACATCCAGCCTGACTAAGGGGGAGTACCCCATGACCATCACGACTATTTCCAGCCGCGAATTCAATCAAGACACAAGTGGTGCCAAAAAAGCCGCCCGCCAAGGGCCGGTTTTTATCACCGATCGCGGCAAGCCCGCCCATGTACTGCTAAGCATTGAGGACTACCAGAAACTGACAGGGCTCAATGCCGACATCGTTGATCTGCTAGTGATGCCAGAAGCGGCCGATATCGACTTCGAAACCGAACGCGCCGTGATCACTCATCGACCTGTGGACCTCTCTTGATGTATCTACTCGACACCAACGTTATTTCTGAACTTCGCAAACCCCACGCCGACGTAAAAGTAGTCGCATGGGCAAAAAGTGTCATCGCTCCACGCATGTTTATCTCTGCGATTACGCTTAAAGAATTGGAGACCGGGGTCTTGCGTATCGAGCGCCGAGACCCGGCACAAGGCAAGGTGCTAAGAACGTGGCTGAAGCGCCATGTAATGCCCGCTTTTGATTCCAGGATTCTGCCGGTGGATACCGCAGTCGCCCTGCGTTGTGCACATCTGCATGTGCCTGACCGGACCAATGAAAGTGATGCACTGATCGCCGCTACCGCTCTGGTTCACGGGCTGACCGTGGTAACGCGCAACATCAGCGATTTCAAAGCCAGCGGCGTTCCACTGATCAATCCATGGGACGAATGACCTGCTTACCCACCAAAACCGTCCATACTTACCAAGTCAATTGATCCAGATCACGTACACCATCAATTGATTTCCCCCAACGCGACCAAAGGTCGCACCCTTTGCACACCATCGGGGGCGTATCATTAGGCCACTGCAACACCCCTAATTTGACCCCGGTTGGCACGTACTGGCCGAGGCAAATCTCCACCGCCGTGGGATGCAATGATGAGCAACCAAATACCGGTACATGACGTTACCCCGCCTGCCAAAACTGTCGACCTCTACGCCTCGCGAGAGAAAATCTACACCCGCGCCTTCACCGGCCTGTTCCGCAATTTGCGCATGCTCGGCGGTGCCGGACTGTTCCTGCTCTACTTCGGCACGGTATGGCTGAACTGGGGTGGCCACCAGGCCGTGTGGTGGAACCTGCCGGAGCGTAAGTTCTTTATTTTCGGCGCGACCTTCTGGCCCCAGGATTTCATCCTGCTCTCGGGCATTCTTATCGTCGCGGCATTTGGCCTGTTCTTTATCACCGTGTATGCCGGGCGTGTGTGGTGCGGCTATACCTGCCCGCAAAGCGTGTGGACGTGGATCTTCATGTGGTGCGAAAAGGTTACCGAAGGCGACCGCAACCAGCGCATCAAACTCGACAAAGCGCCGATGGGCGCCAACAAGTTCCTGCGCAAGTTCAGTAAGCACACCCTCTGGCTGCTGATCGGTTTTGTCACCGGCATGACCTTTGTCGGCTACTTCTCACCGATCCGCGAACTGGTGTTCGACTTCTTCACGGGCCAGGCCGATGGCTGGTCGTATTTCTGGGTCGGTTTCTTCACCCTCGCCACCTACGGCAACGCCGGCTGGCTGCGCGAACAGGTGTGTATCTACATGTGCCCGTACGCACGCTTCCAGAGCGTGATGTTCGACAAGGACACCCTGATCGTCTCCTACGATCCGCGCCGTGGAGAGTTGCGTGGCCCGCGCAAAAAAGGCATCGATTACAAGGCCCAGGGCCTGGGGGACTGCATCGACTGCACGATGTGCGTACAGGTGTGCCCGACCGGTATCGACATCCGCGACGGCCTGCAGATCGAGTGCATCGGCTGCGCCGCCTGTATCGACGCCTGCGACAACATCATGGACAAGATGGACTACCCACGCGGCCTGATCAGCTACACCACCGAGCACAACCTGTCAGGGCAGAAAACCCACAAGCTGCGCCCGCGCCTGATTGGTTATGCACTGGTGCTGCTGGCGATGATCAGCCTGTTGGTGGCAGCATTCTTCATGCGTTCGCTGGTGGGTTTCGACGTGAGCAAGGACCGTGTGCTGTATCGCGAAAACGCCGAAGGCCGCATCGAAAACGTCTACAGCCTGAAGATCATGAACAAGGACCAGCGCGACCACACCTACGTGCTCGATGCGTCCGGATTGCCAGACCTCAAGCTGCAAGGTCGCCGCGAAATCAAGGTCGCTGCTGGTGATATCGTCAGCATGCCGGTCGAGCTCTCGAGTGCCCCAGAACAGTTGCCGTCGAGTACCAACGAGGTGAAATTCATCCTCACCGATGCCGATGACGCCAGCGTCCATATTGAAGCCAAGAGCCGATTCATCGGCCCACAAGTTCGTTAGAAGAGAGCAGAACAATGTCCGTAGCCACTGCCGCAAGCCCCTGGTACAAGCACCTCTGGCCCTGGATCATTATTGGGATCCTGGCCTGTTCGGTGACGTTGACCCTGTCCATGGTGACCATCGCGGTGAACAACCCGGATAACTTGGTCAACGACAACTACTACGAGGCCGGCAAAGGCATCAACCGCTCCCTGGACCGCGAACTGCTGGCCCAGACCCTGCAACTGCGCGCCAAGGTGCACCTGGATGAACTGACCGGTGAAGTCGAAGTGAACCTCACCGGCAACAGCAACCCGACCACCCTGGAATTGAACCTGATTTCCCCGACGCAGCCGGAGAAGGATCGCAAGATCAACCTGGCCCGCAGCGACAGCGAACCCGGTCGCTACATCGGCCAGGTCACCGACAAGGTCGAAGGCCGTCGCTTCGTCGAGTTGTTGGGTGTGGAAGGCGACCGTACCTGGCGCATGTTCGAAGAAGAACAGGTCAGCCACGACAAGGACTTGCTGCTGGGCGATGAACCGTTGCAGGGTGCCGAAGACCTGAAAAAATAAACACCTGCGCTTCGCGCATCGCCGGCAAGCCGGCTCTTACAAGGGACCGCGTTAGACCTGTAGGAGCCGGCTTGCCGGCGATGAGGCCTTCCCAGCCGACTAAGATTCATACCCATGACCAGCCCAATCCCCTGCTACCACTGCGCCCTGCCTGTTCCGCCGGGCAGCCGCTTCACCGCAGTGATCCTCGGCGAACGCCGCGAGCTTTGTTGCCCAGGCTGCCAGGCGGTGGCCGAAGCCATTGTGGCCGGCGGCCTGGAAAGCTATTACCAGCACCGTAGCGAAGCCTCGGCCAACCCAGAGGCATTGCCGGTGCAGTTGGTGGATGAGCTGGCGCTGTACGACCGAGCCGATGTGCAGAAACCCTTTGTGCTCCACGAAGGCGAACTCGCCGAAGCCACCCTGTTGATGGAAGGCATCAGCTGCGCGGCCTGCGGCTGGCTGATCGAAAAACACCTGCGCAGCCTGCCCGCCGTGGCCGAGGCGCGGCTGAACCTGTCCAACCATCGACTGCAGGTGCGTTGGGCAGACGGCCAACTGCCGCTGAGCCAACTGCTCAGCGAGTTGCGCCACATCGGCTACGCCGCCCACCCCTATCAGCCGGACCGCGCCGCCGAGCAACTGGCTAGCGAAAACCGTCTGGCCCTGCGCCAACTGGGCGTGGCCGGCCTGCTGTGGTTCCAGGCGATGATGGCAACCATGGCCACCTGGCCGGAATTCAATATCGATCTGAGCCCGGAGCTGCACGTGATCCTGCGCTGGGTGGCAATGTTTCTGACAACGCCCATCGTGTTCTACAGCTGCGCACCGTTTTTCAAGGGCGCTATGCGCGACGTACGCACGCGTCACCTGACCATGGACGTTTCGGTGTCATTGGCTATCGGTGGCGCCTATCTGGCGGGGATCTGGACCGCGATCACCGGCGTGGGCGAGCTGTATTTCGATGCGGTGGGCATGTTTGCGCTGTTCCTGTTGGCCGGTCGCTACCTTGAGCGCCGCGCCCGCGAGCGCACGGCCGCCGCCACCGCACAGCTGGTGAACCTGTTGCCCGCCTCGTGCCTGCGGCTCAAGGCCGATGGCCAGAGTGAACGCATCCTGCTCCCGGAACTGGCACTGGGCGATCGCGTCCTGGTGCATCCAGGCGCTGTGCTGCCAGCCGATGGCGTGATCCTAGATGGGCAATCGAGCGTCGATGAATCCCTGCTCACCGGCGAGTACCTGCCGCAGCCCCGCCAGACCGGCGACGCGGTCACCGCAGGCACCCTCAATGTCGAAGGCGCGCTGACCGTCGAAGTACGCGCCTTGGGCCACGACACACGCTTGTCCGCCATCGTTCGCCTGCTGGAGCGGGCCCAGGCCGAGAAACCGCGCCTGGCGCAGATCGCCGACCGTGCCGCGCAGTGGTTCCTGTTGTGCTCGTTGATCGCCGCAGTGTTGATCGGCCTGCTGTGGTGGGAACTGGATTCGTCGCGGGCGTTCTGGATTGTGCTGGCGATGCTGGTGGCGACCTGCCCCTGCGCGCTGTCCCTCGCCACCCCCACCGCCCTCACCGCCGCCACCGGCACCTTGCACAAACTCGGCCTGCTGTTGACCCGCGGGCATGTGCTGGAAGGCTTGAATCAGATCGACACGGTGATTTTCGACAAGACCGGCACCCTCACCGAAGGGCGCCTGGCGCTGAGGGCTATCCGCCCCCTGGGCAGCTTGAGCACCGACCTGTGCCTGAGCCTCGCCGCTGCCCTGGAAAACCGCTCCGAACACCCGATTGCCCGCGCCTTTGGCCGTGCGCCACTGGCCGCCGATGAAGTCATCAGTTCGCCAGGGCTGGGCCTTGAAGGGCGTGTCGGCGAGCGCGTATTGCGCATTGGCCAACCGGGTTTTGTCTGTGAACTCAGTGGTTGCCCGATCCCAGCCGCGCCTGAGGTTTCGGGCCAATGGCTGCTGCTCGGCGACCGTGAAGGCGCCCTGGCCTGGTTCGTCCTCGATGACCGTCTGCGCAGTGACGCGCCGGCCCTGCTCGCCGCGTGCAAGGCACGTGGCTGGCGCACGCTGTTGCTGTCCGGCGACAGTTCGCCGATGGTCGCCAGCGTCGCCGCCGAACTGGGGATCGACGAAGCCCACGGCGGCTTGCGCCCCGATGACAAGCTGCACGTACTGCAACAACTGCACAAGGAAGGCCGCAAGGTGCTGATGCTCGGCGACGGGGTCAACGATGTGCCCGTCCTCGCCGCCGCCGATATCAGCGTGGCCATGGGCACGGCCACCGACCTGGCCAAGACCAGCGCCGACGCGGTCTTGCTGTCCAATCGCCTGGACGCCCTCGTACAAGCCTTTACCCTGGCGCGGCGCACCCGCCGAGTGATCATTGAGAACCTGCTGTGGGCCGGGCTGTACAATGGCCTTATGCTGCCGTTCGCCGCCCTGGGTTGGATCACCCCGATCTGGGCCGCAGTGGGCATGTCCCTCAGTTCGTTGACCGTGGTGCTCAATGCCCTGCGCCTGACTCGCCTGCCGAGCGCGCCAACGGTCCGAGCCCCCTCAGTAACCCGCCCGCTGCCGGTGTGAGCCGCACGACCATGGAGTGCAGATGCCAGCTTTATACGTGATGATTCCGGCGGCGCTGCTGTTAGTGGGCGTGGCCATCTACATCTTCTTCTGGGCGGTGGACAGCGGTCAGTACGACGACCTCGACGGCCCGGCCCATAGCGTGCTGTTCGACGACCAGGACCCGAACCACCTGGCCGGCATCGAAGAGGCCAACCACTCCGAACAACCGCCGAAAGACCCGCCCCATGCTTGAACTGGCGCCACTGCTGGTCTCCGCGCTGATCCTCGGCCTGCTCGGCGGCGGCCATTGCCTGGGCATGTGCGGTGGCCTGATGGGCGCGCTGACCCTGGCCATCCCCAAGGAGCAGCGTGGTCGCCGGTTTAAACTGCTGCTGGCCTACAACCTGGGGCGCATCTTCAGCTATACCGCTGCCGGGGTGTTGATCGGCCTGGCCGGTTGGGCAGTGGCGAACAGCCCGGCGGCGATGTTCATGCGCGTACTGGCCGGGTTGTTGTTGATCAGCATGGGCCTGTACCTGGCCGGCTGGTGGAGCGGCCTCACCCGTCTCGAAAGCCTCGGACGCGGCCTGTGGCGCTACATCCAGCCAGTCGCCAACCGTTTGCTGCCGGTGTCCAGCGTACCGCGCGCCTTGCTGCTGGGCGCGCTGTGGGGCTGGTTGCCGTGCGGATTGGTCTACAGCACGCTGCTATGGGCAGCGAGCCAGGGCAATGCACTGGACAGCGGGTTGCTGATGCTGGCGTTCGGGCTGGGGACCTGGCCGGTTCTGTTGGCTACCGGCCTGGCCGCCGAACGGGTCACTGCATTATTGCGCAAACGCAGCGTGCGGATGACCGGTGGCGTGCTGGTCATACTCTTCGGTATCTGGACGTTGCCCGGCCCGCACCAGCACTGGTTGATGGGCCATTAAAGCGCCATGTGGCATAGCGCCGCTCCCCGTTGATGCAAATCAAGATGCCATCCCCGCCACGCCCCTAGACTCGGCCCACTAGCCTATCCGGGGGAACGCCCGCATGCTCGACGCCATTCGTTGGGACACCAATCTGATTCACCGCTACGACCTGGCGGGACCGCGTTACACGTCCTACCCCACCGCCGTACAATTCGACAGCCAGGTCGGCACTTTCGACCTGCTCCACGCCCTGCGCGACAGCCGCAAAGCCGTGCGACCGTTGTCGCTGTATGTGCATGTGCCGTTCTGCGCGAACATCTGCTACTACTGCGCTTGCAACAAGGTCATCACCAAGGACCGTGGCCGCGCCCAGGCCTACCTGCAACGCCTGGAGCAAGAGATCCAACTGGTGGCCTGCCACCTCGATCCGAAACAGCGGGTTGAGCAACTGCACTTCGGCGGCGGCACCCCGACCTTTCTTAGCCACGATGAACTGCGCCAGGTCATGGGCTGCCTGCGCCAGCACTTCAATTTGCTGGATGACGATTCCGGCGACTACGGCATCGAGATCGACCCCCGTGAAGCGGACTGGGCGACCATGGGCCTGCTGCGTGAACTTGGCTTCAACCGCGTGAGCATCGGCCTGCAAGACCTTGACCCCGAGGTACAACGGGCAGTGAATCGCCTGCAGAGCCTGGAGGAAACCCGTGCGGTCATCGATGCGGCGCGCACCCTGCAATTTCGCTCGATCAATATCGACCTGATCTACGGCTTGCCCAAGCAAACACCGATCAATTTTGCGCGCACCGTGGAAGAAGTCATCAGGCTGCAACCCGACCGTCTGTCGGTGTTCAATTACGCGCATCTGCCGGAGCGTTTCATGCCCCAGCGGCGTATCAGCACCGACGAACTGCCCTCCCCTGCGTCAAAGCTCTTGATGCTGCAAACCACCATCGAGCAACTGACCCAGGCCGGCTACCGCTACATCGGCATGGACCATTTCGCCCTGCCCGACGACGAGTTGGCCATTGCCCAGGAAGAAGGCACCCTGCAACGCAACTTCCAGGGCTACACCACCCACGGCCACTGCGACTTGATCGGGCTCGGGGTGTCGGCGATCAGCCAGATCGGTGACCTGTACTGCCAGAACAGCAGCGACCTCAACGGCTATCAGAACACCCTGGCCGGCGCGCAACTGGCTACCAGTCGCGGCCTGGTCTGCACCACGGACGATCGGTTGCGGCGGGAAGTAATCCAGCAGTTGATCTGCAATTTCAGCCTGGCATTCGAGACGATCGAGCAGGCCTTCAACATCGACTTTCGCGGGTATTTCGACGACATCTGGCCGCAACTGACGGCGATGGCCGAGGATGGCCTGATCGAACTCGACGCCCAAGGCATTCGCGTGTTGCCAGCCGGGCGACTGCTGGTGCGTTCGGTGTGCATGGTGTTCGATGCCTATCTGGAGCACCAGAACAGGCAGCGATTTTCCCGGGTGATTTGATTACATCGACAGCGAGGCAGTCTTCATCGAATCCTCGGCACTCATCCCTTTCATCGACTTAGCGAGTGAAGTCTGGGCCGACATCAGGCCCGCCTGCAGAGAACTGATCTCGCTCTGCAAAGCGCTGGCCTTTGCGCGGGCCTCTTCAGGGGAAAGATTAGTGGCCGCTGCAACAGCCGCCAGCTCGGCCTGTTTTTCGGCGATCTGTTGTTTCAACTGACGGATCATTTTCAGCACCTGTTTGACGTTGTCGTCCAGGCCACTTTCATCGATATCCGCATTGGAGCTCTTGGCTGCACCGGCGGCCTTGAATGCATCGGCGGAAATAGTCACCGTCACACCTTCCACCACTTTGGGTGCAGTGGTCGTTTCAACCTCAGGTGCTTTTTCCTGGGCCTCAGCCGCTGGCTTTGCATCCGGCACCGTCGGAATGCGGATGGCAGGGTTGTAGGCAGCTATAACAGACATGATCCAAGCTCCGACTCAATAGGTATGCCTGCTGTATCGGCCCCGATACAAAAACCTTTATACCGCTGCCGGTTTTTTGTACAGGCTGGCCTCACCGCCCCCCAGTGCGTTACCCTTACGTCTTATGTGTGTTTTCCCACAAGGATTTAAGAAATGTCCGAGCCAGTTAAACTGCGCGCTCACAGCCAGGCTCATTGCAAGGATTGCAGCCTGGCGCCCCTCTGCTTGCCACTTTCGTTGAATTTGGAAGACATGGATGCGCTGGACGACATCGTTAAACGTGGCCGCCCGCTGAAAAAAGGCGAGTTCCTGTTTCGCCAGGGCGACAAGTTCGATTCCGTTTATGCAGTACGTTCGGGTGCGTTGAAGACGTTCAGCCTGAGCGACAGTGGCGAAGAGCAGATCACCGGTTTCCACCTGCCCAGCGAACTGGTGGGCTTGTCGGGCATGGACACCGAGATTCATCCAGTGTCGGCCCAGGCGCTGGAGACTACATCCGTTTGCGAAATCCCCTTCGAACGCCTGGACGAACTGGCCCTGCAGTTGCCACAACTGCGCCGTCAGTTGATGCGTGTGATGAGCCGCGAGATCCGTGACGACCAGCAAATGATGCTGCTGCTGTCGAAGAAAACCGCCGACGAGCGCATCGCGACCTTCCTGGTCAACCTGTCGGCGCGGTTCCGTGCCCGTGGTTTCTCGGCCAACCAGTTCCGCCTGAGCATGTCGCGCAATGAAATCGGCAACTACCTGGGCCTCGCGGTGGAAACCGTGTCCCGTGTGTTTACCCGCTTCCAGCAAAACGAACTGATCGCCGCCGAAGGTAAAGAAGTGCATATCCTCGACCCGATCCAGTTGTGTGCGCTGGCCGGTGGCTCGCTAGAAGGTTGATGCAGACACTTGCGGCCGCGCCAACCGGCAAGGCCGCAGGTATACTTCGAGTCCGTTTCCAGCCCCAGGACTCTTCGACGATGACCTTCGATTCGTTCGACATCAAATCCCTGATCCGCCCCGTCATCGACTTCCCCAAGCCTGGGGTGATCTTCCGTGACATCACGCCATTGTTCCAATCGCCCCGCGCCCTGCGCCTGGTGGCGGACAGCTTTGCCCATCGGTATGTCGAGGCCGAGTTCACGCATATCGGCGCGATGGATGCGCGGGGTTTCCTGATCGGTTCGATCATCGCCTACCAACTGAACAAGCCGCTGATCCTGTTCCGCAAGCAAGGCAAGCTGCCGGCTGACGTGCTGGCCGAGGGTTACCAGACCGAGTACGGCGAAGCGTTCCTCGAAGTGCATGCCGACAGCCTGTGCGAGGGCGATTCGGTATTGATGTTCGATGACCTGATAGCCACTGGCGGCACCCTGATCGCGGCGGCGAACCTGGTGCGGCGCATGGGCGCGAAGATCTTTGAAGCGGCGGCGATTATTGATCTGCCGGAACTGGGTGGGTCGCAGCGTCTGGAAGACATGGGGATTCCGACGTTTTGTTTGACGCAATTTGCGCTGACCGAACAGTGATCAAAGTCCCATCTGCTTGCTGATGATTTCATTCATCACTTCGCGGGTACCGCCACCGATGGACAGGATGCGGTTGTCGCGGTATAGCCGCTCCACCAGGCTACCGCGCATGTAACCCTGGCCCCCGAGGATCTGCACCGCGTCGTAGGTGACGCGGTCGGCGGTGTCGGTGGCAAGGTTCTTGGCCATGGAAATTTCCTTGATCACGCTGATACCGGCGGCCATCTTTGCCGCCTGCCGGTAGGTGAATTCGCGGGAGACTTCCACGGCGGTGGCCATTTCCGCCAGGCGATGCTTGATCACCTGGAATTTGCCAATGGGTTTGCCGAAGGCTTCGCGCTCGGCGGCCCATTTGAGGCTTTCCTCTAGGGCCAACTGCGCGGTCATGTTGGCCATGAGCGCCAGGGCCAGGCGCTCGCTCTGGAAGTTGCCCATAATGCAGGCAAAGCCCATGTTTTCAGCGCCGATCAGGTTGCCGACGGGCACGCGGCAATCGTCGAAGAACAATTCAGCGGTGTCCGACGCCCACCAGCCCATTTTCTTCAGAGGCTGGCCAACGGTAAAACCGGGGGTGTCTTTTTCGATCAGCAGCAGGCTGATGCCGGCAAATCCCGGTCCACCCGTGCGCACGGCCACGGTGTAGAAGTCGGCGCGGCTGCCGCTGGTGATGAAGGTCTTGCTGCCGCTGACGCGGTAATGGTCGCCCTCGCGAACGGCACGGGTTTGCAGGCTGGCCACATCCGAACCGCCGCCCGGCTCGGTGACCGCCAGGGCGATGATCTTTTCACCGGACAGGACCTGCGGCACCACGCGCTCGCGCACCTCGGGCCGGGCCCATTTGACGATAGGCGGCAAGCCAATATCCAATGAACCCAACCCTGCGACGACGCCGCCAGAGCCGCAACGCATCAATTCTTCGCTGGCAGCCACCTTGGCGAACAGATCACCTTCATGACTGCCACCGAGAGCTTCGGGGTAGCCGATGCCAAGAATCCCCGCCGCGCCGGCCTTGAGGTACAGCTCGCGGGGAAAGCTTTCCGCCTCCTCCCACTGTTCGATGCCCGGCAACATCTCGCGCTCGACGAAACGGCGCACGCTGTCGCGGACCAATTGGTGGCTGGGGTCGAAGTAGTCCTGATAGGCAGACATCGGCAAGCTCCACGGTGAGGTGGAGCGAACTTACCAAGCGCTTGCTTGGTTTTCAAGCCTGGCGCTGTGTAGGAGCCGGCTTGCCGGCGATAGCATCACCACGGCCTATGCGGAAAACTGCGTCGCCCGCATCGCCGGCAAGCCGGCTCCTACAGGATCATCGTTAGAGGGCGATGGGTTTGCGGCCGGCGAAGGAATGCGCCAACGTTCCACCGTCCACCAACTCCAGCTCGCCACCCAACGGTACGCCATGGGCAATACGCGAGGTGATCAAGCCTTTGTTGGTCAGCAATTGCGCAATGTAGTGCGCGGTCGCCTCACCTTCCACCGTCGGGTTGGTGGCGAGGATCACTTCAGTGAAAGTGCCCTGTTCTTCAATGCGCGCCACCAGTTGCGGAATGCCGATGGCTTCCGGGCCCAGACCGTCCAGCGGCGACAGGTGGCCCTTGAGTACGAAGTAACGGCCGCGATAGCCGGTCTGCTCCACCGCGTACACATCCATCGGCCCTTCTACCACGCACAGCAGCGTGTCGTCGCGGCGAGGGTCGGCGCATTGCGGGCAGAGTTCTTCTTCAGTGAGGGTGCGACACTGGCGACAGTGACCGACACCGGTCATGGCCTGGCTCAAGGCCTGGGCCAACCGGGCGCCGCCGCTGCGATCACGCTCCAGCAGTTGCAGCGCCATACGCTGGGCGGTTTTCTGGCCGACACCCGGCAAAATGCGCAGGGCGTCGATCAGTTGGCGAATCAGGGGGCTGAAGCTCATGGGCGAAGGGTCCGACAAAACAACGAGACGCGGTTTATACCCGCGCCCCGGATAAGCGTCAAATGCGCACGACCAACTTGCCGAAGTTGCGCCCTTCCAACAGACCGATAAAGGCCTCGGGCGCCCGCTCCAGGCCCTCGACCACATCCTCGCGGAACTTGATCTTGCCGTCGCGCACCCACGGCGCCATGGCGCTTTGGAATTCGGGCTGGCGATCACCGTAATCATCGAACACGATAAAGCCCTGGATCCGCACGCGCTTGGTCAGCAGCGTGCGCTGCAGCTCCGGCAACCGGTCGGGTCCGCTGGGTGCTTCATGGGCATTGTAGCCGGCGATCAACCCGCACAGCGGAATCCGGGCCTTGGGATTGAGCAAGGGCACCACGGCGTCGAATACCTTGCCGCCGACGTTCTCGAAATAGATGTCGACGCCCTTGAAGCAGGCGTGGGCCAATTCGTCGGCGAAGTGTGCACTTTTGTGGTCGACGCAGGCATCGAAGCCCAACTCCTCCACCACGTAGCGGCACTTGTCCGCGCCCCCTGCGATCCCGACCACGCGCAAGCCCTTGAGCTTGGCCACCTGCCCCACCACCGAGCCCACTGCGCCGGACGCTGCGGCGACGACCAGGGTTTCCCCAGTTTTGGGCTGGCCAATATCCATCAGGCCCATGTAGGCGGTCATGCCCGGCATGCCCAGCACACCCAGGGCCATGGACGGGCTGGCCAGGCCCTTGGGCACCGGCATCAGGTTCCGGCCATCGGAAATACTATGACTCTGCCAGCCGGTGGAACCGACTACCAGGTCACCCACTTCGAATTTCGGACTGCGCGATTGCTCGATACGGCTGACAGCGCCACCGGTCATCACTTCATCGATTTCCACCGGAGCGGCGTAGGACGGTGCGTCGCTCATACGTCCACGCATGTAAGGGTCCAAAGACAGGTACAACGTCTTCAGCAGGACTTGGCCGTCTGCCAACTCCGGTAGATTCACGCGCTCCAGGCGGAAATTTTCCGGGGTCGGTGCGCCTTGGGGGCGTGAGACCAGGACAATGCGCTGGTTCAGGGTTGGTTCTTGAGGCATGAAAGGGCTCCTTTATCGAATCCATCGGTATAGGGTGCAGACCATGCGTGCCGTGCCAGGGTTCGATCAGATTCGGCACAAACAAAAATGCCAGGCACAAGGCCTGGCATTGGAGTCTAGCTAAAGCTACCGGATCAGAACGGCAGCTTCATGCCCGGTGGCAATTGCATGCCAGCGGTCACACCGCCCATTTTTTCCTGGCTGTTGGCTTCGATCTTGCGCACGGCGTCGTTGACGGCGGCAGCGAACAAGGCTTCGAGCATTTCCAAGTCATCTTCACCGACGCCTGGCAATACGCTTGGGTCGATACTCACGCGCTTGATGTCGTGACGACCGGTCATCACCACGCTGACCATATCGCCACCGGCTTTACCGGTGACTTCGGCGTTGGCCAGTTCTTCCTGCATCTTGGCCATTTTTTCCTGCATCTGCTGCGCCTGCTTCATCAGGCCGGCCATGCCACCTTTCATCATGGGAATCACCTCAAAGTACGTGGATCAAGTTAGTAGCCCGGTGTCAGGACGCCTGGGGCACCGGGGCTTCGACAGGTTCAATAGTATCGTGACGGACGACCGCACCGAACTGTTGCATCATTTGCTGGATGAGCGGATCACCGTGGATCGAGTCCTCGGCCTCACGCTGACGGTTGATACGCCGGCGGGTCGCGGCCTGGGCCGGGGTTTCCTGCTCCGGCTTGATCAGCTCGATGGTAATGGTCAGCGTGCGCTCATGGTACTGGTTCAGTGCGTCATTCAGGCGGCGTTGCTGGGTCGCGTTGAACAAGGCGCTGTGGGCCGGGTCCAGGTGCAGCAGCCAGTGATCGCCATCGATGGAAATCAGCGTGCAGTTGGCGGCGATGCTACCGGTCATGCCGGAAATCGGCAGCTTCGGAAACAATTCCAGCCATTGCAGGGCCAGGCCGGTGGCCGGCGCGGCAGCGGGTTCCGCCTCAGGCTCGGGGGCCGGCTCGGCGGTGTGTTCGCTGGCCAGATCGTCCAAGTAGCTGTAGGCCGAATCCATGTCCGGCTCGATGTAGTCTTCGTCCAGCGGCGGTTCGTCGTCGAGGTCGATGCCCGGCGTGGCGGCTTCCACTTGGGCCACGGTCGGCTCGGGAACCGGCGCCGACACCCATTCGGGCGCGTCCGGCACCACACTGTCCGGGGTCGGCGTGGGCATCGGGGTCAGCTCGGGCTGCTCGCCGATGGTTTCCAGCACGGGCTCCACGGCGGGCGCTTGCTCGGCTTCGACTTCAGCGTCTACCGGGTCATTCCAAGGCAGGTCTACAACCGGTTCAGGTTCGACGACGGATTCGGGCTCGATCACCGGCGCAGCGACCACAGGCTCAGGCTCGGGCGGCGCAGCGACCACAGGCTCAGGCTCGGGCGCCGCAGCAACCGGCGCAGGCGCAGCAACCACTGGCGCAACCACCGCCGCGCCAGCCACTGGTTTGGCGGAATCAACTGTGGCCTGGCTGATCCCCACTGGCTTTAGCGGCTGTCTCGGCGCATCGGCCGAATCGGCGGGCCGGAACGCCAGCATCCGCAGCAGCACCATTTCAAAGCCACCACGCGGGTCAGGCGCCAGCGGCAGGTCGCGGCGGCCAATCAGGCCCATCTGGTAGTAGAACTGTACATCTTCGGCCGGCAACGCCTGGGCCAGGGCCAACACACGGTCGCGGTCGCCATGGCCGTTGTCGACACCCTCAGGCAGCGCCTGGGCGATGGCAACGCGGTGCAGCACATTGAGGATTTCCGAGAGCACGCCGTTCCAGTCCGGGCCTTGCTCCGACAGGTGACGCACAGCTTCGAGCAACGCCTTGGCGTCGCCTTCGATCAGCGCATGCAGCACGTCGAATACCTGGCCGTGGTCGAGGGTGCCAAGCATGGCGCGCACATCAGCGGCCATGACCTTGCCTTCACCAAAGGCGATGGCCTGGTCGGTGAGGCTCATGGCATCACGCATCGAGCCATCGGCAGCGCGGCCGAGCAGCCACAGCGCGTCGTCTTCGAACGGTACGTTCTCGACGCCCAGCACGTGGGTCAAATGCTCGACCACCCGCTCGGGGGTCATGTTTTTCAGCGAGAACTGCAAGCACCGCGACAGAATCGTTGCAGGAAGTTTCTGCGGGTCCGTGGTGGCCAGGATGAATTTGACGTAGGGCGGCGGCTCTTCCAGGGTTTTCAACAGGGCGTTGAAGGAATGGCTGGAGAGCATGTGCACTTCGTCGATCAGGTAGACCTTGAAGCGGCCACGACTCGGCGCGTACTGCACGTTGTCGAGCAGCTCGCGGGTGTCTTCGACCTTGGTGCGGCTCGCGGCGTCGATCTCGATCAGGTCGACGAAACGCCCTTCGTCGATTTCCTTGCACACCGAACAGGTGCCGCACGGCGTCGAAGTAATACCGGTTTCACAGTTCAGGCATTTGGCGATGATGCGCGCAATGGTGGTTTTGCCCACCCCCCGCGTACCAGTGAACAGGTAGGCGTGGTGCAGCCGCTGGCTGTCCAAGGCATTGATCAGAGCCTTGAGCACATGGGTCTGGCCGACCATTTCGCGGAACGAGCGCGGACGCCATTTACGTGCAAGAACCTGATAACTCATCGAAAACCGTCGCAACTGGGAAACAGAAGCCGGTAATGCTAGCGGAGCAAGGGGGAAATTGCATCCGGCACGCTTGCCTAATCTGACTAAGCTCATGTGACTGGCCCCCAAAAGGCCTGAACCCGGAGAGCTTATGCGCGCAGTCCTGGGCGTTTTATGGATGATTGCCACGGCCAGCCTTGCAGCACCCGCACCGCTGCGCTTCTCGGTTTCCGACAGTTGGGCGATGCCCATGGTGCAACTGGAAGATGGCCGGCCTACCCAGGGCATTTGGTATGACGTGATGTTAAGCCTGGCCACCCAGGTCGGCCGCCCTGCGCAATTCCATGTACTGGCACGGGCGCGCATCTCCAGCGCCATGGAACACGGTGATATCGATGTGCGCTGTTATGTCACCCAGGCCTGGGTCGACGACCAGTCCGGCGACTACACCTGGAGCATTCCGCTGATGGTGCAGCGCAACCTGTTGGTCAGCACCCACATTCCCCCGCAACCCATACACATCGACCAGCTCGCGCCGCAAGCCATCGGCACCGTGCTCAATTACCGCTACGTCACCCTCGACCCGCTGTTTGCCGGCGGCCAACTCAGCCGCGACGATGCGCGCAGCGAAGAGCAGGTGCTGCACAAACTGGTGGCCGGGCGTTTCAAGTTCGCAGTGGTCAATGAATGGATACTCGACCGCTTCAACCAGCGGATGCCGGTGGGCAAACGCCTGCACAAGGTGGCGGTGATCGATGAACAGAACCTGGGCTGCACCGTACGCAATGACCCGAACGTGCCGGTGCAGTTGATCCTGCGTACCTTGTTGCGGATGAAGATGTCGGGCGAGATCGACCAGATCATCCAGCTGTACACCGGAGAGACTCCTGACAGGAACTGACAGCACTGCCTTATAGACTCGGCTCCCTCACCACACGCGCTTCCAAGGAGCCCGCATGCACACCGTCGCCCATTACTTTTTGCTCTACGTCGACAGCCCGGCCACCAGCGCCAACTTCTATAGCCGCCTGCTGGACAAGCCGCCGGTGGAACTCAACCCGACGTTCGCCTTGTTCATTCTCGACAATGGCGTGAAGCTGGGACTGTGGTCACGCCATACCGTGCAACCGGCAGCGCAGTTCACGGGCGGTGGCGGCGAAGTGGGGTTGTCCCTGGCCGACCAGGCCGCCGTGGATGCCCTGCACGACCTGTGGGTAGAGCGCGGCGCAACGATTATCCAGTCACCGACCACCCTAGATTTCGGCTACACCTTCGTCGCCGAGGACCTCGACGGCCACCGCCTGCGCGCGTTTTGCCTGAGCGAGTGACCGCCAGCGCCCTTCCAGGCTGATGGCGGCCACGCTGGCCAACACGATCAAACCGCCCAGCACCACTTGCAGGGCGATATGCTCGCCCAGCAGCGTCGCCGCCATCGTCATGGCCACGGGCGGGATCAGGTACATCGCCACCGAGGCACGGCTGACCTCTACATGTTTCAACACATAACCCCAGGCCAGGTACGCCAGGGCACTGGGGAAGATCCCCAGCACCAGCACCGCGAGGTTTTCCGGCAATGGCGCCTGCATCATGGCAGCGGGCAGGCCCGGTAGATTCACGCAGAGCATCAAGGTGCCCGCCCACACCATGTAACACGCCATGGTCAACGGGCTATAGCGATGGGCATAGTGTTTCTGGATGGCGAAGTACAGGCTCCACGACACCGCCGCCAACAGGATCAACAAACCGCGCGGATCGATATCGCCCAGGCCGTGATCGCCCCAGATCACCACCAGCACACCCAGCAGGCCGAGCAACACACAGCTCCAACGCCAGACGCTGATCCGCTCCTTCAAGCAGAAGAACGCGATTAACACACTGAACAGTGGCGCCGATTGCGCCAGCACGCTGGACGCCGCTGCCGTCACGAATTGCTGTCCGTAATTGAGGCTGGTGTGATGCAGGAACACCCCGAAAAAACTCAACACCAGCAGCCACGGCAGATCCCGCAGGCGCGGCCTGCCAATGCCCATCACCAGTGCCACACACGCCATGAACATCGAGGCAATCAAGAACCGCAGCAACGCCAACTGGCCAGGGCTGTAGCTGTGCAGCCCCATGTGCACGCCAATCGGCGAATAGGCCCAACAGAGGATGACGCTGGCGATGACTAGCGTAAGCTTCAGGGGTGACGGGGTGTTCATCGACGGCATCCGAAAACAGAGAAGGAATACCGTCAGTCTTGGCCCGCACAAGACGCAGGACAATTAACCGTTTCTGACTTCTGAAATCACTGGAACTGAGCAATGGAACTGGCCCAACTGAAAATGGTGCGAGCCGTGGCACAAACCGGCAGCGTGGCCCAGGCCGCCGTGCACTTGCATTGCGTGCCGTCCAACATCACTACGCGGATAAAGCAACTGGAAAGCGAGTTGGGCACGCCGCTGTTCATCCGAGCCGGGCGTGGGCTGGCAATCAGTGCGGCGGGGGAGATTTTCCTCGAATACTGCGAACGCATCCTGGCCTTGGTGGACGAATCCAAACGCGCCGTGGACGCCAACGCCATACCCCGTGGCACCCTGCGCATCGGCGCAGTGGAGTCCAGCGCCAGTGGCCGTCTGCCGCCGCTGCTGGCGGAATACCACCGACGCTACCCGGATGTCAGCCTGGAACTGGTGACCGGCGCCTGGGGCGAGCTGCTCGATGACCTGCAACACCATCGCCTGGATGTGGCGCTGGTGGCCGCTGGCAACAAACGCGCAAAGCTCGAACACAGCGTGGTCTACAGCGAGCGCCTGGTGCTGATCGCCAGCGCCTCCAGCGAACCGATCCGCAGCGCCGAAGACCTGGCCGGCCGCACCTTGCTGGTATGGCCACCGGGTTGCCCTTATCGGGCAGCGCTGGAGAACTGGGTCAAGCCCCATGCGTTCAAGCCGACCATTGCCAGCTATGCCAGTTGGGGCACGATCATTGGTTGCGTGAGTGCCGGGATTGGCGTGGCGCTGGCGCCGGAAGGCATCCTGGCCCGCTATGAGCAGGCCAATCAGCTGGCATCGTACCGGTTCGATGAACTGCAGGCGGTGGACAACCTGCTGTTCTGGCACAAGGACACCCAGCGGCATCTGGCACGGGATGCGTTTGCCGGGTTACTCCGCGAAATATTCGGTTGATGAAGATCCAAAATGTGGGAGCGGGCTTGCTCGCGAAAGCGGTGGCTCAGTCACTGCATCCAGCGACTGACACTCCGTATTCGCGAGCAAGCCCGCTCCCACATCTAGATTTTTGCCGTTTTCGAGATCAGCTTTTGGGGGCCGCCAACCGCGCGTATTGATCCTGGCTGATCCACCCCGTAAACGAGCGACCCTCTGCGTTGATGAACTCGACCTGGGCCCAGCCATCCTTGAATGCCAGCACACCGACCACGTCGTTCTTGACGATGTAGGGACGTTTAGCCGCCTTGGCACTTGGATTTTTCAGCAGGTAAGCCTTGTCGGCTGAGACCTTGACCAGGCCGATCCATTTTTTGCTGGCGGTCTGGGTCAGGTCCAGGCCGGTGGCAATTTCCGGCATCAGCACATTGAGGCAACCCGGATGCTGACGGCCTTCTGCCACGGTGAGGGTCACGCCGTCCGAAGAAGGCGCCACGCTGCCGGGATAGGCAGTGTCGTTCCAGGTGGTCAGCGCTGAGGGCTTGCCTTGCAGGTAGAACGTGCAGCTGCGAGTAACGCCCTCGCCCATCTCTTCCGCGTAATAGCCTTCCACCTGATGCTCAGGCGTCACCGCCAGCATCAGCCCTTCGTATTTTCCGGAATGCAATGCAGGCGAACCGGCAAATGCGGGGCCAACGGCGCACAACGACAACACACCCACTGCTAGAAAACGGATCATCTTATTTTTTTCCTTCAAGTTTCTCGTAGGCTTCTTTCATCAGGACGTCATAGTTGCCGTAGTCCTTGCCGTTATAGTTACGGGCCATCGAAGTGAAATCCTTGGCTTTCATGGCCGTCATCAACGCCGGGCTGTTAGCGCAAAACGCGAGGAACGCCTTCAGTTGGTTACCGACATTCACTTTTAATGCCGCGGCAAACTCAAACACCGTTTTGTAACCGCATGAGGCGTAGTTGAACCCCATGGTCTGAAACATGCCCCACGACGCCGACATCAACGCCGCTTCCTGGTCCAGGGCGAATGCAGTGGCCATGGTTTCCCAGGCCTTGACCTGATCCTTGTTATTGACCTGCCACTGCGGCCCGGCCTTTCTCACATAGATGTACGAAAGCAGCGGATGCGCCTGGTCGTAGATATGCTTGGTGTACTTGCGAAATTGGTGCCCTTCAAACGCAATGATCGGTAACTTGGCCGGCCCGAATCCCGAGCGACCACCGGACTCCACCGTGGCGAAGGCCCTGATGACATTCACCGAAATGCCGTTGCCTAACTGCTTGGCGGCATTCTGAAAATCCGTATCGGTGAGCGTCATGCCGCCATCGCACGTGGCCTGGAGCATCAATTGGCGATTGCGCCGCTCAGCCTCGATCATTGCCCGCATACGGTCCAGGTACACGTTGACGGTGGCTTGCACCGCGTCACCCTGGTTGTTACCGAATGCATTCAGAAAGCTTGGAATGCGCATGCTCGGAAAGGCCTTCACCGGTACCTTCACCGCCTCTTCGATCAGGCTGTTGAAGGTTTTACCGGTCGGGTCGATCACACCATCGGGGTGCGCGTATTTGAGATGACGGAACTGATACTGGCTGATGCACTGCACCAACTGACCGTCGCACTTGCCGTTTTCGGCCAGTGGGAAGCCCAGTTTGGGAATGATCAGATTGAATAAATATTGGATGCACTGCACATCGGAAGGCAAGTTGCGGGCTTTACCGGGCGCGCCTACTGAAGCACTGATAAGACGGGGCAACCCTTGCAGGCTTTTCATCACAGACATCCTTGTTAGTTAAAGAAGTGATGGCACTTCAATATCAACCGCACACCCTTGTCATACTCTGAAACAAGTGGCTGGCGGAAACTAACAAGGTGGTTTTAGGTTGTCCAGAGCGACCGCTGAAAGTTGTGAAACAGCCGAATTAAATAAATCAGTAACCGTGGAATTCACGGGTTTTCTGGTAGGTGTGGAAATCAATCCACTCGACCACGTCGTAAGGCAGGTAAAGCTGCATCCGCGCTCGGGAAATGGCGATGTACACCGCGCACAGCCGCTGGTCGAACGCGTAGGCGTCCTTGAACTTCACGTTGGTCAGCAGTTCGGGCGTCAGCAGCACCCGGTCGAACTCCATGCCGCCCGCCTCCTCCGCCAGCATCAGCAGGCAGCGCTTGCCGGGGACGCCGCTCAGGCGGTTCAAGCGCGTGATATCGGCAACGTTGAAGCCTTTTTCCAGCTCGCTCTCGACCCACAGGAACGACTCGTCGTACTGGCTGGCATCGCGCACCTGTTGCCAGTCGTCCATGTCGCTGAAGTAAGCATGGGGGCCGTTGTCGTTGTGCTCGTTGCTGTAGAACTCTGGCTTGAACAGCGCGATGACGCTGATCATGAAGCGCTGCAAATCCTGTTGCGCACCACTGTCGAGGAAGCCAAACGGGCAGTTAGCCTGCTGCAACTGAATGGCCCATTTCATGGTGTCCCAAAGGGACGCAGTCAACACCACGCAGCCTTCGGGTGGCACGAAACCCTGAGGGTAATGCTCAATGCCAACGTCGGCATCCCGCGCGCCTTCGAAGGGCGTCTTGCCCTTCTGCGAGTGCACGCTGATCAGCGGGTTGACCAGGCGCTCGACGTTGCGGCCCGAGCGCACCGAGTAATTGATATCGGTGTGCCGGACTTCACGCTTGCGCCTGACCATTACACCGCTGGCCAATTGGTACTCATCGCCAAGGGTGATCAGCACCTGGCGGCCACGTTCGATAATCTGCAACAACGAGGGTGGAATGTCCTGGCTTTCATCGATCAGCACATGGGTGTACCGCGGCGGCACCACGCATCCATCGAGGCTCGCGCGCTTGATCAGCAACAAGGCTGCGAAGGCCGTCTGACCGGCCCACTGCGGGTTGGCGTCCAGATACGTCCACAACCGGCTGGAATACTCCAGCAACGCCTGGGCGTCCACGCTGGACAAGGCTTGCTTGAAATGCGGCAAATGCCTGGCCGACAGGCTGTGATGGTTGGAGTGGCAGTAGCTGTCGAGCACCTTCAGGCAGATATCGAGCGTTGCCGCGCCATCGTGACCACGCCAGCCGTGGATATTCAGGGTCTGCGACACTTCGTGTTTGCTGGGCAACCGAGTTGGCGTGGCCTGCGCGGCGGGTCGTTGCCCCTGCAACAGCGCCTTGGCGAAGGCAGCAAAGGTCGAACCGGTCTTGCTGTCCTTGGCCAGTCCCATGCGTTCACGCAGGGTCGCGAGTTTTGCCCCGGTGCGCGCCAGTATCAGGGTTTGGGCCGGCCGCAGGCACTCCATCAAGGCGCCAAGCAGGTGGCTCTTGCCAATGCCGGCGTAGCCTTGGACATGCAGGTCTTCGTTCAGGTTGGCACGGAAAGTCCGCACCAGCTTGTCCTGCGCCGGGCTGAGCCAGCGCTCACGGTGCCGGGGCGTGACCATCTGCTGGCTGAACGGATCATTGCTACGTAGATGGCGGACCTTGTAGCCGATATCCCATTTGCCAGTAGGCAACAGGTAATTCCGCTCTGCGACTTCTTCAACCGACAACAGGCGCAGATTGACCGTTTTAAGGGCGTTGAAGCCGAAGTACAACTTGCGTGGATCGAACAGCCGCTGGGCTTCTGACAACAACGTGGCGGCGCCCGCTCCGCGGGTATCGACCGCCCAGTCGAGCAACTTGGCCAAGATGCGCTCGGCGCCCGCGCAGGTCAGGTCCTTTTCGGCCGCTTGGGCCAGGTTCTGGATAACCAGCACGGCGGCCAGCTCTGGGTCTGTCAGACCGACCAGGGCCTTGGCGCCGTCCGCGCCGAGCAGGGCCGTGCAGGTTTCCTCCGTGACAGGCAGGAAGACAGGGCTGGATAAGTCAAAGTGTTCCGGTTGCATAGTGCCTCGCCACCAGGGAATCAGGCATTGCCATGACCGCCCAGTTCAAACCGATACTCCCCCAGGGAGCCCGACATATTGCCGCGATGGGGACCCGCGTCAGCCGTGGCGGTCATCGCATTGACCTGCTGCTGGAGTTCGAACACCGCCATATCCAGCAGCCGGCGCAGGTCCTCGGCACTCTGTGCGGCTACATTCAACTGCAGCGTGTAGGCGCCAGTGAGTGGCGGCGGCATGGGCTCATTGGCCACGTCCGCAGACCGGATCATTTCCGCCTGGCTGAGGATTTCCGCGTGCTCGTCGTCCATAAGGTCCAGCACCCGCGACAATTCCAGGGTCTGTTCAGGATGGGATTGGATGCGGTCCTTGATCTCCAGGCGCCGCATCTGCCACTCCCGCAGTTTTTCGCGCGTGAGGTCGTCGACTTTTTCCACGTGTGTTGTCTCCGGATGCCAGGCACTGGAGTATGCCGCCATGGACTGCACGATGGCAGATGGCTTGAAAGCATTTTTTTGAATTGAATTTGAGGAGGTGTTGCAAGGAAGAGCGTTATGGAGGCAACCCCACCAGCCACACCCCGGCACACAATGTTCCCGCTGTGGCTGCTGCCTTCCGGCTCTGACCAGGTTCACGGGTAATCGTTGCGGGGGGACCGATGGGGTCACCATAACGACGCCTGCCTCTCGGCAAGCGGGGCCATTGTACCGATCTCATCGGAAGTTACAACCGTTGGGGCCGGATTAAAAATATCCGATGGTTCAAGCACTTGTGTCTATCGCGGGGCGGCCATCGCCGGCAAGCCGGCTCCTACAGGGTGACGGCTTCGTCTGCTCGGCCACCTTCCTCCTGGATCACCAGGTGGATGAAGTGCAGCTTGGCGATTACCGCCGGAGGCAGCACGAAAGGATAGAAATCCGGCTGGCCCATGCTGCGCGACAGTTCATTGAGCATGCCGGCCAACTCGATCCAGGCGTTGACGAACGACAGGAACGCCACGCCGCCGGGGTGTTCGGGGTCGTAGAGGGTGGTGAGCGGGAATGGCTGGTAATCCAGGTCCATCTCGCGGGCGCTCATGCCAAAGCCGAGGGCGGTGTCGACGGCGTCCATCATGTGCAGGTAGTGCGCCCAGGTTTCGGCCCAGTCTTCCCAGGGGTGCATGGTGGCGTAGGCACTGACGCAGGTTTGCTGCCAGTCCGGTCGTGGGCCGTTCTGGTAGTGCTGGTCGAGAGCATCGGCATAACTGGCGCGTTCGTCGCCGAACAGGGCGCGAAACGGTTCGAGCCAGTGGGTATTCGCGATCAGGCGATCCCAGTAATAGTGGCCAACCTCATGGCGAAAGTGACCGAGCAGCGTGCGGTAGGGTTCGCGCATTTGTACGCGTACCTTTTCACGGTGGGCGTCGTCGGCTTCCTTGATGTCGAGGGTGATCAAGCCGTTCGCGTGGCCCGTCATCGGCGCGTTGCCCTCCAGGTCGATACCGACGAAGTCGAAGGCCAGACCGTTGTCTTCGTCGACACTCTTGGGCACCACTTGCAGGCCAAGGCTGATCAATTGCGCGACCAAGCGGCGCTTGGCGGTTTCGACTTTGCGCCAGCGCTCATGGTTTTCTACGATCGACAGGTCAGGGATGGTGCGATTGAGGCTGCAGGCCACGCACAGCGGCGCGGTGCTGTGAGCCGGGATCAGCCAATTGCAGGCGGCCGGCGTGTCGAGGTTGGCGCAGCGACGGAAAGCGCCGGCGTCGAGGCTGCCATCTTGCAGCCAGGTGCCTTCCACCGGGCCGGGCCGCAGGGAGTCCAACCGGGCTTGTTGGGGTTGGTAGCCCAGCAGCGCCTGGCAGGCCAGGCACTGGCTGTTGCGAAAGAACAGGGATTGGCCGCAACGGCACTGCCAGACCTTGCTGTCACGAGACGAGCCGGCCACGAACGGTGCGGCAATGCGCGAACTGAGTTGCTCGAAGTAGCGAAACATGGCGATCTCTCCCTGGGGTGCCCAAGACTAGATCACTTTCGCTTCAGAATCGTTCCACATTGTTGTAGTGAGCGGGCTTGCCCCGCGCTGGGCTGCGTAGCGGCCCCAAACCCGGCACTTCGGTCTATCCGAAACACTTCGGCGTCCTTGTTGGGGCGGCTTCGCCACCCAGCGCGGGGCAAGCCCGCTCACCACAGCAAGCCCGCTCACCACAACACGCTTGTTTACCCCACAGTCCACATCAGACAGTGATGTTGTGCTTGGCCAAGAAGGCGACGAAAGCCTCTTCGTCCAATACCTTCAGGCCCAACTCGCTGGCCTTGGCCAGTTTGGAACCGGCCCCCGGCCCCGCCACCACGCAATGAGTCTTCGCCGACACGGAACCCGCCACCTTGGCGCCGAGGCTTTCGAGTTTTTCCTTGGCCACGTCGCGACTCATCAGTTCCAGGGAGCCAGTGAGAACCCAGGTGTGCCCAGCCTCAGGCAAGCCTTCGACGACCTTCTTCTCGCTGCTCCAATGCATGCCGAAGTCTTTGAGCTGCTGCTCGATGGCCAGGGCGCGGCTCGCGTTGTCGGCGTTATCGAAGAACTCGCGCACGGCCTTGGCTTGTTTCTCGGGCAGGGCCTGGCGCATGTCCAGCCAGTCGGCCTTGATCACGCCTTCAAGGGTGACGAATTTGTCCGCCAGCTTCTGCGCCGCGCCGGGGCCGACGCTCGGTACGTGCAACTTGTCGAGCAAACCGCCCAAGGTGGCGCTGGCGGCGAATTCGGCACTCAGGTCGCCCTGATCCTGCAGTTGCAGGCCGCATTCCTGCGGCGACAGCAGCGCGCCGATCACGTCCTGGTTATGGCTGTCTTCAAAGAAACTATGAATCTCATGCGCCACTTCCAGGCCCACGTCCGGCAAGTACGTCAGCACTTCCGGCAAGGCCTTCTGCACGCGCTCCAGGGAGGCCAGGGAGCGCGCCAGCACCTTGGCGGTCTCCTCGCCGACGTCGGGAATGCCCAGGGCGTAGATAAAGCGCGCCAGGGTCGGGGATTTGCTGTTTTCGATGGCGGTGATCAGCTTCTTGCTGGAAATGTCGGCAAAGCCTTCCAGGTCGATGATCTGTTCGTACTTGAGCTTGTAGAGGTCGGCCGGCGAACCAATCAGCTTTTCATCCACCAGTTGCTCGATGGTTTTGTCGCCCAGGCCATCAATGTCCATGGCGCGGCGCGAGACGAAATGGATGATCGCCTGCTTGAGTTGCGCGCCACAGGCCAGACGCCCGACGCAACGGTACACCGCGCCTTCGCTGACGGTTTCCTTGCCCTTGCTGCGCTTGACCAGTTGCGTGCGCTCCACGTGGGAACCGCAGACGGGGCAGCTCTCGGGGATCGGCACCGCACGGGCGTTTTCCGGACGGCGCTCAAGCACCACCGAGACCACCTGCGGGATAACATCCCCGGCGCGGCGAATGATCACGGTATCGCCGATCATCACGCCCAGGCGCGCCACTTCATCCATGTTGTGCAAGGTGGCATTGGACACGGTGACACCCGCGACCTTGACCGGCTTCAACCGCGCCACCGGCGTAACGGCGCCGGTACGCCCGACCTGGAATTCCACGTCGAGCAATTCGGTCAGCTCTTCCAGGGCCGGGAATTTATGCGCGATGGCCCAGCGCGGTTCGCGGGCACGGAAGCCCAGCTCTCGTTGGGAAGCGATGCTGTTGACCTTGAACACCACGCCGTCGATCTCATACGGCAGGCTGTTGCGCCGCTCGCCGATATCGCGGTAGTAGTCCAGGCAATCCTGAATGCCTTTGGCCAGCTTCAGTTCGTGACTGATGGGCATGCCCCATTTCTGCAACTGTTGCAGGTTGCCGATGTGGGTGTCGCTGATGTCGGTGGTTACACCGTAGCAGCAGAACTCCAAGGGTCGGCTGGCGGTGATCTTCGAATCCAACTGACGCAGGCTGCCGGCAGCGGCGTTGCGCGGGTTGGCGAACGTCTTGCCGCCGACTTCCAGTTGCGAGGCGTTGAGCCGCTCGAAACCGGCCTTGGACATGAACACTTCGCCACGCACTTCCAGGGTCGCCGGCCAGCCGCTGCCGTGCAGTTTCAACGGAATATTGCGCACGGTGCGCACGTTGATGCTGATGTCCTCGCCGGTCGTGCCGTCGCCGCGGGTGGCGCCACGCACCAGTTCGCCGTCCTGATACAGCAGACTGACCGCCAGGCCATCCAGCTTAGGTTCGCAGCTGTACTCCACCACCGCGCCACCGCCAAACAGATCGCCAGCCGGCAGGTCGAGTCCTTCGGTGACCCGGCGATCGAATTCCAGCATGGTGGTTTCGTCAAAGGCGTTGCCGAGGCTGAGCATGGGGATCTCATGCTTGACCTGGGTGAACGCCGACAACGCCGCACTGCCGACCCGCTGCGTCGGAGAATCGCGCGTGACCAGCTCTGGGTGCTCGGCTTCGAGGGCCTTGAGTTCATGGAACAGCCGGTCGTACTCGGCGTCGGGAATGCTCGGTTCGTCGAGGACGTGGTAACGGTAGTTGTGCTGATCCAGTTCAGCGCGCAGTTCGAGGATGCGGGTGTGGGCGGCGGTCATGGGTGTTCTCTCAGAAAGCAAAAGAGCAGCCGAAGCTGCTCAATATGTTAGTGCGCTTATTCTATCCGACAACGCCGAGGAGCAATCCTCAGCGTTTTTGTGTCAGGGCGCGACGCTCGAACTCGACGATGCGCTGACGGTAATGCTCGATGGTCTGGGCGGTCAGGACACTGCGTTGGTCGTCCTTGAGTTCGCCATTCAGTTCCTGCGATAGCTTGCGGGCTGCAGCCACCATCACGTCGAACGCTTGTTTCGGGTGACGCGGACCTGGCAGGCCGAGGAAGAAGCTCACCGCCGGAGTGCTGAACAGGTCGATATCGTCCAGATCGAAGGTGCCCGGCTTGACCGCGTTGGCCATGGAGAACAGCACTTCGCCGTTGCCGGCCATGCTTTCGTGGCGATGGAAAATATCCATCTCACCGAAACGCAGGCCGCTTTCCAGAATATTCTGCAACAAAGCCGGGCCTTTGAAGCCGGCGGCGTCGCGGCAGATCACGCTGATCACCAACACTTCTTCAGCGGCAGGCTGGTCGTTGACCGATTGGCGCGGCGCGGCGGAAGTCTTGCCCAGGTTTTCATCCGGGAAATCATCGTCGCGACTGCTGAAGCTCGGGCCCTCATCTACGTCGAGGTTCAGGTCACCCTGATGCGGTTCAGCCACGGCGGCACTGGCACGCTTGCCACGCTTGGAGGACGGCTCACGGGCTTCACGCACCGGCGCGCTCATCGACGGCAAGTCGTGTTCGTCCAGTTGCGGCTCTTTATGCGTATCCAGCACACGCGGCGGCCCCAGCAACTCGGCGGCGCCGTCGTCGTCGGGTAAGTTGGACAGGTTGCGGTCCAGACGGAATTTGAGCTTGCCCTTGCCACCGCGCATACGGCGCCAGCCATCAAAAAGAATACCGGCAATGACAATAATGCCGATGACGATCAGCCACTCGCGCAGACCGATTTCCATGTAATCCCGTGCCTCTAATAAAAAATGCTGAAAAATAAGGGGTTTAGCAACGTGCAAACCGCTTTAAAACGTGGCGCCAACTCTATGTTCTGACTGACGTTTTGCCCACGCATACGAAAATTTGACATTAAACTAGCACGACCAAAGATAACTTTACACCGTCTGTCAAAATGCCTTGAACAAATATGTCCATTTGCCACTTTCGCCAGACCGGTAAAGCGTCTTACAGCGCGCTATAAAAATTCTGTCCCGGCATGGATCAAGACTCCACCATTGCCATCGCTTCTTCCACATCCACCGCCACCAGACGCGAACAGCCCGGTTCGTGCATCGTTACGCCCATCAATTGATCCGCCATCTCCATGGCGATCTTGTTGTGGGTGATATAGATGAACTGCACGGTCTGGGACATCTCTTTGACCAACCGTGCGTACCGTCCAACGTTAGCGTCATCCAGCGGGGCGTCAACTTCGTCGAGCATGCAGAACGGCGCCGGGTTCAACTTGAAGATGGCAAACACCAGGGCCAATGCGGTCAGGGCTTTCTCGCCGCCGGACAACAAATGGATGGTGCTGTTCTTCTTGCCCGGAGGCCGCGCCATGATCGTCACCCCTGTATCGAGTAGATCTTCGCCCGTCAGTTCCAAGTAAGCGCTGCCACCGCCGAAAACTTTTGGGAATAAGGCCTGTAAACCGCCATTAATCTGATCAAAGGTATCTTTGAAGCGGTTGCGGGTTTCCTTGTCGATCTTGCGGATCACGTTTTCCAGGGTGTCCAGGGCTTCGACCAAGTCGGCGTCCTGGGCATCCAGATAACGTTTACGCTCGGATTGCTGCTGGTATTCGTCAATGGCCGCCAAGTTGATCGCGCCCAGACGCTGAATACGCGCAGCAATCCGCTCAAGTTCTTCTTCGGCGTCTTTCTCGTTGGCCTGGGCGGTCAGGGTATTGAGCACGCCGTGCAGGTCGTAGCCGTCTTCCAGCAACTGGTCTTGCAAGGTCTTGCGGCGCACGGTCAGGGCTTGCCATTCCATGCGCTGTTGTTCGAGCTGGCCGCGGATCAACTGGGATTGCTGCTCGGCCTGGGTCCGGCGTTTTTCGGCATCACGCAGTTCGCGGTCGGCGTCTTCCAGGGCGATCTGTGCGGTCTTGAGCTCTTCGTCGACAGTCATGCGCTTGTCGAGCAATTCTTCCAGCTTGAGGCGCAGCTCTTCCAGCGGCGCCTCGCCCTCTTCCAGGTTGAGGCTCAGTTGTTCGCGCTTTTCGGTGAGGCGCTCGGACTGCATCTCCAGGCGTTCAAGGGCCTGGGACGTGGACGCGTGCTGGGCCTTCAGCGAACCCAAGCGCACCGCCAGTTGGTGGGCATGGTCTTTGTGCTGACGGGCTTCCTGGCGCACGCGGTCGAGGCGTTCGCGCAGGCTGTCGCGCTGGGCCAGCAGCAGTTCACGCTGTTCGGTGTCCAGCGCCATGCTGTCGAGGGCCTCCTGCAGCTGCAGGCGCGCTTCGCCGATCTGTTCGTGTTCGAGGGCGCGTTGCTCGCCCATCTCTGCCACTTCTTCGTCGAGGCGGGTGCGGCGCAGGGTCAGTTGCTCGACCTTGGCTTTGCTCGCGGAAAGCTGGGCTTTCAATTCGCCTTGCTGGCGCGCTTCGTCCTGCAACAGGCGCCGCAGGTGTTCGCGACCGGTCTCTTGCTGGCGCTGGGTGGCGCGCAGGGTTTGCAGTTCGGTTTCCAGGCTTTCCAGGGTGGCTTCGCGCTCTTCACGCTCGGCGATCAGGTTGACGATTTCCTGGCCACGGGCCAATACGCCACTTTCGGCTTCACTGGCGCGACGTACGCGCAGGAAATGGCGGCCGACCCAGTAACCGTCGCGGCTGATCAGGCTTTCACCGGCGCCGAGCTGGCCGCGCTGGGCCAACGCCTGCTCAAGGGATTCGACCGGTTTGACCTGGCCCAGCCACGGCGACAGATCAATCGCCGCTTCAACCTTATCCAGCAGACTGCCCGGCACCCGCGTGCCGTCCGCCGCTGGGCTGAGCAAACGCAAATCGCCTTGGGCAAAACCGGCCAGGTCGAAACCGCCAAAATCATCCACCAGCACGGCTTGAAGGTCGGCACCGAGGACCGTTTCAACCGCCAACTCCCAACCTGCCTCTACCTTCAAGCCTTCCGCCAAGCGCGGGCGCTCGGCCAGATGCTGGTCACGCAGCCACTCGGCGGTGCCGGTACCGGGGTCCAAGGCGGCTTGCTGCAAGGCTTCAAGGGAAGCCAGCCGACCATTGAGCCGCTGCAAATCGCCCTGGGCCTGTTGCTGCGCCTGGGTCGCCTGTTGCAGTTGCTGACGCAATTGCTCCAGGCGCTCCACTTGTTGTTCTTCACTGGCTTCCAGCTCTTCCAGCGTCATTTCGCTTTCGGCCAGTTGCTCGCTCAGCTCCATGATCGCCGCGTCTTCCGGGTCGGCGGACAGCAATGCGCGCTCTTCCTGCATTCGACGCTGGCGCTCGGCCAGGCGCTCCATGCTGGTTTCCAGCTGCTGGATGCGCGATTGCTGCACCTCGGCCTGGCGGCGTGGCTCGGCGGACTTCAGGTTGAAGGTGTCCCACTGCTCCTGCCAGCCGTGCATGGTGGTTTCGGATTCTTCCAGGGCGGCGGCGGCTTCTTCGGCGGCGGCGCTGGTGATTTCCTGTTCGGGGGTGAGCATGTCCAGCTCTTCGCCAAGGGTCAGCAGCAAGGTGCGGTCGTGGCCCAGGTGGGATTCGGTCTCCAGGCGTGCGCGTTCGGCTTCCTTCAAATCATCCTGCAATTGGCGCAGGCGCTGCTGGCCGTGCTGGATGCTCTGCTCGACGCGGGCAATGTCGCCACCCACCGAATAGAAACGGCCCTGCACCAGATTGAAGCGTTCGGACAGGTCATGGTGACCGTCACGCAGGCGTTCGATGCTGGCGTCGGCGTTGCGCTGCTCGGCTACCAGGGCCTCAAAGCTGATTTCCTGGGTGCCGATGATTGCTTCGCGCTGGCCGACCTGATCATTCAGCGCCTGCCAGCGCAGGGCCGAGAGTTGCGCTTTGAGCTGGCGTTCTTCGCCCTTGTATTCCTGATACTTCTCGGCGGCCTGGGCCTGGCGGTGCAGGCGTTCAAGTTGGCGCTCCAGCTCTTCGCGCAGGTCGGTCAGGCGGGCGAGGTTTTCATGGGTGCGGCGAATACGGTTTTCGGTCTCGCGGCGGCGCTCCTTGTACTTGGAGATGCCGGCCGCTTCTTCGATAAAGTTACGCAGGTCTTCGGGCTTGGCTTCGATCAGCTTGGAGATCATGCCCTGCTCGATGATCGAGTAGCTGCGTGGGCCTAAACCTGTGCCGAGAAAAATATCGGTAATGTCGCGACGGCGGCACTTGGTGCCGTTGAGGAAATAGCTGTTCTGGCTGTCGCGGGTCACTTTGCGGCGAATGGAAATTTCCGCGTAGGCCGCGTACTCGCCGATCAAGGTGCCATCGGAGTTATCGAACACCAGTTCGATGCTGGCCTGGCTCACCGGCTTGCGGCTGGTTGAGCCGTTGAAGATGACGTCGGTCATCGACTCGCCACGCAGGTTTTTAGCCGAGCTCTCGCCCATCACCCAACGGACGGCGTCGATGATGTTCGACTTGCCGCAACCATTGGGCCCGACCACCGCCGCCATATTACTGGGGAAGTTCACAGTGGTCGGGTCGACGAAGGATTTGAACCCCGCCAGTTTGATGCACTTGAGCCGCACGTTTAGGCGTCCGCCAACGCAGCGATGACCAGCGAGCAACTGCGCTCGCCGTAGGCCGACAGCACTTGGCGGATCTGCGGCAGGTCACGGGCCAGTACGGCGGCGAGCAGTTGTTCGAACAGCGCCAGGTACTCGCTCATGGACGCCTTGCGTTGATCCAGCGCCAGGTAGTAGGCGCGGTTCATCGCCGGTTGCAGGTTCTCGACGGTTTCCTGCAGGTACGGGTTGTTGGCGAAGGGATAGGCGGCGCGCATCACATTGAAGCTTTCTTCGACAAAGGCGCGGATGTCTTGGCGCTCGAAGCTGGCGATCAGCCGCTGCTGGATCTGCATGAACGGCGCCATGTCGGCCTGGGTCTGCCAGCCTTGAGCCACCGCATTGCCGAGCAGGATATACAGCTCGCCCATCAAGGTGCACAGGCTCTGCACCTTGTGCGCCGTGAGTTCTGTGACGTGGGCGCCACGGCGCGGCAGGATCGCGATCAGGTGGCGGCGTTCGAGGATCAGCAAGGCTTCGCGCACGGAACCACGGCTGACATTGAGTGCCAGCGTGACCTTTTGCTCCTGGATCCGCTCCCCAGGCTTGAGATCGCCGCGAATGATGCGTTCGGCGAGGTGGTGAGCAATTTGCTCGGCGAGACTGTCCGGCGCCTTGAACGTCATGTTTTCCCTTCAAAATCTTCTATCGGTACAAGCGCGGCAGTGTAGCGCATTGGCTGGCTGATGGCGCTACGCCCACCTTTCAGAATTTGGCACGGAATAAGCAGCAATGAACACCCACAAGCCCCCAAAAACACCGGTTCTAGAAGACTGGACCATAATTGAAAGTGTTGTGACTGCATTTTCTTGACCTTCTGGTCAGAAAATCGTTGACCGAAAAGTCAGACATGACTAGATTCGGCGCAAAGCGGTTAACAATAATAATGAGTCTGCGAGGCCTTCCGTGATCCAGTTTTTACTTAACCAGGAACTCCGTAGCGAGCACGCCCTGGACCCCAACCTGACGGTGCTCAACTATCTGCGTGAGCATCTAGGCAAATCCGGCACCAAGGAAGGCTGCGCCAGCGGCGATTGCGGTGCCTGCACCGTGGTGGTCGGCGAACTGCACGCCGATGATCAAGGCGCCGAGCAGATTCGCTATCGCAGTCTCAATTCGTGCCTGACCTTTGTGTCGTCGTTGCACGGCAAGCAACTGATCAGCGTCGAAGACCTCAAGCACCAGGGCCAACTGCACAGCGTCCAGCAAGCCATGGTCGAATGCCACGGCTCGCAATGCGGCTTTTGCACCCCGGGCTTCGTGATGTCGTTGTTCGCCCTGCAAAAGAACAGTGACGCGCCCGACAGCCAAAAAGCCCACGAAGCCCTGGCCGGCAACCTGTGCCGCTGCACCGGTTATCGCCCGATTCTTGCGGCCGCCGAACAGGCCTGCTGCAACAAGCCCCAGGACCAGTTCGACAGCCGGCAGGCAGAGACCATTGCCCGCCTCAAAGCCATCGCGCCGACGCAAACCGGTGAACTCAACAGCGGCGACAAACGCTGCCTCGTGCCGCTGACCGTCGCCGACCTGGCCGACCTCTATGACGCCTACCCACAAGCTCGCTTGTTGGCGGGCGGCACCGACCTGGCGCTGGAAGTCACCCAGTTCCACCGCACGCTGCCGGTGATGATCTACGTCGGCAATATTGAAGAAATGAAACGTGTCGACGACTTCGACGACCGCCTGGAAATCGGCGCCGCCACCGCCCTCTCCGACTGCTACACCGCGCTGCACCATGAGTACCCGGACTTCGGCGAGCTGCTGCACCGCTTCGCCTCCCTGCAGATCCGCAACCAGGGCACCTTGGGCGGCAACATCGGCAACGCCTCGCCGATTGGGGACTCACCACCGCTGCTGATTGCCTTGGGCGCGCAGATCGTGTTGTGCAAAGGCGAAACCCGCCGCACCTTGGCGCTGGAAGATTACTTCATCGATTATCGCGTCACCGCGCGCCAGGACAGCGAGTTCATCGAGAAGATCATCGTGCCGAAAGGCCACACGCTGTTCCGCGCCTACAAGGTCTCCAAACGCCTGGACGATGATATCTCCGCCGTGTGCGCCGCATTCAACCTGAAGATCGAAAACGGTGTGATCAACGACGCCCGCGTCGCGTTCGGCGGCATGGCTGCCACGCCAAAACGTGCCAAGAGCTGCGAAGCCGCGTTGGTTGGCGCCACCTGGAACTCCGCCACCGTGGAAAAGGCCTGCGCCGCCCTGGCCGAGGATTTCACCCCGCTGTCGGACTTCCGCGCCAGCAAGGAATACCGCCTGCTCAGCGCGCAGAACCTGCTGCGCAAATACTTCATCGAACTGCAAACGCCGCACATCGAGACTCGGGTGACCGCTTATGTCTAACCATCACGCCGTCGTTAAAACCCAGGCCGAACTCGCCGAGCTGTTCGCCAAGGACCTCACCTCCGGGGTCGGTCGCAGCGTCAAGCATGACAGCGCCGCCAAGCACGTGTCCGGCGAAGCGCAGTACATCGATGATCGCCTGGAATTCCCTAACCAGCTGCATCTGTATGCGCGCATGTCCGACCGTGCCCACGCCCGCATCATCAGCATCGACACCACGCCCTGCTATGCCTTTGAAGGCGTGCGCATTGTCATCACCCACGAAGACGTGCCGGGGCTAAAAGACATCGGCCCATTGATGCCGGGCGATCCATTGCTGGCGATCGACACCGTGCAGTTCGTCGGCCAGGTCGTACTGGCGGTCGCCGCCCGCGACCTGGAAACCGCACGCAAGGCCGCGATGGTCGCCGTGATCGAATACGAAGACATGGAGCCGGTGCTGGACGTGGTCGAGGCCTTCCGCAAGAAGCATTTCGTGCTGGACAGCCACACTCACCAACGCGGCGATTCGGCCGGCGCCTTGGCCACCGCAAAAAACCGCATCCAAGGCACGCTGCATATCGGCGGCCAGGAACACTTTTACCTGGAAACCCAGATTTCCTCGGTAATGCCCACCGAAGACGGCGGCATGATTGTCTACTGCTCCACGCAGAATCCCACCGAAGTGCAGAAGCTGGTGGCCGAAGTGCTGGACGTGTCGATGAACAAAATCGTCGTGGACATGCGCCGCATGGGCGGTGGTTTCGGCGGCAAGGAAACCCAGGCGGCCAGCCCGGCGTGCCTGTGCGCGGTAGTCGCGCGCCTGACCGGTCAGCCGACCAAGATGCGCCTGCCGCGCGTCGAAGACATGTTGATGACCGGCAAGCGCCACCCCTTCTATATCGAATACGACGTGGGCTTCGACGACAGCGGCCGCCTGCACGGGATCAACCTGGAGCTGGCGGGTAACTGCGGCTGTTCGCCGGACCTGTCCAACTCGATTGTCGACCGTGCGATGTTCCACGCCGACAATTCGTATTACCTGGGCGATGCCACGGTCAACGGCCACCGCTGCAAGACCAACACCGCCTCCAACACCGCTTATCGCGGTTTCGGCGGCCCGCAAGGCATGGTTGCCATCGAGGAAGTGATGGACGCCATCGCCCGCCACCTGGCCCTCGATCCGCTGGCGGTGCGCAAGGTCAATTACTACGGCAAGACCGAGCGCAACGTCACCCACTACTACCAGACCGTCGAGCACAACATGCTCGAAGAGATGACCGCCGAGCTTGAAGCCAGCAGCCAGTACGCCGAGCGCCGCGAAGCGATTCGCCTGTACAACGCCCACAGCCCGATCCTGAAAAAAGGCCTGGCGCTGACCCCGGTGAAATTCGGCATTTCGTTTACCGCCAGCTTCCTCAACCAGGCCGGTGCGTTGATCCATATCTACACCGACGGCAGCATCCACCTGAACCACGGTGGCACCGAGATGGGCCAAGGCTTGAACACCAAGGTCGCGCAGGTGGTGGCCGAAGTGTTCCAAGTGGACATCGACCGTGTACAGATCACCGCCACCAACACTGACAAGGTGCCCAACACCTCGCCAACCGCCGCTTCCAGCGGTGCCGACTTGAACGGCAAGGCTGCGCAGAACGCCGCCGAAACCATCAAGCAACGCTTGGTGGAATTCGCCGCACGCAAATACGACGTGAGTGAAGCGGATGTGGAATTCCACAACGGCCACGTGCGCGTGCGTGACCAGATCCTCACCTTCGAAGCGTTGATCCAACAGGCGTATTTTGCCCAGGTCTCGCTGTCGAGCACCGGCTTCTACAAGACCCCGAAAATCTTCTATGACCGCAGCCAGTCCCGTGGTCGGCCGTTCTACTACTTCGCGTTCGGTGCGGCGTGCTGCGAAGTGATCGTCGACACCCTGACCGGCGAATACAAGATGCTACGCACCGACATCCTCCACGACGTCGGCGCCTCGCTGAACCCGGCCATCGACATTGGCCAGGTAGAAGGCGGGTTTATCCAGGGCATGGGCTGGCTGACCATGGAAGAGCTGGTGTGGAACAACAAGGGCAAGCTGATGACCAATGGCCCGGCCAGCTACAAGATCCCGGCCGTGGCCGACATGCCGCTGGACCTGCGGGTGAAGCTGGTGGAAAACCGCAAGAACCCGGAAGACACGGTGTTCCATTCCAAGGCCGTGGGCGAACCGCCGTTCATGCTCGGGATTGCTTCGTGGTGCGCGATCAAGGACGCGGTAGCGAGCCTGGGTGACTATCGCCATCAACCCAAGATCGATGCGCCAGCGACGCCGGAACGGGTGTTGTGGGGCTGCGAACAAATGCGGCAGTTGCAAACAACCCCACCCCCTGTAGGAGCTGGCTTGCCAGCGATGACGGCCTGACAGACACCACAAGAGGTGACTATGAACAACTGGATCAGCGCCCTCGCAGACCTGCAAAACCGGGGTGAACCCTGCGTGCTGGTGACCATCATCGAAGAGCTCGGCTCCACGCCGCGCAATGCCGGTTCGAAGATGGTGATAAGCGGCGCGCAGACCTTCGACACCATCGGCGGCGGGCACCTGGAATACAAGGCGATGCAGATCGCCCGCGAGATGCTCGTGCGCGGTCAGCAGAACACCCACCTGGAGCGCTTCAGCCTGGGCGCCAGCCTGGGCCAGTGCTGCGGCGGCGTAACGGTGCTGCTGTTCGAACCCATGGGCCAGGTGCAAGCGCAGATCGCGGTGTTTGGCGCCGGCCATGTCGGCCGTGCGCTGGTGCCATTGCTGGCGAGCCTGCCGTGCCGGGTGCGCTGGATCGATTCGCGGGATCAGGAGTTTCCGGAACATATCCCCCAGGGCGTGCGTAAAATCGTCAGCGAAGAGCCAGTCGACGAAATTGCCGACCTCCCGGTGGGCAGTTACTGCATCGTCATGACCCACAATCACGCGCTGGACCTGGAACTCACCGCCGCGCTGCTCAAACGCAATGACTTTGCCTACTTCGGCCTGATCGGTTCGAAGACCAAACGCGTCAAGTTCGAACACCGCCTGCGTGATCGCGGTTTCGATGCCGCGCAGTTGCAACGCATGCGCTGCCCCATGGGCCTCACCGAGGTGAAGGGCAAGTTGCCGGTGGAAATCGCCATCTCCATCGCAGGCGAAATCATCGCCACCTACAACGCCAATTTCGGCCAGCACACCGCCAGCGCCGAACCTATTGCCAAACTGCTGCCGGCTTCACGTCGCAGCCAAGCCATTTGAATTGAGATCACCATGCCTTTGACTCGCAAAGCCTACCGTGCCGCCCTTCTGCACAGCATCGCCGACCCTGCTGAAGTGGGGATAGAAGCCTCCTACGAATATTTCGAAGACGGCCTGCTGGTGATCGAAAACGGTCAGATCAGTGCCCTTGGCCATGCCAGCGATTTGCTGCCAACCCTGCCTGCCGACATCGAAATCACCCACTACCAGGACGCGCTGATCACGCCCGGCCTGATCGACACCCACATCCACCTGCCGCAAACCGGCATGGTCGGCGCCTATGGCGAGCAGTTGCTCGACTGGCTCAACACCTACACCTTCCCGTGCGAAAGCCAGTTCGCCGACAAGGCCCACGCCGAAGAAGTCGCGGATATTTTCATCAAGGAACTGCTGCGCAATGGCACCACCACCGCGCTGGTGTTTGGCAGCGTACACCCGCAGTCAGTGAATTCGTTCTTTGAAGCCGCCGAGAAACTCGACCTGCGCATGATCGCCGGCAAGGTGATGATGGACCGCAATGCGCCGGACTACCTGACCGACACCGCCGAATCCGGCTACCAGGAAAGCAAGGCACTGATCGAACGCTGGCACGGCAAGGGTCGCCTGCACTACGCGGTCACCCCACGTTTTGCACCGACCAGCACACCCGAGCAACTGGCGCTGGCTGGGCAACTGTTGGGGGAATACCCGGACCTGTACATGCAGACTCACATCAGTGAGAACAAGCAGGAAGTCGAGTGGGTGAAGGAACTGTTCCCGGAGCGCAAGGGCTATCTGGATGTGTACGACCACTACAAACTGCTGGGCGAGCGCTCGGTGTTTGCCCATGGCGTGCACCTGTGTGATGACGAATGTGCGCGGTTGGCGGAAACCGGTTCGGCTGTCGCGTTCTGCCCGACCTCGAACTTCTTCCTCGGCAGCGGTTTGTTCAACCTGCCGATGGCTGAGAAGCACAAACTGAATGTGGGCTTGGGCACGGACGTGGGCGGCGGCACCAGTTTCTCGCTGCTGCAAACCCTGAACGAAGCGTACAAGGTCATGCAATTGCAGGGCGCGCGGTTGAGCCCGTTCAAATCGCTGTACCTGGCGACGTTGGGTGGTGCGCGTGCATTGCGCTTGGAAGACAAGATCGGCACGTTGCAACCGGGCACCGATGCGGACTTCCTGGTATTGGACTACAACGCCACGCCGCTGCTGAGCTATCGCTTGAAGCAGGCGAAGAATATTGCCGAGACGTTGTTTGTACTGATGACGCTGGGGGATGACCGGACGGTGTTGCAGACCTATGCGGCCGGGCAATTGGTGCACCAGCGCTAATCCCAAAAAAAATCCCCGGCTATCAACCGGGGATTTTTATATGCACCCTCTCTGTAGGAGCCTGGCTTGCCGGCGATGGCGTTATCAGCTTCGGCGCAGGACTTGAGGGCCTCATCGCCGGCAAGCCGGCTCCTACAAGGAAGAGGGTCAGAGTTTGATCGAGGAACGCCCCGGCTTCTTGGTCTGCAACAGATGTGAGAACACCGCATGCAAATCATCCGACGCGCTCTCTTCATCGAGGTTGAGCTTGCTGTCGATATGGTCCATGTGATGCATCATCAAGTTCACCGCCAGCGCCGCATCCCGCGCTTCGATCGCATCGATCAACTGGGTGTGCTCATCGTAGGAACAGTGCGAGCGGTTGCCGCTTTCGTACTGGGCGATGATCAATGAAGTCTGGGACACCAGGCTGCGCTGGAAGCTGATCAGCGGCGCGTTCTTCGCCGCTTCGGCCAGCTTGAGATGGAATTCGCCGGAGAGACGGATACCGGCGCCACGATCGCCACGGGAGAAGCTGTCGCGCTCGTCGTTGACCATCTGGCGCAGCTCGGCCAGTTGTTCAGCCGTGGCGTGTTGCACGGCCAACTCGGTGATCGCCCGCTCCACCAGACGCCGCGCAAGGAACACTTGACGCGCTTCCTCGACACTCGGGCTGGCCACCACCGCACCGCGATTGGGCCGCAGCAGTACCACGCCTTCATGGGCCAGGCGCGACAGGGCGCGGCGAATGATGGTGCGGCTCACGCCGAAGATTTCGCCCAGTGCCTCTTCACTCAATTTGGTGCCGGGTGCCAGGCGTTGTTCGAGGATCGCCTCGAAGATATGCGCGTAGACGATATCGTCCTGGGTTCCGCTGCGACCGGCCTTGCCGGCACGCGGTTGTTTCTTGAGAGGTTGCAACTGTTCGTTCATGGGCACTCGGGTTTGGAGAACGGCGGCGAATTAACGGTAATACGGCAACAGCGTGTCGCTGGCAAGTATCACCTAAAATCAGGGCACATTGTACACAACCGGATGCGCCAACACACTGTACGGCTGTTTGCGCCGTCGGCTGTATTGCAATGAGTCGTTACGTTTGAGTTTAGGCTTGAATCCGTGCCGACAACGGCAAAAATCCAGGTAAAAGGAACACCTCTCCATGAACGACGCCACCCAAGCGCCTTTGCGCCCGCTGGCCGACACTTCTCCCTCGGCCGTTGTCGCCGGCTTCATCGCCATGATGACCGGCTACACCAGCTCCCTGGTCCTGATGTTTCAGGCCGGGCAAGCCGCCGGTTTGACCACGGCGCAGATTTCTTCATGGATCTGGGCGATTTCCATCGGCATGGCGGTGTGCAGCATCGGCTTGTCCCTGCGCTATCGCACACCGATCACCATTGCCTGGTCGACGCCGGGCGCGGCACTGCTGATCACCAGCCTGGGCGGTGTGAGTTATGGCGAGGCCATCGGTGCCTACATCACCTGCGCCGTCCTTGTGACAATTTGCGGGTTGACCGGCAGCTTTGAAAAACTGGTCAAGCGCATCCCGGCCTCGCTGGCGGCCGCTTTGCTGGCAGGGATTCTGTTCAAGATCGGCAGCGAGATCTTCGTCGCCGCGCAGCATCGCACCGGGCTGGTACTGGGGATGTTCTTCACGTATCTGGTGATCAAGCGCCTGTCGCCGCGTTATGCAGTGCTGGCGGCATTGGTGATCGGCACCGTATTGTCCGGATTGATGGGGCTGCTGGACTTCAGTGGTTTTCACCTGGAAGTGGCGACGCCGGTGTGGACCACGCCGCACTTCTCGCTGGCTGCCACCATCAGCATCGGCATCCCGCTATTCGTCGTGGCGATGACATCCCAGAACATGCCCGGCGTCGCCGTGCTCAGGGCCGACGGTTACAACGTTCCCGCCTCGCCGCTGATCACCGCCACCGGCCTGGCCTCATTGGTGCTGTCGCCCTTCGGCTCCCACGGCATCAACCTGGCGGCGATCAGCGCGGCCATCTGCACCGGGCCCCATGCTCATGAAGACCGTAACAAACGCTACACCGCCGCCGTGTGGTGCGGAGTGTTCTACGGGATTGCCGGGGTGTTCGGCGCGACCTTGGCAGCGTTGTTCGCAGCCTTGCCCAAGGAACTGGTGCTGTCGATTGCGGCATTGGCACTGTTTGGCTCGATCATCAATGGCTTGAGCATCGCCATGAATGAGCCGAAGGAACGGGAAGCGGCGCTGATCACCTTTATGGTCACCGCGTCTGGCTTGACGCTGTTTTCCATCGGGTCGGCGTTCTGGGGAATCGTGGCGGGGGTGTTGACGTTGCTGATTCTGAACTGGCGCAAGGCATAAAAAAACGGCGACCCTGAGGTCGCCGTTTTTTTAGTATCACTTAGCCGCGTTGATCGGCTTTTCCGGATACCACACGTCCAGCAGTGGGCTGACTTCAGCGCTTTTCAGTTCGCTGCGGCCTTTGAGCCAGCTTTCAACAGCTACGCGCTGTTCTTCGTTGACCGAGCCACGCTTCTGCAGGCAAACCAGACCGAAGTCATCGCCGCCAACATAGCCCAGACCGTTGGCTTCCATGGCTTCTTTGATGAATGCTTCGAGGAAAGCGTCGGTAGCTTCTTCACTCAGGTCTTCTTTGAAGTCCAGGTTCAGTTCGAAACCCAGCTCTTGAAATTCATCAACGCACAGTTTTTTGCGCAGACGCTGGGAACGGTTAGTCGCCATTGGAACAATCCTCATAAGTAATAACGGGCGGCACTTTAGCAGTTTAAGGCGGCGATTGCCCGACTCTCTGGGACAGGCGGCACTTTGCGTGTAAAAAAACGCCGAATTCCAGCTATCGTTCAGCTACAAGTGGATCCACCTTGGGGCATAATGCCGACACTTTCATGACCATTGAGGGATTTTTCTTATTTACCCCTCGCCTTTTTCACCCTCCTCAGCAGTAGGGTTTTACTTCTTATGATCAAATCTTTGCGTTCAGTGTTTTTCGCCGGTCTTATTCTGCCACTTGCCTTTTCCGTCTCCGCCGCCCCCGTCAACAACACCCTGCCGCCCAATGTTCAACAGGCGCTGGCCAAAGCCAAGCTGCAAAACACTGCGTTGTCCTTGGTAATGATCCCCCTGAACGGTCCGGGCACGCCGACTGTCTTCAACGCTGACGTTTCTGTGAACCCGGCGTCGACCATGAAGCTGGTCACCACTTATGCGGCCCTGGAAATGCTCGGCCCCAATCACCAGTGGAAAACCGAGTTCTACACCGACGGCACCCTCAGCGGTGGCGTGTTGCACGGCAACCTTTACCTCAAGGGCGGCGGCGATCCCAAGCTGAACATGGAAAAACTCTGGCTGCTGATGCGCGACCTGCGCGCCAACGGCGTGCAGCAAGTGACTGGTGACCTGGTGCTGGACCGTAGTTTCTTCAACCAACCGGTGTTGCCGGAATTCAATGACGATGGCAACGACGAGAACAAACCGTTCCTGGTCAAGCCGGACGCGCTGCTGGTCAACCTCAAAGCCCTGCGTTTTGTGACGCGGAATGATTCCGGCCGCGTGCTGGTGTCGGTCGAGCCGCCGATTGCGAGCATCCGCATCGACAATCAGGTCAAGGTGTCCAACGCCAAGCAGTGCACTGGCGATGTACGCTATAACCCGGTGACCGCCGCCGATGGCAGCGTGACAGTGACGGTCAGCGGCCAGTTGGCCGATGGCTGCAGCTCGCAGACTTATCTGTCCTTGCTCGATCACGCCACCTACACCGCCGGCGCCGTGCGGGCGATCTGGCAGGAACTGGGCGGTACCATCCAGGGCCGTGACATCCAGGCACCCGTGCCCAAGGATGCCAAGGTGCTGGCCCGGGCGTTCTCACCGGACCTGGCGGAAATCATCCGCGACATCAACAAATACAGTAACAACACCATGGCCCAGCAACTGTTCCTGAGCCTGGGCGCGCAGTTCCGTAACGACGCCGATGGCGACGATGCCAAGGCGGCACAACGTGTGGTGCGCCAGTGGCTGGCGAAGAAAGGCATCACCGCGCCGCACCTGGTAATGGAGAACGGCTCTGGCCTGTCGCGTGCCGAACGCGTCAGCGCCCGCGAAATGGCGGCCATGCTGCAAGCTGCGTGGAAAAGCCCTTACGCCGCCGAATACATCAGCTCGATGCCGATCGCCGGCACCGACGGCACCATGCGCAAACGCCTGAAGACCACTGCCATGCGCGGCGAAGCCCACGTCAAGACAGGTACTTTGAACACCGTACGTGCCATCGCCGGGTTCAGCCGCGACAACAACGGCAATACCTGGGCCGTGGTGGCAATCCTCAACGATCCGAAGCCATGGGGTGCTTCGTCGGTGCTGGATCAGGTGCTGCTGGACTTGTATCGTCAGCCGAAGGCAGTGGCGGCCGCTCCAGTCCTCTGATTTATTGCACGGGACCGCTGCGCGGTCCGACGGGAGCAAGCTCCCTCGCCACAACTTCCACCCGATCCCTGCCCGCCTGCTTGGCCACATACACGGCCGAGTCGGCGCGCAGCAGCAACCCGTCAATGCCCTCATCCACCCGCCAACTGGCCACGCCAAAGCTGGCGGTGACGATGCCTACCGGTTCCATCGGCGCACTGCGCAGCGCCGTCCACAACTCCACCGCCAGGCTGTAGGCCTGTGCACCATCGGTGTGCGGGCACAGCACCATGAACTCCTCGCCGCCCAGGCGGCAGAACACATCGGTGCGGCGCAGGCGCTGGCTGATGCGCTTGCACAGTTCCTGCAGCACCCCATCGCCCACGGCATGCCCGTGCTGGTCGTTGATGCGTTTGAAGTGATCGATATCCAGCATGATCACGGACAAGTTACCCGAGGTGCGATTGAGCCTCACCATTTCGGCCTTGAGACGATCCTGGAAATAGCGGCGGTTATGAATGCCAGTCAAAGCGTCTGTGATGGACAGCGCACGCAGCTCTTCTTCCACCCGCTTCAGATCGGAAATATCCGACACGTACCCATGCCACAACGTACCGCCTGCGGGTAACTCTTCCGGCGTCGCCTCGCCACGAATCCAACGCAGGCCGCGTTGCGGCAACAACACGCGGTATTCCTCGCGCCAATGGCTCAACTGCAATGCTGACAAGCGAATCGAAGCGCGCACCCGCTCCGCATCCAACGGGTGGATGCGCTCGAACACTTTATTCGCATCCTGCTGCAATACCTTGGGTTCGATTTCATAGATGTCACGCATGCCGTCACTGGCGTAGATGAATTTCCAGTTGTCCTGGGGCTCCAGGGTGAACTGGAAGATCCCGCCGGGCACATGGGCGCTGAGCTTCTTGAGCAGGCGATCGCGGGCCGCCAAGGCCTCGTAGGCACGTTTCTGTTCGGTGATGTCCAGGTAAATCGCCAAGTGGCCGATCCACAAACCATGGTCGTCCAGCAACACCGTGGCCAGCATGTTCACGGTCAACTGAGTGCCGTTTTCGCGGATCAAGCTCCATTCGCGGGCTTCGTGCAGGGTGTCCGGGCTTTCCACCAGCATCGCCTGGCTGGCGGGAATACGCTTGCCCAACGCCACACTCAGGCTGGCCGCGCGCGCTTCCAGCTCCGACGCCAGGTGCAGGCTCTCCAATGTGTGCGTGCCTACCACGTGCTCGGCCTTGAAACCCAGCATCTGCTCGGCGCCGGCGTTGAAGGTATTAATGACGCCGCGCAGGTCGGTGGCAATGATCGCCACCTGAGTCGCGGCGTTCAGCACGCTGCGCAATTGGCCATGGGCACCGCGCAGTTCCTGTTCACGCAGGCGCAACTGGGCAGTGCGCTGCTCCACCAGCTTCACGGCGCGCTGACGCTGGCTTACCAGCACATAGAGCAAGGCACTGAGCAGCAGGCTGAGCAGGCAGCCCATGGTCAGGATGGTGTTCAGCGAGGAATGGTTGGCCTGGTCGAACACCTGGCTGGGGCGCAGTTTCAAGGCGTACACATGGTCACCCAGCGTGAGACGACGCGCACCGACCAGGTCGCTGCTGCCGACGTCATTGCTGGATTCGAAGAGCACGCGTTTCTGCAGGTCGGACGTGTCGATGATCTGCATCACCAGGTTGTCCCGCTCGGGCTTGGGCAGACCGTCGGCCACCAGCTGGCGCATGCTGATCACTGCCATCACATAGCCGTAGGGCTCGTTCTGCGACTGATCGGAGGTGGGCAGCTGACTCACCGGCGCGACCAGTAAAACCCCGGTGGCATAGGCCGGCTCCACTCCCACCAATTGCATAGGCTGGGACACCGCCAGCTTGCCGGTCTTTTGCGCACGCTCAAGGGTTGAACGCCGCAAGGGCTGGGCCAAAAGATCAAAGCCAAGGGGCGCGCCCAACAGGCTTTGAGTCTGGCTGTACAGCACCGGCACGTATTCCTCACGCTGGGGCGCAGGGGCCAGCTCACCGGCTGTATTCAGTTCGCGGATCACGAAAGGCAGGCCGCGCTGGCGGGAGACGTCCTGCTCAAACTGGCTGCGCTGCTCGCGGTACACCCGTGGCGCCCATGAGTACGCACGGGCGCGCAACAACAAAGGCTGGGCAAAACCGTCGAATTCTTCGCGGGACACATCATCGGAATTGACGAAGAAGCGCCGCAGGCTGTTCAGCCGTTGCTCCTGGTCTTCGAAACGTTCCTGCAGGCGGGTGTAGCGCTCATTGACCAGCAATTGAAAGCGCTGGCGCACCTGTTGCTGATAGAGGTCGGCGGCCGCCCAGGCGACAACCGCCGTCAAGGCAAACCCTGCCAGTAACACCACCAATGCCACCAGCCAAGCCGACGCCTGCTCACTGATAAAGCCTAGGATTTTCGGGCGTACGGCTTGCAACGGCATAGGCAACACTCACAACGCCAGCGTGCGGGGGGTGTCACTTTGGCTAGGCCTTAAGTTATAGCCATCGGCCCTGTGTTTGACCAGCGTAAAAAAGCCGCAAGCCCGGAATAATCCAGGCTTGCGGCTTTTTGGTGCAGCGATCAGCGTGCGGTGATTTTCCACGCCCGATGGATCTTCGCGTTGCGCGCAAAATCCGGGTCGATGGTCTTGTCGCTGATTTCCTCGACCGCATAACGTTCGCTGAGGTTGTCCTCCAGCGCGAACTTGCGGAAGTTGTTCGAGAAATACAGTACGCCGCCCGGTGCCAGGCGCGCCATGGCCAGGTCGAGCAACTGCACGTGGTCGCGCTGCACGTCGAAGATGCCTTCCATGCGCTTGGAGTTGGAGAAGGTCGGCGGGTCGATGAAGATCAGGTCGAACTCATCGCGGCTGGCCTCCAGCCACGCCATCACATCACCCTGCTCCAGGCGGTTCTTGTCGGAAAAACCGTTGAGGGAGAAGTTGCGACGCGCCCAGTCCAGATAGGTCTTGGACAGATCGACGCTGGTGGTGCTGCGCGCGCCGCCTTTGGCCGCGTGCACACTGGCGGTGGCGGTGTAGCAATACAGGTTGAGGAAGCGCTTGCCGGCGGCTTCTTTCTGGATGCGCATGCGCATTGGGCGGTGGTCGAGAAACAGGCCGGTGTCCAGGTAGTCGGTGAGGTTGACCAGCAACTTCACGCCGCCTTCGCTGACTTCGGTGAACTTGCCTTGGGCGCTCTGGCGCTCGTACTGCTTGGTGCCGCTCTGACGCTCGCGACGCTTGACCACCACGCGGCTCTTGTCGATGTTCAGCGCCTGGGGAATCGCCGCCAGCGCATCGAACATACGCGCGGAGGCTTTTTCCGGGTCGATGGATTTCGGCGCAGCGTACTCCTGCACATGCACCCAATCGTGGTATAGATCGATGGCCATGGAGTATTCCGGCATGTCAGCATCGTACACACGGTAGCAATCCACGCCTTCGCGCTTGGCCCACTTGCCCAGCAACTTGAGGTTCTTCTGCAGGCGGTTGGCGAACATCTGCCCGCCTTCGCTCAGGCGCGCCTGCTCGACCACCGGGGCCGGAGCAGGTTTGATCGGGTTGCCGTTCTTGTTGTACTGGCGCTCTTGCGGCTCAGCCGGGGCTTGATCGTAAGCGGCTTGCTCACGCTCAGCCTGACGCTGTTCCGGGGTACGACGCTCGCCGGTGACGAACTGGTCCGGATTGACTTTGATCAGCAACAGCTTGCACGGCAACGCGCCGTTCCAGAACGAATACTGTTTGTGGCTGCGGATACCCATGCGCTTGCCCAGGTCCGGCGCACCGGTGAACACCGCCGCTTCCCAGCCCATGCAGGCCTGGCGCAGACGCTCGCCGAGGTTCTGGTAGAGGTACAACAGGCTGGCTTCGTCACCCAGACGCTCGCCGTACGGCGGGTTGCAGATGACCAGGCCTTTCTGGTTCTGGTCCGGACGCGGCTCGAAAGTGCCGACTTCGCCCTGGTACACCTTGATCCAATGGCTCAGGCCTGCGCGTTCGATGTTGTTGCGCGCGGGTTGGATCAACCGTGGGTCGGCTTCGTAGCCTCGGATCCACAGTGGCGGCTTGTTCATGCCGATGGCGGCACGTTCAGTAGCTTCTGTGTGCAGCTTCTTCCACAGCGCCGGGACGTGACCCAGCCAGGTGGTGAAGCCCCACAGTTCACGATTCAGGTTGGGCGCCATGTCGGCTGCGATCATCGCGCCTTCCACCAGGAAGGTGCCCACGCCGCACATCGGGTCGCTCAGCGCGCCGCCTTCAGCCGCAATGCGCGGCCAGCCGGCACGGATCAGGATCGCGGCGGCCAGGTTTTCCTTCAACGGTGCCGCGCCCTGCTGCAGACGGTAACCGCGCTGGTGCAGACTGTGGCCGGACAGGTCGAGGGACAGGATGGCTTCGCCACGGTCCAGGCGCAGGTGGATGCGCAGGTCCGGGTTGATCTTGTCGATGGACGGGCGTTCGCCGGTCGGGGTGCGCAGCTTGTCGACGATCGCATCCTTGACCTTCAGCGCGCCGAAGTGGGTGTTGTCGATGCCCGAGCCGTGACCACTGAACTCAACGGCCAGGGTGCCGTCCGGCACCATGTGGTCGGCCCACTCGATGTCCAGCACGCCGTGGTAAAGGTCTTCGGCGTCCTTCATCGGGAAGCGCTTGAGCACCAGCAGCACGCGGTTGGCCAGGCGCGACCAGAGGCACAGGCGGTAAGCGGTTTCCATGTCGGCCATGCCGCGCACGGCCGAGGTGTGCTCGCGGGCTTCCTCAAGGCCAAGCCCGACGGCTTCCTCGATCAGCAGGCCTTCGAGGCCCTTGGGGCAGGTGAGGAAGAGTTCAAAACGGTCCGACATGGGGCATTCCAGGCTTTTCAGCAATAAATGAACGGGCGACGCATCGCCGGCTCGGTTTTCAATCAAGCACTTTTCTTGAAGAGTGCTCGCGTGGCACGAATGTGCCGTCCCACCCCGTCCGACAGGCCCTTGGGCGTTTATTGACAGGGCAGATAAACAATTGGCTGTAACAAAAAGAAATATTCCGACCCTTCGTCGAATAATAACCGACTGCAACGAGCGGACATTCTCACTAAAGGATTAAACCCATCCTCTTTGCAGGGTGCATCATAGCTGGCTTTGCCAGATAAATGGGGCGAAAAGCCATCCCAGCTTATGGCTATAGCATCGTTATCGTTACGTGCTTATGACAAAACGATCATTGAATCCATGTGACCTATTGGTTAGAACTCAACACAGGTTGGCGCCGTAACGACGCCGACACACAGGCTCGCCACGCCGGCAGCGAGCCCACCAACGGCAGAAAAACTCTGCCCGGCCCTACGCGGGGCCGAAGGATATCAAGACAGTCAACAAGTGAGGGAAACACCCTATGAGAAGACTTAAGCGTGATCCGTTGGAAAGAGCATTTTTACGCGGATATCAATATGGCGTTCATGGCAAATCCCGTGAGCTTTGCCCATTTACTCTACCGTCGGTACGCCAAGCCTGGATCAACGGCTGGCGAGAAGGACGCGGCGACAACTGGGACGGTATGACTGGCACTGCGGGAATCCACAGACTCAACGAACTTCACGCCGTCGGCTAATCAAGGGCAACTCATTCCGACATCACCACCGATGAAGATGTAACGACTTAACCACGCACGTCCTATCCGGGCGGCGGGCTTCGGCCCAGGGGGCTCCTTAATGGAGCCCTTTTTAATGGGCCTGTAGGAGCCGGCTTGCCGGCGATGAGGCCTTAGGAATCGACGTTGATCTTGGATACACCATCGCCGGCAAGCCGGACTCCTACTGTTTCGGTAATGCTGCGATCGCGTCCACCGACTGGCGGATCAACGCCGGGCCCTTGTAGATAAACCCAGAGTACAACTGCACCAGGCTGGCACCCGCGGCGATCTTCTCGGCTGCGTGCTTGCCTTCGGTGACGCCTCCTGCGGCGATGATCGGCAAACGTCCAGCCAGCTCGGCGGCCAGCACCTTGACGATATGGGTGCTCTGCTCACGCACCGGCGCGCCCGACAGGCCACCCGCCTCGTCACCATGGGCCAAGCCTTCGACACCTACGCGGCTGAGGGTGGTGTTGGTCGCGATCACCGCGTCCATGCCAGCGTCCACCAGGGCTTGGGCGACCAATACGGTTTCTTCGTCGCTCATGTCCGGGGCAATCTTGATCGCCAGCGGCACGCGCTTGCCATGGCGCACGGCCAGGTCTTCCTGGCGCTGGCGCAGGGCTTCGAGCAATTGCTTGAGGGAATCACCGAACTGCAGGCTGCGCAGGCCCGGGGTGTTGGGCGAACTGACGTTGACCGTGACATAGCTGGCGTGGGCGTAGACCTTGTCCAGGCAGATCAAGTAATCATCGACGGCACGCTCGACCGGCGTATCGAAGTTCTTGCCGATATTGATACCGAGGATGCCCTTGTACTTCGCCGCCTGAACCCGCGACAGCAGATGATCAACGCCCAGGTTGTTGAAGCCCATACGGTTGATGATCGCCTCGGCTTCCGGCAGGCGGAAGATGCGTGGCTTGGGGTTGCCCGGCTGTGGTCGTGGGGTCACGGTGCCGATTTCGACGAAACCGAAACCCAACTGCGCAAAGCCATCGATGGCCGCACCGTTTTTATCCAGACCGGCCGCCAGCCCGACCGGGTTGGGGAAGTCGAGCCCCATCACCGAGACCGGCATTTTCGCCGGTGCCTTGCATACCAGGCCATTGAGCCCCAGGCGTCCACCGGCACCGATCAGGTCCAGGGACAGATCGTGGGAAGTTTCCGGGGAAAGTTTGAACAACAGCTGGCGGGCCAGGGTATACATGGGCGGGCTAGACTCGGTGGCGGCGAAAGGTGGCGGCGATTATAGCCGGGGTGACAGGTAGCGCGCGAGGCGTGAACCTCAATAGTCAGTGACGGTGCGCGACCAACTGCTCGTAATACGCCCATATTTTCTGCGCATACTGCATGCGCAACGCCTCGCGCTCGGGCCCGGTGCCTGTCCCCACGTTGTAGGAACCCACTGCCGTCCAGTTGTAGCCAAAGCGCTGGATGAACTCGGCCAGGATCGAAGCCCCCACCTCAACCGACAGGCAGGGCTCATTGATCAAGCGATCCTCGGTAATGCCCTGCTTGAGCAAGCGTGGCAGATGAATGCTGTTGATCTGCATCAGGCCGATGTCTCGGGTGCCATTACGGTTGGCATGATTCATCACTTGCGCACGATTACCCGACTCCACGACCGCGATCGCTTGCAGCAACTCCGGCTCGATGTTGTATTGCGTCGCGGCCTCTTTCCAACAGTAGGCCAACGCTTGCTGACTGACCATCATGGCACCCAACACCCAGCCCGTGCTCCAGAACCTAACCACGCTTCAACAACCCCTGGCTGACTTGGCCGCAGGCCGAACACACCTGTTGCGCACGCCCCGACACCGTGCTCACCGGACAGGTAAAACGATATCCCCGACCGTAGATCGTCTTGATAAACCCCTTATCTGCACCGAGGTATTTACGCAGCGAGTAGATGCAGCGCGTCAACGACTCCTCGGCAACCTCTCCCTGCGGCCAGCCCAGTTCGAGCAAGCGATCCTTGGTCATCAACGTACCATCAGAGACCAACAGCAGCCGTAATACTTGCCACTCCTTAGGGGGTAACTGGACATCCGACCCCTCGCCCGTCAGGCGACCGTGGTCATGCAGGGTCCAACGCGCAAACACCAGGGAAACCGCCGTCCCTCCATCATCCATGACGGCCATGGTTACCTCGGCATCCAACTGCTGACATTGACGTCCTCATTTCAATCACTGACTCATGTGCCCATGTCACGACTATAAAAAACCGGCTCACGACTCACGCTAGGAAAAAACCCATATATCCAGCGGCTTTTGAAAACATGCTGTAAGACGTTTCGCTATCCCTCTTCGACAGGCAGCCACGCCTGATATACCTCATGCAACTCAACCCCTAGCCGGTCTTCCAATTGCACCAACTCGCCCAACGCCAACAACTGCCCATTCACCCGAACCTCCACGCAGTGGATGATCTCCGGCATCAGCGGCAACACCTTTCCGGGCGCAAAGGCAGCCAGCCGCCTGCGGCTGATCAGTTGTTCCTGTAGAAGAATTTCCAGATGCATGAGTTAACACCTTGTTTACGGTGAGACATCGCGCTGCGGTCGCACAAATGCACGCTGGACACGCTCGTATTGCGCCGCAGTCAGGGGTGGTGGCCCTCCTGCCTCTTCCAACCCCTTCAACTCGCTGCCCACCGCCCTGGCCTGGATCACAAACAGGCGTACTTGGGCTGGACGACCCGCCCCCCGCCCTTCAGATTCCCGCTGAAACGCACCTAGCCATAGGCGTCTGCCCTGAGGCACTCGGACCACGCTGTTGATACCCACCCGCCCCACCGCCGCGTTTTTTTCACGCTGCCCCGCCTCACTCATCTGACGCCCTTCGTCCACCTCAAGGCGCATTTCAATCTGGTTACCCTGCGCAAAACGTGGCAGCACGCTGACCTGGGTGCCATAACGCAGCGGTTTCCAGTCGGCGCGATTGTCTCCGCGGGGCGGCATGTAAAACGTGTGGTTGTCCTGGAACACCGCCGGCACATTCTCCTGGGTGAGAATCACCGGCAACGTCGCCACCTTCGCTCGTCGGCGACGCTCCAATGCAGCGACCTTTGCCATGAGGAGGCTATCGTCCAAGGGGGCCAAGACTCGCGTGGTCGACGCCTTCGGTTCTTCATCCGAGTCCAGGCCCAGTTTCTTCAATTCATCGCGTTCAACATCCACCAGCCAAAGCGAGACCTCGATCGCTCGCTTGGGCACGTCGAGTTCCGCCACCAGTTTCTGGATGAAACTCACTTGGGCCGGCTTGCCCTTGATCAACAGGCTGTTGCTGTCCGGGTACGCGATCACGCCCAGGCTCTTGTCCGAGAGCAACCCCTTTTGCTCGCTGGCCAACAGGGTCTCGATCATCGTCGCCATCCCCGGCACGGTGACCGGGTTGTCGCGCGTGCCGTACTGTCGATCCACCACATCGGTATTGAGCACTTGGACGACGGCAAAGGACTGAGCGCCCACTCGCAAGTCAGCCCTTTTGCGGTCCATCAACTGAGCCAGGCGCAGTACCTGGTCGATATAATTCGGTGGTCCGGACACATAGAACGTGCGCGCTCCACTTTCACGCAATGGATAACGTGATTCATCGAGGCCGGAGCGGCGCATCAGGCTACGTAGCCTGTCGACCGAGATATGCCGCAAGGTCACCGCAGAACTTTTTGCTTCGCCTGCGTCATAGACATGCAGCGCTTGCCCGTCGCTGTACCAGATCAACCCTTGCTCAAGTGCAAGCGCCTCCAGAGCCTGTTGTGGCGCATCGAAATCCAGTGCTGCGCTGAGCCGTTTGCGTGCGACTTCGCGACTCACAACGATGGGCAACCCAAGTGGCACCGACAGCGCAGTGAACACGGTATGCAGGCTTTGGTCCTGCGCTTGGTAAAGCTCGCCCCAGGCCCGCGTGTTGATCAAGAGCAGCGCGACAAACAACAGTCGACGGTATAGCCAGAGGCGAGGCATCGTTGCTGGGACTTCGGCGTACACCGTGGGCGTTCCTCGGCGGTCTGGCAGTGGGAGAGTCGCCATACTGAGAGCCCGCCCGCTTTCAATCTTGATGGAAAGTTGATGAGTCTCCAGGTCCACTCGGCCGTGGCATGTGCCTTGCTATGAACTCTGTATCAGAGCACGCACCAAAGGCGGAGCGAGCTTACGGACAAAGGCGTCGTTACCCGCATTGGCTTACATCGCCATCTGAGGGAACGACGCTTTTTTTTGAAAGAAAAGGTAGGTGTAGATGAACGATTCGGTGGGCAACAGCCCGATGAACGACCCGCTGGCCTGGGTCAACGGCAGTGATGCACCGGAAAAAGGCAGCCTCGACCTGGGCTTCATGGCCTTGAGTGACTGCGCCTCGATGGTGGTGGCGGCCACCCAGGGCTTCGCGCAACCCTATGGCCTGACCTTGAACCTCAAGCGCCAATCGTCCTGGGCCAACCTGCGCGACAAACTGGTCAGCGGCGAACTGGACGCCGCCCACAGCCTGTACGGGCTGATCTACGCCGTGCACCTGGGTATCGGTGGTGTCGCGCCCACCGACATGGCCGTGCTGATGGGGCTCAACCAGAACGGCCAAAGCATCAACCTGTCCCACGGTTTGCAACAACAGGGGGTGATCACTCCTGAGGCACTGGATCGCCACGTGCACCAAAGCCGAACAAAACTGACCTTCGCCCAGACATTTCCCACAGGCACCCATGCGATGTGGCTGTATTACTGGCTGGCAAGCCAGGGCATTCATCCATTACAGGATGTGGACAGCGTAGTGGTCCCACCACCGCAAATGGTTGCGCACCTGCAAGCCGGGCGCATCGATGGGTTTTGCGTCGGCGAGCCCTGGTGCGCCAGCGCGGTCAAACAGAACCAAGGGTTTACCCTGGCGACGACCCAGGCTATCTGGCCGGATCATCCGGAAAAGGTGCTCGGCTGCACCCAGGCGTTCGTGGATCAAAACCCGAACACGGCCCGCGTGCTGGTGAGGGCAATCCTGGAAGCCAGTCGGTTTATCGAAGAAAGCCGCGAAAACCGCCGCTCCACCGCACAACTGCTCAGTGGCCGCGAATACCTCGATGCCCCGCTCGACTGCATCGAGCCACGCCTGCTGGGGATCTATGACGACGGCCTGGGCAATCAGTGGCAGGATCCCCACGCGCTGCGTTTTTTTGCCGACGGCGAGGTCAACCTCCCCTACCTCTCTGACGGCATGTGGTTCATGACCCAGTTCCGGCGCTGGGGTCTGTTGCGCGAAGACCCCGACTACCTCGGTGTTGCGCGCCAGGTGCAGCAACTGGCGCTGTATCGCCAGGCCGCCGATGGACTGGGGATCGCCACGAACGACCAGGACATGCGCAGCAGCCAACTGATCGACGGCAAAATCTGGGACGGTTCCGACCCCGCCGGCTATGCCCGCAGCTTCCGGCTGCATGCGCTGGCCGATCCGACCCACCGCCAAGCCTTGCGCTGACAGGAGGACCTCCATGTTGCGAATCCTGCTGATCAACGACACCCCACGCAAGGTAGGCCGACTCAAGACTGCGCTGATCGAAGCCGGTTTTGACGTGATCGACGAGTCCGGCCTGACCATTGACCTGCCCGCACGCGTCGAAACGGTGCGCCCGGATGTGATCCTGATCGATACCGAGTCACCGGGGCGCGATGTGATGGAGCAAGTGGTGCTGGTCAGCCGTGACCAACCCCGGCCCATCGTGATGTTCACCGACGAACACGACCCGAACGTGATGCGCCAGGCGATCAAGTCCGGCGTCAGCGCCTACATCGTCGAAGGCATCCAGGCCCAGCGCCTGCAGCCGATCCTTGATGTGGCCATGGCCCGCTTCGAAAGCGATCAGGCCTTGCGCGCGCAGCTTCAAGCCCGCGACCAGCAGTTGGCCGAGCGCAAACGTATCGAGTTGGCCAAGGGCATGCTGATGAAAATGAAGGACTGCAACGAGGAAGAGGCCTACACCCTGATGCGCCGCCAGGCCATGAGCCGCCAGCAGAAGCTGATCCAGGTGGCGGAGCAGATTATCGCCATGAGCGAGTTGCTCGGCTGATTTGGCGCAGCTCTTGCTAAGCATTCACCACAGGTAGCCAACGGCGGTTGCCCCTCCCCGACAAAGACGTCGCACACCCGGTTTGCCCTCGCGAACCCGGTGGCGGCGTTTTTTCGTTTTGGCCTTCTTACAAGACTCCCAACCGTTGAGGTGCGTGATGAAATCAAGCTTCTGGAAATCCGGGCACACCCCGACCTTGTTTGCCGCGTTCCTGTATTTCGACCTGAGCTTCATGGTCTGGTACCTGCTGGGCCCCTTGGCGATACAGATTGCCGCCGACCTGCACCTGACCACTCAGCAGCGTGGCCTGATGGTCGCAACGCCGATCCTAGCGGGTGCGATTTTGCGCTTTTTGATGGGTATGCTGGCGGACAAGTTGTCGCCCAAGACGGCAGGCCTGATTGGCCAGGTGATTGTGATTTGCGCCCTGTTCGGCGCCTGGAAACTCGGGATCCATAGCTACGAACAAGCGCTGTTGCTGGGTGTGTTCCTCGGCATGGCCGGTGCATCGTTTGCCGTCGCGCTGCCACTGGCCTCCCAGTGGTACCCGGCTGAACATCAGGGCAAGGCGATGGGTATCGCCGGTGCGGGTAACTCCGGCACCGTGTTCGCCGCGTTGCTGGCACCGGTATTGGCGGCCGCCTTTGGCTGGAGCAACGTGTTCGGCTTCGCGCTGATCCCCCTGGTGCTGACCCTGATCGTCTTTGCCTGGCTGGCACGCAATGCCCCGGAACGCCCGAAGGCGAAGTCCATGGCCGACTACTTCAAGGCCCTGGGTGACCGGGACAGTTGGTGGTTCATGTTTTTCTACAGCGTGACCTTCGGCGGCTTTATCGGCCTGGCAAGCGCCCTGCCCGGCTATTTCAATGACCAATACGGCCTGAGCCCGGTGACAGCCGGCTACTACACCGCCGCCTGCGTGTTCGGCGGCAGCCTGATGCGCCCGCTGGGTGGCGCGTTGGCGGATCGCTTCGGCGGGATTCGAACCTTGCTGGGCATGTACAGCGTGGCGGCGATCTGCATCGCGGCGGTGGGTTTCAATCTGCCGAGTTCCTACGCAGCGCTGGCGCTTTTCGTCTGCACCATGCTGGGTCTCGGCGCAGGAAATGGCGCAGTGTTCCAATTGGTGCCGCAGCGTTTCCGCCGTGAGATCGGCGTGATGACCGGCCTGATCGGCATGGCTGGCGGTATCGGCGGCTTTGCCCTGGCAGCCGGCATGGGCGCGATCAAACAAAGTACCGGCAGCTATCAGATGGCGTTGTGGTTGTTCGCCAGCCTGGGCGTATTGGCCTGGTTCGGCCTGCACGGCGTGAAGCGTCGCTGGAGAACCACCTGGGGCTCGGCTGCCGTGACGGCTGCGCGGGTCTGATGAGCCTGCAACTGAGCGTCGCCCAAGCCAGTGCCACTGGCCCCCGGGCGGAAAACCAGGACGCGTTGCGGGTGGTCACACCCGTAGCCGAACTGGCGGCGAGCAAGGGCTACCTGTGCGCCATCGCCGACGGCGTGAGCCAGTGCGCCGACGGCGGCCTGGCCGCGCGCTCGACCTTGCAGGCCCTCGCCCTGGATTACTACGCCACGCCGCAAACCTGGGGCGTGGCTCAGGCCCTGGAGCGTTTGCTGCTGGCACAGAATCGCTGGTTGCAAGCCAATGGTGGTGGTCAGCCTCTGTTGACCACCCTGAGTGCGCTGGTGTTTCGCGGCCAGCGCTTCACCCTGGCGCATGTCGGCGATTGCCGAGCGTATCGTTGGCTCGACGGCCAATTGCAGCGCATCACCGAGGATCACGTCTGGGAGCAACCGGGCATGCAGCATGTGCTCAAGCGCGCCCTTGGCCTGGATCAACATCTGGTGGTGGATTTTCTCGATGGCCAGTTGCGTGAAGGCGAATGTTTCCTACTGCTCAGTGATGGCGTGTGGGCAACGCTGGGCGATCACAGTATCCAGGCGATTTTGCGCGAACAAACCAACCTGGATGTGGCGGTCAACACCCTAGTCAACGCCGCACACCTTGCGGGTAGCCAGGACAATGCCAGCGCGCTGTTGGTACGTGTCGACGCCCTCGGCGCAGCCACGCTCGGCGATGCGCTGGTACAGTTGCAGCAATGGCCACTGCCACCGCTGTTGAAAGCCGGGCAGCACTTTGAAGGCTGGCAGGTGGAGAGCGTGTTGGCGCAAAGCCGGCAGTCACTGCTTTACCGGGTGCGCGATGCCCAGCAACAACCCTGGCTGTTGAAAACCCTGCCGTTGAGCCGTGACGACGATCACGATGCCGGCCAAGCCTTGCTGTCGGAGGAATGGTTTCTGCGTCGGGTTGCGGGGCGGGCATTCCCTGAAGTCCATGCCGGCAGCGGGCGCCAGCATTTGTACTACGTGATGCGTGAATATTCCGGCCAGACCCTGGCCGAACTGTTCCTACATCAAGGCCCTTTGCCCTTGGCGCAATGGCAGTCGATTGCCGAGCGTCTGCTGCGGGCTGTGGGCATGCTGCATCGGCGGCAGATCCTGCACCGCGATATCAAGCCGGAAAACCTGCTGCTGGGAGACGACGGAGAGTTGCGAGTGCTGGATTTCGGCCTGGCGTATTGCCCAGGCCTGTCGGAAGACGGCGCTCATGCGCTGCCAGGCACGCCCAGCTTTATTGCACCTGAAGCCTTCAACGGCGAGCGTCCTACGGCCCAACAGGATTTATACGGCGTCGGCGTTACCTTGTATTACCTGCTGACCGGACATTACCCCTACGGCGAAATCGAGGCCTTCCAACGGCCCCGGTTTACTCAGCCTGTCAGCGCCAGCCGCTACCGTCCCGACCTGCCGGATTGGCTGCCCCTCAGCCTGGAACGGGCCGTGGCGGCCCAACCCGCCCATCGCTATGAAACCGCCGAAGAGTGGTTGCGCGTACTGGAACAGGCTGACCGCCAGGAAATGAGCATTCGCCCCCGGCCTTTGCTGGAGCGGGAGCCCATGAAGGTCTGGCGCACGCTGGCGCTGCTCTCGTTATTGATCAATCTGGTGCTGTTGTACTCACTCTTTCACCGCTGACGTCATCCCTGGACGAGGAACACCCTATGAATGCAAAAGTCTGGCTGGTAGGCGCGGGTCCGGGTGACCCGGAACTGCTGACCCTCAAGGCGGTGCGCGCCCTGCGTGAGGCCGATGTGGTGCTGATCGATGACTTGGTCAACCCGGCAGTGCTGGAACATTGCGCGGACGCGCGCGTGGTCACAGTGGGCAAACGCGGCGGCTGCCGGTCGACCCCGCAGGATTTTATCCACCGCCTGATGCTGCGCTATGCGCGCCAGGGCAAATGCGTGGTGCGGCTCAAAGGCGGCGACCCGTGCATTTTCGGACGCGGCGGCGAAGAGGCGATGTGGCTGCGTGAACAGGGTGTCGAGGTGGAATTGGTCAACGGTATTACCGCAGGCCTGGCGGGCGCGACGAATTGCGCGGTGCCGTTGACGTTGCGTGGGGTGAGTCGTGGCGTGACCTTGGTCACGGCGCATACCCAGGACGACAGCCGCCTGAATTGGCGCGCCCTGGCCGAGGGCGGGACTACGTTGGTGGTGTACATGGGCGTGGCGAAACTGGAGGAAATCCGCCAGCAACTGCTCGACGGCGGAATGGCGGCGGATATGCCGGTGGCGATGATCGAGAATGCATCGCTGCCCCAGCAAAGGGAATGCCGCAGCGAACTATGGCGTATGCATGAAGATGCACAGGCATTTGCCTTGAAGAGCCCGGCAATCCTGGTGATCGGCCGTGTCGCCGGCAGCGAACAGGCCGCATACCTCGCAGCAGCTACTGCCTGAGGCAAATTCCAGGCGAAAAAAAGCCCGGCCTAAGCCGGGCTTTTTTCTACCACTCAGTAATTACTGAGCTTGAGCTTCTACCGACGCTTCTACGCGACGGTTAACAGCACGACCAGCTTCAGTTGCGTTGTCAGCAACTGGGCGGGATTCGCCGTAACCTACCGCGGTGATGCGGCTAGGAGCAACGCCGTCTTTAACCAGGACTTGCTTAACAGCGTCAGCACGACGCTGGGACAGCTTCTGGTTGTAAGCGTCTGGACCGACGGAGTCAGTGTGACCAGCAACTTCTACGTTGGTAGCTGGGTACTGAGCCATGAAGTCGGCCAGGTTTTTAACGTCGCCGTAGCTGTTAGGCTTAACAACCGACTTGTCGAAGTCGAACTTAACGTCCAGCTCAACACGAACAACCTGAGCAACTGGAGCTTCTGGCTCTGGAGTTGGCTCTGGAGCTGGTGCTGGGGTAGGAGCTGGAGCAACTGCGCCAGCGTTACCGCCGAAGTTTACGCCCAGGCCGACCAGTGCGGAGTAGTCCCACTTGCCGTTGTCCAGACCGTAGTCAGCTTCAACACCGGCACGAGCGTACAGGTTGTTGGTGAAGTAGTACTTCACGCCAGTACCAACGGTAGCGAAGGTAGTCTGGTCGCGACCGCTGTGGCCGTCAGCTTGAACGTTAGTACGGCTCTGGTGGCCGAAACCGCCTTCAACGTATGGACGCAGGCTGTCTACGCCAGCTTGACCGAAGTGATACTGGGCAACCAGGCTGCCGGTATCGCCTTTGATCTTCTGGTTACCAGTACCGTCGTTCGAACGGGTGTGGTTGGTCTTGTCGTAGGACAGGTTCAAGGACAGGTCGTCGGTCAGGAAGTAACCGATGCGAGCGCCAGGATTGAAGCCGTCTTCGATGTGCTTGACGCTATCGTTGTACTGCTTCTTGTAGAACAGCTCGCCTTCAACTGCGCCTTGGCCTTGTGCCAGAACGCCGAAAGAAGTAGCGGCAATAAGAGAACCAATGGCCAAGCCCAAGGTGTTTTTCAGTTTCATCCGTTAAATCCCCATCTGGTGATTGTAAAGCAGTCCCACAAACCGGGGGACAACTCGGCGACAAGTCTAACAGAACTTGCCTACACGTAAGAGATATTTGCCACGCACTAAGTTTCAGTCTCGCCCGCAAATTTCTCACGTAATTTATCAAGAGCACGTTTGTAACGCATTTTTGTAGCACTCAAACCCATGTGCATGATGTCAGCGATTTCCTGAAATTCCAGCTCTGCGACAAATCGTAGCACCAGAATTTCCCGGTCAATCGGGTTCACATACACCAACCAGCGATCAAGTCCGCCCTTCTCCTCGGGTGCCGGCGCCTTCTCTTCAGACGCTTCCTCAAGGGGGTCCAGACTCAACGCGTCCATCAAGCGACGCTTTCGCCGTTCCTTCCGATACTGCGTGATGCACTCGTTGTACGTGATGCTGTATAGCCACGTCTTGAACTTCGATTTGCCCTCGAAGTTCTTCAGGCCGTACAGCACCTTGAGCATCACTTCCTGACAGACATCATCCGCATCTCTATCGTTCCCTAAATACCTTGAACAAACGTTGAACAGAGTGCGTTGATATCTGCGCATCAATTCTTCGTACGCGCGAGTTACGTGAAACAGCTCCGTGTGCGCGCGCGCGACCAACTCCTCATCAGAGAGCTCACGGGGGTCATAGCGCGTGGACAGCGTTTGGGCTTTATTCAAAACAAGTCGTGCCGACAGTCAGGTCAATGTCCGCCACAACCCGGTCAGCCGGGCCAGCGGCGGCGTACATTAGCAGGGTTTGCCGGATTAGCGGCTACTGACCTGCTGTTCCAGGAGAATCCGATTGGACAGCGACACCAGGTCGCCGTCATCGGTCAGCACCGTCGTCTTGACTGTGCCGATCTCCTCGATTTGCCCTTCGACCTCGCCCACACGCACCTGTTGCCCCACTTGATACAACTCACGCACGTAGATTCCCGCAAGAATCTGACCGGCAATTTCCCGGCTTCCCAAGCCCATGGCCAGCGCAACGGCCAGACCAACGGTAATCAAAACAATCACAATCACATGGTTGAGCAGGTCAGTCTTGACCTCCAACTGGCTGATCGCGACCGAAATACTGATGATAATCACCAGGCCCTGGGCAATTCTCCCCAGGCCCGCAGCATAGTCCAGCCCCACGCCTTCAGCGGCACCGCGCACCAGCCCATTGGCCAGTTGCGCCAGCAAAACGCCTACCAGCAGCACCAGCGCGCCGCCAAAAACCTTCGGCAAATACAGCGCCAGCATGTCGAGCGTAGCTGAAACTCGCTCAAGTCCAAGGGATTGAGCCGCAGAAACCAGAAAAATCAGCAAAACAAACCAATAAACGATCTTGCCAATCAAGGTAGAGATCGGCACTTGCAGCCCGGCACGCCCCAGCAGCTTGGTCAGTCCGGTGCCCGCCATCAGGCGATCGAGGCCCAGTTTTGCGAGCAGTTTGGACAGCAGGGTGTCGAGCAGCTTGGCCACGACAAAGCCCAGCAATACCAGGACCAGAGCACCAAACAGGTTGGGAATGAAGTTCGCCACCTTGGTCCACAATGCGGTCATCGCGGTGACCAGGCTCTGAGTCCAGAGATCAAGTTCCATATTCAATCAGCCTTATCAGCAGTGCGAGCAAGAGGTTTACGACGGGAAACCGGCGATACATGGGCCGAACCGTTGTTCAGGGCCATCATCAACGCCGGCAGCCAGCGGCCGAGCAGACCGAACAGGTCACCCGCACCGACCTGGCGGTTGGCGGTTTTCAACACGCGGCCCAGGCAGGCATCGTCGTCGCGGTTGGACGGCGAGGCATTGAGCATGTCACGCAAAGACTGTTCGAACGGATCGTGCATAAAGACCTCTCGCAAGTGATTTAAAAGACGAGGGTAAAATTCTTGAGGTCACATAGGACCGTACGTACGTTCAGGTCATATTCAGCTCAAACCCAGCGCAATCGTCGAAAAAGCCACCATTGTCCGAGTGCAACCGAGACCATTAACAGGCACGCCACCATGAATCCATAGGGGCTGGCGGAGAACGGAATACCGCCCACATTGATCCCCAGCAGACCAGTCAAAAAACTCATCGGAAGAAAGATTCCGGTGATGATCCCGAAGCGATACATGGTGCGGTTCATACGCACGCTCAAACGCCGGTCTTCGGCCTCCAGCACAAGCCCCACGCGCTCCCGGGTCAATTCGAGTTCTTCCAGGTAGCGGGTCAGGCTGTTGTTCAATTCGTTCCAGTAGTCGGCATCGTCGTCACAGAACCACGGCAATTTGATTCGCGTGAGCTGGGCAAAAATATCCCGCTGCGGCGCCAAAAATCGCTTCAGCCCAGCCGCTCGTCGACGGATCTGCAACACGCTGCCATGTTCCGGCGTATACCGTTCGTCGGTATCGAGTTTTTCTTCCTCGATATCGACGATTTCAGACAGGTCGGAGACCAGATCCTGCACTTTATTGGTCAGGTACTGCGCCATATAAAGGATGAGTTCCGACGCGGTCTTAGGCCCCTTGCCGTCCGCCAGTTGCACCAACAGTTCATCAGTGGCGCGCAACGGGCGCAGACGTAGGGAAATCACGCGGCTGGCGGCAGCAAAGATGCGTACCGAGACCATGTCTTCCGGCTCCGCACCGGGGTTTAGGTTGACCCCGCGCAGGAACAGCAGCAATTCCGATTCCGGCAGCGGCAACAGGCGCGGACGGGTGTTCTCTTCCAGCAACAAGTCACAGGCAAATTCGCTCAAACCGCTGGATTTGCGCAGCCACGTCTGGGTTTGCGGATGGCTGCGATCCCAATGCAGCCACAGGCTCTCCTGGGGCTGCAGTTGCAAGTCGTCGAGCTCTGTCCGGGCAATCGAACGCGCACCGCCTTTACCGTCCAGCACCAGGGCATGCACCAGGCCCCATTGCGCGTTTTCTTCCTCGAACATCCTTACTCCTGTCTTATTCGGGCATTTTCAGCGGGCTGGGAGAAACGATCACGCCATTGTTATCGGCGTAGATGTATTCACCCGGACGAAAGGTCACACCCGCGAAAGTAACAACCACGTTCAAATCGCCAATACCGCGCTTGTCGGTCTTCATCGGATGGCTGGCCAAGGCCTGTACACCCAGATCGGTCTGGGCAATGACGTCCACATCGCGGATGCAACCGTAGATCACCAGCCCTTCCCAACCGTTTTTCGCCGCTTTCTCGGCGATCATGTCGCCCAGCAGCGCCCGACGCAGGGAGCCGCCACCGTCGACCACCAGCACCTTGCCGGCACCCGGCTGATCGGCTTGTTCCTTGACCAGGGAGTTATCTTCGAAGCATTTGACGGTGACGATCTCGCCGCCGAAGGAATCCCGGCCGCCGAAGTTGCTGAACATCGGTTCGAGCACCTGCACCAGGTCCGGGTAGGCGTCGCACAGATCGGGGGTCACGTAATGGTTCATTGAAAAATTCCTTTCCGTCAAAGAGGTGTCTTTCGAAAGAAGCGCCAGCCAGAGCAGGTGCGAAACATCCCATTCGCCTCGCCGCAACGCAATAGCCACTGCGCGACTGAATATGACCAGAAGCGTTTAACGCGTCATATCTTAGCCGCAACCACACACGAGCGAAACGCCCTTGGCAGAGCGCTGCGTCAAACCGTGGCCAACACCTGCGCCTGCGCACCGGACAATGGTGTGAGCGGATCTTTCAACCACTGCGCCACCAATGGCCACACTTCGGCCTGGGCGGCTTTGCTCACCAGCATTTCCACATGCCCAAAATCCCCTGTAAAGCCTTGCTGTCGGCCCAGGCACAGGTACTGACGGTGCTCGGAGCCGACTTGCTCGAACAGCTTGCGACAGGCCCAGTCGGGGTCTTGATGATCCCCGGCTGCACTGACCGCCAACAGCGGCACATCGACCTCTGCCAAGCCTTTCCACCAATCGTTTTTACCTTCGCCAAAGCGACCAAACAGGCCATTCCAGCGCATGGCTTCGATCATCACCCCCGCCGGTTCGTCCTCGGGACCACGTTTCAGGCGCGAGCCGGACACTTCGCCAAAGCGCTTCAACAGCAAGCGGCCGGTCCACTCCACTGGCGGCAGTTTCAACGGCCAATGGGTGCGACTGACCTGACAACCAAACAGCGCCACCGAAGCCACGGCCGGCGTGCCCAGGTGCTGACCGCCTAGCGCCGCTGCCAAGCTGGTGCCACCCAGGGAATGGCCAATCCAGTGAGGAATCTGCTCGCTTTGTTCACGCACGAATGCGCCGATGGCCGGCAAATCGTAACGCGCATAGTCAGCGACTCGGTTGCGGGCGTAGTCATGATTGCGCTTGGACAGGCCATGACCGCGCATTTCCGGGATCCAGACATCAAACCCCTCGCGCGCCAAGTAAGCGCCCAGACCGATCCCCTTGGGCGAATACCAGAAGCGTCGGTTGGAAAAACTGCCGTGCAATAAAATAACTGGGATGCCCCGGTTTTCCGGGACGTCGGCCAGGCCTAAACGGGTAACCGCCAGCTCGACGGTGCCGTCGGGGCTGTTACCGGGTTTGAGGCGATACACGTCTTCACTCAGGTCGCCACGACGTTCAGCGCTTATCAGGGCGACGGGAAACAGGTTGCTGCTGCTTTGCATAATGCTCTTGCACAAAAAAGGGCGGCGTCCGCGAGGATGCCCGCCCTGTACAGATAAGAATGCCGGTCACCCACGAAGGGTGACCGGCACTTTTGACGTGACGATCTTAGGCGGACGCTTGGCCTTCCGCCAGGAAGAACCAGGTTTCCAGCACGGAATCGGGGTTCAGCGAGACGCTTTCGATGCCCTGTTCCATCAGCCATTTGGCCAGGTCCGGGTGATCGGAAGGGCCTTGGCCGCAGATACCGATGTACTTGCCGGCCTTGTTGCAGGCCTGGATGGCGTTGGCCAGCAGCTTCTTGACCGCAGGATTTCGCTCGTCAAACAGGTGAGCGATGATCCCGGAGTCACGGTCCAGGCCCAGGGTCAGTTGGGTCAGGTCGTTGGAGCCGATGGAGAAACCGTCGAAGAACTCCAGGAATTCTTCGGCCAGGATGGCGTTGGACGGCAGCTCGCACATCATGATCACGCGCAGGCCGTTCTCACCACGGGACAGGCCGTTCTCAGCCAGCAAGTCCACCACCTGGCTCGCTTCGCCCAGGGTGCGCACGAACGGCACCATGATCTCGACGTTGGTCAGGCCCATCTCGTTGCGCACGCGCTTGAGGGCGCGGCATTCGAGTTCGAAGCAGTCACGGAACGCTTCGCTGATGTAGCGCGAGGCGCCACGGAAGCCCAGCATCGGGTTTTCTTCTTCCGGCTCGTAAAGCTTGCCGCCGATCAGGTTGGCGTATTCGTTGGACTTGAAGTCCGACAGACGCACGATGACCTTTTTCGGGTAGAACGCCGCCGCCAGGGTGCTGATGCCTTCCACCAGCTTCTCGACGTAGAAGCCCACCGGGTCGTTGTAGCCCGCGATACGCTTGTCGACGCTTTCCTTGATATCCAACGGCAGGCCGTCGTAGTTCAACAGAGCCTTGGGGTGCACGCCGATCATGCGATTGATGATGAACTCCAGGCGGGCCAAGCCCACACCGGCGTTTGGCAGTTGCGCGAAGTCAAAGGCGCGGTCCGGGTTGCCGACGTTCATCATGATCTTGAACGGCAGGTCCGGCATGGCGTCGATGGAGTTCTGCTTGATATCGAAGCCCAGCTCGCCTTCAAAGATGAAACCGGTGTCGCCTTCGGCGCAGGAAACAGTGACGCCTTGGCCGTCTTTCAACAGCTGGGTCGCGTTGCCGCAGCCCACGACTGCAGGGATGCCCAGTTCACGGGCGATGATCGCCGCGTGGCAGGTACGCCCGCCACGGTTGGTGACGATGGCGCTGGCGCGTTTCATCACCGGTTCCCAGTCCGGGTCGGTCATGTCGGAAACCAGCACGTCACCTGGCTGGACTTTGTCCATTTCGGACACGTCCTTGATGATCCGCACCTTGCCGGCGCCGATGCGCTGGCCGATGGCACGGCCTTCCACCAGCACGGTGCCGGTTTCTTTGAGCAGGTAGCGCTCCATGACATTGGCCGAGGTGCGGCTTTTCACGGTTTCCGGACGGGCCTGCACGATGTAGAGCTTGCCGTCGTCACCGTCCTTGGCCCACTCGATATCCATCGGGCACTTGTAGTGCTTTTCGATGATCATCGCTTGTTTGGCCAGTTCGCTGACTTCAGCGTCGGTCAGGCAGAAACGCGCGCGTTCGGCCTTGTCGACTTCAACGGTTTTCACCGAGCGACCGGCCTTGGCCTCGTCGCCGTAAATCATCTTGATGGCCTTGCTGCCCAGGTTGCGGCGCAGGATGGCCGGGCGGCCGGCTTCAAGGGTGTGCTTATGTACGTAGAATTCGTCGGGGTTGACCGCGCCTTGTACGACGGTTTCGCCCAGGCCGTAGGCGCCGGTAATAAACACCACGTCACGGAAGCCCGATTCGGTATCGAGGGTGAACATCACGCCAGCAGTGCCGGTTTCCGAACGCACCATGCGCTGCACACCGGCAGACAGGGCCACCAGCTTGTGGTCGAAACCTTGGTGCACACGGTAGGAAATGGCGCGGTCGTTGAACAGCGAGGCGAACACTTCCTTGGCCGCGCGGATCACGTTTTCAACGCCGCGGATGTTCAGGAAGGTTTCTTGCTGGCCGGCGAAGGAAGCGTCCGGCAAGTCTTCGGCGGTGGCAGAGGAGCGTACGGCAACGGCGACGTCCGGGTTACCGGCCGACAGCGCGGCGAAGGCGGTGCGGATTTCTTCGTTGAGCTTCTCAGGGAACTCGGCTTCCATGATCCATTGGCGGATCTGGGCGCCTGTCTTGGCCAGGGCATTGACGTCATCGACGTCCAGGGCGTCCAGCGCGGCGTGGATCTGAGCGTTGAGCCCGCTCAGTTCGAGGAAATCGCGGTAAGCCTGGGCCGTGGTGGCGAAACCACCGGGCACCGACACACCAGCGCCTGCAAGATTACTGATCATCTCGCCGAGGGATGCGTTCTTGCCCCCCACGTGCTCTACATCATGGACGCCGAGCTTATCGAGGGAAACTACGTACTCTACCAAGGTGATCTCTCCACTAACTGTGTTGGAAAAGCTCAGGACGCCGGCTGCTCAGTAGGAGCGAGTGCCAGCGCTTGTGGCCTGGACCTGGAAAATAAGTGAGAATGCGGCCCACTGCGGGACGGCAAAATCGCGCCTATCATATCCAAGATTCGCCATCAGCTTAAGGCCCAGGGCTCAAATGAAACGATCTGCTTTCTTTATCTCCGACGGCACCGGCATCACAGCCGAAACATTGGGTCAAAGCCTGCTCGCGCAGTTCGAAAACATTACCTTCGCCAAATTCACGCGACCGTACATCGACAGCGTGGATAAAGCGCGGGCCATGGTACAACAAATCAATCTGGCGGCCGAAAAAGACGGTTTTCGTCCGATCATTTTCGACACCATCGTCAATCAAGACATTCGTGAGATTCTCGCAACGTCGAATGGTTTCATGATCGACATCTTCTCGACGTTCCTCGCGCCACTGGAACAAGAGCTGAGTGAACATTCGTCGTACTCGGTAGGAAAGTCCCATTCCATTGGCCATAACTCCAACTATATGGAGCGTATCGAGGCGGTGAACTTCGCCCTCGACAACGACGACGGCGCCCGCACCCACTACTACGACAAGGCCGACCTGATCCTGGTGGGCGTGTCCCGCTGCGGCAAAACGCCCACCTGTCTGTACATGGCCATGCAATTCGGCATCCGCGCGGCCAACTATCCGCTGACCGAGGACGACATGGAGCATTTGACGCTGCCGGCCGCCCTGCGCGCGCATTCGCACAAGCTGTTCGGGCTGACCATTGATCCGGATCGGCTGACGGCGATTCGCAATGAACGCAAGCCCAACAGCCGCTATTCCAGCTATGCGCAGTGCGAGTTCGAAGTGCGAGAAGTAGAAAATCTGTTCCGTCGCGAGAATATTGCGCACATCAATTCCACGCACTTTTCGGTGGAAGAGATTTCGGCGAAGATTCTGGTGGAGAAGGGCGTGGAGCGGCGCTTCAAATAATGTTGTCTGCCTATTACCTTGTGGTGAGCGAGCTTGCCTCGCGCGGGGCAAGCCCGCTCACCACAAGGATCAAGGCCTACAACTGAAACCTCCCTCCCCCCTGCCCCAACGCCGTTGCCAACGCATCAAACCCCGCCCGCAACAGCTGGTCATCTCCCGACGTGTTGCAGATACTCGCCCGAATAAATTGCGGCACCGCCGTCTGCCCAACCGCAAACGCCTCGGCGGTGGCGATCAGGTAATTATTCTGCTTGAGCTCCGCCTCGATTTCCGACGCCCGCCACGGCTCCGGTACTTCAATCCAGAAGTGCGGGCTGTTGAGGTGGGTGCGGTACTCCAGGCCGATCAGTAGGTCACGGACCAGGGCCTTGCGCCGGCTGATTTCGTTGATCTGCTGGCGCAGCAGGTACTCCGCCGTACCGTTTTCGATCCACTGGGTAGCAAGCTCCAAGGTGACGGGCGTAGCCATCCAGCAGGTCGAACGCAGCGCCGCCGAAATACGGCTGACCAACGCCGGTGGCGCGTGCACATAACCCACACGCAGCCCGGCCGATACGGCTTTGCTCAGGCTGCTGATCAAAATCGTACGCTCGGGGGCGAAATGGCTGAGGGGCGGCGGCCGGTCCTCGACCAGTACACCGTGGGCCTCGTCCTCAAGAATCAGCAGGTTGTGCTCGCGACACACTTTGACCAAGGCTTCGCGGCGCGCCACCGAAAGTACCGCCGTGGTCGGATTCTGGATCGTCGGTGTGCAGTACAGCGCTGAAACCCGGTGATTTCGACAGACTTCATCCAGCGCGCCCGGCAGCACGCCTTCTTCATCCATCTCCAGGCCGATCAAACGGATACCCAGCATCCGCGCGGCGGTAATCAGGCCTGGATACGTCAGTTGCTCGGTGACCACCGTATCGCCGGCCCGCAACAGCGCCATCATTGAGCATAGCAAGCCGTGCTGGCCGCCATTGACGCAGATGACCTGCTCGGGGATCGGATGAAAATCACGCTGCACCAGCCATTGCGCGCCCGCTTCACGGTAGCGCGGCAGGCCGGCGTCCGGGGTGTAGGCGCTGATGTCCTGGAGGAATTTGGCGTTGGTCGACAGGGTCTGGAAGCTCTGGGCCAGGAACACGGTTTCCTGACCGGGGATGTGCATATTGCGGCTCATGTCGAAGTACTGGCGCGGCTCTTCGCTGAAGTTGCGAAAACCCTCATCGCGCTGGCGCTCCATCCCACGCTTGCGCACGAAAGTACCGTCACCAACCCGCGCCACCACCAACCCCAGGCGCTCCAGTTCGCCGTAGGCCCGGCTGATGGTGCCGATCGTCACACCCAGATTGTCGGAAAGCACCCGATGGGGCGGCAGTTTTCGTCCTGGTTCAATCAAGCCTTCGAGGATGCCCCGTTCCATGACATCGGACAGGCGCTTGTACTTCACGCCCTGCCCGTTGGACAACCCCTCACGCATAATTGACACCATGTCAATATTTGTTTTGACAGCCATCTTTCGCCCTAATAGTGTGCTTTTACGGGTTCAATCGCCGGATTTTACAACTCATTACAAGCTCAATATAGAGTTCAATTTCGGCTCAGGGAAGCAATAAACGATGCCAATGTCCGCCGTTCTCGAAAATACCGCCAAGACAAAAACCCAAAAACAGTGGTTGGCCGGGCTGATCACCAGCGTGATGTTCCTGATCGTCTGTCTGAGTTGGGGCACCACGTGGCTGGGGATCAAGATTGCCGTGGAGAGCGTGCCGCCACTGACGTCCGCGGGCCTGCGTTTCCTGATCGCTTTCCCGCTGTTCCTGTGTTTTGCCATGGTGCGCCGCGAGCCGATCCTGTTCCCCCGCGAGAGCCGCTGGTTCTTCGTGTTCGTGACCCTGTCCTACTTCAGCGTGCCCTACTACCTGCTCAACTACGGCGAGATGCATGTCTCGTCCGGCCTGACCGCGCTGCTGTTCAGCTGCATGCCGGTGTTCATCCTGATTTTCTCTGCGCTGTTCCTGCGTGAGCGCATCTACTTTTCCCAGGTGGTTGGCATCGGTATCGGCTTCGGCAGCCTCTACATGATCATCAGGAGCCAGGGCCTGCACCTGGACCACGCGGAGTTCTTCGGGGTGCTGGCGATTCTGACCGCCGCGATCATGCATGCCTTGTGCTATGTCATTACCAAGCAGAAAGGCAGCGCCATCAGTGTGATCACCTACAACACCCTGCCCATCGGCATTGCCGGGCTGATGCTGTTCGTCGCCGGGCTGTGGTTTGAAGCGCCGACCTTCGACGCCATCACCCTGCGCTCCTGGGGTGCGCTGTTCTACCTGGGCCTGGTGGCTTCGGTGGGCGGGTTCATCGTGTACTTCATGCTGCTCAAGCGCTTGAGCCCGATCATCCTGTCATTCGTGTTCATCATCTTCCCGGTGTTCGCGGTGATCATCGGCGCCTGGTACGAAGGCGTGTCGATTTCCCGCGACCTGATGCTGTATTCGGCCATCCTGCTGGCCGGCTTTGCGATCACCAAGTTGCCGGTTGAAAAACTCCTGGCCAAGAAAAATTGACCCTTCTACAACCACGCGAGAGAAACATGGACGTCCTCCGCCCCAAAGCCCTGGAACAGATCTACGCCCACGCCAGCCGCAGCTACCCCGAAGAATGCTGTGGTTTTGTCTTCGCCGACGGCAGCGTGTACCTGGGCAGCAATATCCAGAATGAACTGCACCACAAGAACCCCGAGATGTATCCGCGCAGCGCTGCCAACGGCTACACCTTCTCGGTGGCCGACACCCTGTTGATGAACAAGGCGTTTCGCAGCGACAACCCGGTGGTAGTGATCTACCACTCGCACCCGGATGTAGGTGCCTATTTCAGCGACGAAGACCAGGACAAGGCGCTGTTCATGGGCGAGCCGATCTACCCCGTCAGCTACCTGGTGGTCGACGTTCGCCAGGGCCAGCCCCTTGGTTCCAAGCTGTTTGCCTGGGATGGCAAGCATTTCGCCCTTCAACCTTTCAACGACCTGCACACGGAGTTGTCCATGAACGCTGTCTCTTTCCCCGACATTCTGGTCCGCGTGGCCAAGCTGCCGGAATCGACCCTCGAGGGCACCGGATCGACATTGCGCGAAGTCATTGAAAACCTCTGCAGCAGTCACCCACAGTTGCGTCCGCACCTGTTTCACGAGAAGAACAACCAGCTCAAGGAGCACTTCCTGTTTACCGCCGAGGAAGAGCTGGTTGGCGCGGATGACCCACTGCCCGAGAAAGCCAGAATCGAGGTGCTGCTGGCCACGTCCGGCGGCATGGACGTCGACGCGCTGAGCAATGAAGAAGTACAACGCTACGTGCGCCACATCACCCTGCCCGGTGTGGGTCGCGAAGGTCAGTTGAACCTCAAGAAAGCCAAGGTGCTGATCATCGGCACCGGCGGTCTGGGCTCGCCGATCAGCCTGTATCTGGCGGCTGCCGGGGTCGGCACCCTGGGGCTGGTGGACTTTGATGTGGTGGAAAGCAGCAACCTGCAACGCCAGATCGTCCACGGCAACAGCACCCTCGGCATGCCCAAAGTCGAATCCGCCAAGCAGCGCCTGCAAGACCTCAACCGCCATATCCAGATCAACGCCCACGACACCGCGTTGAATGCCGACAACGCCCTGGAACTGGTAGGCGCCTACGATCTGGTGATCGACGGCACCGACAATTTCGACACCCGCTACCTGGTCAACGACGCTTGCGTGCAACTGGGCAAGCCCTTGGTGTACGGCGCCATCTACCGCTTCGACGGGCAGATCAGCGTGCTCAACTATAAAGGCGGGCCGTGCTACCGCTGCCTGTTTCCGAGCGCGCCGCCCGCCGAGCTGGCGCCCAATTGCAGCGCCGGGGGCGTGATCGGCGTGCTGCCCGGTGTGGTCGGGATGATCCAGGCCACCGAGGCAATCAAGTTGCTGATTGGCATCGGCGAACCGCTGTCAGGCCGCTTGATGCGCTTCGATGCGCTGGCGATGAAGTTCAGCGAGATCCGTTTCAAGCGCCGCGCCGACTGCCCATGCTGCTCCGAGGCGCGCCACAGCGAAACCCTGGCACCGACCGCCTGCGCGGATGCCGTGCCCAGCCAACCGTCGCTGGCCGAAGAACGCTACATCAAGCCGCACGTACTCAAGCAAGTACTCGAACACCCCAGCAGCGCCGATGTGCTGCTGGATGTGCGCGACGCCAGCGAACTGGAAGTGTGCAAATTGCCGGGCGTGGTGCATATCCCCCTGGCCGAACTGGACGGCCACCTCGACAGCCTCAGCCGGGACAATACCCATTACCTGATCTGCTACGCCGGCACCCGTGCTGAGCAAGCCGCCAGTACCTTGCTGGCGGCTGGTTTCGCCAACACCAAAGTTCTGCAGGGCGGCATGAAACATTGGGTTCGTGACGTCGAACCCGACATGCCGTTGTATTGAGCCGGGGGCTGAATGATGTTGCATAACTCCATCCTCGACGTGATCGGCCAGACGCCGATCGTGCGTCTGGCGCAGTTCTCCGAAGACCTCGGTATCGAGGTCTACGCCAAGCTCGAATCCCTCAACCCAGGCGGCAGCCACAAGGCTCGCATCGCCTTGGGCATGATCCTCGACGCCGAGCGCCGAGGCGTGCTGATCCGCGATTCCGGGCAGACCATCATCGAGCCCAGTGGCGGTAACACCGGCATCGGCTTGGTGATGGCGGGCAATGTATTGGGCTACAAAGTGGTGCTGGTGATTCCCGACAACTACAGCCCGGAAAAACAGAAGCTGCTGCGTTTATACGGGGCCAAGGTGGTGCTGTCGGACAGCCGCCTGGGCAACAACTCTCACGGCGAAAAGTGCATGGAACTGCAGCTGGAAAACCCCAGCTACGTGATGCTCAACCAGCAGCGCAACGCCGCCAACCCACAGACCCATCGCGACACCACCGCACCGGAAATCCTGCGTGCCTTCGGTGAGCTGCGCGCCGACTACTTTGTCAGCGGCATCGGCACCGGGGGGCATATCACTGGCATCGGTGAAACCCTGAAATCCGCCTGGCCGCAACTACGCGTCATGGGCGTGGAACCGGAGGAGTGCGACCTGCTGAAAAACCAGCACGCACCGCATCACATTCAGGGCCTGTCGATCGGTTTGATCCCGAGCATTCTCAACCTGGACGTGATCGACGGCATGCTCAAGGTCTCGCGCCAGGACTGCATCGACATGATGAAACGCATCATGCGCACCGACGCTATCAGCCTGGGCCTGTCTTCCGCCGCCAACATGGTGGCCATTGCCAAGCTCGCCCCCGAACTGCCGCCCGAAACAGTGGTGCTGACCATGGTCTACGACAATGCCGACAGCTACCTGCCCAGTTTCGAATAAACGGGTTTCCAGCCAACCAGAATGCAGGGGTGCCTCCATGGGCGGTTTTATCGACATGCAACAGTTGCACGATGAGTTGATCACTCACCTCATCAAAACCCTTACGCCCCTACAGATGAAGCAGCTGGAACCGCATCTGGCGCCCCTGATCCAGAATGCTGCCCAGGCAGTAGCCGAAGACCTGATCGCCTACGCCTACCGTGATCCGGCTTCACGCGGGCGCGGTGAGTTGATCCTGGAGTCCTACGCCTCGTTCAAGGCGGTGCTGTATTACCGCCTGGCGCACCTTGTATGGAATTTTCCCGACCAGACCAACGGCGTGTTTTCGCGCATTGCCCTCAAGCTGAGCAACCAGGGCAAGGTGCTTTCCGGCGCCGAGATTCACCCGGCGGCGCGCATCGGCCGACGCTTCGTGCTGGACCACGGCTACGGCACGGTGATCGGCGAAACCTGCGAAATTGGCAACGACTGTTACATCCTCTGCGGCGTGACTCTGGGCGCCCGAGGCATCGCCAACAACCCCGACGGCAAGCGTCACCCACGCCTGGGCAACAACGTCGAGGTCGGCTCCGGTGCCCGCGTGCTGGGTTATGTGCTGATTGGCGACAACGTGTTTATCAGCCCGTCCTGCGTGATCACCCAGGACGTCCCCGCCGGCACTAAAGTGAAGGTGGTGAACCAGATCCAGCTGCAAAAAAACGATGAATCGGACCACAGCAACTACCTCGGAGCCTTCGCCCTGGATGAGCGATTGCATGTGGTGGGCGAAATCAACGCCAGCCATAAGGTGACCGTGCTGGACGCCGATTTCCACCCCCTGCCGGGGCTGATGCTAGAGCCCACGGTCAAGGAGCGCCACCACCTGCAATTTCGTCTGCACCGTGTCGAGTCGGGCACTCCATTGCCGCGCTTGCCGCTGAACCTGAAAGTCTGCGGGCCGGAATTCGAAATCACCCTGCTCTCCCCCCCTGGCCTGAGTGCAATGGTGCGCTCCCTGCTGCAAGCCAGCCCACTGATCGTCGGAGGTTGAACATGTCCGTGCACACCATGGAAACCCTGGCGCTGTTCGACAGCGCGCCCTACCAGAACGCCTTCAGCGCCCGAGTGATTGCCATCAGCGAACACGGCATCGCCCTGGAGCACACGCTGTTCTACCCCACGGGCGGCGGCCAGCCAGGCGACACGGGCCACCTCACACTGGCCGACGGTACGCGGGTCGAAGTGACCGGCACGGTGCGCGACCCGGTGCTGCGCTCGATCATCTGGCACCAAGTGGAACACTGCCCCGCGCAACTGACCGCCGGGGTACAGGTGGATGCCGGCCTCGATTGGGACCGGCGCTACCAGCACATGAAAATGCACACCTGCCTGCACCTGCTGTGTTCGATCATCGATGCGCCGGTCACCGGATGCAGCATCAGTGCGGACAAGGGCCGGCTGGATTTCGACCTGCCCGAAATGACGCTCGATAAAGACAGCATCACCCGCGACCTCAATGCGCTGATCGAACAGGCTCACGCGGTGAAAACCTTGTCGATGCCGGCTTCCGAATATTCGACCCTGCTACAGATCACGCGTACACAGGCAGTGGCTCCGCCGGTGATTCAGGGATCGGTACGGGTGATTGAAATCGCCGGCATTGATATCCAGCCGTGTGGGGGTACCCATGTGATCAACACCGAAGAAATCGGCCGGGTGTTTTGCGAGAAGATCGAGAAGAAAAGTAAGCACAACCGCCGGGTGATCCTGCGGTTTGAATAACGCCTGGCCCGGACACGATGGCACTGGTAGTGAAAAAATGTAGGAGCGGGCTTGCTCGCTCCCACATTGATCGGGTTCCGACAGAGGAATACGTGATGCCAATTAGATCACGAACAGGTCCACAAACCGATTGACCGGTGTGGCTTCAAGCCGTGCCTGATCCTTGCACAGCGCAAAAATCTCGGCACTGCGCTGCGCGGTAAACCGTGTGGCCAGATTGGCCTTGAACTTGTCTTCCAGCAACGGAATGCCGTCCACCCGACGCCGGCGATGGCCAATCGGGTACTCCACCGCCACCTGCTCGGTGCTGCTGCCATCCTTGAAGAACACCTGCACGGCATTGGCGATGGAGCGCTTGTCGGCCTCCAGGTATTCGCGGCTGTAACGTGGGTCTTCGACGATGACCATTTTGTCGCGCAACTGATCGATGATCGGGTGGGCAGCGTGGAATTCATCCTCGTACTGCTCGGCCACCAGGTTGCCGAATGCCAACGGCACGGCGGTCATGTATTGCAGGCAGTGATCGCGGTCAGCGGCGTTGGCCAGTTGGCCGACTTTGGAAATGATACGAATCGCCGATTCATGGGTGGTGATCACGATGCGCTCGATTTCCTGTAGGCGGTCTTTCACCAACGGATGCAGCGTCACCGCAGCCTCGCAGGCGGTTTGCGCGTGGAATTCGGCGGGGAAGCTGATCTTGAACAGCACGTTTTCCATCACATAGGTGCCGTAGGATTGGGCCAGGCTGAACGCGCGTTTGTCCTCCGGCTTGAGCGCTAGGTCCTTGTTGGTGTGGCTGAACAGCACGTCATAGAAACCCCACTGCGGCGCGCTCAAGACACCCGGAATACCCATCTCGCCACGCATGGCGATATCCGCCAGGCGCACGCCCCGACTGGAGGCATCGCCCGCTGCCCAGGATTTGCGCGAGCCGGCATTCGGTGCATGCCGGTACGTACGCAATGCCTGCCCATCGACAAACGCATGGGACAGCGCCGCCAGCAACTGCTCACGGTTGGCGCCCATCAGCTTGGCGGTGACCGCCGTGGAGGCGACTTTCACCAACAGCACATGGTCAAGGCCCACGCGGTTGAAGGAGTTTTCGAGGGCAATCACGCCTTGGATTTCGTGGGCCATGATCATCGCTTCCAGCACTGCGCGCACGGTTAGCGGCGCATCGCCATTGGCCACGCGTTTCTGCGACAGGTGATCGGCCACGGCGAGGATGCCGCCGAGGTTGTCCGAGGGGTGGCCCCATTCGGCGGCGAGCCAGGTGTCGTTGTAATCGAGCCAGCGCACGATGCAGCCGATGTCCCACGCGGCCTTGACAGGGTCCAACCGAAACGACGTGCCCGGCACCCGCGCGCCAAACGGCACCACCGTGCCCTCGACAATCGGCCCCAGGTGCTTGGTGCACTCGGGGAAACGCAGGGCCAGCAGGCCGCAGCCCAAGGTGTCCATCAGGCAGTTGCGGGCGGTGTCCAGTGCATCCCGGGAGTCGATCCGGTAGTTCAGGACATAGTCAGCAATATCCTGCAGGACCTGATCGTAGTCCGGACGGTTGTTCTGGTCGACGTTGGCGCTCATGGCAGTACTCCAAGAAGAGGGTTGGGATCAGTCCTCGGGCTCACGGTTGTCAAAAAGCAGATCTTGGATGCCTGCCTTGGAATAGATATCTCCTGTGGGAGCGAGCTTGCTCGCGAAGGCGGTGTGTCAGGCACTGAAATGTCACTGTTCCACCGCATTCGCGAGCGAGCCCGCTCCCACACGGGTCCAGTATTGAACCTTAGAAGGCGTCACCAGGGACGCGGACGAAACCTTCCATCAGCACTCGCGCGCTGCGGCTCATGATGGCTTTCTTCACCACCCATTCGCCGTTTACCTGGGTGGCTTCTGCGCCCACACGCAAGGTGCCGGACGGGTGCCCGAAGCGCACTGCATTGCGTTCAACACCACCCGCCGCCAGGTTGACCAAAGTCCCGGAAATTGCCGCCGCCGTGCCAATCGCCACCGCAGCGGTGCCCATCATCGCGTGGTGCAACTTGCCCATGGACAGCGCACGCACCAGCAGGTCCACATCACTGGCCTTGATCGCCTTGCCACTCGACGCCACGTAGTCCAAAGGCTTGGCCACAAACGCCACCTTCGGCGTGTGCTGGCGCTGGGCGGCTTCGTCCAGGTGCTTGATCAGGCCCATACGCAAGGCGCCATAAGCTCGCACCGTCTCGAACATCGCCAGGGCTTTCGGGTCGCTATTTATCGCGCCTTGCAACTCGGTGCCGGTATAGCCGAGGTCTTCGGCGTTGATGAAGATCGTCGGAATGCCGGCGTTGATCAGCGTGGCCTTGAAGGTGCCGACGCCGGGCACTTCCAGCTCGTCGACCAGGTTGCCGGTGGGGAACATCGAACCACCGCCACCCTCTTCTTCCGCCGCCGGGTCCATGAACTCCAACTGCACTTCGGCGGCTGGGAAGGTCACGCCGTCCAGTTCGAAATCACCGGTTTCCTGCACCGCACCGTCGGTGATTGGCACATGAGCGATGATGGTCTTGCCGATATTGGCCTGCCACACTCGCACCACGGCCACGCCGTTGTGCGGGACGCGGGCCGGGTCGACCAGGCCGGCGCTGATGGCAAAGGAGCCGACAGCGGCCGACAGGTTGCCGCAGTTGCCACTCCAGTCCACGAACGGCTTGTCGATGGAGACCTGGCCGAACAGGTAGTCCACGTCATGCTCGGCGCGGGTACTTTTGGCCAGGATCACCGTCTTGCTGGTGCTGGAGGTGGCGCCACCCATGCCGTCGATTTGTTTGTCGTAGGGATCGGGACTACCGATCACCCGCAACAGCAAGGCATCGCGCGCGGCACCTGGCACCTGCGCCGATTCGGGCAGGTCCTTGAGGCTGAAAAACACGCCTTTGCTGGTGCCGCCACGCATGTAGGTGGCGGGAATCTTGATTTGCGCTACGTGTGCCATGGTGTCCTCTCAGGCCGTCGCCGCCGATTCCAGGAAGTCCTGGGCGAAACGTTGCAACACGCCGCCCGCCTCGTAGATCGACACTTCTTCGGCGGTGTCCAGGCGGCAGGTCACCGGCACTTCGACACGTTCGCCATTCTTGCGGTTGATCACCAGCGTCAACTGCGCACGCGGGGTGCGTGCGCCGACCACGTCATAGGTTTCGCTGCCATCGATCTTCAGGGTGTTGCGGTCGGTGCCCGGCAGGAACTCCAGCGGCAACACGCCCATGCCCACCAGGTTGGTGCGGTGGATGCGCTCGAAACCTTCAGCGGCAATCGCTTCAACACCGGCCAGGCGCACGCCCTTGGCCGCCCAGTCGCGGGACGAGCCCTGGCCGTAGTCGGCACCGGCAATAATGATCAGCGGCTGCTTGCGCTCCATGTAGGTCTCGATGGCTTCCCACATCCGCGTGACCTGGCCTTCAGGCTCGATACGCGCCAGGGAACCCTGCTTGACCTTGCCGTTTTCCACCACCATTTCGTTGAACAGTTTCGGGTTGGCGAAGGTGGCGCGCTGCGCAGTCAAGTGGTCGCCACGGTGAGTCGCGTAGGAGTTGAAGTCGACCTCCGGCAAGCCCATTTTCGCCAGGTATTCGCCGGCGGCGCTGTCGAGCATGATTGCGTTGGACGGCGACAGGTGGTCGGTGGTGATGTTGTCGGGCAGCACCGCCAGCGGGCGCATGCCCTTGAGTGGACGAGCACCGGCCAGCGCGCCTTCCCAGTAAGGCGGGCGGCGGATGTAAGTGCTTTGTGGGCGCCAGTCGTACAGCGGCGCGACTTTCGGGCCAGTGTCTTCGTGGATGGCGAACATCGGGATATACACCGCGCGGAACTGCTCTGGCTTGACCGAGGCCTTGACCACCGCGTCGATCTCTTCGTCGCTCGGCCAGATGTCCTGCAGGCGGATTTCCTTGCCGTGGGCGTCCAGGCCAAGCACGTCTTTCTCGATGTCGAAACGGATGGTGCCGGCAATCGCGTAGGCCACTACCAGCGGCGGCGACGCCAGGAAAGCCTGCTTGGCATACGGGTGGATACGCCCGTCGAAGTTGCGGTTGCCCGAAAGCACGGCGGTGGCGTACAGGTCGCGGTCGATGATTTCCTGCTGGATCACTGGGTCGAGCGCGCCGGACATGCCGTTGCAGGTGGTGCAGGCAAACGCCACCACGCCAAACCCGAGTTTTTCCAGCTCGTGGCCCAGACCCGCTTCCTCCAGGTACATGGCCACGGTTTTCGAGCCGGGCGCCAGGGACGATTTGACCCATGGTTTGCGCGTCAGCCCCAGCTTGTTGGCATTGCGCGCCAAGAGGCCTGCAGCAATCACGTTGCGCGGGTTGCTGGTGTTGGTGCAACTGGTGATGGCCGCGATAATCACCGCGCCGTCGGGCATTTGCCCCGGCACTTGGTCCCACTGGCCGGAAATGCCCTTGGACGCCAGGTCGCTGGTGGCAACACGGGCATGCGGGTTGCTCGGGCCAGCCATGTTACGCACGACGCTGGACAGATCGAACGTAAGGCCGCGCTCGTATTGCGCGCCTTTCAGGTCATCCGCCCACAGGCCGGTGTGGCGGGCGTATTGCTCAACCAGGGTGACTTGTTCGTCTTCACGGCCAGTGAGCTTGAGGTAGGCGATGGTCTGCTGGTCGATATAGAACATCGCCGCGGTGGCGCCGTATTCCGGGGCCATGTTAGAGATGGTCGCTCGGTCGCCCAGGGTCAGTGCCGAAGCGCCTTCACCGAAGAACTCCAGCCAGGCGCCGACCACTTTCTGCTTACGCAGGAACTCGGTCAGCGCCAGCACCATGTCGGTGGCGGTGATGCCCGGCAGCAGCTTGCCGGTGAGTTCCACGCCGACGCTTTCCGGCAGGCGCATCCATGAAGCGCGGCCGAGCATCACACTTTCCGCTTCCAGGCCGCCGACGCCAATGGCGATCACGCCCAGCGCGTCAACGTGAGGGGTGTGACTGTCGGTGCCGACGCAGGTGTCCGGGAATGCCACACCGTCACGCACCTGGATCACCGGAGACATTTTCTCCAGGTTGATCTGGTGCATGATGCCGTTGCCGGGCGGGATCACGTCGACGTTCTTGAAAGCCTTTTTGGTCCACTCGATAAAGTGGAAACGGTCTTCATTGCGACGGTCTTCGATGGCCCGGTTTTTCTCGAACGCGTCCGGGTCGAAACCACCGGCTTCGACGGCCAGGGAGTGGTCGACGATCAGTTGGGTCGGCACCACCGGGTTGACCTGGGCCGGGTCGCCGCCTTGCTGGGCGATGGCATCGCGCAGGCCGGCAAGGTCAACCAGCGCGGTCTGGCCGAGAATGTCATGGCACACCACACGCGCCGGGAACCACGGAAAGTCGAGGTCGCGCTTGCGTTCGATCAGTTGGCTGAGGGAAGCGTTGAGGGTGGCCGGATCGCAGCGACGCACCAGGTTTTCCGCGAGTACGCGGGAGGTGTAAGGCAAGGTAGCGTAGGCGCCGGGGGTGATTGCCTCGACCGCCGCACGGGCGTCGAAGTAGTCCAGGCGGCTGCCGGGGAGCGGTTTGCGGAATTCAGTGTTCATCGGTCAGGACTCGGTCACGGTAGGTTTCAGGGTTGCCCCTTCCCCTGTAGGAGCCGGCTTGCCGGCGATGAGGCCCTTGAGACCGCCATCGCCGGCAAGCCGGCTCCTACAGGGATCGAGGTGTTCCCATTCAGCGACGTTCGATTGGCACGAACTTGCGCTGCTCTACGCCGGTGTACTCGGCGCTTGGACGGATGATGCGGTTGTTGGCACGCTGCTCGAACACGTGGGCAGCCCAGCCAGTCAGGCGCGAGCACACGAAAATCGGCGTGAACAGCTTGGTCGGGATGCCCATGAAGTGGTACGCCGAGGCATGGTAGAAGTCGGCGTTGGGGAACAGTTTCTTCTGCTCCCACATGGTCTTGTCGATGGCTTCGGAGACCGGGAACAGCACCTTGTCACCTACTTCGTCAGCGAGTTTTTTCGACCAGCCCTTGATCACTTCATTACGCGGGTCGCTGTCTTTGTAGATCGCGTGGCCGAAGCCCATGATCTTGTCCTTGCGCGCCAGCATACCGAGGGTGCCTTCGACCGCTTCTTCAGCGGACGAGAAACGCTCGATCATCTCCATCGCCGCTTCGTTGGCGCCGCCATGCAGCGGGCCACGCAGGGAGCCGATGGCGGCGGTGACGCAGGAATACAGGTCGGACAGGGTTGACGCACACACCCGCGCAGTGAAGGTCGAAGCGTTGAATTCGTGTTCCGCGTAGAGGATCAACGAAACGTTCATGACCTTGACGTGCAACTCGCTCGGTTTCTTGCCGTGCAGCAGGTGCAGGAAGTGGCCGCCAATGGAGGGTTCATCAGTCACGCAATCGATGCGTTTGCCGTCATGGCTGAAGCGATACCAGTAGCACATGATCGCCGGGAAGGCGGCCAGCAGGCGGTCAGTGACGTCGTGCTGCGCGCCAAAATCTTTCTCGGGCTCGATATTGCCCAGGAACGAGCAACCGGTGCGCATCACGTCCATCGGGTGAGCGTCGGCGGGGATGCGTTCCAGCACTTCTTTCAGCGCTTGCGGCAGGTCGCGCAGCTTGCTCAGCTTGGCGCTGTAGGCGGCCAGTTCGGCCTTGGTCGGCAGTTCGCCGTACAGCAGCAGGTAAGCGACTTCTTCAAACTGCGCATCGGCGGCCAGTTCGCGCACGTCGTAGCCGCGATAAGTCAGGCCGGCGCCGGCCTGGCCCACGGTGGACAGTGCAGTCTGCCCGGCCACCTGGCCACGCAGGCCGGCGCCACTCAATACTTTTGCTTCAGCCATTTTTCTTCTCCAATCTTGTATTTATAAGGAGGCCTTGGTTAATCGCGGCCCTGTAGGAGCCGGCTTGCCGGCGATAGGCCCTTGAGGCTTGCGCCAGGTTCGAAGGCGCAATCGCCGGCAAGCCGGCTCCTACAGTTGTTCGTCAGGCATTTATTTCTTGGCGGCAAACAGCGCGTCGAGCTTCTGCTCGAAGGTGTGGTAGTCGATGCGATCGTAAAGCTCCATGCGGGTCTGCATGGTGTCGATCACGTTCTGTTGGGTGCCATCGCGACGGATCGCGGTATAGACATTCTCGGCGGCCTTGTTCATGGCGCGGAAGGCCGAGAGCGGGTACAGCACGATGGAAACATCGGCAGATTTCAACTGTTCGGTGGTGTACAGCGGCGTGGCGCCGAACTCGGTGATGTTGGCCAGGATCGGGGCCTTCACCTTTGACGCAAAGAGCTTGTACATCTCAAGTTCAGTGATGGCTTCCGGGAACACCATGTCGGCGCCGGCTTCGATGCAAGCGGCGGCGCGCTCCAGCGCAGACTCCAACCCCTCCACCGCCAGGGCATCGGTGCGGGCCATGATCACGAAGCTGTCATCGGTGCGCGCATCCACGGCAGCTTTGATGCGGTCGACCATTTCCTGCTGGGACACGATTTCCTTGTTCGGGCGGTGTCCGCAGCGCTTGGCGCCGACCTGGTCTTCGATATGGATCGCGGCCGCGCCGAACTTGATCATCGACTTGACCGTGCGCGCCACGTTGAACGCCGAGGAGCCGAAACCGGTGTCCACGTCCACCAGCAGCGGCAGGTCGCAGACGTCGGTGATGCGGCGCACGTCAGTCAGCACGTCATCCAGGCCAGTAATCCCCAGATCCGGCACGCCAAGAGAACCGGCAGCCACACCGCCACCCGACAGGTAGATCGCCTTGAAACCGGCGCGCTTGGCCAGCAGCGCGTGGTTGGCATTGATCGCACCGACCACCTGCAAAGGATGCTCGCTGGCGACCGCGTCACGGAAACGCTGGCCTGGAGTCGTCTTATTATTGGAACTCATCATTCACCTCGTGATTGGGCAGTGCCGTCCGGGAAGTGACGGGCAATGTTGCGTTTGGATGCGCCGATATGCCGGCGCATCAACAGTTCGGCCAGTTCACCGTCGCGATCGGCAATCGCGTCAAGGATGCGATGGTGCTCGGCAAAGGCCTGGCGTGGACGATTGGGGGTGGCGGAGAACTGGATGCGGTACATGCGCACCAATTGGTACAGCTCGCCGCAGAGCATTTGGGTCAGGGTGCGGTTGCCGGCACCTTGAATGATCCGGTAATGAAAATCGAAGTCGCCCTCCTGCTGGTAGTAACCAAGGCCGGCCTGGAAGGCTTCATCGCGCTCATGGGTATGCAGCACCTGGCGCAGCTCTTCGATTTCCGCATCGGTCATGCGCTCGGCGGCCAGGCGGCAGGCCATGCCTTCGAGGGATTCGCGGATTTCATAGAGCTCGATCAGCTCGGCGTGGCTCAATGAAACCACCCGCGCGCCGACATGCGGCACGCGCACCAGCAGCCGCTGGCCTTCCAGCCGATGGATTGCCTCGCGCAGCGGGCCGCGGCTGATGCCATAGGTGCGCGCCAGTTCCGGCTCGGAGATCTTGCTGCCGGGAGCGATCTCACCCTTGACGATGGCGGCCTGGATACGCCGGAAGACGTTCTCGGACATGGTCTGGGAATCGTCTTGCGCCACCACTGGGGATTCCAGCTGATCCAACATATTGTCGACACCTTCAAAAGCAATGCCGCAAAAACTAGCCAATCAGCCCTGGATAGTCAAAGAATAAATCCATATTGTCGACAATCGTCTAATAACCGCCGATGCACCCTTGCAGGGCATGGCCGCCTGCCAGCGCTGGCGCCAAAAAAGCATCATGTTAGAATGCCCGCCACTTTTGCCTGACATCGCGAGATGAAACGGCGCACGAGGGAGCTTGCGCAGTAATGCCAGTCGCCTTGAATTGAACATCGCACTGCACCGCCTCGGGATTTATGAGACTCAAGCCCTTCCTTCTATTGATTTGCCTCCTGGCTGCACCGGGCCTTGGCGTCGCCGCCCAGAAGACCGTGTACGGCCTCAACGAATACGCCCAGTTGGCCGGGATCGACCTGGAAGTCGCCGCCAAACTGGACACCGGCGCCAAGACCGCCTCCCTCAGTGCCCGTGATATCAAGCGCTTCAAGCGCAACGGTGAATCCTGGGTGCGTTTCTACCTGGCCATCGACACCGCCCATTCCCACCCCATTGAACGCCCCCTGGCCCGCGTCAGCAAGATCAAGCGCCGCGCCGGTGACTATGACCCCGATGAGGACAAGAACTACACCGCCCGTCCGGTGATTGCTCTGGATATCTGCATGGGCACCGCTTTACGCAGCATCGAAGTGAACTTGACTGACCGCAGCGCATTCCAATACCCGCTGCTGATCGGCTCCGAAGCGCTGAAACGCTTTGATGCGCTGGTCGACCCCAGTCTTAAATACGCAGCAGGCAAACCCGCCTGCGCCGCCGACGCTCATACCGCCGAGTAAACCGAATGCGCTCTCTGACCCTGCACCTGAAAATCCTCATCGCCATCCTGGTGGTGTTGGGTATTTCGGTCACCGCCTACCAGATCTTCGTGCTGGGGATCCCCGTCACCGAGGACGCCACCGACGACTTGTGGAACATCGACGCCAAGGTCGAGTTCGTCGCCAACCCGAAAGACCCGGTGAAGATCCAGATGTTCGTGCCGCCCCTGAGCCGCGACTTCGTCAGCCTCAACGAGAGCTTTATCTCGAACAACTACGGCGTGAGCGTCAACCGCACCGACGGCAACCGCAAGGTGACCTGGTCGGCACGCCGCGCCAAGGGCAACCAGACCCTGTATTACCGCCTGGTCCTCACCAAGCGTTACAGCGGTGAAAAGGTCAAGGTCAAGGGCCCGACCTTCCGCGACAGCATTGCCGTGGAAGGCCCGGAAAAAATCGCCGCCGAAGCCCTGCTGGCGCCGATCCGCCAGCACTCGGCCGACGTCGAGACCTTTATCAGCGAAGCCATCAAGCGCACCAACAACCTCAATGACGACAATGTGAAGCTGCTGCTGGCGGGCGACCCCTCCATCCCGCACAAGGCCAAGATCGTCGAGTTGCTGCTGTCCATCGCCCACGTACCGGTGGAAAAGGTCCACACCATCCGCCTGGTGGCCGACCAGCCGCAAACCCCTGAACTCTGGCTGCGCAGCTTCAATGGCAATGACTGGCTGTACTTCAACCCGGAAACCGGCGAACAGGGCCTGCCCACCGACCGCCTGCTGTGGTGGACCGGTGATGAAAACCTGATCACCGTCGATGGCGGCAAGAAGGCCATGGTGACCTTCAGCCTGAACAACAGCGAAATGAACGCGATTCGCCTGGCCAAGCTGACGGACGAGAACACCGACGCCAACTTCCTCGAATATTCGCTGTACGGCCTGCCGCTGCAAACCCAGCAGACCTTCATGATCATGGTGATGATCCCGATTGGCGTGCTGGTGATTTTGATCCTGCGCAACTTGATCGGCCTGCAGACCTTGGGCACGTTCACGCCAGTGCTGATCGCCCTGGCGTTCCGCGAGACACAACTGGGCTTCGGGATTGTGCTGTTTACGATTATCACGGCGCTGGGGCTGTCCCTCAGGTCGTACCTCGAACACCTGAAATTGCAGATGCTGCCGAGGTTGTCGGTGGTGCTGACGTTCGTGGTGGTGCTGATCGCGGCGATCAGCCTGTTCAGCCATAAACTGGGGCTGGAGCGCGGGTTGTCGGTGGCGCTGTTCCCGATGGTGATTTTGACCATGACCATCGAACGCCTGTCGATCACCTGGGAAGAGCGCGGCGCCAACCATGCGCTGAAAGTGGCGATTGGTACGCTGTTCGCCGCATCCCTGGCGCACCTGATCATGAGCGTGCCGGAGTTGGTGTACTTCGTGTTTACCTTCCCGGCAATCCTGCTGATTCTGGTGGGCTTCATGCTGGCCATGGGTCGTTATCGCGGCTACCGCTTGACCGAGCTGGTGCGTTTCAAGGCCTTCCTGAAGGCTGACCAGTAATGTTCGGTTTCTGGAAGACCTGGAAAGCCCTGGAAGCGCGGGGAATCATGGGCATCAATCGGCGTAACGCCGACTACGTGCTCAAGTACAACAAGCGCAGCCTGTACCCGATCGTGGATGACAAGATCATCACCAAGGAGCGCGCCCTGGCCGCCGGCATTCATGTGCCGGAGATGTACGGGGTGATTTCCACCGAGAAGGAGATCGACAAGCTCGACGATATCATCGGCGGGCGCAGCGACTTCGTGATCAAGCCGGCCCAGGGCGCCGGCGGTGACGGCATCCTGGTGGTGGCAGACCGCTTTGAAGGGCGCTATCGCACGGTGTCCGGCAAGATCATCAGCCATGAAGAGATCGAGCACCAGATCTCCAGCATCCTCACCGGCCTGTACTCGCTGGGCGGCCACCGCGACCGTGCGTTGATCGAATACCGCGTGGTGCCTGACCAGATCTTCAAGAGCATCAGCTATGAAGGCGTGCCGGACATCCGCATCATCGTGCTGATGGGCTACCCGGTGATGGCCATGCTGCGCTTGCCGACCCGTCAGTCGGGCGGCAAGGCCAACCTGCACCAAGGGGCGATTGGCGTGGGTGTCGACCTCGCGACCGGCCTGACCCTGCGGGGCACCTGGCTAAACAACATCATCACCAAACACCCCGACACCACCAACGCGGTGGATGGCGTGCAACTGCCCAACTGGGACGGTTTCATGAAGCTTGCGGCGGGCTGCTATGAGCTGTGCGGCTTGGGCTATATCGGCGTGGACATGGTGCTCGACCAAGAAAAAGGCCCGCTGATCCTGGAGCTGAATGCGCGGCCTGGGCTGAATATCCAGATCGCCAACGACTGTGGCCTGACCCTGCGCACCCATGCAGTGGAAGCCCGGCTAGAAGAGCTGAAAGCCGCCGGCGTGACGGAAACCCCGGAAGAACGCGTGAAGTTCGTGCAGGAAATGTTTGGGCATATTCCACCTGTGGAAGGCTGAAGATCGCATCGCCGGCAGGCCGGTTCCTACAGTGGAATGCGGTACAATTGCCGCCCCTTCTATGCCCATAGCTGATTCGCCTCGCATGTCGACCTGCTCTGTATACCCACTGCCTTACCAGGCCAACCCCGCTGCGTATTTTGCGGCGATTCGCAATGCGCCTGGCGCGGTGCTGCTGGACAGCGGCCGACCGGCAGCTGAGCGCGGGCGTTATGACCTGCTGAGCGCTTGGCCACAAGCGACATTGACGGTTTCACCTGACGAAAGCGGTGGTGATTTCCTGCAACGCTTGCGGGAAAACCTTACGCAGTTGGGCGAGGCGGATCTGCCCGCGGGCTATGAGCTGCCGTTTGCGGGCGGGCTGATCGGCTACCTGAGCTATGATTTTGGTCGCCATCTTGAGCACATGCCGCACCTTGCCGCGGACGATTTGCACCTGCCGGACGCGCGCTTCGGGCTATATGCCTGGGCATTGATCAGCGATCATCAGGCGCAGACCAGCCAGCTTGTGTTTCATCCGGCACTGGCCGAGAGCGAGCAACACCGCTTGATCACTCTGTTCGGCCAGCCGGTAGCCAGCAACGCGGCGACCTTCAAGCTTAAAGGCCCCATGGCTCCGGACCTCAGCGCCGAGGCCTATCGCCAGGCTATCGTGCGCATCCAGGACTACATCCAGGCCGGCGACTGCTACCAGGTCAACTTTGCCCAGCGCTTCCGAGCGTCGTGCACGGGCGATCCCTGGGTTGCCTACTGCGCCTTGCGCGAAGCCTGCCCGACGCCGTTCTCCGGATTCCAGAGCCTGCCGGACGACGGCGCGGTGCTGAGCCTGTCGCCCGAGCGCTTTGTGCATATCAGCGAGCGCCGCGTCGAAACCCGGCCGATCAAAGGCACCCGCCCCCGCGGCCTGACGCCCGAAGACGACGCCGCCAACGCCGCCGAACTGCTGGCCAGCCCCAAGGACCGCGCCGAAAACCTGATGATCGTCGACCTGCTGCGCAACGATCTTGGCCGCACCTGCCGTACCGGCTCGGTGAGCGTGCCGGAGCTGTTCAGCCTGGAGAGCTACCCCAACGTGCACCACTTGGTGAGCAGCGTCATCGGCGAATTGGCCGATGGCAAAGACGCCCTCGACCTGATCGCCGGCAGCTTCCCCGGCGGCTCCATCACTGGCGCGCCGAAGATCCGCGCGATGCAGATCATCGACGAACTTGAGCCGACGCGACGCGGGTTGTACTGCGGGTCGCTGGTGTATCTCGATGTGCGGGGAGAGATGGACAGCTCCATCGCCATTCGCAGTTTGTTGGTCAAGGATGGGCAGGTGTGCTGCTGGGGCGGCGGCGGGATTGTGGCGGATTCGCAGTGGGAGGCGGAGTATCAGGAGTCGCTGACCAAGGTGCGGGTGCTGTTACAAACTTTGGAAAACCTGTAGCCCCCAAGCTCCTCCTGGCTCTGTAACATAGGGCCAGGCAGCAAGAAAGATCCTGATTCAGAACGCGTGTGGACGGTGAGTGAACTGGAAGATAGCGTCCAGCTCCGACCGTCCACCCGCCGTTTGTGAGGGATCACATGAAGCGTCTGCTTACTCGTCAGAAATTATTTCCGAGATTGCATCTCGACCCAACCACACCCATTACCTCCCAAATTGGGAGGTGGCAGCGATGCGAATAATCGCTCTCTCTACCTTGCGAATATTCTGGGAAAGCCACTCAGCTTATTCCGACGCCAAAGCGCCTCTTGTCGAGCTGTATCGCCCTATGCAAAAGGCGAATTACCCAACGCCGCAAGCGCTCAAAGCAGAGCTTAGAGCGGCAAGCATTCTTAAAAGTGGCAGGGTTGTCTTCAACGTGGGCGGCAACAAGTATCGAGTGATACTGGCGATCGACTATCAGCGACAACTTGGGTTCATACGTTTCGTGGGGACTCATGCCCAGTACGATCAGATCAACGCGGAGACCGTGTGATGAACATCAAACCTATACATTCCCATGAGGATCTAACTGCTGCGCTTGCGCGCGTGGAGCAGATATGGGGAGCGGAAATCGGCTCACCTGAGGGTGACGAGCTGGAAATTCTTGCTGTTCTCATTGAGAAGTACGAGGCAGAGCATTTTCCGATGCCGCCCTCGGACCCTGTGGAAGCGATCAAATTTCGCATGGAGCAACTGGGCATGACCGCCCGGGACCTGGAGCCATTTATCGGCACCAGCGGGCGGGCGTCCGAAGTGCTCAATCACAAGCGCAAGTTGAGCTTGTCGATGATCAAGCGCTTGCACGAAGGCCTGAGTATTCCTTATGAGCGCTTGCTTGCAGGGGTTTAACTGGAATATATACGGTGACTTTACTGGCCCCTTCGCGAGCAAGCCCGCTCCCACATTTGTGGGAGCGGGCTTGCTCGCGAATAGGCTATCAGTAGCGCCGGATAACCTACAGGCTCAACGACCGATTCGACGCCTTGATAAATTCTTTCTTCAAATCCCCGAACGTATGCACCGCTGGAAACTGCGGGAATTCACGGATCACATTTTCCGGCGCATGGAACAGAATCCCACGGTCGGCTTCGCCCAGCATGGTGGTGTCGTTGTAGGAGTCACCCGCGGCAATCACGCGGTAGTACAGGCTCTTGAAGGCCAATACCGATTGGCGCTTGGGGTCTTTCTGGCGCAGTTGGTAACTCACCACGCGGTCGGTTTCGTCGGTGATGAGGCGATGGCACAGAAGGATCGGGAAACCCAGTTGACGCATCAGCGGCTGGGAGAACTCATAGAAGGTGTCCGACAGGATCACCACCTGGAAGCGCTCGCGCAGCCAGTTGACGAACTCGACAGCGCCGTCCAGCGGCTTGAGGGTAGCGATCACTGCCTGGATATCCGCGAGCTTGAGCCCGTGTTCATCGAGGATCCGCAGGCGCTGCTTCATCAGCACGTCGTAGTCGGGAATGTCCCGAGTGGTGGCCCGCAGGGATTCAATACCGGTTTTTTCGGCGAAGGCGATCCAGATTTCCGGAACCAGCACCCCTTCCAGGTCGAGACAGGCAATTTCCACAAGACACTCCCATTGTTGATGTTATCGGTTGAGCGAGCAAAAGGACTGCCGAACTCTAGCGATTCAAGCTCGCCGCCGCAACGCAGAGCGGATTTTGATACCATCGCTCCCCTATAGAGCGCTCAGCGCCACTGACCTGTAGGAACCGTCCTGATGAACCAAGCCTTCGACGTCGCTGAACTCGCCGCGACTTACGCCAACAAATCTGCCCAAGACATTCTCAAACTGGCATTCAGCCAGTTCGGTGATGACCTGTGGATTTCCTTCAGCGGCGCCGAGGACGTGGTGCTGGTGGACATGGCCTGGAAGCTGAACAAGAACGTCAAGGTGTTCAGCCTCGACACCGGCCGCCTGCATCCGGAGACCTACCGGTTTATCGAGCAGGTGCGTGAGTTCTATAAAATCGACATCGAACTGATCTCGCCGGACCAGAGCAAACTGGAACCCTTCGTCAAAGAAAAGGGCCTGTTCAGCTTCTACAAGGACGGCCATGGCGAATGCTGCGGCGTACGCAAGATCGAGCCGCTGCGCCGCAAACTTTCCGGCGTCAGTGCCTGGGCCACCGGCCAGCGCCGTGACCAGAGCCCGGGCACCCGCAGCCAGGTGGCGGCGCTGGAAATCGACACAGCCTTCTCCACCCCGGAGCGCACCCTGTACAAGTTCAACCCGCTGGCGCAGATGACCAGTGAGGAAGTCTGGGGTTACATCCGTATGCTGGAGTTGCCCTACAACAGCCTGCATGAGCGCGGCTTTATCAGCATCGGCTGCGAACCCTGCACCCGCCCGGTGCTGCCGAACCAGCACGAACGCGAAGGCCGCTGGTGGTGGGAAGAAGCCACCCAGAAGGAATGCGGGCTGCATGCGGGGAATATCATCAGCAAGGCATGACCCTCGATCTGTACACAAGAATGTCACCATTAGTGCCATTCTTGTGTGCACCTATAAAATTACGCACCGAAAAGTTACATTCTTCCCCGCCTCAACACCCTCGCTGTTTTGCACACACTTCACCCAACAAAATAAATAGCTGTTCAAACGGTCAATTTATATCGCTTTGAATTCAGCTAGTTATTTCCTTCGCCTATAAAAACGAAATTACCCACAGTTTTCATAGATCAAAAACTGGCACGCAAGTGGCTTAAGGTGAAATGCGCTTTGTATACAATAAATACAAAACCTACATACACTTTGCCATCTGCGGCTTGGCTGCCGATGCGCTGGAGCCTGCCGGAATGCGTACAAGCCTCTCGAATAACATCGCACTGGATCTGCCCTCCTCCCTGAAGCCCGAAGCCATCGAGCCAGGCCCGCTGGTGCTCAGCCCACGCCTGCACAACAAGGACTTGGCACCCACCAAAGTCGAAGGCCGGCGCTGGGGGCGCTACAGCATCTTTGCGCTGTGGACCAATGACGTGCACAACATCGCCAACTATTCCTTCGCCATTGGCTTGTATGCCTTGGGCTTGGGTGGCTGGCAGATCCTGTTGTCACTCGGTATCGGCGCGGCGCTGGTGTACTTCTTCATGAACCTGTCGGGGTACATGGGGCAGAAGACCGGCGTGCCCTTTCCGGTGATCAGCCGTATCAGCTTCGGCATTCATGGCGCGCAGATTCCGGCGTTGATTCGCGCGGTGATTGCGATTGCCTGGTTCGGTATCCAGACCTACCTGGCTTCGGTAGTTTTCCGAGTGCTTTTAACGGCAATTCATCCGGGTTTTGCCGACTACGACCACAACTCGATCCTGGGCCTGTCGTCGCTCGGCTGGGCCTGTTTCGTGGCGATCTGGTTGGTGCAATTGGTGATCCTGGCCTACGGCATGGAGATGGTGCGCCGCTACGAAGGCTTCGCCGGGCCGGTGATTCTGCTGACGGTAGCGTCGTTGGCCGGTTGGATGTATTTCCAGACCGGCGGTAACATCGCCTGGTCGATCCGCGAACCGCTGCGCGGTGGCGAGATGTGGCGCAATATCTTTGCCGGTGGCGCGCTGTGGCTGGCGATCTACGGCACGCTGATCCTCAATTTCTGCGACTTCGCCCGCTCTTCGCCGTGCCGCAAGACCATCCAAGTCGGCAACTTCTGGGGCCTGCCGGTGAATATCCTGGTGTTTGCCGTGATCACTGTGCTGCTGTGTGGCGGGCAATTCCAGCTCAATGGCCGGGTGATCGAAAGCCCCACTGAAATCATCGCGGCGATTCCCAGCACCTTTTTCCTGGTGCTCGGTTGCCTGGCGTTCCTGATCGTCACCGTGGCAGTGAACATCATGGCCAACTTCGTCGCACCGGCCTTTGTGCTGAGCAACCTGGCGCCCAAGTACCTGAACTTCCGTCGCGCCGGGTTGATCAGCGCCACCGTGGCGGTGCTGATTCTGCCGTGGAACCTCTACAACAGCCCGTTGGTGATCGTCTATTTCCTTTCCGGCCTGGGCGCCCTGCTGGGGCCGCTGTATGGGGTGATCATGGTGGATTACTGGTTGATCCGTAAAAGCCGGGTGGACGTATTGCAGCTGTATAGCGAAGACCCGAATGGCGTTTATTACTACAGCCGTGGGGTCAATTTACGCGCAGTAGCGGCCTTCATTCCCGCAGCCGTGATTGCCATTCTCCTGGCGCTGCTGCCCGGTTTCGCCAGCGTGTCTCCGTTTTCCTGGATGTTTGGCGCCGGTATTGCAGGGGTGCTGTACCTGCTGATCGCCAAGCGTCAGCCGTTCTACGCCGATGTCAGCGGCGAAAGCATTGCAGTCGATAACGTCAGTCATTAATCAAGGACATTCCATGCGTATCCTCGTGGTCAACGTCAACACCACCGAATCCATCACTGAAACCATCGCCCAGCAGGCACGGGCGGTGGCTGCGCCCGGCACTGAGATTGTCGGGCTCACGCCCTACTTCGGCGCGGAGTCGGTGGAAGGCAACTTTGAAAGCTACCTGGCGGCCATCGCGGTGATGGACCGGGTGATGGCCTACGACCAGCCATTCGACGCGGTGATCCAGGCCGGCTACGGCGAGCACGGCCGCGAAGGCTTGCAGGAACTGCTGAACGTGCCGGTGGTGGACATTACCGAAGCGGCCGCCAGCACGGCTATGTTCCTGGGCCATGCCTATTCGGTGGTGACTACCTTGGATCGTACCGTGCCGCTGATTGAAGACCGCCTGAAACTGGCGGGTTTGTACCAGCGTTGCGCCTCGGTGCGGGCCAGCGGCATGGCAGTGCTGGAGTTGGAAGAAAATCCGTTGGCGGCGATGGAGGCCATCGTGCGTCAGGCGGAATTGGCCATCAGCGAGGACAAGGCTGAGGTGATCTGCCTGGGCTGTGGTGGCATGGCCGGGCTGGATGAGCAGATTCGCCAGCGCACCGGTGTGCCGGTGGTGGACGGTGTGACCGCTGCGGTGACTATCGCAGAGTCACTGGTGCGGTTGGGGTTGTCGACGTCGAAGATCAGGACTTATGCGACGCCGAGGGCGAAAAAAGTCATCGGTTGGCCGGGCCAGTTCGGACGGTAGACCGAGGAGTGGCCATCGCAGGCAAGCCAGCTCCCACAGGGGAATGCATTCCAAGGTGGGAGCTGGCTTGCCCGCGATGGCCGCGATGCGGTGTGAGCGTGCAATCAAATGGCACTGAATCGCTGCCCCAACTGCTGCTCGGCAAACTGCTCAATGATGAAATCCACAAATGCGCGGGTCTTGCCGGGCAGCAGTTTGTGTTCGGCGTAGTAAATGGAGATGTTACCGTCGTCGACGTACCAGTCGGGCAGCACCCGCACCACCGCGCCGCTGTCCAGGAACGGCACGGCCATGGGCATGCTTACCAAAGCGATGCCCAGGCCCTGGGCGCTGGCGCAGCAGGCCGCTTCGGAGTCGCTCATGGTCATGCCTGGTTTGAGCACCAGCGGGCGGTGTTCACGCTCGGTGCTGGTCAATTGCCAGGAGCGGATGCGGCCGGTTTGCGGTGAGCGGATGAGAATCCCGGTGCAACGCGCCAAGTCCTCTGGGGTTGATACCGAAGCGCGTTGCGCCAAGTAGCCCGGTGACGCCACCAGCACACGATGAGCCGGCGTCAACTTGCGCGCCACCACGCCCTGGGGCAGCTCGAAACCACCACCAATGGCGGCATCGAAGCCCTGCCCGATCAAGTCGACCTGGCGGTTATCGAAATGCCAGTCCGGGCTGATATCCGGAAACCGCTGCATGAACGTCCCCAGCAGCGGCACCACATACCGATTACCAAACACCGTACCCATGCTGACCTTGAGCGTGCCCACTGGTCGTCCTTCGGCACTGGCCAGGTTGGCCACGGCGTTCTGGATGGTGGTGAGGCTGCCACTGACTTCGTCGAGAAACAGTTTGCCAGCCTCGGTCAGCGTCAGGCGCCGAGTGCTGCGCTGGAACAAGCGCACACCCAGGCGCGCCTCCAGCTTGGCAACACTTTTGCCGACGGCTGCAGGGGTCAAGCTCAGGTGCCGGGCCGCCTCGGCAAAGCTGCCACCTTCGGCGCTGCGCACAAAGCATTCGATACTGCCAAAGCTTTCCATATCGCCCCACTCTAAACTTTTGGTTTACACAGACTATAGCAATCACGGTCTACCGGGAGGGGCTGGCGAGGTCGATACTCGGCTCCAACAACAAGGCATCCCGCCTTGAACAGCTAGGAGATCGACATGACCACACAGAACCTCAGCGGCAAAGTCGCCTTGATTCAAGGCGGTTCTCGCGGCATCGGCGCCGCTATCGTCAAACGCCTCGCGGCGCAGGGTGCAGCAGTCGCTTTTACCTACGTCAGCTCGGCTGCCAAGGCTGAAGAATTGCAGAACAGCGTGACCAGCGAAGGCGGCAAAGCCCTGGCGATCCACGCCGACAGTGCCGATGCCGGCGCCATCCGCAACGCGGTCAACGCGACGGTCGAAGCCTTTGGCCGCCTGGACATTCTGGTGAACAACGCCGGTGTGCTGGCCATCGCGCCGCTGGAAGACTTCAAGCTGGAAGATTTTGACCAGACCCTGGCGATCAACGTACGCAGCGTGTTTATCGCCACCCAGGAAGCGGCCAAGCATATGGGTGAAGGGGGTCGGGTGATCAATATCGGCAGCACCAATGCCGAGCGCATGCCGTTTGGTGGCGGTGGCCCGTATGCAATGAGCAAGGCAGCGCTGGTGGGGTTGACCAAAGGTTTGGCGCGGGATTTGGGGCCACGGGGTATCACCATCAACAATGTGCAGCCTGGGCCGGTGGATACCGATATGAACCCGGCGAACAGCGATTTTGCCGAGAGTTTGATTGGCTTGATGGCGGTGGGTCGGTATGGGCATGTCGAGGAAATTGCCAGCTTTGTGGCTTACCTCGCAGGGCCGGAAGCAGGCTACATCACCGGTGCAAGCCTGACCATTGATGGTGGCTTCAGCGCCTAGGGCTTCCTGAACACCGCAAATCAAATGTGGGAGGGGGCTTGCCCCCTCCCACATTTTTAACCGCGATCAGTCAAGGTCGAGGTGGCAGACCGTAGGCCGCCAGGTCAAAGTCCGCGAGCTTGCGGATGATCTGGTCGGCATGGTGGTATTTGCTGTCGGCCATGGCTTCATCCGGTACGGCGATGGCAGTCATATGGGCAGCTTTGGCAGCAGTGACGCCGAAGGGTGAGTCTTCGAATACCAGGCAATCCTCCGGTGCAACGCCCAGGCGACGGGCGGCGGTGAGGAAGATGTCCGGCGCGGGCTTGGCGGCGCCGACTTCCGGGTCGTCAGCGGTGACGATGGTGTCGAACAGGCCAAACCATTCGCGATGCAAGGTGGTCTTGTGGCCAAACGAATTGCGCGACGAACTGGTGCCCACGGCAATCGGGATGTGATGTGCCTTCAAATGCCGCACCAAGGCTTCGGCGCCGGGCATGCCCAAGGCTTTTGGGAAGCGCTCGCTCATCAGCGGTTCACGGATCGTCAGGAATTCGGCGGGCGTGATTGGAAGATCCAGCGCCTTCACCACGTAGTCAGCCAAATCCTGGGCGCCGCGCCCGATGATGTGCTGCTTGATGCTCCAATCGTAGGTGCGGCCGTAGCGTTCGGCGATGATCTGTGTGACTTCGGTGTAGATGCCTTCAGTGTCCAGCAACAGCCCGTCCATATCGAATATCACAGCCTTGATTGGGCCGACTCTACGCGGTGCGTTCATCAAAACAGATCCTTGGGGGGAAGGACTAAAAGGATTCAGCACAATAACGGTCACACTTGTCAGCAAGCAACCCTTTAGACTGTGAACCTCACCTTTCAAAGTACCCGCAATGCTTTACAGCCTAGCTGCCGACAGCCTCGTGCTATTTCACTTGAGCTTCATCCTCTTTGTCCTGTTCGGCGGGTTGCTTGCGCTGAAATGGCGCCCGGCGATCTGGCTGCATCTGCCCGCCGCGGCATGGGGCGTGGCGGTCGAAGTGTTCCACCTGCCCTGCCCACTGACCCGCTGGGAGAACCTGTTTCGTCACCTCGCCGGGCAGGACGGCTATGGCGGTGGATTTATCGAGCATTACATTCTCACGCTGATCTACCCCGCCGGCCTGACTCCGCAGATCCAGTTGGGCCTGGGCGCGTTGGTGCTGGTGATCAACATCGCCGTATACGGGTGGTTGATCCGGCGTTATGTACAGGTTTGAGACAGCTTCACTGGTAAAGAATCAAACTCCCTCATTCCCTTCACAGACGCTCCCATGTCCGAAGCCTTCGAAGTCCCCAGCCCTCACGAAAAACACATCGAACACACCACCGAGCATGCCCACGGCCGCGGCGATAATTTCGCCAGCCGTATCGCCGTGATGACCGCCCTCATGGCCACCCTCGGCGCGATGCTCAGCTACCAGGCCGGCTCGACCGAAAGCGAAGCGGCGATGGACAAGAACAACGCCGCCATCTTCAAGACCGAAGCGGCCAACCAATGGAACTACTACCAGGCCAAGTCCAGCCGGCAAAACCTCGCGGAACTGGCCACTCACATTCCCGGTGTGGACGCGGTGCATTACAAGGAAGAAATCGAGCGCTACAAGAACCAGAAGGAAGATGTGCGCAAGCAGGCCGAGAAGCTTGAAGCCACATCAAAGGAATGGGATGAAAAATCGGAACAGGCGCTGCATCAGCATCATCGCTGGGCCCAGGCAATGACCGCGATCCAGATCGCGATCTCGTTGGCAGCGATTACCTTGCTGACGCGGCGGGAGTGGTTGAAGCGGATGTCGTACACCGCAGGCGGCGCAGCAGTGATACTAGGGAGCCTCGCTTGGCTGCATATCTGACCACTTCCAAACACACAGTACCTGTGGCGAGGGAGCTTGCTCCCGCTGGACTGCGCAGCAGTCCCATCTTCATGGCCGCTTCGCGGCCCAACGGGACGCTGCGACAAGCTCCAGCGCCACAGTCTATGCACTACGCAGCATCGAATCAGGCTCGGTTCGCCGCACGGCTATGGTGGAAGTACAGATACGCCAGCCCGATAGGCGCAATGAAAATCGCCATGGTCCAGCAGATCGCCATGGTGAACACCTTGACGGTCAGCATCAGAATGGCATTCACAAAGAACACGTTGTTGCCAAAAATGTAATCCATGATGCTTTCGTAAACGAAACGCGCGTAGGGATAAAGCAGGCTATTGACCACGCAATAGAACAGCGCGCCCAGTGTGAACACACCGGTTTTCGAATGGGTTAGCGCGGTATAGATCAGCACGGGAAAAATCAGCCCGAACAGGAAGTTGCGGATGTAGTACTGAGCAGAAAGCCCGCCAAATGTCTTGCGAAGTACCGGGTGCATTTAGATCCCTCTGAATGGCTTTATTGGAAAGGCGGCGACCTTAACAAAGCTTGGAAATCTTCTCCAGCGTTGTTGTAAGCCCTTTGCCATTACAGCGCTGCAGAGTAAAAGGAATGGCGAACAACTCACTTCAAGCCGAGGGAGACGGGTGTCCGCATAACCCAAAGAAGCCGTGGCTTCGGGGTCGACGGCTTGGGTGTACGCGCAGGCCTGAAGCGCGGGGTGGTAGTCTTGCCACCTCGAAAAAGTCGACTACAGGGAAGTACTGATGCGGATTCTGTTTTTAGCGCTGGGCTGTTTATTGATCACCGCCTGTTCAAGCAACCCGAAAATACTGTTTGAAGAACACGTCAAAAATAGCACCACGCCGTTAGCACTAACTCCCTCCGAGGCCATGCACAATACGCAGGCGGTGCCCATGCCGATCGACCCGGGATGGCGGCCGCCTCAGTGGAAAATCACTGCCGCGGAACCGCGTATCCTGATCAACGGAGTGCCGTCGAACTACCGATTGTTCAGCGTCGCCTTGATAAAGGACAAACCTTTCCATATCGACGTTAACTCTTGGTGCGTCAACTCGTGCCTGGGGTTCAGCAAATACGCCCTGAACCCTTATTTGATCTTGATGGACGCCCAAGGCAACGTGCAGGCTGAAGGCTTTGGCAAGGCGACGGGCATCGTGGGGGTTATCAGCCAAGTCTTGAAGGGCACGGTGAAAAGCAGCGGGACTTACTACCTTATCGTCGCAGCCGATAACCGCAAGCCAGGGGAAACCATTGTCATAGACAATGTACTGCTGATGGGTGCAGCAGCGAGCCCGATAACGCCATTGCGGATTGGAATGGGCAGCTATCCCTTTGGGTCGGTGGGGCCCTTGTTGAATACGGAAGAGGCGCCTTAAGGCTGTGGCCTTTGAATTGGGCCGATTCCTACGGCCTATTGAGAAGCACCACACACCCGATCCAAATTCACTCCGCCTATTGTCCAGCGGTCGCTCATATGGCGACCGAGTTTGGCGACTCGATGACAAGATGGAATGTAAACAACATTATTTCGGACGACCGCCCCAGTTGATTGCGGCCTATGAAAGCTTCGTCGTTTTTATCTTTGTATTAATGGAGTCAGTCATGAATCAATACATGGCCCACCAGCAACGACAGCATCATTCCTAACCTTTTTCGTCGACACAACCGTCCCGCTTGAAATCTTCCTCGACGCCGCGACCTATCGACTTCGTGCCGTGACGCAGGTGCTTGAGAACCTTGCGCTTCGCAGTGAAATAAGTAGCGATGCGGTTGTACTCCAGAGACTTTGCCTTGCTGCGCTCGATACCGCTGCGCGGTGGGTGCGATTTGCTAGATGTCATAGGGCAACGCATAGATATGCCAAGCGCGTGATTCGATAAAGGTAAGATTTTCGAAACCCAGAAACTACAAAACCCCTGGTTTCTCTCGAAACCAGGGGTTTTGTTTACATCGAATTTGGCGGTGAAGGAGAGATTCGAACTCTCGATACAATTTCTTGTATACACACTTTCCAGGCGTGCTCCTTAAGCCACTCGGACACTTCACCGTATCTCGTCAAACCAGTTCAGTCTGTCGAGGCGCGCTAATGTAGTCGAAAGCCTTTCTGATGGCAAAGGTTTTTTTCAGAATTTTCATGCGGTTAGCCGGTTATGCCGATCCGCTCCCGGCAAGGGGCGGTGATTGTGCCATTCTCAGGCATCGGCAGGATGCGTCTGGGGCGGCGATTGCGCCCTGCCCTAGCCTTTCCAAACGCCTGTGTGCGGGAAAAGTCTGACTGGGCAGTCAGTCACAGCGCTTTACCGGGGCAGGCGTGGTGGGTAACGTCTGCGCATGCACTGCTATTTAAAAGCCTTCTATAACAATTCCTACAAGGAACCGCGTCATGAGTGAGTTGATTGCCTACCACCTCGAAGACGGTATCGCGACCCTGACCTTGAGCAACGGCAAGGTAAATGCCATTTCTCCGGCGGTGGTCAGTGCCTTTAATGAAGCGCTGGATCAGGCCGAGAAGGACCGGGCGGTGGTGGTGATCACCGGCACGCCGGGGATTCTGTCGGGTGGTTATGATTTGAAGGTGATGACCGCCGGTCCTAAAGAGGCGATCGGCCTGGTGACGTCCGGTTCGACCTTGGCGCGTCGTCTGTTGTCGCACCCGTTCCCGGTGATTGTGGCGTGCCCTGGGCATGCGGTGGCCAAGGGTGCGTTCCTGCTGTTGTCGGCGGATTATCGGATTGGGGTGGAAGGCCCGTTCAGCATTGGCCTGAACGAGGTGGCAATCGGCATGACCATGCACTACGCCGGTATCGAGCTGGCGCGGGATCGTTTGCGGAAGTCGGCCTTCCATCGTTCGGTGATCAATGCCGAGATGTTTGACCCGCAGGGCGCGTTACAAGCCGGTTTCCTCGATAAGGTGGTGGCACCGGAGGAATTGCATGCGGCTGCGCTGGAGGCGGCACGTCAGTTGAAGAAGCTGAACATGAATGCGCACAAACACACCAAGTTGAAGGTGCGTAAAGAGCTTCTGGAGGCATTGGACGATGCAATCATCCAGGACCAAGGGCATATCCTTAGCTAAGTCCTACCCCTGATATGTCAGAGCCCGACCTTGAGTCGGGCTTTTTCTTACAAATAAATCCGAATCATCTTTAGCCGCTCTAGCCTGCCCGTGTCGATAGATGTTGAAACATGCTCTTAAACATCGGCTATCTCCTACCTCTACAGGGGTAATTGCCGAATACAGTGCACAACCGTACACTGCGCCACCTTTTTTCCCGATGGGCCGTGTCGATGCTTTTTCTGCTGCGTATGTTGTTGATGGGCCTGCACTTTATGCTCGCCGGTGTGCTGGGCGTGCTCGTCGGTGTGTGTCGACCGTTCAATCCGGACAACAGTCGCCTATGTGCTCGCCTCTATGCGCTACCGGCCATGTGGATTCTGCGCCTGAACGTGAAAGTCGATGTGGACTCGCTGCGCAACAAGCCTGGTACCTGTGTGATCATCGCCAACCACCAGTCCAATTATGACCTGTTTGTGTTCGGCAACGTGGTGCCCTACCGCACCGTGTGCATCGCCAAGAAAAGCCTGAAGTGGGTGCCGCTGTTCGGTCAGTTGTTCTGGCTGGCGGGCAATGTGCTGATAGACCGAGGCAATGCGCACAAGGCTCGCCGCGCGATGCTCACCACGACTCACACTTTGCAGCATGAAGACACGTCGATCTGGGTGTTTCCGGAGGGCACGCGCAACCTGGGCAAGGGCTTGCTGCCGTTCAAGAAAGGCGCGTTCCATATGGCGATTGCGGCCGGTGTGCCGATCGTGCAGGTGTGTGTCAGTAATTACGTGACACACATGCAGCTCAATCGCTGGAACAGTGGGGATGTGCTCATACGGTCGTTGCCGCCGATTCCTACGACTGGCCTGACTTCGGATGACATCCCGGCGTTGATGCAGGCGTGTCATGTGCAGATGGATGAATGCATCGCGCAGATGGACCGCGAGTTGCGAGCTGTCTGAACATTCTGGGGACGCTTCGCACCCAGCGCGAGCAAGCTCGCTCACCACAAAAAAGCTTGCCGCTACGACGGAACGCCATTCAGGCTAAGCTGCCCAACACCTGTCCTCCCAATAAGAAGCGATCAGCACCATGGGTAGAGTTGTTGCGGCCGCCGTCTACAGCGCCGGTAAGAAAGTCACGGATATCACCCTTGATGAAGGCGCGGCCTGGGCCGCCAAACCCGACCACTTTGTGTGGATCGGCCTGGAAGAACCCGATGCCCAAGAGTTGGCCAACCTGCAACGCCAGTTCAACCTGCATGAATTGGCCATTGAAGACGCCCTGGAAAAACACAGCCGCCCCAAACTGGAAACCTTCGGCGACGCACTGTTTATCGTCACTTACTCACCGGTGCGCGAGAACGGCAAGCTGGAGTTTATCGAGACGCATATCTTTGCCGGCAACGGCTACATCATTACCGCCCGCAACGGTCACTCGGCGTCCTACGGTTTTGTGCGCCAGCGCTGTGAGGCGCGGCCGCTGTTGCTGGAGCATGGGGAAGATTTCGTACTTTATGCGCTGCTGGATTTCGTCACCGAGAACTACCAGCCGGTGAGCGAAGCGATCCATGCCGAGATCGATGAGCTGGAGCGCAATGTGCTGTGCAGTTCGTTGAGCGAGCGCGATATCCAGAAGATCCACGGCCTGCGCCGCGACGTGCTGCGGCTCAAGCGCTACGTGGCGCCGATGGTGGAGATCAGCCAGGAGCTGCAGAAGCTCAGCTTTCCGTTTATCGACAAGAACATGCGCCCGTATTTCCGCGACGTGCAGATTCACGTGACGCGGCAGATGGAAGACCTTACTACCCTGCGCGATATCGCCAGCCAGACCATCGAGATCGGTGTGTTACTGGAGGCTTCGCGCCAGAGCGTAGTCCAGCGCAAGTTCGCCGCGTGGGCAGCGATACTCGCCTTCCCCACCGCGGTGGCGGGGATCTACGGGATGAACTTCCAGAACATGCCCGAGCTGCAATGGCACTACGGCTATTTTGCGGTGCTCGGGTTTATTGCGGCAGGCTGCACGGGTTTGTGGGCGAGCTTCAAACGTTCGGGTTGGCTTTAAACCCGGGCCTCGGGCTTGTGTGCCACAAAACGCATCATCCATTCCGCCACGGTTGCACCGTGGTGGTCACGCTCCAGGCTGGCGACGCCGTTGGTGTAGACCTTTTCGCCCAAGGTTGTCTGAAGGATCTCCAGCAACTCGCGGGAATAGTCGTGGATAAATTCCGGGTGGCCCTGGAAGCACAGCACCTGGTCGCCGATGTGGTACGCCGCAAACGGGCAGAACGCGCTGGATGCAATCACCGTGGCGTTCTCCGGCAGCGTGGTCACCTGGTCCTGGTGGCTGATCAACAGCGTCAGCTCTTCCACTTCCGGGCTCATCCACGGCGTCTTGGCATCCAGCTTATAGTCGTGGATGCCCATGCCCCAGCCCTGGCCGGCGCGTTCAGTCTTGCCGCCGAGCAACAGTGCCAGCAGTTGGTGACCGAAGCAGATGCCGAGCAGCTTGTCGCCGCGCTCATAACGTTCGAGCAGGTAGGTCTTGAGGGTCTGGATCCAAGGGTCCGTTCCAAAGGAATCGGCCTTGCTGCCGGTCACCAGGTAGGCATCGAACACTTCATCGTCAGACGGGTATTCGCCATTCACCACGTTGTACACGACAAACTCGGCGGGAATGGGCTGCTTGGCGAACAGGCGCTTGAACATCTGCCCGTACCCTTGGTATTGATCGATCAAGCCTGGACGCAGGATATCGGTTTCCAGGATACAGACGCGTAGCGACATAAAAAATACCTGACACGGTGATGGGAATAATGCACACCCCAGAGCCTGCCTTGAAATACCCCTTCAAGGCAAGCCCCTCCTGCTTCACCGGAACACGTCACCTTGCGCCGCTTTCTCCAGCAACAATGCCGGTGGCGTGAAACGTTCGCCATATTGCTCGGCCAGGTAACGAGCGCGGGCGATGAAGTCGTTCAAACCGTACTGGTTGATGAACTGCAACGCACCGCCGCTCCAGGCCGCGAAACCAATGCCAAAGATCGAGCCCACGTTCGCGTCCGCCGTAGACATCAACACACCCTCCTCCACGCAACGCACGGTCTCGATGGCCTGGATAAACAGCAAGCGGTCGCGCACATCCTGTGGCGAGATGCGTTGGTCGGGCCGTTCAAAGCGGCTTTTCAGCTCTGGCCAAAGGTATTTCTGTCCACCGTTGGGATATTCATAAAAACCGCCCCCCGCCGCCTTGCCCACGCGTTTGTATTCGTTGACCAACAGATCGATCACCGCCGTTGCCGGGTGTGTCGGCACGGCCTTGCCTTCGGCCTGCAGATCCTTGGCCGTCTGCTGCCTTATATGACTCATCAGGCTGAGGGAAACTTCATCCGACACCGCCAGCGGCCCCACCGGCATGCCGGCTTTGCGCGCTTCGGTCTCGATCATCGGCGCCGCCACGCCTTCGCCCAACATGGCAATACCTTCGTTGGTGAAGGTGCCAAACACCCTTGAGGTGAAAAACCCACGACTGTCATTGACCACGATCGGGGTTTTCTTGATTTGCAGCACGAAGTCGAAACCACGGGCCAGCGTTTCGTCGTTGGTGTGGGAACCCTTGATGATTTCCACCAGAGGCATCTTGTCCACCGGGCTGAAAAAATGCAGGCCGATGAACTTGGCTTGATCCGGCACCGCCGTGGCCAGCCCACTGATGGGCAAGGTGGAGGTGTTGGAGGCGATCACGGCGTCGGTGCCGACCACGTGTTGCGCGGCGGCTGAGACCTTGGCCTTGAGTTCGCGATCTTCGAACACCGCTTCGATGATCAGGTCGCAACCGGCCAGGTCGTCATCGCTGGCCGTAGGAAGAATCCGCGCCAAGGTGGTTTCCCGCTCTTCGGCGGTCAGTTGCCCACGGCTGACTTTCTTGTCCAGCAACGCCGCCGAATGCGCCTTGCCCTTCTCGGCGGCCGCAAGATTGATGTCCTTGAGCACCACCTCAATTCCCGCGCTGGCGCTGACGTAAGCGATGCCTGCGCCCATCATCCCGGCACCGAGCACGCCGACTTTGCGGGTAACGTTGGGCGCAAAACCTTGCGGCCGAGAACTGCCTGCGTTGATCTCATTGAGCTGGAACCAGAACGTGCCGATCATGTTCTTCGCCACTTGCCCCGTCACCAGCTCGGTGAAATAGCGCGTTTCGATCAGGTGTGCGGTGTCGAAATCCACTTGGGCGCCTTCGACGGCGGCGCAGAGGATTTTCTCCGGAGCGGGGAAACAGCCCTGGGTTTTACTGCGCAAAATCGAAGGCGCAATCGCCAGCATCTGCGCAACTTTCGGGCTCGATGGTGTACCACCGGGAATCTGGTAGGCCTTGTTGTCCCACGGTTGCTTGGCGTCCGGATTGGCCAGGATCCAGGCGCGGGACTTGGCCAGCAGTTCATCGCGATCCGCCGCCAGCTCATGCACCAGCCCGGCTTGCAGCGCCTGTTGCGGCCGGACCTTCTTGCCTTCGAGCAGATACGGCAAGGCCTTTTCCAACCCGAGCATGCGCACCATGCGCACCACCCCGCCGCCACCCGGCAGCAGGCCCAAAGTGACTTCCGGCAAGCCAAGCTGCACCGATTTGTCGTCCAGCGCCACGCGGTAATGGCATGCCAGGCAAATCTCCCAGCCGCCCCCCAAAGCCGCGCCATTGATGGCGGCCACTACCGGTTTGCCGAGGGTTTCCAGCCGGCGTAGTTGCGCTTTCAGTACTAGCACGCCGTCGTAGAAATCCTTGGCATGGGCCTTGTCGACCGCGATCAGTTCATTGAGGTCGCCGCCGGCAAAAAATGTCTTTTTGGCCGAGGTAATCACCACCCCGGCAAAGCTGTCTTTTTCCGCCTCCAGGCGCTCCACCGTAGCCGCCATGGCCTCACGGTACGCGCCGTTCATGGTGTTGGCGCTCTGGCCGGGCATATCGAGGGTCAGCACCACGACGCCGTCCTGGCCTTTTTCGTAACGAATAGCTTGGGTCATGACAAATTCCTTGGGCTCAGAGGCGTTCGATAATGGTGGCGATGCCCATGCCACCGCCGACACACAGGGTGGCCAGGCCGTAGCGCTGCTGGCGCACTTCCAGCTCGTCGAGCAAGGTGCCGAGGATGGCGCAACCGGTGGCACCCAGTGGGTGGCCCATGGCGATGGAGCCACCATTCACGTTGACCCGCGCCGCGTCGATGCGCATGTCCTTGATGAACTTGAGTACCACCGAAGCAAAGGCTTCGTTGACCTCGAACAGGTCGATGTCTTCGACGCGCAACCCGGCCTTGACCAGAGCCTTGCGCGTAGCGGGCGCGGGGCCGGTGAGCATAATGGTCGGATCGGTACTGGTGACCGCCGTGGCGACGATACGCGCGCGGGGTTGCAGGCCCAGTTCGCGGCCCTTGGCCTCGGAGCCGATCAGCATCAACGCGGCGCCATCGACGATGCCGGAGCTGTTGCCCGGCGTGTGCACATGGTGGATGCGCTCCACATGGCTGTAGACCCGCAACGCGGTGGCGTCGAAGCCCATCTGCCCCATCATTTCAAAGCTGGGCTTGAGCTTGCCCAGGCCTTCCAGGGTCGAATCGCCCCGGATGAATTCGTCATGGTCCAGCAGCACAATACCGTTCTGGTCCTGCACCGCTATCAACGATTTATTGAAGGAACCTTCCGCACGCGCCCTAGCCGCTTTCTGTTGGGAATGTAGGGCGAAAGTGTCGACGTCTTCACGGGTAAAACCTTCCAGGGTCGCAATCAGGTCCGCGCCGATGCCCTGAGGAGTGAAGTGGCTGTGCATATTGGTCTGCGGGTCGAGCACCCAGGCGCCGCCGTCACTGCCCATGGGCACGCGCGACATGGACTCGACGCCACCAACCACCACCAGGTCTTCGAAGCCGGAGCGCACTTTCATTGCGCCCAGGTTGACGGCTTCCAGGCCCGACGCGCAAAAGCGGTTGATCTGCACACCGGCGACGCTGATGTCCCAGTCCGCAGCCAGGGCGGCAGTCTTGGCGATGTCGGCGCCCTGATCGCCGATCGGGGTCACGCAGCCGAGCACGATGTCGTCCACCTGGTGGGTGTCGAGGTCGCTGCGTCGGGCCAGCGCGGTGAGCAGGCCGGCCACCAGGTTCACCGGCTTGACGCTGTGCAAGGCACCGTCGGCCTTGCCTTTGCCACGGGGCGTGCGTATCGCATCAAAGATCAAAGCTTGGGTCATGACGTCCTCGAACCGCTGTGCATGTGTGCCTCTACCTTAGGCCCGATTGACACGGTTTCAATGACGGATGCGCTCATTGCTTTTGACCCCCTCGCTCGGACGAACGGTAGTGTCCTAAGTTAATTGCCGGGTTAATCGTTTTAGCTGTCTAGCCAAGGCATTGGCGCCAAGATGGCGATATGCCTCATGCCTTTTTAAGCTGAATTGCTTATTAGTTGATATGAAATGAGTCTAAGCCAAGAAGAACGAGGGCTCTAAGGTTGAATCAGTAGGAAGTCGCTGCCGGGTTTTGCTGGAGCGGCTGTAAGAAAAGCGACACGTCATCTCGCCATACTGAAATAAAACCGGCACGCATTTGACGCTCAGGAATAACAACAAAAGGCAGTCAGCCATGTTCAAACATTCGAAAGTACGTCAGGCGGGACTCATTCTGTTCGCCACCACACTGATTCTGATCTTGCCCAATTTGACCAAGGTCATTGGGTGATCCCTCAACGCCCACATTCCGTGCCTTCACAGCACCGGGTTTGCAGCTTTTGGCAGCACCTGCCGGGACATTGCGCATAGCGGTCCTGCAGGGGCTGCCTTTTTGCGCGCCGATTTCCGGTATCGTGAGCGTCATTGCCACTTTCCACCGGGCCTCCCTTTTGAAACCGATCTTCGCCCTCTTCGCCTTGCTGATCGCGCTTCCCGTTTCGGCAGCACAATTGACCATCGAACTCGACCACACCCGCAAGACGTGGCAGACCGCTGACCTGCTCAAGCATCCACAGGCGCAAACGGTGCAGATCGTCGATGACGTTTCCTACAAACGCACCATGAGTTATCGCGCAGTGCCCTTGGCCGCACTCCTAACGGGACTGAAACCTGAAAGCCATCTGCAAGCCGTTGCGTTGGATGGTTTCGCCGCCGAACTCACGGCTGCGCCGCTGCTGGAGACCCACGGTGCACGCGCCTGGCTGGCGGTGGAAGATCCTGCCCAGCCATGGCCTGCACTGGCGGAAGGCAAACCCAGTGCCGGGCCGTTCTACCTGGTGTGGACTGACCCGCAAGCCGGGCGCATCAGCCCGGAGCAGTGGCCGTTCCAGATCTCCGGGATCAAACAGTTGAAGACGGTCGCGGAGCGCTTTCCGGCTTTGTTGCCCGATCCAAAACTGGCAGCCAATGACCCGATCAACCAGGGCTTTGTGCTGTTCCAGAAAAACTGCCTGGCTTGCCATCGCCTAAATGGCGCCGGCGATGCGCAGGTGGGGCCGGATTTGAACATTCCGTATAACCCCACTGAGTATTTTGGCGGTGATTTCCTCAAGCGCTATATTCGCGACCCGCAGAGCTTGCGGCATTGGCCGCAGGCGAAGATGCCGGCGTTTGCTGCCAGTGTGTTGCCGGACGGTGAGCTGGATTTGTTGGTGGGGTATTTGAAGCATATGGCCGGGCGCAAGCAACAACCCTGAGCCTGACGCAGCCGGCTCCTACAGTTGATCAGTGGTGAATTATTGCTGCTGGACGGAAATCACCGGCGTCGGCGCCACGAACACCTTGGCATGCATCTGCTCATGCCCGCCGCCACGGCGCATGCCGCGTACCGGGCAGGCGTCGAGGTAATCCAGCCCCACCGCCAACTTCAAATGCCGCTCCGGGCGGGCCAGTTGGTTGGTCACATCAAAGCTGTACCAGGCGTCCTCCAGCCAGGCCTCGGCCCAGGCGTGGCTGGCCAGGTGCGTGCTGTCCTCCGAGTACAAATACCCCGACACATACCGCGCCGGAATCCCCAGGCTGCGTGCACACGCCAGGAACGCATGCGTGTGGTCCTGGCAAACGCCTGCGCGGCCAGCGAAGGCCTGGGCGGCGCAGGTGTCGACTTCGGTGGCGCCAGGCGTGTAGACCATCGCCTGGTTGAGTGCGTGCATCAGGTCGATCAACGCGGTGCGATCACGACGTTGATGGCACTGCTGGTCGGCAAAGCTGCGCAAGGCTTCATCGGGTTCGGTCAGGCGGGTGCAACGCAGAAACGGGAATGCGGATTGGTGCTCATGTTCGGCCTCGCGTAACTCGTCGATATCCACCTGACCACGGGCGCCGATGATGATGGCATCGTGGGGTTCGTCCAGAGTCAGCACATGCAGGATGTTGCCGAATGGGTCCACCTGCGCCCGCACCGGGCGCGGCAGGTCGAGCTGCCAGCTAAGTACGTGCTGGCGTTCGCTGTCGTGGGGCGTCAGGCGCAGGTACTGGATGCTGGCACGCACTTGGTCTTCGTAGTGGTAGGTAGTTTCGTGGCTGATGGAGAGTCTCATGCCGCCTCCAGGTAGGAACTGTAGATGGCGTCGCCCAACTGGCGGACCAAGGGGATAAAGTCGGTCAGCCAGGCGTGCAGGCCTTCCTCCAGGATTTCATCGATGGCGGTGAAGCGCAGGCGCGCGTCCATCTCGGCGGCCAGGCGCTGGGCCGGCCGACCATTGAGGCCGGGTAGGCTGGCGAGGATCTGGTCGATCTCTTCGCTGCAGGCACGCAGCGAGCGCGGCACATCGGCACGCAGCAGCAACAATTCCGCCACTTGCCGGGCACCGGGGGCATCGCGGTAGATCTCGGTGTAGGCCTCGAACGACGACAACGCGCGCAACAAGGCGCTCCATTGATAGTAGGCGTGGGCCGTGCCATCGGTGACGGCTTCGGCGCGGTCGCCCGCCATCTCATAGCGGGCGTCCAGCAGGCGCAGGGTGTTGTCGGCACGTTCGATAAAGGTGCCCAGGCGAATGAAGCGAAACGCATCGTTACGCATGATGGTGCCGTAGGTGGCGCCGCGAAACAGATGGGAACGCTCTTTTACCCACTCGCAGAAACGGCTCATGCCATAGCGGCTCAAGCCCTGCTGGGCGATGTCGCGAATATCCAGCCAGGTCGCGTTGATGTTTTCCCACATGTCGGCGGTAATTCGCCCACGCACCGCATGGGCGCTGGCCCGCGCCGCGCCCAGACAGCTGTAGATGCTGGCCGGGTTGGCCGCATCCAGGGCAAAAAAGTGCAACAGGCGCTCGGCGTGCAGTTCGCCGTGGCGTTCGTGGTAATCCTCCAGGGTGCCGGTGATCAACAGCGGCATGGCCAGTTCATGCAGGCCATCACCGCGCCCGTCCTGCGGCATCAGCGACAGCGAATAGCTGACATCGAGCATGCGTGCGAGGTTTTCCGCACGTTCCAGGTAGCGCGACATCCAGTACAAATCCGAGGCAGTTCTACTCAACATGGCATCAGTCCTCGACCACCCAGGTGTCTTTGGTGCCGCCACCCTGGGACGAGTTGACCACCAGCGAGCCTTCGCGCAATGCCACACGGGTCAGGCCACCGGGGACCACACGGGTTTCCTTGCCGGACAACACGAACGGGCGCAGGTCGATATGACGTGGCGCAATGCCGTTTTCGACAAAGGTCGGGCAGGTGGATAAACACAGGGTTGGCTGGGCGATATAGGCGTGGGGCTTGGCCTTGATACGCGCACGGAAGGCTTCGATTTCCGCCGCTGTGGACGCGGGGCCGACCAGCATGCCGTAGCCGCCCGAACCCTGGGTTTCCTTCACCACCAGGTCGGGCAGATTGGCCAGCACGTGGGACAGTTCGTCGGGCTTACGGCACTGGAAGGTCGGAACATTCTTCAGGATAGGCTCTTCATCCAGGTAAAAACGGATCATCTCGGTGACGAAGGGGTACACCGACTTGTCATCCGCCACGCCGGTGCCGATGGCATTGGCCAGCACCACATTGCCGGAGCGATAGGCTGCGAGCAGGCCGGGCACGCCGAGCATGGAGTCCGGGTTGAAGGCCAACGGATCGAGGAACGCGTCATCCAGGCGACGGTAGATCACATCCACGGCCTTGGGCCCGTCGGTGGTGCGCATGAAGACGCGGTCATCACGCACGAACAGATCGGCGCCTTCCACCAGTTCCACGCCCATTTCTCGAGCGAGAAAGGCATGTTCGAAGAACGCGCTGTTGAAGCGCCCGGGGGTCAGCACGACCACGCTGGGGTTATCCAGGGGGCTTGAGCTTTTCAGCGTGTCGAGCAGCAAATTGGGGTAATGGTCGATAGGCGCGATGCGCTGGGCAGCGAACAGTTCGGGGAACAGGCGCATCATCATCTTGCGGTCTTCGAGCATGTAGCTGACGCCGCTCGGTGTACGCAGGTTGTCCTCCAGCACGTAGTAAGTGCCGTCACCGTCGCGTACGAGGTCGACGCCGGAGATGTGGGAGTACAAGTCACGGTGCAAGTCCAGGCCCTGCATCGCCAACTGGTATTGCTCGTTCGCCAGCACCTGTTCGGCGGGAATGATTCCGGCCTTGATGATGCGCTGTTCGTGATACAGGTCAGCGAGAAACATGTTCAGCGCCTTGACCCGTTGGATACAGCCGCGCTCGACAATCCGCCATTCGCTGGCGGGGATGCTGCGCGGGATGGTATCGAAGGGAATCAACCGTTCGGTGCCTTGCTCGTCCCCGTAAAGCGTGAAGGTGATCCCGGCACGATGAAACAGCAAATCGGCTTCGCGCCGGCGCTGGGCCAGCAGATCATCTGGGGTGTCGGCCAACCAGCGGGCGAACTCGCGGTAATGAGGCCGGACCTGGCCTGCCCCATCGTACATTTCATCGTAATAAGTGCGGATCATGCCGAACTCCTTGTCACCCGGGCGCTAGAACCATCGCAAGGCCCGTGCCAGCGGCATAAACACTTAAGAATCAGTGAGTTGAATTACAACCAGAATCCAGCCGCACCGTCCTGGTGCGCAGAATGCCCGGTGCACCGCCCGACGCTTCATCGCAATGCGGGCTTTGACTATCAACAGCATAGTCAGAGTTGATTTCACTGCCCGGCCCAAGCTACGGATAATCGCCCCATCTGCTGAACTGCCTTCAGCGAACCGCTCTTCCCTTTAAGCCACCCTCTTGGGTGGTTTTTTTTTGGTGCGTAAAAATAGCGCGCAAGTTCCGAGAATTTTCCTACAGCACAAACAAAATCGGCCGACCCAAAGGTCAGCCGATACGCTGCGTTTCTCATACTTCAAGCTGCTACATGGGTAACCCACGCACCTCCTGCTTCACGCCCCATCCCTCGATGATCCCGCCCAGCGGCTCGACCACCGCCCCGAAGTCTTGCTCAAAGTCTCCAATGCCATCGTAGGTGGCGGACATGATTTTGCTCAGCTCCAGGTACCAGGCGCCATCGTCGCGCGCACTGACCTGGGCATTCAGGGATTCCCCACGAAACTCACCCGCCGCCCTGCGCGCACGTTCCTCATCCGGGAAAATGGCGTAGAACTCGATGGGGTGGAAACGCGAGAAGTCGAAGCCGCCCTCTTTCATGCGGCGCAGAACGTTGGTGCTGATGTCTTCTTGATAGGCTGTGCTCATGAAAAGTGCTCCTCGAATTGATGGATAGACTTTCCGTGCTTCCCGAAGCCCACGCCCTACTGGCGTGGGGACTACGGCAACAACATCACCGCTGGAAAACAAGCATGTAGCTGACAAGACCAGAACTAGCGATTCATTCGCTGATCTCACTTGCAGAGTAGCGCGAAGCTATCACCTCCACCAGAGGTGCTTTAAGGGTGTACAGGGAATGTTCAGGCGGCGGGAGAGATGTCGAGGATCTGGATACTGTTCTGGTCTTTGAGGATCTTGACCGTAGGTTCGGGCTTGCGGCCCTCAAGGTCATTGAGGTCCAACTCGGCGGCGACGGGCACCAGCTTGTTGCGAATCATGTGTGCCGCATCTTCGAGGCTGGGCTTCTGATCGCAGGTGAACTGCTCGACGGACTGCACGCCGTGATCATCAACGAAGGTAATCTGCCACTTTTGCATCGGTGCCTCCTCGATAAAACCCATGTGTGGGCTTACCTCTATCTGGACCTTGGGGGCTCGGAAAACGTTCCACCCAAGGTAGGAGACACCTGATCAGTTGCGCTTACTTTTCAGCGTGTTCTTTCAAGGCTTTCAAGGTGTTGAACGGCGCATCCACCACGAACTTGTTGGCCAGCCACGAGGGCACGCTGCCGCCTGGCTCGGTGTGCACCTGGTAGGTAACTTCGGTTTGGTTGTCGCCCTTAGGCACCAGTTTCCAGAAGCCGTCGACCTGGGCGACACGTACGTAGCCTTTTTCTTCAGGCTTGTAAGTCGGCACGCCTTCCAGCTTACGGGTCAGCGTGCCGTCGGCCGCCTTGGTGGTGGTGATATGCAGGTAGGAATCACGATCCGTCACGGGGAACGGGGCCTTGAATTGGGTGTAGGTCCAACTCTCGTCGCCTTTCTTGTCGACCAGCTTCTGGGATTTGCACTCGTGGATCCAGGCACAGGCACCGGCTACGTCTTCCTGGAGGGCGACGATTTTTGCCAACGGCGCCTTGATCACGGTCACACCGCGATACGCCTTGTATTTGGAGCCGGCAATCTCGCTCAGGGACACTTTGATACCGTCTTCGTCCTTGGCGACTTGCCAATCTTCAGCCTGGGCAGTGGCAGCAAACAACACCGTAAAACCGCACAACACAGCCATTCGTTTCAGCGAACCCATTGTTGTATTCCTTATTGTTGAAGTTCCGATAGTAAAGCCCATCAAGCCGCCGTCATCTGCTCCCACCAGCCGATCAAACGGATTGCATCGGCCTGGTCGGTGCCGCAGACCTCGAGATCCGCCTTGAAATCACTGCACACCGCCGGTCGCTCCGGCTGACCGAAAATCTGACATAACAGTTCGACCGATAGGTGCACACAGCGAACGCCTGCCGGTTTGCCCTGTGGCATTCCGGGTAAAGGCGAACTGATGGAGGGGGCGATGCAGCACGCGCCACAGCCTTCACGGCAATTCATGACCAGCAGGTCCTCGACGACTCAATGTGGATGGCCGGGCTAGAGTACGCCCTAAAACAGCCGTTTTAAAATGGTCTAACAGGGGTTTTTCGCAGAAAACAAAAGTGACTGACCAGTCTCCGACACATGGTCGGCGGTCCACGTCACCTTTGTGGGAAAAGTTTACTGCTTGAACTCGAAATCCAACGCTGCACCTTCCACCTCACGCCGTTCTTCGTTGCGCAATTGCAGCTTCATTTCATTGCTGAGCAGGCGGCCGTTGATCTGGAAGGCACTGTTGTCGGTGGGTTTCTCGCCAAACATCGGCGGCAGCAGGGGCACACTCTTGGGCTTGGGCATGGTGCCGATGGGCTGCAAGTGCCTGACCATGTCCGACGGCAACGACAGGTCCAACTGCGCCGGTGGCAATTGTGTCTGCGTCACTTCGCGCGACGCCTTGGACTTACTGGCCGCACGTTTTTTGGCGGCAGCAGTGGGTTTCTTCACCGCTGGCGCTTTTTTTACGGGGGCCGGTTTTTTTGCGGGGGTAGTCTGCTCGGTACCGGCGACCGGCTTGGTTTCGCTCACAGGTGCCGCCGCCAGCGCTGTGCCGACGTTGCACAGGCTTAACAGGCCAATCACCAAAACCGCACGAAAAATCGAAGTCATATTGCCTACAGCTTTAACGGCAGAGGGCCATATGCTCGCTTGTTGTGCGCGGCATGACAAGCGCGGTGATTAGCTTGCTATAGGATTTGTCCCCTATCTGAGCGTCACAGTCCGGCGGCGGTTTCCTGGCAGAGCTGACTCGCCAGCATCCCCAACGTCATCAGCGCCCGCTCTGCCTCGCGGTTCCACGGCGTGCCGCAGTTGAGGCGAATACAGTGGTTGAACTGCTCGGTGTTACTGAAGATCAGCCCAGGCGCGATGCTGATGCCCTGTTGCAGTGCACGTACGTGCAGTTCCTGGGTATTGACCCGGCCGGGCAAACTGACCCACAGGATGAAGCCGCCGGTCGGACGCGTCATCTGGGTGCCTTCCGGGAAATATTGCTGCACGGCCAGTTGGAAGGCGCTGAGGTTCTTGCGGTACTCCTGGCGGATGTAACGCAGGTGCCGGTCGTAACCGCCGTTTTCCAGGTAGGCAGCGACGCCCATCTGCGTGACGCTGCACGCGGAGTGGGTGCTGAACATCTGCAAGCGCTGGATCTCCTGCTGGTACTTGCCGGCAATCATCCAACCGATGCGCACGCCGGGAGACAGCGTCTTGGAAAAGCTGGAGCAATAGATCACCCGATCCAGACGATCATAGGCCTTCAGGGCCTTGGTGCGGCCTAGTTCGAACATCAGCTCGCCGTAGATATCGTCCTCGACAATCTGGATATCGAAGTCCGACGCCAGGCGCAGCAACTGTTTCTGCCGTTCTTCGGGCATGGTACCGCCCAGCGGGTTACTCAACCGCGTGGTCAGCACCAGCGCCTTGATCGACCATTGGTTGGCCGCCAGTTGCAGGGCTTCCAGGCTCATGCCGGTGGACGGGTCGCTGGGGATCTCAATGACTTTGAGGCCCAACAGGTCGGCCAATTGCAGCAAGCCGTAATAGGTCGGTGATTCAGCGGCAATCAAGTCGCCAGGCCGCGTCAGTACGCGCAGCGACATTTGCAAGGCATCGACGCAACCGTGGGTGATCACCACTTCGGAAGGGTCCACCACCACGCCTGCATCACGCATGCGGATCGCCACCTGGCGACGCAGCGGTTCGAAACCGGGGCTGAACATGTAGCTGAATGCCCGTGGGCTCTGGAAGCGCGTGACCTTGGCCAACTGCTGGTGCAGCGCGCGTACCGGCAGGTAATCCACGCTCGGCACGGCGGCGCCCAGCGGGAACACCCCTTCGCGGCGGGACTCGCCCAATACCTGCTGGATGATACTGCTGCGGGTGACCAGGCCCGGGCGTTCGACCCGGGCGATGTCCGGCGTCGGCGCGGTGAGTGCTGGCGTCTGGTGCACGTAATAGCCGGACTGCGGCCGCGCCCGAATCAGCCCCTGGTCTTCCAGGTTGGCGTAAGCCTGCAACACCGTGGCGTGGCTCACGTTCAACTGCGAGCTCATCTTGCGCACCGAAGGCACGCGCTCGCCGGGTTGATAGACACCGCGCCGGATATCCTCAGCCAGTTGCTGGGCGATACGTTGGTAAAGCAACAGATTGGTCATGACGCAGCACTCGATTTCACGGGTATTTTATTTTTGTGTGAAACATACCGGCACAGTTTAGAAGTGTACGGGGACAGTTGCCACAATAGTCGAGCGCGGGCGGGAGTGACAGTAAAAACTGTAATGCTAAGGCGCATAAAAAAAACCGATCATTGACCGGCTTACGCCACCTGTAGGAGCTGGCTTGCCAGCGATGCAGGCAACTCGGTCTATCAAGTAAACCGAGGCGATGCTATCGCCGGCAAGCCAGCGCCTACAGGTTGATCTGTGTCAGTTGCTTAACGAGCGGCGCCCAATTGGCCTTTTTCGTCGGAGAACACAATTTCCACGCGTCGGTTCTGCGCCCTGCCCCGCTCGGACGCATTGGCCTCCACCGGGTACTGGTCGCCATACCCCTCGACCTGGATGCGTTTTTCGTCGATGCCCAGGTCAACCAGCACATCCGCCACCGACTGTGCGCGGTCACGCGACAGTTTGAGGTTTTCGCGCTCGCCGCCGGTATTGTCGGCATACCCCTCGATGCGCACCACGCGCTTGGGGTTGAGTTGCAGGAACTGTACGATTTTCAGCACCGTGCGGTTGGCCGAGTTTTTCAGCTCTGCTTCACCGGTATCGAACAGCACATCGCCCAGGGTCATCACCAGGCCACGGTCGGTTTGGGTAGTAGCCAGGCTGGCGATCTGTTCTTCAAGCCATTTGCCCTGCTGCTGCACGCTGATCAGCTTGTTTTCACGCAGGGCCAATTGCAGGCGCTGGCGCTCCAGTTCGAGCTTTACACCCCGCTCTTGGTTGAGCGCCTGTTCGGTATGTTCGCGGGCGATGGCGCTGTAGCGTTGGCTCAGGTAGGCGTAATGCACTACATCGGCACCGCTGCCCCAGTAGCTGGACAAGCGATCGGCGCGCGCCAGGGATTCACCGGCGCGGATCACGTCCTTGGGCGCAAAACGCAGCACGTTGGCGTCTTCCTTGACTTGCTGGAAGTCGTTACTTGCCTGCTGCAAGGCCTGCTCGCTGTCGGGATGGGTGGCGCAACCGCCCAACACGGCGGTGCCCAACAGTACCGCACAGCTCAAACCGCGGATCATCGGGCTCATTGGGCTTCTCCCAACTGCAACTGCTTGCGCAGACGGGTGATGCGGGCGTTGAGCACGTTCAACTGTTCCTGGCTCTTGCGGGTCAGCACTTGGGCTTCGGCCAGGCGTGCATCCAGTTCGGCTTGCTCGAAACGCATACGTGCGTTTTTGTAGGATTGGTCGGCCATGCTCGACTTGGCCCGGGCGAACTTGGCTTCAGCCAGTTTCAATTCAGGCGATTCATCCGCGTTGGCCCCCACGGCACTGGCTTGCTCCAAGGCTTGCTGGGTGAGGCGCATTTGTTCATTCGGCGCAGGATCGGCTGCACATCCCGCCAGAGCGACAACGGCGAGGGCCGCGAAAAGAGGTCGAAGAGTCACTGAAAATCCCTACTTTGTTGGGGTGCCGACGGGTTGCTGCAATTGCGCTTTCCAGCGCTCCAGATTGCTCTGCAACGCAGCTTGCGCCACACCGGACGCGGGCAATTCTGTCATCTTTTTGGCCAGCTGTCCGCGCAGCCACGGATCATTGCAGGCCGAGTTGTGGGAAATCGCCAGGTACAGGCCCGGCTGGTCGATGGGAATATCACGGGCAACCAAGTCGTTGCTCATGCCCAAGGTCTGCGCCATGGCGATACCGGAATAACGCCCGGCGAGCACGTAGTCCACTTCACCCAGCAGCAGTTTCTGGAACGCTGGCGTCAGCGACGGCAGGCGTTGCAGGCTCAGTTGCTCACCGGCGAAGGTTTCGAAGGCCGTGCTCAAACGCGCACGTTCCGACACTGCGCCTTTGTGCCCGTGCAGGTCAGCGGGCGTGGCATAGGCCAGCGCCGAGTCCTTGCGCGTCCACACCAGATAGTCGAGCTGCACCAGCGCCGGATGGATGTAGTCGAGGGTTTCCAGCTCGCCCAGGTTCAGCGGCGCGTCGGCGAGGATATCCATGCGCCCGCTGCGCACTTCCTCCAGGGCCAGGGAGCGTTTGCCACCGTAGAGCAGGTCGACTTTCAAGCCGAGGTCCTTGCCCACTTGTTGCAATACATCGGCGGTGGCGCCGATCAGGTGCGTGGGGTCTTGCGGGTCGCGCCAGAGCAACGGCGGTGCGTCCGGGCTGCCGGTGATCACCAGGCGATCGCATTTGCCGGCGGCCAGCGACAGCGTCGGCAGCAATGTGAGGCCCAGCAGTACCGCCCAAGGGCGCAATTCCATGGCGTGTGTCTCCAAGTCAAAAAAAAGCCCGGTCACAAGGACCGGGCTCTTTATAAGTGAAGCGACTGGATTAGACCAGCTTCTCCAACTCAGGGACGGCTTCGAACAAGTCCGCCACCAGGCCGTAATCAGCCACCTGGAAGATCGGCGCTTCTTCGTCCTTGTTGATCGCAACGATCACTTTGGAATCTTTCATACCGGCCAAGTGCTGGATCGCGCCGGAGATACCGACGGCGATGTACAGCTGTGGCGCAACGATCTTGCCGGTCTGGCCGACCTGCATGTCGTTGGGTACGAAACCTGCGTCAACGGCCGCGCGGGAAGCGCCGACCGCAGCGCCCAGCTTGTCGGCCAGGGCGTACAGGTGCTTGAAGTTGTCACCGTTCTGCATGCCACGGCCGCCGGAAACGACGATCTTGGCAGCGGTCAGCTCAGGACGATCCGACTTGGCCAGCTCTTCGCCTACGAAGCTGGAAGTGCCAGCGTCGTGGGCAGCCGCAACGGCTTCAACGGCAGCCGAACCACCTTCGGCGGCAACCGGGTCGAAACCGGTAGCACGCACGGTGATGACTTTGACCGAAGCGTTGGACTGTACGGTAGCGATGGCGTTACCGGCGTAGATTGGGCGCTTGAAGGTGTCGGCGCTTTCAACCGAAATGATCTCGGAGATCTGGTCAACGTCCAGCTGCGCGGCAACGCGTGGCAGGATGTTTTTGCCGTTGGAGGTAGCAGCAGCCAGGATGTGGCTGTAGCCAGCGCCCAACTCAGCTACCAGCGGCGCAACGTTTTCTGGCAACTGATGCGCGTAGGCGGCATTGTCAGCGTTCAGGACTTTGCTCACGCCCGCGATTTTCGCAGCGGCTTCAGCCACGGCGCCAGCGCCCTGGCCGGCAACCAGTACGTGAATGTCGCCACCGATTTTAGCGGCGGCAGCCACGGTGTTCAGGGTGGCCGGGGCCAGCACCTTGTTATCGTGTTCGGCGATTACGAGGATAGTCATGATCAGATCACCTTCGCTTCGTTTTTCAGTTTCTCGACCAGTTCGGCCACCGACTTGACCTTGATGCCCGCGCTGCGTGCAGCCGGTGCTTCAACCTTGACGGTCTTGTTGGTGGAGGCGGTGGAAACGCCCAAAGCTTCAGGAGTAACCGACTCAAGCGGCTTCTTCTTGGCTTTCATGATGTTTGGCAGGGACGCGTAGCGCGGCTCGTTCAAACGCAGGTCGGTGGTGACGATGGCCGGCAGCTTCAGGGAAACGGTCTGCGCGCCGCCGTCGATTTCACGGGTTACAGCTACGCTGTCGCCGCTCACTTCGACTTTGGAAGCGAAGGTGCCCTGGCCGTAACCGGTCAGTGCAGCCAGCATCTGGCCGGTCTGGTTGTTGTCGCTGTCGATGGCCTGTTTGCCGAGGATCACCAGCTGAGGCTGTTCCTTGTCGACAACGGCTTTGAGCAGCTTGGCCACGGCCAGGGAGGTCAGCTCTTCAGCGGACTCGACCAGGATGGCGCGGTCGGCACCCAGTGCCAGGGCGGTACGCAGCTGCTCTTGAGCAGTGGTAGGGCCGATGGAAACCACGACGATTTCAGTTGCCACGCCTTTCTCTTTCAGGCGGACGGCTTCTTCCACAGCGATTTCGCAGAAAGGGTTCATCGACATCTTGACGTTAGCAAGGTCGACGCCGGAATTGTCCGCCTTGACGCGAACTTTCACGTTGTAATCGACAACGCGTTTGACAGCTACAAGAACCTTCATGGATTCCTCGTTACTCTCCGGTGAAAAGAAAGTCGCCTAGGCGAACCTGGCGGTTGATGCTCATCGGCACACAAGGGCACCTCCAAAAACGCAGGCGGCGACCTTGCTCACGGGAAATGATGACCGTTCGTCAGGGGTGACTGAGAGGTCATTCTTTATCGCAGCGTGTAAACTGCGCGCCATTGTCTGGACGCGCGCCACCTGTCTCGCTTTTGGACGTGCTCTTGAAACCTGCAGTCTGCCTACGGTTAGCGCAAAACCGACCGTATATTGACCGGAACACCTATTCTGGTCAATACGGCAAAATAGCCAGTCATAAGCCGCACCACTTTGATTTACCTAGCCTGCGGGCAATTCAAACAAACGTTTGTATTGGACGCTAGCAGTGGTGTAGATATAATGCGCCACCTAGAGAGAAAGGTGGGTCTTGCCGTTGCCGCAAGACAACACCGAACCTCCACCCATTAGAAAAAAAAGCCTGTTGAGCCTTGAGTAGGAGATAGCCTGTGGAACGCGAATACATGGAATTCGACGTGGTCATCGTCGGCGCTGGCCCGGCGGGACTGTCTGCCGCCTGCCGACTGAAGCAGAAGGCCGCCGAAGCCGGTAAGGAAATCAGCGTCTGCGTGGTCGAGAAAGGCTCCGAAGTCGGCGCGCATATCCTCTCCGGTGCCGTGTTCGAACCACGCGCCCTGAACGAACTGTTCCCGGACTGGAAAGAACTCGGCGCCCCGCTCAACACTCCGGTGGTGCGCGATGACATCTATGTACTGCGCAGCCCCGAAGCCTCCACCAAGGTGCCTGACTTCTTTGTGCCCAAGACCATGCACAACGAAGGCAACTACATCATCTCCCTGGGCAACCTGTGCCGCTGGCTGGCCCAGCAGGCCGAGAACCTGGGCGTGGAAGTCTACCCAGGCTTCGCCGCACAGGAAGCGTTGTTCGACGAAAACGGCGTGGTGCGCGGGATCATCACCGGCGACCTCGGCGTCGACCGTGAAGGCAACCCGAAAGAAGGCGTCTACACCCCCGGCATGGAACTGCGCGGTAAGTACACGCTGTTCGCCGAAGGTTGCCGTGGCCACATCGGCAAGCAACTGATCCAGCGTTTCAACCTGGACAGCGACGCCGACGCCCAGCATTACGGCATCGGCCTGAAGGAAATCTGGGAAATCGACCCGGCCAAGCACCAACCAGGCCTGGTCGTCCACACTGCTGGTTGGCCGCTGGACATCATGAGCGCCGAAAACACCGGCGGCTCGTTCCTCTATCACCTGGAAAACAACCAGGTGGTGGTCGGTTTGATCGTCGACCTGTCCTACAGCAACACCTTCCTGTCGCCGTTCGATGAGTTCCAGCGCCTCAAGCACCACCCGGTGCTGGCCCAATACCTGGAAGGCGGCAAGCGCATCAGCTACGGCGCACGCGCCATCTGCAAAGGCGGCCTGAACTCGCTGCCGAAGATGGTCTTCAAGGGCGGCGCGCTGATCGGTTGCGACCTCGGCACCCTGAACTTCGCCAAGATCAAGGGCAGCCATACCGCGATGAAGTCCGGCATGCTCGCCGCCGACGCCGTGGCCGACCGCCTGTTCGCCGAATCCGAGGGCGGTGATGAACTGACCGCTTACGTCGACAGCTTCAAGTCCAGCTGGCTCTACGAAGAACTGTTCGCCAGCCGCAACTTCGGCCCGGCGATGCACAAGTTCGGTCCGATCCTTGGCGCGGGCTTCAACTGGTTCGACCAAAACATCCTGGGCGGCAAGATGCCGTTCACCCTGCACGACACCAAGCCGGATTACGCCTGCCTCAAGCTGGCGAAAGACAGCAAGAAAATCGACTACCCGAAACCCGACGGCAAGCTGAGCTTCGACAAGTTGAGCTCGGTGTTCATCTCCGGTACCAACCACGAAGAAGAGCAACCGTGCCACTTGAAGCTCAAGGACCCGAGCATCCCGATCGGCACCAACCTGCCGCTCTACGATGAACCGGCGCAGCGCTACTGCCCGGCCGGTGTGTATGAAGTGATCACCAAAGAAGACGGCGAGAAGCGCTTCCAGATCAACGCCCAGAACTGCGTGCACTGCAAGACCTGTGACATCAAGGACCCTTCGCAGAACATCACCTGGGTCACACCGGAAGGCGCGGGCGGGCCGACTTACCCGAATATGTAAGCCCGCTGCTTGAATAAAAAAAGGCTCCCAAATGGGAGCCTTTTTTGTGGCCCGAAAAAAGCCAGTCACCTCGGTCAAATGTGGGAGCGGGCTTGCTCGCGAAGGCGGCCTGTCAGTTGAGGAATGTGTTAGCTGACCCACCGTATTCGCGAGCAAGCCCGCTCCCACATTTACGGTGTTGTGCCTGGTGGAATTATGCGGCGCGTTCTTCACCGGGATTGCGCAGGAAATAGCGCTTATATTCCCGACTGAACTGCGACGTACTCTGATAACCCACGTTATGCGCCGCCTGCGCTACGCCCATGCCCTCCACCAGCAGCAGTTGCTGGGCCTTGAGCAAGCGCAGACGCTTCAGGTACTGCACCGGCGACAACAACGTGCAGCGTTTGAAATGCTCATGAAACGTCGACGCACTCATGTGCGCATACCCCGCCAGCGTCTCGATATTCAGCGGCTCGGCGTAATGGGCATGCAGGTGATTCAGCGACGTGGCGATCCGCGAAAACTGCCCCTGTTGTTCCACCAGCGCCCGCAACACATCCGCCTGCGGGCCACGCAACGCGGTGAACAACACTTCCCTGACCCGCGCCGGGCCCATGATCCGGCTTTCCAGCGGATCGTGCAGGCATTGCAATAGTCGCTCGACAGCGCCGCGCATTGCGTCATCGAGCATCACCGAGCTCATCGACTCCAGCGTCTGTGCGGTCGGTGGCGGTCCGGCCTGAATGCCCATGGCCATGACCAGTTCACCCAGCACCACGCGGTCAATGCCCACCGTGACGCCGTACAACGGCGCATCGGACGCCATGGCAAACGTCTCGCACTCGAACGGCACCGGCATCGCCTGGATCAGGTAATGCCCGGCGCCATACTCCAGCGTACGCGGGCCGAGGTAGGCAACTTTGCTGCCCTGGGCCACGAACATCAGGCTTGGCTCGTAGATCTGCGGCCCACGCGCCACGTCGCAACTGGCGCGCAGCACCTGCACGCCAGGCAAGTTCGTCGGCGAGAAACCGTCGCAGGGCGTGAGCCCTTCAATCAAGGCAACCAGCGTGGCGTTGGCATCGAGATGGCGGGTGAGCAACATGGCAAAAAACTTCGCGAAAAGGGGATGAGAGCATCATCGCAGGTCTCGCGTCACAAGGATCCAAACACGGGGCACTCCCGGACGAATAGGCATGAGACTCGGAGCAATCGCCATGGCCGCATCAGGACCCGGCGCGGAGAATGCGCCACCTCACCTGTCATTGCTTTTGCGAGGTCTCCCCATGTACACCGCCATCGGTTACGCCGCCCAGTCGGCCACCACTCCCCTCGCCCCCATGTCGTTCCAGCGCCGCAGCCCACGCGCCGATGACGTGGCGATCGAGATCCTGTACTGCGGCGTGTGCCACTCCGACATCCACCAGGCACGCAACGAGTGGGGCATCGCCGTGTACCCGCTGATGCCCGGCCACGAGATCGTCGGCAAAGTCACCGCCGTTGGCGCCAACGTCACCGCGCACAAAATCGGTGATCTGGTCGGCGTGGGCTGCATGGTCGATTCGTGCCGTCACTGCGACGCCTGCCAATCGAACCTGGAGCAATACTGCCTCGAAGGCCCGACCATGACCTACGCCACCCCGGACCGCGTTGACGGCAGCAACACCATGGGCGGTTACTCCGACAGCATCGTGGTCAGCGAACATTTCGTGGTGAAGATCCCGGCCAAGCTCGACCTGGCCAGCGCCGCGCCGATCCTGTGTGCCGGCATCACCACCTACTCGCCGCTCAAGCACTACGGCGTGAAGGCCGGCGATAAAGTCGGCGTGCTCGGCATGGGCGGCCTGGGCCATATGGGCATCAAGTTTGCCAAGGCCATGGGCGCGGAAGTGACCTTGTTCACGCGCTCGGCAAGCAAGGCCGAAGAAGGCCGTCGCCAGGGCGCCGATCATGTGATCGTGTCCACCGACGAAGCCCAGATGAAAGCCGCCGCCGGGCACTTTGACTTCCTGCTGGACACCATTCCGGTGCAACACGACCTGAACCCCTACCTCGACGTGCTGCGCTTTGACGGCGTGCACATCCTGGTCGGCCTGATCGAGCCGGTGGACCCGCCCGTCAACGCCGCCAAGCTGGTGCTGGGCCGTAAGGTACTGGCCGGTTCCCTGATCGGTGGCATTGCCGAAACCCAGGAAGTCCTGGATTTCTGCGCCGAGCACGGCATCACCTGCGACATCGAAATGCTCGACATCCGCAATATCAACGAAGCCTATAGCCGCATGATCGCCGGCGACGTGAAGTACCGCTTTGTCATCGACATGGCGACCCTGAAGGCCTGATCAGGCCTTCGCGCCCAACTCCGCCGACAGCCGGGCTGCGACCTGTTTGACCACAGGAATCAGCTCGGCCATTTTCTCCAGCGGCATGTAGGGCACGGTACTGGCGATGCTGATACCGGCGACAATGCGCCGGCTGGCATCGCGAACCGGTGCCGCCACGCAACGGATCGATGGTTCGTTGTCTTCCAGGTCGAACGCATAACCGCCCACCACGTATTCATGCATGCGCTGCTCGAACTGCGCCCAGGATTGCTCCGGGTGCTGCGGCCACTGCAGGCTTTTCCCACCGGCTGGCAGGCTGGCTTCGTACAGTCGTTGCCACTCTGCGACCGTGTCATCCAGCAGCAATGCCTTGCCGATCCCGGTGCGTGCCAGCGGCATGCGATGGCCGACCCGTGAGCGCATTTCCGGGCCATTGCGGCCGGGGTTCTTGTGCAGGTACAGCACGTCGTCGTATTCACGGATGGCCAGGTGGATGGTGTCGCCGGTCAGCGCCGACAACTCATCCAGATACGGAATGGCCAAGGTCACCAGCGGCAGCTCTTCGCGTGCCTGAAAACCCAGCTCGATCAACTTCGGCCCCAACAGGTAACCGACCTGCGGCACCACGCGCAGGTAACGCTCTTCCACCAAGCAACTGGCCAGACGGTGGGTGGTGCTGCGGGTGGTACCGATGCGCTTGGCGATCTCTTTCAGATCCCGCGCACCGGCCGCCACCGCCTGCACCACGCCCAGGCCACGCAGCAGGGTCTGGGTGCCGGTGGGGGCGGCGTCTTTGACGGGAGTGTGGGCGTTTTCCTGCATATCGGGCCTATTGGGAAGTACGAAAACGGCGCCATTATGGCAAATCACGGACCTCAATACAGTGGAGATCCAAATGTGGGAGCGGGCTTGCTCGCGAATGCTGTGTGTCAGTCAAAGATGTTCTTACTGAACCACCGCCTTCGCGAGCAAGCCCGCTCCCACAGGGGTTAGGCGATGTTCTTGCTAGCGTTGTTTCATGCGGTCGATGATGACCGCAAGGAGCAGGATCGAACCCCGGATCACATACTGGTAGAAGGTGTCGATGTTCTTCAGGTTCATCGCATTCTCGATGATCGCCAAAATCAGCACCCCGGCAATCACGTGACGGATCATGCCGATGCCGCCGCTCAACGACACCCCGCCCAGCACGCACGCCGAGATCACGGTCAGCTCAAACCCCTGGCCAATCATCGGCTGGCCCGAGGTCATGCGCGACGCCAGAATCACCCCGGCCAACGCTCCAATCAGGCCGTGCACGGCAAAGATGATGATCTTGGTGCGATCAACATTCACCCCGGCCAGCAACGCCGCTTCCTGGTTACCGCCGATGGCCATGGTGTTGCGCCCGTAGGTGGTGTAGTTGAGCAGCCAGCCAAAGAACACAAAGCACAGCACGGTGATGATGATCGGCACCGGCACGCCCATCAGTTGGCCGTTGCCGAACACGAAGAAACCTTCGTCCATCACGCCGACGGCCTTGCCGTTGGAAAAGATGTACGCCAGTCCACGCACGATCTGCATGGTCGCCAAGGTCGCGATCAATGCGTTGATACGCAGCTTGGCGATGACAATGCCGTTGATCAGTCCCACCACCAGGCCCATGGCCAACGCAGCGGACACGCCGAGCACCACGCTGTCGGTGTCGCGGATCACAATGCCCGCGACCACACCGGCACAGGCAATCACCGAGCCCACCGACAAGTCGAAGTGCCCCGACGCCAGGCAGAACAGCATGGTGCACGCCGCAATACCCACGGTAGAAATCGCCAGGCCCAACCCGCGCATGTTCAGCGGCGAAAGGAAGTTATCGATAAACAACGCACTGAGCACAAAGATGCTCAACGCGGCGAGCAACATCACCCAGTCATCGAGGAACTTGCGCTGGTTGAAACCCGGCCAGAAGCCCTTTGCAGTTTTTACCTCAGACATCATTCACCTCGAATTCTTCAAGCCCGCGAACGCGGGAGAGCCAGTTGCAACAGCCGTGCTTCGTCCGCCTGGTCGCGGGTGAGTTCACCGGTCAGGGCGCCTTCGCTCATCACCAGGATGCGGTCGCTGATGCCCATCACTTCCATCAGATCGCTGGACACCACGATCACCGCAATACCGCTGGCGGCGAGGTTGTGGATGATCTGGTAGATCTCCGACTTGGCGCCGATGTCGATACCACGGGTCGGCTCGTCCAACAGCAGCACCTTCATCGGCATCGACAGCCAGCGACCGAGAATGGCCTTCTGCTGGTTGCCGCCGGAGAGGTACATGATTTTCTGTTCGGCGTTGGGCGTCTTGACCTTCATCGCCTTGATCTGCCGGTCGGCGTTGGTGGTTTCCCAGCCGTCGCGCAACAGCCAGCCAAAGGTTGAGTGGGCACCGCGCGCGCTGATATTGATGTTCTCGGCCACACTGGACAGCGGAATGATCCCCTCCTTCTTGCGGTCTTCCGGGCACAGCAAGACGCCGGCAGCAATCGCGTCGCGGGGTGAACGCAACTGCAATGTTTGCCCGCAGAGTTCAAGGCTACCGGCGGTGCAGCGAGTCAAACCGCTCAGCAGCCGAAACAGCTCCGTGCGCCCTGCCCCGACCAATCCGAACAGGCCAAGAATCTCGCCCTTGTGCACCTGCAGACTGACCGGCTCACGCAGGCCTGGTCCGAGCAAACCCTCGACCTTAAGCGCCACGTCGCCCTGTTCCCGTGGCCGGTAATCGTAGATGTCCTGGATATCGCGACCGACCATGCACGTCACCAACTGGTCGTGGGTCAGCGCGTTCATATCGTCGAAAGTGCGCACATAACGGCCGTCCTTGAACACCGTCACCGCGTTGCAGATGCGGAACACCTCTTCCATACGGTGCGACACATAGAGCACGACTTTGCCCTCATCGCGCAGGCGGGTGATGATCGCCATCAAGCGGTCGATCTCCCGCGCCGACAAGCTGCTGGTGGGTTCGTCGAAGGCAATCACATGGGCGCCACGGGACAACGCCTTGGCGATTTCCACCAGTTGGCGCTGGCCGAGGGACAGGCGTCCGAGCTTTTCGTCCGGATCGATTTCATCGGCCAGGCCTTTGAGACACGCCAACGCTTGCTTGCGCAATTGACTGCGGTTGACCACCCCGAAGCGCGTCGGCAAATGCCCGAGGAACAGGTTTTCGGCGACGGTCATTTCCGGCACCAGGTGCAGTTCCTGGTGGATCACCGCCACGCCGCTGGCAATGCTGTCGGCGGCGGACTTGAAGTCCATGGTCTGCTCGCCGATCTGCAGTGTTCCGCTGCTCGGCAGGTAGGCGCCGCCGAGAATCTTCAGCAGCGTCGACTTGCCCGCGCCGTTTTCACCCATCAACGCATGCACCTCGCGCGGCCGCGCTTCAAAGCTGATTTGCGCCAGGGCTTTCACACCGGGAAACTCCTTGCCGATGCCATTGAATCGCAGGGCCGCGCCGGTCATTTCCACAGCCCGATTTTGCTCAGCTCTTCCTTGAAGTTGGCGCGGGTGATCAGGGTCACGTTGTCCAACGCGGTGAACTTGGCAGGCTCGGTGCCTTTGGTGACCCATTCGAACATGGCGCTGGCGGTTTTGTAGCCGGAGGCGTCAGGGCTTAGCAGCATCGAGCCGTAAAAACCGGTGTCGGTTTTCTTCAGTTCTTCAATCGCATCGGTACCGTTGATGCCGACGCCGATCACGTTGACCGCCTTGAAACCGGCGCTTTCGGTGGCGCGCACGCCGCCTAGTACGGTGCTGTCGTTCATGCCGCCGATGATCAGGTTTTTCGCAGCGCTGGGCAGTTTCACCAGGGCCGAGTTGGTGGCGTCCATGCTGCCGGGCACGTCGAGGGTTTTCTGCGCACTGAACAGGATATGGTCTGCTGGCAGGCCGGCAGCCTTGAGCCCTTCTACCGAACCGTCGGTGCGCTTCTTGCCGGTTTCAAGTTCGTCGAAGGTGTTGATGACGGCGTAGGTTTCCTTCCAATCCCAGTTGCGATGCTTGGCTTCGGCGGCCATGGCTTCGCCTTGTTTCTGGCCGATCTTGTAGGCATCCAGGCCGACGTAAGGCACGTCTTCCATGGGCTTGCCCTTGGCGTCGACAAAACGGTCGTCCACCGCCAGCACCTTAAGGTTATTGAGCTTGGCCTTGGCCATGATTGCCGGGCCGAGGGACACATCCGGCGGGCAGATGACGAAGCCCTTGGCGCCGTTGGCGGCCAGGGTGTCGATGGCCGACAGGGTTTTCTCACCATCGGGCACAGCGATCTTGATCACGGTGAAGCCCTGCTCCTTGCCGGCTTTTTCAGCGAAGGCCCATTCGGTCTGGAACCAGGGTTCTTCGGCCTGCTTGACCAGGAAGCCGATTTTTACTTCTTCGGCGGATACAACACCGCTGAACGCGACCGCGAGGGCCAGGGTGCCGAGTGTCTTCTTGAGCATGAACCACCTCGTTCTTGTTATTGGAAAACGGTTTAGTCGTGGTACATCACAGACCGCCCGCCATCGATCATCAGGCAGGTTGCATTGATAAAGGGCGCCTCGTCGGTCGCCAGGAACAGTGCCGTCATCGCTACCTCGACCGGCTGGCCAATGCGCTTGGGCGGGTGCAGGTCGAAGGCGCGCTGGCGCTCGGCGTGGGGGTCGGGAAAACCGTTCCAGTAGTCGACGTTGAGCTGGGTTTCGATGTAACCCGGCGCGATGGCATTCACGCGGATGCCTTTGGGCGCGTATTCGATGCCGAGGGCGCGGGTCAGTCCGAGCAGGCCGTGCTTGGCCACGGGATACGGGAAGCAGCCGGGAATGATGTGGCTGGAATGGGTGGAGGCAATATTGATGATGTTGCCAATGCCCTGCTCGATCATGTGCGGCAACACCGTGCGGCAGCCGAACCAGGCGCCGTCGAGGTCGATGGCGAAGCAGCGGCGCCAGTCTTCGTCGGTCATCTCCAGCGGGTCGCGGAACACGTTGACGCCGGCGCAGTTGACCAGCACATCCACGCGGCCAAAGCGCTCGATAGCCAGGTTGACCAGCGCCTGCCATTGATCTTTGGACGTGATGTCGACGGCTTGTGCATAGATGTCGGCGCCGCGTTCGCGCCAGTGGGCGGCGACCTTCTCGACTTTTTCGCCCTGGATATCCGCAATGATCAAGCGCGCCTGCTGGGCCTGAAAACACGCGACGATTGCCTCGCCAATGCCTTGGGCGGCACCGGTGATGATCACCACTTTGCCTTTGAGCCGTTCGCCATAGGTTGGCTCGGGCACGGCGGGGAGTGACAACGGTTGTGCCTGCATCGCTTCACCTGTTTTATTTTTGGTAGTGAGTGCTGATGCAGCCGACTATAAACCTATCATTTGAAATATCTCAATATATAAATTTGCATCCCATATAGTGAGCAAATCATGGTCTTCAAGGCGAACAAAATCGAATGTGGGAGCGGGCTTGCTCGCGAATACGGTGTGTCAGCCATATATGAGTTGACTGATCCACCGCATTCGCGAGCAAGCCCGCTCCCACATTTTGATCTTCAGTGTTTTTGAAAGGAGCGCTTCAGCCCAGGGCGAAATCGCGCAGCGCATCGCCTTCCATGCGATAGCGCACCCACTCTTCCTGCGGCTGGGCGCCAATGGATTTGTAGAAGGCAATCGCCGGTTCGTTCCAGTCCAGCACGCTCCACTCAAAGCGCCCGCAACCGTTGTCAAAGGCGATCTTCGCCAGGTGGCGCAGCAGCTTCTTGCCCGCCCCGCCGCCGCGTTGTTCCGGGTTGATGTAGAGGTCTTCCAGGTACAGGCAATTGCTGCCCAGCCAGGTGGAATAGCTGAAAAAGAACACCGCAAAGCCAATCGGCAAGCCGTCGCGCAGGCAGATCAGGCCATGGGCGGTGGCGCCTTCGCTGAACAGGCTACGCTCGATGTCCACCACACTGGCGATCACTTCGTGCCGGGCCTTCTCGTACTCGGCCAGCTCGGTAATAAACGTCAGGATCTGCGCAGCATCGCTGGGCACGGCGGGGCGAATCTCGATGGTCATGGGCGAGCCTTGGCAATTTCAAAGCACACATACTAAGACGCTTTCGTGACGGATTGCAGTGCAATTTCACTGCACCCCCCTTACTCCGTCCACGGCTAACGCTGGCACCACCAACCACGCAACAATCGGCAAAGCGGTGCATGGTAAAAAGTCCGGCATAACTCCAATGACTTCCAGGCCATCTTATGCATTCCAAGTCTGCGGTGAGCACGCCGTTGTTCGCCCTGTTTTGCCTTGCCAGTTTTCTGTTGTCGCTGTCTTACGGCTCGACCTTTCTGTTGTCGTTGCTGATTCATACGCGCGGCGGTAACGAGCACGATGCAGGCAGTGTGATCTCCATGGCGATGCTCAGCACCTTTGTGGCGGTGTTGGTCTCCGGGCATTTGGCTGATGTGCTGGGCGCGGCGCGGGCGATTGCGGGATTGGGCCTGCTGTTGGTGGTGGCATGCCTGGGTTTTGCCCTGATGCCAGGTTTCGGCCTGGGCTTGATGGGGTTTGGCCTGGCCCTGGGGCTCGGTTGGGGGGTGTTCTATACCTTGGGACCGATCATCGTGGCCATGCTGGTAGAACCGCAGCAGCGGGCCAAGTACTTTGCGTTATTGTCCGGCAGCATGATGAGCGGGATCGGGGCCGGCCCCTTGCTCGGGCGTGCGGCGAGCGCATTGGAGCTGCCGCTGACCAGCGCGTTTTACATCGCCGCCTTCGCCAGCCTGGTGGGCGTGGTGATGTTCTGGCGACTGGGTGCCCATCTCAAACAAGACGCGGTTGTGGCAAAAATTTCCTGGCGTGCCACCCGCCAGGTGCTGTCATCGAGGGCCGTGTTCGCGATCATCATGGTCGGCCTGGGCGGTTGTGTGTTCGGCGGGTTGTCCTCATTCCAGACCAGCTACGCAGCGGCGCATTCCCTGGACTATTCGCTGTTTTTCGTGGGTTTCCTGAGCGCGGCGATTACCAGCCGCTTGTTGATTGCCGGGCTTGTCGTCAAGCGTGATGCCTATCGCTCGGCGTGCGTACTGTCGGGGCTGATGCTGGTGTCGGTGTTGATGTTTGGCTTCACGGTATCGGGGACCTTCAGCTACCTGCTCGCCGCCATCACCCTGGGCGTGGGTTATGGGCTGACGTACTCGGTGATCAACGGGCTGGTGGCGAATGAAGCCCCCGCTGGCACCACGTCCCAAGCGTTGCTGCTGTTCAGCCTCGGGTACTTCGTCGGGGTGTTCGGGTTCCCGATGCTGGCGGGGCGGATCATCGTCGAGTATGGCCTGCAATCGCTGCTGCTGAGTGTGACCGCAGTGGCGTTGCTCAATTGGTTGATCAGCCTCGCGAGACTGATCTGGCGGCGGGCCTCGGCACACAAAATCTTACAGGTGAGCTAAGACCGTTCGTCGCCATCAAGGCACGAACGCCAAAGCCGGGCTGACCAATAGAGGGTAAGGACATTAATCATATGGAGACACCCTCATGAAAAATTCCAAGTTTGCTGCCCTCGCCCTCACAGGCCTGTTGTCTGCTGCGTCGCTGAGCGCCTTTGCCGCCAGCTCGACCACCGGGCCAACCGATCCAACGCCGGATGCCACCACCGAGTCGCAGAAATCCATGGGTACTGGCATGGACACCAATGGTGGAGCGGTCATTGAGCCCGGCGCTGACCCGCGCACCCAAGGCAACGATACCCAGCGTCAAGCGCCTGCTGCCGTCGGTAACGGCAAAATGGGCCCGGCGATCAACCAGCCCAACATCAACAAGGGCGATGACTCCAACGTCCCAGGTGCGCCGAAACAACCTGCGCCTTGACCCATCGAACGCAAGACGAACACCCGATCATTTCCCAGTGAAGAGGTACGCATGAACGTCGATAGAAACCTTGAAAAAGAAGTCCTCACCCGCCTGCTGCACGCCCATCCGCAAGGCCTGGGCAAGGAGGTGCTGGATAACTACCGCGGCGAAAAAGAGGTGGCCAGTGTCTTGGCTTTCCTGCAGGACCGTGGGTTGATCAAGGATGGGCATGTGACCACTGACGCTGCCGGCGAGTATGCGTTGAATCTGCCGATCAAGCTGACGGCGTCGGGTGTGGATGAGGCGCGTAAGTTGGAATCTGAGACTAACTAGCAGCCTAAATGCAAAACCCAACGATGTGGGAGCGGGTTTGTTCGCGAAGGCGGAGTATCAGTGCCAGATTTTTACCTGACACTGCGCTTTCGCGAGCAAGCCCGCTCCCACAGTTTTGTCCGCGTTCAGCCAGCTAATAAAGCATCCACTTCGGCGGTGCCTGGGGAGGTCGCCGGGCCCCAGCGCGTTACGGCGAGCGCAGCTGCCGCATTTGCACGACGTGCCGCTTGAGACGGCGTCAGGCCGTCCGCCAACCCAGCCATAAACACCCCCGCATGGGCATCCCCTGCTCCATTGCTGTCCACCGCTTTTACCTTGAAACCCGGCACATGCTCCGCCTGGCCATTGCGGCTGACCCAGCAACCATTCGGTCCATCCCGCACCACTAGCAAGGCATCAACGGGCAGGTGACGATTGAGATCGACCAGCGCATCCGCCAACGTACCCGCTCCGGTAAATGCCAGGGCTTCCGGGCCGTTACTGGTCCAGATATCGATGCGCGGCAACAACGCCATCATCAGCGCCGAATCCGGCGCCTTGACCAACGGGCCCGGATCGAACACCACGGTGATCGCTCGCGGCAGCGCCAGCAGCCAATCGAGCAAGGCCTGCGCCTTGCCTTCCAATAAAAGGCTGTAGCCGCTGACATACACGTAATCGTCCGCTTGCGGGACCATTCGCGCCAAGTCATCGGCACTCAAGTCACCTTCAGCGCCGATATGGGAAATGAAGGTGCGCTCAGTAGTAGCCTCGGTCAGCGATACACACAAACCGGTGTCTTTATCGGTGCTGGCCGTCTGGGCCATTTCCACCCCTTCAGCCTGCATCGCCGCGCGCGCCAGGTCACCAAAGCGCCCACTGCCATGACGGCCGAGGTAAACCACCGGCAACCCATTGCGCCGCGCGGCCGCCATCACATTGAAGCCTCCTCCGGCCTCAAAGCTGGCCGATTGCGCCAGCACGTCGCCGCCGGTGGCGGGCAAGGTATCGAGGGCCATCACCAGGTCGACGATGACCTGGCCGGTGTGCAGCAATCTAGACATTAGGACGCTCTACCAAAGCCGGGCGACGGTCAGCCGCGCCACCCAGTACTGCATAAATCCCGCCGGCCACCAGGAAGGTGACGATCCAGCCGAGGCCGTTGTGGCCCAGCCAGGAGTCGGACAAAGGCCCGGCGAACCAGATGTTTTCGGCGGTGGTGCCGATGGTGGTGAAGCTGAAGCCCAGCGCAATCGCCACCGCCCAGGCGCCGAACGCACGCCACTCCACACCGCTGCGATACCAGTAGGCGCTGCTTGGGCTCACGTCCAGCAGGTCCTTGGGGCTGTAGTAGTGACGGTGGATCAGGTCAACCACGAAGATGCCGACCCACGCCGTGATCGGCACGGCCAGCAACGAGATGAAGGTGATGAACGGGCCGTAGAAGCTGTCGGCGATCAACATGAAGTAGATCGAGCCGGCAAAGATCGCCACGATGTCGACGATCACCGCATGCACGCGCTTGACCTTCAAGCCGAGGGTCAGGGTGGTGAGGCCCGCCGAGTACACCGACAGGTTGTTGGACAGCAGCAGCCCGCCAAACGCGGTGATCAGGTACGGCACCGCCATCCAGGTCGGCAGCATGTCGCGGATCGCGACGATCGGGTCAGTGGCCGAGGCCAGGTCGTTGTTGCCCACCGACAACAAGCCGCCAAGGGTGATCAGCAACACCAGCGGAATACCCGCGCCAAACGCGGCCGATGCCACCAGGCGCACGGCGGTGACGCTGCGGTGCTGATAGCGCGACATGTCGGCACCGGCATTCGCCCAGCCAATACCGGTACCGGCAGCCATGGTGCCGACGCCGATGATCATCGCGCTCAGCGGCGCCGGGGTGGCGTTGAACACCGCGCTCCAATCGATGGTCGCGCAGAGGAAGCCGCCGACCAGAATGTTCAGGGCGCCAAACACATACGTGGCCCACTTCTGGATCACCAGCAACGTGGCATGGCCCAGGCCGGAAACCGACAGGGTCAGCAAGACGAAGATGGCGATGAAGATCAGGGTCAGCACCGGCGCACTTTTCGCCTCGACCGGCGAACCAAAGAGGATCGAGCATAACGACAGCAGCACAAAGGCGGCCGTGGTGGTGTTGACGGTCTCCCAACCCAGGCGTGACATCAATGACACCAGCGTCGGCCCGATATTGCCGCGCACACCGAAGATGGCGCGGGACAGCGTCAGGCTCGGCGCACGCCCACGGCGGCCGGCGATGGAGATGATGCCCACCACCGCGAACGAACCGGCAGCGCCGAGGATCGCCACGATAATCGCCTGCCAGATCGCCAGGCCGCGAAACGCCACCAACGTGGCGCCGAGCGGCAAACCGAGGATGCTGATGTTGGCGGCGAACCACACCCAGAACAGTTGCAGCGGGTGCCCGTTGCACTCGCCTTCAGGGACCGGTTCGATGCCGCGTGTTTCCAATTGCCCGGCACTTTGGCCGGAAGAGGTGCTGCTCATGAGGGGGTGCTCCTGGTGCCTGTATTGTTGTGGTTGTGGCAGGGGTACAAAGCGAATCGTGTTTCCGGTCGTCCTGACTCAGCGCATTTTCAACAGCTCTTGAACCAGCGGCTGCAACTCCAGGCCATTGACCTCTTTGACCTGTTCGATCATCGCGTCAGGCCAGCACTGCATGCCCAGGCACGCACCCAGCATGGCGCCGAGAATGGCGGCAATCGTGTCTGTATCACCGCCAAGGCTGGCGGCCAGGCACAAGGCCTCCAACGCACTCATCTCACCCACCGCCACTTGCTGGGCCAGGGCAAACGACACCACCACCGACTCCTGGGACGCGACGGAAGTACCGATCAATTCATACAGCAGGTCGGCGAACAGGGCCTTGTCGCCACTGCCGACGCTCAAAGTGCGTGCCCAACTGATGCGCGTGGAAATACGCCCGCCGGCAATCCAGTGACCATAGCCTTCAGCCTGCTGGGCAATCTGGGTGCCTATGTTCAGTGCTTCGCCCAGGTCCACACCGTTGATGCCGGCCGACACCACCGCAGCCACCGCCGCCGCACTGGAAATCCCCAGGGTGGTGTTATGGGTGACCTGACAGGCCTGGATCACCGCCTGGATAAACCGCGCCGCGTCGCTGACGTCGGCGGCGATCCCCACCGGGGTGATGCGCATCGCAGCGCCGTTGGTGGTGCCGTAGCGGCCGGACTCTTCCGGCGTGTGACCGGCGAGGATCATGTCGATCGCGCGCTTGGTGGAGGGGCCGAGCAAATCCTGCGAGCCCTTGGCGCGCATCACTGCTTCCCAATCGATCAAACGCTGGGCGAGCACCGTCGGTTCGATGACGCCCTGCCCTTCCACCAGCAATTCCCCCACCAGGATCGCCTGCTCGGTGTCATCGGTGATGGAGCCGGCGGGCATGTTCGGCGCAATCGGCTGGTCGGCGTCGGCATCTTCCAGGCCAGTGATGGCGCCGAAGCGCGCCCGGACCTGCTCGCGGCTCAAGGACTGGGTCGGCATACCCAGGGCATCGCCCAAGGCCAAGCCGTAGAAGGCGCCGAGGGCGCGGTTGTGCGGGGTCATTTCGAGTTTCCAAACTGGAGGTGCAGGCGAAAGTGCAGTGGATCGAGCAAGCTTTCGACGTACTCCATGAAGCGCTCGCGACGGTCATAGGTGGTACGCGACGCCTTGAGGAACACCGTGCCTGCGGGGCGACCGAGCAATTCTGCATCTTCATCGCTGAGGGGTTCGGCGCCGATCCATTGGTCCCCTTCGGCGCCGACGTAACCGTAGGCGGCCAGGGTGATGGTCAGGGAGTCATCGATCAGGCCGACTTTAGGCAGGCTCTCCAGGCCGCCAGACGCAGGCATCAGCGAACGTTCCAGGGACACCGCCGTGCCATCGGTGGTGCGGCGGCGGCGATCAAGGGCGATGAACTGATCGGTGCCGAAACGGCTGAACAGGTCCGGGCGGGTGACCGCTTCCAGGCGCAGGATGTCGGTGTTCACCCGCGCGCCTGTGTCGGCCAGGGCCTGAGCCCAACCGCTGCGTTGGTCGAGCACCATACCGTCAAACGTGACGATGGAGCCGACGCCGCTCTGGGTCGCGATGTAGTTGCGTCGCTTCAGCTCGGCGAGAGCTTCGCGCAAAGTGCCACGGCTGACTGCAAACTCTTCGGCCAGTTGGTGCTCGCCCGGCAGCAGGAAACCGTCGGCCATCACTCCACCCTCGATACGGCGGATGAGCTCGTCGACGACGCGTTTTTTCTTATCAAATCGAACATGTCTAATCATGTACAAATTGATAACCGAAAGCGGCCGTTTGCAGCAAGCGAATTATTTCAGGGAGATGAAAAAACCGGCTTCAAGGCTCCAGGCCGATACGGAAAAACTCCCCGCCGCTCCAGACGCCCAGCCAGTTCTGACCGTTGATCGGACGGCTCACCGCCAACTCCACCAATTGGTAGAACGCGTTGCGGTGCACCAGGGCTTCGAGGTTGGTGCGCACCCGCAGATAGGGCGCAGGTTCCTGGGTGACCGGGTCGATCACCACCCGCAAGGGGTGTTCAAGGCCCGCTTCGACCTGATCGTCCACGTTGGTGGTAAAACGTAGAACCTGGCCTTCGCCCTGCCCTTCGACCTCCAGCGTTACCGCCACGAACGGCGCATCATCGACGCTGATGCCGACCTTTTCCACGGGAGTGACCAGGAAGTAGTCATCGCCATCGCGGCGGATGATGTTGGAGAACAGCTTGACCATTGGCTTGCGCCCGATCGGCGTACCCTGATAGAACCAGGTGCCGTCGCGGGCGATGCGCATGTCGATGTTGCCGCAGAAGTCCGGGTTCCACAGGTGTACCGGCGCCGGTCCCTTGCCCTTGGGCAGTTGGGCCAACAGATCGTTAGCCTTGGCGGAATCGGTCATGGGGCTCTCCTGGTGCTTATTGATCACTCATGCCCAGCAGGCTGCGGGCGTACTGGCGCAGTGGACGGGCAATCAGATCTTGTGGCTTGTTGTCGTGGAACGTCAGTAAACCACCACGACTGCGAATACGTGCAGTATCGATCAAATACTGGGTGCTGGTCTCGATCAACATGATCTGGATGACCCCGCTGTCCAACCCGACGCGGTCGAGGGCTTCCTGGTCGGCCCACTCATCGGCATTGCCGATACGGTCATCCGCCTTGGCAAAACGGCAGTACAGCAGGTAGTGAGCGCCGGCCGCACGGGCTTCGGACATTGCCTGCTCCAGACCTTCCGGTTGACGGGCGCGACGCACCATGGGGAAATATTCGATGAAACCGTTGAAGGCTTCCTCGGCCACCACGTTTGGACGCGGATAAGCGCTGCCCGGCGGCACAAAGGCACCTTGGGCGATAAACACGAAAGAGTCCGGCTGTATGCGAACCGAGGCGGTGCGACGGGTATCGCTGTGGTCCAGCAAACCGGCATCGCTCATCTGATAGCGGGTGCCTTCGGCCATATCGCTGACGGTCATGCAACCACTCAGCGTCAACGACGCCAGCAACAAAACCAGACTACGCATCCTAATCCTCCAGAAGCCGGTGACGGAAAACCGGCGAATGGGCGTGAGATGCAGGTTCTGGGCCAGGGGAGCAGCTACAAGCGTCAAGCTCGGCGTCAGCCGCCAATAATCTTCATGATGGTCGCGCCGCCGGAGAAGGCAACTTCCTGCTTGTCGCCCAAGGCCTTCATCAACAGGCCCTGCAGCGCTGGCAGCGCTTGATGGCGGGGTTTGTCCAGCAGGTCACCGACATAATGACGGTTGCTCGACGACAGGCAGCCATGCAACCAGCCGGTGGACGACAACCGCAACCGCGAACAGGTCCGGCAGAACGGCACGCTTTCGTTGGCAATCACACCAAAGAAGCCTTTACCGGGGATTTCGTAGCGTACGGCAGTGGCATCCACAGGCGCATTGGCTTGCAGGTATTCATGCTGCTCACCGATCAAACCCAGCAGCTGTTGCAGGCTGACAAACTGCTGCAGGAACGCGTTGGAGTCCTTTGCCAGATGGCCCATGCGCATCAGCTCGATAAAGCGCAGTTCATAACCACGCTCCAGGCAGTAATCGAGCAGCGGCATCACTTGGTCGAGGTTCTGGCCGCGCAACGGCACCATGTTGACCTTGATCTTGATTCCGGCAGCGCGGGCCTGGTCCATGCCGTCGAGCACGGTGGCCAAGTCGCCGCCACGCGCGATGCTGCGGAAGGCATCCGCATCCAGGGTATCGAGGGAGACGTTGATGCGCTTGATCCCGGCGTCCACCAGCAGCGGCAGTTTGCGCGCCAGCAGTTGGCCATTGGTGGTCAGGCTGATGTCACTGAGGCCCATCTGCCCGACGGCGCCCATGAAGGCTTCCAGCTTGGGGCTGACCAGCGGTTCGCCGCCGGTGATGCGCAGGCGGTCGATGCCCGCCGCTTCGATCAGGTATTCCACACCACGGGCCATGGCCTCGGCCGAGAGCTCGTCCTGGGCAGCCACCAGCCGCTTGCCATTCGGCACGCAGTAGGTACACGCGTAATTGCAGGCTGAGGTCAGGCTGATCCGCAAATTGCGAAAACGCCTGCCTTGACGATCAACGATCATGGATCACTCCGGCAGAGGATGATTCGGGCGCGCTAAAAGCTGACTGATAAATCAGCTTTTAGCAAGAGTCCTTGCCTGAGTATATTCCTGGGGTACTACGCGTGGCAGCAAATCATTACGTGGAAGGCGATTCCAGCGGTGGATGCTCGGTACTGTGCTTGCGCTTGTTGCCCATGCGCACGCCGATGTCCATCAGGAACTGGAAGAAACCTTCCTGGTCTTCCAGCACATTGCTCCAGAACGGCGAGTGGTACAGCGCCACGGCGCCGTGCACCAAGGCCCAGGCGGCGCAGTAGTGGAAGTACGGCGGCACATCTTCCAGCTTGCCTTCACTGATGCGGCCCTTGATCAGCAGGGTCAGGCGTTCGAAGTTGGAAGCACGGATCTTGTGCAGCTCCTCGACCATCTCCGGCACCTGATGGCCCTTGACCACCTTCTCTTCCAGGCGGTCGAACAGGCGGTAGCGCTGCGGGTCGCGCATACGGAACTCGAAGTAGGCGCGGGACAGGGCTTCCTTGTCCTTGTCGACGTCGGCCGAATGCAGCAACTCGTTCAAGTCGCGCTCGTAGTCGAGCATCAGGCGCAGGTAGATTTCCGCCTTGGACTTGAAGTGCTTGTAGATCGTGCCTTTGCCGATACCCACGGCATCCGCGATCATCTCGACGGTGACGCTGTCTTCACCCTGTTCGAGGAACAGCTTGAGGGCGGTGTCGAGAATTTCCTGCTCACGGCGGCGAAACTCACGGACCTTACGGGGTTCTTTGTGCATGAGGAAGAGGTCTGCAAAGGTCAAAATAGGGAGGGTTACGCACGGCCACGGATACGCGGCGATACGATTTACCCGGTGCGAGGGATTATCCCGACTGAACGGTCGCTGGGCAATGCCTATGTGAACCGCAAACGCACTTTACTTTCAGCGCGCCAACGTTTTCATGGATCTCAGTCAGAAATAATACGCAACAACCGCCGCCGTGCACCTGCCCAATGAGAACTCAAGCGAAGCGCTCGTATTCCAAATCTGTTTAAAAAACGACCAGTCGCGACTGGACTGAATCGGATACTGATCAATACTTGAACTGTCGGCGTGACATCTCCCCCAAGTGAAGCGCCGACCTGGGTACCAACGGACCGTGTGCCCTTGTTTTACTCCTAATGGTCTTAGCCCGGATTCACCCCCCAGAACCCGGGTTTTTTTTGCCTGCGATTTGGCCGCGTCAGCCGGCGACGTGAGCCAGCGGGAACAGGCGCTTGAAGTTCTCGGTGGTCTGCTCGGCAAAACGCTCGTAGGACTCGCCACGCAGCATTGCCAGGTAATCCGCCACATCACGCACGTATTCCGGCAGGTTCGGCTTGCCGCGATGAGGAATGGGCGCCAGGTACGGTGAGTCGGTTTCCACCAGCAAGCGGTCGGCCGGCACTTGGCGCGCAACGTCGCGCAGGGCGTCGGCGTTGCGGAAGGTGACGATGCCCGACAGGGAAATGTAGAACCCCAGGTCCAGGGCCGCCCTGGCCATGTCCCAGTCCTCGGTGAAGCAATGCAACACGCCGGCTTGGGGCAGCGCGGCTTCGCGCAGCAGGGTCAGGGTGTCGGCACGGGCGCCACGGGTGTGGACGATCACCGGTTTGCCGGTCTGCTGGGCGGCTTGCAGGTGCAGGCGAAACGAAGCCTGCTGCAACTCGGCGGCTTCGGGCTCGTAGTGGTAATCCAGGCCGGTTTCGCCGATGGCCACTACGCGCGGGTGATTGAGCTCATTCAGCAGCCAGTCGAGGGCAGGTGCTTCGCCAGGCTTCAGGTCCAGCGGGTGAATGCCCACCGAGCAATCCACATCGGCATAACGCTCGGCCAGGGCTTTGACGTCGGCCGCGTTTTCCGCGCTGACGCCGATGCACAGGAAGTGCCCTACTCCGCGCTGGCGCGCGGCTTCGAGGGCAGCATCAAGGGAACCGCCGTGCTGGGTCAGGTCAAGGCGATCGAGGTGGCAATGGGAATCTACGAGCATAGGGATCTACAACTTCAGTCACGAAAAGTGTCTGGCCGACGATACACCTGTCGGCCACAGAATTTAACGGCGGCCGAGCAAGCCAACCCACTGCACCAGCAGCGCCTCAAGCAACAGCACGCGGTTAAGGTTGGCCTTGCCGAGTACCTTCTGGCGCTGCGCGAGGATCCAGTCCTGGATCGTCAGCACCTTGTCCTGGGCACTTTTCTGCGCCAGGTATTGCACCACTTTGCGCATGTCCGGCAGGCCCAGGCCGTTTTCATCCTGGGTCAGTTGGTAGCGCAGGATCAGGCTCGACCAGTCGCAGAACCAGTCAAACAGCAGCAGCAGGGGAATGTCCTTCCAGGCGCTTTCGGCCAGTTGAGTGGCGGACACTTCCTGCTTGATGAGTTTCTTCACGCCTTCCACCACCAGCGCGCGTTGCTCACGCACGCCCTGGGCTTGCAGCTTGACCGCCGCCAATGGCGAACCGGCCGCCAGGGTCAGTAGTTCGACCCGCTCGTCCTGACCGCAGTCCGGCAACGCCTGCGCGAGCCATTCGAGGCTCATGGCCTCGCTCGGCAGCGGGCATGCCTGCTGCACACAGCGGCTGCGGATGGTCGGCAACAGACGGCTGGACTGGTGGCTCACCAGCAGCAACACGGTATCGCCGGACGGCTCCTCCAGGCTCTTGAGCAAGGCGTTGGCGGCGTTGATGTTCATCGCCTCCACCGGCTCGATCAACACGACCTTGCGCCCGCCCATCTGCGCGGTCTGCACCACGAAGCTGACGAGGTCACGCACCTGGTCGACCTTGATCGCCTTGTCGGCTTCCTCGGGCTCCAGCAGGTAGTTGTCCGGGTGACTGCCGGCCTTGAGCAACAGGCACGACTTGCACTCGCCGCAGGCTTCCAGGTTGACCGGGCGCTGGCACAGCAGGCTGGCCATGAGGCGCTCGGCCAGGTCACGCTTGCCGATCCCGACCGGCCCATGCAACAGGTAGGCGTGGGCGTGCTGCGCGCGGCCGGCCAGTTGTTGCCACAGGCTGTCCTGCCACGGATAGGCTTCAGCCACGGGCGCGCTCCAGCAGTGTCGGCAACAGCGCGTCGATGGCGTGCTGCACCTGGGCCAGCGGTTGGGCGGCGTCCAGCAGGTAGTAGCGTGCAGGTTCGGCCGCGGCACGCTTGAGGAACGCGGTGCGTACGGCGTCAAAGAAGGCCTGACCTTCCAGCTCGAAGCGATCCAGGCGACCCCGGGCGCTGGCGCGAGCCAGGCCCACTTCCACCGGCAGGTCGAAGACCAGGGTCAGGTCAGGGCGCAGGTTGCCTTGAACGAAGGTTTCCAGGGTGGCGATGCGTTCCAGGGACAGGCCCCGACCACCGCCCTGGTAGGCATAGGTGGAATCGGTGAACCGGTCGCAGATCACCACGGCACCGCGTGCCAGGGCCGGACGAATCACTTCGGCCAGGTGCTGGGCACGGGCGGCGAACACCAACAGCAGCTCGGTGTCCGGGTTCATCTGCTCTTCACCCGGCGCCAGCAGCACTTCGCGGATACGCTCGGCCAGTGGCGTGCCGCCGGGCTCGCGGGTCAACACCACCTCAATGCCTTCGCTGCGCAGACGCTCAGCCAGGTAATCACGGTTGGTGCTTTTGCCGGCGCCTTCGGGGCCTTCCAGGGTTATAAACAAGCCAGTCACAGGCAGTCCTTAGTCAGAATTATTGCGGGTTTTGCGGCGCTTCAACATCTGGCGCAGACTCGGCCGGCTTTTCAACGGGCACATCGGCCGGCGGCGTTGCATCTTCCGCTGGCTTCACGACTGGCGCCGGGCTGGAGCGATAATCGGCGCGGCGCTTGAGCTGGAACTCCCGCACGGCGGCATTATGCGCATCCAGATCATCAGAGAAAATATGGCTGCCATCACCTCGGGCAACGAAATACAGGCTGCTGCCCGGCACCGGGTTCAGCGCGGCATGAATCGCCTCGCGGCCGACCATGGCGATGGGCGTCGGCGGCAGGCCGGCGACCATATAGGTGTTGTAAGGGTTGGCTTCCTTGAGGTGGGCGCGGGTCAACTTGCCGTTGTAGCGCTCGCCCAGGCCGTAGATCACTGTTGGGTCGGTCTGCAACAGCATGCCGATCTTCAGGCGACGCACAAATACCCCGGCGATCTGCCCACGTTCTTCGGGTACGCCAGTCTCTTTTTCCACCAGGGAGGCCATGATCAGCGCTTGATAAGGGTCGGTGTACGGCGCATCGGGAGCGCGCTTGCTCCACTCCTGGGCGAGGACATCATCCAGGCGGTTGTAGGCTTTTTTCAGGAGTTCGACGTCGGTCATGCCACGCACAAAGCGATAGGTATCGGGGAAGAACCGCCCTTCGGGAAACACGCCGGGGTGGCCGAGCTTGTCCATGACTTCGCTGTCACTAAGGCCTGCGAGGGTCTGCACGATCTTTTCATGCTTGGCCAACGCCGAGCGCACCTGACGGAAGTTCCAGCCTTCCACTAGCGTCAGGCTGTATTGCACCACTTCGCCACGCTGCCACAGGCCTATCAGGCCTTGCGCCGTCATGCCAGGGGTCATGCGGTATTCGCCGCTGTGCAGAGGCTGGCCGTCAAGGTTGAAGCGCCAGTACAGGCGCAACCAGAAGGCGCCATCCAGCACACCCTCGGCTTCCAGGCGATTGAAGGTGCCGGTGGGGGTCGCCCCGGCCGGCACGTCGAGCAATTGCTCCTGAGTCACGTTCAAGGGCTGCTTCAGGGCCGCGTCGTATTTCCAGGCGCCATAGCCCAACAGCAAAGCCGCCGAGAACAGACCGATCAGCAGCAGTACAACCAGTTTTCGTATCAACTCAAATTTCCAATAGCGCGCGAACAATGCCTTGCAGTTTACGGGTGAGCGGCCCAACCGGCCAGCTCATCCCAGCACAACCGCGCACCGGCCAAATGCCATAAACGCTGTTGCACACGAAGACTTCGTCGGCCTGCTGCAACTGCTCAAGATCGATGTGGGCCACGGCCACCGGGAGGCCCAGTCGATCTGCCTGGGCCAGAATCTCGGCACGCATCACGCCGGCGACGCCGCAACGGGTCAGATCAGCGGTTAGTAACAAGCCGTTGCGCACGAGGAACAGGTTGCTGAACACGCCCTCGATGACACGCCCGGACACATCCAGCATCAAGCCTTCAGCGTGCTCGGCGTCTTGCCACTCGGCACGGGCGATTACCTGTTCGAGGCGATTGAGGTGCTTGAGACCGGCCAGCAACGGCTGCTCGGCCAAGCGGGTCGCACACGCAAACAGACGGATGCCGTCGACTGCATGGGCGTGAGGATAGGTAGCGGGCGGATTGCCCTGCAAAATACGGCGCACCGGCGCGCCAGGGTTGATGCCATAACCGCGCAGGCTGTCGCCACGGGTGAGGATCAACTTGAGGACACCGTCGCCGAGGGCGGCGGCATAGGCCAGCACTTCGCTGCGAATCAACCCATGATCCGCAACCAAGGCGAGGCGCCTGCAACCCTCAGCGAGGCGTTGCAGGTGACGGTCGAGCAGCACCGGCTGCCCGGCTCTGACGGCGATGGTCTCGAACAGCCCATCGCCATACGCCAGGCCACGATCTTTCAGGGGCACGCTGTCCGCTGGCTGACCGTCGACCCAGCTGTGCATCACTCGGCGAACCGGCGGAACACCAGGGAACCGTTGGTGCCGCCAAAACCGAACGAGTTGGAGATCACCACGTCGATCGGCATCGGTTGCGCTTCGTGGGGCACGAAGTTCAGGTCGCAGCCTTCGTCCGGCTCATCCAGGTTGATGGTCGGCGGAGCGACCTGGTCCTTGATGGCCATGACGCTGAAGATCGCTTCGACCGCGCCCGCCGCACCCAGCAAGTGGCCGGTCATGGACTTGGTGGAGCTGACCGCCAGCTTGTAGGCATGCTCGCCGAACACCGACTTGATGGCTTCGGCTTCCGCCAAGTCGCCAGTCGGAGTCGACGTGCCGTGGGCGTTGATGTACTGCACCTGGTCCGCATTGACCTTCGCGTCACGCAAGGCGTTGGTGATGCAACGCGCAGCACCGGCACCGTCGGACGGTGGCGAAGTCATGTGGTAAGCATCGCCGCTCATGCCGAAGCCGATCAGCTCGGCGTAGATGGTGGCGCCACGCGCCTTGGCGTGTTCCAACTCTTCCAGCACCAGGGCACCGGCACCGTCTGACAGGACGAAACCGTCACGGCCTTTGTCCCATGGACGGCTGGCGCGGGTCGGCTCGTCGTTGCGGGTCGACAGCGCACGGGACGCGCCGAAGCCGCCCATGCCGAGACCGCAGGCCGCCATCTCGGCGCCACCAGCGATCATCACGTCGGCTTCGTCATAAGCGATGTTGCGTGCAGCCATGCCGATGCAGTGCGTGCCGGTGGTGCACGCCGTGGCGATAGCGTAGTTAGGCCCCTGTGCGCCCAAGTGGATCGACAGGAAACCGGAAATCATGTTGATGATCGAGCCCGGAACGAAGAACGGTGAAATTCGACGGGGGCCGGAATCGTGCAACGTGCGGCTGGTTTCTTCGATATTGGTCAAACCGCCAATACCCGAACCCATGGCCACGCCGATGCGATCACGGTTGGCGTCGGTGACTTCCAGGCCAGCGTTACGCACTGCCTGAAAACCGGCTGCCAAGCCGTATTGAATGAACAGGTCGAGTTTGCGGGATTCTTTGACCGAGAGATATTCCTCGACATTGAAACCCTTTACCGAGCCGCCAAAACGGGTGGAATAGGCAGAAAGGTCCGTGTGTTCGATCAGACCAATACCACTGTGGCCAGCCAGAATGCCCTGCCAACTGCTCGGCACATCCGTGCCCAGTGGCGACAACATACCCATACCGGTGACTACGACGCGTCTACGCGACACAGCACTCTCCTTTTTCTAATGACGACACTTTTGCTTCAGCGCTTGTTTTTCATCAGGGCTAAAGAAAAAACCGCACGCCGTTACAGCAGTGCGGTTTTTCCCTGACAGCAAGCGACGACTACAAACTATTACGCCTGGTGGCTAGTAACGTAGTCGATAGCAGCTTGAACAGTAGTGATTTTTTCAGCTTCTTCGTCCGGGATTTCGGTCTCGAATTCCTCTTCCAGAGCCATCACCAGCTCAACGGTGTCAAGGGAATCGGCACCCAGGTCTTCTACGAAGGAAGCAGTGTTGACCACTTCTTCTTCTTTAACGCCCAGTTGCTCGGCGACGATTTTCTTGACGCGCTCTTCGATGGTGCTCATACCTTGTTTAACTCCTAATGGACAAATTCAGGCAGCTGGCCAGTGGGTAAGTGTATAGAAAGCCATTTCAGCTTTTCAACTGAAAGCTTCACCCTGTACCCGGTCGGCCACCTGCCTATAAATTAAGTTGCAGCTTTATAACGGATTTTAGACAGCTCGTATGACATTTTTTTGAAGCGATCCGTCACAATTTAACTCATGTACATCCCGCCGTTCACCGGGATTGTAGCCCCAGTCACGTATGCCGCACCGTCGGATGCCAGGAAAGTGACCACATTCGCGATCTCTTGAGCCTGGCCCAGACGGCCCAGCGGAATCTGCGTCAGCAAGGCTTCACGCTGTGCTTCCGGCAGTTCGCGGGTCATATCGGTGTCGATGAACCCTGGGGCCACCGAGTTGACCGTAATCGACCGCGAGCCGACTTCACGTGCCAAGGCACGGCTGAAACCTTCCAGACCGGCTTTGGCGGAGGCGTAGTTTACTTGGCCTGCGTTGCCCATGGCACCCACTACGGAGCCAATATTGATAATTCGGCCCCAACGCGCCTTGGTCATGCCGCGCAAAACGCCCTTGGACAGGCGAAACAGACTGTTCAAGTTGGTGTCGACCACGTCGTACCACTCGTCGTCTTTCATGCGCATCATCAGGTTATCGCGGGTGATACCGGCGTTGTTAACCAGAATCGCCGGCGCACCGAATTGTGCGGTGATCTCGGCCAATACGGCAGCCACGGACTCATCGCTGGTCACGTTCAGCTCAAGGCCAGTGCCTTGCACGCCATTTTCCTTCAGGGTCGCGGCGATACGCTCGGCGCCCGAAGCGGACGTGGCGGTGCCGATCACAACGGCGCCCTGACGGCCCAGTTCCAGGGCGATCGCCTGGCCAATGCCACGGCTTGCGCCGGTAACCAGTGCAACTTTACCTTGCAGACTCATGCAGGCTTCTCCTTAGTTCGGGGATTAGGCCAGTGCCGCGCGAGCGGCAGCGAAGGCATCCGGGGTATTGAGGTTGGCAGTCGACACGCCGTCGGCGCAGCGCTTGTTCAGGCCGGCCAAGACTTTGCCCGGACCGCACTCGACCAGCTCGGTGGCGCCGTTGGCCGCCAGGGTCTGGACCGATTCAACCCAGCGTACGGGCTTGTAGAGTTGCTCCAGCAGGTCGCGCTTGAGGGTGTCGAGGTCTGCAGCCACGGCTGCGCTGACGTTCTGCACCAACGGGATCTGCGGCGCCTGCCAGTTGATGGCGGCGATGGACTCGGCAAAGCGCTCGGCCGCCGGGCGCATCAGCTCGCAGTGCGACGGCACGCTCACCGGCAGCGGCAACGCACGCTTGGCGCCACGGGCCTTGCAGCCTTCGATGGCACGCTCAACGGCCGCCTTGGCACCGGCGATCACCACCTGGCCAGGCGAGTTGAAGTTCACGGCGCTGACCACTTCGCCCTGGGCCGCTTCAGCACAAACTTCGATCACCACGGCGTCGTCCAGACCCAGGATCGCGGCCATGCCGCCCTGCCCGGCCGGAACGGCTTCTTGCATCAGTTGGCCACGGCGCTCGACCAGTTTGACCGCCTCAGCAAGGGTCAGGCTGCCCGCAGCCACCAGGGCGCTGTATTCGCCCAGGCTGTGACCGGCAACGAATGCCGGACGCGCGCCGCCTTCCGCCAGCCACAAGCGCCACAGGGCGATCGAAGCGGTCAGGATGGCCGGCTGGGTTTTATCGGTTTGATTGAGTTGCTCTTCCGGCCCTTGCTGGGTCAGTGCCCACAGGTCGTAACCGAGGGCGTCGGAAGCCTCTTTAAAGGTGTCCAGGATCAGCGGGTACTGCGCGCCCAGCTCGGCCAACATGCCGAGGGACTGTGAACCCTGCCCTGGAAAGACGAATGCGAGGGATGTAGACATGTAACAAGCCCCTAATGATCTGGTCGTCAAAAATGCGCACTCCTACGGTGGGAGCGCACGAAACTGACAGATTGGATGGACAATTGAACTGGCCGGTCACATTTAAGCACTCTCGGGCCGATTCGCCTAAGGCAACAGGTCCTCAAGACGGCCGTGCAAGCGTTGCGGCAAGTTTTCCTGGATCTCGATCAGGGCCCGCGCAATCGCGCTTTGAAAGCCTTCCACACCCGCCGATCCATGGCTTTTCACCACAATGCCCTGCAAGCCTAGGAAACTCGCGCCATTATGCCGCGCCGGGGCCAGGTCGGCCTGCAGGCGGCGCATCAACGGCAGCGCCAGGGCACCGACGAGACGGGACGCCAGGTTCCGCCTGAACAAAGCCTCGATACGCGTGGCAATCATGGTAGCCAGGCCTTCGCTGGACTTGAGCAAGATATTGCCGACGAACCCGTCGCACACCACTACATCCGCCTCACCGCGATACAAGCCGTCCCCCTCGACAAAGCCGATGTAGTTCAAGCCACGCGCGCCTTGCAGCAAAGTGGCGGCCAGCTTGACCTGCTGGTTACCCTTGATGTCTTCAGTACCGATATTCAGCAACGCCACCCGCGGGCGGGCCACGCCCAGCGCCTCGGCGGCCACCGAGCCCATCACCGCAAACTGGAACAGGTGCTCGGCACTGCAATCGACGTTCGCCCCCAGGTCCAGCAGTTGGCAATAGCCTTTCTGCGTTGGAATTGCCGCCACCATCGCCGGCCGGTCAATGCCGGGCAAGGTCTTGAGTACAAACCGAGACAACGCCATCAACGCCCCGGTATTGCCGGCGCTGACACAGGCTTGCACCTTGCCATCACGCAGCAGCTCCAGCGCCACCCGCATCGAAGAGTCGGGCTTGCCACGCAGGGCAGAGGCCGGCTTTTCATCCATGGTGATGGTTTCGCTGGCCGGAGTAATCGTCAGGCGCGCGCGATCCACCGCCGGATGGCTGGCAATCAGTTCTTCAAGTAGGGAGGGTTGACCGACTAGGGTCAGGTGCAGCGAAGGTGTTGCAGTCAGGCTGGCAATGCAGGCCTGAACAATGCTGCGGGGACCGAAGTCCCCGCCCATTGCGTCTATCGCGATGACTAGAGCAGACAAGTGATTACTCGTCAGCGCCCTTGTCGATCACTTTACGACCACGGTATACGCCTTCTGGCGATACGTGGTGACGCAGGTGAATTTCACCGGTGGTTTTTTCTACAGACAGAGTGCTCGCCGTCAGGGCATCGTGCGAACGACGCATGTCACGGGCAGAGCGGGATTTTTTGTTCTGCTGAACAGCCATAATTGATTAACTCCTAAACGTTTGGGTCACGCTTTAACTGCGCCAATACACTGAACGGGTTGGACCGCGTTACCTCGTCCTCGCTCGGTTCGGGCTCGTCATCGAGACCCGCCGGCTGCTGGCATTCTTCCGGATGATGAGCAGGCACAATGGGCAAGGCGAGCAGAAGCTCCTCCTCGATCAGTGCATGCAGATCCAAAGGATCTTCGCCCAGTTCCAGCACGTCATAACCTTTCGGCAACGACTGGGTATTCGCACCCTCCTTCACCACAGCATAACTGCACTCGCTGTGGATCGGCAGGGTGACCAGCTCAAGACAACGCTGGCAAACCATTTTGACCTCGGTGTCGATAAAGCTGTGGATTACCACAGACTTACGTTCATCTCGTTCAAAAACGAATTTGGCCTGCACCGTACCGACAGTGTCGGAAAGCGGGTCGCAGAGTCTCTCCAAATCGGCCAGCAGCAACTCACCTTGAAGGGAAGTGCCACGATCAGCCAATTTGCGCGGGTCAACGTGAGGTGGAATCGGGTCATTCAACATAGGCGCAGCATTATAGGGATGCACCCAGCCATGTCAAAGGAAATTCAGCCCTGTGCGTCAGCCGGTCGCCCCGCTAGAATCCCCGACTGCCCTGAGGAGACGCCCATGCTGCCTTTATTACTCGCATCCAGCTCGGTTTATCGCCGGGAATTGCTGAGCCGCCTGCACCTGCCGTTCATCTGCAGCTCGCCGGATATCGACGAGAGCCACCGCGAAAATGAATCCGCCATTGAACTGGTCAAGCGCCTGGCCGAACAGAAAGCCCGTGCACTCGCCGCCAGCCATCCAGGGCATCTGATTATAGGCTCCGACCAGGTCGCGGCACTCGACGGCCGGATCATCGGCAAGCCCCACACCTTCGAGAACGCCCGCCAACAATTGCTGGCGGCCAGCGGCAAGCGCGTCAGCTTCCTCACCGGACTGGCACTGCTGAACAGCGAGACGGGGCACTGCCAGGTCGACTGCGTACCCTTTAGCGTGCACATGCGCGAACTGGATGCTGAACGCATCGAGCGCTATCTGCGGATTGAGCAGCCGTATGACTGCGCAGGTAGCTTCAAGGCAGAAGGATTGGGTGTGAGCCTGTTCCAGAGCACCGAAGGGCCGGACGCGACCAGCTTAGTGGGCCTACCACTGATACGACTGGTCGACATGCTGCTCGCCGAAGGTGTGCAAATCCCCTGAGAACACCACAAAACCACTGTAGGAGCTGGCTTGCCAGCGATAACGGTGGATCAGCCACCGCCAATGCCGGCTGACCCATCGCTATCGCTGGCAAGCCGACTCCTACAGGGTATTTCAGCGTAGGGATGGGCCTTGGAAGCCCATATAGAAGGCCAGCTTCTCCGCCACGCTGGCACCGAGCCGCTTGGAAAAACGATCAAACGGCGATTCCTCAACCGTGAAGTCCACCAGCTCCTTCTCGCCAATCACATCCCGCGCCACCGAACTTGCACTGCCCAGGCCATCGATCAGACCCAGCGGCAACGCCTGCTCGCCCGACCACACCAGGCCGGAGAACAACTCCGGATGATCCTTATCCTTCAGACGATCGCCGCGCCCCTGCTTCACGCTGGCGATGAACTGGCGATGGGTGGTGTCGAGCACGCCCTGCCAGAACTGGGTCTCGTCAGCCTTCTGCGGCTGGAACGGATCAAGGAACGACTTGTGCTCGCCCGACGTGTAGGTGCGACGCTCCACCCCCAGCTTCTCCATGGCGCCGACAAACCCGTAACCGGCCGCCGTCACACCAATGGACCCCACCAGGCTAGCCTTATCGGCGTAAATCTGATCAGCAGCACTGGCGATGTAATAAGCACCCGAAGCCCCCAGGTCGGAAATCACCGCATACAGCTTGATATCAGGGTGCAAGCCACGCAGACGGCGAATTTCGTCATACACATAGCCGGACTGCACCGGACTGCCACCCGGGCTGTTGATGCGCAGGATCACGCCCTTGACCTTGGGGTCTTCAAACGCAGCACGCAGGCTGCTGACGATGTTGTCGGCACTGGCGGACTCCTTGTCGGCAATCACCCCGCGCACTTCGATCAACGCGGTGTAATTGGCGCCACGGGTTGCGCTTTTTTCCATGTCCATCAGCGGGCTGAACAAGGCGAGCATGGCGATAAGCCAGACGAACGTCAGCAGCTTGAAGAAGATCCCCCAACGCCGTGCACGACGCTGCTCCTGAACGCTGGCCAGGAGGGTTTTCTCCAGCAGCTTCCAGCTTTTGTCATCACTGCTTTCAGCCTTTTCGGGCGCTTTCCACTCGTCACTCATGCCATCAACCCCAGCAAAGACTTATCGGACCCGGCCGAGCCAGGCCTGCAATTCGGAAAAATGATCGATCGTCAGACGCGGCTCGTATTGCTGCAAGGCCTCGGCAGCCTGGGCGCCATAACTGACCGCCACGCTGTCCATGCCCGCATTGCGCGCCATCATCAAGTCGAAGGAAGCATCACCCACCATCAAGGCCTGGCGTGGCGACACGCCGCAATGGGCCAGGATCTGCTCCAGCATCAGAGGGTGAGGCTTGCTGGCAGTTTCATCGGCGGCACGGGTGATATCGAAATAATCTTCCCAACCGTGAGCCTTGAGCACACGGTCCAGCCCGCGACGCGCCTTGCCGGTGGCGACGGCCAAGTGATAACCCTCGGCGCGGAACGCCTCCAGAGACTGCACCACACCGTCGAACAAGGGCGAAGGCGTGGCCTCCAGGGCGATGTAGTGATCGGCATAGTGATCACGGAAGGTGACCAGCTCGGCGTCACTGATCTCGGGGTACAAGGTACGAATGGCCTCAGGCAGGCCCAGGCCGATAATGCCCTTGACCGCATGATCGGTGCACAGCGCGTAGCCCGAGCGGGTCGACGCTGCATGCATCGACTCGACAATCCGGCCAATGGAGTTGGCCAGAGTGCCGTCCCAATCGAAAATCAGCAGTTTGTAATCAAGGTGCGACACTCAAGCGCTCCACGGTCTTGGCCCACATTTCATCGACCGGCGCCTGCAGCTTCAACTCGCCACCATCGGGCAGCGGCACGGTGAGCATGTAAGCGTGCAGGAACAGGCGCTTGCCGCCCAGATCGCGAATCTCCTTGGAGAAATCCTCGTCGCCGTACTTGGTATCGCCAGCGATGCAATGACCAGCGTGCAGGGTGTGCACGCGGATCTGGTGGGTACGCCCGGTCACCGGCTTGGCCTCGACCAGGGTGGCGAAGTCACCGAAGCGGCGCAGCACCTTGAACAGGGTCAGGGCCTCTTTGCCCTCCTCGTCCACTTCCACCATGCGCTCGCCGGAACGCAGGTTGCTCTTCTGCAACGGCGCACGGACGCTCTTGATGGAACTGGCCCAGTTACCGCGCACCAGCGCCATGTAGCGCTTGTCCACACCATCGCCACGCAGGGCGGTGTGCAGGTGGCGCAACATGCTGCGCTTCTTGGCGATCATCAGCAGGCCAGAGGTGTCACGGTCCAGGCGATGGACCAACTCCAGCTCCTTGGCGTCCGGGCGCAACTGACGAAAGGCTTCGATCACGCCGAAATTCAGTCCACTGCCGCCGTGAACCGCGATGCCGCAAGGCTTGTTGATCACGATCAGCTTGTTGTCTTCGAAGACAATCGAGGCTTCCAGGCGTTGCAACAACCCCTGCGCCAATGGCACAGGCTCGTCACGCTCCGGCACGCGAACCGGCGGCACACGGACGATATCGCCCGCCTGCAACTTGTACTCGGGCTTGATCCGGCCCTTGTTCACCCGCACTTCACCTTTACGCAAGATGCGGTAAATCAAGGTCTTGGGCACGCCTTTGAGCCTGGCCAGGAGAAAATTGTCGATGCGTTGGCCGGCATATTCCGGCGAGACCTCAAGCAGCTGGACGCTGGGGGTCTGGGGGGCGGTAGTCGTCATGGCGGCGATGATAACAATTTTTTATGGAATTGAAGCACTTAATCATTGCTGCTATAGTCGCGAACGCCGCCAAAAGCGGCCTGGACAGAGGACTTGCGGCAAACTGCCGGCCCTGACCATCGCAATTCATCAGGACGCGAGGCCGTCCTACGGGGCTTTCGCCACCCTGGAAGGCTCAAGATTGTAACAAGCGCAGGTGACATGAGGCCTGAAGCGAGTGCAGAAAGCAGAGTGAATACTCGCGTTCTGCGCCGATATTTACGGCCAGTTCACAAAGTGCAGTCAGTCTTGGACCAGACCACGGCGAATACTTCGGAAACAACGCCTGTTAAGAGCTGAGTGAGAGCGCAACCGCCCACACCTAGTCTTGTTTAGCCATGAGCGTGGACTCCCCATTGGAGAACACGGTAAATGCCAACCCGCTGCGGATTCTGCGCGCGGCAGCACCCGAATTATCAGGGATACGTGTAGGGTGGAGATGCACAACCGTCGGACTGTGTAGCACTAGGCTTATATTTAGACGCTTCATCTCGTCCACAGTCGCCGGTTGATTCCTCCTCCTGACCTTAGCTTTTGTTGAAGTGGTGCCTTTGTCACCACCGCTAACAAGCAGGACGCGTCCGTCGCGATACCGGCCCAATTGGCTGGTTTTTGCTGGACACTGGAGTGGCCAACCACTCTTGACGCACCTGACACCGACCGTGAGAAGTCGTGTGTGCCGAACGCCGTTTCCGGCAGCCCGGAAACCGACGGTACAACATGAAAAGAATGCTGATTAACGCAACTCAACCCGAAGAGTTGCGTGTTGCACTGGTAGATGGCCAACGCCTCTACGACCTGGACATCGAATCCGGTGCACGCGAGCAAAAGAAGGCCAACATCTATAAAGGCCGTATTACTCGCATCGAACCAAGCCTTGAGGCTGCCTTTGTCGATTTCGGCTCCGAGCGCCACGGCTTCCTGCCACTCAAAGAAATCTCCCGCGAATACTTCAAGAAAGCTCCTGAAGGCCGCGTGAACATCAAGGACGTCCTGAGCGAAGGCCAGGAAGTCATCGTCCAGGTAGAAAAAGAAGAACGTGGCAACAAGGGCGCAGCCCTGACCACCTTCATCAGCCTGGCCGGCCGTTACCTGGTCCTGATGCCAAACAACCCACGTGCCGGCGGCATTTCCCGTCGCATCGAAGGCGAAGAGCGCAACGAACTGCGTGAAGCGCTGAACGGCCTGATCGCACCGGCCGACATGGGCCTGATCGTTCGCACTGCAGGCCTGGGCCGCAGCAGCGAAGAAATGCAGTGGGACCTCGACTACCTGCTGCAACTGTGGACCGCTATCAAAGAAGCGTCCCTGGATCGTTCCGCGCCGTTCCTGATCTATCAGGAAAGCAACGTGATCATCCGCGCCATCCGCGATTACCTGCGCCAGGACATCGGCGAAGTGCTGATCGACAGCGTTGAAGCCCAGGACGAAGCCCTGACCTTCATCCGCCAGGTGATGCCGCAGTACGCCAGCAAGATCAAGCTGTACGAAGACAGCGTTCCGCTGTTCAACCGTTTCCAGATCGAAAGCCAGATCGAGACCGCCTTCCAGCGCGTGGTCGAACTGCCTTCCGGTGGCTCCATCGTGATCGACCCGACCGAAGCCCTGGTGTCCATCGACATCAACTCGGCGCGTGCGACCAAAGGCAGCGACATCGAAGAAACCGCCCTGCAGACCAACCTGGAAGCGGCTGAAGAAATCGCCCGCCAGCTGCGCCTGCGTGACATCGGCGGCCTGATCGTGATCGACTTCATCGACATGACCCCGGCCAAGAACCAGCGCGCCGTGGAAGAAAAAGTCCGCGAATGCCTGGAAGCTGACCGTGCCCGCGTACAGGTCGGCCGCATTTCGCGCTTCGGCCTGCTGGAAATGTCCCGTCAGCGCCTGCGTCCGTCCCTGGGCGAGAGCAGCGGCATCGTCTGCCCGCGTTGCAACGGCACCGGCATCATCCGTGACGTTGAATCGCTGTCGCTGGCGATCCTGCGCTTGATCGAAGAAGAAGCCCTGAAAGACCGCACCGCCGAAGTCCGCGCGCAAGTGCCGATCCCGGTTGCAGCGTTCCTGCTCAACGAAAAACGCAACTCGATCACCAAGATCGAACTGCGCACCCGTGCCCGTATCGTCATCCTGCCGAACGATCACCTCGAAACCCCGCACTTCGAAGTGCAGCGCCTGCGTGACGACAGCCCGGAAGCCCACAGCGGCCAGTCCAGCTACGAAATCGCCGCTGCCGCTGCCGAAGTGGAAGAAGTCCAGCCTGCTGCCGCGACCCGCACCCTGGTTCGCCAGGAAGCCGCAGTCAAGACCGCGCCGGCCCGCGCCAACGCACCGGTTCCGACCGAAGTCGCCGCGCCAGTTGCCGCACCGGCCGCCCTGCCTGAGCCAAGCCTGTTCAAAGGCCTGGTGAAGTCGCTGGTCAGCCTGTTCGCCACCAAGGAAGAGCCAGCTGCTCCGGTTGTGGTTGAGAAACCTGCCGCCGAGCGCCCTGCGCGCAACGAAGAACGTCGCAACGGTCGCCAGCAGAGCCGTAACCGCAATGGTCGTCGTGACGAAGAGCGCAAGCCGCGCGAAGAACGTGCACCGCGTGAAGAACGCGCTCCACGCGAAGAACGTGCCCCTCGCGAAGCCCGTGAAGAAACCCCGACTGTAGAACGCGCACCACGCGAAGAGCGTGCACCGCGCACTCCACGTGCCCCACGTGAAGACCGCAAGCCACGTGGCGAGCGTGAAGAACGTGTGCGCGAACTGCGTGAGCCGCTGGACGCAGCCCCTGCTGTAGCCGGCGCCGCCGCTGCTGCTACCGAAGAGCGTCCAGCTCGCCAGCCGCGTGAAGAGCGTGCGCCACGTGAAGAACGCCAACCTCGCGCCCCGCGTGAAGAGCGTCAACCGCGTGCCGAACAAGCCGCTGCCGCCAGCGAAGAAGAAGTGCTGACCGGCGAAGAGCAACTGCAGGAAGACGGTCAGGAAGGCGCCGAAGGCGATCGTCCACGCCGCCGCTCCCGTGGCCAGCGTCGTCGCAGCAACCGTCGTGAGCGTCAACGTGATGCCAACGGCAACGTGATCGAAGGCTCGGAAGAGACCGGCGAGAACGCAGAAGCCGCTACCAGCGAACCGACTGGCGCCGAACTGGCTGCCGGCCTGGCCGTTACCGCTGCGGTTGCCAGCTCGGTCATCAGCGCACCGGCTGAAGCCCAGGCTCACGAACAGGCTGAACGTGCCACTGCTGCTGTTGAAGAAACCGTAGCGGTTGAAGCACCTGCTGCCGAGACCCCAGTGGTTGAAGCGCCGGTTGTTGAAGCGCCTGCAGTTGAAGCGCCAGTCGTAGAGGCTCCGGTTGTCGAAGCCACCACCCCAATCGAAGCGCCGGTTGTTCCGGAAGTGGAAGTTGCCCCGGTTCAAGAAGCCCAGCCAGAAGTTGAAGTGGCAGCGGTTGAGCCCGCCCCAGTGATTGAGCCTCAGCCAGTGGTTGAAGCGGTGGTTGAAGCACCGGTTGTCGAAGCAGCGCCAGAAGTACGTGAAGTTCGCGAAGTTCGTGAAGAACAGACCGCCTTCCAATGGACTGCCGAGCCTGCCGCGCCGGTTGAAGCGCCACAACCTGCCACTGTGGTAGAAGAAGCCCCAGCACCGGTTGCCGAAGTCGTGGTTGCCGAGCCAGCCCCAGTGGTTGAGCCTGCTCCGGTCGTTGAACCTGCGCCAGTGGTTGAAGCGCCGGTGGTTGCCGAAGTTGCCGCCCCCGTGGTTGAAGCAGCACCGGTCAGCGCGCTGACCGAAAACGGCCGTGCCCCGAACGACCCACGTGAAGTGCGTCGTCGTCGCAAGGAAGCCGAAGCCGCCGCAGCTGCTGCCGCAGCACAGGAAGCAGAGCACGAGAGCAAACCTCTCGCCTGATTCGCGCAGCGACTAAAAAGCCCCGCCTGAGTGATCAGGCGGGGCTTTTTATTGACTACGGATACACATTCAACCGTAGGAGCCGGCTTGCCGGCGCCTACAATTAGGGTGGGGAGTAATGTAAAGACTGTGGCAGGTCGACATCCCAGAGCACGCCCGGATCATCAACAGACACTTCACATACCTTCGCCTGCGCAAACAACGGCCTGGCACCACGATCACCTTTCAACGCCATCAGCCCTGGCCCAGATGCCCGGCTAAACGCCACAGGGTGCCCATACTGCCCATCCTGCACCGGCACACTGATGTCACCCCCCTCCAGCCCATCAATCACCCGTTCAACGCTGGACGACCAGATAAACGGCATATCTCCCAGCACCACCAGCCAGCCGTCCGCCGCCGCACTGGCTGCAACCGCCGCCGCAATACTGTCACCCATGCCTGCTGAGCGCAGCAGCAAGACCTTGCAACCGTAGGCCTCTGCCAAGCGAATCACTTCAAGCCGGTCCGGTGAAGTCACCACCCAGCGCTCAACCACAGCTGCCGGCAGACTCATCAGCACCTGCTCGATCACCGGCCGTGTTACGCCATCCAGCCCCACACAATCAGCCAACAACTTATCCTGGTCTACCCCCGCCACGGCACGAAAGCGACTGCCCTGCCCCGCCGCGAGCACAATTGCTGTGACAGTCACTCAGCCACCACCGGCAATGGTTTCTTCTGCATCGGCGCCACACCGTTTTTGATCGCGACAATTTCCGCCATCAGCGACAACGCGATCTCCGACGGAGTGTGGCTGCCGATATGCAAGCCAATCGGCCCATGCAGGCGTGCGATCGCCTCGGAGGACAGCCCCAGCGCAGCGAGGTTTTCCCGGCGTTTCTGGCTATTGACCCGCGAACCCAGTGCGCCGATATAGAACGCCGATGAATTCAGCGCTGTCAGCAAGGCCATATCATCCAGGCGCGGGTCATGGGTGAGGCAGACGATGGCCGTGCGCTCATCGGTCTGGATGTTCAGCACCGCTTCATCGGGCATGCCGGGTACAAAGCGGCCATGCTGCTCTTCCCAGCCGTAGACGAATTCGTCGCGCGGGTCGCAGATCAGCACTTCGAAATCCAGCAAGCGTGCCATTTCCGCCACATAACGCGACAACTGGCCGGCGCCGATCAACAGCAGGCGCCAGCGCGGACCATAGATGGCGCGCAAGCGTTCGCCATCGAAAGTCACGACATCCGTCTTGCTCGCGCTGCCCAAGGTGACCTTGCCGGTGGCCAGGTCAAGCTCGCGTGCGACGATCTGGTGATCTTCACACCGCGCCAGCAGCTCAGACACCCACTCCCACTCGTCCACGCGCTCCTCGGTCAGGCGCAGGGTGCCACCGCATGGCAGACCAAAACGCGCAGCTTCATCGCGGGTCACACCGTAGGTCACCAATTGCACCGGCGGCCCGTCTTCAGGCAAGCGACCATCCTGCAGGCGTGCAATCAAGTCATCCTCGATGCAACCGCCCGACACCGAGCCGATCACCACACCATCGCCGCGCAACGCCAGCATCGCCCCTGGCGGGCGTGGTGCGCTGCCCCAGGTCTGGACCACGCTGTACAACACTACTCGCTGCCCGGCGCGGCGCCATTCGAGCACGCTGCGCAGGACATTCAAATCAACACTGTCCACAAAACCTCCTGCAAGCGTCACAACCGATTCACTTACTGTAAAACAAAAGCAGACAAAGTAATGCGCCAGAAACGCAAACGCCCCGAACCAGTCGGGGCGTTTGTGGGTTGCTGTGGCGTCAGGTCACGCCAGCAGCGGCTTACTTGACGACAGGTGCAGGGCCTTCGGCCACGCCCAGGTCATCCAGCTCGCGGGTTTCCGAGATACCGGTACCGCCGGAGGCCAGCTCGCTTTGCAGCTTGTCGGTGTCCAGTTCCTTGACCCACTTGGCCACAACGATGGTGGCAACCGCGTTACCCACCAGGTTGGTCAGCGCGCGGGCTTCGGACATGAAGCGGTCGATACCCAGGATCAGCGCGAGGCCGGCAACCGGCAGGTGGCCTACGGCCGACAGGGTGGCAGCCAGTACGATGAAGCCCGAACCGGTCACACCTGCAGCGCCTTTGGAGGACAGCAGCAGCACCAGCAGCAGGGTGATCTGGTGGGTGATGTCCATGTGGGTGTCAGTCGCCTGGGCGATGAACACGGCAGCCATGGTCAGGTAGATCGAAGTACCGTCGAGGTTGAAGGAGTAGCCGGTTGGAATCACCAGGCCTACTACGGATTTCTTCGCACCCAGACGCTCCATCTTGATCAGCATGCGTGGCAGTGCGGATTCGGAAGACGAAGTACCCAGAACGATCAGCAGCTCTTCACGGATGTAGCGGATCAATTTGATCACACTGAAACCGTGGGCGCGGCAGATACCACCCAGCACCACCAGCACGAACAGGATGCAGGTGATGTAGAAGCAGATCATCAGCTGACCCAACTGCACCAGGGAACCCACACCGTAGGCGCCGATGGTGAACGCCATGGCACCCAGGGCACCGATTGGCGCGAGCTTCATGATCATGTTGATGATGTTGAACATCACGTGGGCGAAGCGATCGATGAAGTCCAGCACCGGCTTGCCGTAGGCACCCAGGCGGTGCAGGGCGAAACCGAAGATCACCGAGAACATCAGCACTTGCAGGATATCGCCGTTGGCGAAGGCGCCGACGATGGTGTTAGGGATCACATTGAGGATAAAGCCGACGATGCTCTGGTCTTTACCGGCAGTGACGTAGGCCGCCACTTTGGAGGCGTCCAGGGTCGCTACGTCGATGTGCATGCCGGCGCCCGGTTGCACGACGTTTACCACGATCAAGCCGATCAGCAGCGCGATGGTCGAAACGATCTCGAAGTAGAGCAGCGCATAGCCGCCGGTCTTGCCGACCGATTTCATGCTTTGCATGCCAGCGATGCCGCTGACAACGGTGCAGAAGATGATCGGCGCGATGACCATTTTGATCAGTTTGATGAACCCGTCACCCAGCGGCTTGAGGGCCACACCGGTCTGCGGGTAGAAGTGACCGAGCAAAATACCGATAACGATTGCAACGATCACCTGGAAGTACAGGGATTTGTAGATTGGCTGACGAGTCGTCATTGCAAAGTTCCTCAATCGTCCCGTGTGGCAAAGATCCGCCATTGCCCACGACACTTGAATTGCGAACCCTCCTGCACTGGAGGGATTTGTTGTTTGCGAGCCCTGTAGGAACAAGCCTGCGCTGTAATCCCTATCGCAAACGCCGTGCCACTTCGCTGAAAAACCCTGAAGGCCTTTAGACATCAGGGCTTGGGGTTCTGAGGTGCCCCTCCACGCGGCAAAACAGGTGGCGGATTTCCGCCCACTCGTCCAATCCCGTCCTACAATTTGGCGGATATCCGCCTTGTGACCGCATTCGGGGCTGACTACCATCAGCCCCTCCATGGACGAGGCCTTCGCATGCGTGAACGTACCATCGCCAGTCATTACGCCAGGGCGGCCCTCGGCGGGGCGCGTCGGGCCGGCTATGACTACTCGGGCTTGCTGCAGCAGGTGGGCATCACCCCGGAACTGCTTACCGAACCCCGCGCCCGCATCGCGCCGGAGCAGTTCACCCGCCTGCTGCAAATGCTGTGGCTGGCACTGGACGACGAATACCTGGGGTTCGCCGACGGCCCGAGTAAACGCGGCACCTTCGCCATGATGTGCCACGCATTGATCCACTGCCGCACCTTGGAGAAGGCTCTGGAACGCGGTTTATTATTTTATAGCCTATTCCCACAAGGCCCGCGCTGGCAGCTCACACGCGAAGGCGAAATGGCCCGCTTGAGCCTGGACGACTCGCAGTTGTGGGACCCGGATCATTTCTTGAGTGAGTGCCTGCTGGTGATCTGGCATCGACTGGGCAGTTGGCTGATCGGCCAACGTATCCGGCTGCATCAGGCCACTTTCAGCTACCCAATGCCGGCGCACGCCGGTGAATATGACCTGCTGTTTCCCTGTGTCCAGGTATTCGGTGCACCGAACAGCAGCCTGGTGTTTCCCGCACGCTATTTGAACCTGCCGTTGTTGCAGGACGAACGCACCCTCAAGCACTTCCTCGAGCGCTCACCCGCCGACTTGCTCTCTCGGCCGGATGAAGGCGACAGCTTGAGTAGCCAGATACGCCGCTTGCTCAGCCGCGACCGGACGCCCTGGCCGGACCTGGAAGCCGTCGCCCAGCACCTGCATATCAGCCCGCAGACCCTGCGCAGGCATTTGCGTGAAGAAGGCAGCAGCTTTCAGGCGCTCAAGGATGAGTTGCGGCGGGACATCGCCATCTATCATTTGGGCCGGGCGGATTTGTCGCTGCAGGAGATTGCCGAACAGCTCGGGTTTTCGGAACCGTCGGCGTTTCATCGGGCGTTCAAGAAGTGGACGGGGCTGACGCCGGGGGCTTACCGGGCCCAAGAGAGTTAGAGGAAAAAGTTATCTCTGTGGTGAGCGGGCTTGCCCCGCGCTGGGCTGCGAAACAGTCCCATATCAGACATCGCTATTAGGGCCGCTTCGCGCCCCAGCGCGGGGCAAGCCCGCTCACCACAAAAACCGATCAAACGGCGGGGAAGTGAATCTTGAACGCGGCGCCGCCCAGAGGCGAATCACCCAAGGTCAGCCGAGCGCCATAACTTTCAATGATGTCCTTGACCACCGCCAAGCCGATACCCTGCCCCGGATGTTGGCGGTCCAGCCGTTCACCTCGCTGCAGAATCCTTGCACGCTGATCCGGCGGCACGCCAGGACCATCATCTTCAATACACAGCTCACTGCCTTCGAGGTTTTCCACGAAGCTGATGCGCACTTCGCTCAAACACAGGCGGTAGGCGTTTTCCAGCAGGTTACCGAGCAACTCCAGCAAGGCGCCCTTCTCGATCGGCACGTCGCATGCTTGCGGCAGTTCAAAGGACACTGTGACGCCTTTGTCGCGGTAGACCTTGTCCAGCGTGTCGCACAGGCTTTGCAGCACCGGTTCCAGCCGCACCTGGTGACGCACCAGGCCGCTTTTACGCAGGCTGGCGCGCTGCAACTGGTAACTGATCTGCTGGCTCATGCGCTCGATCTGCGATTGCAGCACCCAGGCCTGGTCGCGGTCTTCCGGGCGCTGGGCCATGTCTTCGCTCACACCTTGCAGTACGGCGAGCGGGGTTTTCAGGCTGTGGGCCAGGTCGTCGAGGGAGTCACGGTAACGCGCCCGTTGCTCACGCTCGCTGTGCAGCAAACGGTTGAGGGAGCCGGTAAGGCGCAGCAGTTCGCGAGGGTGTTGTTCGGACAGGCTCTCGCGGGTGCCGCCTTCGATCTGGTCAAGTTCCTGGCTCAGCCGCCGCAGGGCTTGCAACCCCCAGGTCAGACCCAGCCAGAGCAAGGTCAGCAGCACCAGCAACGCGGCGCCAAAGCCCAGGTAGAGATTTTCGCGCAGGCCCTCGAGGGTCAGTTGGTATTCGCGCACCGGTTGCAGGGCAACGATACTGAACGCTGCACTCTTGCCGCCCAGCAACCTGACCTCGACGTCGTAGACGAAGAATTCCTGGCCGTTGGCCTCACGGATCCGCGCAAATTCATTGCCGCGCCCGTCGTAGCGCGGCTTGTAGTTGATGTTTTCTTCCTTGGTCGCCCGCGAACGCCACACCAAGTGACCTTCACGGTCATAGATGTAGCCGAGCAAGCGGCTGTCGGTGAGGTTGAAGCGCTCATCCGGCAACTGCGCCGGCATCAACAGGCGGTTGTTTTCCACCCGCGCGGCCGAGATCAGCGTCGTGACGTCCGATGCCAGGCGTTGCTCGATGGAATCCTGCAACGCCAGGCTGAACGCCCCTTGCATCGCCGGCAACAAACCCAGCATGAACAGCACGGCCAGGGTGGCGGCCGCCAGCATCAAGCGCACGCGTAGCGAGCGAATCAACGGCAGCGCTCATTGAACAGGTAACCCAGGCCACGCACGGTGTCGATCGGCTTGAACCCGGCCGGGCCTTCCAGCTTGCGGCGCAGGCGACCGACCAGCACTTCAATCACGTTCGGATCACGCTCGTCATCATCGGGGTAGAGTTGTTCCATCAAACGGTCCTTGGCCACCACTTGCTGGTGATGGCGCATCAGGTACTCAAGGATTCGGTATTCGTAGGCCGTCAGCGCCAAAGGCTGTTCGTCGAGGGACGCCTGCTTGCGGTTGAGGTCCAGCAGCAGCGGGCCCGCGACAATCGTCGACTGGGTAAACCCGCTGGAGCGGCGCAGCAAGGCGTTCATCCGCGCCTCCAGCTCTTCGAACTGGAACGGCTTGACCACGTAGTCGTCGGCACCGGCCGCCAGGCCTTCGACCTTGTCCTGCCAATTGCCACGGGCGGTGAGGATCAGGATCGGGAAGGTCTTGGCCTGGGTGCGAAGTTGGCGGATCAGGTCCAGGCCGCCCATGCCGGGCAGGCCCAGGTCGATGATCGCCAGGTCATGGTTGAACTGGCCGGTCTGGTACAGGGCCTCTTCGGCATTGGCCACGGCCTCCACCACGTGCCCGCTGTCGGTCAGGCGGGTCAACAGGTGATGACGCAGCAGCGCCTCATCTTCTACCACCAGCAATTTCATAAGGCTCTCCAAAGCAAATCAACTGTCCGACAGAGGGATATCATAGCGGCCCTGCAGGTCTTGCGGGCGCAATTGAATGCCATTGAACTGGCCGGTCAGGTGTTCATAGCCGGCGCGATAGGCCGGCTGCGGGGTTGCCAGGCCCAGGGACTGGCCCCAGGGCGTGGGCTGGCTGGCAGATTCTTCGAAACTGACACGCTGGATCAAAGTGCTGGATTTCTTGGTTTTCTCACCGCCGAATGCGGCGAAGGCACCGTCTGCGGCCTGGGCCCCCGTGGCGGCACTGAGCATGGTCAACGCCAACATCAGCTGTTTGATCGCAGTCATGGTGTTACCTCTATGCGTTTGGCTGTTGCCCTTGGGTATGAATCCAGACTACGCAGGCGCCCCTGAACTCCCCCTGAACGAGCTCTGAACCTCGCCTGAACCGCAGCGGGCTATCCTGTTTTGCATCAACTCGGCAAAATACCGCCCATGAACTCCCTACCCGCTTGCTGCACCCCACTCGACACCCATTGGCCGCTGCCCGAATCCTTGCCCGGCACGGTGTTTCTCAGCACGCGCTTTGACCCCGCCTTATTAACGGCCGGCGATTTCCAGCGCAGCGCCGTCCCGCCCCCGGCCAGCATCCAGCGCTCAGTAGCCAAGCGCCAGGCCGAATTCCTGGCCGGCCGACTGTGCGCCCGCGCCGCGCTGCACCAACTCGATCACCTCAACTACATCCCCGCCATCGGTGAAGACCGCGCGCCGGTGTGGCCTGCGCATATCTGTGGTTCCATCACCCACAGCACCGGGCATGCGGCCGCGATTGTCGCGCACAAGGCGCAATGGCGTGGGCTGGGGATGGACCTGGAGACTGTGCTGAGCCTGGAGCGGGCGGAGCGATTGGCGGGAGAAATTCTTACTGCCGATGAACTGCAGCGTCTGGCCGCCTTGCCGAGGGAGCAGATTGCACAATTGGTGACATTGACGTTTTCGGCCAAGGAGAGCCTGTTCAAGGCGCTCTACCCGATTGTGCAGAAGCGCTTCTACTTTGAGCATGCCGAGGTGATGGAGTGGAGTGAGGCCGGGTATATAAGGCTGCGACTGCTGACGGACTTGTCCGAGGAGTGGTGCCATGGCAAGGAATTGGCAGGGCAGTTTGCAGTTGATGATGGGCAGCTGTTGAGCCTGGTGGCTGTCGGCGCCTGATAGGGCGCTAGTGCCGGCAAGCCGGCTTCTGCATTTGGAATGCATTTTCCTGTAGGAGCCGGCTTGCCGGCGATAGCAGTATCAGGGTTTCTCCTGATCCCTCGGCCAACTCAGGCTAAAGCACGCCCCACCCAAATTGTTGCTCTTGCCAATCAATGCCCGCCCGCCGTGCCAGTAGATAATCCGCCGCACGATCGACAACCCCAACCCGTGCCCGCCAGACGCACGAGTGCGGCTGTCGTCCAGGCGCAGGAACGGCGTGAAGATCCGCTCCCAGGCACTCTCAGGCACACCGGGACCATCATCTTCGACATCGATGCGGCAGCGCACCTGGCCCACCTGATAACTGATCAGCACCTGGCCCTGGGCATGGCGCATGGCATTGCTCACCAGATTCTGCAGCGCACGGTGCAGGTAACGCGGCTCGGCGTCGACCCAGGCATCGTCCAAGTGCGCCGACGACAGGCAAATACCCCTGCTCACGTTGACTTGCGGACGCAGTGGCGATAATTCGCCTATCACCTGATCGAGCAGCGCATCGAGGTCGACCCGCTGGAAATTCAGCTCCGGCGAGCCTTGTTCCAGGCGCGCATACGTGAGCATTTCATCGACCAGGCCATCGAGGTCCTGGATATCGCTGTCCATGCCCTCCAGATATTTACGCCGCGCCTCGGCCGTGGTGGCATCGCCGACCATTTCCAGGCCGAAACGCAAGCGCGCCACCGGCGTGCGCAGTTCGTGGGACACCGCGCGCACCAGCTCACGCTGGATCGCCAGCAACTGCTGCAAGTGCTCAGCCATGCCATTGAAGGCTGCGGCCAGACGCCCCACCGAGTCAGCGCCACGGGCAGGCACACGTACTTCCAGGTTGCCCTTGGCGATGCGGGTGGCGGCGGCTTCCAGGCCGCGCAGCCGCCGCTCAAGCTGACGCACCAATAGATAGACGATCAAACCAATCAGGGTCAGGCCGATCAAAGCGATCAGGATCAGCCATTGCGGCGGGTAAGGGTTCATCTGATACAGCGGCCCGAGTTCCAGCACCCACGGCGTACCGACCATGCCGGCAAACACGCGGATCGAGTCGCCGCCCTTGCCCAGGGCCATCACCGTGTCGCCTTCCGAGACACGGCGGCGCTGGTCTTCGTCCATGTCGGCCTGGTCGAGGGTCATCAGGTGCATGTCGAAGCCAAACCCCTTGGCTTCTTTTATATCCGCCAGGCGCTGCGGCTGTTCAGCCACCGGAAAGCGCACCAGTTCGTCGGCAAGCAGGTAGATAGTCGCACGTGCCAGCTGTTCGCTGATCTGCTGCACTTCGCCCGTAAGCACCAACTGCGACTGATCACTGACCAAGCGCAGCACCCGTGCGGCATGAGGCCCGGTCTGCTCCACCAGCACCTGGCCGCGTTGCAGGCGATTGCGCTGGCTCAAGTCCAGTTGTGCCTCGGCCAGGGGGCGCAGGTCCAAGGGAATGCCGAGCAAGCGCTCCCACACGGCCAGGGCGCGCTGGCGTTCGATGGGGCTCATGGGTTGCAGGTTGTCGCCCATCAAGGCGAAGGTGCCGTGGGCCAGGCGCTCGCGGTATTGGCCGCTACGCACCTCGTTGAGCAAGTGCAGGGCCAGCACGCCGAGCAACGCCACCAGAATCAGCGCTGCGCACATGCCGCCGTAGATGCGCAGGAAGATCGAGTTCACAGCGGCATGTCGGCGGCGGCTTCGGGGACGAACAGGTAGCCCTTGCTGCGAATGGTCTTGATCAGGCGCGGATGAATCGGATCGTCACCTATCTTGGGGCGGATACGTGAGATACGCACATCGATGGAGCGGTCCTGGCCGTCGTAGCCGATGCCGCGCAGGGCGATGAAAATTTCTTCGCGGGACAAGATCCGCCCGGCATTGGCCACCAGCAGCCATAAAAGGTCGAACTCGGCGCTCGTCAGCTCGATACCGGCATTGTTCAACCAGGCTTCGCGCAGGGCGTTGTCCACCACCAGAGGACCGAATTGCAGGCGACGCTGGTTCTCCACGACAGCCGGTTCCGCCGGTTCGCTGCGCCGCAGCAAGGCCTGGATGCGTGCCAGCAACAGGCGCGGGCGCACAGGCTTGCACACGTAGTCGTCGGCGCCCATGTCCAGGCCCAGTACCTGGTCCATGTCATCGGTCCGCGCGGTGAGCATCAGGATCACGCCGTCATAGCGCTCGCGCACCTTGCGGCAGATGCTCAAGCCGTCTTCGCCGGGCAGCATCAGGTCGAGGATCACCAGGTCCGGCTGCTCGTCGATGATGCGCTCCGCTGCCAGGGCGCCATCGCCTTCCACGGACACCTGCAGGCCATTGCCCTCCAGATACTCACGGGTCAATTCGGCCAATCGCTGGTCGTCTTCGACTATCAATACCTGCCAGGCTTCTTGCTCCACGGGTGACCTCAATGTCTGTCATAAAAGGCGGGCATGATCTGGGTAACTGCGTAGCCCGATACGGCCGATTGTAGCCACGGGCCAACCCTCAAACACAAGCCGGGAAATCCATTCGGTGATCACGTTTTTTTGTGATAGGGTTCGCGCCCTTCGAAAATGGGCAGGTTGTTTTAAGCCCGAAACATTTAATGACAAACGGCGTAATCCAGCAGCAGTGCGGCCTACGCACCCATTCAACCTTTCTTACACATTTTACCCACAGCGTTATCCACAGGTTACTGCGTTGCTAACCCCTCGAAAACGCATTATCTTGTACCTCGGCACTGGAGAAGACCCTACATGTGGGGTTTTTGAAGAAAGCGCCCAACCACACAAGTGGCAAGAAATTCAAGCGTTTTATTGCTAGCGCAGCATGGAACCAACCGATTTTCAGTAGACCAAACCGCTCACGCGGATGGCAGCTGTTTCCCATCCCCGATATGGAAAACGGTACGGGTGTTGCAGGAAGAGCCTGGCACTCGCAATCAAATATAGAACGTGGAGACAACCCCCCATGCAAACCGACACAACTCGCGAGAACCCGCAAGGCTCCGTGCCGCAGGCCGCCGATTCGAACCTGGATCTGTCCGCCACCGCACCTGGCCAATTGCGCGTGATCAAGCGTAACGGCACTGTCGTTCCTTACACCGATGACAAAATCACCGTCGCCATCACCAAAGCGTTTCTTGCAGTTGAAGGCGGCACCGCTGCTGCCTCGTCGCGCATCCACGACACCGTTGCCCGCCTGACCGAACAAGTCACCGCGACCTTCAAGCGTCGCATGCCTTCGGGCGGCACCATCCATATCGAAGAAATCCAGGACCAGGTCGAACTGGCCCTGATGCGTGCCGGCGAGCAGAAAGTTGCCCGCGACTACGTGATCTATCGCGACTCGCGCGCCAAGGAACGTGCCGTACGTTCCCCGGCCGAAGAAGCCGCCGTACAGGCTCACCCGTCGATCCGCATCACCCTGGCCGACGGTAGCTTTGCACCGCTGGACCTGGGCCGCCTGAACACCATCATCACCGAGGCCTGCGAAGGCCTGGAAGAAGTCGATGGTGACCTGATCCAGCGCGAAACCCTGAAAAACCTGTACGACGGCGTGGCCCTGACCGACGTCAACACCGCCCTGGTGATGACCGCCCGTACCCTGGTTGAACGTGAGCCGAACTACTCGTTCGTGACCGCGCGCCTGCTGATGGACACCCTGCGTGCCGAAGGCCTGGGCTTCCTGAAAGTCGCCGACAGCGCCACCCACCACGAAATGGCCGACCTGTACGCCAAGGCCCTGCCGGCCTACATCGCCAAGGGTATCGAATTCGAATTGCTGAACCCGGTCCTGGCCACCTTCGACCTGGAAAAACTCGGCAAGGCGATCAACCACGAGCGCGACCAGCAGTTCACGTACCTGGGCCTGCAAACCCTGTACGACCGTTACTTCATCCACAAGGACGGTATCCGCTTCGAACTGCCGCAAGTGTTCTTCATGCGCGTGGCCATGGGCCTGGCGATCGAAGAGAAGCAGAAAGAAGACCGTGCCATCGAGTTCTACAACCTGTTGTCGTCCTTTGACTACATGTCGTCGACCCCGACCCTGTTCAACGCCGGCACCCTGCGTCCACAGCTGTCCAGCTGCTACCTGACCACCGTGCCGGATGACCTGTCGGGCATCTACCACGCGATCCACGACAACGCCATGTTGTCCAAATTCGCTGGCGGCCTGGGTAACGACTGGACCCCGGTGCGCGCACTGGGTTCGTACATCAAGGGCACCAACGGCAAGTCCCAGGGCGTTGTTCCGTTCCTGAAAGTCGTGAACGACACCGCCGTTGCGGTCAACCAGGGCGGCAAGCGCAAAGGCGCTGTCTGTGCCTACCTGGAAACCTGGCACATGGACATCGAAGAGTTCATCGAGCTGCGTAAGAACACCGGTGATGACCGTCGTCGTACCCACGACATGAACACCGCCAACTGGATCCCTGACCTGTTCATGAAGCGTGTCTTCGATGACGGCAAGTGGACTCTGTTCTCGCCATCCGAAGTGCCGGACCTGCACGACCTGACCGGTAAAGCCTTCGAAGAGCGCTACGAGTACTACGAAGCCCTCACCGAGTACCCAGGCAAGGTCAAGCTGTTCAAGACCATCCAGGCCAAAGACCTGTGGCGCAAAATGCTGTCCATGCTGTTTGAAACCGGCCACCCATGGCTGACCTTCAAAGACCCGTGCAACCTGCGCAGCCCGCAGCAGCACGTGGGCGTGGTCCACAGCTCGAACCTGTGCACCGAGATCACCTTGAACACCAACAAGGACGAGATCGCCGTTTGCAACCTGGGCTCGATCAACCTGCCGAACCACATCGTCAACGGCAAGCTGGACACCGCCAAGCTGGAACGTACCGTCAACACCGCCGTGCGCATGCTCGATAACGTGATCGACATCAACTACTACTCGGTGCCACAGGCGCAGAACTCCAACTTCAAGCACCGTCCCGTGGGCCTGGGCATCATGGGCTTCCAGGACGCGCTGTACCTGCAGCACATTCCATACGGTTCGGACGCGGCGGTCGAGTTCGCCGACAAGTCCATGGAAGCGGTCAGCTATTACGCGATCCAGGCTTCCTGCGACCTGGCCGACGAGCGCGGTGCCTACGAGACGTTCCAGGGCTCGCTGTGGTCCAAGGGCATCCTGCCGCTGGATTCGCAACAGATCCTGATCGAGCAACGTGGCCAGAAGTACATTGATGTTGACCTGGAAGAATCCCTGGACTGGGCGCCAGTACGTGCCCGTGTGCAGAAAGGTATTCGTAACTCCAACATCATGGCCATCGCACCGACCGCGACCATCGCCAACATCACCGGCGTATCGCAGTCGATCGAACCGACTTACCAGAACCTGTATGTGAAATCGAACCTGTCGGGCGAATTCACCGTGATCAACCCGTACCTGGTCCGCGACCTGAAAGCCCGCGGCCTGTGGGACTCGGTCATGATCAACGACCTGAAGTACTACGACGGCTCCGTGCAGCAGATCGAGCGCATCCCGCAAGAACTCAAAGAGCTCTACGCGACGGCCTTCGAAGTGGACACCAAGTGGATCGTTGACGCCGCCAGCCGTCGTCAGAAGTGGATCGACCAGGCTCAGTCGCTGAACCTGTACATCGCCGGCGCTTCGGGCAAGAAGCTCGACGTGACCTACCGCATGGCGTGGTACCGTGGCCTGAAAACCACTTACTACCTCCGTGCCCTGGCCGCGACCAGCACCGAGAAGTCGACCATCAACACCGGTAAGCTGAACGCGGTTTCCAGCGGCAACCACGGTGATGATTCGGTACTGGCTGCTCCAGCCGGCCCGGCCCCAGTGCCAAAGGCTTGCGCGATCGATGAGCCGGATTGCGAAGCTTGCCAATAAGCTGAGCCGGTCCCGGGCCTAACTGCCCGGGATCGAGTAAAACCGATAAGGCCTGTACTCACAGGGCTTATCGGTTTTTTTATGAGCGATCATTTAAACGTGTACGCATTACCCGGCCGTGGCGCGCCACCCCGCCGTCCCCAAAGCTCTATGCTGCCCTCTATCACAGCCATCGAATGGCCACCGTAATCCACGACGCCTAACTTACCGCTTGCGAGTTCAGCGCTCGAAGAGCTCCGGTAAAAACCGTTCAACCCAAGCCTATTCAGCGCCTCCCAGCCCATTTCGCCATTGTTCAAACTCTGCATCGCATGGGCAAAGCTCTGTTTTGCAGTATTGGTATTGTCGTCGAACCCATTGCCCTCTTTCTGCGCTCGCTTGGCACTTGCCGCGTACATGAAGTTAGCATCGGTCATCATGGCCGGATCATCTCCTTGGAACTGCGCATACCTTGCAGCCTGCTTCAATTCGTCCTTAGACAGATGCAGCTCGAACCCATCTCGCATCTTCACGTCATAACCGTCGCCCGCTTGCCGCACGTCCTTGAAGACATCGGTGGGTTTCTGACCAAACTTCATCATGGCGGCCTTTATGGCTGAAACGGTGACACAGTTCCCATCCGGCCCCTGCTTGAAACCACTCCAGATGTTGCCATCTCCCTTGCCGACACCCGGCCTCTTGCCGGGATTACTGTGATCAGGTTTGTAGTCAAAGTGGCGCGCCCCTTCACTGAAGGGCTTGTTGGTCATGGGCTCACTGCCGCCAAAATCACGCGGGTTGACCCTGCGACCGCCGCTGCCTCCCGGTGATGGCAGAGGTGGCGCTACGTCGTCGTCGTCCTCCGGAAACAACGCTCTCAGCAGCCGTTTGAGAAACTCAAGAAACGGCTGATTCGCCTCTTCGATCAGCGTGTTCAGGATTGTCTTGAATTTTTCATCACCCAGTTGCTCACGCAGCCTGTTCAATTTATCGCGCGTGTCTTGAACCGTTTGATTCTTGCCGGTTTGCTGCGCATCAAACAGTTCGTTAAGAAGCTGCTTCGCCGCAATCATTTGCGCAACGGGCGTGACGGGCGCTGACTCCCCTCGGGCTACGATGCCTATCGGAACAGCACGCCCGCCACCTGCCCCGTAAATACCTGCAGCACTCCACATACGCTCCCCCATTGATTGGTGAACCTCTTGGGCTCTGCTCCGATCAGTGGCAAGACAGGGACTGGGCGTTCCTCATCAAGCAATTCAACGCGAAAACTCAGTGGTTGCAGGTTCTTTTCTCACGCCCACAAAAAACCCCTCTTACGAGGGGTTTCTTGTGGAGCGCTACCGCATCACGTCATCTGAATGATGGTCTGCATGATGGTGCTCTGGGTGGAGATGGTCTTGGCGTTCGCCTGATAGTTGCTCTGCGCTTTGATCAGGTCCACCAGCTCGTTGGTCAGGTTGACGTTGGAGTTCTCCAGGGAGTTGGCCACGATCGAGCCCAGGGTGCCGGCTTGCGGGGTGTCATAACCTGGCTGGCCCGAAGCGAAGGTCTCTCTCCAGGTGGTTCCGCCAGCCGGCTGCAGGCCTTGTTCGTTGTTAAAGCTGGCCAGGGAGATCTGGCCGATGGCCTTGCTCTGCTGGTTGCTGAACGTTGCGAACAGTACGCCGCTGCCGTCGATTTTCAGGCCGGTGATCTGGCCGGTGGCGTAGCCATCGGTGACCGGTGGGTTACGGTAAGTGGCCGAGTTGTACTGGGTGATGTTGGCCATGTTGACGGCGATGCCGGCCGGGTTCGCATCAGCACCATTTTTCTTCCACACACCATCGGTCACGGTGCCAGGGACCCAACCGGTGATGGTCAAGGTCTTGTTGGAAACAGTACCCGTCACGACGCTGGTGAGTTTGCCGGCACCGTCAAAGCTCAATGTCGACGGTACTGGCGCCTTCACATCGGCACCGGTGCCGAAAGGAGGTGAACCGTCCGGGTTGCGGCCGTCAATCAGCGTATAGGCATTCCACTTGTTGCCGTCGGTTTTCACCAGGTATTGCACCATTGGGTGTGCATTGCCCTGGGAGTCGTACAAGGTGGTGCTGTACTGGGTGGTAAAGGTGCTGGTGTCGTTCGGGTTGAACGGCTTGGCCGCCTGGTCGATCACCGGCTCCGAAGAGTTCAGGTTACTGGTGGAGTCCACTTTGGTGGACGCCTTGGGCGGCAGGTTCGACAGGTTCAGTTGCAGGTCGGTCAGGCCGCCCTTGATGATCTTGCCATCCGCATCCGCCGCATAACCTTGCAGGCGCGAGGTGCCAGTGTTGTTGGTGATGTAGCCGTCTTTGTCGGCACGGAAGGCACCGCTACGGGTGTACTCCAGCGAACCGTCACTGCCCTTCTGCACGAAGAAGCCGCCGCCCTGGATCGCCATGTCCAGGATGCCGCCGCTACCGTTCACGTCACCTTGGGTGAACTGCTGGGATACCGCCGCCAGGTTCACACCGTTACCGATGCTGTTCTGGCCGGTGCCCAGCTTGGAGGCCGCGTAGATGTCGGCGAATTCCGCACGGGACGACTTGAAGCCAGTGGTCGCGACGTTGGCGATGTTGTTGCCAGTCACGTCCAGTTGTTTGTTGGCCGCATAGAGGCCGCTAAGGCCGATGTTAAAAGACATGTTTCTCTCCCTCTGCCGTATTTAGCCGGCTCTATGTACCGATAGTCTGAATTTGCGACAGCTTGACGCTGCCCATGCCGCCAGCCAGGTTCAACAGCATTTCGCCGCCGGTCTTGCTCAAGGTCACGCTCGTTACCGTTGCTGGCAGCGAAGTGGTCAGGGCAACGGCGTCGCCCTTGTCATTCTTGGTGGTGGCATTGAAGGTGTAGGTGCCCGCAGGAGCGACCTCGCCCTTCTCGTTCTTGCCATCCCAGATAAAGCTCTGACTGCCGACAGCCTGGGCGCCCATTTCGATGGTGCGCACCAGGTTGCCGTCTTTGTCGGTGACCTTGACGGTGACGTTGCCCGTCGCCGTTTTCACATCCACCGAACCGGTCATGCTCTTGCTGGTATCCACCATGGCCTTGTCGGTCTGGATGATGATCGAGCGGCCTACCAGCGACGATGCCTGCAGCGCTTGCGACGAGCTGAAGTTGCTGGAGATCGCATTCACCGAGTCATTCAGCGTATTGATGCCCTCCAGGCTGCTGAACTGCGCCAACTGAGCCACGAACGCGCCGTTGTCTTGCGGCGACAGAGGGTTCTGGTTCTTCAGCTGGGTAACCAACAGTTGCAGGAACGCATCCTTGCCCAGCGACTGCTTGCCGGTCGCGGCCTTGGAAGCGTCGCCCAAGCTGCTGGCGTTGTCTGTGGCGGTCTTGACCTTGGAATTGAAAAGGTCCTGGACTGGCGTGTTGTTACTCGTATCAACAATGGCCATTATTTGGCGCCCCTTATCACTGACCCAGGGTCAGGACCTTCTGCATCATGGTTTTGGCGGTGTTCATCATTTCCGCGTTGGTCTGGAACGAGCGGCTGGCGGAAATCATGTCGGCCATTTCCTCGACCACGTTGACGTTGGGGTAATAGACATAACCCTTTTCGTTCGCGGCGGGATGGTTGGGTTCGTAACGGGCTTCAAGGTTGCTCTGGTCTTCGACCACACCGAGCACTTGCACGCCGGAGCCTGCTGCACCCTGGTCCTGGAACAACGAATCGCTGCCGCCCGCCTGGCCGCCCTGGAACATGGTGGCGAACACCGGGTGGCGGGCGCGGTAGGTTTGGTCAATGCTCGAAGACACGGTCTCGGCGTTGGCGATGTTACTGGCGACGGTGTTCAAACGCGTGGTCTGCGCGCTCATGCCACTGCCGGCAATATTGAAAACACTGGACAGGGACATGGCTTACTCTCCACGCAGGGCTGACATCAGCCCTTTGAATTTGCTGTTAAGCAGGGTGAAGCTGGCTTGGAAGTTCACCGAGTTCTCGGCGTAGGCCGATTGCTCCAGCTGCGCGTCGACGGTGTTCTGGTCGATCGAGGGCTGCATCGGCGTGCGATACAGCAACGACTCGTCACCATTGCTCAGGCCTTGGGCTTCGATATGACGGCTGTTGGTCATGTTCAAGGCGAAGGTGCCGTTCTTGGTCTTGTCCTGCTGTGCAGCGAGCACGGCGGAAAAGTCCAGGTCCCGAGCCTTGTAGTTCGGGGTGTCGGCGTTGGCAATGTTGTTGGCCAGGACTTCGGCACGCTGGGCGCGGAAGCCCAGGGCTTGTTCGTGGATACCGAGCGCTTTATCGAAGCTGATGCTCATGGTGGAAACCTTTAAGGGCTGACCTGCTTTTCGTTAACTGGGTTATAGCAAGGTGTGTGCCAGTTTGTGGGAAGCCCGTATTTAAAGGGCTTGGGGGCGGATTGCCGGGCGGCAATGCCAGAAAAGCGGCAACGGGTTTCCGCGTGGTGCCAGTAAAGCGGCAATCCGGGTTGCCGCTATTGAAAGGTTTGCCGCAAAAACAAATGTGGGAGCGGGCTTGCTCGCGAATGCAGTCTGTCAGTTGATACATGCATCGACTGACACTGCGCTTTCGCGAGCAAGCCCGCTCCCACATTTTTACCGCGTACGACTTACTTAGCCTGGTAAATGATCCCCGGGCTGCACTGCACCATCTGGTAATGATCCGGCAGACCGTTCAGCGCTTCGGAAGCACCCAGGAAAAGGTAGCCGCCACGCTTGAGCGTGCCATGGATGCGCAGCAGGATGTCTTTCTTCACTTCGGCCGAGAAGTAGATCAGCACGTTGCGGCAGAACACCATGTCGAACTTGCCCAGGCTGGCGTAGCTGTCGAGCAGGTTGAACGAGCGGAACTCCACACGATTCTTGATCGGCGCCTTGACCGCCCAGCGCCCCGCCCCTTTCGGATCGAAGTAACGTTGCAGGCGCTCCTGCGACAAGCCACGGCCCAGGGCCAGGCTGTCGTACTCGCCAGTCTTGCAGTTGGTGAGCATGGTGCCGGACAGGTCAGTGGCCACGATTTGCGCCCCAGCCTTCAACTGGCCCATGTTCGTCCGCTCGAACTCATCGATCGACATCGAAATCGAGTACGGTTCCTGCCCCGAGGAACAGGCGGCCGACCAGATGCGCAGGCGCTGGCCCGGGCTGGCCTTGATGGCTTCCGGGAGCACTTTGCTCTTGAGCACTTCAAACGGATAGGTGTCGCGAAACCACAGGGTTTCGTTGGTGGTCATGGCATCGACCACCATTTCCTTGAGCCCGCTGCGCGGCTGCCCCTGGATGCGCTGGACCAGCTCACCCAACGACTTGATGCCCTGCTGCTCCATCAGTTTGTTGAGACGGCTGGATACCAGGTACTGCTTGTTTTCACCGAGCAATATGCCACAGGCTTTTTCCAGGAAGACCCGGAACTGTTCGAAATCCAAATTACCCGTAGACAATGATACCGCCTCTTAAATCGTGTGACCGCCAGGGGGAAATCCCCCTAGCCGTGATCTGCTGCCTTGATCCGGTCGACAACCCGGGATGCCAGGTCATCAGGACGGAATTTGGCCAGGAAGTCATCGGCACCGACTTTCTTGACCATCGCCTGGTTGAATACACCCGACAACGAAGTATGCAGGATGATATGCAGTTTTTGCATGCGTGGATCGTTACGTATCTCGGCCGTGAGGGTGTAGCCGTCCATTTCCGGCATCTCGATGTCGGAGATCATCATCAAGAATTCTTCCTCCGGTTTCTTGCCGTCATCCACCAGCTTACGCAGGTAATCCAACGCCTGGCGACCATCATTGAGGGCCACCACTTCCACGCCGACGGTTTGCAGGCAACGGGTCACCTGTTTACGCGCCACCGAGGAGTCGTCCACCGTCAATACACGCAGGGAGATCGCCTTGTGCGCGGTTTCGGCGTCCACCACCCCCACGGAAATCGATTCCGAGGTAGGTGCCACTTCGGCGAGGATCTTCTCCACGTCGATAATTTCCACCAACTGGTTATCCACCCGCGTCACCGCCGTGAGGTAGTGATCGCGACCGGTGCCCTTGGGCGGCGGATGGATCTCTTCCCAGTTCATGTTGACGATGCGCTCCACCGAGCGCACCAGGAAACCCTGAGTCTTGGTGTTGTACTCGGTAATGATGACGAACGGGTTCTCACGGTCCTGCAAACCCGCCGAACCCGTGGCCAGGGACAGGTCAAGAATCGGGATGGTCGCGCCACGGATATTGGCGACGCCACACACCACCGGGCTCGACTTGGGCATGATCGTCAGCTTGGGGCATTGCAGCACTTCCCGCACCTTGAACACGTTGATGCCATACAACTGCTTGCCATCCAGGCGAAAAAGCAACAACTCCAGGCGATTCTGCCCTACCAGCTGTGTGCGCTGGTTTACTGAATCCATTACTCCTGCCATGCCTTGACTCCCACGCTAAAACCTTTGGCCATACCTATAAGGACAGTGACGCGCACCCAACTCTAAACGGCACGGCCTTTGCTATTTATTGGTCATGGATATTAAAACGACAGTTTCCCGACGCCCCATCCTGACACGGTACCGCACATTGCTTTGCGCACCGCTGGTGCTGCTTGCCTTCGGCCTGGGCACCGCGGCCCGCGCAGACAACGTCACCTTGCCTGATCTACTTATCGGCGTCACCCAAGGCTTTCTTGAGTTCACTGTAGAAGATTATCTGGCAACTACCCAGACACCAGGGCGTTATGAAATCCAGGTCAACCAGTTGGACCCACGCCTGCGCATGCCCATGTGCGACAAGGAATTGACAGCCACCCTGGAAAGCCCCGCCCAGCCCATCGGCCGTGTGACGGTCAAGGTGCGCTGCGACGGCGCCTCGCCCTGGACCGTCTTCGTACCGGCGCAGGTCAAGCTCTTCCGTGATGTGGTGGTGGTTGCCCGCCCGCTCAAACGTACCGGGATCATCGGTTTCGAGGACGTGGTACTACGCGAACGCGACATCAGCATGATCAGCCAGGGCTACTTGACCTCCCTTGACCAGGCGGTCGGGCAGAAATTGACCCGACCAGTGGTCACCGACCAGGTCATCACGTTGGTGCATCTGGAGCAGGCAGAGGTGATTCGCAAGGGCGACCAAGTGGTGATTTCCGCCAGCAGCGGTGCGCTGCAGGTAAAGATGCCGGGGGAAGCCCTGTCCAATGGCGGCATGAGCGAACAGATTCGCGTGAAGAACCTCAACTCCAACCGAGTGATCAAGGCACGGGTCACCGCACCGGGTCAGGTGGAGGTAGCTTTATAGACTACTGGTATCGGGCGCGCGCTTTTCCTACACTGTCGGTTGGATGCCGGCCTGCAGGTTTTATTGTCAATCGAGCCTAAAGTTTGTCCGGGTATGGCCGAAAACATGGCAAGCGTCCAAATACCCAGAGGTTTTTTGATCATGGTCATCGATTTCAGTCGTTTAAATAACACCCCGACAACGTCGGCCCCTACGCGAGCTACTGGCACCAAAGACAGCGTAGAAGCCAAGGCCCAGCCACTGCCCGCCAAGGCAGAACAGGCCAGCGTCAGCCAGAGCGGGGAATCCGTACACCTGAGCAATGAGGCTCAACAGTTGCAGAAGGTCACTGACTCGCTGCGCGATCAACCGGTGGTCAATAAAGCCCGTGTGGCCGAATTGAAACAGGCAATCGCCGATGGCAGCTATAAAGTCGACAGCAACCGTGTAGCCAGCAAGCTGCTTAATTTCGAAGCCGAGCGCTAGGCACAGGCCTGCGCAGGGCTTTTGGACGCTTAAACCCCAAGGCCAGCCATGCATCACGACGAAAATCTGCTTCAACTGATCATTGATGATCTAGCGCCGACGCAACAGCTGCTCGAGCTGCTCAGGGAAGAATCCCTGGCCCTCTACGGCCGGGACATGCCCCTGCTGGAAGAAATCCTGGCGCGCAAGCAGTCGCTGATTGTCCTGCTGGAACAGCACGGCAAAAAACGTAGCCAGATCCTCGTCAGCCTGGGCCTGCCCGCAGACCATGATGGCCTGACGCAGCTGGCTAGCCACTCTTCGGTTGGCGATCAACTACTGGCCCAGAGCAAAGAACTCAATCAATTGCTCACCCAGTGCCAGGAAGCCAACCTGCTCAACGGTCAGTCGATCCAGCTTCAGCAAGCCACGACCGCCAACCAGTTGCGTATACTTCACGGCGGAGAGCCTCCGGCGCTTTACAATGCCCAGGGTTCCACCTCGCGCCTGGTCAAGCCAAGCACCCGCAGCCAAGCCTGACGCCGGTTTACAGCGCACCTATCCAAGGCGCGCCACATACTGGCAGAATGCCTGCTCTTGCGTGTAGTCGTATTTTGTCTGGAGATGGAAGAACCGTGTTCAACGCCCTTAATGCGGAAGATGCCCCGCAGCCACCCAAGGTCCTCACCACGCCTCTGGAAATCGCCAGCACCTTGCGGATGCTGCAAGACAGCCATGACCCGCTGATCATCACCTTTCATGAGCGCAGCCAGCGCTTCCAGAGCTACCTGGTCGACGTGGACCGGGACAGCAAGACCCTGGCACTGGACGAAATGATTCCGCGTGACGGTGAGCGCTTCCTCGAAAGCGGCGAGCCGTTTCGTATCGAAGGTTTTCATGAAGGCGTGCGCGTCGCATGGGAAAGTAACGGTACTTACACAATCAGTGAAAAAGACGGCCACCGCATCTACACCGGCGGCATGCCCGACGAAGTGGTCTACCACCAGCGCCGCAATGCCTTCCGCGCCGCCTTGAAACTGGCCCAACTGGTCAACATCGAACTGGGCGGCGAGAAGCTCAAGGCACCGATCAGCGGCAAGCTGCTGGATATTTCCGCCACCGGCTGCAAGCTGCGCTTTGAAGGGGATATCTCCGAGCGCTTGCAACTGGGCCAGGTCTACGACCGCTTTATCGCCGCCCTGCCCTTTGGCAGCATGACCACCTCGGTCGAACTGCGTTACCTGCACTTCGAAGAGAAGATCAACACCACCTTCGCCGGTGTGCGCTTCCACAACATGAGTGGCTTGGTGCAGCGCCAAGTCGAGCGTTTTGTGTATCAGCTGCAACGCGAAGCACGGCGCTTCGACAAAGACGATGATTTTTAAAACTTAAAGATCGCGGCAAAAAAACGGGCAGATCCTGATGGGATCTGCCCGTTTTTGCTTTCAGGGACGCGCCCGGCTCAAGTCGTGAGGGTGCTCGTCTGGTCCCACGGGTTCAGGCGGCCCTTCAAAGAGCGGCTCATCCGGCTCTGGGTTCGGATCCGTTTGCGGCTCAGCGTCCGGGACGGCGGTTTGCATTTGCTCCTGCACCACCTGTTCATCCACACGCGGGTCCAATGCGGCCACCAGCGGCGAGCTGGACATGCTGTCGGGCATCGCGACGTGATGCAACGGTGCATCGTCCACCTGATGCAGGTTGGTCACAGCTTTTGGCCGGATACGCCACACCAGGATCAACGCGCACAGGCTGAAAAACGCATACAGCATGTGGCTACCGAACATCTTCATCACCACACCCGCCAGCAACGGCCCGACACTCGCGCCGACGCCATAGGTCACCAGCAGCATCGCCGTTAGCGACACGCGGCGGTCACCTTCCACATGGTCGTTGGAGAACGCCACCGCCAGTGGATACAGGCAGAACTGCACCAGCGAACACAGGAAGCCCGCCACGAACAACACTTCAAGCGGCACCTGAGTCATTATTGCCAGCGGTAATGCAGCCACCGCCAGGCACAGGGCAAAACAACGGATCAGCAGCGCACGGTCATAACGGTCCGACAACCAGCCCAACGGCCACTGCACCAACAGGCCGGCGAAAATGCAGCTACCCATGAACAGACCCACCTGCTCGGTGGTCAAGCCTTGCTGAGAGGCATAGAGCGGCGCCAGGCCGTAGAACGAGCCCACGATTACACCCGCCCCAAGTACTGTACTCAACGACTGCGGCACGCGCTTGATAAAGAAGCGCGGCTCCATCGGCGCAGGATGCAGCGGCGCCGGGTGAATCCGCCGGGTCATGGCCACCGGCACCAGGCACAGGGCGAAACACAGCGCCACCAGCATCAGCAATTCAAGGCCAAGCTGAGGGTGCATGACCAGGATCAGTTGACCGAGGACCAAGCCCAGGTAGGAAGCGATCATGTAACCGCTGAACACCACGCCACGCTGCTTGGCGTCCGCCTGCTCATTGAGCCAGCTCTCGATAACCATGTACTGGCACATCATGCCCAGGCCCACGATCATCCGCAGCACGATCCACGCCGGCAGCCAGTCGACCAGGCCATGGCCCAGCACGGCCGCACCGACAATCCCGGCGCAGGTTGCATAGGCGCGGATATGCCCGACCCGGGCAATCAGGCGGTGCCCGATCTTGCCACCCAGTACCAGGCCAAAATAGTTGGCCGCCATCAACGCACCCACCCACAGGCTGTCGACATGATCAGCCGCCAGGCGCAGGGCAAGGTAAGTACTGAGCAGGCCGGAGCCGATCAGCATCATCAAGGAGGCGAAATAAAGGGCTCGAAAAGATTTCCAGATCTGGCGCATCGGCGTTCCGAGCGGCTCCTTGCGGTGAGAGACAGGGCTATCGGCATGATAGTCCGGGGTGGCCGGGTCCGGACAGGCGGTATGCGCTGTTTCCGGGGATTATTTTGCTTTAAGGCTCAGACGCTGTCTGGCTGCTCGCGGGATACACGGATTGCGATAAATACACGACGCAAGGGGTGTGAACCCAGAACCCTGGCAAGGTTCGACCCATCTTCAGAAAATGCCCACAAAAAAGCCCCGCCAGACGGATCTGTGCGGGGCTTTGGATCTGGTGTCCCAGGGCCGGTTCGAACGGCCAACCTTCCCCTTAGGAGGGGGATGCTCTATCCAATTGAGCTACTGGGACAAATGACAGCCGCTGCGCTGAAGGCGCGGCGACGGACGGCGTGCATGTTAACGGCCGAGGTGGGTTTTGTCATGTCGTCCGTAGGCTTTTTGAGTGTAGGCCGATACCGACCTCATTTATCCCGCCCTGACCCCGAAAATACAGGCCCGCGAGCCCATCGTGCAAAATGCACTCCCCCAAAAAGCCATCATTGCAAATTGCAACCTTTCAATCGTTTAAAGTAGACTCAAGCCTTTGATTTTATTGAACTAATAGATTGGCACGACACCTGCAATACTTCTCCTACAAACCCAATAAGCCACGGCGTTAAGCGGAGAACATGACCATGAACAGTGCCCTTCTGTTAGCCCTCAACACCGTAGCCCTGGCTGCATTGCTGATGTTTCACTTTCAATCGACCGGCAGCAACGATCCTGCGCAGATCAGCCAGGCCGTGCCACATCACCTGCAGCAACGCCCGCAACTGGCGGTGATGACCCCCAATGCGCAATCGCCTGTACGCCTTACCCAAGACACTCAGTCCGCACCCGCCTCTGGGCACTGGGTTTTCTGAGGAACCTCTGATGAACAAATTTGCCTGGCTGTTTTTATGCATGACCGCATCAACAGGGATTCTCGGCCTGGGGGCTGAATCCCAAGACGGCCAAACGACCGCATTCGTCGCCAGTGGCGTGTTTGCCAGCCTGTTGTTGCTCACCTTGATCGTGGGTCGACGCATCAAATTCGACCCAGTCTTGCGCTAACCCACCTCCCTACCTTATGTCGCCTTCCCCTCGCTAATCGGCAAATTGCCACTAGTCTTAAACTTAAGGGCAAAAGGCCACTTTGCTATAGGATGTGCGGCCTCAAACCCTGTGGCGGCATGGGCTGACGGCAAGTTCCATCGCGGATTCACGCGTTGAAAATTTTTCCAACCAGTCCGCAAAAATGCAAATCAGTGCTGGCATAAAGCCTTTAGCCAGTTCAATATTTGTCACAGAATTGACGCCAAGGAAATGTCAAATCTGAGGCATGATGCGGCCTCTTTGCAATTCAGGTTGAACTTTGGTCGTGAGCCTTGTCTTAACACTCATCTTGCGGCCAATTCCAAAAACCGCTCCCCTGAACTAACCGGTTAAATATATGCGCCCATTGAAACAGGCAATTTATTCCAGCCGTACGGCTGACAAGTTCGTCGTACGTCTGCCAGACGGAATGCGGGAACGCATTGCCGAGGTGGCTCGCAATCATCACCGCAGCATGAACTCCGAAATCATCGCGCGCCTGGAACAAAGCCTCATTCAGGAAGGTGCGCTGGGCGACGAGTTGAGCATGCGCCTGGACAGCCCCGAGCTGTCGCTGCACGAACGCGAACTGCTGCAGCGTTTTCGTCAGCTCTCCCACCGCCAGCAAAATGCTCTCGTCTCGCTTATCGCGCATGACGTTGAGGCGGCCGCAGAAGCCAATTGATCTGCAACTGAAAGCCGAAGCCAGCCCTGTGCTGGCTTTTTTTTGCGTGGGATTTTTTGTAGGAGCCGGCTTGCCGGCGATCCGAGCGATACGGTCTATCAGTTAAACCGAGGGGATGCGATCGCAGGCAAGCCAGCTCCTGCAGAGGAAGCCGGCGCGCCATGCAAGATCAGAGCAGGAAGATCGTTGCCAAACCCAGGAATATGAAGAAGCCACCACTGTCGGTCATGGCCGTGATCATTACGCTGGCACCCATTGCCGGGTCGCGCCCAAGGCGGGCCAGGGTCATCGGGATCAGTACCCCCATCAGCGCCGCCAGCAGCAGGTTGAGCGTCATAGCTGCGGTCATCACCACACCGAGCGACCAACTGCCATACAGCAAGTAGGCCACCACACCGATCACCCCACCCCACACCAGGCCATTGATCAGGCCAACCGCCAACTCTTTGCGCAGCAGACGTGACGAGTTCGCTGTACTCACCTGATCCAGCGCCATGGCGCGCACGATCATGGTAATCGTCTGGTTACCGGAGTTACCGCCGATACCAGCCACAATCGGCATCAGTGCTGCGAGCGCCACCAGCTTCTCGATCGAACCCTCGAACAATCCGATAACCCGCGACGCGATAAAAGCGGTGATCAGGTTAATGGCCAGCCACGCCCAGCGGTTATGCAGTGAGCGCCAGACCGAGGCAAAGATATCTTCCTCTTCACGCAAACCTGCCATGTTGAGGACTTCAGTCTCACTCTCTTCACGAATCAGGTCGACCATTTCATCGATGGTCAAACGGCCGATCAGCTTGCCGTTCTTGTCGACCACCGGCGCCGAGATCAAGTCATAACGCTCAAACGCCTGTGCGGCCTCGTACGCGTCTTCATCCGGGTGGAAACTCACCGTGTCGCTGGCCATCAGGTCTGCGACTTTCTTGTCTGGATCATTCACCAGCAGCCGCTTGATTGGCAAAACACCCTTGAGAATGCCTTCATAGTCGACCACAAACAGCTTGTCGGTATGGCCCGGCAACTCTTTGAGACGACGCAGGTAACGCAAGACCACTTCCAGACTGACGTCTTCGCGGATGGTGACCATCTCGAAGTCCATCAGCGCGCCGACTTGATCCTCGTCGTAGGACAGCGCGGAGCGCACACGCTCACGTTGCTGGCCATCGAGGGCTTCCATCAGCTCATGGACAACATCACGGGGCAGTTCAGGGGCCAGGTCGGCCAGTTCGTCGGCATCCATCTCCTTGGCCGCAGCCAGGAGTTCGTGATCGTCCATGTCGGCGATCAGGGTTTCACGAACCGAGTCGGATACTTCGAGCAGGATGTCGCCATCTCGCTCAGCCTTGACCAACTGCCAGAGGGTCAGTCGATCGTCCAGCGGCAAGGCTTCGAGAATGTAGGCGACGTCGGCAGAGTGAAGGTCGTCGAGCTTGCGTTGCAACTCAACGAGGTTTTGCCGGTGAACCAGGTTTTCGACCAGATTGTTGTTCGGGCCATCCTGGCGGTGCGTGAGGTCTTCGACCACGCGTTGGCGCTGCAGCAGCTCGATGACTTGAGCCAGACGGTCCTGCAGGCTTTCTTGTGTTTTCTTTACTTCTACTTCGGTCATAGGCGAACTCCACTCCCAGCAGCGGGGCACGCCGGAAGGATCAATCAGTCAATTCATGATTGGTAAAACGGGGTACTGAGCAACTACTGGGTAAGTCCATGGAGGTATTCCACAAGCCCCGGCGGGGCTGACGGGCGCAATCATACACCGCCCGGCCACTTTAAACGTCAAAAAACTGGGAAGAACAAGCGCTTGCGAGCCAAAGCTGAGTATTGGCTGCATCTATGAACTGCGACGACGCAGTGAAGCAGGAAAACACATGGCCGCGAGAGAAAAACAAAAAATCCTACATAAACCCCAGACGGCAAAAAGCCCGCACTAGGCGGGCTTTTTGTTTGTATGGTGCACTCGACAGGATTCGAACCTGTGACCGCTCGGTTCGTAGCCGAGTACTCTATCCAGCTGAGCTACGAGTGCAGATTGTGTTTTTAGACCAGATCACAACTGGTTGTAACCGAATCACTTGCATTGCTGCAACTGACTCTTAAATGGTGCACTCGACAGGATTCGAACCTGTGACCGCTCGGTTCGTAGCCGAGTACTCTATCCAGCTGAGCTACGAGTGCATTTGTTGCCGCGCATTATAGGCCGTTCAATCTCTATGTAAAGCTATTTTTTCGTTAATTTTCAACAACTTAGCGAAAAAACCAGATTGCAACGTACTAAGCAAATAATGGCGGAGAACGGGGGATTCGAACCCCCGACACCCTTTTGAGGTGTACTCCCTTAGCAGGGGAGCGCCTTCGGCCACTCGGCCAGCTCTCCGCAACACGGGGCGTATATTAACCACGTTCATCCCCGTTTGCAAACATAAAAAACGATAAAAATTAAAGGCTTGGTTCTTCGTCCTTCTCTTTCTTGATCCGCAGGTAGATTTCCTCGCGGTGTACCGCCACCTCTTTCGGAGCGTTAACCCCGATACGCACTTGATTGCCTTTGACGCCGAGCACGGTCACGGTGATTTCGCCATCACCGATAATCAGGCTTTCTGCGCAACGACGAGTCAGAATCAGCATACCTTTCTCCTCACGCATTTCAGTTCAGGAACAACAGTCTGCAAAAAAAAGGCCTTCGACCTACAACCCAAAGGCCATAGCCCTACCCGCCTAAGTATTGTCGAGCGCACGCAAAAGAACATGCGCCCTACAAAAAAAGGAAAGGCGCGGTAAACCGCGCCTTCCTGGCACTTCGTCACTCGCCCTGTCGGGCCGGAGCGTCCAGCTCAAAAGCGGTATGCAGTGCGCGTACAGCCAATTCCAGGTACTTCTCTTCGATGACCACCGAGACCTTGATTTCCGAGGTGGAGATCATCTGGATGTTGATGCTTTCCTTGGCCAGTGCCTCGAACATGCGGCTGGCAACGCCGGCATGGGAACGCATGCCCACACCCACGATCGACACTTTGGCAATCTTGGTATCGCCGACCACTTCACGGGCGCCAATCTCGCTCGCGGTGTTCTGCAGGATCTTCTCCGCCGCATCGTACTCGTTGCGGTGCACGGTGAAGGTGAAATCGGTGGTGTTATCGTGCGAAACGTTCTGCACGATCATGTCGACTTCGATGTTCGCGCCGCTGATAGGGCCCAGGATCTTGAAAGCCACACCCGGGGTATCCGGCACGCCACGGATAGTCAGCTTGGCTTCATCACGGTTGAAAGCGATACCGGAAATGATCGGCTGTTCCATGGATTCCTCTTCATCAATAGTAATGAGGGTGCCCGGACCCTCTTTGAAGCTGTGCAATACGCGCAGCGGAACGTTGTACTTGCCGGCGAATTCCACCGCACGGATTTGCAACACCTTGGAACCGAGGCTGGCCATTTCCAGCATCTCTTCAAAGGTGATCTTGTCCAGGCGCTGGGCCACGGAGACAACGCGCGGATCCGTGGTGTAAACGCCATCCACATCGGTGTAGATCTGGCATTCATCGGCCTTCAGAGCCGCGGCCAGTGCCACGCCGGTAGTGTCTGAACCGCCACGCCCCAGGGTGGTGATATTGCCGTGCTCATCCACACCCTGGAACCCTGCTACAACTACCACGCGCCCGGCTTTCAGATCCGTACGGATTTTCTGATCGTCGATCTGCAGGATCCGCGCCTTGGTATGCGCGCTGTCAGTGAGGATGCGCACCTGACTGCCAGTGTAGGACACCGCCGGCACACCGCGTTTGTTCAACGCCATGGCCAGCAACGCGATGGTCACCTGCTCGCCGGTGGACACGATCACATCCAGCTCACGTGGCAGCGGCTGTTGATCACCACTGATTGCCTTGGCCAGGTCGATCAGGCGATTGGTCTCGCCGCTCATGGCCGACAGCACCACCACCAGGTCGTCGCCGGCATCGCGGAATTTCTTAACCTTGTCGGCCACCTGCTCGATTCTTTCGACAGAACCGACCGAGGTGCCTCCAAATTTCTGTACGATCAAAGCCATTTCTAAGCCGCCTCAGCCCGTAAAGGGGCGCCCAATAAACAAATTCAAGCAACCGAGCGAGCCCATGACTAGACCATGGGCTCATTAACAGCGCCTTAAATACCTGCCTCGACAAACGGCACGGTCAGGGCCAGTGCCGCGTCCAGGGCACCGGCGTCTACACCACCGCCTTGCGCCATGTCCGGACGACCACCGCCCTTCCCGCCCACTGCCGCGGCGGCTTGTTTCATCAAATCACCGGCCTTGAGTTGGCCAGTCAGGTCTTTGGTTACACCGGCAACCAGAACGACCTTTTCCTCATGGACACCGCCGAGCAGGATCACTGCGCGGCCGAGCTTGTTCTTCAACTGATCGACCAAGGCCAACAGCGCCTTGCCATCCTGACCGTCCAGGCGCACGGCCAGGACTTTCACACCCTTGACGTCCAGCGCGCTGGCCGACAAATCATCGCCCGCCGCACTGGCTGCCTTGGCCTGCAACTGCTCCAGCTGTTTCTCCAGCGCACGGTTGCGCTCCAGAACGGCGGACAACTTGTCGATCAGGTTGTCACGGCTGCCCTTGACCAGGCCCGCCGCTTCCTTGAGTTGTTCTTCAGCCGCATTGAGGTAAGCCAGCGCCGCAGCGCCGGTCACCGCTTCAATACGACGCACGCCGGACGCCACACCGCCTTCGCTGATGATTTTCAACAGGCCGATGTCGCCGGTACGGTTGGCGTGGATACCGCCACACAGCTCCACCGAGAAGCTGCCGCCCATGCTCAGCACGCGCACTTCATCGCCGTACTTCTCGCCAAACAGCGCCATGGCGCCTTTCTTTTTGGCGGTTTCGATATCGGTTTCTTCGGTTTCCACCGCTGTGTTCTTGCGAATCTCGGCGTTGACGATGTCTTCCAGGGCCTTGATCTGCTCCGGCTTGATCGCTTCAAAGTGGCTGAAGTCGAAGCGCAGGCGCTGACTGTCGACCAACGAACCCTTCTGCTGAACGTGATCCCCCAGTACCTGACGCAACGCGGCGTGCAGCAGGTGAGTGGCGGAGTGATTCAAAGCGGTTGCATGCCGTACGTCGGCATCGACCTGGGTGTCTACCGGCGCACCGACCGTCAGGTTGCCCAGCACCAGCACACCGTGATGCAGGAACGCGCCGCCGGTCTTGGTGGTGTCGCGCACCTCAAAACGCCCGGAGGTCGAGCTGAGGAAACCACAGTCACCAATCTGGCCGCCGGACTCGGCGTAGAACGGCGTCTGGTCCAGGACCACAACGGCCTCATCGCCTTCGTTTAACACGTCGACCGATTTACCGTCTTTATAGATAGCAACAATTTTGGCCGAGCCAACGGTCGCCTGGTAACCAATGAACTCGGTAGGCACATCAACCTTGACCAGGGTGTTGTAGTCCAGGCCAAAGGAGCTGGCGGAGCGAGCGCGCACGCGCTGGGCTTCCATCTCACGCTCAAAACCGGCCTCATCGACGGTCAGCTCGCGTTCACGGGCAATGTCGGCGGTCAGGTCCATGGGGAATCCGTAGGTGTCGTAAAGCTTGAACACCACGTCGCCCGGCACCACGGTGCCTTTGAGCCCGGCCAGGTCCTGCTCCAGGATCTTCAGGCCGTGTTCCAGGGTCTTGGAGAACTGCTCTTCTTCAGCCTTGAGCACGCGCTCGATGTTGTCTTGCTGCTGCTTGAGTTCCGGGAAGGCTTCGCCCATCTCGGCAACCAGCGCGGCGACGATTTTGTAGAAGAAGCTGCCGGTGGCGCCCAGCTTGTTGCCGTGACGGCAGGCACGACGGATGATGCGACGCAGCACATAACCACGGCCTTCGTTCGACGGCAGCACGCCATCGGCGATCAGGAAACCGCAGGAACGGATGTGGTCCGACACTACTTTGAGCGACGACTGGTTTTCGTTGGCGCAGCCAATCGCGGCAGCCGAGGCGCTCAGCAGGTTGGTGAACAGGTCGATTTCGTAGTTGGAGTGAACGTGCTGCATCACCGCACTGATCCGCTCCAGGCCCATGCCGGTGTCTACCGACGGCGCAGGCAGCGGATGCAACACGCCATCGGCGGTGCGGTTGAACTGCATGAACACGTTGTTCCAGATCTCGATGTAACGGTCGCCGTCTTCTTCCGGCGAGCCCGGTGGGCCGCCCCAGATGTCGGCGCCGTGATCGTAGAAGATCTCGGTGCAAGGGCCGCACGGGCCGGTATCGCCCATGGTCCAGAAGTTGTCGGAGGCGTACGGCGCGCCCTTGTTGTCGCCGATGCGGATCATGCGCTCCACAGGTACACCGATTTCATTGGTCCAGATGTCATACGCTTCGTCGTCGGTCGCGTAGACGGTGACCCAGAGTTTTTCCTTCGGCAGCTTCAGCACGCCGGTCAGGAAGGTCCAGGCAAAGGTGATCGCGTCTTTCTTGAAATAGTCGCCGAAACTGAAGTTGCCGAGCATTTCGAAGAAGGTGTGGTGGCGCGCGGTGTAACCGACGTTTTCCAGGTCACTGTTCTTGCCGCCGGCGCGTACGCACTTCTGGCTGCTGGTGGCGCGGGTGTAGGCGCGCTTTTCCTGGCCCAGGAAGCAGTCCTTGAACTGGTTCATTCCCGCGTTAGTGAACAGCAGGGTGGGGTCATTGCCTGGGATCAAGGAGCTGGAGGCTACACGGGTGTGGCCTTGCTCTTCGAAGAAGCGAAGGAAGGCTTCACGGATTTCTGCGCTTTTCATTAGGTTCTTCCACGGAGGCTGCGGCCAAAGGCCAGTGCGCAACATCATCAGACGGAGCGACGGCAAAGGGCCGCATTATATCGGCCCTTTGCCGGTGGTACAGCGTGTTTATACGATTGAAACGTTCAATTAGACGGTCTGCACGGTCATTTCCGCGAAAATTCGACGAATGTCTGCGCGACCTGCTCGATCTGCGCCCGGCTGACATCCAAATGCGTGACCATGCGCAGGCGCGGGGCGGCGCTCAATGTGATCCCGCGTTCGGCGGCAAACGCCTTCAAGGCTTGAGCCTGGCCACCGATCTGCACGTAGACCATGTTGGTCTGCACCGGCTCCACCTCATAACCGGCCTGGCGCAACGCATCGCCCAGCCATTGGGCATTGGCGTGGTCGTCAGCCAGGCGCTGCACCTGGTGATCCAGGGCATACAGCCCCGCTGCCGCCAGTGAGCCGGCCTGGCGCATGCCGCCGCCGACCATCTTGCGCAGGCGCCGGGCCTTGGCGATCAACGCCGTGGAACCGCACAGCACCGAGCCAATCGGCGCGCCAAGGCCTTTAGACAGGCACACCGACACCGAATCGAAATGCTGGGCAATCTCGCGCGCATCCACGCCGAGCTTGACCGCTGCGTTGTAGAGCCGCGCGCCATCCAGATGCAGGGCCAGGTCGTGTTCACGGGTGAACGCCCGTGCCTTTGCCAGGTAATCCAGCGGCAGTACCTTGCCTTGCATGGTGTTTTCCAGCGCCAGCAAACGGGTGCGGGCGAAGTGGAAGTCGTCGGGCTTGATCGCCGCCAGCACCTGGTCCAGGTCCAGGGAACCATCGGCTTGCACTTCCAGGGGTTGCGGCTGGATCGAACCGAGCACCGCCGCGCCACCGCCTTCGTATTTGTAGGTATGGGCCTGCTGGCCGACGATGTATTCCTCGCCGCGTTCACAGTGGGCCATCAACGCCAACAGGTTGCTCATGGTGCCGGTCGGCACAAACAACGCGGCGGCAAAACCCAGGCGCTTGGCCAGTTCGGCTTCGAGGCGATTGACGCTGGGGTCCTCGCCATATACGTCATCGCCGCTGACGGCAGCGGCCATCGCGTCCCGCATGCCGGGGGTGGGTTGGGTCACGGTGTCGCTGCGCAGGTCGATCACAGACATGAAACAAGCCTCTGAAGGGTTGAGTAAGTTCCTTTTGTGAGTGATTACTGCGGGCAACGCCACGGAATATCAAGCCCCCAATGCATTCAATCGAATACCAACCAAACAAAGCGATATAGCTTATCGATACAGCGGTCGTGCAGTTTTCGAAAAAGCGTGTTAAAAACTCTCCGCCGCCAGGGTTCTGGTGGCAACGTTCTCAGGGCGGGGTGCAATTCCCCACCGGCGGTAATTACACGCAATGTGTATAGCCCGCGAGCGCTTGGCGCCTCGAACTGCTCCGGCAGGACGGCGACAAGGTCAGCAGACCCGGTGTGATCCCGGGGCCGACGGTCATAGTCCGGATGAAGAGAGAACGGGATTGGCACCTAAGGGCCGCGCACGAATTGTGCTTGCGTACCCTTAAATCCCATTCGATTCATAACGCCCTGTTTTATTCTTAAACAGGAGTCAGAACATGCAACCCACCGCAATCGACAGCAAAAGCAAAAACCACCACGGCGAGCGCGTCGCGTTTATCCAGGCCTGCTGGCACAAGGATATTGTCGACCAATCGCGCAAAGGTTTCCTCGCCGAAATGATCGCCCAGGGCTACCAGGAGTCGGACATCGATTTCTTCGAAGTCGGCGGCGCATTTGAAATGCCCCTGCACGCCAAGCTGCTGGCCAAGACCGGCCGCTACGCCGGTATCGTCGCCGCCGCGCTGGTGGTGGACGGTGGTATCTACCGTCACGAATTCGTCGCCCAGTCGGTGGTCAGCGGCCTGATGCAGGTGCAGCTGGAAACCGAAGTGCCGGTGTTCTCGGTGTCCCTGACCCCGCATCACTTCCACGCCGGCAGCGAACACCAGACCTTCTTCTACGAGCACTTCGTACACAAAGGCCAGGAAGCTGCGCGCACCTGCGCCGACACCTTGCATAAAGTGCGGGCGATCCGCCGCAGTGAGCAAAAACTGGCGGTCTGACACAGACTGAGCCCATAAAAAACGCCCCGACAAGCTCGCTTGCCGGGGCGTTTTTTATGGGGGGCTGCTGCATGATAACGACCCAAGCACCGAACCCACTACGACCAACCCCGAACCTTTCAGCGAGAACGGTTTGCGCAAAGAGTTGGGGCTGCCGCCGCGTACTGCATCCAGGTCGACACAGACACGTGCTTAAACCAGTGCTGCGTCGGTGGTGGGCACAATCAGAATCCCGGCCCGCAAGCCATTCTTCACCTTCGGGTTAGGGAAGATGATGCGCGCACCCTCCTCCTCGATCACCCAGCGGGTCTTGGCCACGTCTTCGGCCAGCAGGTAGCCCTGCGCCAACGGCGAGAAGTTCTCCACGTCAGCGGGCAAGTGCATCAGGAAGGCATCGCTGTGTTTGATGACTTCGCGCGATACGGCAAACAATTGCAGGCCGTCCAGGCTGTCGGTGGGCGGCTCGGTGCCTTCGATGATCTGCTTCAGGCGGGTTTCCAGGCGAGATACATCCACGCCCTGGTTCTGCCCGAACGGCCGCGCCTTGCCCAGCTCCAGGGTGAAAGCCTCGGCGTCGAGTTGCTCGTAGGTAAACGCGGTGAAGGTGATCGAGGTCTTGTTCTGTAACAGCACCGCTTGCATGCCGGCAGCGTTCAGGCGTGCCAGCTCATGGCGCGAATGCTGGCGACCTTCCTTCCAGGGATACAGCGCAAACTGCTCGATCTTCGAGCCGCGAATGGCCGTGTGCAGGTCGTAATGCAGGCGCGAGCGGCCAGGCAGGCTGAAGAAGCTGCGGGCCAGTTGCTCAAGCTCGGCGGCGCGCATGGCCTCCGGGCCGATATTTTGTTCGTGACGGCCGTTGAACAGCCGGTTGACGTCCAGTTCCAGGTAACGCTCGCCGCGGCGCATGGCCTCGGGGTTGCCGAACAGGAACAGAATACGAGTGCGGGGCTTGATCTCCCCTCGGGCGATGCCATGCAACAGGCGGTCGAGCAATTCGATCGGCGCGGTTTCGTTGCCATGGATGCCGGACGACAGCAGCAGGTCGCCGCCGCTGTCCTTCGCTTCAGGTGGGCGCACTTCAAGCGCGCCCTCGCTGAGCCAGCGCATCTGCACGCCGTCGACAGTCAGTTGAATTTTTTGCGCCGGTTCACGACCGGCGAGGGTCAGTTCAAGCAGTTTGCCGAGGGCGAGCATACGCAGCTTCCTTAGTGGTTGCAGCCTGGGCCGTGGACGTGATCGTCGTCATCACCTTCAACGTCGGCCGGTTCCATTTCCAGTTGCAGGCTCATCAGGTTGGTGGCCAGCGGGCGCATCAGCAGATTGGCGTATTCGGCATCGCCTTCTTCCACGTCAACGCCGATCAGCAGTTGGCCACGGCCGTCGTGCTGGATCCAGATTTCCTTGCCCTGCCAGACCACGGCGACGCGGGTGCAGGAAGTTTCCAGCTGGGTGCCGTCGGTGTCTTCAAGAATCAGTTTCAGGGTGTCGGTGGTCATAAATAGCTCTCAGCCATGCGGCGTTTAATTGATCTGGAAAGGATAAACCGAGCCCAGTTTAAGGATTTGCGTCAGTTCATCCAGTGCCGTCCGGCATTCAAGCAGCAACTGCGGGTCAGCCAGGTCGCTTTCGCGCAAGCTGTCGCGGTAGTGCCTGCCTACCCACTGGGTCAGTGTTTCGTACAACGGCGCGGTCATGATAACGCCTGGATTCACCGCCGCCAGTTCCGTTTCGTTCAACGCCACACGTAAACGCAGGCACGCCGGGCCACCGCCGTTCTGCATACTTTGCTTGAGGTCGAACACCTTCACTTCGCGGATCAGGCCACCGGCAGCGGTCAGGCCTTGCAGGTACTGCCAGACACGCTCATTGGCACGGCACTCTTCCGGCACGATCAGCAGCATCGAGCCGTCAGCGCGGCTCAGCAACTGGCTGTTGAACAGATAGGAACGTACCGCGTCCTCGACACTGACTTGCGCACGCGGCACGCAGACGGACTGGAAGTGACCACCCAACTTACCCAGTTTGCCTTGCAGTTCCGCGAGCATCTGTTCGGTATTGAGGAAGGCATCTTCGTGATAGAACAGCACTTCGCCGTTGCCGACCGCGATCACGTCGTTGTGGAACACCCCGGCATCGATCACTGCCGGGTTCTGCTGGGCGTAGACCACGCCGTCATCCTTCAAGCCGTGCAGCCGTGCGACCGCCTGGGACGCTTCCAGGGTCTGGCGCGCCGGATATTTCTGCGGCGCCGGATAACGGGGATCGAACGCGCTGCGACCAAACACGAAAAATTCGACGCCCGCCTCGCCATATTCACGGCAGAAGCGCGTGTGGTTGGCCGCGCCTTCATCACCGAACTGCGCCACGGCCGGCAAGGCGGCGTGATGGGCAAAGTGTTTGTCATCGGCAAACATCGCGCCCAACACACGGCTGGTGGTCGGGTGTTCGATGCTGCGGTGATATTTGCAGTTGAGGTTGGCGGCGGTGAAATGCACGCGGCCGTCAAAGGTGTCGGCACTAGGGCTGACGGTGGCGGCGTTGGCCACCCACATGCTCGACGCGGAGCAGCTCGCGACCAGCAACGGCATCGCATCCTTGGCCGCTTGCTGGATCACTTGAGCGTCGGTGCCGCTGAAACCCAGGTTGCGCAAGGCAGCCACATCAGGACGTTCCTGGGGCGCCAACACACCTTGTACAAAGCCCATGTCCATCAGGGCTTTCATTTTCTGCAGGCCCTGCAACGCCGCTTCCTTGGGATTGGAATGCTGCTGGCTGTTGCTCTGGGACGCGACGTTGCCGAAAGACAAACCGCCGTAGTTATGGGTCGGCCCCACTAGACCGTCAAAATTGACTTCATAGGATTTCATCGGCGAGGCTCCACGAACATCTGTATTTTTATAGGCATCAAATTACTTGAACACACCACCGACCTAATGTGGGAGCGGGCTTGCTGTGGTGAGGGGGCTTGCCCCCCGACGGATACACCGCCGAATTCTGGGGCTGCTTCGCAGCCCAGCGCGGGGCAAGCCCGCTCACCACAAAACCGGCTCCTGCATTAGATCAGCGTAATGCCGGGGGTCAGGGTTGCTGGCACCACCAAGGTCGGGGTTTCCAGCGAGGCCACCGGGTACGCGCAATAATCCGCCGCGTAATACGCACTGGCGCGATGGTTGCCCGAGGCACCTACCCCACCAAACGGCGCGGTACTGGCGGCGCCGGTCAGCTGTTTGTTCCAGTTGACGATGCCCGCGCGGCTTTCCAGCCAGAACTGCTGGTAGCGCGCTTCGGAGTCCGACAACAGACCAGCAGCCAAACCGTATTGGGTGTTGTTGGCCTCGGCAATCGCCGCTTCAAAATCAGCGTAGCGGATCACCTGCAACAGTGGGCCGAACAGTTCCTCGTCTTCACGCTCGGTCACGCCGGTCACGTCGATGATGCCGGGGGTCAGCAAGGCGGCCTGGTCCTGAGGCTGAGTCATTTCCAGCAGCGCCACAGCGCCATTGGCGAGCATCAGTTCCTGGGCGTCCATCAACGCTTTGGCGGCGGCGAGGGAGATTACCGAGCCCATGAACGGCGCGGGTTGCTGATCAAATGCGCCCACCTCAATGGTCGAGCTGACCGCCACCAGGCGGGCCAGCAACGCGTCGCCCCAAGCACCTTGCGGCACCAGCAGGCGGCGCGCACAGGTGCAGCGCTGGCCGGCGGAAATAAACGCCGACTGGATGATGGTGTAGACCGCCGCATCCACATCGGCCACTTCATCGACCACCAGCGGGTTGTTGCCACCCATTTCCAGGGCGAGGATCTTGTCCGGGCGCCCGGAGAATTGCTGGTGCAGATGATTGCCGGTACGGCTGGAGCCGGTGAAGAACAACCCATCGATACCTGGGTTGGCCGCCAACGCGATGCCGGTTTCCCGCGCGCCTTGCAGCAGGTTCAACACACCCGCCGGCAACCCGGCTTCGATCCAGCATTGCACGGTCAGCTCGGCAACCTTAGGGGTCAGTTCGCTCGGTTTGAACAGCACGGTGTTACCCGCCAGCAACGCCGGCACGATATGCCCGTTCGGCAAGTGGCCAGGGAAGTTGTACGGGCCAAACACCGCCACCACACCGTGGGGCTTGTGGCGCAACACGGCGGTGGCGTCGCCCAGCGGGCCGCTCTTCTCACCGGTGCGCTCGCGGTAGCTTTGCACCGAGATCGCGATCTTGTTGGCCATGCTGGTGACTTCGGTGGCCGATTCCCACAGCGGCTTGCCGGTTTCCTCACCGATGCAACGGGCGATTTCGTCGGCACGGCTTTTCAGGGTGGCGGCGAAAGTTTCCAGCACGCTGATGCGTTCCTCCAGCGGGCGCCGGGCCCAGGCTGGGAACGCCTGGCGCGCAGCCTGCACGGCGGACTCGACCTGCTCGGCCGTGGCGCCATTACCGGCCCACAGCACCTGCTGGGTCACCGGGTTGCGCGATTCAAACAGTTCACCCTGACCAGTCAGCCACTGACCTGCGATATACAACGAATTCATTATTTCGACTCCCGAGCAGCGGACAACGGAACAGCGCGCACTTGATCACCCACCACCAGTTGCAGGCGCTTGGCGGTCTGTGGATCGACCACCAGCGTGCCTGCCGCCAGTCGAGCCGGGGCGGCGGTGATGCGGCATTCTTCGCGCTTGCGGTTATGGATCAGGAACGGCGTGGCATCGTCCCCCGGCGTACCAATCGCCAGCACCAGCGACTGGCTGTCGCGCACAGCGCGGATCTTGGTGGTCTCACATTCCACCGCAGGGCCGGCATCGAAGATGTCGACATAGCCTTGGTAGCTGAAGCCTTCGCTCTTGAGCATGCTCAGCGCCGGCTCGGTGTCCGGGTGGACCTTGCCGATCACGTTGCGCGCATCCTCGGACAGGAAGCAGCTGTACAGCGGAAACTTCGGCATCAGCTCGGCGATAAACGCCTTGTTGCCCACGCCGGTGAGGTAGTCAGCCTGGCTGAATTCCATCTTGAAGAAGTGGCGGCCCAGGCTTTCCCAGAACGGCGAACGGCCGGCGTCGTTGGACACGCCGCGCATCTCGGCAATGATCTTATTGCCAAACAACTGCGGGAATTCGGCGATAAACAACATGCGCGCCTTGGCCAACATGCGGCCGTTGAGGCCGGTGCGGTAATCGGCGTGCAGGAACAACGAGCACAGCTCGGAGTTACCAGTGAGATCGTTGGCCAGGAACAGCGTCGGGATCTCGCGGTAGATGTTCAGCTCCTGGGAGGCACTGACCGTCAGGCCGACCCGGAAGTTGTACCAGGGCTCACGCAGGCCAACGGCGCCGGCAATCGCGGAAATGCCCACCACACGGCCTTCGTCGTTTTCCAGCACGAACAGGTAGTCGGCATCGCCACGCCCGGCTTCGCCGCGAAAGGTTTTCTCGGCCCAGCCCACGCGGTGGGTCAGGCGCTCTTCGTTGGCCGGCAAGGTGGTGAGGCCGGTGCCGGTGCTGCGCGCCAGATCAATCAGGGCCGGTAAATCGCTGCTGCGTACGGGACGAACGATCATGCTATCTCCTCGAACGGGCCGCTGTTGTCAGCCACCCGCGAAACTCTCTTTTTAAACCGCTACCAGGCGCACGCTCGCGCCTTCACCAACACCCAGGGCTTCGGCCGCTGCAAGGTCCAACGTCACCGGTTTACCCGGCGCATAGTCCAGCTCCAGCATCACCGCGCGGTAATCCTGCAACTGCGCGTTGCTCACCAGGTACTGGCGACCGACACCCTTGACCATCTCACCGATCTTCACCGGCACCACGCGGCTCTGGGCGATCGAGCGAATGCCCGACACCCGTGCATGCAGCGTCGGGCCACCGTCGAAGATGTCGATGTAATGGTCAGTCTCGAAGCCTTCGCGCATCAGGATGTCGAAGGTGATCTGCGCACGCGGGTGCACCTGGCCCATGGCTTCCTGGGCTTCGTCCGGTAGCAGCGGCACGTAGATCGGGTAGTGCGGCATCAGCTCGGCGAGGAAGGTACGGCTTTTCAGCCCGCACAAGCGCTCGGCGGCGGCATAGTTGAGGTCGAAGAAGTTGCGCCCGATGGCGTCCCAGAACGGCGAGTCGCCGTTCTCGTCGCTGTAGCCGACGATCTCGGTCACCACCGAGTCGGCAAAGCGCTCGGGGTGGCTGGCAACGAACAGCAGGCGGCCACGGGAATTGAGTTCCGACCACGGCGAACCGACCAGCTCGGGCACCACATAAAAACTGGTGAGCAGGCTGTTGCCGGTGAGGTCGTGACACTGGGAAAGCACGTGGATCTTGTTGTGAATCTTCAGCTCGCGGGAGGCGTGCACGAAGGTCTCGTTACGGAAACTGTAGAAAGGTTCCGAGTAGCCCGCCGACGCGACAATGGCCGAGCAACCGGCGAGCTTGCCGGTCTCGGTGTCTTCAAGCACGAAGAAATAACTCTCTTCGCCGTTGAAACTGACCTCGGCCGCGAAGGACGCTTCGCTGGCGGCGATCTTGTCGCTCAGGCGTTCCACATCGTCCGGCAAGGAGGTGACACCAATCGGGCTGTCCGCAGCCAGACGCTGTACCTCGCCCAGATCAGCCATTTGCGCGGGGCGCATCACCAGCATGGTGTCACTCCTTAACTCGAAAAACTCACAGAGGGAAAAATGCCGGACACGGAATTTTGATTCACACAGATCCAATGTGGGAGCAGGCTTGCTCGCGAATGCAATCTGTCAGTCAATACATCTAGCGACTGAACCACCGCTTTCGCGAGCAAGCCCGCTCCCACATTTGGAAACGGTCCGACCAGCAAAATATGTCGCTATCAGGCTTGCGTCAGTGTTTTTACGGCACGCTCAAACCGGTCCAGGCCTTCCTTGATATCCGCCTCTTCCACCACCAGGCTCGGTGCGAAACGCACCACGTCCGGGCCGGCTTGCAGGATCATCAGGTTTTCTTTCTCGGCCGCGTTGAACACGTCCTTGGCCTTGCCCTTGAATGCGTCGCTTAGTACGCAACCAATCAACAGGCCCATGCCGCGTACTTCGGTGAAGATGCCGTACTGTTTGCCAATCTGCTCCAGGCGCGCCTTGAACAGGTCGTGCTTGGCGTTGACGCCGGCCAGCACCTCTGGGGTGTTGATCACGTCGATCACCGCCTCGGCCACCGCGCACGCCAGCGGATTGCCGCCGTAGGTGGTGCCGTGAGTGCCGACGACCAGGTGCTTGGCCAGCGCTTCAGTGGTGAGCATCGCCGCGATCGGGAAACCGCCGCCCAGGCTTTTGGCGCTGGTAAGGATGTCCGGGGTCACGCCGTAATGCTGGTAAGCGAACAGATGGCCGCTGCGGCCCATGCCGGTCTGCACTTCGTCGAACACCAGCAGCGCGTTGTTCGCGTCGCACAGCTCGCGGGCGCCTTGCAGGTAAGCCAGCTCAGCCGGCAATACGCCGCCTTCGCCCTGGATCGGCTCCAGTACCACAGCGCAAGTCTTGTCCGACACGGCGGCTTTCAGCGCGGCCAGGTCGTTATAAGGCACGTGCGTGATACCGGTGATTTTAGGACCGAAACCATCGGAGTACTTGGACTGGCCACCAACGTTGACGGTGAACAGGGTACGACCGTGGAAGCTGTTCAGCGCGGCGATGATCTCGTATTTCTCGCTGCCGAAACGGTCGAACGCAACGCGACGGGCCAGTTTGAATGCGGCCTCGTTGGCCTCGGCGCCGGAGTTGCAGAAGAACACGCGCTCGGCAAAGGTGGCGTCGATCAGCTTGTGGGCCAGGCGCAGGGCCGGCTCATTGGTGAAAACGTTGGAGACGTGCCACAGCTTGTTGGCCTGTTCGGTCAGTGCACCGACCAGCGCCGGGTGGGCGTGGCCCAATACGTTGACCGCGATGCCGCCGGCAAAGTCGATCAGCTCGCGACCCGCCTGGTCCCACACGCGCGAACCTTCGCCACGTACAGGAATGAATGCGGCCGGTGCGTAGTTAGGCACCATGACCTGGTCGAAATCGGCACGTTGCACCGGGGCTTGCTCAACGGACATCGGAGTCTCCTGAAGAGGAACGCCTGCCTGGAACTGGCGGGCGATGCAGGGATTGTAAGGACAGTTTTCAGCGCGGCCTTGCCGCCAAGCGACAACTTCTTATAGCGCCAACCCGCGATTTTGGCGGGTTTACGCCAATGCGACAAATAGCGTCGCAATGGCGCAGTTTAAACACTGTGGTGTCGCAGCGGCAGGTGTTCAGCAAGATAGATGCAACGCAAGGGGTGGTCGGCTATCTATCTACCTCTGGTCGGTCGGAAGAAATTGGTCTGCTCTCACGCCTATTCATCACACAAAGGCGTTCTCTCGTGCCCCCACCTACTCCTTCCATCCCGCTCCCGGACCTGTCAACTTATCGCGACTTGCATCTGAAGATCCTCACGCAGGCGGTTCCCGACTGGCTGCCCAAGCTCTCTCCTGACAAGCGCGCAGCGTTTCGCACGGTAAAGCCAGACTTTGCGCAGTGGTACAAAACGGCCTCCCCGGAAGATCATGACCGCCTCAAAAACCGCATGAATACCGCCTGGGAGGCACAACTGCAACTCGACCAGACCCTGGCCGAGCTGAAGTCGGCGCAAGACTTCGGCGCGCCGCTGCTACAACAGTTACTCAAGCAACGCTTCGGTATCGAAACTGACGTCAAAACGACTTACCTGCAGCTCTACATTCCCCAAACGATACCTTGGTTCCCCGTTCGATCAGGCGGCTCAAGAACCTGGACGGTGTCATTGATCGACGCCGCCCTGCACAACTTTGAAGACGGTGAGGTATTCGAAGCGCAATCAGCCTTCATCACCCACCCCACCAGCACCGGGCAATTCGACAAGCTGCCCGCGCTCCACACGCGAATCACCGTGGCGCAATTCACTGCCTTGTGCCGGGAACTGGACATCGGCGCCAAGTACCAGCGCTATCTTGAACAATTCTTTGATTTCAAAAACCCAGTGGCCATGGCGAGCCTGAAATTGAAGGTCAGGCAAAGCCAGGCAGCGAACCTGCACGTCGCGCTGCAAATGGCCTGGATGAAAGACGATCTGCACGATGATCAGTCATTCATACTCCTGCAACGCCTGATCAACAGCGACGGCAGCCTGAGTACCTGCTTCCCGCTGCGGTGTTACAACCTGAGCATCATGTCCACCCCACTCACCGGCATCGTGCTGTTTGCCGAGAACATTGGCAGCCGTCGCCCGGTGGGTGTTATCGCCTATATCCCGGATGACCCTTACGCGCCGCTCAAGCAATACCCCACACTCGTCGACTTCATGACCGCACTGGGCAACAACCTGCGCACCGCTGAGTATCAACAGTTCTTCAGCCGCTTCGTCAATCACGAAGAGCGCGGCCTCTTCTTTGCCGACCTCAACCGCAGGCTGTCCAAGGTCACTTGGCACGAGCACACACGTGGCGATCCACTGCCCTCCTGGCGCGAGACACCCATCGATAAGCCACACCTGACGTTCAGCGCCTCCAGCATCAGCGGCAACCTGTTCGAGCATCTGTTTGAGACAAAACTCAGCAAGGTGTTCAACGATGCCCGCATCATCGCGGTGTCCACCGCCAGCGTCGATCAGCGAGTACGCTGGGAGCGCTGGGCCATCGTGCAGAAAGTGGCCGCGGCCATCCTGCAAATCGCAGCGCTGGTTGTCGCCCCATTTGCCCCCCCGGTGGGCCTGTTGATGCTCGGCTACGCCGCCTATCAAATGCTTGATGACGCTTTTGAATGGATCATCGACCTGGCTGTGGGCGACGCGACCGTAGCTTGGGGGCATTTTCTGTCATTCGTGGAGCAAGGATTAGAATTGGGCCTGTTCATCGCGGGCGCGCCGCTGGCCGCTGGCGCCTTGCGTGCTGCGCTGCCTGCCGAAGTCATCACGTTTTTCAATGGTCTCAAGCCCGTCACATTGCCCAACGGTAAGGCACGACTCTGGAAGCCAGACCTTGCACCCTACGCCCACGCTATCAAACTGGCCGACCACGCCTATCCAAACGCCGAGGGCCTGCACGCCCACAACGGTAAAAATATCCTGCTGCTCCCGGACAAACCGTTTGTTGTACAGAAGGACCCTGTCACCCAGCAGCCTTACCTTCAACATCCCACCCGGGCCAACGCCTACCGCCCGCCCCTGCTGACCAACGGCAAAGGCGCTTGGGTGAGCGAACTGGACACCCCCCTGGGCTGGGACAGCGCCACCCTCATGAAACGCCAAGGCCCTAAAACCGCCGGGCTCAGCGATGAACAATTGGTCACCGCTCGGCGCATCAGCGCCACGGACGACGGCGCGTTGCGCAAGATGTACGTCAACCAGCACCAGCCGCCTCCCTTGCTGACCGATACCGTCGACCGCGTCCAGATCGACCAGACGCTGCAGGACTTCATTGATCAAATGAACAGCGATGATCCCGCGCTTTTCAAGCGGGCCGATGCGCAGTCCCAACTGCACCTGCTGGCCAACCTGGACCTTTGGCCAAAAGCCAAGACCCTGCGGTTTGTAGATGCCGAAGGCAGAACCGCCTGGGAGTTGCCCGGCGAAACAAACGCCAGCGTGGTGCAAATACACGAAGCCCAGTTGAAAAACGGTGACTTGCTGAAAACCCTGCTGGAAGCGCTGGATGAACCCCAACGCAAAACCTTGCTGGGAGAAGCATTCGGCGACCCGCCAACCTCCCTGGACAATCGCGCGCTTAAACTCAGGAAAAAACTGGCCGGGCTGGCTCAATCGCATCGAGCTGAATTGTTCAACACCCGCTACCAACAGCTGGATCGCCCGGTCACCCCTCGCCAACAGGCCATGATCGACAACACACCCGGATTGCCGCTCACCGCAGCCGACGCCCTGCTGGACACCGCCAACAGCCAGGAACTCAAGGCCGTTGACGAAGGAACAGTTCCCGCGCGCTTGACCGAGCTGGCCCAAGCGTTGCGAGATGAAGCCAGGGTGAACCATGCCTACGACGGTTTATACCTCGACTCGACGGACACTCTCGACACCCACCGACTGGCCTTGCACTCCCTGGAGCAATTGCCCGGCTGGGCAGGAAAAAGGGTGCGCATTGAGATCAGAAGCTCCACACCCGAGGCCACCCTCCTGGATGCCATCGGCAAACCCAAGGCCCGCATCAAAAGAGTCCTGGTGCGCTCGGCCGATGGGCGTTACACCCCGCAAGACGACAGCGGCGAACTGTCCGGCGCAACCGACCTGTACAACGCGGTGCTCCAGGCCCTGCCCGATGCCGAGCGCAACGCCCTGGGCCTACGCATCGGCCAAGGCCCCGATCTGCGGCTGGCCCTGCGCACCCATGCACTGGAACGCGCCCCCTTGCGCAAGCTGATCACCGCCGAGCCCGCCCGCGCGCCTACCGACACCCGCACCCATCTGCGCCTGCTGGGCATGGACAACTACCCACCGGCTGCACCGGCTGAGCAGCCCAACGCGCAGGCGTTGGCACGAGAGCTGTATCCAGCCCACACCGATGAACAAATCGGCGAGATGATCCAGGCACTGGAACGCCGTCCGGGTGGAGCCTTTCCGGCACTAACCGCCCTACGCCAGGAGTATCTGCAACTTAATCGTCTCCTGGCCGACTGGGCAGCCCGCACCCCGCGCCGCTACCCGGGCACCGAGGTGAACATGGGCCGTGAGGAATACAGTGACATGCGGCAAAACCGCGTGCTTTTCTGGCGTGAACTCTTGAGCGCCTGGCGCCGGGAAACCGAGACAGATACCTACTTCGAGCATCCCAGCCAAAACGGTCAGAAACTCAAATCGCACGCCATTCTGTCTGGAGAGCTACCGGCGCTGCAGGCTAATTTCGAGCATATTTCCTACCTTGAATTCAATGGCAACCAGACCGCACTGAATAATGTCGATGGTTTTTTGCGTAGCTTTCCCAACATTCGCCACCTCAGCATCGCCAATACCCAACTGGGTCAACTGCCCCCCTCTCTCAGCGCAATGCCACGCCTCAACACATTGGTCCTCAGCGACTGCGGTATCACCCTGACACCCGACAGCCTGAATGCGCTGACGGCCATGAATAGACTTCGAACCCTGGACCTGTACAACAACCCGCTGGGGTTCACCCCCAACGTTGAACGCATGATTGATCTGCGCAACCTGGACCTGTCCGAGACCGGCATTCGCGCCGTACCTACCGGTCTGCTCAGCCGAGCATCGCTGGAGCTGGCAGTGCTGTCCCGAAACCAGATTACACAGCTGCCTTCCGCGCTTTTCGATCTGCCCGCCGACACCCCAACCACCTTCGACTTCTCGGGAAATCCCCTGTCGCGAGCAACCTTGGAGCAGGTAAAAAGCTATTACCAGCGAACAGGCCTCTATTGGAGCACAGACGCATTGGCAATCGATATTCAGCGCGTCAATACGCTCTTCCCGGACTTCAGCGTGAACGAAGTCAACCGCTTTCTCTTTGGTCTGACTGGCAACATTGAAATGGGCCAGATCGAACTGGCGCGACTGGAAGTTGAATATGCTGACCTGTCCCACGGGCTTGATACGTGGGCACAGCAAGCCCCCGCACCGGAGGAGAAAGCCTGGCGCGAGGAATTCAAAGAGGAACTCCAAGCCTGCTGGCGCCGAGAAGGTGCATTGGATGCGAGCAACCCTCAGGTCATTCCCACGTTCGCCGTGGAAAGCCCACAGCCTGTGACTGGCACATTCCCGTCACTTGACAGCGGCGTGTTCAAGCACGTGTCTTCATTGCGCTTGAAGGGTGCGCAAGGTCCATTCCCCCTGCAGTCGCCGCTTTTTTTTAGAGGATTCCCGACGCTTAACCACTTATTTATCGAGGGTTATGTGATGGGCGATATTCCCGCATCGCTATGGGACCTGCAGCAACTGTCATCATTGCGCCTACCCCGATGCTCGCTCACATTATCAACCGACGGTGCCGCATCACTGGCCACGCTGAGCGAGCTGGGGACACTGGACTTGAGCCATAACCCTCTGGGGCAACTGCCGGATTTCAGCGCGATGCCCAGGCTTTCCAGCATCGACCTTGAAGACATCGGCTTGACGGCCATCCCCGACAGCCTGCTGACAGCCGTGGAGCGCCAACACGTCAAACTGAGCAATAACCTGATCACCCAGGTTCCCGACAGCATGTTCAGGCTGCCCGACGCAGTCACCGCCGTCTTCGAACTCTCCCGCAACCCACTGAACCGCTCGGCACTGATGCAGATCAAACGCCATTGCCAGCGCACTGGCGAGCATTGGCGCGTCGATGCGCCGACGTCGTTGCGAGAAAGGATCGAAGCGCTGTACCCCACCTTCACCGAAAACGAAGCCAGCCGCTTCTTTTTTGAGCTACCCGGTGACCTGGACGCGGCAGAGCCTGCCATCGAACAGCTTGAAGCCGAATACGCCCAACTGCGCACCGACCTTGAAGAATGGGTGGTGGATGTGCCAGAACGGCACCCCGTCGTGGACACGCTATTGGATGAACAAACGCGGGCACAGGATCAGCTCAATCGCCGGGCATTCAAAGCGCTGCTTGAAGAAGCCTGGCGCCGCGAAAGCGAAGTGGACGACAACGACGACAGGTTTGAGCCGAGCCATAAGCTGACCTTTGACGCGCCGATCCTAGGGGAGCTACCCGAACTGAGCGCCCGGTTTGAGCATGTGACAACACTCGACCTTGAAGGCAATGGCACCACCACCCTTATCGACGGACTGCTCAAATGCTTCCCCAAACTCAGGAGCCTGGTCATCTCACGATTCAGCCTGGGCGATATTCCCCTCACCGCGTTCAGCCTGGCTGAGCTCAACGCGCTCAGCCTGACTGAATCTGCTATCCGTTTGACACCCACCAGTGCCGACGCCTTGTCGGGGATGAGAACCCTGCAGTACCTGGACCTGGGCGGCAACCGGCTGGGCCTCACGCCTGACGTCAGTCAACTGACCGAACTGGAAACGCTGTACCTGCCAGACACCGACATTACTCAAATCCCACAAGGGCTATTCGCCTTGCGCGAGTTGCGCACCTTGGACTTGAGCGACAATTTGATCGAAGAGGTGCCTGCGGACTTTTTACAACTGGCCACGCAGCTCGACACCGCATCAGACCTGAGCGGCAACCCATTGTCGGCAGCGAGTCTGGATATCCTCAGGCAGTACTACACGCAAACCGGTGACGACTTGGAGGTGGCGGCAGCGGGCCTGGATGCAAACGGCAATCCACTGGCGAGGTCCAGCTCCCCAGAGCCCACGGAGGAATAACGACTCGCCAGCGGTCAACCGCGCTCGGACGGCACCGACGACAACTCGAACGGGCTGCTGCTACGGCGTTGGTTGCGGTCTTCACGCGGGGTGGCGCCGAAGAAATTGCGATAGGCACTGGAGAAATGCGGCCCCGAGGAGAAGCCGCACGACAGGCCGATTTGGATGATCGACTTGCTGGTTTGCATGAGCATCTGGCGGGCCTTGTTCAGGCGCAGTTCCAGGTAGTACTGGCTGGGGACGCGGTTGAGGTACTGCTTGAAGATCCGTTCGAGCTGTCGTCGCGACACGCATACATGTTGGGCGATTTCGTCGGTGGTCAGCGGTTCTTCGATATTCGCCTCCATCAACAGAACAGCCTGGGTCAGCTTTGGATGGCTGGAACCCAGGCGGTTTTGCAGCGGAATGCGTTGACGCTCGCCGCCTTCACGGATGCGTTCCACCACCAGTTCTTCGGACACCGCACCCGCCAGTTCGGCGCCATGATCACGGGCCAACACTGCCAAGAGCAGGTCGAGTACCGACATCCCACCGCAGGCAGTGAGACGGTCGCGGTCCCAGTCGAACAGATGGCTGGTGGCGATGACCTTGGGGAAACGCTCGGCGAAATCGTCCTGCCAGCGCCAGTGCACGGCGGCGCGGTAGCCGTCGAGCAGGCCGAGTTGGGCCAGCGGGTACACACCGGCCGACAAGCCGCCGATCACACAGCCGGCGCGGACCAGTTGCTTGAGCGCGGTGCTCAGTTGGGAAGCGATGACCGTCGGCGGTTCATCCGCCAGCAGGAACAGTTTCTGAAAGCCTTCCAGTTTGCCAGCCCACGGCTCGCCCGGCAGTTGCCAGGCGCCTTCGGTTGCCGGCTCGGCTTGCAGGAACGACAGCTCGTAGACCACATCCGGATGCACCCGCTGGGCAACGCGCAAGGCCTCCTCAGCCAGCGCAAGCGTCAGGGCTTTTGTGCTGGGCCAAATCAGGAAACCAATTTTGTGGGCGGTCATGGAGTGCTATCCGGAGCCAGTAACAGTAATGAAGACAAGGGCTAATGCTAGCCCGTAAACCAACACAAATCTCAAAACAAACAGCGAGCTACGCAAACCCGATAACGATCAACTGACGATCTACTGTAGGAGCCGGCTTGCCGGCGATCGCGGTGGGCCAGGTAGATCGCTATCGCTGGCAAGCCAGCTCCTACAGGGATTGGGGCCAGTTTCAAGACTGTGGAGCATGCACTACTTCAGTGCACAACGGCAGTCTTGATTATTTCAAGCTGCCGGACAAGAACTGCTGCAAACGCTCGGACTGCGGGTTCACCAGCACTTCACGCGGGTTACCGCGCTCTTCGACGATGCCTTTGTGCAAAAACACAAGTTGGTTCGACACTTCACGGGCAAAGCCCATTTCATGGGTCACCACCACCATGGTGCGGCCTTCCTGGGCCAGGTCCTGCATCACCTTGAGCACTTCACCGACCAGTTCCGGGTCGAGCGCCGAGGTGGGCTCGTCGAACAACATCACTTCCGGTTCCATCGCCAAGGCACGGGCGATGGCTACGCGCTGCTGCTCGCCGCCGGACATGTGACCGGGGAACGCATCTTTACGATGACCCACACCGACCTTGGCCAGGTAGTGCTCGGCCTTTTCACGGGCTTCTTTCTTCGACACGCCCAGCACGTGCACCGGGGCTTCCATCACGTTTTCAATCGCGGTCATGTGTGACCACAGGTTGAAATGCTGGAACACCATGGACAGCCGCGAACGCATGCGTTGCAGTTGCTTAGGGTCGGCAGCCTTCATGGCGCCGTCCTTGTTGGCCACCAGTTTCAGCTCTTCGTTGTTCAGCAGAATCTTGCCGGCGTGGGGTTGCTCCAGCAGGTTGATGCAGCGCAAAAAGGTACTTTTGCCCGAACCACTGGAACCGATGATGCTGATCACATCACCGGCTGCGGCGGCCAGGGACACGCCTTTGAGCACTTCATGACTGCCATAGCGTTTATGCAGGTCTTGGACTTCAAGTTTGTACATGCGGTCGGTTCTCACAAAAACAGGTGGTCAGTCGTTGAGCAAGCGCCCGTGACGCAGCGCTTCGCGCCCCGCCACCTTGGCCAGCCAGAAACCCGCTTGGGCATAACGTAGCCGTTCAACGGCAAACAACACCCCCGAAGTACCTGCGCAGATGGTGCTGACGCGGTCTTCCAGGGGATCAATCACTTCAAAAATCGGCTCGCCTTTTTCGATCCATTCACCGGCTTTGCGCAGGTAACTGATCACCCCGGCGTGGGGCGCGAACAGCAATTCAGTGCCCTCGAAAGGCACGCCTTCGCAAGGTTCGAATTGCGGCGCAGGCCATTCGCCCTTGATCAAGCCCTGCTCAGCGAGGAACGCGAGAATACCTTCGGCGTGAAAAATCGCCTCGTCACGCCCGGTATCGGCCTGACCGCCCAGCTCCAGCGTAGTCGCCAGGCAAGCCAACGGGATTTGCGACTCAGGAAACGCCTGAGACAAACGCAACCACGGCAGCGAACAGGCCTCATCGAACGAACTGCCGCCGGAGTCCTCCGCCAGCAGGCCGACCTTCACATTCAAATGCGCCGACAGCGAACGCCACTGCGGCCAGTGCTGCGGCAGCGCGTACATGTGCAGTGCGGCCTCGGCGTCGCAATGCAGGTCGAGCACTACATCGGCGGTGCAGGCGTGGCTCAGCAAGATGCGCTGCATGCCTTGCAACTGGCTGCTTGGCTCGGGCAACGCGCTGAGTACATCGCTCATCGCCTGACGGATCAAACGCACATTGGCGTGGGGGTCATCACCCAACTTGCCGCTGAGCAACTCGGCAACCGGCTCGCTCAACTCGACGAAATCACGGTTGAAGTTCTTGCCGCTGCCCACCTCGAAACGGCCCTGGTGGCTGCCTTGCAGCAGTTGGCCCAGGCCCATTGGGTTGGCCACCGGCACCAGCTCGATCACGCCGTTGAGCGCGCCTTGCTGTTCCAGTTCGGCGAGGCGCTTTTTCAGCTCCCACGCGGCGCGCATGCCGGGCAATTCATCAGCGTGCAGGCTGGCCTGGATATACGCCTTGCGCTCGCCCTGGCCGAAACGGAATACGCTCAGTTGACGCTCGCAGCCCAGGTGGCCCCAAGGCAACAGGTGATCGATACGTTCCATATCAATGCTTCCGTGGAGCCAGGTAGCTCAGCCAGCGGCGCTCGGCCAACTTGAACAGGCGCACCAGAATGAAGGTCAGGCACAGGTAGAACACGCCAGCGGTGATGTAGGCTTCGAACGGCAGGTAGAACTGGGCGTTCACCGTGCGCGCGGCGCCGGTGATGTCGATCAGGGTGACGATGGAGGCCAGGCTGGTGGTCTGCAGCATCATGATCACTTCGTTGCTGTACTGCGGCAGCGCACGGCGCAAGGCCGATGGCAACAGGATGCGGCGATACAGTTTGTAGCGCGACATGCCCATGGCCTTGGCCGCTTCGATCTCGCCATTGGGGGTGGCCTTGAGGCTACCGGCGATGATCTCGGCGGTGTAGGCGCTGGTGTTGATCGCAAAGGCCAGGCACGCGCAGAAGGTGGCGCTGGACAGCAGCGGCCACAGGAAACTCTCGCGCACCACCTCGAACTGGGCCAGGCCGTAGTAGATCAGGAACAGTTGCACCAGCATCGGCGTGCCACGGATCACGTAGGTGTAGAGCCAGGCCGCGCCGTTGACGATCGGCTGCTTGGACACGCGCATCAAGCCCAAAGGCAAGGCGGCAAGCAGGCCGAAGAACAGCGAGATGGCGAGCAGTTTCAGGGTGGTCAGCAAGCCGCCAAGGTACAGCGGCATGGCCTCCCAGATGACGTTGTAGTCGAAGATCATAGATCAGCCGCCCTTACGCCTACCGAGTAGCGCTTCTCAAGATGACGCAAGGCCAGCAACGACACGCTGGTGATCACCAGGTACATCGCCGCCACTGCGAGGAAGAAGGTAAAAGGTTCGCGGGTGGCGTCTGCCGCCTGCTTGGCCTTGAACATCATGTCTTGCAGGCCCACCACCGAAATCAGCGCAGTGGCCTTGGTGAGGACCAACCAGTTGTTGGTGAAACCGGGGATCGCCAGCCGGATCATCTGCGGCACCATCACCCGGAAAAACACCTGGAAACTGCTCATGCCATATGCAAGGCCGGCTTCGGCCTGGCCCTTGGGAATGGCCATGAAGGCGCCGCGGAAGGTTTCCGACAGGTAGGCGCCAAAGATGAAACCCAGGGTGCCGATACCGGCGGCCAAGGGGTTCAAGTCGATATAGTCGTCGTAGCCCAGCATCGGCGCGACGCGGTTGAGCAGGTCCTGACCGCCGTAGAAAATCAGCAGGATCAGCACCAGGTCGGGGATCCCGCGGATCACCGTGGAGTACAAGTCACCCAGCCAAGCCAACCAGCGCACCGGCGACAGGCGTAACGCGACCCCGATCAGACCCAGAACAATGGCCAAGGCCATGGACGACAAGGCGAGCTGAAGCGTCAACCATGCGCCATCGAGGATGACGGCCCCGTAGCCTTTCAACATGATTCAGGTCCTCGAAAAGGGGGATGAAAAAATGGCGCAAACCTCAGGAATTCTGTTGCTTGCGCCATTTTGGACAGACAGCTGCGACGATTTACTTGGCGTCAGCGCCGTAGATATCGAAGTCGAAGTACTTGTCCTGGATTTTCTTGTACTCACCGTTGGCGCGGATCGCGGCAATGGCTGCGTTGATGCGGTCGAGGTTTTCCTTGTCGCCTTTGCGTACGGCGATGCCGATGCCGTCACCGAAGTACTTGGCGTCGGTGAACTGTGGGCCCACAAACGCGTAGCCTTTACCGGCCGGCGTCTTCAGGAAGCCGTCTTGCAGCAGGGTGGCGTCGGCCACGGTGCCGTCGAGGCGACCGGCTTCAACGTCCAGGTAGATTTCGTTCTGCGAGCTGTAAGGCACAACCGTGGCGCCTTTAGGAGCCAGGACTTCCTTGGCGAAACGATCGTGGATCGAACCGCGTTGTACGCCGATTTTCTTACCCTTCAATTCATCCAGGCTGTCGCTGACGGTGGTGCCTTCCTTCATCACCAGTTGCGCTGGGCTCAGGTAATAGCGGTTGGTGAAGTCCACGGACTTCTTGCGGTCTTCCGTGATGGACATGGACGACAGGATCGCGTCGATCTTGCGCACTTTCAGCGCAGGGATCAGGCCGTCGAACTCTTGCTCGACCCAGGTGCACTTCACGTCCATCTGCTTGCACAGGGCGTTGCCGATGTCGTAGTCAAAACCGACGATGCTGCCATCGGGCGCTTTGGAGGCAAACGGAGGGTAAGCCGCTTCGATACCAATTTTCAGGGGCTTGCCTTCAGCGAAAGCCTGCATGGACAGCACGGACAGCGCCAGGGCGCCCAACAGCACGAGTTTCTTCATCTTGGGACTCCATCGGTATAGGGCAAAACAGCAGTATGAGCCATGGCCCACGATGCGACTTAAGGGAAACCGAATTGCGGTGCTGCGTCCCACACCAGTTACACACTGGAGACGACGAGCGAGTGATCGGCATTCTAACGACAGGCCGGAAGCCGATATTTCCTCAATGCGACAACAATTTACAGAAGCACCGAGAAAGCGGTTCCAGCTCATTGACAGCCTCTGTATTTTATGCAGAGACAAAAGACATTAAACCTGTAGACGCTGCAAATTGCGGGCCTATTATTCGCAAACCCTTCTAGCACGGCAAGTCTGGCGTTTAATCTTATTTGCTGGGGTGTCTAAAACGCGGTTTTTCGGGGCATTGGCGTAGCGCTTTGCCTCATGTTTGGGCGGCGGGTTACACATTTGCGCTCGACGGTAACATTCAGACATATCCCACAACACAATCCGATATTTATTGACCTTATGAAGTCGTCCCACCAATGAGCAGCCTTGGAATGCAATCAAACTGTGGGAGCGGGCTTGCTCGCGAAGGCGATGTGTCAGTCAGCATATCAGCCAACTGATACACCACCTTCGCGAGCAAGCCCGCCCCCACAGTTGATCTTCAGTGTTTTTGAGAGCGCATAAAAAAGCCCCACCCGGCCTACGCCGAATGGGGCTCCATCGCTCAAACCTGCTTTAAGCGACGTTCATGGTCTTGTGCGTCTCAATCAAATGCGCCACCACGCCCGGGTCCGCCAGAGTGGAGATATCGCCCAAACCGTCATACTCGGCCGTGGCAATCTTGCGCAGGATACGGCGCATGATTTTCCCCGACCGCGTCTTCGGCAAGCCCGGTGCCCACTGGATCACGTCTGGCGAAGCAATCGGCCCGATTTCCTTGCGCACCCAGTTTTTCAACTCCAGGCGCAGCGCTTCGTTCGGTTCTTCGCCATTTTTGAGCGTGACATACACATAGATGCCCTGCCCCTTGATGTCGTGTGGCACACCCACCACCGCTGCTTCAGCGACTTTAGGGTGGGCAACCATGGCACTTTCGATCTCGGCAGTGCCCATGCGGTGGCCGGACACGTTCAACACGTCGTCCACTCGGCCGGTGATCCAGTAGTAACCGTCCTCGTCACGACGCGCACCGTCACCAGTGAAGTACATGCCACGGAAAGTCTTGAAGTAGGTGTCGACGAAGCGGTCATGGTCGCCGTACAGCGTACGCGCCTGGCCTGGCCACGAATCGAGGATCACCAGGTTGCCCTCGGCAGCGCCCTCAATCAGGTTGCCCAGGTTATCCACCAGCGCCGGCACCACGCCAAAGAATGGCCGTGCTGCCGAACCCGGCTTGAGCGCATGGGCGCCCGGCAGCGGGCTCATCATGTTGCCACCTGTTTCGGTCTGCCACCAGGTGTCGACAATCGGGCAACGGGATTGGCCGACGTTCTTGTAGTACCAGTCCCACGCCTCTGGGTTAATCGGCTCACCCACCGAACCGAGCAGGCGCAGGCTGGAGCCGTCTGCGCCTTCGCACGCAGCGGTGCCGGATGCCATCATGGCGCGGATTGCAGTCGGTGCCGTGTAGAGGATATTGACCTTGTGCTTGTCGACGATCTTCGCCACCCGGGTGATATCCGGGTAGTTCGGCACACCTTCGAACAGCAGCGTGGTCGCGCCATTGGCCAGCGGGCCATAGACGATATAGGTGTGGCCAGTGACCCAGCCGACGTCGGCGGTGCACCAGTAGATTTCGCCCGGGCGATAGTCGAACACACGTTCGTGGGTCAGGGACGCATACAGCAGGTAGCCGCCGGTGGTGTGCTGCACGCCCTTGGGCTTGCCGGTGGAACCCGAGGTGTAGAGGATGAACAGCGCTTCTTCGGCGCCCATCTCTTTTGGCGCGCAGACGGTGCCCGCCACTTTCATCAGGTCTTCGTACCAGATGTCGCGATGCTGGTTCCACTTGATGTTGCCATTGGTGCGCTTGCACACAATGACCTTCTGGATGCTGCTGGTTTCCGGGTTGGTCAGGGCGTCGTCGACGTTGGCCTTCAGCGGAATCTTCTTACCGGCGCGGATGCCTTCGTCGGCGGTAATCACCACCTTCGACTTACAGTCGATGATGCGACCGGCCAGGGCCTCCGGCGAGAAACCGCCAAACACCACAGAGTGAATCGCACCAATGCGGGTACAGGCCAGCATGGCGACCACGGCTTCGGGGATCATCGGCATATAGATAGTCACCACGTCGCCGCGGTGCACATCCTGGCCGCGCAGGGCGTTGGCGAACTTGCAGACTTCTTCATGCAGCTCGCGGTAGGTGATGGTGCGGCTTTCGGAAGGGTCGTCGCCCTCCCAGATGATGGCCGCCTGGTCACCGCGCTCGGCGAGGTGACGGTCCAGGCAGTTATAGGAAACGTTCAGGGTGCCATCGGCGAACCATTTGATATCGACATGGTGATCGTCGAACGAGGTCTGCTTCACCGTGGTGAAAGGCTTGATCCAGTCAAGGCGCTTGGCTTGCTCGCGCCAGAAGCCATCGGGGTTGACCACCGACTGCTGGTACATGGCCTTGTAGGTCGCCTCGTCGGTCAGCGTGTTGGCTGCTACTTCGGGACGAACGGGGTACAGGGAAGCCGCACTCATCTTTCTTACCTCGGTGACATAGTTGTTTTTGTATGGCCCTGTTGTAGCCGGGGCTGACCTATAGAACCATTCGACGATGGTAGTAACAAGCCCCTACAAATTGCCCTGATATCCCCGTTTGCACCTCTAGCCCGCGGGCTGCGGCGTTTCGCAGCTATGTGAAAAAAGCTTTACCACGGGATTGTTACAAAAACCGCCAATAGTGTTTATCAAAAGTACGGGTATATGAATATAACCTGGGGGCCTAAAATCAACTCCGCCAACAAGGCACTGTGATTAACAACGCAACAGCCCCCACGAAGGCAACGTTAATCCGAACTTCCCAACTCTTAAGTTACACACGTGGCCTCACAAGGGCCCCGTGACCCCATTCGACCTAAATAAGGTAAATAGAGAAATGAAAGCTTTAGTAGTTATGGCCCTCAGCAGCTTGTGCGCAACCGCCGCCCTGGCCGACGAAGCCCCGACTGACGTAGCTGGCCGCAACACCCCGATCGTTGAAGACTACACTTACAGCACCCACTTGGATGTTGCCAAAGTATTGTCCATGAGCAGTATTCCGGAAGTGTGCGAAGTTGTACCGGTGAAGATGGAATATGAAGACTCACAAGGTCAGCGCCATATTCTTAATTACCATGTGATGGGCAACGGTTGCTCTAACGGGTAATAACTTGATGCGTTCGATCTGAACCTGATCTTATTCGCCGCAAGAAATCGTTCTTGCGGCAAAGAACCGGCCCCCTCCGCCCCTCGCTGCGCCCCCTCGAAAAAAATCCTGCCGCTCGTCCCTCCGACCAACCCCAGCAAACCCGCGTCTTGGCTTGAAAAGTAGGCTTTTTGTCTGCGATCCGTGAGCATCCGCCACAACACAAAGCCGATTTTTTCCCTATAATGCGCGGGTAAATCGGGCCTGCAATATCCCTTTACGCTGGGATGAAGAGCCAGACCTGAGGCATCCCGCTGGAGCAAGCACCTACCGCTCCGCACCTCAAGCCTCACGCAGAGCACCCGTAACCCTATTCCGTTTAATGCGTGCGCTAGCTGCAACAAACGATTCCTTAAGATCCACCGCGGCCTCAGGGCCGTGTGAACACCCAACCATCCGGTTTCACACGGGCACCTTTGAGCCCTCACGCAGGAGACGACACGTCATGCTGAGCTGGGACGAATTCGACAAAGAAGAAGAAGGCGAAGTTGCCGCTAAAGGCGCCAACGCTGGCCACGCTACCGAAGCCAACATGGACCGCCTCGACGGTGATGGCGCCAAAGCGGCCCTCGAAGCCCGCGCCGTCACCGCCAGTGACTCCGCCGCCATCGTGCGCGCCAAGGCCGCCCTCGACAAACTCGACGTCGCCGAAGGCCTCGCCGAGCTGGAAGGCTCCGCCGCCCGTGTCGCCGTTGACGAAAAGCGCATGATCAACTGCCGCGCCGACCTCAACCAGCTCGTACCCTTCAAGTACGACTGGGCCTGGCAGAAGTACCTCGACGGCTGCGCCAACCACTGGATGCCGCAAGAGGTCAACATGACCGCCGACATCGCGCTGTGGAAAAACCCCGAAGGCCTGACCGACGACGAACGTCGTATCGTCATGCGCAACCTGGGCTTCTTCTCCACCGCCGACTCCCTGGTCGCCAATAACCTGGTGCTGGCCGTGTACCGCCTGATCACCAACCCGGAGTGCCGCCAGTACATCCTGCGCCAGGCCTTCGAAGAAGCGATCCACACCCACGCCTACCAATACTGCATCGAATCGTTGGCCATGGATGAAGGCGAGATCTTCAACATGTACCACGAGATCCCATCGGTCGCGAAAAAAGCCGCCTGGGGCCTGAAGTACACCCGTTCGATCTCCGATCCGAAGTTCGAAACCGGCACCGTCGAGACCGACAAAGAGCTGCTGCGCAACCTGGTCGCCTACTACTGCGTCCTGGAAGGCATCTTCTTCTACTGCGGCTTCACCCAGATCCTGTCCATGGGCCGTCGCAACAAAATGACCGGCGTCGCCGAGCAGTTCCAGTACATCCTGCGTGACGAGTCGATGCACCTGAACTTCGGTATCGACGTGATCAACCAGATCAAAATCGAAAACCCACACCTGTGGGATGCCGAGATGAAGGAAGAAGCAACCCAGATGATCCTGCAAGGGACTCAGCTGGAGATCGAATACGCGCGCGACACCATGCCACGCGGCGTGCTGGGCATGAACGCGGCGATGATGGAGGACTACCTCAAGTTCATCGCCAACCGTCGTCTGTCGCAGATTGGCTTGAAGGAAGAGTATCCAGGCACCACCAACCCGTTCCCGTGGATGAGCGAGATCATGGACTTGAAGAAAGAGAAGAACTTCTTCGAGACCCGTGTGATCGAGTACCAGACTGGCGGCGCGCTGAGCTGGGATTGATGCCTAAGCCCATCAACCCCATTAAGCCCTGACACGTTCAGGGCTTTTTTATGCCCGGTGAATGGCCACTTCTTGAAGCACATCAAGCTGACCACCTCGCCCGGAAGGGTTCGGATCGCATCACCAATGCTGTAGCCTTGTGCCCCAATTGCCATCAGCGTTGTCACCGGTCGAGTGACCGGGATGCCTTTACCGAAGGGCTTTACGCCAAAGTCGGAAGATTGGCACGGGAGTAAACTCCCGCTGTCACACCTGATGCACACTCAAAAAACAGTAGATAGGACCGAGGCCAACCCGTGAACCCAGACATGCTCGAAGCCGGCCCCGCTGACGCCAAAGTACTTTCCGTCTTTGACTTCGACGGCACCCTGACCCACCACGACAGTTTCGTGCCCTTCCTCAAGTTTGCCTTTGGCCCCGGTGAGTTCTATGGCCGGATGGTCAAGCTGGCGGTGCCGGGGCTGCGCTTTCTGGTGCGGCAGATCAGCCGGGATGAGTTGAAGGCGCAGTTGATCCGCACCTTTATGACTGGGGTGCAGAAGACGTGGGTGCAGCAGAAGGCCGAGGAGTATTGCCAGCGCAACTGGGCGCGGTTGATGCGCCCGGCGGGGGTGCTTTCGGTGGAGCAGGAGTTGGGCTCCGGTGCGGAGGTCACACTGTGTTCGGCGTCGCCGGCGTTGGTGTTGCAGCCGTTTGCGAATCGGCTCGGGATCAAGTTGATTGGGACTGAGCTGGAGGTGGTCGACGGGGTATTGACCGGTAAGCTCACCGGGAACAATTGCCGTTGTGAGAACAAGGTGCTGCGGCTTGAAGCGGTGTATGGGGATTTGGGCGAGTATCGGCTGCGGGCCTGGGGCGATACACGTGGGGATCGGGAGTTGTTGGCGGCGGCGCAGGATGCGCATTTTCGGCATTTTCATGCGAAGAAGAAGCGGGCGAAAGTGCTGCGCTGACCATTGTAGTGAGCGGGCTTGCCCCGCGCTGGGGCGCGTAGCGGCCCTAAAACCAAACGCCGCATTCTGTCTGACAGCATGCGGCGTTTTTATTGGGACTGCTGCGCAGCCCAGCGCGGGGCAAGCCCGCTCACCACAGGTTGATCAGACAGAGGCTTTGAGGTCTACGCCCAGGGCTGTGGCGAAGGCTTTTACCATCGGGCTGCGCGGGGCGTTGTGGCGCAGGATGAGGTTGAAGGCGGTGCTCAGGTGAACGTGCTCCGGGCACAGTGCGTGCAGGCGCCCTTCTCTTACCAAGGGCATAGCGTAGTGTTCGGGCAAGAAGCCGAGGAAACGGCCAGTAAGGATCAGGATCGCGACGGCTTCGACTTGTGAGGCCGACGCGGACTGGCTGTCATAGTTGACGAAGTTGGCCTTGTCGCGGTGGATCGCATACCGATGGTTCACCACTTCGTATTGGCGCAAGACCTCGGGCGTGATGTCGTTCGCGTCGAAGAGTGGGTGTCCTACGGCACAGTAGGCGTGGGCCTTTTCTTTATACAGCGGGAAATAATCGAATTCTTCGCGGCGCTGGTACACCGGCACGATGCCGACGATCAGCCGCCCTTCGACCACGCCACGCTCAACTTCGTCCAATTGTGAGGCGTGTAGCCGTAATCTGATTTTCGGCGACTCGCTATGTAACTTCCCCAACGCGGCAATTAGCGGGGAATTAACATCGGATACGGTGTTATCAATAACGCCCACACTAAGGTCGCCAATAAGCTCGTTTTGCGCCGAACTAAGCTTGTCGCGAAAACTGTCCACCGAGGTAAATAATTCGATGGATGCCTGATACACCAACTTGCCTTCTTCGGTCAGCCCGAACCCTTCCCTGCCCCGCGTGCACAGACGCATGCCGATGCGAATCTCGAGGTCGGAGATTTGTTTGCTGATGGCCGCGAGCCCCACGTTCAGCTCGTTTTGCGCGGCACTGAAGCCGCCCGCTTCGACCACGGCCATGAACACGCGCAGCAATTTGAAGTCCAGCCCGCTCAACTGCAGGGGCGGTCTTGTGCCGGGTTTTGGCGGCAGGTTTCCAGAAGTGGAAAGTGGAGTTTCCATAATACGCGTTGACCTCAAGTGCCATATTCAACAGGCTTCAACCCAGTCCTTGAACATAGCCAGGCGGCGATAATGAACATAAACATCCGCCCTTGGCAACCTTGAATACGGCGCGTCAGACGCTGATTCAGTCTAGTTGAAACCTTATTTTTACTGCCTCCGACTCTTCTAAAAACAAGCGTGAGGAATACCCATGTCCCAGCCCACCGACCGCCTTTGGGGCGCTCGTTTCAAGACCGGCCCGTCTGCTGCATTGGCCGCGTTGTCGCGTTGCCCTGAGCGCTATTTCCGCCTGACGCCCTACGACCTGGCCGGCTCCCGTGCCCATGCCCGTGAGTTGCAGCGCGCCGGGTTGCTGGATGAGTCGGAAACGTTACGCACCCTGGCCGCTCTGGACGAGATCGGTGCGGATTTCGCCGCCGGTAACCTGCATCCGACCCTGGATGATGAGGACGTACACACCTTCATCGAGCGCGTATTGACCGAGCGCCTTGGCGCCTTGGGCGGTAAGTTGCGCGCCGGGCGTTCTCGCAACGATCAGACAGCCAATGACCTGCGGCTTTTCCTACGGGACCACGCGCGCACCATCACCACCGAGGTGCTGGGTTTGCAGCAGGCGTTGGTGGAGCAGGCCGAGCAGCATATCGAGAGCATCTGCCCCGGCTTTACCCACTTGCAGCAGGCGCAGCCGATTGTGTTCGCTCACCACTTGCTGGCTCACGCGCAGTCGATGTTGAGGGATGTGCAACGTCTGGTGGATTGGGATGCGCGCACGGCCTTGTCGCCTTTGGGCGCTGCCGCGATGGCAGGTTCTGCGATTGCGCGCCAGCCTGAGCATTCGGCCAAGGAAATGGGCTACACCGGGCCGTGCGAAAACTCCATTGATGCCGTCGCCAGCCGTGACCATGTGGCGGAGTTCCTGTTTGTGGCGGGCATGCTCGGGGTGAATATTTCGCGCCTGTCCGAAGAGTTTTGCCTATGGTCGTCACGGCAGTTTCGTTGGGTGGTGCTGGATGATGCCTACGCCACTGGCAGTTCGATCATGCCGCAGAAAAAGAACCCGGACATTGCCGAATTGGCGCGGGGCAAGGCTGGGCGCTTGATTGGCAACCTGACCGGGTTGATGTCGACGCTCAAGTCGCTGCCGCTGTCGTACAACCGTGATTTGAGTGAAGACAAGCACAGCGTGTTGGACAGTGTGGATACGTTGCTGCTGGTGTTGCCGGCGATGGCGGGAATGGTTGCGACCATGAAGGTGCAAGTGGAAGAGCTGCGGCGTCAGGCGCCGATGGGCTTTACCTTGGCGACCGAGGTGGCGGATTGGTTGGCGACCCGTGGTGTGCCGTTCAAAGAGGCCCATGAGATCACCGGCGCGCTGGTACAGGCGTGTGAGAAGCATGAGATTGAGTTGTGGGAAGCCTCGCCGGCGATGTTGGCGGAGGTGGATGCTCGGCTCACACCCGAAGTGCGCGACTGCCTGACACTGGAAGCGGCGATTGCGGCGCGCAGTGGGTGGGGTGGGACGGCGCCGGAGCGGGTTCGGGAGCAGATTGGGCGGTTGAAGTCCGCATTAGCGGCTCAACAGCAGTGGGCAGAGAGTTATCAGGGGTTCCGGATTTAAATCTGCGGTGTTCGGGCTGGCGTCTTCGCAGGCAAGCCAGCTCCCACATTTGGACCGCGTACAGTAGTTAGAGCGTTGTAAGTTTTGGAGATTCACCATGAACCAAACCCCGGCAGAGCGCTTGGAAGCCGAGCGCAAGTTGTCCGAGAACCAGTTCGATATCACGCAGTACGAACACGTGCCGCGTCGTTATTACGGGCGGATGTTTTTTGCCACCTTGATCGTGATCGTGTTGGCCGCGCTGTTGCGTGCGTTTGCCAACGGCCAGATCGAATGGTCCTACATCGGGCAGTTCCTCACGTCTGAGGCCATCCTCTGGGGCTTGGTGAACACCATCGTCATGTCGATCCTGGCGATGGTGCTGGGCGTGGTGATCGGGGTGATCACGGCGATCATGCGCATGTCGGCCAACCCGATCCTGCGTTATGTGGCCATCACCTACACCTGGCTGTTTCGCGGCACGCCGCTGATTTTGCAACTGCTGCTCTGGTTCAACCTGGCGTTGATTTTCCCAGTGATCGCGATTCCCGGCCTGTTCAGCATGGACACCGTCGACCTGATGACGCCGTTCGTGGCCGCCCTGCTCGGTTTGAGCATCAACCAGGGCGCCTACACCGCCGAGGTGGTGCGCGCCGGCCTGTTGTCGGTCGATACCGGCCAGTATGAAGCCGCCAAGTCCATCGGCATGCCGAGCCTGCAGGCGCTGCGTAGGATCATTCTTCCGCAGGCGATGCGAGTAATTATCCCGCCTGTAGGCAACGAGTTTATCAGCATGGTGAAAATGACCAGCCTGGCCAGTGTGATCCAGTACTCGGAGCTGCTGCACAACGCGCAAAACATCTACTACGCCAACGCGCGGGTCATGGAGCTGCTGATCGTGGCCGGCATCTGGTACCTGGCGGTGGTGACTGTTCTTTCATTTGGTCAAAGCCGCCTCGAGCGTCGTTTTGCCCGCGGCGCCGGCAAGCGTTCGTAAGTCTGGGTTGAGGAGATTTGCCCCATGAGAAGCATCGTCAAGGCCGTCAACCTGAACAAGTATTACGACCAGTATCACGCGCTGCGCGACATCAATATCGAGGTCGAGCAAGGCGAAGTCATGTGCATCATCGGCCCGTCGGGGTCTGGTAAAAGCACCCTGCTGCGTTGCGTCAACCAACTGGAAAAAATCGACAAGGGCGGGCTGTGGGTCGACGGCGAACTGGTGGGTTACCGCGTCGTCGGCAACAAGCTGCATGAGATGAACGAATCGCAGATCGCCCGCCAGCGCCTGGCCACCGGCATGGTGTTCCAGCGCTTCAATTTGTTCCCGCACATGACCGTGTTGCAGAACATCATCGAAGGCCCCTGCCAGGTGCTCAAGCGCTCGCCCAAGGAAGCTATCGAAGATGCGTTAGAACTGCTGGCCCGCGTCGGCCTGGCGGACAAGCGCAATGCTTACCCAGTGGAATTGTCCGGCGGCCAGCAACAGCGTGTAGCGATTGCCCGCGCGTTGGCCATGCGCCCCAAGTTGATGTTATTCGACGAACCCACGTCAGCCCTCGACCCGGAGCTGGTAGGCGAAGTGCTGTCGGTGATGCGCGACCTGGCCACCACCGGCATGACCATGATCGTGGTCACCCATGAGTTGGGCTTTGCCCGCGAAGTCTCCAACCGCATGGTGTTTATGGATGCCGGCCAGATTGTGGAAGCCGGCAGCCCGGAAGAAATTCTAATAAGCCCACAAAACCCGCGTACCCAAAGCTTTATTTCTGCCGTTCGCACTTAACTAAAAAACAAACGAGAACGCCCCCATGAAAAAATTGTTTATCCCAACGTTGCTTGCAGGCCTGATGGCCTCCTCCGCTGTTTTCGCGGCATTGCCGGCGGCAATCAAGGACAAGGGCGAGATCAGCGCGGCCATCGTGCCGAACTATCCGCCGATGGATTTCAAGGACCCGGCCACCAACAAGATCACCGGCCTGGACTTTGACCTGGGCAACGCCCTGGCCGAGCGCCTGGGCGTGAAGATCAAATGGCAGGAGACCGGCTTCGAGCAGATGCTCAGCGGCTTGACCACCAAGCGCGTGGACATCGTGCTGTCGGGCATGTCCGACACCGCCGAACGCCAGAAGGCCGTGACCTTCATCGACTACTTCACCAGCGGCCCGCAGCTCTACACACTGGCCAAGCGTGAAGACCTCAAGGAATTGACTGACCTGTGCGGTAAAAAAGTCGGCACCAGCCGCCGTACCACCTGGCCGTCGGAAATTGCCGCATGGAGCAAGGAAAACTGCGAGGCGGCGGGTAAGCCGGCGATCGTGGTGATCGGCACCGAAGGTTCGGCGGATGCGCGGGCGCAGTTGCAGCAGAATCGCCTGGATGCCGCGATGCAGGGCAGCGAGACCATTCCCTACTTGATGTCGCTGGACAAGGGCAAGTACAAGCCGGTGGGCCTGGCGATTTCCAAGCAATTCACGGGGCTTGGGATTGAGAAGAGCAACACGGAATTGGTCACGGCGATCAGTGAAGCGTTGCAGGGCATGATTGATGACGGCACCTACGGCAAGATCCTGAAAAAGTGGGACCTGGAGCAAGGCGCCGTAGAAAAAATCTCCATCAACGCCGGCCAGTAACCCACAACCTTGTAGGAGCCGGCTTGCCGCCGATAGCGAGCTTACGGACGCCATCGCCGGCAAGCCGGCTCCTACACGGAATGTGTGCACTTGATCGAATAAGGACATCTGCCCCACCGTGGCCACCTACTCCCTGGTAATCCGCCGCCTGATGATCTGCTCGGTGACCATCGTGGTCAGCCGCGCCATGACCAGCCCGTTGCTGGCCCTGTTGCTGAGTACCCGCCTTGGCCTGAACCAGCAGGACATCGGCCTGCTGATGGGCATTGCCGTCTTTATCGCGACCTTGCTGGGCCTGTACGGCGGCTACATCATCGACCGCCTGGAAAAGCGCAAGCTGCTGATCCTGGCCATGCTCTCCAGCTCCATCGGTTTTCTGTTGCTGACTTTTGCCAGCAACCTCTACCTCACCACCCTGACTCTGGTCATCACCGAAGCGGCGTCGGCGCTGTTCCTGATTGGCTCAAAAGCCATAATCAGCGAGAACCTGCCGGTGGGTGACCGTGCCAAGGTGTTTTCCCTGCGCTACACCCTGACCAACGTCGGCTACGCCACAGGCCCGATGGTCGGCGTGGTGATCGCCGGCCACATGCAACTGGCACCGTTCCTGATTGCCAGTGCGATCGCCTTTGGCAGCCTGTTCCTGATGATCGGCATTCCGCCCACCCAACGGGATGACAGCAACAAGCCCTTGAGTTTTCTCACCACCCTGCGCACGTTGCGCAGCGACCGCACACTCATCCTGTTCACCAGCGGCAGCTTGCTGAGCACCATTGTCCATGGGCGCTACACCCTGTATCTGTCGCAGTTCTTGCTGGTGGCCTACAAACCCGCAGAGGCGCTGAAGATTCTGTCTGCGGTGCTGGCGTGCAATGCCATTACCGTAATTCTGATGCAGTACCAGATCGGCCGCTTTCTGAAGCGTGAACAACTGCGCTACTGGATTGTGCTCGGCACGCTGCTGTTCATCGCCGGACTGATCGGTTTCAGCCTCGCGGACAGCCTGCTCACCTGGTGCCTGGCGATGTTCGTATTCACCCTCGGCGAGATGATCATCTACCCCTCCGAGTTCCTGTTTATCGACACCATCGCGCCGGATGCACTGCGCGGCAGTTACTACGGCGCGCAGAACCTGGCCGCGTTTGGAGGGGCGATGAGCCCGGTGATTTGCGGCTATCTGCTGATCAATGCGGCGCCGGCCAGCATGTTCTATGCATTGGGGGCACTGACTGCGGTCGGTGGAACGCTGTGTTTCTTGAGCGGGCGAAGGGTTGCAGGTTCTTGCTGATATTTGCGCTGGATCCCGCTATTAATAGCGAAACTTCTCACGGACCCGAGCCCGATGAAATTCGACACGGCCTACAGCCTGAGTCTCGATGACAAGTTGTCGATCTACGACGTACGAGACCTGAATTTCGACGAAACAACCGACTTCGACTCAGACAAGGACAGCTTCCTCTGCCCAAATGATGAATGTCGTGCGGCGTTTGATACCAGCAACGCACTGAGCACCTTCAACGCCAAAAACGTCAATTACCTGCGCACGCCGCATTTCAAGAACAAGACCAGCACCCGGCATATAGAGGGTTGTCGTTACACCAGTAGCCATAAAACCGCGACAGATGAAAATGACGACGAGCGTGAGGACAATTTCCCATCGGAGTTTGTCCTCACCCGTCGTCAGTACGAACGCAAGACACCAGTTGTGAGTAAAGAGGGAAACGTCCCATACGATCCACTGAAAGTGCCTTCAAACCGGAGCTCTGTATCTCATAGCCCCAACGACAGCACTCCAGACAAAACCAGCGTGTTCGCCCACCCGGTGGAATGTTTCGTGTCCAACATCGACGACAAGGACAAGCTCAAGTCCATGCCGTTGAAGATCGGTGACCACACCGCGAGCTACTGGACGTTTTTCAAGAAGATCGAATACCTGCAAGACAACAAGGGCCTGATCTACTGGGGCAAGATCAAAGAAATCAAAGACTACACCAGTAGCTTTCGCATCGATTTCGAAAAGAAAGTGTGGCTCGACAAGAAGCCCTACTCGGTCAACGTCTACCTGAGCAAAAAGCTCATAGAGAACTATCGCAAGCGCAAAGCGTTTTTAGAGCAGATCAAGGCAGCAGTAGACAGTGAGCGAGCGTTGTACTGCTTCTTCTACGGGGTGACGCCGAAGCTGCAACAGGTGCCGAGCAAAAGGAATCCCGAGCAGACGTTTGGGGTATTCAGCGCGAACATCGAGAACCTCGACCACCTGATCATTCGGGAGGCGCCAGGGGTGGAATAGAGGATGTTCGAGAATCCAGTTGATGAGCGGTCAAAACAACTGTACAAAAACACAGTATAGTTTGCCCTCCCCCGTCGAACCTGGAGAAAACCCATGTCCTCTCTGGCAATGAGCTCTTTCGTAGAACAGCAGATCGTCCTGCATCAATTCACCGCCAAGCACAGCGTGCAGGCCCGCGCGATCTTGGGCTGGAGCCGGGAAGACCTGGCTCACCAGGCCGGAGTGGCGGTTGAGGCGGTTCAACAGTTTGAAAACCAATATGACGTGGGTGATGAAACCCGCCTGGCCTTGGCGTTTCGGTTGGAAGCTGAAGGGTTGGTGTTCTTCCCAGGGTTTGCGCCGGGATGGGGGATGAGTGTGCGCCGGTTCGACACCGAAGAACCGGAGCCTGTGGCGCAAGGCATCCTCTCTCGCTTGATAGGGGCAACGTCGGCACCACTTGAACCTAGCGGTACATAGAGCTTCAAGCCTGCAGTTGCAGCGCCCGACGCATCATTTGCGGCGGTTGGCCAAAGGCCCTTAGGAAGGCGCGGCGCATGCGCTCCGGGTCGCCGAAGCCGGTCTCGCGGGCGATGATATCGATGGAGTGATCGCCAGACTCAAGCAACAGGCGGGCTGCCTCGATGCGCAACCGCTCGATAGCCTTGGCGGGTGACTGGCCGGTTTCGGCACGGAACAATCGGCTGAATTGGCGTGGGCTCAAGTGGGCGACTTCAGCCAACTGCTCTACTGAGAGATCGGCCTGCAAGTGTTGTCGGGCGTAGACCAATGCGGTTTGCACGCGGTCGGATTTGGGGGCGATTTCCAGCAGTGCGGAGAATTGCGACTGGCCACCTGCGCGGCGATGGTAGACCACCAATTTACGCGCCACTGCGCGTGCAACCTCAACACCCAGGTCATGCTCGACCAGTGCCAGGGCCAGGTCGAGGGCGGCGGTCAGGCCGGCGGAGGTCCAGAGCGGACCATCGACGGTGAAGATCCGGTCTTCCTCCAGCCGTACATTCGGGTAGGCCTGGCGAAACGTGTGGGCGTGGTACCAATGGGTCGTCGCTTTGCGGCCCTCCAGCAACCCCGCGGCGGCCAGATAAAAGGAGCCGGTGCAGGCCGATGTCACGCGACGCGAGGTAAACATGGCTTGCTGCAAGTAGGTCAGCATCCCGGGCGTGGCTTTCAGCAATTCGTTGTCTCCCACCACCAGCAATGTGTCGTAGTGCTGTTGGCCGAAGGGCACGGTATCGATGGCGAAGCCCATGGAGCTTTTGATTGGCCCACCGTGTTCCGATAACAGGTCCACGCGATAAAACGGCTGGTCCAACTCAAAGTTGGTAAATTCGAACACGGTACTGGTGCCCAGGCTGAGCATCTGGAACCCGGGAAACAGCAGAATACCAATAGATACCATGGCGAGACCTCACGTCCCAAAAGGAGGGATATACGACATTGCAGCCAATACATTACACCCATAATCTTGGTTCCAACAAGGCCGCCCTTCCCCGGCCCTTCTGGAGCAACTGCAATGACTCAATCCAAAGGTTTCGCCCTGATCACTGGCGCTTCGTCCGGGATTGGCGCTGTGTATGCCGACCGCCTGGCTAACCAGGGTTACGACCTGATTCTGGTGGCACGCAACCAGCAACGACTGGACCAACTCGCGGCCCGACTGAAAGCCGAGACCCAACGGGACATCCAGACGGTGGCGGCCGACCTCAACTTGCCTGCCGACCTGTCGCGCATTGAACAGATTTTGCTTGAAGACAGCCGCATCAGCCTGCTGGTGAACAACGCCGGCGTCGGTGCAACGGCGTCACTGCTGGCCTCGGACGCGGACAAGATGGACGCCATGATCTTGCTCAATGTCCTCGCGCTCACTCGCCTGGCAAAAGCTGCCGCGACCAATTTCGTTGCCCAGGGTCGTGGCACCCTGATCAACATCGGCTCAATCGTCGCGCTCGCGCCTAAGTTGTTGAATGGTGTGTACAGCGGCACCAAGGCCTTTGTGCAGGCGTTCAGCGAATCCCTCGACCATGAACTGAGCGACAAAGGTGTCAGTGTTCAAGTGGTGCTGCCCGGCGCCACCGCCACCGAGTTCTGGAATGTCGCGGGACTACCAGTGAACAACCTCCCCGACACCATCGTCATGACCACGGAAAATCTGGTGGATGCCGCGCTGGCAGGCCTTGCCCAGGGTGAGAAGGTGACAATCCCCTCATTGCCCGACCGCCTGGACTGGGATGCCTATGAAACAGCACGCCTGGCCCTGGGGCCCAACCTGTCACATCGCTCCCCAGCGGCACGTTACGGCGTCAAAGTTCCGGTTTAACCGCTACCTGAGCTGCCTGCTCATACCCATGGGCCACTGCCAGCAAGATGGGTTCGGCCCATTGGGTACCGAAGAAGTGGGCACTGGTGGGTAGGCCCTCCTCATCGACGCCAGACGGTACGGCAATTCCCGGATAGCCGGCCGCTGCGACACCGAAGTAACTGTTGGTGTCGAAATCCGACACCATCGCGTCCAGGTTTTCTGCCTTGATCGGGCCATCGATCGTGCTTCTGAAATCCTGGATCAGCGCGTCCCACAGTGGCTTGCGTTCCTCTGGCGTCAGCGTTGAGGCGCCGATCTCCTTTAGCATAGGTTGATGATCCGTCTCACTGCCGTCACGTAAATCGTTGAACCGGATCAGTTCAGTCAGCGACCTGACCGGCAACCCCGAGCGCTTGCCCAGGTAGGTGTTCAGCTCTTCCTTCACATCCGAGAGCAACAGTTCGTCGTAGCGTGAGGTATCGGCCAGGCGCAGGTTGACCGGCACCAACACCGCGCCTTGCTCGCGAAGCACGTCCAGTGTCCGATTGAACTGCGGGCTGTTCTCCACTGACAGGGTTTCGCCATCTTTGGAGAACGTGGCAGGGTAGCCGATACGCTTGCCTTTCAAGGCCCCTGGTACCAGCAACTGCGTGTAATCGATACCTTGGGGCGCTCCTACACTTGCCGGGTCCTTAGGATCACTGCCTGACATGGCATTGAGCATCAACGCAGCATCAAACACCGAACGCGTCATCGGGCCCGGTGTGTCCTGGTGATGGCTCGCCGGAATAATCCCGTTACGGTCCAGCAGCCCGACAGTAGGCTTGAACCCGACAATACCGTTGCGTGCTGCCGGCACAATGATCGAGCCATTGGTTTCCGCACCCACCGCCAAAGGCGCGAAGCCAGCAGCAACCGCTGCGGCGGAACCGGAACTGGAACCTCCCACGTCGGCATCCGCTTGATGAGGGTTACGGGTTTGCCCGCCTCGACTACTCCAGCCATCGGCCCCCCCACGGAACCCAGCCATTTCAGTCATATTGGTTTTACCGAGGATCACTGCGCCCTGCTTGATCAGATAGTCCACCAACGGGGCGTTCTTACCGGCCGTTGCACCGACCAACCCAAACGCGCCTGCGCTGGTTTGCATACCTTCGGTTTCGATCGTGTCCTTGAGCAAGATGGGAATGCCATGCAGCGGCCCGCGCACGTTGCCGCTGGCCCGTTCACGGTCCAGCTCACGTGCGGTTTCAAGCGCCTTGGGGTTGAGCTCAATGACAGCGCTCAGTTGCGGATCCAGCCTGCGAATCCGCTCCTGCAGATGAGTGACCAGATCGGCCGAAGTAAGCCCGCCCGGGAGGGCCATTTGCCTGCTTAGCTCGTTGACACTGAGGTACTCAGTACCGGCGGGCAAGGGTTTTGAAGCAACGGGTAAGTAGCCTCCAGCGAAGGACTGTACGACTTGCCGGACCATGGAGCCCATGCCATATGCGATCCCTACAGATGCGATGCCTAACATAAGACCTCTTGAGGAGTAAGAGATGAAGAAGGACCAATGTTGATCCGTGGCCAGTCTAAAAACTCCACTCCTCATTGGCTGCGCGACGCGGGCGACTCACCGTGTGGGATAGTTCAGCGCTGCGGGTGGCTCGTCCTGCCGGTCCATCAGTCGGCGTCCGTTTTGATACCCCTGCACCAAAGCCGGCAGCCAATCCTTCGCCCATCGCGCACCGTAGAACCACAGCGTCGCACCACCCTCGAGCGGCGTGCCAAACCCTGGATAGCCGCTCCAGCACGCGCTGTGGAAGGCGCTGCTGCGGCTGTCGGATACCAGGGCATCCAGTCGGAATGCACGCACCAGCTCATCGATTTCGTTGCGGGTGTGAAGGGTGTGATTGGCCCGGTGGGCAGCCACCGGTATCAACTCAGCTCCGGATCGACGCAATATGTCCAAGGCTCTCAGGAAGGATGAGTTGTGCTCGATCCGCTCATGTTCGTGGTCATCTACAAACCGCTCGGCAAACCCCACGCGCCTGCCGCCCAGCGCGTGATCCGCCGTGAAGGCCGTATTGTTTTCTACTAGGGGGACTTCAACCATCACCGGCCCGGAAGGATCGACTCCACTCAACGCAATCAATGAAAGCGATGGGTCCCGCAAAGGTTTCAGGGGAAGACTCGGAACGTCATACCCTGGAACGGGGACGCTTCGCCCAGGGTTTTCACGAGCCAGGGGCTCGACGCCGAAATCGATTCCTTTAGGGCTCGCATGATTGTTGGCTATCGTCGCCAGGCCTGAACGTTCAGCGAGAACAGGAGCAGGTTGGCCCGTCGGGCAAGTCATACCTGCATGCCAATATTTCTGACATCTACCGTCCATAAAATCCGCCCCCGAGAAATGACTTTCCGGGGATCATCGCACCCTTGGCTGGCGTCTGTCGCAGCTCTGAAACAGCTTGAAAACTCCTTTTTCCGACGCCTCTTACTTCAGTTGGCGAGGCGCTCCTCTGCACCTTGGGTTTCTACCTCCAGCCACCACGCATACCCTCGGTCAGGCTGGTGCAAGCTGAACGCCTGCCCCATCTGCGGTGTGGTGATAAACACGTTACGCTCCCAGGCCAGGGCCATAATGCGGTCGAACGGTTCATGCCATGCATGGAACGCCAAGTCGAAGGTGCCGTTGTGAATCGGCAGCAACCAGCGGCCTTTGAGGTCGATATGCGCTTGCAGGGTTTGCTCAGGTTGCATGTGCACGTGCGGCCAATCGACGTTGTAAGCACCCGTTTCCATCAGCGTCAGGTCAAACGGGCCGTACTGTTCGCCGATACGTTTAAAACCGTCGAAGTAACCGGTATCGCCGCTGAAAAAAATCCGTCGAGCACCATCGAGCATCACCCAGGAACACCACAAGGTCTGGTTGGCATCAAACAGGCCCCGCCCGGAAAAATGCTGCGCTGGTGTGGCGACAAACCGGATGCCATCCACTTCGGTGCCCTGCCACCAATCCAGTTGCCGCACTTTGCTGGCGTCCACGCCCCATTTCACCAGAATATCCCCGACGCCCAGCGGCGCGAGAAAGTAGCGGGTCTTATCGGCCAATTGGACGACAGCCTTGCGGTCCAGGTGGTCGTAATGGTTGTGGGAAAGAATCACCGCTTCTAACGGCGGCAGCTCTTCAAGACTGATGGGCGGTTGGTGGAAACGCTTGGGGCCGGCCCAACTGAACGGCGACGCACGCTCGGCGAACACCGGGTCGGTCACCCAGAATTTGCCGCGCATTTTCAGTAAAACGGTGGAATGCCCGAGACGGAATACGCTGTGATCCGGCGCCGCCAGCAACTGCTCGCGGGTCAGCGGCTGCACCGGAATCTGTCCTACCGGCCGCGTGGTGCGCGGCTTGTTGAACAGCATGTTCCAAAAAATACGCAAGGTCTTGCCGAAGCCACCCTGCTGCACGGGTGCATCGTTGCTGAAGTGCCCTTGGTCTTGCTTGGGCGCTGCCGGCGAAGAATCAACGCGGGACGAAATCGTGGCCATTTACAGGTGACTCCTACAGACCGCTCTTGAATTACACTGCACAGTGTAGTTTCAAGATTGCAACAAAATACACAGCAAGTAAACTACAGAGTGTAACTTTCCTTGACGAACCGAGCGCCCTCCATGACTGCCCCTCAACGCCTTACCGACCGTAAACGCGAAGCCATCGTGGCCGCGGCCATCGCTGAATTTCGCGAAAACGGTTTCGAGGTGACCAGCATGGACAAGATCGCCGCCACCGCCGGCGTTTCCAAGCGCACGGTGTACAACCACTTCCCCAGCAAAGAAGAGTTGTTCGCCGAAATTCTCCATCAACTCTGGGCCAGCAGCGTTGCGCAGCTCGACGTCAGCTACGCCAGCGACCGCCCGCTGCGCGAACAATTGCGCGGCTTGCTGGAAGCGAAAATGAAGATGATGGCGGATGCCAATTTCCTCGACCTGGCCCGGGTTGCCATCGCCGCCACCATCCATTCGCCGGAGCGCGCGCAAGACATGGTCACCCGCCTGAGCAAGCGCGAAGAAGGTTTTACCCAATGGGTACGCGCCGCCCAGGACGATGGCCGGCTCAATTGCAGCGACCCGGCATTTGCCGCCCACCAGATCCAGAGCCTGCTCAAGGCGTTTGCATTCTGGCCGCAGATTACCCTGGGCCAACCAGTCCTGGACGCCGCCAGTCAGGCCAGTGTGATCGAATCGGCTATCGACCTGTTCCTGGCCGGCTACGAAGTCACGTCGCCCCGGCAGCCGTAAAAACCTGTTGTGTGAACGACATTCCAGGTCGTTTTTGACGTATTCGCACGCTGTCCTGAGCAAATGGCTTGGAAGGACACTGATTATTCCCACGCGAATAACTGACAATATTCACAATTATTATCCGATCAACGGTTCAACCCGCTGACGCACTTTGCCGCACCTGCAGAAAAAACGGCTCCAGGAATTTATGGAAAACAGACGAGGCAAAGGGCTTTCATTTGCCAGACGTATCTACAAGCCAAGGATTATCGGCTTGGGCATCGGCTGCATCAGTGTCACAGGCGCTCTTTATCCGCTCGCAATGCCGGGGTGGGTCTGGGCATTCCTGTTGTTCAACGGTTTCGCCTGGGCACATGTGGCCTACCAACTCTCAGCGCGCTCGCAATTCCCCTACCAGGCTGAGCAACGCAACCTGCTGTACGACTCATTGTTCGGCGGGTTCTGGGCCGCCGCCACGCAGTTCACACCACTGACAACCGTTACCATCCTTTCCATGATGACCATGAACAACGTGGCGGCGGGCGGCAAGCGGCTGTTCCTGCGTGGGCTGCTGGCGCAAGTGGCCGGTGTCGGGGTCGCCTGTGCGCTTTTCGGCATCAAATTCAACCCCAACGTCAGCCTCACACAGGTCTACACCTGCCTGCCGATGCTGACGCTCTACCCCATGGCCATCGGCACGGTTTGCTATCAGTTGGCGATTAAGTTGTCGGAACACAAACGCGCACTCAGCGCCCTCAGCCGAACCGACAGCCTCACCGGTCTGCTGAACCACGGCTCATGGAAAGACTTGCTGCACCTTAAATTTCATAAGTGCCAACAGCAGCAAAGCCATGCCACCATCGCGTTGATCGATATCGATCACTTCAAGCAGATCAACGACACCCACGGCCACATCGTCGGCGACGCGGTCCTGCGTCAACTGAGCCTGGAGTTGCGACGCAACTTGCGTGAAAATGACCTGGCCGGGCGTTACGGTGGCGATGAATTCTGTGTGATTCTTCCGCAAGTTCCGCTGGAAGAGGCGGCACAGGTGATGGAACGCATGCGCGAGACCTTCAGCAATTACCGCAACCCGCAGATCCCTGAATTGCGCGTGAGCCTGAGCATCGGCCTGGCTGATTTCCAGCCCTTCTTTACCGACGCCGCCATGTGGCTGAATGCGGCGGATCGCGCGCTGTATGCCGCCAAGGACACCGGGCGTAACCGGGTCAACATCAGCGAAGCAGTGATCGCTCATTCCGCCTGAGGTTGTCCTACGAGTCCTCGTCTGAATCCTCATGCGTGCACGCCAAGAGAAAGCATAATGCCACCACTTGTCGGCTACCCAAAAAAGGTCCTGCCCCTGAGGCGAACTTCTTGCCAGGCTGATCACTCTGAACCCGTTGTTCCACCCCCGCTGTCGGTACAAGGAAGCTGACAATGAGCAAGTCAACCGTATAGCGAATGCCTTACGGGGGCAGGCGCATATCCAAGGAAACCCAGAAGCTTGCTTGCCCGAGCCCCCGAACATGCTATTTAAAGCCCATAAAAAAACCATCAACGCCCTGCAACACACCGTCGCCCAACAGGCCAGCCTGCTGGATGCCATCGAGCGCTCCATGGCGGTGATCGAATTCGACCTGTCCGGCACTGTGCTGCGAGCCAATGCCAACTTCCTCCAGACCATGGGCTACCGCGCCGAGCAGATCGAGAGCCAGTCCCACCGTATGTTCTGCACCCCCGCATTCGCCCGCAGCGCCGAGTACAACCAGCTGTGGTCGAACCTGCGTAATGGCCAGTTCCAGTCCGGCACCTTTGAACGGGTGGCGGGCGATGGCCAGTCGGTTTGGCTGGAGGCCAGCTACAACCCGGTGCGTGACGAAGCAGGTCAAGTCATCAAAGTGGTGAAGTACGCCATGGACGTCACGCCGCGCCTGCAGGCCGAAAGCGAAGCCAATGCCAAACTGGCCGCCATCGGCCGCGCCATGGCAGTGATCGAGTTCAACCTCGACGGCACCATTATCACGGCCAACGCCAACTTCCTGCAGCGCATGGGTTACACCCTGGCGCAGATCCAGGGCCAGCATCACCGCATGTTCTGCAGCGCGGCCGTGGCCAGCAGCTCGACCTACAGCGACTTCTGGAAGCGCCTGAACCAGGGCGAAATGTTCAGCGGCCAGTTCGAACGGGTGGATAAGAACGGTCAGGCCGTGTGGCTCGAAGCGAACTACAACCCGGTGTACGACGCCGGCGGACGCCTGTGCAAAGTGGTGAAGTTCGCCTCGGACGTGACCGCCATGGTGCAACAACATACCGCCGACGCCGCCAGCGCGGCCCAGGCGTACCACATCTCCCTGAACACCCGGGACATCGCCGAAAAAGGCGCCGAAGTGATCCAGCAAACCGCCAGTGGCATGCACGACATTGCGGCGGACATCGACGGTTCCTCACAGCTGATTGCCAAGCTGGGCGAGCGCTCGCAGCAGATCACCGCCATCGTCAATACCATTCGCGGCATCGCCGACCAGACCAACCTGCTGGCCCTCAACGCCGCCATCGAGGCGGCGCGTGCCGGCGAGCAAGGTCGCGGGTTTGCCGTGGTGGCCGATGAAGTACGGCAATTGGCGGCCCGCACCAGCGGTTCAACGGCGGAAATTTCCAGCATGATCGCGATGATTCAGGAGGAGACCCGCCAGGCCATCCACAGTATGGACGGCACCCGCGACCGCGCCGCGCAAGGGGTCGACCTGGCAAACCGCGCCGGCACGGTAATCCTGCAGATCCGCGAAGGCACCAGCGAGGCCGTGCAGGCGGTGAGTGCATTCGCCAATGAGCGCGGTGGCAACTGACCCGATCTTCATACGGGGCGCTGGGGGCTCGGTCTATAGTGCTTGCTTGTCTTCAAGCAAACGATCCGAGCCCGCCATGACCCCAGAAAAGACCGAAACCGCCGCCGTCGACCACCTGCGCTTCCATCGTCCCCATGCCCACTTGGCGCCAACCTTCGGCAATGACACCTTTGCCCTCAAGGCCGAAGCGTTCGCCCGTTTCTTCGGCACGCCCACCTTCCTCGGCGCGCAAACCGCCATCGTCGTGTTGTGGGTGGTGCTGAACATGACCGGCGTCACGCATTTCGACGTGTACCCGTTTATCCTGCTCAACCTGGCCTTCAGCCTGCAATCGGCCTATGCCGCGCCGCTGATCCTGCTGGCCCAGACGCGTCAGGCCGCTCGCGACAAAGCGCAGTCAGACGCCGACGCCCAGCACCGCGAAGCGCTGGCGATTGCCAACACCGAGCGCCAGGCCCAGGCCGCGCAGACCACCAAACAGTTGCTGGAGCTGCTGGAGCAGAACACCCGACTGACGGAAATGACCAAGCAACTGACAGAGCATATCGAAAGCCTGACTAGCGAAATGCACGAGCATTTTGTGCGAAAAACCTAAGGCAACCGCAGGTGTCGCCCCAGCTCGTCAAACAGTGTCACCACCGAGCGCAGCGCCCGACAATCGGGGCGCGTGAGCAACCATAACGCCGTGTCGTACCCCGCCAATGCGGGGCCCAGTGGTTGCAGGCGGTCCCCGACTAGAAAGTCCGGCAACGCCGCCACCCCCAACCCTGCACGCACCAGTTCGGTCACCGACAACATGCTGTTGCAGCGATAGCTGGGACGCACGCCGGGCAGGTGCTCGCGGCGCCAGGCTACCGTGGGGTGGTCGGGCAGGAAGTCATCCGGGGCGATCCATGGCAAGTCTGCCAGCTCGCGACCTTCGTGTTGTTGGGCGAAACCCGGACTGGCGCACACCCGATACGCCACATTGCCCAGGCGCCGGCCCACTAGATGCTCCGGCGGCGTGCGAGTCAGGCGCAGCGCGATATCCGCGTCGCGGCGGCTCAGGTTGGCGAAGTCATTCGATGTACTCAGTTCCAGGATCAACGCCGGGTACTGCGGCATGAATTGCGCCAGGGCCGGCAACAGCAAGCCTTGCAGCACAGAATCGGTACAGGTCAGGCGCACCGTGCCGCTGATCACCTCACCACCTTGCTCCACACCAATGCGCGCGGCCTCCAGCGCTTGCTCGGCGCGTTCCGCCTGCTGCGCCAGGTTGCTCGCCAGGCTGGTGGGCAGGTAGCCGGCGCGGCTTTTTTCGAACAACGTCTGGCCCAGCGCCGCCTCCAGGCGCCGCACCGCGCGGAACACCGTGGACACGTCCACCCGCAACAACGCGGCCGCCCGTGCGAGTGTGCCGCCGCGCACCAGGGCGAGGATCAGCGATAAGTCGGGGTAGTCAATTGAATAGTGCGTGACTGCATTGAGCATGTGCTAAAACGCCAATATTGATTGCGTGAACGCCAATCTATAGTGCGCCTCAGGACACCACAAGCCATGGGATGTACACGATGAAAACCACGCCTCTGCACCTCGCCCTGATCGGCGATTACAACCCCGATGTCATCGCCCACCAGGCCATCCCCGTGGCGCTGCAACAGGCGGCCGAGACCCTCGGCCTGGGGGTTCACGTGCAGTGGCTCGACACCGATAACCTGCCCCAATCACTGCATGAATTCGACGGTTTCTGGTGCGTCCCCGCCAGCCCTTACCGCGACACTGACGGCGCAATGCGGGCGATCCGGTTTGCCCGCGAGCAACGCCGACCGTTCCTCGGCACGTGCGGCGGTTTTCAGCATGCCGTGCTGGAATACGCACGCAATGTCCTGGGCTGGAAGGATGCCGAGCATGGCGAACTCGCGCCGCAGGCCAAGCGCGTCGTGATCGCGCCACTGAGCTGTGCCCTGGTGGAGGCCACCGACAGCGTGCGCCTGGCGCCCTACACCCGGATCGCCGAGGCCTATGACACCCTGGATGTGCAGGAAGGTTATCGCTGCCGTTACGGCGTGAACCCCGAGTTCCTCGATGCCTTGCTCGAAGGCGACCTGATCCCCAGCGGCCATGATTCGACCGGCGACCTGCGCGCGGTGGAACTGCTCGACCACCCGTTCTTCGTCGCCACCCTCTTCCAACCCGAACGCGCCGCGCTGCAAGGTATTACCCCGCCCTTGGCGATGGCCCTGCTCAAAGCTTGTCAGGCGGTGTCCGCATGATCGCCCGCACACCTGCGCCGCCCTACTATGCGGTGATCTTCAGCTCGTTGCGCACCGAAGGCGATCAAGGCTACGGCCAGGCGGCCAGCCGCATGCTGGAACTGGCGCGTGAACAACCGGGATTCATCGGCGTGGAGTCCGCACGGGAAGACGGCCTGGGCATCACCGTGTCGTACTGGGAAAGTGAAGCGGCCATCCTGGCCTGGAAGCAGCAGGCCGAGCACCAGGCGGTGCGCGAACAGGGGCGCGCCACTTGGTACTCGGCCTTCCAGACCCGGGTATGCAAAGTCGAACGGGCCTACAGTTTTGAAGCGAGCTAGCTCACCAGACTGCGCAACGCACTGATCTGCGCAATCTCCACCCGGCGCATATACACCCGCAACGGCTCGGTGATGTTGATGCGCTCGTCGATGTTCTGGTCCAGCAGCAACTGGATGCGCTCGCGGGACAGCGTCATGGTCTGCTCCGGGGCCGGTAGCCAGACGAATTCGGCGGTGGGAATGATGCCGTCATCGGCCACGTCCATGCCGAAGGAGTCTTCGCTGAAACGCACGATGTACTGGCCTGTCTTGCGGTTGAGGCCAACAAAACCGTGGAGTTGGTCGGCGGCCTGGCAGATAAGCTCGGAGGTGATGCGCATGGTAAACCTCACTGAAAAGTCCCACAGGGACTGGAAAGATGGTTTACACGCGTGGCGGAAAGTACCGCCCTCTAATGGGGCAGCTTCGGGCAAGAATACTGCAATGCCAGGCAAAAAATCCGAGAAAATTGAAGCCTGCGCACGTTAATGTCGGTTTGGTGATAGCGCCTTTCGCAATCAATTGTTAAAAAGGAGGCCTTCTCAAAGCTACCTCCACGAAAGGACTTCGCATATGCCTGTCACGTTTACCAAGAGCGCCCTGCTGCTCGCTCTGATGCTCGGCCTTGGCCAAGCGCAGGCTGCCGATCCGATCAGCCCGGCTGAATTGGCAACCAATGAAGGCATTCCGTACCCGGCCGTGATCGCCCACCGTGGTGCGTCCTACGATGCACCGGAGTCCACCGCTGCCGCCTACAAGATCGCCCGCGACCTGGGTGCCGACTACCTGGAAATGGACCTGCAGCGCAGCAAGGACGGCGTGCTGTTCGCCCTGCACGACAACAACCTGCAGCGCACCACCGACGTGGCCACCAAGTTCCCTGATCGCAAGGACGCCCCGGCCAACGAGTTCACCTGGAAAGAACTGCAAACCCTCGACGCCGGCAGCTGGTTCAACGCCGCCTACCCGGACCGCGCACGTCCAGGTTTCGTCGGCCTGAAAATCCAGAGCCTGGACGACATCATCAAGATCGCCGAAGGCAACCCACAGCACAAACCCGGCCTGTACATCGAAACCAAGGAGCCCAAGCAATTCCCGGGCATCGAAGCTGACCTCAAGAACAAGCTGCTCGACAAAGGCTGGCTGAGCTCCGCCGGCTCCAAGCTGGGCAAGAGCAACACCGGCGTCGGCCAGGGCAAGGGTCGCGTGGTGCTGCAAACTTTCGAAGTGGCGAGCCTGAAAGAGCTGCAGAAAGAAATGCCCAACACCCCGAAGATCCTGTTGCTGTGGGTGGGTGAAGGCAGCATCGAGCCGAAGAACAAGCAGACATTTGCTGAATCCGGCGAAACCACCAAGGCCGCCTACTACGCCAAGCAAGAGCCGAAAGACGCGGCCGAGTTCGAAAAGTGGGTCGACGAAGCCAAGAGCCTCGGCGCCATCGGCACCGGTCCCTCGGCTGAGCTGACAGACCACGGCGACCAGAGCTATTCGGACCTGGTCAAACCGGAAATGAACAAGCTGACCCACGACAAGGGCCTGCTGGTGCACGTCTACACCGTGGACGAGCCGGTGGACTTCGACAAAGTGATGAAGGCCGGCGTGGATGGCATCTTCACCAACCGCGCCGCCGAACTGCTGAAGTTCTACAAGCGCTGGCCGTCCTCCAGCGTGCAGGACCTGCTGCACGACTATAAGTACTGAGTGAAGGCCGAATGGTCAGGCCGCCTATGGTTGGGCCGTGACTACGGCCTGATCCTCGGCGAGCTGGGGCGCACCGCGCCCCATGCGCACTACGCCCATCAGTTGATGGCCTCCAAAGGTTCACCGATCACGATCAGCCTCGATGGCCAGGTCACCACGGCCCATCGCCTGTTTATCCCGTCGCGACAAACCCACGCCATTCTTGAGACTCAAGGTGAGGTCTCGGTGCTGTACGCCGAACCGGCCGTGTTTGATCTCGCCCCTTTGCTGCACCAGGACCTGTCCCTGGAGGCATTGCGCCGACTCCCTCGGCGCAGCCTGGATGATCCACGTCTGGAGCGCGCCCTCACCGCACTGGATCAACAACTCGACGGCAAAGTATCAGCCCAGGCCCTGGCCCAAGCCGCGCACCTGTCATTGAGCCAACTGGAGCGACTGTTCGCCCATCAACTGGGTTTACCTGTGCGTCGTTTGGTGCTGTGGCGACGATTGCGCATCGCCCTGCAACTGGCGCTTGCCGGTGGCACGCTGACCGATGCGGCTCACGGTGCGGGGTTTGCCGATTCGGCGCATTTTTCGCGAACCATGAAGCAGCTGTTTGGCGTCACGGCAGCCGCCTCATTGCGCCAGCTGGATGTTCAACTGTTAACGTAAATCGTCCGGCAGTGACGGCTCCTTGCTGAAGCCAACCGCCTTGAAGGGATCACGCAACTGCGCCCCATAGTCCACCGGAAAGTCCGGACGACTGCCAATCCCCAGATCCCCCGGCCCCATGCGATAGCGTTCGCGGTAATACGCCGTGCCCAGCAGCCAATCCCACAGGTTGAAGAACAAACCGAAATTCACATCCCCGGCGCGGCCATATTTCATATGGTGAAAGCGATGCACCGGTGCCCAGGCGAACACCCAGCGCAACGGCCCCAGGCGCATGTCCACATTGGAGTGCTGCAGCAGCAATTGCAGGGCAATGGCCAACGCCAGCAACTGGGCCACGTCCAAGGGAATGCCCAGCAGGATCAACGGTAGCAAACCGGCCGTGGCTTCCAGCACCTGGTGCAACGGATGCTTCATCAACCCGTTGAAACCATAGAGCCGCTGCACGCTGTGATGCACCGCATGCAGTCGCCACAGCGGCCGGACGCGATGGCTGGCGTAATGCATCAAGGTGATGCCGGCATCGGCCAGCACAATGGCCATCAGCAGTTGCTCCCACAATGGCCAGCCACGCGGCCAAATGCCCTCAAACGCCACTAACGCCGTGAGCCCTGGCAGGATCAACAAGCCCACAGCGTTCAGGCTTTCGTTGACCAGGGCATGCAACGTATCGCGCCGACGATCGCCCAGACTGCGATTCCACTGCGGTTCATAGGGCAACCATTGTTCTGCCAGGAATGACACCACGACCGCAATCACGAACAGCAGAATCAAGCTGTCCGGCTGCCAAAGCCCGTAACCGAGAAACCCCAGCAGGAATGCAGGGGCGTAGATCCAACTCACTAACCGTTTCATGCCGAGTCTCCTTTGAAGTGAGCCTCCAGCATGAAATTCCCCGCGCGTGACGGATTGAACAAACTGCGCAACCGCTTGAAATAATTAAGGGTGAATTAAGTTGCGCTGGTTAACCTGATCCCACTTAAACAGCTCACCAGAAGGATACACATCATGAAAACCCTGACCGCTTTGTTCGCCGCTACCGCCCTGACCCTGACCGCTGGCCTGGCCCAGGCCGATGTTCGTCCAGACCAGATTGAAGGCCTGGTCAAGTCCGGCGCAGTGATGCCTTTCGAAAAACTCAATGCTGCCGCCGTGGCCAAACACGCGGGTGCCACCATCACTGACACCGAGTTGGACCGTAACAACAGCGGCGTACTGGTCTACGAAGTTGACCTGACCGACACCGCCGGCAAGAAGTTCGAAGTGAAGCTCGATGCCAAGACCGGTGCTGTGCTGGAAGACAAGCTGGACACTTGATTACCCTCTGAACAAAACAGCGCCACCCTCGGGTGGCGTTTTTTGTGGGCGCTCGTCGGCAAGCTGCAGGAAACCTGCCTTGGTGACGAATGAAATTACCCCCACATAGTACAAGGCCGTTAGACTCTCAAGCTACAGCCAAGGCATAACGCCATTGCACCCGAACAGGGACCGTTACATGGGGCAAAAAGCCGCCGACATCGCCACTATCGGGCGTATCAGCGCCGTACCGGCCATGCTCAAGGTGATCAGTGACATGACCGGCCTGCGGTTTGCCGCTGTTGCTCGCGTAACGGAAGACACCTGGACGGCCTGCGCGGTGCTCGACAACCTGGGTTTCGGCCTGGGTGTGGGAGGCGAGCTGGACCTGACCACCACGATCTGCCACGAAATCCGCGGTTCACACGTGTCCGTGGTGATCGACAAAGCCAGCGAAGACCCGCTTTACCACGACCACCACACGCCACGTATCTATCAGTTTGAAAGCTACATTTCCGTGCCGGTGTTCCGCACCGATGGGCGCTTCTTCGGCACCATCTGCGCACTGGACCCCAACCCCGCGTCACTGCGCAGCAGCACCATCCAATCGACTATGGAGTCGTTTGCACGCGTGCTGTCGCTGCAGATCGAAGCCGAAGAAAGCCAGCAACAAACCGAAGCCGAGTTGCAGGAAGAACGTGGCACCGCCGAATTGCGTGAACAATTCATCGCGGTGCTCGGGCACGACTTGCGTAACCCGTTGTTCGCCATAAACTTCGGCGCTGAGCGACTGCTGCGCAAACACCCCGACCCCGCCACTGACAAGATTGTGCGCCATATCCTCACCAGCGGTCGGCGCGCGGCGCAACTGGTGGAGGACGTGCTGGATTTCGCCCGCGGGCGCATGGGCAGCGGCATTCCCTTGAGCATGGGTGATTGCCAGGGCTTGCAGGCTGCGTTGCAACATGTGGTGTCTGAGGTGCAGAGCGTTCATCCACAACGCGAAATTGTTGCGCATATCGGCGAACTTCAAGGGCTCAAAGGTGACCGGGAGCGACTGGCGCAACTGCTCTCCAACCTGGTCGCCAATGCCATCCACCACGGCAGTCACGATGGCCCGGTTGAAGTCACGGCAAGGGTCGAGCAGTCGCAGTTCACGCTGACGGTGAAAAACCCGGGGCAGATCAGCGCACAAGCCCTGCCGCGATTATTTCAGCCCTACGCGCGTCCAGTTACCGATGCGCCCCAAGCCGGTCTCGGCCTGGGGTTGTACATCGTCAAGCAGATTGCCGATGCCCACGGTGGTGAGCTGAGCGTGTCCACTACCGAGCAGCACGGCACCGTGTTCACGTTCAGCTTGCCGACCGTTTGATCAGGCGCCAAGGCGCGCCGTCACCTCATTCAACTCACCTGACAGCCCACGTAGGTTGTGACTAGCCGCTTCGGTACGCTTGACGTTATCGAGGTTGGCCGTGGCCACGGTGGTGATGTGCGTGATGTTGCGCGAAATATCTTCCGCCACCGACGTCTGCTCCTCGGCCGCCGTGGCGATCTGGCGGTTCATGTCGCGGATCGCTTCCACCGCCTGGGTAATGTGAGCCAGCATGGCACCGGCTTGCGTGACCTTTTCCACACTCTCATCGCTGCACGACTGGCCACTCACGATGGCTTCAGCCGCATCCACCGCGCCGTTCTGTACCGCTTCGATAATCCCGTTGATCTCGATGATCGACGCCGCCGTGCGTTGCGCCAGGCTTCGCACTTCATCGGCCACCACCGCAAAACCACGGCCGGCTTCGCCTGCGCGCGCAGCTTCAATCGCGGCATTGAGCGCCAGCAGGTTGGTCTGCTCGGCAATGCCGCGAATCACTTCCAGCACCTTGCCGATGCGCACGCTGTCGGTTTCCAGGCGGCGGATGATGGTGCCGGTATTCAGGATCTCGTTACGCATCTGGCCGATGGTGGCAATAGTGACTTTCATCACTTCACCGCCTTCGCGGGCCGAGTGATCGGCCTCGTCCGCCGCGCGGGAGGCACTGGCGGCGTGGCGCGCGACTTCCTGGGCGGTGGCCGACATTTCAGTCATGGCCGTGGCCACCTGGTCGGTTCGGTTGAATTGATCATTGGTGCCCGTCGCCATCTGCCCGGCGATGGCATTCAACTCGCCGCTGGCGCTGACCAGGTCGGTAGCACTGCGCTGTAAACGGCTGAAGGTTTCGGCAAGAAAGTCACGCAAGGTATTCGCGGCAGCGGCCAGGTGGCCCAGCTCATCCTGACGACGGCTGGCAACACGCTCGGCAAAGCGACCATGGCTCAGTTGCGTCACGTAGTCGATCAAGCCACGGATCGGCAGGATCAGGTTGCGGTTGATCAACCACAGGCTGAACAGACCGATCAACACACCCGACAACAGCATGATCGCCAGCCCCACCAGCACGGTGCGCTCGGCATAGGCGCTGATGGCCTTGGATTGCTGGCTGCCTTGTTCGCGCAGGTCGCTGACCAACGCACTCATCTGCTCACTGGCGGCGCGATCCACACCTTTCACCGCGGTGTCGCCGGCCGTTGCATCGCCACCGGCGGCCACGTAGGCATCGCGGCCCTTCTGGTAAGCCACGCCGAGTTGCTGGTGTTCCTGGCGCAAGGTTTCGATGCGTCGGCTCAGGCTCGGGTCGCTGCTGGTCTGAGTGACCAGCCGGGTGAGGATGCCTTGAACGTCGCGCTGGCGGTCCTGAAACTGATTCCAGTATTTCTCCATGTCCTGGGGCTGTTTGCCGCGCAGCAGGACGTTTTTCCATTCCTGAACCTGCACCTTGAATTGCAGGTTGGCCTCGTCAATCAATTGTGAAGTCAGCAGCGGCCCATCGATCAAGCTGCGATAGCTCTGCACCCCGTTGGACAAAAAATTGAAACAGGCCAGGGCGATCAACAGCATCGCCAAAAGACTGCCACCGAGCAGCGACAGGATTTGTGCTCTCAAGGAGGTTCGCAAAACATTCATCGGGGAAAAGCCTCGATACAAGGAATTGGTGCGTGCACGCCTAACGTCCTTGTCATCAAAAGGCACCGCCCATCCACAGCGCGCCTTGATGCCTTGAATCGGCCGGATTAGAGCCTTCTTGAACGGTTCCTGACAAACGGTCAAATAAATGTCATCGCAACGAAATAAATTCAAAACCGTCACAAAACTGTCAAATCCACTTGCAATGATTCGCGCATGCGAACCTGTGAAATCTCCTACAGGCGCTTTTTCTGCGAGCCCTCATGAACCACAGCATCGATCACAGCCACCAGGATTCCGACCTGTTTGGCTTGCTCTACGGTTTTCGTTTTCGCCCAGGGGAAAAGGGTGAGCAGATAGATTCGGCGGCGGCGCTCCAGGCGTTGCGCCAACCGGGTGACCCGGAAGAATTCCTGTGGCTGCACCTGAACCTAGCCCACGCCGCGTGCGAGCGCTGGATGCAGGCCCACCTGGACCTGCCGGAAGAGTTCTTCGAAGCCCTGCACGAAGGCTCGCGTTCCACGCGCATCGAACACGTCGACTCGGCCTTGCTGGCGGTGGTCAACGACGTGGTGTTCAACTTCAGCAGCATGGTCTCGTCGGACATTTCCACGCTGTGGGTCTGCGCCCGCAGCCGCTTGCTGATCAGTGCGCGCCTGCAACCGCTGCACTCGGTGGATAAACTGCGCTCGTCGGTAAAAGCCGGTGAAAGCTTTCGCTCGCCGCTGGCCTTACTGGTGCACCTGTTACGCGACCAGGGTGAAGTGCTGACCCAGATCGTGCGCAAGACCAGCATCAGCGTCGACCATATCGAAGACCAGTTGCTGTCCTCGCGCCTGTCCACCAACCGCGCCGAACTCGGCGCCGCACGCCGGGTGCTGGTGCGCCTGCAACGCCTGCTGGCGCTCGAGCCGGGCTCGCTGCTGCGCCTGCTCAACCGGCCGCCGCAGTGGTTGCAAAAGGAAGACGTCAAGGAGCTGCGCAAATCCACCGAGGAGTTTGCGTTGATCATCAACGACCTGATGGCCCTGGGTGAACGCATCAAGTTGTTGCAGGAAGAAATCGCCGCCAACCTCAACGAGCAAAGCAACCGCACGCTGTTCACCCTTACCGTGGTGACAGTGCTGGCGTTGCCCATCAACATCATCGCCGGCTTTTTTGGCATGAACGTGGGCGGTGTGCCGCTTTCCCAAGACCCGGAAGGCTTCTGGATTCTGGTGGCGCTCGTCGCGACCTTCACGTTGATTGCCGGGCGCTGGGCCTTCAGAAAGCGCAAGGATTACTGACCAGCGGCCAGCTCAATCACCTAAACACTGATGTATGGCAGCATCTCTGTAACATTCTGCAATGACTATGAACGACATCCTCATCACACTGGATGCTCCGGCATGGCCACCCCTTCCCTGACTGCCTCCACACACGCCTCACCTGCAGACCCAAAACCCAGGCTGGACAAGAAACCCGGCCTGGTGACGGTAATCATCTTCTTCGCCGTGCTCGCCATGGGCTTGTTGTTCACCGCCTACAGCCTGATGCATGACATGCACGAAATGGGCGCCCAACTCACCACCTGGACGCCCTTCTTGCTGCTGGGGGTGGCGCTGTTGATCGCCCTGGGGTTCGAGTTCGTCAACGGTTTCCACGACACCGCCAACGCCGTGGCGACGGTGATCTACACCAACTCCTTGCCGCCGCACTTTGCGGTGGTGTGGTCAGGCTTTTTCAACTTCCTTGGCGTACTGCTTTCCAGCGGCGCGGTAGCGTTCGGCATCATTGCGTTGTTGCCGGTGGAGTTGATTCTGCAGGTGGGTTCGTCGGCCGGTTTCGCGATGATCTTCGCCCTGTTGATCGCCGCAATCCTGTGGAACCTCGGCACCTGGTGGCTGGGTTTGCCGGCGTCGTCGTCCCACACATTGATTGGTTCGATCATCGGCGTAGGTGTGGCGAATGCCCTGATGCACGGGCGTGATGGCACCAGCGGCGTGGACTGGAGCCAGGCAATCAAGATCGGTTACGCCTTGCTGCTGTCACCGCTGATCGGCTTTGCCTTTGCGGCGATGCTGTTGCTGGCCCTGCGCGCGTTCGTCAAGAATCGCGCGCTGTACAAGGCACCCAAAGGCGACACCCCGCCACCGTGGTGGATCCGCGGCCTGCTGATCGCCACGTGCACCGGCGTGTCTTTTGCCCACGGCTCCAACGACGGGCAGAAAGGCATGGGCCTGATCATGCTGATCCTGGTCGGCACCCTGCCGATGGCCTACGCGCTGAACCGCACCATGCCCGCCGAGCAGTCGCTGCAGTTTGCGGCGGTGGCCGAAGTGACCCAAGTGGCGCTGGTGAAAAGCGCGCCGCAGGCACTGACCGGCGACCCGCGCCCGATCCTCTCGACCTACGTGCGCACCAAGGAAGCTACCCCGGAACTGGTCCCCGCCCTCGCCGCCCTGGCCGGGCAGATCGGTGATGAAGTCAAAGGCTACGGTTCCTTGGCCAAAGTGCCCGCCGAGGCTGTGGGCAACGTACGCAATGACATGTACCTGACCAGCGAAACCATTCGCCTGATGGACAAGGGCAAGGTCGGTAATTTCGACGCGGATACCCAAGGCAAGCTGCAACTGTTCAAGCAACAGATCGACAGTTCCACGCGCTTCATTCCGCTGTGGGTGAAGATCGCCGTGGCCATCGCCCTCGGCCTGGGCACCATGGTCGGCTGGAAGCGCATCGTGGTGACCGTGGGCGAGAAGATCGGCAAGACGCACCTGACCTACGCCCAAGGCGCCTCGGCAGAAATGGTGGCGATGCTGACCATCGGCGCGGCGGATATGTATGGGTTGCCGGTGTCGACCACCCACGTGTTGTCGTCGGGTGTGGCGGGGACTATGGTCGCGAACGGGGGCGGGTTGCAGATGCGCACAATCCGCAACCTGGCGATGGCGTGGGTGCTGACGTTGCCAGCGGCCATCCTGCTGTCAGGTAGCCTCTACTGGCTGTTCACCCAACTCTTCTGACACCACACAGGGCAACAATGTGGGAGCAAGCCCGCTCCCACATTTGGATTTGTATTTCTTCAGTGATTGAAAAGCCCAGTCATAGCCTTCAGCCGTTTTTTGTACACCCGCCGCGCCTCCAACGCCTCCTCCAGCGTCACCGCCACAAACCCCGCCCGCTGGTTCGGCTGCATCTGGCCGATCAGGTCCAAGTCGGCGCTGATCACCGTACCGATCATCGCGTAGCCACCGCCCGACACCGCATCCCGGTGCAACACAATCGGCTCCAATCCCGCCGGTACCTGGATCGAGCCAATCGGGTAGCAACTGTCGACGATATTCGACGGATCCGACCCCGCGCCAAACGGCTGCTCACGTGGCTGGAAACTCAAGGCACTCCCGCCTTTGAAGCGATACCCGATGCGGTCGGCTTCGGAACCCACGGTCCACGGTTCGGCAAAAAAGCTACTCTTGGCCGCCTCCGTGAGGCGCTCGTAATACAGCCCCGGCACTACACGCAGAGTCACATCACCGCCCACTGATCGGCGCAGTGCCATCGGCAGGCTGTTGCCCGCCCGGCCCACGCCACTGGCTGCACCGATGGGCAGTTCATCACCTTCCTGCAAGCGCCGCCCGTGGAACCCGCCGAGGGCGCCGAGGGTGTAAGTCGAGCGACTGCCCAGCACCAACGGCACGTCAATCCCGCCGGCCACCGCGAGGTAGGTCCGTGCGCCCGCCTTGGGAAACTCGAAGCGCAACACCTGCCCGGCGCGGACCTGGAACGCGGTGTCCTGGTGCACCACTTCACCGTCCAGGCGCGGCGACATCAAGGCGCCGCTGAGGGCCACCAGCGCGTCCTGCTGAAACTCCAGTTCGGGGCCGATCAGCGTGCATTCCAGGCCCGCCGCGCCGACTGGATTGCCGACCAGGTGGTTGGCTGCACTCAACGCATATTGATCCAATGCACCCGACGGCGGGATGCCCAAGTGGTAATAGCCTTCACGGCCAAGGTCCTGCACGGAGGTGGCTAGGCCGGGTTTGAGGACCTTGATCATGCCAGTGCCTCCTGCAGGGATTTCGGATAACCGATGGGGTCGGCGAGAAAGGCGTCGAGGGAAAATTCCACGGGACGGATGCGCAGGTCGAAACGTCCTGCATCCACGTCGGCCACCGCCAAGTCGTAGGCCTCACGGTCCATGGGTTTGAACTGCACGATATCGCCAGGACGGAAGAACACCATGTGTTCCTTGAGGTACGCCAGTTGCTGCGCCGGGTCGTAGATCGGGGCTGGGGTCACGCCAAACATCTGGTAGCCGCCGGCACCGCGTACCGAGTAGATGCAGCCAAAACAGCCGCCATGGCCGAGGGTGAGTTTCGGCGTATCAGTGCGCGGTCGCAGGTACTTGGGCACCTGCAATTGCCGCTCGCGCTCGACCATCTGGAACATGAACGGCAGGCCCGCCACAAATCCGACCATCGACACAAACCACGGCGCACCACTGTGGGCGGCGATAAACGCCTCGACATCGGCCAGCCCGTTGATGCGCGCGGCGTACTCCAGGTCCGTACCGCTGGGGTCTTGGTGGCGGTCGCGAAAACGCATCAGGGTTTCGTGGGTCCACGGGTCGTTGTACAGCACCGGGATTTCGATGATGCGCGTGTGCAAGGTGCGTTCAGCCACAGCTTGGGCTTCGGCGGTCTGCACCGCATCGAGCAGCACATGCGGGGCGATGCGGTCGGGGTCAAAGCGGATCTGGAACGACGCGTTGGCCAGGCACACATCCAGCACGCCTTCCAGCGCCAGGCGCTCCACGGCACGGGTCACCGCCATGCCTTTGAAAAAGGCCTCCAGGGACATGCTGTCGCTGACCTCGGCAAACAGGTGTTCATCACCGCCGAAGCTGTAGCGGATGGGAGATGTTTCAGCCATGTCTGTTCCTCTTGGAATCATTGTAGAAAGGCAGGCGAAAAAATTGAGGAATCGTTTTTATTGTGGTGTTTTGACGGTGATGCCCGCTCGGTCCAACGCTTCGCGGGTCGCCTCTACCAACTCAAGGGCACCCGGCGTGTCGCTGTGCAGGCAGATGGAATCGAATTCAATAAACAGGTCTTCGCCTTCCACGGTTCGCACCAGCCCGGTCTGACAAGCCCGCAGGACGCGCGCCGCCACCATCGCAGGATCCAGCGCTCGCACATTGCGGGTAAACACGATGGAGCCGGTCAGATCGTACTCACGGTCGGCATAAAACTCCCGCACCACCGGCTGCCCCAGCTCCTTGGCCACGCGCCAGATCACCGAGTTGGGCATGCAGTACAACAACAGCGTCGGTTCGATGATTTGCAGGTTCTTCACCAGCAGCCGCGCCGCTTCTTCATCTCGGGCCAGGTGCATGTACAGCGCGCCGTGGGGCTTGATGTGTTGCAGGGTCACACCTTGGGCCCGGGCGATTTCCCGCAGGGCGCCGAGCTGATAGAGCATATCGTCCACCAGTTCCTGGGCCGGTGCGTTGATGTGGCGACGGCCAAAACCGACCAGGTCCCGAAAACCCGGATGCGCGCCGATGGCCACGCCCAGTTGCTTGGCGCGCTCGACCGTACGACGCATGGTGCCGGGGTCGCCAGCATGGAAGCCGGTAGCAATGTTGGCCGAGCTGATGTACGCCATCAGCTCGGCGTCGACGCCATCGCCGATGGTCCAGGGGCCGAAGCCTTCGCCCATGTCCGAATTGAAATCCACTGCCTGCATCAGAGTCGCTCCGCCTAAGTGATGGAGGAAAAGTAGGCTGCGGCTTGACCCCTTGGGAAGATCTATTATCAGATGGCCCATCTTCTGAAAATCAGATACTCCATACCACCACCCACTGGAGGAGCCCGGCATGTCCCTGACCCTGCGCCAAGTGCGCTACTTCGTCGCCACCGCCGAAATCGGCCAGATTTCCCAGGCGGCCATCCACCTGAACATCTCGCAATCGGCGGTGACCACGGCGATCAAGGAACTGGAAGCCATGCTCGGTGTGCAGTTGTTTGTGCGCTCAGCCCAAGGCATGAACCTGACCGACGCGGGCCGGCACTTTCTCAACCGTGCCTACGTGATCCTGCGCAGTGTCGATGACGCGCTGAACAGCCCGCTGCCCGACTACCGCGCGCGCGGCGTGCTGCGCTTGGCGGCCAGTTACACGGTGCTCGGCTACTTCCTGCCCCATCACTTGCAACGCATGGAACACTGGCATCCGGACGTAACCATCGAAGTCTTTGAGCAGGAACGTCAGGCCATCGAACAAGGGTTGCTCGACGGCCAGTTCGACATGGCGGTGGTACTTACTGCCAACCTCACTCACCCGGATATCGTCTCGGAAATCCTGTTCAATTCGGAGCGCCGCCTATGGCTGCCCAGCCATCATCCCCTGTGCGAACGCGGCGCCGTGAGCCTGGCGGATGTGGCCCAGGAGCCCTACATTCTGCTCACCGTCGACGAGGCCGAACACAGCGCCATGCGTTATTGGGAACAAGCCGGGCAGACGCCCAAGGTGCGCCTGCGCACCAGTTCGGTGGAGGCGGTGCGCAGCATGGTCGCCAATGGCAGCGGCGTGGCGATCCTGTCGGACCTGGTGCACAGGCCCTGGTCCCTGGAAGGCAAGCGTATCGAAACACTCACCGTCACCGATCCAGTGACGCCGATGAGTGTGGGCCTAGCCTGGCACCGCGAGCGCGCGTTTACCCCGGCGATGCAGGCGGTGCGCGATTACTTCCACGACGCGTTCCTGGCACCGCAACAATTGTCGGCGCGGCGTTAAAGGTGGGCGTGCAACGTCGCGGCCAACCAGTCCATGAACACCCGCACCCGCAACGGCAAGTGACGCTGGCCGGCATACAGCAATGACACGTCCAACGGCGGCGCCGGGTAATCCGGCAGCACCGACACCAGTTCTCCATTGGCCAACAAGGTGCGTATCCCCAGCAACGGCACCTGGGTAATGCCGAAGCCGCCCAGGCACGCCGCTTGATAGGCATCCGTGCTGTTGACGGTGACACGCCCGGCCATCGGCACCCGCAGCACTTTGCCGCCCGACAGGTATTCGAAGCCGGATGAGCGTGCGCCCAACGGCCGTACGTAATGCACCAATTGATGATCCGCCAAGTCCGCCAGGGTCTGCGGCACACCGTAGCGCTGCAGGTAGGCCGGGCTCGCGCAGTTGACCATCGGCATGCTGCACACCCGGCGCGCCACCACGGTTTGATCGGGCTGGGCACCTACTCGCAACACGCAGTCGAAGCCTTCGGCGATCAGGTCCACCTGGCGGTCCGAGCTGCTGATTTCCATCTGGATCAGCGGATGGCGTTCCATGAACAGCGGCAGGTGCGGCAGAATCATGCTGCGCGCCATCACGTTGGGCATGTCCACGCGAATCCGTCCGGTCAGTTGCGCCTCATCCTGGCGAAACAACCCTTCCAACTCTTCCATGTGCGCCAGCAAGTCCTTGCTGCGCTCATACAGCACACGGCCATCCTGGGTCGCCTGCACCTTGCGCGTGGTGCGTTGCAGCAAACGCGCGCCGAGCAACTCTTCCAGCGCCTGCACATGTTCCGACACGGTAGAGCGCGGCAGGCCCAGGCTCTCGCCGGCCTGGGTAAAACTCGACAGTTCGGTGACGCGCACGAAGGTGCGCAGCAGCTCAAGTTTGTTCATGGGATTGTTCGCCTTATCCGGCCAGTGATTCCGGTATAGCGCTGTTTATCACGTTATGCGCGAATAAATACACTCGCTGCCACTGATCACCTGAGAGGACTGCACCATGACCCGTAAAATCGCACTCATCACCGGCGCCAGCCGTGGCCTGGGTAAAAACGCCGCGTTGCACCTGGCGGCACAGGGCGTTGACATCATCGGCACTTACCACAGCGCGGCGGCTGAAGCCCAAGCGGTGGTCGAACAGGTTCAAGCACTGGGTGGCCGCGCCGCCATGTTGCAACTGGATGTGAGCCAGAGTGGCAGCTTCGATGGCTTTGTCGGTGAAGTCGGCCGCTTGCTCAAGGATGTATTTGCACAGGATCACTTCAACTTTCTGATCAACAACGCCGGCATCGGCGCCCACGCCAGCTTTGCCGAGACCACCGAAGCGCAGTTCGACCAACTGGTGGCGATTCACTTCAAGGCACCGTTTTTCCTCACGCAAAAACTGCTGCCGCTGATCAGCGATGGCGGGCGCATCATCAATATTTCCAGCGGTCTGGCGCGATTCAGCCTGCCGGGGTATGCGGCGTATGCGTCGATGAAAGGTGCGATGGAAGTGCTGACCCGCTATCAAGCCAAGGAGTTGGGCGGGCGTGGGATCACCGTGAACATCCTCGCGCCCGGCGCCATCGAAACCGACTTCGGCGGCGGCGCCGTGCGCGACAATGCGGCGCTCAATACGATGGTCGCCAACAACACAGCCCTGGGCCGGGCAGGCTTACCGGACGATATTGGCGGTGCCATCGGCGTCCTGCTGGCCGACGGCAGCAACTGGATCACGGGGCAGCGCATCGAGGCGTCGGGCGGCATGTTTCTGTAGAAACTTCTCGCGCAGTACGTCATAGCCCCAGTGATAGACATAGGTGTACGGCAGGAAAAACAGCAGTACACCGATGTCGAGCATAAACGCCTGCATCAGACTGATGTTCAGCCACGCCGCGATCAACGGCACCGCGACGATAATCAGTCCGCCTTCGAACATCAGCGCATGCAACACCCGCGTCCAACCGCCGCCCGAGAGTTGCAGGCGCACCTTGAGGCGGTCGAACAGGCTGTTGAAAATGATGTTCCAGGTCAGCGCCAGCAGGCTCAGACCCAAGGTCACCGCGCCCATTTCCAGCGCCGGCCGGCCGGTGATCCAGACCAGCAGTGGTGTACAGATCAACAACGCCAGGCCTTCAAAACCCAGGGCTTGGCAAACACGTTCAGTAATCGACTTGGTGGGGTGCATGGCCCTTCTCCGTGAGTGACGATGGTTGCCATGATTACCCTTTGAATCGATACTTCATAACTAATAACCATCGATCAAGGCGATAGTCATGGCCTCCCCCGAAGTGCTGCAAGCGTTTGTCCAGGCCGCGACCCAAGGCTCTTTTTCTGCCGCAGCGCGCAAGCTGGGCAAGAGCCAGTCCACTGTCAGTGCGGCAGTGGCGAGCCTGGAGATTGACCTGGATGTGGTGCTGTTCGACCGCAGCAGCCGCAAGCCGACACTGACCCCCGCCGGGCAGGTGCTGCTGCAACGCGCCGAGCAGGTGCTGGAGGCCAGCAGCCGTTTGGAGTTGGCGGCGAGCCAGTTGGCCCAGGGGTTGGAGCCGAAGGTGACGATCGCCATGTCAGACACCTACCAGTCAGAACGCTTTGAGCTCGCCCTCAAAGCGTTCGAACAACGCTACCCGGACCTTGAACTGGAATGGCTGATCGCCGAGTGCGAAGACTTGATCGCCCTGGTGCAGAGCGGCCGTGCACAGATTGCCTTGATCGAAGCCCAGGAGGTTTACCCGCCCGACCTGACGCGCTCGCCTGTGGCCGAACGCACGGAAATCGCGCTGTTCGTCGCCCCCACCCACGCGTTGACCCGCGTCCAAAACATCGACCCGCAAGCCTTGCAGCAACACCGTGAACTGCGCCTGGGGAGCATCATCAGCCCCAACGAAACGCGCCCCTCGGGCCGTGTATGGTCGGCGCCGAGTTTTCTGATGCTGATGGAGATGGCTCAACTCGGCTTCGGCTGGGCGGAATTGCCGCGCTGGTTGGTGGAGCGTTTTGGTAATGCCGGGCTGGTTGAACTCAACGTCCGGGGTTGGCCACGCTCGGTGGCGGTGGATGCACTGTGGTCGCGCCAACATCCACCAGGGCCGGCGGGAAGCTGGATGTTGAGCCAGATGCTCGAATAGTTCGCCACCCGTGTAGGAGCCGGCTTGCCGGCGATAGCGGTAGGTCAGTCCCGCGTGTATCGACTGTTACGCCGCTATCGCTGGCAAGCCAGCTCCTACATTGGCAAACGTTGAACGTTCGATATGAGTCAAGCGGCTACGAGTTGCGGCGGGCGGTTAGTCTGGAAATACTCGTGCAGCGCACGTAATGCGGGCGACTCCAAGGCTTGCGCAGCGAAACACAAGCCCACCCGACGCGTGGGGGCCGGCAAATGCCACTCCCGAATCACCACACCGGCCCGCTCCGCCGCCAGCGAATGCGGCAACATCGCCACGCCCACACCCGCCGCGACCATATGCAACGCCTGGGTCAGCGAACCGGCATGCCCGGCCACCGCTTGCGGCGAGCGACCGTACAAGGCCATCAAGCGTTGATGGGAATCGTGCTGCGGGCAGGTGATCCAGTCTTCAATCGGCGTCCAGGCCTGTTCCTTGCCCGGCTGCGCCATGGGATGCGCGGCAGGCAACGCCATCACGTACGACTCTTCCCAAAGCGGCAGGAACAACTCGTCCTCGCAGCACATTTCCTCCACGGCCAGGCGCCCTTCGCCTTCGCAGCCTTCCTGCAAGGTCAGCAGCAAACCCGGCAGGCCTTGGTGCGCCATGCGCAGGAAGGTTTCGATCTGGCTGTCGGCAATATCGCCTTCCACCCCCAGTTCCAGGGCGATGCGATTTTCGCGTCCGCGAAACAGGCGGCTCAATGCATCGGCTTCAGCCACCATGCGTCGTGCCTGGGGGTACAGCACACGCGCCTCGGCACTCACCTCCACACCCCGTGGCTGACGCACAAACAACGCCACGCCCAGTTCGTCTTCCAGTTGTTTGATGGTTACCGACAAGGTCGGCTGGCTGATGAACAAACGCTGGGCCGCCGCAGTGATATTGCGCTCTTCAAAGACCGCGAGAAATGCCTTGAGGTGACGAACATCCATAGCTGAATCCGATGGCTGACAGAGAAATAAGGCATTTTTCAGCCTTTGCGACGGTAAATATACTGCAGTCACGATTCAGTTATCGGTTTTTCTTATCCCAGGAGTTCATGCATGAGCAAGCCACTGATCATCATCACCGGCGCCAGTTCCGGTATCGGCGAAGCCACCGCCCGCCGATTGTCAGCCGCCGGGCACCCGCTGTTGTTGCTGGCGCGTCGCATTGATCGCCTCAACGATCTGCGCCTGCCGAACACCTTGAACCGTGGGGTCGACATCACCGACCGCGCGGCCCTGGTCGCCGCCGTGCAAGAAGCCGAAGCCCGGTTCGGCCCAGCCGATGCGCTGATCAACAATGCCGGCGTAATGCTGCTGGGCGCAGTCAGCGAGCAAGACCCGGCGCAGTGGGAACAGATGCTGGATGTGAACGTAAAAGGCCTGCTCAACGGCATCCACGCCGTGGCCGGCAGCATGGTTGCGCGCCGAGGCGGCACCATCATCAACGTCAGCTCGGTGGCCGGGCGCAAGACCTTCCCGAATCATGTGGCGTATGTCGGCACCAAGTTCGCGGTACACGGGATTTCGGAAAACCTGCGCGAAGAATTGTCGCCGAGCAACGTGCGCGTCATCACCATTGCCCCAGGTGCGGTGGAAACCGAACTGCTCAGCCACACCACCGATGAGGCGATCAAGACCGGCTATCAGGCGTGGAAACAGGCCATGGGCGGCACCGTACTCAGCGCCGATGACGTGGCCTCGGCGATTGCCTATGCCTACCAGCAGCCGCAGCATGTGTGCATTCGCGAAATCGTATTGGCGGCAACGCGTCAGCAGCCTTGATTCAGAGTCCAGCCAAACGCTTTTCGATAAACCTGCGTTCGGGTGCTTGTTGGGCCAAGGCCAGCGCCCGTTCGTAGGCGACTCGCGCCTCTTCGACACGGCCCAATTGCCGGTAAAACTCCCCGCGTGCCGAGTGCGCCAGGTGATAATCCAGCAACTCGCCACGCGCCAGAATCCCTTCGACCTGCTGCAATCCCGCCAAGGGGCCATCGCGCATGGCCAATGCCACGGCACGGTTCAGTTCGATCACCGCTGACGGCATCATCCTGAGCAACACATCGTAAAGCCCGACGATCTGCGGCCAATCGGTTTCACCCGCACTGGACGCTTCGGCGTGTACAGCCGCAATCGCGGCTTGCAGGCAATACGGACCAAAGCGCCGTGTGCCAAGTGCATGCTCCACCAGTGCGCAGCCTTCGCCAATCATGGACACATCCCACAGCGAGCGGTCCTGTTCATCCAACAACACCAACTCCCCACTGGCCGTGGTGCGTGCCGGGCGACGGGATTCGTGCAGCAGCATCAACGCCAGCAGGCCCATGACTTCCGGTTCGGGCAGCAGCTCCGTCAACAAACGCCCCAGGCGAATGGCCTCACGGGTCAAATCCTCGCGGGTCATATCGGCCCCCATGGACGCCGAATATCCCTCGTTGAACACCAGGTAAATCACCCGCAACACGCTGTCCAGCCGCTCAGGCAATTCGTCTCGGGATGGCACTTGATACGGGATCTTCGCCTCGCGGATCTTGCCCTTGGCCCGCACGATGCGCTGGGCGATGGTGGCCGGCGTGGCCAGGAACGCCCGGGCGATTTCTTCGGTGGTGAGGTCACAGATCTCGCGCAAGGTCAGCGCCGCCTGGGCGTCGGCCGCCAGTGCCGGGTGGCAGCAGGTGAAAATCAGCCGTAGGCGATCGTCTTCCACGTCTTCATCGCTCCAGTCAGACGCTTCCAATGCATTGGCCTGCTCCTGCAACAACGGGGTGAAACGTGCCTGGCGGCGTAGACGGTCGATGGCCTTGAAGCGCCCGGTCGATACCAGCCAGGCGCGTGGATTGTCCGGCACACCCTCCTGCGACCAACGCTGCACCGCCACAAAAAACGCTTCGTGCAGGGCTTCTTCGGCCAGGTCGAAATCGCCCAGCAAGCGAATAAGCGTCGCGAGGACTCGACGTGATTCGCGGCGATAAATGGCCTCGACCGGATGGGTCAATCGGGCATGCCCTCGGTCACCAGGGTGACCAGCCGATCCAGGCTCTGGCCCCAGCCATCATGAAAGCCCATGGCTTCGTGGGCCTGCTTGTCTTCGGCACTCCAGTGCATGGCGCGGGCGGTGTAAAGCGTCTTGCCGTCGACCTCTTCGAAGGTGACTTCGGCGCTCATGAAAGGCTTGCCCGAAGGTATCCAGCCGGGCATGAAAGCGTCGGTAAACACCAGCCGATTGGGCGCATCAATTTCCAGAAACACACCTTGGGTCGGGTACTCGGCACCGTCCGGCGCCCGCATCAAGGTGCGAAACAAACCACCGACCCACAGGTCCATTTCGCACTCGGGGGTGGTCATGCCGTGAGGCCCCCACCATTGCTGGAGCAAGGCGGGCTCGGTCCAGGCACGGAACACGCGGCTAGGCGGTGCATCGATCACACGGCGGATGGACAATTCAAACTCGGCAGATTGCGTAGACATGGTGTAAACCTCTTGAGTCTTAGGGTTGTTGTATTCAGAGATTCAATTCACGCACGGGGCGCACTTCCACACTGCCGACCCGAGCGGCCGGAATACCACCGGCCACCTGGACCGCTTCATTCAAGTCACGGGCCTCGATCAGGTAGAAACCGGCGAGCTGCTCCTTGGTCTCGGCAAACGGCCCGTCGGTGATCGACAACTTGCCATTGCGCATACGCACGGTGGTGGCGGTGCTCACCGACTGCAGCGGCTCGGCAGCCAGCATGCGACCGCTGGCCCGAACGGACTGCGCGTAGGCGAAGCACTCCGGGTCTGCCGGGCTATCCGGCGAGGTGTGCAGCACCTGTTCGTTGCTGTAGATCAGGCAGAGGTATTTCATGGCCTTCTCCGTTTTCGGACTACTGACTATAGATCGCGCAGGTCAAGGTTTCAGGTCGAACAGACCGGCGCCGGTTTCCATGTCGAACGGCGCGGACCAGTGCTCATGCACCACTTTCCATTGGCCATCGATGCGTTGATAACCGGCGCTGACGCGCATCCAGCAAGTCTTGAGCACACCGTCCGGCCCGGTGCCGCCACAGTGGGCCAGCCAATGGGCAAAGGCGCTGTCTGCTCCGGCAACGATATGCAGCTCATGAAAGTCGAAAACGCCGGGGCCAGGGCAGAATTCCATGCAGGCCTGCCAATGTGCCTGGTACGCCGCCTTGCCCTTGAATTGCAGGGCGCCAACGGCGTCGAACGCGACGATATCGTCGGCGTAATAGCTGACAATTTTCTCGACATCCTTGGCGGTGACCGCTTCTTTCCATTGTTCGATCAGGGTGTTGATGGCAGTGCTCATGGCGATACTCCTTGGGGCAGAAAACATCACGGAAGACACCCTTAGTCGAATGGCCAACCGGCAAATCGACAAGCCGCTTAAAAATAATTTCGCCCCCGGCAAACCCGCTAGAATCGATGCCTCTTTGTAGGATTTCGGATACGCCCCCGATGGAAACCCGCCTCGCCCTTTATGAGACGCTGAGCCTTGCGCAGAAACAGCAACTCGACACCCTGCAAGTGCACCCCGAACAACTGGCGTATTCCGGCGATATCTACTGTGCGCTGAACAGCCTGCTGGTCAATCCCCATCCCGATGCCATCAAAGGCTTCGCCCTGCTCGCCGACGAAACCCCCGTGGCTTTCCTGCTGCTCAAACGCCCGCCTTGCCTGCCCCACTGGGCGGATGCACACAGCGCAACCTTGCATGCGTTGCAGGTGGATCGGCATCAGCAAGGGCGTGGGTTTGGCAAAGCCTGCCTGCAAGCGCTGCCCGCAGCGGCATTGCAGGCGTGGCCGCAGATCAAGGGACTGGAGTTGTCGGTGGATGCGGACAATGTGACGGCGATGAGGCTGTATCTGGGGGCTGGATGGGTGGATGGCGGAGAGGCGTATAAGGGGCGGATTGGGTATGAGCGGAGGTTGCGGTGGGTGTTTAACCGGGCCCCTTGATGTCACGTAAACATGACCTTCAGACCTCAATGTCCTGTTTACGTGACATCGCCTAGGGCTTCAGCCTCTTTCGCCCACCGGCAACCAGATCTCCACCGTCCCGGTGCCCTTGCTCACGTCAAAGTCCGCGCTGTAGCGCTCGAAATCCGCGCCCATCACCTTGTATCCCGAGTGCGGCAGCCATTCGAACATGATGCGCTCGTAGGTTTGCTCAAGCGCATGCACCGGCCCGTAATGGGGGAACACGGCGTAGTTGAGCGGTGGGATTTCGATGCATTTGAAGTTGCCTGGCACATCGGCTTTGGTCGGGACTTCGACACCGGCCATGTAGTCGAATTCGCCATGCTTGGGGTTATGGCAAACGCCATACGTCACACCGCCCACACGCTTCTTGATGTCCTTGATGCAGGTATCGAACAACTCCCACAGTTTGGGGATATCGCCCACGGTGGCCTTCGAATAACGCCCTTGCACCCCGGCGATCACCAGGGCTTTACCGGCTTCCATGCGTGGCTCTAACGGTTGTTTTGTCTGCTGATCCATACGAACAGTCTCCTTCTTATGAGGGAACAAACCCGCAACGAGTATAGGGGCATATCCACGTCGTACTCCATGTAGAAAATTTTTCGGCGCATCTGGACAACGGGCCATCATCGACCGTATTGTCTGCCCCGCAGGCCACCGCAGTGGCCGACGTCGCTCGGACGGTTCCGGGCGCTTACGTACTCTCGAGGCAACAATGGCAGACCAAGGTTCGCCGCGCCGCTTTGCGCGCATAGATCGACTCCCCCCGTATGTTTTCAACATCACTGCCGAGCTGAAGATGGCTGCGCGTCGGCGCGGCGAAGACATCATCGACTTGAGCATGGGCAACCCAGACGGCGCCACGCCGCCGCACATTGTCGAAAAGCTGGTGCAAGTCGCCCAGCGTGAAGACACTCACGGCTACTCCACGTCCAAAGGCATTCCGCGTCTGCGCCGGGCGATTTCGCGCTGGTACAAGGACCGTTATGAAGTGGACATCGACCCCGAGTCGGAAGCCATCGTGACCATCGGTTCCAAGGAAGGCCTGGCACACTTGATGCTGGCCACCCTGGACCAGGGCGACACCGTGCTGGTGCCCAACCCCAGCTACCCGATTCACATCTACGGTGCGGTAATTGCCGGCGCCCAGGTGCGCTCGGTGCCGCTGGTGCCTGGCGTGGACTTCTTCGCGGAACTGGAACGGGCGATTCGCGGCTCGATCCCCAAGCCGAAGATGATGATCCTCGGCTTTCCGTCCAACCCCACCGCGCAGTGCGTGGAACTGGACTTCTTCGAACGTGTGATCGCGCTGGCCAAGCAGTACGACGTGCTGGTGATCCACGACCTGGCCTACGCCGACATCGTCTACGACGGCTGGAAAGCCCCGTCGATCATGCAAGTGCCGGGCGCCAAGGACATCGCGGTGGAGTTTTTCACCTTGTCCAAGAGCTACAACATGGCCGGCTGGCGCATCGGTTTCATGGTCGGCAACCCGGAACTGGTCAACGCCCTGGCACGCATCAAGAGCTACCACGACTACGGCACCTTCACCCCGCTGCAAGTCGCGGCGATTGCGGCATTGGAAGGCGACCAGCAGTGCGTGAAAGACATCGCCGAACAATACCGCCAGCGCCGCAATGTGCTGGTCAAGGGCCTGCATGAGCTGGGCTGGATGGTTGAGAACCCGAAGGCGTCGATGTACGTCTGGGCGAAGATTCCCGAGGCATATGCCGCCATGGGTTCGCTGGAATTTGCCAAAAAGCTGCTGCTGGAGGCCAAGGTGTGTGTGTCGCCGGGCATCGGCTTTGGCGAGTATGGCGATGACCATGTGCGCTTTGCGCTGATCGAGAACCAGGACCGGATTCGCCAGGCGGTGCGGGGGATTCGCGGGATGTTCAGGGCGGATGGGCTGGTTCACAAGACCTGACACAACAGGTTTATGTGGTGAGCGGGCTTGTGTGGTGAGCGGGCTTGCCCCGCGCTGGGTGGCGAAGCCGCCCCAACAAAAACGCCGCATTCTGTCAGGCAGAATGCGGCGTTTGGTTTTAGGACTGCTACGCAGCCCAGCGCGGGGCAAGCCCGCTCACCACACAAGCCAGCTCGCCACAATAGGCCCATTTTCAAAGGGCCTTTGTAGTGTGTCGGTTAGACCACCAACGACAGCAACATGATGAAGATCAGGGCCACAATCGACAGAATCGTCTCCATCGCTGTCCACGTCTTGAACGTCTCGGCCACGGTCATGTTGAAGTACTGCTTCACCAGCCAGAACCCTGCATCGTTGACGTGAGACAGGATCAACGAACCCGCCCCCGTTGCCAGCACCAGCAGCTCACGGTTAACCCCCGGAATCATCCCCACCACCGGCACTACAATGCCCGCGCCAGTAATGGTCGCCACCGTGGCCGAACCGGTTGCCACACGGATCACCGCCGCCACCAGCCACGCCAGCAGGATCGGATTGATCTGCGCGTTCACCGCCATATGGCCAATCACGTCGCCCACACCGCTGGTCACCAGCATCTGCTTGAAGCCACCACCGGCACCGATGATCAGGATGATCGCAGCGGTCGGCGCCAGGCTGGCGTCGAGCAATTTGAGGATCTGCTTGGAGTGGATGCCTTGGCGATGGCCAAAGGTGTACAGCGACAGCAGCAACGCCAGCAACAGGGCGGAGATCGGGTGACCGATCATGTCCATCCAGTTACGCACGATGTGGCCGTCCGGCAAGCCGATATCGGCGAAGGTTTTGAGCAGCATCAGGAACACCGGCAACAGTACGGTAATCAGGGTGATGCTGAAGCTCGGCAGGTTCTTGTGTTCCGACTCACGGGCCAGTTGATCAACCAGTTCCTGGGACGGGTTGCCCGGGATGTACTTGGCGATAAACGTACCGAAGATCGGGCCGGCGATGATAGCGGTCGGCAGTGCGACGATCAGGCCGTAGAGGATGGTCTTGCCGATGTCCGCGCCAAACACGCCGATCGCCAGCAGCGGGCCCGGATGCGGTGGCACCAGCCCGTGTACCGCCGAGAGGCCGGCGAGCAGCGGGATACCGATCTTGATCAGCGACACGCCGGTGCGGCGCGCGACGATAAACACCAGTGGGATCAGCAGCACAAAGCCGATCTCGAAGAACAGCGGGATGCCCACCAGGAACGCGGCAAACATCATGGCCCACTGGACCTTCTCTTTGCCGAAGGCGCGGATCAGGGTCTGGGCGATCTGATCGGCACCGCCGGATTCGGCCATCATCTTGCCGAGCATCGTGCCCAGCGCGAGGATGATGCCGACAAAGCCGAGCACCCCGCCGAAGCCGTCCTGGAACGCCTTGATGATCTTGTCCACGGGCATGCCCGAGGTCAGGCCGAGGAAGCCGGCCGCGATGATCAGTGCAATGAACGGATGCACCTTGAACTTGGTGATCAGAACGATCAACCCGATGATAGTGACCACTGCATCAAGCAGCAGGTAAGACTCGTGGGACATGCCAAACATGGGGGGTCTCTCCTGTTTGTTGTTGTTATTAAAGCGGGTGTTGAATTTCCTGCCGGGGATAGCGCTATCTTTTCCGGCAAAAAATTAATGAGTAGGTTCAAAGCCGTGTTGCAGCCACCAGGCGTTGGTCTGCTCGGCCAGTTCCTCGATGCTGTCTTCGCTGGCGTTCAGAGCCAGGGTCAGCGGTTCGCCTTTGGGCGATTCAAGGGTGGCAAACTGGCTGTCGATGAGGCTGGCTGGCATGAAATGCCCAGGGCGATGGGACACGCGGTCGGCGGCCACGGCGCGGGTCAGCTCCAAAAAGACAAAACCCAGGCCCGGCGCGGCTTCGCGCAGGTGATCGCGGTATTTCTTTTTCAGGGCGGAACAGGTGAGCACGGGATGCTCGCCCGCTTTGAGCGAACGGCGCAGTTCATCGCAGAGGATGTCGAGCCAGCCGGCGCGGTCGTCGTCGTTGAGGGGGTGGCCTGCGCTCATCTTTTCGATGTTGGCGGCAGGGTGAAAGCTGTCGCCTTCAATGGCGGTAGCGCCGTTCAGGCGGCACAGCGCCTCGCTGACACTGGACTTGCCACAGCCGGAAACACCCATGATGACCAGGGCGGTAACAGGTTGACTCATGAAACACCTCAGGACGCAGATAGCGCTACCTTTGCACGCTGTAAGGCTAGTGCAAAAACAGGCTTTTCCCGCGCCGTCTTGTCTTTTTTTATGGAGTGACGCGTGCATCCGCTCCAACGCTTTGAACAGGATCAGGCAACCCTTTGTTCAAGAATTTGCAGCCTTTTGGAGACAGCGCTACCTTAGTGCCTCGATTTTTGTTTGGCAAGCCGCCTGATGACCTCCAAGAACGATAAAAAATTGCGCACCACGGGTCGCCCGACCCTAAACGAAGTCGCCCGCCTGGCTGGCGTCAGCCCGATTACCGCGTCCCGCGCGCTGCGCGGCATCAGCACCGTCGCCACAGAACTGGTGGAAAAAGTGCAGCAGGCCGCCGCCGAACTGAACTACGTGGTCAACCCCGCCGCCCGCGCCCTGGCCTCAGCCCAGAGCCATTCGGTGGTGGTGTTGGTGCCGTCGCTGTCCAACCTGCTGTTTATCGAAACCCTCGAAGCCATCCACCAAGTGCTGCGGCCCAAGGGCTTTGAAGTGCTGATCGGCAACTTCCATTATTCCCGCGATGAAGAAGAAAACCTGCTGCGCAACTACATGGCCTACCAGCCACGGGGTTTGCTGCTGACCGGATTTGATCGCACCGAAAGCGCCCGACGGATGGTCGAGGCCAGCAATGTGCCGTGCGTGTACATGATGGACCTGGACCCCAACGCCGGGGTGAACTGCGTGGGTTTCTCGCAACTGAGCGCGGGCGAAACGGCGGCGGCGCATCTGTTGTCCCGTGGGTACAAACGCCTGGCGTATATCGGCGCGCAACTGGACCAACGCACGTTGCTGCGCGGCGAAGGTTTCCGTCGAGCGCTGCAACACGCCGGCTTATACGACCCGGCGCTGGAACTGCTGACACCCCGCCCTTCCTCAGTCGGCCTGGGTGGCGAACTCTTCCTGCAACTGCTGGCCGCCCATCCCGACGTGGATGCAATCTTCTTCGGCAACGACGACCTGGCCCAGGGCGCCTTGCTGGAAGCCATGCGCCATGGCATCAAAGTGCCGGAGCGCGTCGCGGTGCTCGGTTTCAACGACCTGCCAGCCTCGTCCTTCATGGTGCCGCGCCTGAGCAGCATCAGCACCCCGCGTGAGGCGATTGGGCGGCGTGCGGCGGAGCACTTGTTGACAATCATGGCAGGCAACAAGATCGCCAAGCCGGTGGTGGACATGGGGTTTGAGTTGCAGGTGCGGGAGAGTACCTGACCCTGCTAGATTGGTTGCTCTCCACCGCTAGGAAAGCACCATGGGACACTCACTGAAAATCTTGGGCCGCACGTCCTCCATCAACGTGCGCAAAGTGCTTTGGACCTGCCAGGAACTCGGCATCGACTACCAGCGCGAAGACTGGGGCATCGGCTTCAAGCCCACCCAATCCGCCGACTTCCTCGCCCTGAACCCCAACGCCCAGGTGCCGGTGTTGATCGATGACCACGGCGTGTTGTGGGAATCCAACACCATCTGCCGTTACCTGGTCAGCCTCTATCAACGCCACGACCTGCTCCCCGCCGAACCCGCGCCACGGGCCCGGGTCGAGCAATGGATGGACTGGCAAGCCACCGAACTCAACCCGTCCTGGGGCTACGCGTTCCATGCGTTGGTGCGCCAGAACCCGGACTACCAGGACCCACAGCGCATTCAAGCCGGCGTGCAGGCCTGGAATGACAAGATGGGCCTGCTCGAACAACAGTTGATCAAGACCGGCGCCTACGTCACCGGCGCTGAATTCACCCTGGCGGACATACTCGTCGGCCTCTCGGTACACCGCTGGCGCAACGCCCCGCTGGAACATCCGCCCTACCTTGCAGTGGAGGCGTATTACCAGCGCCTCAGCCAGCGCCCTGGCTTTAAAACCTTCGCCCTCGACGGCCATAACTAAAAACAAGGACGCCACTGTGAAAGGACTCAACGTACTGCTCACCGGCGCCTGCGGCAGAATCGGCAAGACGTTTTTCGACGCCTCGAAAGACCGTTACCGCTTCACCCTCACCGACCGCATCGCGCCGGATTTCGACTTGGGCGAGCACCGCTTCGTGCACGCCGACCTCAGCGATCAGTCCCGTCTGGCGGCCTTGCTCGACGGCATCGACGTGATCGTGCATTTGTCGGGCATTCCCCACGCCAGCGCGTCATTCGATGAGTTGCTGCCCAATAACATCCTTGCCACCACCCACCTGTTCGAAGCCGCCGTGGCCGCTGGCGTGAAACGCCTGGTGTTCGCCAGCAGCGCGCAAACCATCGAAGGCTACCCGGTGGACCGCCAGATCACGCCCGGCATGCAGGTGATGCCCGCCAATCTGTATGGAGTGAGCAAATGCTACGGAGAAGCGTTGTGCGGCTATTACGCTGCCAAGACCCCGCTGTCGACCATTGCCCTGCGCATCGGCGCCTTCGAATTCCCCGAAACCCACGACCTCAATAACGCCCGCGACCTCAGCGCCTGGCTCAGCCCACGCGATGCCGTGCAGTTGCTGCAACGTTCGGTGGAAGCCGAGGGCGTGAAGCACCTGATCGCCCATGGCATATCCAATAACCGCTTCAAGCGCCTGGACCTGAGCGAAACCACGCGGGTGCTGGGTTACCATCCCCAGGATGATGCGTTTCAGACATTTGAGATTCCGATCACTTATTGAGTTTTCCCATGCCCGCACTCTCTATCACCGACGGCATCGACCCCATCCGCGCCGCCCACATCAGCGCACGTATCGACCGCCTCCCCGCCGTCGCCACCGTCTGGCGCCTGGTGGCGTTATTGTCGATTGGCGGTTTTTTCGAGCTGTATGACCTGTTCCAAACCGCCTACATCAGCCCCGGCCTGATCAGTGACGGAATTTTCCATACCGGCAGCGAGGGCGTATTCGGCTTCTCGGACCAGGCTGCATTCGCCTCGGCAACTTTTCTCGGCCTGTTCCTCGGCGCCAGCCTGCTCAGCCCCATCGCCGACCGCTTCGGACGGCGGGCGATCTTCACCTTTGCGTTAATCTGGTACACCGTCGCCACAGTATTGATGGGCATCCAGACCTCCGCCGTGGGCATCATCTGCATGCGTTTCCTGGTCGGCATTGGCCTGGGCATTGAACTGGTGACCATCGACGCTTACCTCTCGGAACTGGTGCCCAAGCGTATGCGCAGCTCGGCGTTTGCCTTTGCGTTTTTTATCCAGTTCCTGTCGGTGCCGGCGGTGGCGTTGATGTCGTGGTGGCTGGTGCCGCAAGCGCCGTTCGGCGTGTCAGGTTGGCGTTGGGTGGTGTTGTCGAGCGCCGTGTTTGCGCTGTTTATCTGGCAACTGCGCAAGCGTTTGCCGGAGTCGCCGCGTTGGCTTGCACAAAAAGGGCGTTTTGAAGAGGCCGGTCTGATCATGGACAACCTCGAAGCGCGCTGCCAGAAAGACCATGGCAAACCCTTGGATGAGCCCGAACCCGAAGCCGTCAGCGTGCAAGGCAGCGGCCGCTTCGCCGATATCTGGCAGCCCCCTTACCGCCGCCGCGCCTTGATGCTGATCGTGTTCCATGTGTTCCAGGCCATCGGCTTCTTCGGTTTCGGCAACTGGCTGCCGGCGTTGCTGTCCGGCCAGGGTGTGAGCGTGACCCACAGCTTGCTCTACGCCTTCATCATCACCCTCGCCTATCCGCTGGGGCCGCTGCTGTTCGTGAAGGTGGCCAACCGTTTTGAAAACAAATGGCAGATCGTCGGCTCGGCCCTCGGCGCGATGATCTTCGGCAGCCTGTTTGCTCTGCAAACCACGGCGGTGGGGCTGGTGATCTGTGGGGTGATGATCACGTTCTGCAACGCCTGGCTGAGCTTCAGCTATCACTCGTACCAGAGTGAGTTGTTCCCCACCAACATCCGCGCACGGGCAGTAGGCTTCTGTTACTCGTTCAGCCGCTTGTCCACGGTGTTCAGCAGCTTGTTGATCGGTTTTATCCTCGAACACCTGGGCACGCCGGGCGTGTTGGCGTTCATTGCCAGCAGCATGTTGATCGTGATGATCACCATCAGTTGGTTCGGGCCGCGCACGCGGAACCTGGCGCTGGAAAACATCGCCCATTGACGGCAACGGTTGGCCGCCTGCGGGACAATGCTTGCCGCAGCGGCCAGGCGATCCCCAATAAAACCGGGCACTTCACACCCGGCACACTATTTGCTCCACCTGTGGCACCGAACATTCCCCCAGGTGACCGATCATGCTGGTTAACAACAACACCCAAGCCGTTTCGACTGTTCAACAGATCAAGCGGCCCGACATGGACCCCGCCAACGCCGCCGCCAGCGCGCTGTACAGCGGCGCCTTGCAAGCCGCGCAGCAAAGCGTGACCGTGCCCGCCGCGCAGAAGGAACTGGACAAGGCCGCCGACCGCATCGACGAAGCCTTTGCCAAGACCCGCGTGCAGTTGCAGACCAGCGCGTCGACCAGCGATGTGCCGGCGACCAGCGCCGCTTCCGGTGCACGCTCGGAATTCACCGACTACATGAGCAAATCCCCGGCCGAGCGCATCCGTGACCAACTGCTCAAGGAGCAGGGGTTGACCGAAGCCGATTTGCAGAACATGTCGAAGGAAAAGCAGGATGCCTTCTCCAAGCAAGTGGCCGAGCGCTTGAAGCAACAGCAAGAACAGCAGGTAGCCGCCAAAACCGCTGACCCGCAGGCCCAGACAGTAAAAGAAACCCTGGCCGCAATCTAAAAGCCACCCAAATCAGTGTAGGAGCCAGCTTGCCGGCGATAGCGTCCTCAAGATCGCCATCGCCGGCAGGCCTGCTCCTATAGGGTTTGGGTTATTGCAGTTGCAACGTCGAGTTGAACTGACCGATCGCATCCACTACATGCCGTGACCCTTCCTGAATTTCCAGGATCACCTGCCCCGCTTCATTCGCCAATTCCACCCCCAGCCCCGTGCGGCTCAAGCTCGATTGCATGCTCGACACCGCGCTCAGCGACAGGTCGTGGTTCTTGCGCACCACATCGACGATTTCCACCGTCGCATGGCTCGTCCGTGCGGCCAGGCTGCGCACCTCGTCGGCCACCACTGCAAAGCCGCGCCCGTGTTCGCCGGCCCGCGCCGCTTCAATCGCGGCGTTGAGCGCGAGCATGTTGGTCTGCTCGGCAATGCTACGGATGGTCTGCACGATGGCGCCGATGATGTCCGATTGTTTACTCACCGCATCGATGCTCTGCGCCGCTTGGTTCAAATCGTGGGAAATTTCTTCGATGATCTGTACGGTTTGCTGCACCACCTCCGAGCCCTTGCGTGCGCAGGCGTCGTTTTGCACCGAGGTGGCGTGGGCCGAGTCGGCGGCGGTGCGCAGGGTGGTGACTTGGTCAGTGATGTCGCTGGCGAACTTCACCACTTTGTACAGGCGGCCATTGGTGTCGAAGATCGGGTTATAGGAGGCTTCCAGGAACAGGGTCTTGCCGTACTTGTTTTTGCGCTCGAAGCGGTGCGAGTGGTATTCGCCACGATTGAGCGACGCCCAGAACGCCTTGTAGGCCGGCGATTCCACTTCATTGCGGTGGCAGAACATGCTGTGGTGCTGGCCGACGATTTCATCCAAGGAATACTGCACGGTCTTCAGAAAGTTTTCATTGGCGTTGATGATCTGGCCCTGCGGGGTGAACTCGATCACCGCCATGGAACGGCCAATAGCATCGATCAGGCTCTGGTTTTCATGCTCGTGATGGACTCGCGCAGTAATGTCCGACGCGACTTTGATTACGCTCTGAACGTGATTGTCCTTGTCCAGCACCGGCATGTAGCTGGCTTCCAGCCAGACTTCCTGGCCATGCTTGTTCAAGCGCATGAAGGTGCCACTGAGGGCCTCGCCCCGCGCCAGGTCGCGCCATAGCTTGGCGTAGGCATCGGTGTGGGTGTAGGGCTCGTCGCAAAAGAGGCGGTGATGTTTACCGCGTATTTCCTCGACGCTATAGCCCATGGTTTTGCAGAAATTGTCGTTGGCGTCGAGGATCACGCCACTGGGGTCGAACTCGATCATGGCCATGGAACGGCTGATAGCGGCGAGTTTGGCGTTGGATTCGGTGAGTGCGCAGGAAAAACGTTCGATTTGTTGCAGGTCGGATTTGTGATGGCGGTAGAACATGGTCAGATCACCCTAGATTCCCGGCGCCTGGAAGGCGCATTCCATTCATTTGTTGGCTATTGCTGGCACACCTTCATGGGGAAATAACCATCCAAATCGCTTTATATGCCAAGCGTCATAAACGGTTCCGGGTGAGCATAGACAGGGCTTGGCGCTATGCAAGGCCACTAGTCAGCCAGCATTTTTAACAATGCGAGGGCGGCGGCTGACAGTGGGCGATCCGGCGAGCCGACCAAGGCAAATTCGCGGTGCAGCGGCACATCCAACGCCATCACGCGCAGGCCCTTGCGCTGGGACGGCAAGGCCATTTCCGGCACCAGTGTGACGCCGACGCCCTCACGCACCAGGCTGAAGGCACTGTTCCATTCACGCACCTCAACGCGGACATCGCGCAGGGTCAGCCCGGCGGCGGCGCCCAGGCTGCGGGCATTGGCGGTACAGCCACCGGTAGCCAGCACGAAAGGCTGCTCAAGCAATTCCTCAAGCGACACCGTGGCATCGGCGGGGCGCTGCGCCAGCGCGTGCTCCACTGGCAGCACGGCCATCCACAAGTCACGGCCCAACACCGTCGCATTGCGCTCGGGCGTGGGGTTGAGCACCACGCCCAAGTCGATAAGGCCGGTGTCGAGCAGGGTGAGCACTTCGTTGTCAGTGACATCCAAGGTGGTGACGTCAATACCAGGATAGAGCTGCGCAAAACGCTGCAATGCGGGTGTCAGAAATGTCGCCAGCACCATGGGGAAACTGGCGATGCGAATCGTCCCACGCAACATGGGCCTGGCTTCGTCCACGGTGCTCCGAATCGCCTGCAACGCCCCAAGCATGACTCGCGCCTGCTCGATCACACTCAAGCCCAGGGCGGTGGGCAAGGTCTTGCGCGGTTCACGGGTAAACAGCTGCGCCCCCAGCGTCGCTTCCATACCGGCCATAGCCTGGCTGGCGGCGGATTGGGTCATGCCCACGCGCTCGGCGGCGGCGGTGATGCTGCCGTGATCGGCCACGGCCACCAGCAAGCGCCAGTGCATCAGGTTCATCATGGCAGTAGCTGTCCTTATGGCAGGGGTCTGAACGTTTAATTTTACGCACGGTGCCACGCCCGCGAGACTGGCGCAAATTCAACGGAGCTGCCCCAGATGAAACTGTATTTCTTCCCCCACGCCTGTTCTCTCGCACCGCATATCGTGCTGCGCGAATTGGCGCTGCCGTTCGACCTGGTCTTGGTGGATAACCAAGCCAAGACCACCGCCGACGGCGAAGACTTCCTGCAGATCAACCCCAAGGGCTACGTCGCGGCGCTGAAACTGGACAACGGCCAGGTGCTGACCGAAGCCAGCGCGATCCTGCAATACCTGGCCGACCTGAAACCCGCCGCAGGCCTGGCGCCGGCTAATGGCAGCTGGGAACGCGTGCGCCTGCAGGAATGGCTGAACTTCATTGCCACCGAGATTCATGGCGGCTTGGCCGTGTTCTTCAACGGCGCGATCCAGGGCGAGGTGAAAGCTGCATTCCAGGCCACGCTCTTCAAGCGTTTCACGGTGCTGGTGCAGACGCTGGAGCGCCAGGATTACCTGTTGGGTGCGCAGTACTCGGTGGCAGATGCCTACCTGTTTGTGGTGCTGCGCTGGGCGGCGTTTCACGCGATTGATTTGGATAAGTGGCCGGCGCTGGCGGCGTTTCAGCAGCGAGTGGGTGAGCGGCAGGCGGTGATTGCGGCGTTGGCCGCCGAGAATCCATAAGGCAAACGCAGCCCCTGTAGGAGCCGGCTTGCCGGCGATGGCGTCCTCACGGTCCCTATCGCCGGCAAGCCGGCTCCTACAGAGGGAATGGGGTGGATTCGAAGAAGGTGGCCAGTGCCAGTACATCCACCGAGCCTGAGCGGTCTTCATCAAGATGAGCCACCTGGCTGCGCACGGCTTGATGGACCAGCCGCACACCTTGCCCCAGTCGCAGCGCCCCCCTTAAATCCACCGCCTGCGCGGCGACGATCAGTTCAATACTGGCCAGCCACAGCACCCGCTCGGTCAAGCGACGAGTCTTGTCGACCACCGCCATGGCCTGGCCCGCATAGTCTTCAACACGGTCCGCCACCGGCACGCTGACCGCCGGCAGCGGATTGGCCAGGTGCCCGATTTCCGCGACCAACGCCGAACTGGTGCGCTGCAAGGCGGCCATGCCGACATGACCGGGTTGAGTGATCAGGAAGCGCGGCAGATCGCTGGAAGCCGGCGACAGCAGCTTGGCAATGCGTTCAGCGCTGCACGCGGCGACACGGGTAAGCGCCAGGCCCAACCCTTCAGTGGCCAGCGCCAAGTGGGTGCTGTCGAAATTCGCCGTGGCCAACACAAGCGACGCTTCGCTGATCAACGCCGGGTTATCCGCACCGCTGCGCAGTTCCAACTCAACCAATTCATGCAGGGCGTGCAGCGCCTGCTGCGCCGCACCCTGGACCACCGTGGCACAGCGAAAGCTCAACGGGTCCTGCAAGCGCCGTGGGCTGTCCGCCAACTCACCACCCGCCAGCAACTGCAACAACGCCGCCGACTGCTCGCTTTGCCCCGGAGCCGGCCGCAGACGCGAAGCCCACGGCTGGAACGGACTGAGGTTGGCCCGATAGCCTTCACACGATAACGCCAGCGCCGCCAGCAAAACCTCCAAGGCCCGCTGCGCCTCAGCCACCAGCAACGCGCCCAGCCCAACACTGGCCGCATTCGCAGAGACCAGCGCCAAGCCATCTTTGCCGGTCAGCGGCACTGACAACGCGAGACTCAGGTGCGCCAGTGGCGCCAGGTCGCTCTCGCCCAACGAGCCGAGCAACGGTACATCGGGCTCGACGCCGGAATTGAGCAACGCTAGCAGTGCATCCGCCGCCCCCGGAGAAATACCCGAACGCCCCTGAGCCAATCCGGCCAGCCGCGCAGCCGTGATCGCACGCAGCTCCTGGCGATTGGCAAGGCGCCCGACCCCCACCGCACGACCCAACGGAATACTCGCCTGCACGGGCGCCACCGCCGTATCCACCGCTGCACCGAGGCCGGTATTTACGCCATAAATTGGCGTGCCTTCAGCCGCCAGTTTCACCAACAACTGATGGCCTTCTTCAATACGCTGACGGGCCTGCGCAGAGAAATCCGCCGGTACGTCCTGGCGGGCAATCGCCAGCAAATCGGCGAGGCTCAAGCCTTCGGGATCGAAGTGAATCACGCCCAGCGCAACCGCTGGCCAATCCCCAGGCGCCCGGCTTTTTCCAGCAGCGCATGGCCCAACGCGATATCACTGAGGCTCAGGCCGCGGTGCCAGAACAGGATGGTTTCCTCGGCGGTTTCCCGGCCTCTTTTCAAGCCGGCAACAATTTGGCCCAGTTCGGCATGCAGGGTCTCGGCAGTGAGTTTGCCAGTCTCAACATGGGCGCGCAGCGAGCCAAATAGCCCGCCTTTGCATTGGCCCCAATCATCGACCACCAGCTTGCTCATGATGTCGGTGAGGGACAATTCCACCGCGCTCATGGTGCCGTAGGGCACCACAAAGGCACCGGGCTTGATCCACTCAGTGCGCAGTAAGGGCTCGGGCTGATCAAGGCGCGACGCCTCGACCACAATGTCGGCGCCACGCACGGTGGACTCCCAATCGTCGGTGACGATCACCGACTTGCCCAGGTCCTTGCGCAGGCGCTCGGCGAAGGCTTCCTGGCTTTCGCTGCGGCGTGAGTGCACACGGATTTCGTCGAAGTCGAACAGGTGATCCAGCAAGCGCACGTTCCAATACGCCGTGCCACGCGCACCAATGTGCGCCAGCACTTTACTGTCGGGCCGGGCCAGGTATTTGGCGCCGATGGCCGTGATGGCACCGGTGCGCATGTCGGTGATCGCCGAGGCATCCAGGATGGCCTTGGGAATCCCGGTGGCGGGGTCGAGCAGGTTGAGGATCGCCAATTCCGAGGGCAAACCCTTGCGGTAGTTGTCGACAAAGTCCCCCACCACTTTGACACCGGCATAGCCGATATCGCCGCCCAGCACACCACGCAATACGTTGAAGTGACCGTTGATCCCGCCGCCGGGAATCAGGTGGGTACGCGGCTCGATCACCGCCTCGCCACGCCCCTGGATCGCCAGGCTCGCTTCGATGGCGCTGAGGATTTCGTCATTGGTAAGCCCCAATTCGTCGATGTCGAGGCCGTTGAGAAAATCGATGTAGATCGGTTGCATGGTCATGGCGCCTTGAAGACAGCTTGCTGTACATCGACCTTTTTCGGGATCAGGCCGTTGGCAAAGAACAGGTCGGCGGTATGTTGCTGGGTGGCGATATCAGCGGCTTGCAGCGGACGAATCGGCGTGGAGGAACGGTGTTCGAAGTAGCTTTTGACCACCGCGGGTTGCAGGCCCAGGGTCTTGGCCATCAGCGCGATGCTGGCTTCGGGCTGGTCGAGGGACAGGCGCTGCGCCTTGGCCAGTGTCTGGATGATCGCGCCAATGGATTGCGGGTATTGCTTGGCAAACGGGCTGCTCACCACGAAGAAACTGCCCGCCGGATTGAGGCCCTGGCCATCGCCCAACACGCGGGCGGAACCGTCGACCACGGCCGCGGAGTAGTACGGGTCCCACACCACCCACGCGTCGACTTTGCCTTGCTCAAAAGCGGCACGCCCGTCGGATGGCGACAGGTACACCACATTCACGTCTTTCCATTGCAAACCGGCGCGCAGCAGGCTTTTAAGGAACAGGTTGTGGGCGCTGGAGCCCTTGAGCAGCGCCACGCGCTTGCCCTTGAGTTCGGCCACGCTCTGTACGCTGCTGGCTTTTGGCACCAACACCGCTTCGGTCTTGCCCTCGTTGGGTTCTACGGCGAAATACTGCAAGTCTATGCCAGCGGCCTGGGCGAAAATCGGCGGGATATCACCGATATTGCCGATGTCCAGGCTGCCGCCGTTCAGCGCTTCGATCAGCGGCGGGCCGCCGAGGAATTCGATCCACTGCACCTGGGTGCCGGGCAACGCTTCCTCGAAGAGTTTGTGCTCACGGGCCAATACCATGCTCACCGAACTTTTCTGGTAACCGATGCGTAACGTGGCAGGTTCGGCCGCCAGCACCTGACCGACGACCAGCGAAAGTACCGCAGCAGCGAAGATTTTAAGCATCAGAGCGCTCCCTTGACCTTGGTCGCCACATCGATCGGCACCCATTGCTGCCAGACGTCTGGGTGGTCCTTGAGGAACGCTTCAGCGACCTGGCGCGGCGGTGTACGTTTCTCGCTCATTTCGCCGAGGATGCCATTGAGCAGATCAATCGGCAGGTCGACCTTTTCAAACACGCTGACCAGTTGCGGGTACTGCGCCTTGAACGGTGCCGACACACCAATCGCCAGCCGCGCCGGCATCGAGCGGGTGCCGATGGGGTTGGGGTTTTTCGCGTCCGACAGGGTCTTCCAGGCTTCGGCGTTGAAGGGCGGTTCTTCCAGCTTGACCAGCTTGAAGCGACCCAGCAGCGGCGTCGGCGACCAATAGTAGAACAGCACCGGCTTGCCACGACGGATCGACGACGCCACTTCGGCATCCAACGCCGCGCCGGAGCCGGTGCGGAAGTTGACGAAGCTGTCGGTGAGTTTGTACGCCTTTAGCTTCTGGCTGTTGACGATCTCCGATGTCCAGCCCGTTGGGCTGTTGAGGAAGCGTCCACGGCTCGGGTCTTCGGGGTCGCGGAACACGTCCTTGTAGCGCGGCAGGTCGGCCACCGACTTCAAGTCCGGCGCCAGAGGTTTGATACCGCGTGCGGCATCGCCCTTGATCACGAACTCCGGCACCCACCAGCCTTCGGTGGCGCCTTTGACCGTGTCGCCCAGGCCAAACACTTTGCCTTCGTTTTCCGCCTTGACCCATGCCGGACTGCGCCCGGCCCACTCTTCACCGATCACCTGGATATCGTCCTTGGCCAGGGCGGCTTCCAGGCTCACGGTGCTGCCGGGCAAAGTGTCGGTCGGCAGGCCGTAGCCTTTCTCGACAATCAGGCGCAGTACCTCGGTGATCAGGCTGCCGCTTTCCCAGGTAATGTCACCGAAGTGGATGGGTTTGACGGCTTCAGCGGCCGTTGATGGCTGCGCCAAGACGGCCAGTGCCAGCAGCGAGCAACCGAGCAGGTGTTTAAGTGTTTTCATGCAGAACCTCGTGGTGATCTGTAGGAGCCGGCTTGCCGGCGATGGCCGCAACTCGGTTTCCCCTGCTTAAAAGTCATAACTGAGCCGCGTGTAGTAAAACGCCCCTTCCGGCGCCGACGGCGACAAGTAGCTGTACTGTTGGCCCGGCGTCTGGCGCAGGCGGGTGTTGAAGTCGTCGGGCTTGCTGTCGAACAGGTTGTTGGCGCCGACTGACAAACGCAGTTGTTGAGTGAAGGCGTAGTTCACGTCCAGGTCGGTGTTCCACTGCGCGCCGAAGGTCTGGTCGTACTGGGCGTTGGCTTCGCTGGCGGCGTATTTGCGGTATTCGCCGTAGCGGGTTTCGCTGAGGGCGATGGTCCACGCACCGATGCGGTGGGTCGCGCCGAGCACTAGCTTGTCTTCGGGGTAACCGTGTTCCAGGAAGCCACGGGCTTCGCGGGTGAGGATGTCGAAGCCGTTGGGGTTTTCGTGGACCTTCTCGATCGTGGTGCGTGCCTTGGTGTAGCCGGCCGAAAGGCTCAACGCGCCGTACTGCGCCAGGTCCAGGTTGTACTTGCCCACGATGTCGACGCCTCGGGTGCGGGTGTTGGCGGCGTTGGTCATGAACTGCGCCCAGGTGTACTGGCCAAACCCGGCTTGCTGCAGAATCTGCTCGGCGCGCGGCCCGGAAATGCCGCCGCTGTAGAGCAGGCGATCACGGATCGAGATCTGGTAGGCGTCGATAGTCAGCGAAGCGTTTTCAATCGGGCGCAGCACCAGGCCCAGGGAGTAGTTGGTGGATTTTTCCGGTTTGAGCGGCTCGGCACCCAGCGCACGGGCGGCCGGGTTGTCGGCGGGCAACATGCGCGTCAGCACCGGGTTGCCGTTGATGTCGACGTTGGTGGTGGTGGTCCACGACGTGCCGATCTGCCCCAGGGTCGGCGCACGGAAGGAGTTGTTCACCGTGGCGCGCAAGCCCACCTGCGGCGTGAAGTCATACCGCGCCGACAGCTTGCCGGTGGTGGCCGATCCAAAGTCCGAATAGTGCTCGGTACGCCCGGCCAGCCCGACCTGGAATTTGTCGGTGAACTGGTGCTCAAGACCAAAGTAAACGCCGCCGACATCACGCTTGTAGGTGCCGGCGTCGTCTGGCGTGAGACCGGAGGCTTGCACCGCGCCGACCTGCACACCGTTGATGCCGCCAAAGGAGTAGGACTCGTAGTCGCCCTCCTCCAGACGATACTGCTCATGGCGATAGGCAATGCCCGCCGAGACGGTCAGCGGATGGCTTGACCAGTTGACGTCCAGATCCTTGGCGTAATCCAGGCCGATGTTGGTCTGGTCGTTGATCAAGGTGGCCACGTCGAATTTAGTCGGGCTGTTCAGGCCGTAGCTCGGGTTGACGGTGTTGAACGCCAACTCATCGTGCTTGTCGCGACCGTAGGTGGCACTGAGGTCGAAGCGCCCGAGGGTGTCGTCTTCGTAGCGGGTGCCCACGGTGAGCGCACCGTCTTCATAGCGGTAGCGATATTTGGGAATGGTGCCGTTGGGGTAGATGCCCTGCACGTTGTTCGGGTTATTCGCCAGCAGCGGTGGCGTGTTGTTCACCGACTTGTCCTGGCCGAAGGTGGCGAAACTGTAGAGGCGCCACTGGTCGCTCAGACCGATTTCGGCGTTGGCTGCCAGGTTGAATTTATCGCGCCCTGCACCGCCCCAGCGCGGGTCTTGCAGTTGGCCGTCGGCGACGTATTTGTCGCCAATGTCAGTGGGTTTGTTGTTGAGCGTGTTGAAGCTCAAGGTGAGAAAGCCATCCCCCGGCAAACCCAGGCCGTACCAGCCGTCGGTGGTTTTGCTGAAGCCGTCGCCCTGGGCGTATTTACCCAGCTGGGTGTTGACCTGGCCACCGCTGTCACGTTCCTTGAGCACAATGTTGACCACACCGGCTACCGCATCCGAGCCGTATTGCGCCGACGCGCCATCGCGCAGCACTTCGACATGATCGATGCTGCTGATGGGGATCATATCCAGGTCCACCGGCTGTGCGCCAATGAACGGCACGCCGCCGGAGATGTTCACCACCGCCGAGGCATGACGGCGCTTGCCGTTGATGAGCACCAGCGTCTGGTCCGGCGCCAGGCCACGCAGGGACGCGCCCTTGGGGTTCTGGCCACGGGTGGCGCTCTGGTTCTGCGGAAAGTTGAACGACGGCAGCAGTTGGAACAGCGCCTGGTTGAGGCTGGTGGCGCCGGTTTGCTTGAGTTCTTCGGCGTTGATTACGTCCACCGGTGCGGCGCTGGTAAGGGCCGTGGCATCACTGCGCCGGGTGCCGATGGCGACTACGCGGTCCAGGGTCGGCGCTTGCGCTGCGCTGGTTTGTGCCTTGACGTTGCTGGTCGCGTTTTTGCTCGCGCCTTCCTTGATGATGAACGCACCGTCCGGACTGACCTGGACTTGCAGGCCGGTGCCCTTGAGTGCGGCGTCCACCGCCTGTTGCGCCGACAGCGAACCATCCACGCTGGCCGAGGAATAGTTACCCAGTTGCGGGGTGAACGAGATCACCTGACCACTTTGCCGACTGATGTTGAGCAGCACTTCATCCAGCGGGCCAGGGGCGATGTGATAGACCTGGCGTGCTTCTTCGGCACCGGCGGCAAACGAGAAAAACAGACTGGCCAACGGCACCAGGGCAAAGGTTCGAAGCGGCACACGGTTGAACTGATTCACTTTGGCTCCCCCCAAGGAAACACGAGAACGCTGCTCCCCGCAGCGCTTACGGGAGTGATGTGGGTCAGCGGGGGGAAAACTTGCAGATCGTTTGGTTATGTCCTTAGAACCCACATAGGCATAGCCTCCTCGCTTTATGTGGGAGCTGGCTTGCCTGCGATGACGTCGACTCGGTTGGACTGACAGACCGAGCCGCTCGCATCGCAGGCAAGCCAGCTCCCACAGGGACCGAGTGAATCGGCTATACCGCACTGACAGTCACCCACAAACCGGTGCGGCGGGTGATGTGGATCGGCAAGGTGCGCGCCAGGGTGTCAAGGATTTGCTGGGGGTTGTCCAGCCGGTACAAGCCGCTGACGCGCAGGCCCGCCACGGAAGGGTCCAGGCGCAGCACACCATTGTGATAGGGCCGCAGTGCGTCGATGACTTCAGCCAGCGGGCGGTCGCGCACTTGCAGGAAGCCGTCGACCCAGGCCGTGGCGCCGGAGGAACTGGCCTGCACCGGACCGAATCCGGCACGGTCGTAATGCACTTCATGGCCAGCGGCGAGTTGCAGGCGTTCGCCGTTCTGGCCGTCGATTTCCACCGCGCCGTTGAGGGCGACCACCTGGCCCAGCCCTGCCCGTTCACGCACCAGGAACCGGTTGCCATAGGCGCGCAGGCGGGTCTGGTCGGTTTGGATCAAAAACGGTCGGATGCGATCACTGGCGACCTTGGCCAACAACTCGCCTTCGCGCAGACGTACCAGGCGGCGTTGCGGATCAAACTGGATGTCGGCCGCGCTGTGCGCGTTGAGCAGCAATTCGCTGCCATCGTCCAACGTGACGGCACGGCGCTCGCCGGTGCCGGTGCGGATATCCGCCGTGAGTTCATTCAATGGCACGCCGAGCGGCTTGGCCAGCAAGGCCGCGCCAACTGCCACACCAGCGCCGGCCAGGGCGACCTGCAACACATGACGTCGACTGGACGATGCCTCCAGCGCCTGCTGCAACACCTTGCCACTCACCCCTTGCGCCTGGGGAACCTGGAACATGCCCAGGCGGCTTTCCAACTGTCGGCACAAGGCATCATGACGCGGGTCGGCAGCACGCCATTGTCCATAGCGTTGCCAGTCGCCCGCTGTGGCTTGGCCGGAGCGCAGCAGCACGTACCAGCGCGTGGCGCTGTCGATCAGCTCGTCGCTCATTCCAGGCACAGCCTCAGGCAGCGGTTGAAAGCGCGAGTCATATAGTCGCTGACTGAACGCTGGGAAATCCCTAGTTCGCTGGCGATTTCCGGGTAGGTCAGGCCATTGAGCTGCGAAAGCAAAAAGGTCGCCTTGACCTTGGCCGGCAAGCCGTCAAGCAACTGGTCGATGGCTTGCAGGGCTTCGAGCATTTGCGCCAGTTCTTCCGGCGACGGTGCGCTGCTGGTCTCGTCATTGTCGAGAGCGTCGAGGTAAGCGCGCTCCAGATCACGCCGGCGCCACAGTTGATACATAAGGCGTTGGGCGATGGTGGTGAGCAGCGCACGCGGCTGGCGGATGGGCACGACACCCGGCGCACTCAGCAACTGGACGAACGTGTCGGCGGCGATGTCTTCGGCGTGGGCACGGGAATCGAGGTGGCGGTGCAAACGGCTGCACAGCCAGTCGTAATGACTGCGGAACAATCCGCCCACGTAATCGCTGTGAGAAGTGTCGGCGCCGGACATAGTGGCTCCATCTGAGTAGGTTGCGCGTTATGTCCGGTGTTCCGGTGGAGCGATCCTAGCAAAGCTGCTTATTCTTTAATAATATTTAAAAGGTATTTTTATATAACCTTATTGAAGTATCGGGAAGCCGGCGTTGATGGCCTGTCGTTGGTAGTCCAGGAGCACTTCGTAGTCGTCTTCGCTGGCGGGTAGCACGGCCTGCAGGCCCAGCGTCTCGGCGACTTGCGGCAAGTCCTGCAACGCCTGATTCATGGCCTGGCGGAGTTGAATGACCTGTTCATCGCTCAAGCCCAATGGGCCGATATAGGGCAAGGCCGGGCTCGGTGCGCTACGGCTGACGATGCGCAGCCCCGCCACTTCCTGCGGCGCGAAACGAGCCAGGTAGTCGTAGGTGACGCTGTCGATGGCGGCGAGGTCGGCGCGGTCTTCACGCAGCCAGCGCAGGCTCTCGCGGTGAGCGCCGCTGATGGCGACGCTGGCGAAGAAACGCCCGTCGCGTTGCAAGGGTGCCAGGCGTTCGCGCAGCAGGTTCATGCCGCTGTTGGAGTCGTGACCGTTGATAACGCCACGGCTGTTGTAGAAGTCCGACAGGGTAAAGCGAGCGTTGTCATCGCGGGTCAGCAATAGGCTGCAGTGCTCGCCTTGACTGCTGTGGGGCAGCTCGTAGCGCGGGCGGCCAATGACACGGACTTGCCCGCGCAGCTGGGTCATCAATGGATAACCGCAAGTCTGGGTCAGGAGTAATTCAGGCGCGAGCCACAGACGGTGCAGGTCGAGATGCGCGGCGTCGAGTCGCCCCATGCCCAGGTGGTCGAGGATGCGCGCAATCCACTGCTGGTTGGCCTGTTCGATCGGTGCGGGCGCGACATACATCAACAGCTCAGCATAGTGGTCACTCATGGTCATCTCTCACGCAAAAGGGTGACGGGGGCTGTCGATGGCCTTGAAGCCGTGACGGCTGATCAACTGGCCATAGCCCTGCACCAGGAAGCCGCCGCTGCGCGCCACCCATTGCTCACGCCGGGCGCGGTAGACCGTGGGCAGCAAGTACCAGGGCAGTTTCGGCAGGTCGTGGTGCACCAAGTGCAGGTTGTTGTTGAGGAACAGCCAGGTCCACGGCCAGGACGCTTCGTTGAGCACCGTGCGTTGCTCCGGCTGCAGGTGCGGGCGGTGTTCATAGTAGGAACGGATCGAGGCCAGGGACAAGGCCGGCACGCTGACCAGCAGCAGGTAATGCCACACCGACAGCGCACTGTAGTGGGCGATGAAACCCAGCATCAATACGGTAACGGCGCTGTGGGCCAGCCACATCGGCCACACCTGGGGCAGCCGCCGGTATTCGTGACGGGACAGACGGCCAATCGCCAAGGGCGCCGCCAGCAGGAAGCGGCCGAGCACCGTCTTGGTCAGCCAATGCACGCCACGCTCGAACAGCGAGCTGGTGTCCCATTGCTGCTGGTTGAGGTAGCGGCTTTCCGGGTCGATGCCCGGCAGGGTCAGGTCTTCGTCGTTGTGGTGCAACAGGTGGCTGTCGCGGTACAGCGTGTAGGGATACCACACGGCAAAGGGCGCATAGCCAAGCAGCTTATTGAGCCGCAGCGAACGGGTGGGATGGCCGTGGAGCAATTCGTGTTGCACCGACAGCCACAGCGTCACGATAGGAATCAGCAGCAAGAGGCTCAACCCCAAGCCCAGCCAATGGCTACCCAGGATCACGCCGAACCAACCGGCGTACACGCCGATCAGCAGCAGCCAGGTTGGCCATTCGGTTCTTGCGGTAAAGGTGGTGGCCAGGGCTTCGATTTCCCGGCGTTGGGTCGGATCAAGGTAGTTGCCCATCGGCAGCTCAGAGCAGGTGTTTCCTGCTCTGTGCAATGAGGCGCGAAAATCTTGCAGATCGTTTGGTTCTAAGCTTGTAACTCAGTGACCGAACAGGCCTGTCTCGGTTTTCTTGGCTTTCTTGTCGGCGCGTTTTTCATCCGCGGTCTTTGCCGGTTTTTTCTTCGCGGCTTTCTTTGAATCCATACCTTTGGCCATGATGCATGCTCCACTTACAGGGGATGTAGCACTGGGTATACCACCTATTGCCCGGCAGAAGGCGCTTATAATCCCCGGCCCTGGATAACGCTGCCTGAACACCATGCCCGAATTGAACATCGAACCGCTGGCAGAGCCGCTGTGGCCGCTGCTGAACAAGTTTTACCGCAACCACAATTCGTCGATGAAGGCGCTCAAGGGTGGGCGTTTGTGGGTGGCGCGGGACGGTGAGATTGTCGCCGGGTTGTGCCTGACGCCCGTGGTAGGTGGGCAATGGTTGACCGGGGTGTTCGTTGACCCTGCCTATCGCGGCCAAGGGCTGGCGGCGCGGGTGATCGAGGCAGCGGTTGCCGATGTCGACGGCACCCTGTGGTTGTTGTGTCACCCAGACCTGGAAGGGTTGTATCAACGCATGGGCTTCACTCAGGACACCGTGCTGCCGCAATCCCTCAGCGAACGCTTGGTACGCTACAAGCGCAACAAACCCATGATCGCGATGGGCTTAGATCGTTTGGTGAGGTCGACCGCAGATAATGTGTGATCAGCGCCTGCAGGGCCCATGCTAGCCTCGGCGGCACAGTGGCCCTTTACAGGATGATCATGAAAACGACGCTTGCAGCTCTCTCCCTCACCGCCCTGCTCGTCCCGGTCTTGAGCCAGGCAGCCGACGCAGCCATCACCGCCGAGCAGTACCAGAGCGTACTCGCCGGTAGTTGGCGCGACCCTGCCAACAGCGCCCGCGACGGTTATCGCCATCCGCAACAGACGCTGGAATTCTTTGGCCTGGGCGCCAAGCAGACGGTGATCGAGATCACCCCCGGTGGCGGCTGGTACAGCGAAGTGCTGGCGCCGCTGCTCAAGGATCATGGGCACTACATCGCCGCAGTGCAGGCGGCGAGCAGCAGCGCCTATGCGCGCACGTCCGAAGAGAACCTGAGAAAGAAATTCGTGGCTGATCCGGCTCGGTACGGTAAGGCTGAAGTCGTCGAGTTCGATCCCAAGGCGCCGGTGTTCGGCAAACCCGCGTCGGCGGATGCAGTGCTGACGTTCCGCAATGTGCATAACTGGGTCGAGGCAGGTACTGCGCCGGCCACGTTCAGCGCGTTCTACAAGGTACTGAAACCGGGCGGCGTGCTGGGCGTGGAAGATCACCGGGCCAAGGATGGCGCGGATCTGGAAGCGATCAAGGACAGCGGTTACCTGACCACCGCGCAGGTGGTGAAGCTGGCGTCCGATGCCGGGTTCAAGCTGGCGGGCCAGAGTGAGGTGAATGCCAACCCGAAGGACACCAAGGACTACCCGGCTGGCGTGTGGACGTTGCCGCCGACGCTGAGATTGGGCGGGCAGGACAAGGCGAAGTATGTGGCGATCGGGGAGTCGGATCGGATGACGTTGCGGTTCATTAAACCGACCCGATAACAATTATTGAAGTATCGCTTTTCTGTGGTGAGCGGGCTTGTCCCGCGCTGGGCTGCGAAGCAGACCCAAACCTTTCACCGCAGTGCGCCTGACGCGCCGCGGTGGCTTGGATAGGGCCGCTTCGCAGCCCAGCGCGGGACAAGCCCGCTCACCACAACAAGCCCGCTCACCACAACAAGCAGCCCCACATTCAGATGCAGGATCAATCGTCGGCCGTGGGATCCAAGTCCGGGAACATCACTTCGATAAAGCCGAACTTGCTGAAGTCGGTGATCCGCGACGGGTACAACCGGCCGATCAGGTGATCGCATTCATGCTGCACCACCCGCGCATGGAAACCATCGGCAAAGCGCACGATGGGTTCACCCTTGGGATCAAAGCCTTCGTAGCGAATCTGCTGATAGCGATCCACCGCACCCCGCAAACCCGGCACGGACAGGCAACCTTCATAGCCTTCCTCCAGCACCGGACTCAACGGCGTGATCAGCGGGTTGATCAGGATCGTCTGCGGCACCGGCGGCGCGTCCGGGTAGCGTTCGCTGGCCTCGAAACCGAAGATCACCAATTGCAGGTCGACACCGATCTGCGGAGCGGCCAGGCCGACTCCGCCCACGTGTTCCATGGTCTGGAACATGTCATCGATCAATTGCCACAGCTCGGGGCTGTCGAACATTTCCGGCGGAACCGGGGGCGCGATACGCAGCAGGCGCTCGTCGCCCATTTTCAGGATTTCACGGATCATCGATCAGACTTCATCGGCAGTGGGCTTGGAGTGGTCCCGGCCGAGGCCTGAGACGTGTTGTTTTTCATCGGTGTGGCCGGGCTCATCGAACTCTTTTTCACCCGGATCCTTGCCTTCGGCGGACATGTGCTCGATCACCGCATTCATCTCCGCGCCCAGCAACAGCACGGCGGCGGAAATGTAGAAGTACAGGAGCAGCACGATGATTGCGCCGATACTGCCATACATGGCGTTGTAGTCTGCAAAGGTTTTGACGTAGTAGCCGAAACCCAGTGACGCGACGATCCACACCACCACCGCCAACACCGAGCCTGGGGTGATGAAGCGGAATTTCTGTTCGACATCGGGCATCACGTAATACATGAGGGCCACGGCGAACATCAGCAAAATCACAATCAACGGCCAGCGCAGGATGGTCCACAGGGTGACCACGAACTCCTGCATGCCGATCTGCCCGGCCAGCCACTCCATCACTTGCGGGCCCAGCACCATCAGTGCCGCGGCGGCCAGCAGCATGCCGGCGATGCCAACGGTGTAGAAAATCGACAGCGGGAAGCGCTTCCAGATCGGTCGGCCTTCAACCACGTCATAAGCGGCGTTCATCGCGCTCATCATCAGGCGCACGCCAGCCGAGGCCGTCCACAATGCGATCACGATACCCACCGACAGCAGGCCACCCTTGGATTGCTGCAACTGGTCGATCACCGGGTTGACCTGCTCCAGCGCCTGCGGCGGCAACACCAGTTCCGACTGCAGGCGCAGCCAGGTGAAAAAGTCGGGCAGGTGCAGGAAACCGATCAGGGCAATCAGGAACAGCAGGAAGGGAAACAGCGAGAACAGCATCTGGTAGGCCAGTGCCGAGGCGTACGTGGGCATTTCGTCATCGACGAATTCCTTGACGGTGCGCAGCAGCACTTTGTGCAGCTTGAGACCATCGAGAACCGGAAAAATCATAGCGTCTCCTTTCGCCGCAAAAAGGTTGAGTTCGTGGGCGACTCAGGGGCCGTTTTCTACATCAAGGTAGCCTATTTGGCGACCTTGAAACAATTTCGAAACTTTAACCGCATCAGGTGACACAAAAACGGCCATCCGTGGATGGCCGTCGGGCTGCGTGTAACCAGCCAGCGATTCAGTGTTATTTGGTCGCTTTTTTGACCGCGTCCTTGGTGTCGCCTACCGCTTTTTGCACTTCGCCTTTCTTTTCCTGGACCACACCTTCAGCGCGCAGTTTGTCGTTGCCGGTGACTTTACCGACACCTTGCTTGATATTGCCGACCGCCTCGTTTGCCACGCCTTTAACCTTGTCAGATGTACTGCTCATGGTATTTCTCCGAAAGAACAATCAAGGGTTTTGGGTCATTACCTAAAGATTGACCCGAGGCCGTTCAGCAGAGTTTCAATTATTTTTGCCCACGCATTTCATCGCCGGCCGCAGGTTTGGCTTTATGTTTTGCCGCCAACCCCTGAGAATGCCCGGCAAATTCAGGCTCACACGCTGAATAACAGATCCCGTAGGAAGGTTATGAAACTCAATAAAGCACAGGCCATCGCCCGCCGAAACACCGAACTGGGCGGTGCCGTACTCGGCGTCAACAACTGCCACTTCACCGACCTGGACCGCAAACGCAACATCTGGTGGTTCGACCTGCCAGTGGGCCGGATTGCCGTGGGCCAGTACGAGTGGATCCACCTGTTGATGCACAACGCCGAGACTGACCAGTTGCTGCACCTGAAGGTGCCGACGGCGTTTTTGCGTGAGCACATCGAAGGCTTGGTGGTACGCAATGCCGGCAAGCGCAAGCCGGAGATTACGCTGGAGCTGAGTGCAGACAAGGATTCGTTCTTGAAGGATGTGCGTCCGGCGGGGGCTGGCGTGGGATTCGCGCAGTTCGCGCTGTAACCCCCCTCAATAAAAAACCCCGCTTCGGCGGGGTTTTTTATGGGATTACTTTTTAAGACCGAGCTTCTTCAACTCTTCGTCGCGCAACTCACGGCGCAGGATCTTGCCCACGTTGGTGGTCGGCAATGCATCGCGAAACTCCACGGCCTTGGGCACTTTGTAGGCGGTGACGTTGGCGCGCATGTGCTCCATCACCTGGTCCTTGGTCAGGGTCGCGCCCGGCTTGACCACGATAAACAGCTTGATGTGTTCCCCGGACTTCTCGTCCGGCACACCGATGGCCGCGCACTGCAGCACGCCCGGCAAGCCCGCCAGCACGTCCTCCAGCTCATTGGGGTACACGTTGAAACCCGAAACCAGGATCATGTCCTTCTTGCGGTCGACAATGCGCATGTAGCCGTCGGGCTGGATGATCGCGATGTCACCGGTCTTGAGCCAGCCTTCGCTGTCGAGCATCTCGTCGGTAGCGTCCTGGCGCTGCCAGTAGCCCTTCATCACTTGCGGGCCCTTGACGCACAGCTCGCCGGTTTCACCCAGGGCAAGTTCAGTGCCGTCGTCAGCGATGACTTTGCACACGGTGGACGGCACCGGAATGCCGATGGTGCCGATCTGGATGTGCTGGATCGGGTTCACGGTGGCCACCGGGCTGGTTTCGGTCATGCCGTAGCCTTCGCAGATGCCACACCCGGTCACAGCCTTCCAGCGCTCAGCGGCGGCCAATTGCAAGGCCATGCCGCCGGACAGGGTGACCTTCAGCGCGGAGAAGTCCAGCTTGCGGAATGCCTCGTTGTTGCACAGCGCCACGAACAGCGTGTTCAAGCCGACAAATCCACTGAACTTCCACTTCGACAGTTCCTTGACCATCGCCGGCAGGTCGCGCGGGTTGCTGATCAGGATGTTGTGGTTGCCGATCAGCATCATCGCCATGCAATGAAAGGTGAACGCATAAATGTGGTACAGCGGCAGCGGGGTGATCAGGATCTCGCAACCTTCATTGAGGTTGGAGCCCATCAGCGCCTTGCACTGCAACATGTTGGCGACCAGGTTGCGGTGGGTGAGCATCGCGCCCTTGGCCACGCCGGTGGTGCCGCCGGTGTATTGCAGCACCGCCACATCGCCACTGGCCGGGCTGGCATCGTTGACCGGTTGGCCGTTCCCCTTGGCCAGCACGTCGTTGAATTTGATCGCGTTGGGCAAATGATAGGCCGGGACCATTTTCTTCACGTACTTGATGACGCTGTTGATCAGCAGGCGCTTGAGCGGCGGCAACAGGTCGGCGACTTCGGTGACGATCACATGCTTGACGGCGGTCTTGGGCACGACCTTTTCCGCCAGGTGCGCCATGTTGGCCAGGCAGACGAGGGCCTTGGCACCGGAGTCGTTGAATTGGTGTTCCATTTCCCGCGCGGTGTACAGCGGGTTGGTGTTGACCACGATCAGCCCGGCACGGATGGCACCGAACACGGCAACCGGGTACTGGAGGACGTTGGGCAGTTGCACGGCGATGCGATCGCCGGGCTTCAAGTCGGTGTGCTGTTGCAGGTACGCGGCGAAGGCGCCGGACAATTCGTACAACTCACCGTAGGTGATGGTCTTGCCCAGGTTGCTGAAAGCCGGTTTGTTGGCGAAGCGCTGGCAGGACTGCTTCAGTACCGCCTGAATATTCGGATACTCGTCTGGATTGATTTCTGCAGCAATCCCGGCGGGGTACTTATCCTTCCAAAAGTCTTCGTTCATGGAAGCCCACTCCTCAGCGACGTCAGCGACGCGAATTCATCATCGCATTTGATGCGATTATTATTGGTGTATGTTTTTTTAGGTGAATCTGGCGCTTTCAAGCAGGCCGAGACGTCACAAAGCGCGCCGAGAGTAGCAGCTTTGCCAAAGGTCGCCTAGAGCCAAAGATGGGCCCTGCGGTCATAAACGCGACTGTCCTACAATATTTGGTCACGGTTTAGACATTGCTGAAATGTCGCCGGAAAAGGCTCTGGAATGGGTTCTTCAGGCCAACACAAGACAAATGTGGGAGCGGCGGTGCGAGCAAGCCCGCTCCCACATTTTGATTGCATTTCAATTCGAGGTCAGGCGATGTCGCGAAGCTCACGCCGCAAAATCTTGCCCACCGGCGTCATCGGCAACGACTCCCGCAACACAATGTGCTTGGGCACCTTGTACCCGGTGAAATTGGTCTTGCAGTAAGCCTTCAGCTCCTCAAGGCTCACCCCTTCGGCACGTGCCACCACAAACAGCTTCACCGCCTCCCCCGTGCGCTCGTCCGGCACGCCAATCACCGCGCAGTTGGCCACGGCCGGGTGAGCCATTACCACGTCTTCGATTTCGTTGGGGTACACGTTGAAACCCGAGACGATGATCAGGTCTTTCTTGCGGTCGACGATGCGCACAAAGCCATCTTCGTCGATCACCGCGATGTCACCGGTCTTGAGCCAGCCTTCGGCGTCCAGCGCTTCAGCGGTAGCAGCCGGTTGCTGCCAGTAGCCCTTCATCACCTGTGGGCCCTTGATGCACAGCTCGCCACGCTCGCCCAAGGGCAACTCGACGCCCTGATCATCGATCACTTTCATCGCCGTGGCCGGCACCGGGATGCCCACGGTGCCCAGGCGGGATTTATTGCCGTAGGGGTTGGTGCTGGCCACCGGAGAGGTTTCCGTGAGGCCGTAGCCTTCGCCGATGGCGCAACCGGTGATCTGCTGCCAGCGCTCGGCAGTGGCCTTGATCAGTGCAGTGCCACCGGAGTTGGTGAGCTTGAGGTGGGAGAAGTCGAGGGACTTGAAGTCAGGATGGTCCATCAACGCCACGAACAGCGTGTTGAGCCCCAGCAGCCCGGTGAAGCGCCACTTTTTCAGCTCCTTGATAAAGCCGCCGATGTCCCGCGGGTTGGTGATCAGCACGTTGTGGTTGCCCGAGACCATCATGCACATGCAATTCGCCGTGAAGGCATAGATGTGATAAAGCGGCAGCGGCGCGATCATCACCTCCTGCCCTTCCTTGATCAACGGGTGGCCGTCCTCACCGGTCTGGGACATACAGGCGCGCACCTGTTGCATGTTTGCCACCAGGTTGCCGTGGGTGAGCATTGCGCCCTTGGCCAGGCCAGTGGTGCCGCCGGTGTATTGCAGCACGGCGATATCGTCCAGGGTCACCGGGTGGCGCGTCACGCCCAGGCCCGCGCCCATGCGCAGTGCGCGCTTGAACGACACCGCGCGCGGCAGGCTGTAGGCCGGGACCATCTTTTTGACCTTGTCGACCAGGGTGTTGACCAGCCAGCCTTTGGCGGCGGGCATGAAGTCGCCCATCTTGGCTTCGATCAGGTAGTCGATCTCGGTGTCGCTGCACACCTCCTGCACCCGCGAGCCGAACAGGTTGAGGTAGACCAGCGCACGTACGCCGGCGTCCTTGAACTGGTGACGCATCTCGCGCGGGGTATACAGCGGGTTGGTGTTGACCACGATCAGCCCGGCGCGCAAGGCGCCGAACACGGCAATCGGGTAATGCAGCACGTTGGGCATCTGCACCGCAATGCGGTCGCCCGGCTTGAGGTCGGTGTGCTGTTGCAGATAGCCGGCGAACGCCGCACTCTGGCGCTCAAGCTCGGCGTAAGTCAGGGTGATGCCCATGTTGCTGAATGCCGGACGGTCGGCAAAAGCCTTGCAGGAGCGCTCGAAGACCTCGATCACCGACTTGTAGGCAGACAGGTCGATGTCATTGGGAACGCCCGCCGCGCGTTTGTCATTCCAGAAATCAGGTTGCATTATTCTTGTCCTCTTACCTGAGTGTGTCCGGCCGCTTTCCTAACGCTATAAAAAGCGGAGCTTTGGGGACGTTAGCAGCTATGACCAAACAGGCAAATACGCTAAATCGTGTCATTGATTGTATGAATCTTGCCCCTGATGCCTAGGATGCATAGACAGATACGCTGCCCTTCAATAGATGAGCTATACACTGCAACGACCCTGAGCAAAGGAAGCGCCATGAACCACAGCACCTTCTGGCTGGCCGCGAATGACCGCAGCCGCCTGTACGTCAATCAATGGATGCCCGACGGCCCGGCCAAGGCCGTGGTGATGCTGTCCCATGGCATGGCCGAACACAGTGCACGCTATGCACGCCTAGCCGAGGCCCTGTGCGGCGCCGGCTACGGCCTGTATGCGCTGGACCAGCGCGGACACGGCCGTACCGCCGATGAAGGCACCTTGGGCCTGTACGCCGAGAAGGACGGCTGGAACAAGGTGGTGGGCGACCTGGCCAGCCTCAACCAGCATATCGGCCAGCAGCAGCCGGGGTTGCCGATCATTCTGCTGGGCCACAGTATGGGCAGTTACATCGCCCAGGCCTACCTCCTGCACCACAGCGCCAGCCTGGATGGGGCGATTCTCAGTGGCTCGAACTTCCAGCCGGTGGCGCTGTACCGCGCCGCGCGGGTGATCGCGCGGTTCGAGCGCCTGCGCCAGGGGTTGCGCGGGCGTAGTGCGCTGATCGAATTCCTGTCGTTTGGCTCGTTCAATAAAGCGTTCAAACCCAATCACACCGCCTTCGATTGGCTCAGCCGTGACCCGGATGAGGTGGACAAGTACATCAACGACCCACTGTGCGGGTTCCGCTGTACCAACCAGCTCTGGATCGACCTGCTAGGCGGCTTGCAGCAGATCAGCAAAGCGTCCAATCTCGCTCAGATCGATCCGGGCCTGCCGATCCTGGTGATGGGCGGCGAATGTGATCCGGTGAGTGAGGGCAAGCGTCTCAACAGTCTGGCCGAGGCGTTGCGCGACGCCGGCTGCCAGCACCTGCAACTGGCTGTCTACCCGCAGGCGCGTCATGAAGTGTTCAACGAAACCAACCGCGATGCTGTCACAGCGGATGTGCTGGCGTGGCTCGACCAGGCGCTGACATTACGCAGGCCGACTCGCTGCGAATAATTTTTTGTTTAAAATCAGTCAATTAAATTACCGATTAGCCACAGGATGCACCTTTAGATGACCCAGGTAACCAACACCCCGTACGAAGCCCTCGAAGTCGGCCAGACCGCCAGCTACAGCAAATTGGTGGAAGAGCGCGATATCCAGCTGTTCGCCGCGATGTCCGGTGACCACAACCCGGTGCACCTGGACGCCGAGTACGCCAAGGCGACTATGTTCAAGGAGCGTATCGCCCATGGCATGTTCAGCGGCGCCTTGATCAGTGCGGCCGTTGCCTGCGAGTTGCCTGGGCCGGGCACCATCTACATCGGCCAGCAGATGAGCTTCCAGAAGCCGGTAAAGATCGGCGACACCTTGACAGTGCGCCTGGAAATCCTCGAAAAGCTGCCGAAATTCCGCGTGCGCATCGCCACCCGTGTATTCAACCAGCGTGATGAGTTGGTGGTGGACGGTGAGGCGGAGATCCTTGCGCCGCGTAAGCAGCAAGTCGTGACCTTGACCGAATTGCCGCCGATCAGCATTGGCTAATCCTTGCGCATAAAAAAGCCCCGCATCAGCGGGGCTTTTCTTATTCAGCTACGCCTCAAGACTGAGCGCGAGCCTGGTTACGCAGGGCTTTCACCTGGTCGTGGTTGCGTTGTACGCCGTGATACTGACGCTCAACCAGGTCACGAATGCCCAACAGGTTGTGCTTGTTGATCTTTTCGATCGCTTCACGGTAAGCCTTCAACGCGTGGTCTTCACCGCGCTCGGCTTCGTTCAGTACTGCTTCTTCATCTTTGCCAGTGACCATAGACTTCACGTCGACCCACCCACGGTGCAGGGCACCGGCAACGCTGCCGGAATCTTCCGGATCACCGCCCAAGGCACGTACGGCGGTTTTCAGTTCAGCGGCGGCGGTGGCGCAGTCAGCGGAACGCTTGGCAAACAGGGCTTTGAGTTCTGGGTGCTTGATGTCTTCAGCGCACTCCTTGAAACCCTTTTGGCCGTCGATGCTGGTCTCGATCAGGTCGTTCAGTACGGAGATCGATTCTTTATTGATGTCAGTCATTTTTCAATTCCTTGTACGGGTTAGAAGGTTGTCTTAGTGGTTGCAGCGCCCGTGCCAGGTTTTCAAAAATTCAATTAATCTTATATTTCAATAACTTACGATAAATTGAACCATCTGCATGTACGTTATTTGCATGATCTGTCATTTGGCCTTCATGCAGAATGCCTGTATTTTCCAAGCTCTCGATACAAACACCTGAGCCTTCATGAATCCTGAAAAACTCGAACTGCTGATCACCCGCGAAATGCCCTTCGGCAAATACAAGGGACGGATCATCGCCGACCTGCCCGGCCCCTACCTGAACTGGTTTGCCCGCGAAGGTTTCCCCCATGGCGAGCTGGGTGGTCTGCTGGCCCTGATGCAGGAAATCGACAGCAACGGCTTGGCTGAATTGTTAGAACCGCTGCGCGCAAAACACGGCAAACCCGCCCCTCGTCATTAAGAGCCCAGCCCATGCCACGGAATGCAGACAACGAGCTTCACTGGTACACCATCGCCCAGCGTTACGCGCTGGAGCCCGGCCCGATCAACCTGGAAAACGGTTACTTCGGCCGCATGAGCCAAGCAGTACAGGCGCAGTACCTGGAACACGTTGCGTTTATCAACCGTAGCAACTCGTTGCATGTGCGCCAGCAATTCGAGCGTGGCGAAAATGACGCGATCCGCTGCCAACTGGCCGGGCTGATCGACGCCGACCCCGCCGCAGTGGCCTTCACCCGCAATGCCACCGAAGCCCTGCAATCGCTGATCCGCAACTACAACCGCCTGCAACCGGGCGATCAGGTGCTGATCAGCGACCTGGAGTACGACACCGTGAAAGGCGCCATGCGCTGGCTGGCGGGCTATCGCGGCGTGGAAGTCATCGAACTGTCCCACACGCACCCGGCGAGTTTCGACAGCCTGGTGCAGACGTATCGCAATGCATTCGTGCAGTACCCGCGCTTGAAACTGATGGCACTGACCCACGTGACCCACCGCACCGGCCTTGTCATGCCGGTGGCCGCGATTGCCCAGGCTGCGCGGGAGCAGGGCATCGACATAATCCTCGACGGCGCCCATGCCCTGGGCCAGATCGAATTCAACCTGGCCGAATTGGGGATCCAGTTTGCCGGTTTCAACCTGCACAAATGGATTGGCGCCCCGCTGACGTTGGGCTTTCTGTACATCGCCCCAGAGCGTCTGGCAGACATTGATCCGGACATGGGCGAGTTCCACTACCCCGCCACCGACGTTCGCGCACGTACGCCCTACAGCACGCCGAATTTCCCGGCGCTGATGACCTTGCCACTGGTCTTGGAAGAGCACCGGCAATTGGGCGGCGCGGCGGCCAAGGGTGCGCGGGTGAACTACTTGCGGGACTTATGGGCAAGCCAGGTGCGGGCACTGCCTGGGATCGAAGTGCTGACGCCGGACGATCCGCGCCTTTATTGCGGAATTACGGCGTTCAAGTTTATAGGACGGGATCAGCAGGTGATGACGGAGCGTTTGCTCAAGGACTACAACCTGTTCACCACGACGCGCGTAGGTGCGTCGTTTGGTACCTGTATCCGGGTAACGCCGGGGTTGGTGACGTCAGCAACGGATATCAATGCCTTGGTTAAAGCCATTACCGAACTGAACACCCATACCTTGTAGGAGCCCAGCTTGCCGGCGATGAGGCCCGCAAGACTTGCACCTACCTCGATGGCGCCATCGCCGGCAAGCCGGGCTCCTTCCGGTGGTGGTGCACTTTTCAGCGGGCAAAAAAAAGCGGTACACCGACCAAGTGCACCGCAAAAATGCCGTTAAGCACAGCAACAACGATTCGGTAAATCAGATCAATCCAGCAGCGCCAGAGCCTCAGCGGTGACTTCCTGGATGCGTGCCCAGTCGCCATTCTTGACCCACTCAGGGTCAAGCATCCAGCTACCGCCCACGCACATCACGTTTTTCAACGCCATGTAGTTTTTGATGTTGGCCGGGCCGACGCCGCCGGTCGGGCAGAACTTCACTTCGCCGAACGGGCCGCCCAGGGCCTTGATTGCAGCCACACCACCGCTGACTTCGGCCGGGAACAGCTTGAAGCGGCGGTAGCCCAGGCCATAGCCTTCCATGATGCCCGAGGCATTGCTGATGCCGGGCAGCAGCGGGATCGGGCTGTGCACCGAGGCTTCCAGCAGGTCGCGGGTGATGCCTGGGGTGACGATGAACTGCGAACCGGCCACTTCGGCAGCTTCAAGCATGTGGCGGTCGAGCACGGTGCCGGCACCGGTGCACAGTTCAGGGCGTTGCTCGCGCAGGACCTGAATGGCCTTGAGGCCGAACTCGGAACGCAGGGTCACTTCCAATGCGGTCAAACCACCGGCTGCCAGGGCATCGGCCAGCGGCAGGATGTCCTGTTCGCGGGCGATGGTGATCACCGGCAGGATCCGCGCCTTGGCGCAGAGGCTGTCGATCAAGGCAACTTTATCCGCCATGGACACGGTCGGTTGAGGGCTTTTCATAGCGGCTGATCCTTGGCTCATGGGCACCAGTAAATCTCTAATGTAGGTTGCAAAAACGCGCGAATCGGCATGGCAGCAACGTCGTCACTGGCCAGCGCGGCGCTCAAGGTGGTCAATTTCGAACTGCCGGAAATCGACAGCACGGTGTAGTTCGCCGTGGCCAGCAACGCGCGACTCATGGTCAGGCGCTGGTGCGGCACGGTCGGCGCCAGCATCGGCCAGCAACGGCGGGTACCGTCGGCCTGCAGGGCCTGGCTCAGGTTCGGGCTGTTGGGAAACAGCGATGCGGTGTGGCCGTCATCGCCCATGCCCAGGACCAGCACATCAATGGCTGGCAATTCGGCCAGCAGGCGATCGGCCTGCTCGGCAGCGTCTTCGAGGTTGGCGGCAGCGCTGTACAGGCTCAGGAACTTAGCCTTGGCCGCCGGGCCTTGCAGCAGGTGCTGCTTGAGCAAACCTGCATTGCTGTCGGCGTGTTCCACCGGCACCCAACGCTCGTCGGCCAGGGTGATGGTGACCTTGGACCAGTCCAGCGCCTGCTTGGCCAGGTGCTGGAAAAACGCCACGGGGCTGCGGCCACCGGACACTACCAGGGTCGCTTCGCCACGGGCACTGATGGCCGTGCGCAATTGCTCGGCCACGTCATTGGCCAGCCCTTCCGCCAACAGCACCGGGGTGCGGTACTCGTGGGGGGTTACGCCCTGGGGCAGTTTCAAATCAGATATCGCCATACCACGACCTCCCATCCCGCGTGATCAGTGCAATGGAGCTCATCGGCCCCCAGGACCCCGCCGCGTACGGCTTGGGCGCATCACCGGATTTCTTCCACCCAGCGATCAACTGGTCACACCACTTCCACGCGGCTTCGATTTCATCTTTGCGAACAAACAGGTTCTGATTGCCGCGCATCACTTCCAACAACAACCGCTCGTAGGCATCCGGGATCCGGGCGCTGCGGTAGGTGTCGGAAAAATTCAGTTGCAGTGGGCCGCTGCGCAGTTGCATGCCCTTGTCCAGGCCCTGCTCCTTGGTCATCACGCGCAAGGAAATACCTTCGTCCGGCTGCAGGCGGATGATCAGTTTGTTGCTGATCTGCAGGCGCTGCTCGGGAGCGAAGATGTAGTGGGACGGTTCCTTGAAGTGAATGACGATCTGCGACAGCTTCTGCGGCATGCGCTTGCCGGTGCGCAGGTAGAACGGCACTCCGGCCCAACGCCAGTTGCGGATATCGGCACGCAGGGCGACGAAGGTCTCAGTGTCGCTCTGGGTGTTGGAATTCTCTTCCTCCAGGTACCCCGGCACCGGCTTGCCGGCGCTGTAGCCAGCGATGTACTGGCCGCGCACCACTTGGGTGGTCAGACCGTCCGGGCTGATCGGCGCCAGGGCCTTGAGCACCTTGACCTTCTCGTCGCGAATGCTGTCGGCGGACAGGTCGGCCGGCGGGTCCATGGCGATCAGGCATAGCAACTGCAGCAAGTGATTCTGGATCATGTCGCGCAGTTGGCCGGCCTTGTCGAAGTAGCCCCAACGGCCTTCGATACCGACCTGCTCGGCCACGGTGATTTCCACGTGGGAGATGTAATTCTGGTTCCACTGGGTTTCGAACAGGCTGTTGGCGAAACGCAGGGCGATCAGGTTCTGGACGGTCTCTTTGCCTAGGTAGTGGTCGATGCGGTAGGTGCGGTTCTCCGGAAAGAACTGCGCCACGGCGTCGTTGACCTTGCGCGAGGATTCCAGGTCCGAACCGATGGGCTTTTCCAGCACCACGCGGGTGTTTTCCGCCAGGCCAACCTTGGACAGGTTCTCGCAAATCGCGCCGTACACCGCCGCCGGGGTGGCAAAGTAGGCGATCAAGCGTTGTTCGGTGCCGGCGATTTCCGCCAGGGCCACGTAGTCATCGGCTTTCATGAAGTCGACGTGAACATAGGTCAGGCGCGCCAGAAAACGCTGGGCGATGGCTTCGTCCAGTTCCTTGCCGACGTATTTACGCAATTCTTTTTCAATGTGCGCCAGGTGCTGTTGCTCGGAACCGGCTTCACGAGCCAGGGCCAGGATGCGCGTATCGTCGTGCAGGAGCGCGGCGCCATCGAGTTGATAGAGGGCAGGAAATAACTTGCGCAGCGCCAGATCACCCAAGGCGCCAAACAGGGCAAAGGTGCAGGGTTCTACGGTTATCGAAGGCATGATGTTTGTTCTTTTATCAAGTTAAGCTACAAATACCTTTTTTCAAGGCATCACTCAAGGAAAAATGTAGTAATAACCACAACATTTTCCCGAAATACGCATTCCGAGTGGTGGTGTTCAGCTACCCTCAGTAGGATAGGCCACCGCAAAAGGCCACTCGTCGATTGGTTGCCACCCTAATTTGCATCGTCGCCCGAAGGAAAGACTGAATGGACCGCGTGCGAAATCTTCTGGAACAGATCCAGAACCGCCTCGAAGAATTGAACAAGGCCGAGCGCAAAGTCGCCGAAGTCATCCTGCTCAACCCACAGCAGGCCACCCGCTTCTCGATCGCTGCCCTCGCCCAGGCCGCTTCGGTCAGTGAACCGACGGTCAACCGTTTCTGCCGTTCGTTCGGCGTGAGCGGCTACCCTGAACTGAAATTGCAGCTGGCGCAAAGCCTGGCCAGTGGTGCCGCGTACGTCAGCCGTGCGGTGGAGGCCGATGATAACCCTGAGGCCTACACCCAGAAGATCTTTGGCAGCGCCATTGCATCGCTGGACAGTGCTTGCCAGGCACTGGACCCGAACCTGATCAGCAAGGCCGTGGACCTGTTGATCCAGGCACGGCAGATCCACTTCTTCGGCCTGGGCGCTTCGGCCCCGGTGGCGATGGATGCCCTGCACAAGTTCTTCCGCTTCAATCTGGCGGTGACCGCCCACGCCGACGTGCTGATGCAGCGCATGATCGCGTCGGTGGCACACACGGGCGAGTTGTTCGTGATCATTTCCTACACCGGGCGTACCCGTGAGTTGGTGGAAGTGGCGCGCATCGCACGTGGGAATGGCGCATCCGTACTGGGCGTGACCGCCGAGAACTCACCGCTGGCCAAGGCCAGCACGGTGAGCCTGAACATCCCGTTGCCGGAAGACACCGACATCTACATGCCGATGACCTCGCGGATTATCCAACTGACGGTGCTGGACGTGCTGGCAACCGGCATGACGTTGCGTCGCGGGGTGGATTTCCAGCCGCATTTGCGCAAGATCAAAGAGAGCTTGAATGACAGCCGGTATCCGGTGGGGGATGAGTTCAACTAAACCTGCAACACCGCTGCTGGTGAGAGGGAGTTTGTATGTGGTGAGCGGGCTTGCCCCGCGCTGGGTGGCGAAGCCGCCCTGAAAAACGGGCACCTCGGTACATCAGGTACATACACCGCGCCTGTAATGGGGCTGCTTCGCAGCCCAGCGCGGGGCAAGCCCGCTCACCACAACAAGCCCGCCCACAACAACCGCAATGCCACGCTAAACCCCCGCTCTTGCCTGCAGGCTGAGATGCGCCCGCTCCCCCGGCGCCAGGCTCGCCCCGGCCATCGCCGACTCCACGCACACAAACCCCGACGCCTCATTGAAGCTCACGCCCAACAGTGGCCGGCTGCCTGGGTGCCACACCACCGTGTCGGCGCTGTCGCCCGTATCAATGCACAATTCACGCTGCCAGGCGTGATCCTTGAGCTGTAATTCGCCTTCGTGCTGGAACACCCGTTGGCACCCGCCCTCCACGCGTAGCTCACCTTCCTGCTGGCAAACCTGGCGATTGAGCTGGTCGTAACCTTGTGCCCCCTCAAGCCCAGACAGCGCTACCTCATCGACGTGACCGATACGCCAGTAAGCATGCAACGCGTGACTCAATTGGCACGGCAGTTCGTCCTGATGCTCGGTGCTCAGGCGCAGTTCCAGGGTTTCGCCCAGATGCGCGTGCAGGTCGACTTGCCAGTCGCACAACTGCAATTGCCAGTGCAGGCGTACGCCGTCGTCGTCGGTGCTGCTGTCGAGCAGTTTCCAGTCGATCAGCCTCGCCCAGCCATGGGAAGGCCAGGCATTTTCGCTCGGGTGACGGCCATACCACGGCCAGCACACTGGAACGCCACCACGGATGGCGCCGACTTGCGGCCACTTGGCCGCACACCACAACCAAGGCTTCTGACCGGTAGGCTGAAAGTGCAGCAATTGCGCGCCCTGGCGACTGAACACCGCCTGGCACAGCGGATGGTCGATCACCAACACGTCACGCATCTGGAAGCGCTCCCAGGCGAACACCGGGCGCTCGCGCAGGGATTTGAAAAAGCGTTGCAGCGGTTGCTCATGCATGTGCCACAGTCCTGAATGTCTTCACGGTGCCGCCCAAAAAAAGCGGGTAGCCATGGCTACCCGCAAAATGCGCACAGAGAGGAGGAGCTTATCGCAACAGCGTTAGAACGTAGACTGGATTTTCAGACCGGCCACCAACGCGTTGTCGACTTTGTCCACGCCGCCAGGCTGGACGACGTATTGCAGGTTAGGACGCACGGTCAGCCAGTTGGTCACCTTGAAGCCGTAGTTGAGTTCGACGTTGTACTCGGTCTCGCGAATCGGCGTGTACAGCGGGTTGTCATAGTCGCTCACGCCATTGGCGGCGTTGAGCAGTTCAGAGTTTTTCTTTACGTCATCATTCACGTGCAGGCGAGCCACGCCAATACCGATGTCGTCTTTTGGACGCGCATCGAATGGGCCTTTGTACACCAGCATGATCGACTGGTAGTTGTCGACCAGGTTGGTTTCCTTGTCGTGGAAGGTGGCGTTGGCCGCGATGTTCAGGCCGCGGGAAGCGTCGCCGTTATGCGTGGTGAGTTGCTGTTGGGCAACGAACCAGTAGCCTTTCTTGCTGCTGCGGGTACGGAAGCTTTCACCCGTGAGGACCGCATTGCCACCGTTGACGTCTTCACGCACATCCGGAGCATCAGCCGCGCTCTTGTAGTAACCCACACGGTATTCGCCCGGCAGGCTGTTGACCTTCGGCGACCAGACCAATTCCACCGGAATCACGGTGCCCTTGGTGCCGCTGCCGCTGAGTTTGAAGCCGTTGCCGTGCTCCAGTTGCGATGGGTTCTGGTTGTACGCACCGATTTGCGCGTACAGCTCTGGCGTGATGTTGTACTTCACGCGGATCGCGGCCTGGCTGACGGGCCAGTTGTACCAGGTGTTGACGTAGTTACCCACTTGCGAGCCGCAGAACGACAGGTTCTGGAAGTCGCACGGGAAGGTGTTGAAGTCTTCGCCTTCGCCGAAGTAACCGAGTTTCACGTCCAGCTTGTTGTCGAACATCTGGTGCTGAATCCAGAACTGGGTCAGACGCACCATGTGGCCACGGCCGTAAACTTCTTGAGACGAGCTCAGCGTGCCGGCACGCGGGTCACCAATACGATCGTTGGAGATGTTTTGGCCATTACGGTTGGTCAACTGGATCTTGGCCTGGGTGTTATCCCAGCCCCACAGCTTTTGCAGGTCCAGTGCCACACCGAGACCGAACTGGTCAGAGTAGCGACCGGTCTTGTCGTCGTTGTAACCACCTTTGGCGTTGTAGCCCATCTCCCCAACGTAGTCAGCCTTGATGTCGATACCTTGCTCGATCAGCTTGGTACGCTCGCCACCCCAATCGCCCGTCATCCACTTGGAACTGGAGCTGAATGCATCGTCTGCCATCGCATTGGCGGACAATACCAGGGCTGCTGCAGCTGACAGTTGGCAGATCAGCCGAGTGTTGTTGTGTTGCTTTTTCATCCCTACATCCTCGTCTTTATTGTTATTAAACTGTTTTTATCTAACGCGGTTTACTTTTTTTATCTAAAACAACAAGTTATCTGCTTCAACGGCCTTTGAATTGGGCCACATTGTCGGCATGCCCCTGTGCGGGCAATGAAGAAGCAGTGCCCAGTCGCTCGCCGGTGTTGGCGTCGAACAGCAGTACCTTGGAAGGATCGAATTGCAGGGTCAGCGTCTCGCCCACCTGCGGTGCCACGTCAGGCGCCAGGCGGCAGCAGACCTTGGTGTCATTCAGTTGCACGAACACCAGGGTGTCCGGGCCGGTCGGCTCGGTGACCTGCACCTCGGCACGGATGCTCGACGCACTGTCGCCCTCGCCCGACGCCAACATGATCTGCTCCGGACGCAAGCCCAGGATCACGTCACGGTCTTCCAGGCCGGCATCAGTGGTGTTCAGCGCCAGTTCGCAACGGGCCTGCCCGCTGTCGAGCAGGGCCACCAGGCGACCGTCCTTGCGTTGCAGGCGCAGGGGCACGAAGTTCATCGGTGGCGAACCAATGAAGCTCGCCACGAACTGGTTGGCCGGGTTGTTGTAGATCTCTTTCGGGGTGCCGAACTGCTGGATGATGCCGTCCTTCATCACCGCCACCTTGTCGCCCAGGGTCATCGCTTCGATCTGGTCGTGGGTCACGTAGACCGTGGTGGTCTTGAGACGCTGGTGCATCAGCTTCATTTCGGTACGCATCTCGACACGCAGCTTGGCGTCGAGGTTGGACAGCGGTTCGTCGAACAGGTAGATCTTCGGCCGACGCGCCAGGGCACGGCCCATGGCCACGCGCTGTTGCTGGCCGCCGGAGAGTTGGCCAGGCTTGCGGTTGAGCAGGTGTTCGATCTGCAGCAGCTTGGCCACGCGCGCCACTTCGGCGTCGATATCGGCCTGGGGCATCTTGCGGATCTTGAGGCCGAACTCGATGTTCTCGCGCACGCTCATGGTCGGGTACAGCGCGTAGGACTGGAACACCATGGCGATGTCACGGTCCTTGGGGCTCATGCCACTCACGTCTTGGTCGCCGATCATGATCGCGCCGCCAGTGATGGTCTCAAGCCCGGCGATGCAGTTCATCAGCGTGGATTTGCCGCACCCCGAAGGGCCGACCAGGATCAGGAATTCGCCTTCCTTGATCGACAGTTCGATGTTCTTCAAGGTGTCGGGCAGGCCGGCGCCATAGGTCTTGTTTACATTGCGAAGTTCAAGCGTAGCCATGATTACCCCTTGACCGCGCCGGCCGTGAGGCCGCGCACGAAATACTTGCCTGCGATCACATAGACCAGCAGGGTCGGCAGCCCGGCGATCATCGCCGCCGCCATATCCACGTTATATTCCTTGGCCCCGGTGCTGGTGTTGACCAGGTTGTTCAGCGCCACCGTGATGGGCTGGGAGTCGCCGCTGGAGAACACCACGCCGAACAGGAAGTCGTTCCAGATCTGGGTGAACTGCCAGATCAGGCAGACCATGATGATCGGGGTCGACATCGGCAGAATGATCTGACGGAAGATGGTGAAGAAACCCGCACCGTCCAGGCGCGCGGCCTTGATCAGCGCATCCGGAATGCTCACGTAGTAGTTACGGAAGAACAGCGTGGTAAACGCCAGGCCGTAGACCACGTGCACAAACACCAGGCCAGTGGTGGTGCTGGCCAGACCCATTTTGCCGAGGGTGAACGACGCCGGCAGCAGCACGGTCTGGAACGGCAGGAAGCAGCCGAACAACAGCAGGCCGAAGAACAGTTGCGAGCCTTTGAAGCGCCAGAACGACAGCACATAACCGTTCAATGCACCGATGGCGGTGGAGATCAGTACGGCTGGGACGGTGATCTTGATCGAGTTCCAGAAGTAGCCGTCCACAGTGGCCCAGGCCTTGACCCAGCCAATGCCGGTAACCACGGTCGGCCAGCTCAGCAGGTTGCCGGAGCTGATATCTTCCGGGGTCTTGAAGCTGGTGAGCAGCATCACCACCAGCGGCACTAGGTACAGCAGCACGGCAAGAATCAGCACCGCGTAGATCGCGATGCGACTCAGGCTGATAGGTGATTTGGAGGCGAGACTAGTCATTACGTTTGGTCCTCAGCTCGGAGTAGAGGTAAGGCACGATGATCGCGAGGATCGCACCGAGCATCAGGATGGCACTGGCCGAACCCATGCCCATCTGGCCACGGCTGAAGGTGAACGAGTACATGAACATCGCCGGCAGGTCGGACGAGTAGCCGGGGCCGCCAGCCGTCATCGCCGCCACCAGGTCGAAGCTCTTGATCGCAATGTGCGCCAGGATCATCACCGCACTGAAGAACACCGGACGCAGGCTTGGCAGCACCACGCTCCAGTAGATGCGCGGCAGGCTCGCACCGTCGATCTGCGCGGCACGCACGATCGATTGATCGACACCGCGCAGGCCCGCGAGGAACATCGCCATGATGAAGCCGGAGGCTTGCCAGACAGCGGCGATCACCAGGCAGTAGACCACGCGGTCCGGGTCGATCAGCCAGTCGAGACGAAAGCCTTCCCAGCCCCAGTCACGCAGGAGTTTGTCCAGGCCCATGCCCGGGTTGAGCAGCCATTTCCAGGCCGTACCGGTGACGATCATCGAGAGCGCCATCGGGTACAGGTAAATGGTGCGGATAAAGCCTTCACGACGGATTTTCTGGTCGAGGAAGATCGCCAGGGTCACGCCGATAACCAGCGTGATGCCGATGAACATCCCGCCAAACACGGCCAGGTTCTTGCTCGCTACCCACCAGCGGTCGTTGTCGAACAACCGCGCGTATTGCGCAAGGCCCGCCCATTTGTAGCTTGGCAGGAACGTGGAATTGGTGAACGAGAGTACAAACGTCCACAGGATGTAGCCGTAGAAGCCCACCAACACGATGAACATGCTGGGCGCCAGCACCAGTTTGGGTAGCCAGCGCTGCAGTGCATCGAACGGCGAGGCTTTGCTGAACACAGCAACAGAACTCATGGGAAAATCCAGTACAGGGAAAAAGGACTAGCAGATGAACCGTCCCCTGTAGGAGCGAGCTTGCTCGCGAAGGACTTCAACGATAACGCGTGCATACAGGATGAACGCGGTGATCTTGAGTTTTTCGCGAGCAAGCTCGCTCCTACAGATGGGTTGTGTTACTTGGCTGACTTGATCGCAGCGCCAAGTTTCTTGGCGGTGTCGGCCGGGTCGGCTTTCGGGTCGTTGATGTAGTTGGTCACGACATCAAAGAACGCACCTTGCACAGCCAGGGTAGTGGCCATGTTGTGCGCCATGCTTGGCTGCAGGCCGCCGGTCTTGGCGTCTGCCAGGAAGTCCTTGGCAGCGGTCTGGGCGCAGGAGTCGAAGCCGTAGGAATCCATTTTGTTCAGCATGTCGTTGCGAACAGGGATCGAACCCTTGTTGATGCTGAACACTTTCTGGAAGTTTTCACCCAATACGACTTTGGCAATGTCCTGCTGGCCAGCAGCGGTGCCTTTGTCTTTCTGCTTGAACACCGCCAGAGAGTCGATGTTGTAGGTGAAGGCCTTGTCGGTGCCTGGGAAGGCTACGCACTCGTAGTCCTTGCCGGCGACTTTCTTGGCGGCGGTCCATTCGGACTTGGCCCAGTCACCCATGATCTGCATACCGGCCTTGCCGTTGATGACCTTGCCCGCTTCGAGGTTCCAGTCCTGACCTTTACCGTCGACGTCCATGTAGGTCGCGACTTTCTTCAGTTCGGTCAGCGACTTGACCATTTCCGGACCGGTCAGCGCAGCGTTATCCAGATCAACCAGAGCTTTCTTGTAGCCATCGGCACCCATCACAGACAGAACGACCGCTTCGAACACGGTGCTGTCCTGCCAAGGCTGACCACCGTGGGCGAGCGGAATGAAGCCCGCGGCTTTCAGCTTGTCGCCGGCTGCGTAGAATTCTTCGAGGGTGGTCGGGTTCTTGGTGATACCGGCTTTCTTGAAGACTTCCGGGTTGATCCACAGCCAGTTCACGCGGTGGATGTTGACCGGTACGGCGACGTAATCACCGTCGTACTTCACGGTATCGGAGACTTTCTTGTCGAGCAGGGAGTCCCACTTCTCTTCTTTGGCGACGTCTTTGAGCACGTCTGTGTCGAGCAGGCCAGTGGACGCCCATTCCTGAATGTCGGGGCCTTTGATCTGGGCAACACCTGGCGGGTTACCGGCGACCGCGCGGCTTTTCAGCACGGTCATGGCGGTGGCGCCACCGCCACCTGCGACGGCGCCGTCTTTCCAGACGAAGCCATCTTTCTCAACTTGGGCCTTCAGGACATCTACGGCCGCCTTCTCACCGCCCGAGGTCCACCAATGCACAACTTCAACCGTACCTTTCGAGTCGGCGGCAAATGCAGAGAGAGGAAACAACGAGGCAATGGAAATAGCGACGGCGAGGCGATTAATCGCGTTCATCTGAGTACCTTTTCTTGTTGTTATGCATGCAAGTCTTAGGCTTGCGCTGCACGGAGTTTAAACATGGATTTTTCAGGCGCAGGTAACAAAGGGATGCACAAATGTCACCATCTGGTGACATAGCGCCCAGCACCGATGGCACTGGCCATGCTTGGCGCCAGCGGCAGCGCAGGCAGCAATACCGCTTGCCAGGCATGGTACAGGTCCGGCTTGCCACCCCAGATGTTGCTACTGGGTTGATTGTGTGGACTGAGTTCGTGATGCCAACTGCCGTGGACACGGTCGATGAAGTGGGTTTCGCAAAACTCCCAGAAACGCCGGTACCAGGTTTCGTAATGCAACTCGGCCGTACGTTTGAGCAGGGCCTGGGCAGCGGCGCTGGCTTCAGCGTGGGTCCAATGCAGACGTTCACGCACCACCGGGCGCTGGTTCCAGTCGAGGGTGTAGACAATGCCGGGGGCGCCATCCACGGACCAGGCGTATTCGCACGCGCTGGCGAACAGGCCCTTGGCATCGGTCACCAGCCACTCGGGCGTGGCGAGCCCGGCTTGCAGGCGCGCGGCCTCCAGGTGCAGCACCAGCCGCGCCCACTCAAAACCGTGGCCGGGGGTGATGCCGTAGGGGCGAAAGCCGTCGGCGGGGTTGTCTTCGTTGTAACCGAGCAAAGGTTGCCAGTGCGTGTCGAAATGTTCGATCACCATGAACTGGTTGCCGGCGGCGTGGGTGTGGATCACGCGCTCGACAATACGCAGCGCGCGGTCCAGCCAGCGTGTATCGCCGGTGACATCGGCCAGCGCGAGGAAGGCTTCGGTGGCGTGCATGTTGCTGTTGGCGCCGCGATAGGCTTCGATGCCGCTCCAGTCCTGGGCGAACGATTCGAGCATCACGCCTTCCTCTTCGCTCCAGAAAAACTGGTCGATGATATGGATGGCGTCGGTCAGAAGGGTGTGTGCACCCGGCGCACCAGCCACTACCGCCGAGCTGGCGGCCAGGGCAACAAACGCGTGCAGGTAAGCGGCCTTGCCACGGTTGCCATCAAGGGCGTAGGCCGTGGCGAACCAGCCACCGTGATCACTGTCACGCAGCGGGCCACTGAGGGCTGCAACGCCATGTGCAACCAGCTCGGCATACCCCGGCAAGCCCAGGGCGTGAGCCATGGCAAAGCTGTGAGTCATGCGGGCAGTGTTCATGGTTTCGGCGTGGGCATCGGCCGGTAACTGGCCTTTGTCGTCCAGGTTGCCAAAGCCGTCGGGCAGTCGGGACGCCTTGGCAAACGCCAGCAGGCGCTGACCTTCGGCCGCGAGCCAAGCGTGATGGGCAGGCGCGTTCAGCCAACTGCTGGCAGGCAGTGGTTGCGTGGTCATGGGTAGCCCTTATTGTTTTTTGTGGGATGACCGGAGTCTAAACAAGGGCGAGGTGGCGGCAAGTAACGAAGGGGATGGGAAATGTCACCAAGTGGTGACATTTCCATCGCCGCGTTATTGGCCGAGAGGGGTGATCTTCGCCGGCGCGTTAAGTTGCTGGTTCAGGTTCTGCACCTGGCTTTGCAAGGTCGTGATGTTGCGCGTGGTCTGGATGCGGAACACGTCGAACTCTTTATTGGTCGGAGCATCGCTGTTGGCCGGCTGGTTCTCCTGGGCGCTCTTGAGCACCACAAGGTCCTGCTCTATACGTGCAATGGCGGCACTCGGGTTGCCCTGTTTCTTCAAGGCGGCCACGTCAGCGGAAAGCTCTTTGATTTCACTATCACGCTTGCCGACATCACCTTGCGACGCTTTAAGTGTCGCCACGGCGTCGGTCAGCGCCTGGACCTGGCCCTGCAGCTTGCTGTTGGCATTGGACAGGTCGGTGGTGCTGGCGGTCATTTGCGCCAGACGCTTATCCAACTCGGTGGCTTGCCCGGCCACGCCGACTTGCTGCTTGCCCTGCTCCAGCAACTGGTTTTCAAGCTGCTTGATCTGCAGTTTCAGCGCTTCACTGCCATTGTTGACGCTGGCCTCACTGGCCACCACCTTGCCGGAAATGTCCTGCAGGCGCCCCGCCGCTTCCTCGCTGATGCGCGCGAAGCTTTCCTGGGTGGCCACCAACTGCTGGCCCATCAGGGAGATCTGCTGGAAGCTCCACCAGGCCAGGCCCGCAAAGGCGATCAGCAGCGCGCCGATCAAGGCCCACAATGGCCCGGTGCTGGCGCTCTTGACCTTGACCACCTTGGTGTTGCGCGAGCGCACCGAGGTGGCTGGGGTGGATTCGAAATCATCGTCATCCCCGACATCGGCCCGCAGGCTGGGAACGTTGTCGAAGTCGTCTTTAGCATCGTTGCGCATGTATCAACCCTGAATCGGTGAAGTGGCGAGCGACGGGAGTATAAACCGCGTTCCCGGCGCACTGATCGACTCGGAACGCCGGATTCGGTTCCCGAAGTGTTGCCGCTTGTGTGCTTACTTGACCCCCGGATCCTGGGCTTTCCACCAACTGCAGAACTCGTCCAGGGCAGTCCACAGGCTGACTTTGGGCTCGTAGTCCAGATAATGCCTGGCGCGGCTGATGTCGAGGGTGAAATCTTTGTTCATCACTTGCATGCCCAGGCGCGACAGCGACGGCTCCGGACGCCCGGGCCACATCGCGCAAAACGCCTCGTTAAGCGCCGCCACGCTGTAGGACAAACCGTAGGACCGATACCGCGTCACCTGCGGCATCTCCATTTGACGCATCACGTAGTTCACCACATCCCACACCGGCACCGGCGCACCGTTGCTGATGTTGTAGGCCCTGCCCAGTGCCGAGCCCGGCGCGAGCAAACTGCTGAGCAAGGCTTCGTTGAGGTTGTGCACGCTGGTGAAATCGACCTTGTTCAGGCCGTTGCCGACGATGGCCAGGCGGTTCTTGCGCTGCATGTTCAACAGGCGCGGGAAGATGCTCATGTCGCCGGCGCCCGTGACGAATCGCGGACGCAGGGCAATCACTTCGAGGCCGAATTCCTGGGCACCGAACACCTTTTGCTCGGCCAGGTATTTGGTGGCGGCATAAGGGTGCTTGAAGCGCTTGGGCACTTGCTCTTCGGTCAGGCCCAGGTGGTCGCGGCCGTCAAAGTAGATGGAGGGCGATGACAAATGCACCAAACGCCCGACGTGCTGCTTGAGGCAGGCTTCGACGACGTTCTCGGTGACCAGCACGTTGCCTTGATGAAAATCCTGATACTTGCCCCATAGGCCGACGGCGCCAGCGCAATGCACCACGGCTTCAACGTCACGGCACAGGTCGCGTACCAGGTCGGCGTCATTCAGATCACCCTGGATAAACTCGGCGCCGCGCCTGACCAGGTGCTCCACACCTTCGGCACGTCGCCCGTTGACCCGCACGTCCAGGCCCTGCTCCAGGGCGAAACGCGCAAAGCGTCCGCCAATGAAGCCGCTTGCGCCGGTGACCAGAATCTTCATGTATTACCCCATGTTCTTTCGTTTTTCATCGCTGTTGCCTTGACGCGCGCCATCACTCCAACGGCACCAACCATTGACCACAGGCCTGGGCCAGATGATCGGTCAACAAGCCCAACAGTTGCCCGCCACTGCGCCAATGATGCCAGTACAACGGCACATCGATGGGCTTATCTGGCAATAACTCGACCAATATGCCCTTTTCCAACTGGTCGCGAACCTGCAATTCCGGCACCAGCCCCCACCCCAGGCCCGCCTCTGCCAAGCGGATGAAGCCTTCGGACGATGGGCATAAATGATGCTCGAAACCGCCGTCCACGCCGAGGGATGCCAGGTAGCGGTGCTGCAGGAAATCATCCGGCCCGAACACCAATGCCGGGGTGCGCGCCAGTTGATCCGCCCGTACGCCCTGGGGAAAGTGCCGGGCGATAAAGGCCGGACTGGCCAGCGCGCGATAGCGCATGGCACCCAGCAACAGGCTGCGCGCGCCCGCCACCGGACGCTCGCTGGCGCAGATACAAGCCGCTACTTCACCCGCGCGCATGCGTTTGAGACCGACGGTCTGGTCTTCCACGACCAAATCCAGCAGCAGATGCTGCTCAGCGCAAAACCCACTGACGGCCTCGGCCCACCACGTGGCGAGGCTGTCGGCGTTCAACGCGATGCGCAGGCGTTCGGGCATGCCCTCTTCATCCAGCGCTGGCACCTGGCTTTGCAGGTCACGCTCCAGCAGGCGCACCTGTTGCACATGATTGAGCAGGCGCCGGCCGATATCGGTGGGCGTCGGCGGTGTGGCCCGCACCAATACCGGCTGGCCAATGCGCGCCTCCAGCAACTTGATGCGCTGGGAGATTGCCGACTGCGACAGTCCCAGCACTTGTGCGGCGCGTTCGAAGCCGGCCTGTTCCACCACTGCCGCCAAGGCAGAGAGCAATTTATAGTCGAACATCAGTTTCTCTAATGAGCGATCAGCAATATTGGTTTTTCTTATACAGCCTGCACCCTGAGAATAGCCAGCATCGCTTCTCTCTTTATAAGGAACCTCCCATGGCTGGCGAAATCGCCCTGGCAACCCTGCTGCGCAGCATGAGCCCCCAGCTCAACGACGGCGACTACGTGTTCTGCACCGTGCCCGACAACCGCATCCCGGCTGGCTGCGAGGTGATCGGCAGCTTTCGCGAGCAGGAAGGCCTGACCCTGATCGTTGAACGTCAACAAGCGGAACAGGCCGGCCTGGCGTTTGACTACGTCGCCGCGTGGATCACCTTGAACGTGCATTCGGCCCTGGAAGCCGTAGGCCTCACCGCCGCTTTCGCCAGTGCGCTGGGCCAGGCCGGCATCAGTTGCAATGTAATTGCCGGCTATTACCACGACCACCTGTTCGTCGGGCGTGCCGATGCCGAGCGCGCCCTGCAGGTGTTGCGGCAACTGGCAGCAGACGCGGAGTAAATGCTATGTGGCAGAGTTATCTGAATGGTTTGCTGGTGGCGCTGGGCCTGATCATGGCCATCGGCACTCAGAATGCCTTTGTGCTGGCGCAAAGCCTGCGCCGCGAACATCACCTGCCCGTCGCCGCGCTATGCGTGGTGTGTGATGCCTTGCTGGTCGCCGCAGGGGTGTTCGGCCTGGCGACGGTGCTGGCGCAAAGCCCGGTGCTGCTGGCGGTGGCACGTTGGGGCGGCGCAGCATTCCTGATCTGGTACGGCGCCTGCGCACTGCGCCGAGCGTTTTCTAAACAAAGCCTGGACCAAGGCGACAATCTCAAGGTGCGCTCACTGCGCGCGGTGCTGCTGAGCGCACTGGCCGTGACCTTGCTCAACCCGCACGTGTACCTGGACACCGTGTTGCTGATCGGCTCACTCGGCGCCCAACAGACCGAGCCCGGCGCCTACGTGGCCGGTGCCGCCAGCGCGTCGTTCCTGTGGTTCGCCACCCTGGCACTCGGCGCAGCGTGGCTGGCCCCCTGGCTGGCACGCCCGGCCACGTGGCGTTTGCTCGACCTGTTGGTGGCCGCGATGATGTTCAGCGTGGCCTATCAACTGATCACCGCCTGAGGAATATTCCAAAACGCTCTGGAACCTCTATCCCACACAGTTGTTGCGTGGTTTTGCCGCACCCCCGGTGCTATGATCCGGACCCTGCGCCGCAAAGAGTACAAACTCCCCGGCGCTTGTTTGGCCGCCCGTGATCGGCCTTGCGCTCACCGCAACTGACCTGATTAGGAGAATCATCATGGCTTTCGAATTGCCGCCGCTGCCCTACGCACACGATGCCCTGCAGCCGCACATCTCCAAGGAAACCTTGGAATATCACCACGACAAGCATCACAACACCTACGTCGTGAACCTGAACAACCTGGTGCCAGGCACCGAGTTCGAAGGCAAGACCCTGGAAGAGATCGTCAAATCCTCTTCGGGCGGCATCTTCAACAACGCCGCTCAGGTCTGGAACCACACTTTCTACTGGAACTGCCTGGCGCCAAACGCCGGCGGCCAACCAACCGGCGCATTGGCTGAAGCTATCAACGCCGCGTTCGGTTCGTTCGACAAGTTCAAGGAAGAGTTCACCAAAACCTCCGTCGGCACCTTCGGTTCCGGTTGGGGCTGGCTGGTGAAAAAGGCTGACGGTTCCCTGGCACTGGCCAGCACCATCGGCGCCGGCAACCCGCTGACCAACGGCGACACCCCGCTGCTGACCTGCGACGTGTGGGAACATGCCTACTACATCGACTACCGCAACGTGCGTCCAAAGTATGTGGAAGCGTTCTGGAACCTGGTCAACTGGAAGTTCGTGGCTGAGCAGTTCGAAGGCAAGACCTTCACTGCCTAAGCACTGCTTGCAGTAAAAAAGAGCCCGGCGAATGCCGGGCTTTTTCATGCGCCATGGAACCGAGTGACAAGCCTTGGCCACGCAGTCTCTGGAGAGGAATCAGCCTTTCTTATCTGTCGGAGAAATCACCATGACCATTGGCGCACTCGCAGCTCTGCCTATCGTTGGCGACCTCGTCAAAACCGCTGGCGACATCACCAAGTCCCTCGCACCGCTGGCCCAACCCTTTGCTGACGTCGCAGCCAAGGCTTTGGGCAAGATGCTTGACCAGACTTTCGAACCCACCCAGAAATCAGTGGATTTTTCGAACACACAGGAAATCGGAAAACGCACGCTGACGTTCTAAACGACCCGCCGCTGCGGCCTCGTAACGGGCGGGCGGACAGCAATCCGCCTCGCCTCCCGCTTCAAACCCGGTTTTACCCCAATGTTCCTTTGACTGCCCTCACCAGATTGCCAATACTCATGGCATATTGAGGCTACCCGCATGGAACAAGGAATGACCCTTTGAAGCTGGAACTCAAGAACAGCTTGTCGGTGAAGTTGCTACGGGTTGTGCTGCTGTCGGCATTGATCGTGGGCGTAGCGCTGAGCGTGGCGCAGATCGTTTTCGATGCCTACAAGACGCGCCAGGCCGTGGCCGGCGATGCCCAGCGCATCCTCGACATGTTTCGCGACCCCTCGACCCAGGCCGTCTACAGCCTGGACCGCGAGATGGGCATGCAAGTGATTGAGGGCCTGTTCCAGGATGACGCCGTGCGCATGGCGTCCATCGGCCATCCCAACGAGACCATGCTGGCCGAAAAAAGCCGCGCCCTGCAGCAATCGTCCAGCCGTTGGTTGACCGATCTGATACTCGGCCAGGAACGCACATTCACCACCGCTTTGGTCGGCAAAGGCCCCTACAGCGAGTATTACGGCGACCTGAGCATCACCCTTGACACGGCCACCTACGGCAAGGGGTTTATTGTCAGTTCGGTGATCATCTTTATTTCCGGGGTGTTGCGCGCGCTGGCGATGGGGCTGGTGCTGTACCTGGTCTACCACTGGCTGCTGACCAAGCCGCTGTCACGGATCATCGAGCACCTGACCTCCATCAACCCCGACCGGCCCAGCGAACACAAGATCCCGCAGCTCAAGGGCCACGAGCGCAACGAACTGGGGTTGTGGATCAATACTGCCAATCAGTTGCTTGAATCCATCGAACGCAATACCCATCTGCGCCATGAAGCTGAAAGCAGCCTGCTGCGCATGGCGCAGTACGATTTCCTGACTGGCCTGCCGAACCGCCAAAAGCTACAGGAGCAGTTGGACAAGATCCTTATCGACGCCGGCCGCCGCCAGCGCCGTGTGGCTGTGCTGTGTGTGGGGCTGGACGACTTCAAAAGTGTCAACGAGCAGTTCACCTACCAGGCTGGCGACAAACTGCTATTGGCGTTGGCTGACCGCTTGCGCGCCCACAGCGGTCGCCTTGGCGCACTGGCCCGATTGGGCGGCGACCAGTTCGCCCTGGTGCAGGCCGATATCGACCAGCCCTACGAGGCCGCCGAACTGGCGCAAAGCATCCTCGATGACCTGGAAGCGGAATTCGCTCTCGACCACGAAGGCATCCGCCTGCGCGCCACGATCGGTATCACTCTGTTCCCGGAAGACGGCGACAGCACCGAAAAGCTGCTGCAGAAAGCCGAGCAGACCATGACCCTCGCCAAGACCCGCTCGCGCAATCGCTATCAGTTCTATATCGCCAGCGTTGACAGCGAAATGCGCCGTCGCCGTGAGCTGGAAAAAGACCTGCGCGACGCCCTCAGCCGCGACCAGTTCCACCTGGTGTACCAGCCGCAGATCAGCTACCGCGATCATCATGTGGTCGGCGTGGAAGCGCTGATCCGCTGGCAGCACCCGGAACACGGCCTGGTGCCGCCGGATCTGTTTATCCCCTTGGCCGAGCAGAACGGCACTATCATCCCGATTGGCGAATGGGTGCTGGACCAGGCCTGCCGACAGCTACGCGAATGGCACGACCTGGGTTTCACCGAGCTGCGCATGGCGGTCAACCTGTCCACCGTGCAGTTACACCACACCGAGTTGCCGCGGGTGGTCAACAACCTGATGCAGATCTACCGCCTGCCACCGCGCAGCCTGGAACTGGAAGTCACCGAGACCGGCCTGATGGAAGACATCAGCACCGCCGCCCAGCACCTGCTGAGCCTGCGCCGTTCCGGAGCATTGATTGCGATTGATGACTTCGGCACCGGCTACTCATCCCTCAGCTATCTAAAAAGCCTGCCTCTGGACAAGATCAAGATCGACAAGAGCTTCGTGCAGGACCTGCTGGATGATGATGACGACGCCACCATCGTGCGGGCGATCATCCAACTGGGCAAAAGCCTGGGCATGCAAGTGATCGCCGAAGGCGTGGAAACCGCCGAGCAGGAGGCCTATATCATCTCCGAAGGCTGCCATGAAGGTCAGGGTTACCACTACAGCAAACCCTTGCCGGCGCGAGAGCTGGCGGCGTTCTTGAAGCAGTCGGAACGCAACAACGCCGCAATTCTTTGACCCGGTAAACCGATACTGAATATTTCCCGCGTTTAACCCTTTACACAAAATGCAAATCTTTCGCATTATGTCGCAGTTTTTGCGCTCCCGCGCGCGCCCCATCAACAACCGAAGCAGGATGTTCGCCATGATTCGTATGCCCCTGGCCACCGCCAGTCTGCTGGCCATTGCCATTTCTCTCGCCGGTTGCGGCGAAGGTAAAGACAAGGCCGCAGCGCCCCAGGCGCCGACCCCGGCTGCCAGCACTACCGCTCCAGCGGCTGCCACGCCTGCCGGCCAGGTCGACGAAGCCGCCGCCAAGGCCGTGGTCGCGCATTACGCTGACATGGTGTTCGCGGTCTACAGCGATGCCGAGTCCACCGCGAAAACCCTGCAAACCGCGATCGACGCATTCCTTGCCAAGCCGAACGACGAAACCCTGAAAGCCGCGCGCACCGCCTGGATCGCCGCTCGCGTTCCTTACCTGCAGAGCGAAGTGTTCCGCTTCGGCAACACCATCATCGACGACTGGGAAGGCCAGGTGAACGCATGGCCGCTGGACGAAGGCCTGATCGACTACGTCGACAAGTCCTACGAACACGCCTTGGGTAACCCAGGTGCTACCGCTAACATCATCGCCAACAACGAAATCCAGGTCGGCGAAGACAAGGTCGACGTGAAAGACATCACCCCGGAAAAACTCGCCAGCCTCAACGAGCTGGGCGGTTCCGAGGCCAACGTCGCCACCGGCTACCACGCTATCGAATTCCTGCTCTGGGGCCAGGACCTGAACGGCACCGGCCCAGGTGCCGGCAACCGTCCTGCGTCGGACTACCTGACCGGCGAAGGCGCCACCGGCGGCCACAACGAGCGTCGCCGCGCCTACCTGAGCGCTGTGACCCAACTGCTGGTCAGTGACCTGGAAGAAATGGTCGGCAACTGGAAACCCAACGTCGAAGACAACTACCGCGCCACCCTGGAGGCAGAACCTGCCACCGACGGCCTGCGCAAAATGCTGTTCGGCATGGGCAGCCTGTCCCTGGGCGAACTGGCCGGTGAGCGCATGAAGGTTTCCCTGGAAGCCAACTCGCCGGAAGACGAGCAGGACTGCTTCAGCGACAACACCCACAACTCGCATTTCTACGACGCCAAGGGTATCCGCAACGTCTATTTGGGCGAGTACACCCGCGTCGACGGCACCAAAATGACCGGCGCCAGCCTGTCATCCCTGGTGGCCAAGGCCGACCCGGCTGCCGATACCGCATTGAAAGCGGACCTGGCAGCGACTGAAGCGAAGATCCAAGTCATGGTTGACCACGCCAACAAGGGTGAGCACTACGACCAATTGATCGCTGCTGGTAACGATGCCGGCAATCAGATCGTCCGTGACGCCATCGCGGCACTGGTCAAGCAGACCGGTTCGATCGAAGCCGCTGCGGGCAAGCTGGGCATCAGCGACCTGAACCCGGACAGCGCTGATCACGAGTTCTGATCAGTACGCAATTAAATGAGGCGACCTTCGGGTCGCCTTTTTTGTGCGCGGATGTCGACAATCAATCAGACACAACACAATCCATGTGGGAGCGGGCTTGCTCGCGAATGCGGTCTATCAGATACAAATTCTTCAACTGACACGCCGCCTTCGCGAGCAAGCCCGCTCCCACATTAGACTCACATCGCTTCCAAGCCCCGGTTTACAAGACCTGCACCGCAGGTAGAATGGCGCCACCTCAAACATCCGAGCGAATTTCATGGCGTTGCCGACCCTGCGCATCATCGGTTTCATCATCGGCATCTTCCTGATCACCCTTGCGATCGCGATGGTTGTGCCCATGGCAACCCTGGTGATCTTCGAACGCACCAGCGACCTGCCCTCGTTCCTGTGGGCCAGCATGATCACTTTTATCGCCGGCCTGGCCCTGGTGATTCCCGGTCGTCCCGAGCATGTGCACTTGCGCCCGCGGGACATGTACCTGCTGACCGTTACAAGCTGGGTGGTGGTGTGCATATTCGCCGCGCTGCCCTTTTTGCTGACCCAGCACATCAGCTACACCGACTCGTTTTTCGAAAGCATGTCCGGCATCACCGCCACTGGCTCCACGGTGCTGAGCGGCCTGGATGCCATGTCGCCGGGCATCCTGATGTGGCGTTCACTGCTGCACTGGCTGGGCGGTATCGGCTTTATCGGCATGGCAGTAGCGATCCTGCCGCTGCTGCGCATCGGTGGCATGCGCCTGTTCCAGACCGAATCCTCGGACCGCTCGGAAAAGGTCATGCCCCGCTCGCACATGGTGGCGCGGCTGATCGTAGCGGCCTACGTGGGTATTACCATTCTCGGCAGCCTGGCGTTCTGGTGGGCTGGGATGGGCTTGTTCGATGCGATCAACCACGCGATGTCGGCGATTTCCACCGGTGGGTTCTCCACCTCTGATGAATCCCTGGCGCACTGGAAACAACCGGCGGTGCACTGGGTGGCGGTGGTGGTGATGATCCTCGGCAGTTTGCCGTTCACTTTGTACGTGGCCACATTGCGCGGCAACCGCCGAGCGCTGATCAAGGACCAGCAGGTACAAGGCCTGCTCGGTTTGTTGATCGTGACCTGGCTGGTGCTCGGCACCTGGTACTGGTGGACCACCAACCTGCACTGGCTGGACGCACTGCGTCATGTGGCGCTGAACGTCACGTCGGTGGTGACGACTACAGGTTTTGCACTGGGCGACTACAGCCTGTGGGGCAACTTCTCACTGATGCTGTTCTTCTACCTGGGCTTTATCGGCGGCTGCTCGGGCTCCACGGCGGGCGGGATCAAGATCTTCCGGTTCCAGGTCGCCTATATCCTGCTTAAAGCCAACTTGAACCAGCTGATTCACCCACGTGCGGTGATCAAGCAGAAGTACAACGGCCACCGTCTTGACGAAGAAATCGTACGCTCGATCCTGACCTTTTCGTTCTTCTTCGCCATCACCATCTGCGCCATTGCCCTGGCCTTGTCGCTGCTGGGCCTGGACTGGATGACTGCCTTGACCGGTGCCGCGAGTACTGTCTCGGGCGTAGGCCCGGGCCTGGGCGAAACCATTGGCCCGGCGGGTAATTTCGCCAGCCTGCCGGATGCGGCGAAGTGGATCCTGTCGCTGGGCATGTTGCTCGGCCGGCTGGAGATCATTACGGTCTTTGTTCTGTGCATTCCGGCGTTTTGGCGCCACTGACGCCTGACACTTCCAGCAACCGCGCCCGGTATTCGCCGGGCGTGGCATCAAACCAGCGTCGAAATGCGCGGAAGAAGTTGCTTGGGTCAGCAAAGCCCAGCAGGTAGGCAATTTCCAGCAGGGTCATGCTGGGCTGCGCCAGGTATTGCTCGGCCAGTTCACGGCGGGTGTCATCGAGCAGGGTCTGGAAGCTGGTGCCCTCCTCCTGCAAGCGCCGCTGCAAGGTGCGCTGGGACAAGTGCAGCGTCTGGGCTACCACTTCACGCTTGGGCTCGCCCTGGGGCAACAGGCGGCACAACACCTGCCGCGCCTTGTGGGTCACGCGGCTTTCCGAGAAACGCGCCAAGTATTCACCGGCAAATCGATCATGCAGCAGGGCCATGGCCTCATTGGCCGTGGGCAGCGGCGCGTCCATGTCCGCCTGTTCGAAAATCAGCGCGTCATAGGGCGCGTTGAATTCCAGCGGCGCATGGAAGGCTTGTTTATAGGGTGCCAGGTCCGCCGGTTGCTCACCTTGCAGCACCACTTTTCGAGGCTGCAGCGTGCGACCGGTCAGCCAGCCACACAGGGCCAAGGCACTGGCCAGCGAAGCTTCGGCACTTTGCCGGGTGGGTGGCAGGTGGTCACCGTGTACCGTCAGAATCAGCGCATAACCTTCGGGGACCAATCTGAAACTCAGGTCGGCGCTTTCAGCGATGATCCGCTGGTAGCGCACCAGGCGCATGAAGCCTTCGGCCAGGGTATTGCTGGACATCAACGCATAACCGGCCACATGAAATGACGCCGGGCGCACCACTTTGCCCATGTTCAGGCCGATCGCCGGGTTGCCCGACAGCTCCACCGCCCGCTGCCACAGGCGGGTCATGGAATCCTGCGGGAACCGTGCATCGGGGTCGCTCAGGGCGGCGTAGTCGAGGCCGAGCTGCTTGAACAAGGCGCGGCAATCCAGGCCGTCCATTTCCAATGCCTTGACTATCCCCATCGCCCAGCTTGCAGACGTTGTTCGTTCGCTCATGGCGTCTTCTTAATAAAGCAGGCTCAAACGGCAGCCAGGAAGCCAAGGATACTAAAGTGGCATCTATTGTCACTGGCTGTTACCACTGATCACTCTAGACTCAAATAAGCTCCCCGCCGAACATCTGTTGGGCGGTACAACAATCAAAAGGGCCGGTCACCGTGGAAAACGTCAAGCGATTCAACAGCTTTGCTGAGTTCTACCCGTATTACCTGAGCGAACACGCCAACAGCACGTGCCGGCGCCTGCACTTTATCGGCACCACGCTGGTGATCGGCATTTTGGCGTATGCCATTGGCAGAGGTTCGCTTCTCCTGTTGATCGCCTTGCCGATTGCCGGTTACAGCTTTGCCTGGATCGGCCACTTCTTCTTCGAAAAGAACCGCCCAGCGACCTTTCAACACCCGTTCTACAGCCTGTTGGGGGATTTCGTGATGTACCGCGACATGATCCTGGGCAAGGTACCCTTCTAGCCAAACGACCGTTTAAACGATGAAAGTTCATCCATCTGCCGACATTAAAATCTTTTTGTCATTTGCAGTGCTGTATCCTGCCAAGGCTTTTTGAGAGCGCGGAATCACCTGCGATTGAAAAAACAGACCTTGCGAGGAGCGACGACGATGCACGAGATACCTAATCTCCCCTTCCCAAGCCTGCACCCTACAGAGCAGCCAACACCGCAGCAGGCCAGTGACAAACAGCCTGAGGCCAAAGAAGCAAAACCAGTCGACAGCGAAAGCCAGGACTGACGCCGTACCAGACCGTGTGGAAAGCGCAACATTGAGCGCTTTCCACACTGCCTGAATCAATCGAGACGCCCGCCATGACCGATACCCTCCCCGACAACCCGGACACCGCCTTACTCGACGCTGCCTTGCAGATGGTCGAGATCTGGAACCGCCTCAGCGCCGACAAACAAGCACTGCTGCTCAAGCGTTTCGGCACCCAGGAAAACGCACTGGCCGCCCTGGTCACCACCCAATTGCTCGCCCCTACCCAAGCCTGACGTCTTTCTGAGCTGAGGTTTTTGCGTTTTACCGCCCTGCGCGAGCCAAACCACCGGTATCATTAGCAGCCTATCTTTACCTGCCGCGACAGTGGACCTCTCCCATGCCCGATACCCAGCGCCCCATGGCGGTCACGCTGCAAGTTGTTTCCATCGTGTTGTTCACCTTCATTGGCTACCTGAACATCGGCATTCCCCTCGCCGTATTGCCAGGCTATGTCCACAGTGAACTGGGCTACGGCGCGGTGATTGCCGGCCTGGTGATCAGCGTGCAATACCTGGCCACCCTGCTGAGCCGCCCGTATGCGGGCAAAATCATCGATAACCTGGGCAGTAAGCGCGCCGTGCTGATCGGCCTGGTGGGCTGTGGCCTGAGCGGTGTGTTCATGCTGTTCGCGGCGTGGTTCTCAAGCCTGCCGGCCTTGAGCCTGGGCAGCTTGTTAATCGGCCGCCTGGTCCTTGGCAGCGCGGAAAGCCTGGTGGGCTCGGGCGCCATCGGTTGGGGCATCGGCCGGGTCGGTGCGCAGAACACCGCCAAGGTGATTTCCTGGAACGGTATCGCCAGCTACGGCGCGCTGGCCGTCGGCGCACCACTGGGCGTATTGCTGGTGAGAAATTTCGGACTGTGGAGCATGGGGGTCAGCATTATCCTGCTGGCCATCGTCGGCCTGCTGCTGGCCTGGAACAAAGTCGCTGCACCGATTGTTGCCGGCGTACGCCTGCCCTTCATGAATGTGCTGGGCCGCGTATTGCCCCACGGTTGCGCCTTGGCGCTGGGTTCCATCGGCTTTGGCACCATCGCCACCTTCATCACCTTGTATTACACCACCCAGCATTGGGATAACGCGGTGTGGGCCCTGAGCCTGTTCGGCGCCAGCTTTATCGGTGCGCGGTTGTTGTTCGGCAACCTGATCAACCGGATCGGCGGTTTTCGCGTGGCGATTGCCTGCTTGTCAGTGGAGATCCTCGGCCTGCTGTTGCTGTGGCTGGCACCGGACGCAAACCTGGCCCTGGCCGGCGCGGCGTTGAGTGGGTTCGGCTTTTCCTTGGTGTTTCCGGCCTTGGGCGTCGAAGCCGTCAACTTGGTGCCAGCCTCCAGCCGCGGCTCGGCGGTGGGCGCCTACTCGCTGTTTATCGATCTTTCACTGGGCATCACCGGACCACTCGCCGGGGCTGTCGCAGCCGGCTTCGGCTTTGCGTCGATCTTCCTGTTCGCCGCGCTTGCCGCCCTCGGTGGTCTGTTGCTGAGCGTGTACCTGTACCGCCAGGCACCCAAGGCCCGTGAGGCGCGTGGCGACTAGAAGTCGACCTTGCCGCGCCCGGCCTTGATACTGCCGCGCTTGGTCTTGGATTCGAGGCGGCGCTTTTTCGACCCCAGGGTCGGCTTGGTCGGGCGGCGTTTCTTCTCCACCTTGGTGGCGCTGAGGATCAATTCCACCAGACGCTCCAACGCATCCGCGCGGTTCTGCTCCTGGGTCCGGTATTGCTGGGCCTTGAGCACCAGCACGCCCTCGCTGGTGATACGACTGTCGCGCAGCGCCAGCAAGCGCTCCTTATAGAACTCCGGCAGCGACGACGCCGGGATGTCAAAACGCAGGTGCACCGCACTCGACACCTTGTTGACGTTCTGCCCACCCGCACCCTGGGCGCGAATGGCGGTCAGCTCAATCTCGGCGTCGGGCAGGTGGACGTTGTTGGAAATCACCAGCATGGGCAGCGGGATCCTCTGTGGGGGCAACCAAGGATACGCGAATGCGCGCGCCCATTCCTGAAACAACAAACCCGGCACAAGGCCGGGTTTGGTTTATCTCACGCACGCCTCACTTCACTGCTGGGGCAGCCACCTCCAAGGCTCGCTGCGCAACGCGCTTGTTCTTGATGCCGTAACACACCCACATGAACGCCACCCACACCGGGATCGCGTACACCGACACCTGGATCCCCGGAATCATCAGCATGATCACCAGGATAAACACCACGAACGCCAAGCATACATAGTTGCCGTACGGGTACCAGAGCGCCTTGAACAACGGCACCTGGCCGGTACGGTTCATGTGTTGGCGGAACTTGAAGTGCGAGAAGCTGATCATCGCCCAGTTGATCACCAATGTGGCCACCACCAGGGACATCAACAGTTCCAACGCGTGTTGCGGGATCAGGTAGTTCATCAACACGGCGACCAGGGTAATCGCCGCCGACGCGAGGATGGAACGCACTGGCACACCGCGCTTGTCGATCTTCGCCAGGGCCTTGGGCGCGTCGCCCTGCTCGGCCATGCCCAGCAGCATACGGCTGTTGCAGTAGGTGCCACTGTTGTACACCGACAGCGCCGCCGTCAGGACCACGAAGTTGAGGATATGCGCAGCGGTGTTGCTGCCCAGCATCGAGAACACTTGCACGAACGGGCTGCCGCTGTAGGCATCACCGGAGGCGTTGAGGGTGGTCAACAGGCTGTCCCATGGGGTCAGCGACAGCAGCACGACCAGAGCACCGATGTAGAAGATCAGGATGCGGTAGATCACCTGGTTGATCGCTTTTGGGATCACCGTGCGTGGCTGGTCCGCTTCAGCGGCGGTAAAGCCGAGCATTTCCAGGCCGCCGAAGGAGAACATGATGATCGCCATGGCCATCACCAGCCCGCCGACGCCATGGGGGAAGAACCCGCCGTGTTCCCACAGGTTGGTCACCGAGGCCTGTGGCCCGCCGCTGCCGCTGACCAGCAGATAGCTGCCCAGGGCGATCATACCGACGATGGCCACCACCTTGATGATGGCGAACCAGAACTCTGCCTCACCGAAAACCTTGACGTTGGCCAGGTTGATCAGGTTGATCAGCACGAAGAAGGCTGCGGCCGAGACCCAGGTCGGAATCTCCGGCCACCAGTAGTGCACGTACTTGCCGACAGCCGTCAGCTCCGACATGCCCACCAGAATGTACAGGATCCAGCAGTTCCAGCCCGACAGGAAGCCGGCGAAACCGCCCCAGTATTTGTGGGCAAAGTGGCTGAAGGAACCGGCGACCGGCTCTTCGACGATCATTTCGCCGAGCTGGCGCATGATCATGAAGGCAATGAAGCCACAAATGGCATAGCCCAGGATCATCGACGGGCCGGCGGATTTGAGCACCCCGGCCGAGCCGAGGAACAAGCCGGTGCCGATGGCGCCACCGAGGGCGATCAACTGGATATGCCGGTTTTTCAGGCCGCGTTTTAGCTCGCCTGAAGAGGAAGGGGGAACACTCATGAAAAGGCTCTCACGCAAGGTTTGATGATGTTGAATGCAGGTTGCTGCCTTGAATTACCGACTCAAGCAGCGCCGCTCAAACCCCAGCGCAGGCACCAGGAGTACAGCGTCTTTCTAACGGTCATGCGTCACCTGTTTGTTTTTATCTGTGACGAAATCGAACCCGTCCGGCTCGTGGCCAGGCGGAGTGATCAGGGCGGGTACACCCCGAGGTCTTGGCCTTTTGCGTGGTTACGCAAGGGGGTCACAGTAAAACGCGGCGGATTGTACACCGCTCGCCAGCTTGAGGGCGCCCTCGAAAGAAGCGTGCGACGATCTGTCAGGTAATCCTTACAGGGCTGGATCGACCAATAATGTCGCCATTTACTCGTAAATTAATCGTTACAGCACGGAAAATTAACGTTACAGCCATGATCTCGATAAAAATTGGCGGTAGGAAATTTCCGAAAGATTAGTCGCGCCAGTTCCCTGTATTTATTCAAGAAATAGCCCGCTCAAAAAAACAGAACAAAAAATCCAAATGAAACCGTGTCAATAAAAATTTTGCATTTTGAAACACTCTCTCCTAGGTTCTTCCCACTTGCCAGCGAAGTCCGTTGGCAAGCCGTTCTCAAACAACGTCCTCTAGGAGATACACCATGCAAGCACTGGAAAACGACCTGGAAACCGAACTGCAACTCGACGATTGGTTTGAAGCGCCGACCCATGAGGCCGCCGTTGAAATGATGCAAGCCGATGCCGTTGTGCCCTTCGGCACCGCGATGTGGCCATTCTAAAAACCGGCAGGCATTCGGCAGGTGCCGTGCACGGCACCTGCCCCCTTACCCAAGGCACAGAAGGAAGTACGTCATGGACAAGGCCCGCGCCGTCGAACACTTTCTCTACTACCTCGCGCACCATCCGGCCCTCAATGGCCTGAGTAGCCCCACCGTGCTGCTGGGCCATACCGAGCGCTACGACGCCATCGCCCAGGCGATCACCCACAGCAGCGCCGCCCGCTTCAACTTCCAGGTGCAGCGCCTGGAACTGGCCGCCAGCGACACCCTGGCCGAGGCCATTGAAGCCTGCGACCTGTACCTGTTTCTCTACGATTCCTCGACCTTGCCCAACCCAAGCGCCGAAGGCCCGGACTTTATCCGCGCCCTGCAAGGCGTGATGGCTGAGCACTGGAAAAAGTCCCTGCTGTTCAAGGATTACGGCGACTACTTCTACGACACCTTCAGCGTCGAGCCCCAGCGCATTGCTGACCTCAATGCCACGCTGATCCGGCGCATGTCCCAGGCCACGGTGTTGAGCTTTACCGACAAGCACGGCTCACGCCTGGAAGCGCCGATGAGCAGCATCAAGAAGTGGACCAATATCAACGGCATCGGCAACCACGACTTGGCCCCCGGCGAGATCGCCACCCACAGCGAGGCCATCAATGGCCAGGTGCGGTTTGTCGGCACCTTTCTCAGCACCATCCCGTTCGCACGCAAATATGGCGTGCTGGCGTCACCGCTGGAGCTGTGGATCGAGAACTCGACCATCTGCAGCGTGGCCAGTGACGTGCCGGGGCTGGCGGACGACTTCAATAAGTACCTGAACGCCAACCCGTCGAACCGGCGTGTGGAAGAACTCGGGATTGGCACCAATGAAGGCGTGAAGGACCTGTATGCGCGCAATGCCGGGTTTGAGGAGCGCCATTGTGGGTTGCACCTGGGCCTGGGGGGCGGGCAGAAAGGCAGCCATCACCTGGATTTGATCTTTGCCAGCGGGGTATTGGCGCTCGACGACAAGCCGGTGTTTGATGGCACCTTCGCGTTTTAGAAGCACATCAGGATGACGAGGGCCCCTGTGGGAGCCGGGCTTGCCCGCGATGGCGGTGGATCAGTTGGCATATTTACCCAATGACCCACCGCCATCGCAGGCAAGCCAGCTCCCACGATTGAATGCATTTCAAATCCAGATCCAAAAAAAACGCCAACCCGAGGGTTGGCGTTTTTGTGCAGCGTTTAGCGCATCACTGCGGCTTCTTGCGACCAAAACCCGGACGCTGACCCGAACCGGCTGGGGCGCCACGGCGCTTGCCCGATGGCTCGTCCGCGACCAATTTCGGGCCAGGGCGTTTGTTCGCTGCTGGCTTGGCTGGACGCTTGGTGCTGGCGTTGTCCGCTGGGCGCTCGGCTTCACCGCGATTGCTGCGACCACCCGACGGAGCAGGACGCGGCGCACGTGGCGCACGCTCACCTTCCTGGCGCGACGGCGCGGTTGGACGACGCTCACCTTCAATCTGCGGTTCACGGGAAATACGACCGCCGGTCGCCGGTGCATTCAGCGCAGGGCGCAGGGTGCGGGCAACCCGTTCGGTGCGAGCCACAGGGCGCGACGATTTACGCTGCATACGCTCAAGCTTGTCTTTGCTCTTGGCGTTCATCTGCGGCATAGCGACGGGCGTCAGGCCGACTTCGGCGCTGAGAATGTCGACTTCGTACTGGCTCATTTCGCGCCAGCGGCCCATCGGCAGATCGGAGTTGAGGAACACCGGACCGAAACGCACGCGCTTCAGGCGGCTGACCACCAGGCCCTGGGATTCCCACAGGCGACGTACTTCACGGTTACGGCCTTCCATTACCACGCAGTGGTACCAGTGGTTGAAACCTTCACCACCAGGCGCTTGCTTGATGTCGGTGAACTTGGCCGGGCCGTCTTCCAGCACCACGCCAGCCTTCAGGCGCTCGATCATCTCATCATCGACTTCACCACGTACACGCACGGCGTACTCGCGGTCCATCTCGTAGGACGGGTGCATCAGGCGGTTGGCCAGCTCACCGTCAGTGGTGAACATCAACAAGCCGGTGGTGTTGATGTCCAGACGACCGATGTTGATCCAACGGCCTTCCTTCGGCTTAGGCATCTTGTCGAACACGGTCGGACGGCCTTCCGGGTCGTCACGGGTGCAGATCTCACCATCGGGCTTGTTGTACATGATCACGCGGCGCACCGATTCGGCGGCCTCTTCACGCTTGATGACCTTGCCATCGATGGTGATTGCATCGTGCAGGTCGACGCGCTGGCCGAGGGTGGCCTCGACGCCGTTGACCTTGATGCGCTTCTGGGTGATCCAGGCTTCGACGTCGCGGCGCGAGCCCACGCCGATACGCGCCAGCACCTTCTGCAGTTTTTCGCCTGCTGGGCCGATTTCCTGGCTGTCGTTCTGGTCTTTGTCGTTCATCTTAAGCACCTCCCGGTGGGTCGATTCAGGCGTGGCCTGAAGAGTGTTGAAAGCGGGGCTTTGGCCGAATAGCTCGGCAAAGGGTCGCGAATCATACGCGCAAGACGCGCGTTGCGCATCACAGACTAGTCGATAAGCGCCAAGTCATTTGCTTTTCCGCCGACCGGTGGCGCCCAGGGCCAGCAATCGCAGCTCGGCTTCGGCCAGGACGCTGCGCTTGTCGGCTTTGTCGAGTTTCTTCCAGGCGCGGATCTCACGCTTGCTGCGGCCACAACCGACGCAGATGTCATCGCTGAATTTGCAGATGCTGATGCAGGGGTCTTTGGTGGAACTCATGTTTTGTACCTGACACTGGAGATCTAAATGTGGGAGCGTCAGTCTTCGAACTGGCGGCGCTCGGCTTCGATGGCTTCGGCCAGGGCCCGGGCTTCGTCTTCTTCGTCGCTCAAAGGCGGTTGTTCGAGAGCGGCGACGGCGGCGAGGAGTTTTTCGCGGGCCTCAGCAACGCCAAGGATGTCTTCCTCTGGCTCAGGTTCTGCTTCGACTTCAGGCTCAGCCTCAACGTTCGGTTGAGTTTCAGGTTCGGCGACGCCGTCACGCAGCAGGTCGTCGAAGTCAGTCTTGATGCCCTGCTCCATGTCGTCCAATTCCAGCAACAACGTATGAAAACTGGTCTCGTCCTTCGGCTCTTCCGGCTCGGCGCTGGCGTCGGCCAATTCCTGCAGGCTCGCGGGCACCGGGGCGTCGTCGAAGTCGAGCACCGGCTCGGCCTCCATCTCGCGCAGTTCGGCCAGCGGCGGCAGGTCGTCGAGGTTTTTCAGGTTGAAATGGTCGAGAAACACCTTGGTGGTGGCGAACATCGCCGGTTTGCCGGGCACGTCGCGGTAGCCGACGATGCGGATCCACTCGCGCTCCAGCAAGGTCTTGACGATATGGCTGTTGACCGCCACGCCCCGCACATCCTCGATCTCGCCCCGGGTGATCGGCTGGCGATAGGCGATCAGCGCCATGGTCTCCAGCATCGCCCGCGAATAACGTTGCGGACGCTCTTCCCACAAACGGCCGACCCAGGGGGAAAACTTCTCACGGATCTGCAGGCGGTAACCCGACGCCACTTCGCGTAATTCAAAGGCGCGGCCATCGCAGGACTTGCGCAGGATCTCCAGCGCCTTCTTGAACACCGGCGGCTCAGGGCGCTCGGCTTCTTCAAAGAGCTCGAACAGGCGTTCCAAAGATTGCGGTTTGCCAGAGGCCAGGAGAAACGCCTCCAGCAGCGGCGCCAGTTCGCGGGGTTCAGTCAGATTCATCGATTCAGCTCTTTATTCGGCTCGCGCCCGCACGTGGATAGCCGCAAAAGGCTCATTCTGGACCAGCTCGACCAACGATTCCTTGACCAATTCAAGGATCGCCATAAAGGTCACCACCACCCCCAGGCGCCCCTCTTCAGCGGTGAACAGCTCGACAAAGGGCACGAAACCGCCGCCCTTGAGGCGTTCCAGCACATCGCTCATGCGCTCGCGGGTCGACAACGCCTCGCGGCTGACCTGGTGGCTTTCAAACATATCGCCACGGCGCAGCACCTCGGCCATGGACATCAGCAATTCTTCCAGGCTCACGTCCGGCAGCAACTTGCGCGCGCGGGCTTCAGGCGCGTCGAGTTTCGGCACTACGACGTCGCGGCCCACGCGGCTCAAGCCGTCGATGCCTTCGGCGGCGGCCTTGAAGCGTTCGTACTCTTGCAGGCGGCGGATCAGTTCGGCGCGCGGGTCGTCTTCTTCGGCTTCGACCGTCTCCGAGCGCGGCAGCAGCATGCGCGACTTGATCTCGGCAAGCATGGCGGCCATCACCAGGTACTCGGCGGCCAGTTCCAGGCGCACCGATTGCATCAGCTCGACATAGCCCATGTACTGGCGGGTGATTTCCGCTACCGGGATGTCGAGGATGTTGATGTTCTGCTTGCGAATCAGGTAGAGCAGCAAGTCCAGCGGGCCTTCGAAGGCTTCAAGGAAGACTTCGAGGGCGTCCGGCGGAATGTACAGGTCCAGGGGCATTTCCATGACCGCCTGGCCATACACCATGGCAAACGGCAGTTCCTGCTGGGCGCCCGCCTGGCTGTCGACGGTTTCCACGGCCGACATTCAGGCCTCGACCATGAACGGCGCCGGGTCGCCGCAACCCACGCGGATCACTTCGGGTTCGCCGTCGGCCAGGTTGATCACGGTGGAGGCTTTGTTGCCGCCGTAACCGCCGTCGATGATCAGGTCGACGTGCTTTTCCAGCAGGCGGCGCATTTCGTATGGGTCGTACAGAGGCTCATCCTCACCCGGCATGATCAGCGACACGCTCATCAACGGCTCACCCAGCTCTTCGAGCAGCGCCAGAGCAATAGGATGCTCCGGGACTCGCAGGCCGATGGTGCGCTTCTTCGGGTGCAGCAGCAGGCGCGGCACTTCGCGGGTGGCGTTGAGAATAAAGGTGTAGGGCCCCGGCGTGTGCGCCTTGAGCAGGCGGAAAGTGCCGGTATCGACCTTGGCGAACAGCCCAAGTTGGGACAGATCGCTGCAGATCAGCGCAAAGTTGTGCTTGTCGTCCAACTGGCGCAGGCGTCTTACACGCTCCACCGCGCCCTTGTCGCCGATCTGGCAACCGATGGCGTAGGACGAATCAGTCGGGTAGATCACCACGCCGCCGGCGCGAATGATCTCGACGGCCTGTTTGATCAGGCGCGCCTGGGGGTTTTCCGGATGAATCTGGAAGAATTGACTCACGTGCTCTACCTGTTCAGACGGTGGCAGTAATGGGGTCATGCTTGAATCGCCCCGACAAGAGCGGCAGGTCTTCGGGTACCTGGCGATACTCGCCGATTTCGGACCACCCACCTGGACCATGAAAATCACTGCCGGCACTGACCAGCAGACCAAATTCGCGGGCAAGAATCGCCAGGCTGCCAACCTGTTCGGCGGGTTGATGCCCGTTGACCACTTCGATCGCGTGGCCGCCCGCTCCAATATAGTCGCTGATCAGCTTGCGGCGCTTGCTGCGGGTGAAATCGTAATGCCAGGGGTGGGCCAGGCTCACCCAGGCGCCGGAGGCACGCAGGGTCCCGACCGTGTCTTCCAGGGTCGGCCAGTGTTGCTTCACATCGCCCAACTTGCCGGCGCCCAGCCATTTGCGAAAGGCTTCGGCGCGATCTTTGACAAAGCCTTCACGCACCATCCAGTCGGCAAAGTGCGGCCGGGCCGGTGCATTACCGCTGTCGCCCAGTTCCTGCTGGATGGCGCGGGCGCCATCAAGGGCGTTGGGCATGCCTTTGAGGCTGAGCTTGCGACTTATCTCTTCGGACCGCAGCCAGCGGCCATCGTGCAAATCGGCGATGGCCTGCACCAGCGGCGGGGCCTGTTGATCGAAACCGTAGCCGAGCACATGAATGGTGGCGCCGCCCCAGGTGCAGGACAATTCCACGCCGTTGACCAGCTGCATGCCTAGGCTGTGGGCCGCGACCCGGGCCTCGTCGAGACCTTCGAGGGTGTCGTGGTCGGTCAACGCCAGGACTCGCACGCCTTTTTCAAACGCACGCGCGACCAGTACCGCGGGCGCCAGGGCGCCGTCTGAGGCCGTGCTGTGGCAGTGCAAATCAACATTCACGGGGATGTGTAACCTCAAGTCAGCTGGCGCTTTCGCTACCAAGGATGTTTGTTATTATGCCGCCACATCCAGCTTCTGGCTCTTACTGTGAAACAATTCATCGACTTCATCCCGCTGTTGCTGTTTTTCATCGTTACCAAACTCGACCCCAGGGTCATCGATATCGCCGGTCACCCGGTGTCGTTCGGGGGCATCTACAGCGCCACCGCCGTCCTGATCATCAGCTCTATCGTCGTCTATGGCGCTATCTTCATCTCCCAGCGCAAGCTGGAAAAAAGCCAATGGCTCACCCTCATTGCCTGCCTGGTATTCGGCGGACTGACCCTGGCCTTCCACAGCGAAACCTTCCTCAAATGGAAAGCGCCGGTGGTGAACTGGCTGTTCGCGCTGGTCTTTATCGGCAGCCACTTCATTGGTGATCGCCTGCTGATCAAGCGAATCATGGGCCATGCGCTGACCCTGCCGGAGCCGGTGTGGACACGCTTGAACGTGGCCTGGATCGTGTTTTTCCTGTTCTGCGGCGCCGCCAACCTGTTCGTGGCCTTTACCTTCCAGGATTACTGGGTCGACTTCAAAGTGTTCGGCAGCCTGGCCATGACCGTGTTGTTCCTGATAGGCCAGGGTATCTACCTGTCGCGCCACCTGCATGACGTTGCCCCTACCACGCCTAAAACCGAGGACTGACATGCTCTACGCAATCATTGCCACCGACGTGGCCAACTCGCTGGAAAAACGCCTGAGCGTACGCCCGGCCCATGTCGAGCGCCTCAAGCAGCTGCAGGCCGAAGGCCGTATCGTGCTGGCCGGCCCGCACCCGGCGGTAGACAGCAACGACCCAGGCGATGCGGGTTTCACCGGGAGCCTGATCGTTGCCGAGTTCGCCTCCCTGGCCGATGCCCAGGCCTGGGCCAAGGCTGATCCTTATGTCGCCGCCGGCGTATACGCTGACGTCGTGATCAAGCCGTTCAAGCAAGTCCTGCCTTGATAACGGCCGCGCCGAACCTTATCGGTTCGGCGTACGCCTAATGGCTCATTATTCTCGGTAACCTGCCGACAACGTTCTGAATATTCGTGTGGAATCAGGAGTTCCGATGCGCTTACGTCAGTTGTGTCTGTTGGCAGTGGTAATGATCGGGGCTTCGGCCCACGCTGAAGAAACCTCGAACACCGGCAGTTCCACGCCCCTGTCCTTGAGTGTCGGCGCCCAGATCACCGAGTTGCAGCAACGTTTGAAAGAAAGCGAACGCCAGCGTGAAGAACTGAGCAAGCAACTGCAAAGCGCAGATGCTGCCCGCGAAAGCGCCCAATTGAGTCGCCTTCGCCAAGAGAACCAACGCCTGGCCCAGCAACTCAAAGAGACACAGGGCGGCGCCTTGACCCGCTGGCTGACCGAGCAACAGCAATGGTTCGTCACCGGCGGGGCCGTCGCACTGATCGCCCTGCTGTGCGGGATCTTCGCCAGTGGTGGGCACCGTCGCCGTCGACAATGGCTAAATTGAGTGAGTCATGAGCGAGCTGTTACTGATAGATGATGACCAGGAGCTCTGCGAGCTGCTGACCAGTTGGTTGAGCCAGGAAGGCTTCCAGGTGCGTGCCTGCCATGACGGCTTGAGCGCCCGCAAAGCCTTGGCCGACAGCGCCCCGGCTGCGGTGGTGCTCGACGTGATGCTGCCCGACGGCAGTGGCCTTGAGTTGCTCAAGCAATTGCGCAACGACCACCCGGAACTGCCGGTGCTGATGCTCTCGGCCCGTGGCGAACCGCTGGACCGCATCCTCGGCCTCGAACTGGGCGCCGACGATTACCTGGCCAAGCCCTGCGACCCACGCGAGCTGACTGCCCGCCTGCGTGCCGTATTGCGCCGCAGCCATCCGGCTGCCGTGTCGACGCAGCTGGAATTGGGCGACCTGTGCTTCAGCCCGGTGCGCGGCGTGGTCAGTATCGACGAGCAGGAGTTTACCCTGACTGTTTCCGAAAGCCGCCTGCTGGAAGCCCTGCTGCGCCAGCCCGGCGAACCGCTGGACAAGCAGGAACTGGCGCAGATCGCCCTGGGCCGCAAGCTGACCCTCTACGATCGCAGCCTGGATATGCACGTCAGCAACCTACGCAAAAAGATCGGCCCACACCCGGACGGCCGGCCACGGATCGTGGCGTTGCGTAGCCGGGGCTACTATTACAGCCTCTGAAATCGGGAGCCCCTGGGCTCCTGGTTTTGTCAGCGCCCCCCCAATCGTCTTTACCCAAGCTTTACCCACACCTGACCGCCGCTGACCTTGATCTCCGTAATCTACTCACATCCGGACTCACCGGAATAGAGACAGGAGAATCACCATGCGCAAGACCCTTATCGCTTTGATGTTCGCCGCTGCCCTGCCCACCGTTGCCATGGCGGCAATGCCTGAAGGCCCAGGCCCGATGGGCGGCCCGGAAGGCCACATGATGGGTGGCCCGGGCCACGGCGGTGAACACGGTCCGCGTGGCAAAGGCGGCCCTTTCAGCCAACTGGACCTGAGCAAGGAACAGCGCCAGCAGATCGGCAAGTTGATGGGCGACCAATGGCACGCTCGCAAAGACCTGACCAAGAAGTACTTGGACAAACTGCCAGCCGCTGACCAGAAAGCCATGCAGGACGAAATCGCCGCCGGCAAGCAGAAAACCCAGGCGGACATCCGGGCGGTCCTCAAGCCTGACCAGCAGAAGAAGTTCGACGAGATCGTCAAGCAGCAGGAACAGCGTCGCGCCGAATGGAAGGAATTCCAGGCCTGGAAAGCGCAACAGCCGCAAAAAGCGCAATAATGCACCCGCGTTAACACTCCCAGCCCAGTGGCCCTCGCCACTGGGCTTTTCCTGTTTGAGGGTTTCCTGTGCGTTCATTGTTCTGGCGCATCCTGGCCAGCTTCTGGCTGGCCATCGCCTTGGTTGCCGGGTTGTCGATCCTGCTGGGGCACATGCTCAATCAAGACGCCTGGATTCTCAGCCGTCACCCCGGTCTCAATAACCTGGCCGAAGAGTGGACCCAACTCTACGAGGCCCAGGGCGAGGATGCCGCCCAGGATCTGCTGCAACAGCGCAAGCGCCAGTACCACATCGACGTACAAGTGCTGAATGAAAGCGGCGAGCCGGTGGTGCGCGGCACCTTTCCGCGCCGCGCCGCCGCTTTCGAAGCGCGCCAGAATGACAGCCAGGACGGCCACTTGCCCTGGCGCCGCCTGACCGCCGAGTACACCAGCGAAAAGACCGGCGACACCTACCTGCTGATCTACCGCATCCCCCATCCGGAACTCGACGCCTGGCACCGCAGCAGCCTTTTGTGGCCGTTGAGCGCGTTGGCGATTGCGCTGGTGGTGCTGACCCTGTTCAGCCTGTTGGTGACACTGTCCATCACCCGGCCCCTCAGCCGTTTGCGTGGCGCGGTGCATGACCTTGGCCAGGCCACCTATCAGCAAAACAGCTTGGCGCGCCTGGCCAACCGCCGCGATGAATTCGGCGTGCTGGCTACCGACTTCAACCGCATGGGCGCCCGCCTGCAAAGCCTGATCGGCAGCCAGCGCCAGTTGCTGCGCGATGTCTCCCACGAACTGCGCTCGCCCCTGGCGCGCCTGCGGATCGCCCTGGCCCTGGCCGAACGCGCCAGCCCCGAAGAACGGGAAAAACTCTGGCCGCGCCTGACCCGTGAATGCGACCGGCTGGAAGCCTTGATCAGCGAAATCCTGGTACTGGCCCGTGTCGATGCCGACAACGCCAGCGCCGAAGAGGTCGACCTCACTTCCCTGCTCAAGACCCTGCAAAAGGACGCCCAACTCGGCGCGCCGGACCAGCTAGTGCAACTGGACGCCGAAACCGACCTGCACCTGAAGGGCTGGCCGACCATGATCGAACGCGCGGTGGATAACCTGCTGCGCAATGCCCAGCGCTTCAATCCACAGGGCCAGCCGATTGAACTGCATGCGCAGCGCCAGGGTGATCGGATCCTGATCAGCGTGCGCGACCACGGCCCCGGCGTTGACGCCGAACACTTGAGCCAGCTCGGCGAACCCTTCTACCGCGCCCCCGGCCAGACCGCACAAGGCCATGGCCTGGGCCTGGCGATTGCGCGTCGCGCCGCCGAACGCCATGGTGGCAGCCTGATCTTGGCCAATCATCCTGACGGCGGTTTTGTTGCCAGTATCGACCTGCCGTTGGAACCTGGGGTTGTCACACCGGCCTGATGATCTTCTATAGTGGCCCTTCTCTTACGGAGGGCCTTTGATGACTGACCTGCTGACTCCCATCCAAGCCGCACTCGCTCTACCACAAACACCACTGACCTTTACCGAAGCCGGCGCCCTGCCCTCGACCTTCGCCGTGACGGAGCTGGCCAGCGCCAGCATTGGCGCTGCCGGCCAAGCGGTGGCGCAACTGATCCAGCAACAGACCGGGCGCCTGCCCAGCGTCATTGTGGACCGGCGCCTAGCCTCCTTCTGGTTTTCTTCTTCGATCCGCCCGGTAGGCTGGGAAACACCACCGCTGTGGGACCCGGTGGCCGGCGACTATGCCAGCGCCGATGGCTGGATTCGACTGCACACCAATGCGCCCCACCACCGCGCGGCGGCTGAGCGTGTGCTGGGCAAGGTGACCGAGCGGGCCGAAATGGCCGTCAAGGTCGCCAAATGGAACGCCGCCGAGCTGGAGCAGGCGCTTGTCGATGAAGGGGGTTGCGCCGCGCAGATGCGTGACTGGCAAGCCTGGCAGGCACATCCTCAAGGGCTGGCAGTGAATGCTGAGGAGCTGGTGCAGCGCCAGACCTTTGCAACCACCACCCACAAGCCCTGGCTCGGCTCGGTTGCGCGGCCACTGGCGGGCCTCAAGGTATTGGACCTGACCCGCGTGTTGGCCGGCCCGGTGGCCAGCCGCTTTCTCGCAGGCCTGGGCGCTGACGTGCTGCGCATCGATTCGCCCACCTGGAATGAGCCCGGCGTAGTACCGGAAATGACCCTGGGCAAACGCTGCGCCCGCCTGGATTTGAAAAGCCCGGACGGCCGGCAGGTTTTCGAAGGCCTGCTCAAGGAAGCCGACATCCTGTTCCACGGCTACCGCGCCGATGCCCTGGAACAGCTGGGTTACACCGCCGATGGACTGCAAACCCTGGCCCCCGGCCTGATCGACGTGAGCCTCAACGCCTATGGTTGGAGCGGCCCGTGGCGCAACCGTCGTGGTTTCGACAGCCTGGTGCAGATGAGCAGCGGAATCGCCGCCGCTGGCATGGCCTGGAAACAGACGGACAAACCGGTGCCCCTACCGTTGCAGGCGCTGGATCACGCGACTGGGTATTTGATGGCGGCCAGTGCGATTCAGGCCTTGAGCGAACGCTTGAAGTCGGGGCGCGGCGGTTCGGCACGGTTGTCATTGGCGCGCACGGCGAAGTTGCTGGTGGACGCAGGACAGGTGCCGGAGCAGCCAGCGTTGCGCGCCGAAGAGCCAGCAGATCAAGGCCTGTTGGCGGAGCAGACAGCCTGGGGCCCGGCACATCGATTGTTGCCACCGGTCGCTATCAGCGGCACGCCGTTGCAGTGGGATTTGCCGGCTGGGGAATTGGGTTCACACCGGCCTCAGTGGTGACCTTGAGTCCGCATTCGCGAGCAAGCCCGCTCCCACATTTTGACCGAGTACCTCCATGGAATGCGGTCGAATGGGGGAGCGGGCTTGCTCGCGAAGAGGCCAGTACAGGTACTCTTAATCCGCCCGCTGCAACGACGTCCACAAATGCTGCGCCGCATACGCCCGGAGCGGGCGCCAAGCCTCAGCCCGCGCCAACAACTGCCGCGCCGAAACCGGCCCACCTTCCAATGCCACCAACGCATTGATCAACCCGATATCCCCCGACGCAAACGCATCCGCCTCGCGCATCTGGCGCATGGCGATGTACTGCGCGGTCCAATCGCCAATCCCCGGCAACGCCACCAACCGTGCCACACCAGCCTTGAGGCTGGCCTGGGGTTCGAACAATCGGGGATCATCCAGCAACGCCTGGGCCACGCCCGACAAGGTCCGCCCACGCGCCTTGGGCATGCCCAGCGTCGCCAGGTCCGCCGCCGCCAACACCTCAGCGGCGGGGAACACATGGGTGATACCGACATGCGGCGTTGCCAACGGCTGACCGTAGTGCGCCACTAACTTGCCCGCCAGACGAATCGCGGCGACCACGGTGATTTGCTGGCCGAGCACCGCGCGAATCGCCAGCTCCAGACCATCCCAGGTGCCCGGCACACGCAAGCCCGGACGCGCTGCGACCAGTTGCGCCATCAATGGGTCCGTCGCCAGTTGCGGGTTGATCAACTGGGGCTGGGCATCCAGATCGAACATCGTGCGCAGACGCCGTTCGATCTCAGGCAACGCCGCCGGGTCTGGAAAACCCACCTCCACGTCTAGCCAATCGCCATCCCCCATCGCCACGCTGATCCAGCCGTGCTGCCCGCCGAGGCTGATACTGCGCCGGTACACCCCCGCCTCGACCGTCTCCATCCCGCCGATCGCCCGCGCCGACAGAAACCCCACCATTGCCGCCCAGTCGTAGGGTGGCTGATACGCCAGTCTCACAACGACAACACCCCGCTGTACAAACCATACGCCGCCAGCCCCGCGCCGGCGATCACGCAGCTGAAAATGCCTTTTTCCATGTGGGTAAACAAGGGTTGGCCCTGCTCACGCTTGGCGAGGGCAAACAGGATCACACCCGGCGCATACAACAGCGCCGACAGCAGCAGGTATTTCAAGCCCCCGGCGTAGAGCAGCCATACGGCGTAGCCGAGGGCAATCAGGCCCACCAGCAGGTCCTTCATGCGCTGGCCGTGGGCGCCTTCATACGTTTCGCCGCGCCCGCTCAACAGCACCGCATAGGCGGCCGACCACAGGTAAGGCACCAGGATCATCGAGGAAGCCAAGTAGATCAGGGTGGTGTAGGTGCTGTGGGAAAACAGCGTGATCACCAGGAAGACCTGGATCATCACATTAGTCAGCCACAGCGCATTGACCGGCACCTGGTTGACGTTTTCCTTTTTCAGGAAGGCCGGCATGGTCTTGTCCTGGGCCGTGGCGTAGAGGATTTCCGCACAGAGCAACGCCCAGGACAGCAAGGCGCCGAGCAACGAGACCGCCAGGCCGATGCTGATCGCCATCGCGCCCCAGGGGCCGACGATGTGTTCGAGCACACCTGCCAGGGACGGGTTCTGCAAGTGCGCGAGTTCCGGCTGGCTCATGATCCCCAGGGACAACACATTCACCAGCACCAGCAGTGCCAGCACGCCCAGAAAACCGATGACCGTGGCGCGGCCCACGTCCGAGCGTTTCTCGGCGCGCGCCGAGTAAACGCTGGCGCCCTCGATGCCGATAAACACAAACACGGTGACCAGCATCATGTTGCGCACCTGGTCCACCACGCTGCCGATAGTCGGGTTGCCCGCGCCCCAGATATCTCGGGTGAAGATATCTGCCTTGAATGCCACGCCGGCAATCACGATAAACATCAGCAGCGGCACGATCTTGGCCACGGTGGTGATCTGATTGATAAACGCGGCCTCCTTGATCCCACGCAGCACCAGAAAATGCACGGCCCACAGCAGCAAGGACGCGCAGCCGATAGCCACCGGCGTGTTGCCCTGACCAAATACCGGAAAAAAATAACCGAGGGTGCTGAACAGCAACACGAAGTAACCCACGTTGCCCATCCAGGCGCTGATCCAGTAACCCCAGGCCGACGAGAAGCCCATGTAGTCGCCGAAGCCGGCCTTGGCATAGGCATACACGCCCGAATCCAATTCAGGCTTGCGGTTGGCCAGGGTCTGGAACACGAAGGCCAGGGTCAACATACCCACGGCGGTGATCGCCCAACCGATCAGCACGGCGCCCACCTCGGCGCGAGCGGCCATATTCTGCGGCAACGAGAAAATCCCCCCGCCGATCATCGACCCCACTACCAGGGCGATCAGGGCACTGAGCCGAAGTTTCTGGGCGGGTTGGGACATGAACACTCCTGAATGAATAAAACGCTTTTAGCTGACAACTGTGCACTCAACTAATTAACCCAGCGAGTGTAGCGTTTATTAGAGACCGCGATAAAACACGGCGCTAATAACCCGAGGGCATGACAGTTTATAGGGTTTAGGCTTATTTAGAATTTAAATACGGCAACTACTTTGTCGTGTATTGGCTACTTATTGTCGCCTGTATGAAAAGTTTGCACATTCGGAAAAACGGACTAGCTTAAAACGTCCACACGTAGCACTAAATGATTAACCAATACCGCAGGGATCGCTCTAGAAAGCACCTTTGCGAGGAAATCTATTGCCCACGGCTTTGCACCCTAAGTCATTAATTCACAATGGAATGTGCCAATGAAGTGATCTGAGTCAGCTGTTTGTTTAGCGCACGGATTTATTCTGTGGTCTCTCTTCTCCTGCATTGGAGTTATGCGATGTCTGAATCTCCCGGAAAACTTCGATTGGGCGCACTGGTTGCACTTGTCGTCGGCTCAATGATTGGCGGCGGGATCTTCTCACTGCCGCAAAATATGGCCGCCAGTGCCGATGTCGGCGCCGTGTTGATTGGTTGGGTGATTACCGCCATCGGCATGTTGACCCTCGCGTTTGTGTTCCAGACCCTCGCCAACCGCAAGCCCGACCTCGACGGCGGCGTGTATGCCTACGCCAAGGCCGGCTTCGGCGACTACATGGGCTTCTCTTCAGCCTGGGGCTACTGGATCAGCGCCTGGCTGGGCAACGTCGGTTATTTCGTGTTGCTGTTCAGCACCCTCGGTTACTTCTTCCCGCTATTTGGAGAGGGAAATACACCTGCTGCAGTGATCGGTGCGTCGGTGCTGCTGTGGGCCGTGCATTTTCTGGTGCTGCGCGGCATCAAGGAAGCGGCATTCATCAACCTGGTGACCACCGTCGCCAAGGTCGTGCCACTGGTGCTGTTCGTGTTGATCGCGCTGTTTGCGTTCAAGCTGGATATCTTCACCGCTGACATCTGGGGCGTGAAAAACCCGGACCTGGGCAGTGTGATGAACCAAGTGCGCAACATGATGCTGGTCACCGTCTGGGTGTTCATCGGCATCGAAGGCGCGAGCATCTTCTCGTCCCGTGCGGAAAAACGCTCCGACGTGGGCAAGGCCACAGTGATCGGTTTTATCACCGTGCTGTTGTTCCTGATGCTGGTGAACGTGCTGTCCCTGGGCATCATGACCCAACCCGAACTGGCCAAGCTGCAAAACCCATCGATGGCCGCCGTGTTGGAACACGTGGTGGGCCACTGGGGCGCGGTGCTGATCAGCGTCGGCCTGATCATCTCGCTGTTGGGAGCGCTGCTGTCGTGGGTGTTGCTGTGTGCGGAGATCATGTTCGCCGCCGCCAAGGACCACACCATGCCGGAGTTCCTGCGCAGGGAGAATGCCAACCATGTGCCAGTCAACGCCCTGTGGCTGACCAACGCCATGGTGCAACTGTTCCTGGTGATCACGCTGTTTTCCGCCAGCACTTACCTGTCGCTGATCTACCTCGCCACCTCGATGATCCTGGTGCCTTACCTGTGGTCGGCGGCCTACGCCCTGTTACTGGCGGTGCGCGGCGAGACCTACGAAAACGCGCTGAAAGAGCGCAAGAAAGACCTGTTCATCGGCGCCATCGCCCTGATCTACGCGATCTGGCTGCTGTATGCCGGCGGCACCAAATACCTGCTGCTCTCCGCCCTGCTCTATGCGCCCGGCGCGATTCTGTTCGCCAAGGCCAAGCATGAACTGGGCAAACCGATTTTCACCAACGTCGAGAAGCTGATTTTCGCCGCAGTGGTCATTGGCGCCCTGGTGGCGGCCTATGGGCTCTACGACGGCTTCCTGACCCTGTAACACCTGAATCTTTTGTTCACTGGAGGATCTGTAATGACCACGGAAAAAGTGAAGTACGGCGTACATTCCGAAGCCGGCAAACTGCGCAAAGTCATGGTGTGCTCCCCAGGCTTGGCCCACCAGCGGCTGACCCCCAACAACTGCGATGAACTGCTGTTCGATGACGTGCTGTGGGTGGCCCAGGCCAAGCGCGACCATTTCGACTTTGTGACCAAGATGCGCGAGCGGGATATTGATGTGCTGGAAATGCACAACCTGCTCACCGACATCGTCGCCATCCCCGAAGCGCTGGACTGGATCCTGGAGCGCAAGATCACCGCCAACACCGTGGGCCTGGGCCTGGTCGATGAAGTGAGCTCGTGGTTGCGCAGCCTGGAGCCGCGCAAAATCAGCGAATTCCTGATTGGTGGCGTGTCGGCCGATGACCTGCCGAGCAGCTTCGGTGGCAAGACCATCGAGATGTTCCGCGACTTCCTCGGGCATTCCAGCTTCATCTTGCCGCCACTGCCCAACACCCAGTTCACCCGTGACACCACCTGCTGGATCTACGGCGGCGTCACGCTGAACCCGATGTACTGGCCGGCACGACGCCAGGAAACCCTGCTGGCCTCGGCCATCTACAAGTTCCACCCGGAGTTCACCAACGCCGACTTCCAGATCTGGTACGGCGACCCGGATCAGGAACACGGCGCTTCCACGCTGGAAGGCGGCGACGTGATGCCCATCGGCAACGGCGTAGTCCTGATCGGCATGGGCGAGCGTTCGTCCCACCAGGCGATCGGCCAACTGGCGCGCAACCTGTTCAAGAACAAGGCGGTGGAGAAAGTCATCGTGGCCGGCCTGCCGAAATCCCGCGCGGCGATGCACCTGGACACCGTGTTCAGTTTCTGCGACCGCGACCTGGTCACCATCTTCCCCGAAGTGGTCAACCAGATCGTGCCGTTCACCCTGCGCCCGGACGAAAGCAAGCCACACGGCATCGACATCCAGCGCGAGAAAACCAACTTCCTCGACACCGTCGCCGCAGCCCTCAACCTCAAGGCGCTGCGCGTCGTCGAAACCGGCGGCAACAGCTTCGCCGCCGAACGCGAGCAGTGGGACGACGGCAACAACGTGGTGGCGGTGGAGCCTGGCGTGGTGATCGGTTACGACCGCAACACCTACACCAACACCCTGCTGCGCAAGGCTGGTGTGGAAGTCATCACCATCAGCGCCGGCGAACTCGGCCGGGGCCGTGGCGGCGGCCACTGCATGACCTGCCCGATCATCCGCGACCCTATCGACTATTAATTTCCAGGCCTTGGCCGTCGCCCATAAGGCGCCGGCCAGGGGGATAACCTAAACAGAAGGAGATCCATCATGGCTTTCAACATGCGCAACCGCAGCCTGCTGTCACTGATGCACCACACCACCCGCGAGCTGCACTACCTGCTGGACCTGTCCCGCGACCTCAAGCGCGCCAAATACACCGGCACCGAGCGTCCGCACCTGAAGGGCAAGAACATCGCGCTGATCTTCGAAAAAACCTCGACCCGCACCCGCTGCGCCTTCGAAGTCGCGGCCCATGACCAGGGCGCCCACGTCACCTACATCGACCCGGTGTCGTCGCAGATCGGCCACAAGGAAAGCATGAAAGACACCGCCCGCGTATTGGGCCGGATGTTCGACGCCATCGAGTACCGTGGCTTCGAACAGGAAATCGTCGAGGAGCTGGCCAAGTTCGCCGGTGTGCCGGTGTTCAACGGCCTCACTGCTGAATTCCACCCCACCCAAATGATCGCCGACACCCTGACGATGCGCGAGCACAGCGACAAACCGCTGCATGACATCAGTTACGCCTACCTGGGTGACGCACGCTACAACATGGGCAACTCGCTGCTGATGATCGGCGCCAAGCTGGGCATGGACGTGCGCATCGGCGCGCCGAAAGCCCTGTGGCCGCACGAAGATTTCATCAAGCAATGCCAGGCGTTTGCCGAAGAAAGCGGCGCGCGTATCACCATCACCGAAGACCCGAAGGAAGCGGTGAAAGGCGTGGACTTCATCCACACCGATATCTGGGTGTCCATGGGCGAGCCGGTGGAAGCGTGGGACGAGCGCATCGAGCAACTGCTGCCGTACCAAGTCAACGCCAAGATGATGAAAGCCTCGGGCAACCCGCGCGTGAAGTTCATGCACTGCCTGCCGGCGTTCCACAACAGCGAAACCAAGGTGGGCAAGGACATCGCCGCGCGTTATCCAAACCTGGCCAATGGCGTGGAAGTGACCGAGGACGTGTTCGAGTCGCCGGCCAACATCGCGTTTGAGCAGGCGGAGAACCGCATGCATACCATCAAGGCGATTCTGGTGTCGGCACTCGCAGATATCTGACGGATATTCTGTAGGAGCTGGCTTGCCAGCGATAGCCATGTACCTGCCGACATCCCTGTTGGAGGTACAGGCACTATCGCCGGCAAGCCGGCTCCTACATGGACCGTGTTGTTCATGAGCTTTCTAGAAGGACATTCTGTATGCGCATCGTCGTAGCCCTGGGCGGCAACGCCCTGCTCCGCCGTGGTGAACCCATGACGGCGGACAACCAACGCGCCAATATCCGCATCGCCACCGAACAGATCGCCAAGATCCATGCCGGCAACCAGCTGGTGATCGCTCACGGTAATGGTCCGCAAGTCGGCCTGCTGTCGTTGCAGGCGGCGGCCTACACCCAGGTGTCGCCGTACCCACTGGACGTGCTCGGCGCCGAGACCGAAGGCATGATCGGCTACATCATCGAACAGGAACTGGGCAACCTGCTGGACTTCGAAGTGCCGTTCGCCACCCTGCTCACCCAAGTCGAAGTGGACGCCAAGGACCCGGCCTTCCAGAACCCGACCAAGCCCATCGGCCCGGTGTATTCCAAGGCCGAAGCGGAAAAACTCGCCGCCGAAAAAGGCTGGGCCATAGCCCCGGATGGCGACAAGTACCGCCGCGTGGTCGCCAGCCCACGGCCCAAACGCATCTTTGAAATTCGCCCGATCACGTGGCTGCTGGACAAAGGCAGTATCGTGATTTGTGCCGGCGGTGGCGGTATTCCGACGATGTACGGCGAGGACGGCAAGCTGCGCGGCATTGAAGCCGTGATCGACAAGGATCTGTGTTCGTCGCTGCTGGCTTCACAATTGAAAGCCGATTTGCTGGTGATCGCCACCGACGTCAACGCCGCTTTTATCGATTTCGGCAAACCCACCCAAAAAGCCATCGGCCAAGCCCACCCGGACGACATGGAAAAACTCGGCTTCGCCGCCGGTTCCATGGGCCCCAAGGTACAAGCCGCCTGCGAGTTCGCCCGCCAGACTGGCAAAACCGCCGTCATCGGTTCACTCTCGGACATCGAAGCCATCGTCCAGGGCAGCGCCGGTACGCGCATCAGCACGGCAACACCTGGCATCACCTATCTGTGAAGTAGAGGAGAGACGCCTATGGCCACCTTTGAACCGGGTCACCTGCACGTTGAACGTCACGCGCTGAACAAGGATGACTACAGCTACAACCTGTGCATCGACTACGAAGTCAGCCAGGATCCCAAGGAAGGCAAGGGGATGCTGTTCAAGCTCCATGGCTCGGTGCAGGGCAAGGACCTTAAGGAGGAGTTTTTCCTGCCCAAGGACCAGGCGTTCGACTTTGCCCGGCATGCGATGAACATCGCGCAGAAATACGGCATGCCGAAGATTGCCGTGTTGAACGGCTCGATGCACAAGCAGTACGACCAGATGTTCGAGGATGTACGGCATCAACTGGATGTGAAACCTGGGGATCCGATCAAGCCCGAACACCTGGAATAACCGCCCCCCTGTAGGAGCGAGCTTGCTCGCGAAGAACGCAAGATCAACGCGTGCATTCAAGCAACCCGCGTTATCGTTGACGTTTTTCGCGAGCAAGCTCGCTCCTACAGTTTTCACCTCTGGCATACTTGCCGCCTCTCGCTCCCCAGAATTGTTAGCGTCCCATGCGTATCCACGTCAGCTTCATCGACCGCGTCGGCATCACCCAGGAAGTCCTGGCCCTGCTCGGCGGGCGCAATCTCAACCTGGATGCGGTGGAGATGGTGCCGCCCAATGTCTACATCGACGCACCGACCCTCAGCGCCGAGGTGCTTGAAGAACTGCGCGACGCCCTTTTCAGCGTGCACGGCGTACAGGCCGTCACCGTGGTGGACATCCTCCCCGGCCAACGCCGCCACCTGCAACTCGACGCCCTGTTGGCCGCCATGACCGACCCGGTGCTGGCGCTGGACAGCGCGGGCAAGATCCTGCTGGCCAACCCGGCGCTGATCGCGCTGTACGGTCGTGAACCGGCCGGGGAAAGCATCAGCGAGCTGTTCAATGACCCGGCGTTGCTGGACACCCTGCTGGAACATGGCTTTCGCTTGCCGCTGCGCGAGATCAGCGTCAACGGTCAGACCCTGCTGTTGGACGCCACGCCGATCACCGACGCCGGCGCCCTGCTCACCCTCTATCAGCCCAATCGCATCGGCGAACAACTGTCGGCGCTGCACCATGACCATGCCGAAGGGTTTGACGCGCTGCTCGGTGAATCCCCGGTCATCCGCACGCTAAAGGCCCGCGCGCAGCGGGTGGCGGCGTTGGATGCACCGTTGTTGATCCAGGGCGAAACCGGCACCGGCAAAGAGCTGGTGGCGCGTGCCTGCCATGCGATCAGCGCGCGCCACAGTGCACCCTTCCTGGCGTTGAACTGCGCGGCGCTGCCGGAAAACCTCGCGGAAAGCGAGTTGTTCGGTTATGCACCGGGCGCCTTCACCGGCGCACAACGCGGTGGCAAGCCGGGGCTGATGGAGCTGGCCAACCAGGGCACGGTGTTCCTCGATGAAATTGGCGAGATGTCGCCGTACCTGCAGGCCAAGCTGCTGCGGTTTCTCAACGACGGCAGCTTCCGGCGCGTGGGCGGGGACCGTGAAGTGAAGGTCAATGTGCGCATCCTCAGCGCCACCCACCGCGACCTGGAAAAAATGGTCAGCGAGGGCACCTTCCGCGAGGACCTGTTCTACCGCCTCAACGTGCTGAACGTCGAAGTGCCGCCGCTGCGCGAACGCGGCCAGGACATCCTCTTACTGGCGCGTTACTTCATGCAGCAGGCCTGCGCCCAGATCCAGCGCCCGGTGTGCCGGCTGGCACCCGGCACTTACCCTGCGCTGCTGGGCAACCGCTGGCCGGGCAACGTGCGTCAACTGCAGAACGTGATCTTCCGTGCCGCCGCCATTTGCGAAAGCAGCCTGGTGGACATCGGCGACCTGGACATTGCCGGCACCTCGATGGCGCGCCAGGGCGACGGCGAAGTCGACAGCCTGGAACAGGCCATGGAAGATTTCGAACGCAGCCTGCTGGAAAAGCTCTACGCCCACTACCCCTCCACGCGCCAACTGGCTAGCCGCTTGCAGACCTCGCACACGGCCATCGCCCATCGCCTGCGCAAATACGGCATTCCAAATAAGCCCTGAAGCCGAGCTCCCACAGGAATTGCAATTCGAGCGTTAAGTTTGGTCCAGGAACGACATCCAGTGTACTGAAAGCGCTACAGTGGAACGATTTCGCTACAACCTTGTTTTTTGCGCGCCATGCAAGGCTTTGATCCACATAGGCTTTTTTTCAGACGCCCGAGTGTAGCGAAATCGCTACAGCGAATCGGCATATCGTCATAACCGTTTTATTTAACTCGTTGATTTATAACGACTTAACAACCTTGGCCGCGATATTGCTAAGCAACTCCCCATTATTCCAATCCCGTCCACCAGACGAATCTGGCCCCGAGGAGTTTCCATGAGCGAGTTGCGTTTCACTGAAGATCACGAATGGCTGCGCGCCGAAGCCGATGGCAGCGTCACCGTGGGTATCACCGCTTTCGCGCAGAACGCGCTGGGTGATGTGGTTTTCGTGCAACTGCCGGAGTTGCAGGCCTATGACAAGGGTGCCGAGGCGTCCACCGTTGAGTCGGTCAAAGCGGCTAGCGGCGTGTACATGCCTTTGGACGGTGAAGTCCTTGAAGTGAACGACAAATTGGATGGCAGCCCGGAGCTGGTCAACGAAGACCCGATGGGCGAAGGTTGGTTCTTCCGCTTTAAACCCGCTGATGCCAGTGCAGTGGCTAAGCTGTTGGATCAGGATGCGTACGACCGCCTGATCAAAGCCAACGCTGAAGCTTGAGGAGCGCGCCATGACCGTTAATCTGACTACCGCCAACGAATTCATCGCCCGCCACATCGGCCCGCGCCAGGAAGATGAGCAGCAGATGCTCGCCAGCCTGGGCTTCGACTCCCTGGAAGCCCTGAGCGCCAGCGTGATCCCGGAAAGCATCAAGGGCACCAGCGTGCTCGGCCTGGAAGACGGCCTGAGCGAAGCCGACGCACTGGCCAAGATCAAGGCCATCGCCGGCAAGAACCAGCTGTTCAAGACTTACATCGGCCAGGGCTACTACAACTGCCACACGCCGTCGCCGATCCTGCGCAACCTGCTGGAAAACCCGGCCTGGTACACCGCCTACACCCCGTATCAACCTGAGATTTCCCAAGGCCGCCTGGAAGCGCTGCTGAACTTCCAGACCCTGATCAGCGACCTCACCGGCCTGCCGATCGCCAACGCATCCTTGCTCGACGAAGCCACCGCCGCCGCCGAAGCCATGACCTTCTGCAAGCGCCTGAGCAAGAACAAGGGCAGCAATGCCTTCTTCGCCTCGATCCACAGCCACCCGCAAACCCTCGACGTGCTGCGCACCCGTGCCGAGCCCTTGGGCATCGACGTGGTGGTGGGCGATGAGCGTGAACTGACCGACGTCAGCCCGTTCTTCGGCGCGCTGCTGCAGTACCCGGCCAGCAACGGTGACGTGTTCGACTACCGCGCACTGACCGAGCGCTTCCACGCCGCCAATGGCTTAGTGGCCGTGGCCGCCGACCTGCTGGCCCTGACCCTGCTGACCCCACCGGGTGAGTTCGGCGCCGACGTGGCCATCGGCAGCGCGCAACGCTTCGGCGTGCCGCTGGGCTTTGGTGGCCCGCACGCGGCGTACTTCTCCACCAAGGATGCGTTCAAACGCGACATGCCGGGCCGTCTGGTCGGTGTATCCGTGGACCGTTTCGGCAAGCCGGCCCTACGCCTGGCCATGCAGACCCGCGAGCAACATATCCGCCGCGAGAAAGCCACGTCGAATATCTGCACCGCCCAGGTGCTGCTGGCGAACATCGCCAGCATGTACGCCGTGTACCACGGTCCCAAAGGCCTGACCCAGATTGCCCAGCGTGTGCACCAGCTGACCGCGATCCTGGCCAAGGGCCTGACCGCCCTGGGCTTGAAGGTCGAGCAGGAAAACTTCTTCGACACCATCACCCTCAACACCGGCGCCAACACTGCCGCGCTGCACGACAAGGCGCGCGCCCAGCGCATCAACCTGCGTGTGGTGGATGGTGAGCGTCTTGGTGTGTCGGTGGACGAAACCACCACCCAGGCCGATATCGAAACCCTGTGGGCAATCTTCGCCGACGGTAAGGCCCTGCCGGACTTCGCCGCCAAAGTAGACAGCACCCTGCCGGCCGCGCTGCTGCGCCAGTCACCAGTCCTCAGCCATCCGGTGTTCAACCGTTATCACTCCGAAACCGAGCTGATGCGCTACCTGCGCAAACTGGCCGACAAGGACCTGGCGCTGGACCGCACCATGATCCCGCTGGGCTCGTGCACCATGAAGCTCAACGCTGCCAGCGAAATGATCCCGGTGACTTGGGCCGAGTTTGGCGCCCTGCACCCGTTCGCCCCGGCTGAGCAAAGCGCTGGCTACCTGGAGCTGACCTCCGACTTGGAGGCCATGCTCTGCGCCGCCACCGGTTATGACGCGATTTCCCTGCAGCCGAACGCCGGTTCCCAGGGCGAGTACGCGGGCCTGCTGGCCATCCGCGCCTATCACCAGAGCCGTGGCGATGAGCGCCGCGACATCTGCCTGATCCCCTCGTCGGCCCACGGCACCAACCCGGCCACCGCCAACATGGCGGGCATGCGCGTGGTCGTGACTGCGTGCGATGCACGCGGTAACGTGGACATCGAAGACCTGCGCGCCAAGGCCATCGAGCACCGTGACCACCTCGCCGCGCTGATGATCACCTACCCGTCCACCCACGGCGTGTTCGAAGAAGGTATCCGCGAAATCTGCGGCATCATTCACGACAACGGCGGCCAGGTGTACATCGATGGCGCCAACATGAACGCCATGGTGGGCCTGTGCGCACCGGGCAAGTTCGGCGGCGACGTGTCCCACCTGAACCTGCACAAGACCTTCTGCATCCCGCACGGCGGTGGTGGCCCGGGCGTTGGCCCGATTGGCGTCAAATCGCACCTCACGCCGTTCCTGCCCGGCCACGCGGCCATGGCGCGCAAGGAAGGCGCGGTGTGTGCGGCGCCGTTCGGCAGCGCGAGCATCCTGCCGATCACCTGGATGTACATCAGCATGATGGGCGGTGCGGGCCTCAAGCGCGCTTCGCAACTGGCGATCCTGAATGCCAACTACATCTCCCGTCGCCTCGAAGAGCACTACCCAGTGCTCTACACCGGCAGCAACGGCCTGGTGGCCCACGAATGCATCCTCGACCTGCGCCCACTCAAAGACAGCAGCGGCATCAGCGTAGACGACGTGGCCAAGCGCCTGATCGACTTCGGCTTCCATGCGCCGACCATGTCGTTCCCGGTGGCCGGCACCTTGATGATCGAGCCGACCGAAAGCGAATCCAAGGAAGAACTGGACCGCTTCTGCAACGCGATGATTGCCATCCGCGAAGAAATCCGCGCGGTGGAAAACGGCACCTTGGACAAGGACGACAACCCGCTGAAAAACGCGCCGCATACCGCCGCTGAACTGGTGAGCGAGTGGACCCATCCCTACACCCGCGAGCAAGCGGTGTATCCGGTGCCATCCTTGATCGAAGGCAAGTACTGGCCGCCGGTGGGGCGTGTGGACAACGTGTTTGGCGATCGCAATCTGGTGTGTGCGTGCCCATCGATCGAGAACTACCAGGAAGCGTAAACGCAACCTTCCCTGTAGGAGCCGGCTTGCCGGCGATGGCGGCCTCGAGGCCCGCATCGCCGGCAAGCCGGCTACTACAAGATCGGGTGCCCCCGTGAATGCGTGCCCAATAATAAGAAACCGGAGAACAACCATGTCTTTAAGCGTGTTCGACCTGTTCAAGATTGGCATCGGCCCCTCCAGTTCCCACACCGTCGGCCCGATGCGCGCCGCCGCTCGGTTCGTCGAGGGCCTCAAGCGTGACAACCTGCTGAGCGCTACCGCCGGCATCAAGGTGGAACTCTACGGATCGCTGGGCGCCACCGGCAAAGGCCACGGCAGTGACAAGGCCGTGTTGCTGGGCCTGGAAGGCGAACACCCGGACACTGTGAATACCGAAACCGTGGCCACCCGCCTGGCGCAGATGCGCAAGGACGGCCACTTGAATTTACTCGGCGAACACAGCATTGCGTTCAACGAGAAAGAACACCTGGCGATGATTCGCAAACCCCTCGCCTACCATCCCAATGGCATGATTTTCCGTGCCTTCGACGCCGCCAATATCCAGATCCGCAGCCGCGAGTACTACTCGGTCGGTGGTGGATTTGTGGTGGATGAAGACGCCGCCGGCGCCGACCGGATTGTCGAGGATGCCACAGCGCTGACCTTCCCCTTCAAGCATGCCAAAGACCTCCTCGGCCATTGCACCACCTACGGGCTGTCCATCAGCCAGGTGATGCTGACCAACGAGAGCGCCTGGCGCCCGGAGGCGGAAACCCGCGCCGGGCTGCTGAAGATCTGGCAAGTGATGCAGGACTGTGTGGACGCGGGCTGTCGCAACGAAGGGATTCTGCCCGGCGGCTTGAAGGTCAAGCGTCGCGCCGCGGCCCTGCATCGCCAGTTGTGCAAACACCCGGAGTCGGCGCTGCGCGACCCACTGTCGGTACTCGACTGGGTCAACCTTTACGCCCTGGCCGTCAACGAAGAAAACGCCAACGGCGGCCGCGTGGTCACGGCGCCCACCAATGGAGCGGCAGGCATCGTGCCGGCGGTGCTGCATTACTACATGCGCTTTATCCCCGGCGCGAACGAAGACGGTGTGGTGCGCTTTCTGCTCACCGCCGCCGCCATCGGGATTTTGTACAAGGAAAACGCGTCGATCTCCGGCGCAGAAGTTGGCTGCCAGGGTGAAGTCGGCGTGGCTTGCTCCATGGCGGCCGGCGCGTTGTGCGAAGTCTTGGGCGGCAGCGTTTCCCAGGTGGAAAACGCCGCCGAAATCGGCATGGAGCACAACCTCGGCCTGACCTGCGACCCGATTGGCGGGCTGGTGCAGGTGCCCTGCATCGAGCGCAATGCGATGGGCTCGGTCAAGGCAATCAATGCGGTGCGCATGGCTTTGCGCGGCGATGGGCAGCACTTTGTGTCCCTCGACAAGGTCATCCGCACCATGCGCCAGACCGGCGCCGACATGAAAAGCAAATACAAGGAAACCGCCCGTGGCGGTTTGGCGGTCAACATTATCGAGTGCTGACGCCTAACGGCGCGCCAGCACGTTTTTCAGGAGCTGAATATGTCCACCGAAACCCTGTTGAAAACTCCATTGCACGCCCTGCACATCGAGCTGGGCGCACGCATGGTGCCCTTCGCCGGCTACGACATGCCGGTGCAATACCCGTTGGGCGTGATGAAGGAACACCTGCACACCCGTGATCAGGCCGGGCTGTTCGACGTGTCCCACATGGGCCAGATCCGCCTCACCGGGGCCAATGCTGCTAAAGCCTTGGAAACCCTGGTGCCGGTCGACATCATCGACCTGCCGGTGGGCATGCAGCGCTACGCGATGTTCACCAATGACCAGGGCGGTATTCTCGATGACCTGATGGTGGCGAACCTGGGTAACGACGAACTGTTCCTGGTGGTCAACGCCGCCTGCAAGGACCAGGACCTGGCACACCTGCGCCAGCATATCGGTGACCTGTGCACCATTGAGCCGCTGTTCGAAGAACGTGCACTCCTGGCCCTGCAAGGTCCGGCGGCGGTGAAGGTACTGGCGCGCCTGGCACCGGAAGTCACCAAGATGACCTTCATGCAGTTCGCCACGCTGCGCCTGCTGGGCGTGGACTGTTATGTCAGCCGTTCGGGCTACACCGGCGAAGACGGCTTCGAGATCTCCGTGCCTGCCGCCAATGCCGAAAGCCTTGCGCGCAGCCTGCTGGCCGAGACCGAAGTACAAGCCATCGGCCTGGGTGCCCGCGACTCGCTGCGCCTGGAAGCTGGCCTGTGCCTGTACGGCCACGACATGAACGCCGACACCACACCAATCGAAGCCAGCCTGCTGTGGGCGATCTCCAAGGCCCGCCGTGCCGACGGTACGCGTGCCGGTGGCTTCCCGGGTGCGGACAACATCTTCACCCAGCAGCAAACCGGTGTGAGCCGCAAACGAGTAGGTTTGTTGCCACAAGAGCGCACGCCCGTACGTGAAGGCGCGGAAATCGTCGACGCAGACGGCACCGTGATCGGCACCGTGTGCAGCGGTGGCTTCGGTCCGACCCTGGGCGGCCCGCTGGCCATGGGTTACCTGGACAGCGCATTCATCGCGCTGGATACCGAAGTGTCTGCGTTGGTACGTGGGAAAAAGGTGCCACTTCGTGTAAGTAAAATGCCATTTGTACCGCAACGTTACTACCGTGGCTGATTGACTGTTTCTATAAGTAACGCGACTGCGTTAACGCGCACTAATTTGTAACGCAATCGCCATAAAACAGTGCACTCCCGATAGTCTTTCTTATAGGGACCCCGCTATAACAAGTGATCAACTCTATCGAATAAGTGGGATCCACTACATCCACCCAAGTGCCATAAGCCCTAGCAAAACCTGGGCTTTTGGCAGGGCTTGTTTTTTCTCCATTAGTTGGCGTAGAGTTTGCCCACTGTGTTTGCATGGGTCGCTTGGAACCTGGACCTGGGCAGTAGCCAAACTTAGCTACAACCCGTTCGACGTCTCTTACTTTCCTGCAACCCAGCCCAGTACTCTTTCATGCGAAAGGGGCTGTCATTAATTTTTAGCGTCAAGGAAATAAGAAAATGGCTGAACGTCAGAGCGGTACCGTCAAGTGGTTTAACGACGAGAAAGGGTTTGGTTTTATCACTCCAGAAAGCGGTCCGGATCTGTTCGTGCATTTCCGCGCTATTCAGGGCAACGGCTTCAAGAGCCTGAAAGAAGGCCAGAAAGTGACGTTCGTTGCTGTGCAAGGCCAAAAAGGCATGCAGGCTGACGAAGTACAAGCAGAAGGCTGATCCCTCCTGCGACAAAAAGCCCCTGATGGTGACATCAGGGGCTTTTTTATGTGCGTTTGCTCGTAAAATGGCTTTTTTCATCAGAGAGCCCTGCCATGTCAAAACCCCTGCTGAGCCCCCAAGGCGAGTTCCCCGCCGTTGGCCTGGGCCGTCGCCTGGCAGCGATGTTCTATGACTTCCTGTTGTGCACTGCCCTGCTGATCGTCACCGCGTTCGCCTACAAGCTGATCTGGATCGCGTTTGTCGGTGAAGCCAAGATGCGCACCCTCACCGAGTCCGGCGCGCTGGACGGCGACCCGTTGCTGTCGACGATCCTGTTGTTTGTGCTGTTCGGCTTCTTTGCCAAGTTCTGGACCCATTCCGGGCAGACCCTGGGCATGCAGGTGTGGGGCGTGCGCGTGCAGAACGCCGATGGCTCACGGATCAGCCTGTGGCAGGCGCTGTTGCGCTTTGTGGTGTCGATTGCGTCGTGGTTGTGCGTGGGGCTGGGATTTATCTGGTCGCTGGTGGATAAGCGCAAACGCAGCTGGCATGACATCTATTCCGACAGCCAGCTGGTTCGTATCCCCAAACAGAGAAAGTAACCGCTCTTTGCAGGAGCCGGCTTGCCGGCTCCTGCAAGGTTATGCGTTGCCGGCCAGCTTGAGGCGGGCGGCCTGGGTGAAATCCAACATGCGCTTGAGCGGGCGCACTGCCTGCGGAATCACGGACGGCTCGACGAAGATCTCGTTGCTGCCCTCACGCAGGCACTGCAGCGTGCGCTCCAGCGTGTTCATCGCCATCCACGGGCAATGCGCGCAACTGCGGCACGCTGCGCCGTTGCCGGCGGTAGGCGCCTCGACAAAGACCTTGTCCGGACACAGCTGCTGCATCTTGTAGAAAATGCCGCGGTCAGTGGCGACGATGAAGGTTTTGTTCGGCAGGCGCTGAGCGGCAGCAATCAATTGACTGGTCGAACCTACGGCATCCGCCAATTCGATCACCGCCGTCGGCGATTCCGGGTGCACCAAAATCGCTGCATCCGGGTACAACGCCTTCATGTCTTCAAGCTGCTTGGACTTGAACTCTTCGTGGACGATGCAGGCACCGTCCCACAGCAGCATGTCGGCACCGGTCTGACGCTGGATATAGGTGCCCAGGTGCTTGTCCGGACCCCAGATAATCGTCTCGCCGTTGTCCATCAGGCTTTCGACGATTTCCAATGCACAGCTGGAAGTCACCACCCAATCCGCTCGGGCTTTGACCGCCGCCGAGGTGTTGGCGTACACCACCACGGTGCGCTCGGGATGCTGGTCGCAGAACGCCGAGAATTCCTCCACCGGGCAACCCAGGTCCAGGGAACACGTGGCTTCCAGAGTGGGCATGAGGATGCGTTTTTCCGGGGTGAGGATCTTGGCGGTCTCGCCCATGAAACGCACGCCGGCGACCAGTACGGTCTTGGCCGGGTGGGCGGCGCCGAAGCGGGCCATTTCCAGGGAGTCGGAGACGCAGCCACCGGTTTCTTCGGCCAGGGCTTGGATCACCGGGTCACAGTAGAAGTGGGCAACCAGCACCGCGTCTTGAGCCTTGAGCTCGGCGGCGATGGCGGTACGCAGGCTCGCCTCTTCGTCAGCGCTGAGAGCCTTGGGCTGCTTGGCGTCGAGGTGGGCTTGAACCAGAAGGCGTTCGGAAATTTGCGTCATGTTCGCAAGACCTGCAGGCGCAGTTGCGCGAAAGTCGAGTGTACCACCGGCTCTGGAGCCCTTCGGGCGCCGCCGGACGAAGTGATTGTGTTCATCAAGCACGGGTTAAAGTGAAGCTGCGCAAGGCTACAGAATATCCAAGGCTTTCAAAAGCCTAATCTGGCATTCGTCGGTGCGTCTGTCGGGCAAAAAAAGGCGCCTCCATCACTGGAGACGCCTTTTTTACAGCCGCGTCAGCGTGCCAGTGCGGACGGATCTTCCTGCAACATTACCGAAGCATGCAGGCTGACCAGGGCTTCTTTAACAGTGGACTCCTCCAGCGCATCCTTGGACTTCTTGCTTTCCTTGGCGGCGTATTCGAGCAGCACCAGGTAGTCGCGCTTGACCGACGCCTCTTTCGGCACCGTGGTGTCTTCCACCAACTTGCCCATCACATACTGCTGCGTGCGGGTGTTCTGGCTGGCACTTTGATCGAGGGTTGCACTGGCCAGCAGGCCGTCCTTGTAGGAGAGCTTGGCCGAGCTGCTGGCCGTGTCCTGCACTTGTATGTAGCGATAGTTCTGCGACTCTGCGTTGCCGTCCAGGGCAGGCGCTTTGCCGCCCTTGAGCCCTTTATGGAAACTCGCGGACAGGCTCGACTGCTGGTCCTGGCTGACACTGCGATCCAAGGTACTGGTGCCGCCGACGCGGGTCTTTTGCGAAACCTCATAGGCGAAACTGTCCACCTCAGACGGACGCATTGGGTTCGGCGATTCGCTGGCCTGTTTGATGGATGCCTTGAAGTCCGCCAAGCCGGTCAGCAAGCCCTGATCGGTTGAGTTGCGCGTCAACGCTTCGGGCAGGGTAACGCCCTGTGGATAATGGCTATTCATGGCGCTGAAGGCGTCTTTGAACATCGCCATCAGCTCTGGCTTGGCACTGCCGCGCTCCTGTGCCCGGTCGAATTGGGCGAGATAGCTTTGCAGGGCCTTGGCCTGTTGCTTGGCGTTGCCGAGGATCGCGGCGTTTTTCAGGTCGACGGCCAGGTTCAACTCGCCGAGCGGGCCACTCATGCGGGTGGTGCGGCTTTGGCTGTCCGCATGGAAGGCCAGGCTCAGGTCCTGGCCGTCCAGGGATTTGAGCTTGGCATTGAGGTCCACCGACGCCAGCAGCTTGGTATCAAACTGCGTCAGTTGGCTCAGGTCGAGCTTCGGCGGCGTTGCCGTCAATCCATCTACGGCGGACTGGAAGGCGCTGCCCAGTTTGCCGATAGCCTTGAGCTCCTCATCGCTCAAGGTGCCACCGTCTACTGTGGCCTGCACGCCCAGGCCATCGGTCTGGCTCGAGAGGCTGAAGGTGACGGTCTTACCGCTGGCGGTCTTGATGCTGAGGCTGACCAGGTTGTCGGCCTTGGTGTGCAGCAGACCCTGATCAACTTTGATTTCACCTGCGTTCGCCGCGCGGTCGGCACTCGCGAACATCACCGATTGGGAAACCCCTGCCCCGCCCTTGGCGAACTGCGCAATCAGGCCAGCACCCAAGCCACTGAAGCGGTTGGCCGTCGACTGCGAATTGAAGTTGGCGTTGAGCGATTTGCTGAGCGCGTCCTGGCTGTCACTTTCCCAGGCGCGCACGGTCTCTTGACCCGGTAGTTGCCCGCGACGGGAATAGGTGTCGGAAAGCGTATCGGAGACGACGTTGCCCAGGCTGACGACTGAAGAGGGCCTCTTCAGGCTGACTTCAATGTTGTGCGTCAGGGTTGCAGGCGGCGTTTCTGTCGGACGGACGATAAGCGTATTGCCAGTATTAATAGGCGAAAGCGTGGTCATGACGATCCCTGTCTTGAGCTGAGCAATGCTCAATTTAACCAAGACTTCGATCGATTGACAGCACATAGATAGCAAAGAGCCATGCCAAAAAACTGGCTCTTTGCGGTTTTGCGAACATCAGAAGCGGTAGGTCACCGATCCGCCGAAGCCATTGGCGCTGTTTTCATACTTGGCATCGTAGGTCAGGCCCACCTGGGAAAGGTTCTGACGGACCTTGATCGGCTCTTCCTTGAGGTAGGAATACGCCACATCGAAGGTCAGGTTGTCGACAGGCGTCCAACCGGCGCCCAGGCTGAAAACAGTGCGGTCACCCGTAGGAATTCGCACGGAACGGTCGGTGTTATTAGTCGGCGTCTGGTCCACCGAGAAGCCGGTCCGTAGCACCAGTTGTTTGTTGACCCGATACGCCGCGCCGATGGCGTGGGACCAGGTGTCATGCCAGTGCTGTTGCTCGGTGATCGAGCCAAGGCCACCAAATTGAGCAGTGAGATCGGACACGCCATCGTTGTTGATGGTGATCTTCTTCAACTGGCTCCAACGGGTGTAGGTGCTGCCGAGGTAGAGGGTCCAGTCGTCATTCAGTTGATGGGTGACCGAAAAATCCACCGAGGATGGCGTGGTGACGTTCAAGCTGGCGTCATAGTGCTGGGGCCCACCGTCGAAGGCATCGGAGATCACCCCGGAGGCGTGGGTCTTGCCGGTGAGGTGGTAGACCACTTGCGAGTGGTAGGTCACGCCGATACGCGTACTTTCGAGGGGTTGCACCAGGATACCGGCGTTGAACCCGGTGGCGTTGTCGTCGCCTTTGACCTTCACACTTTCGCCCGCGCCGCCACCCAGCGGCACATTGGAGTCCAGCTCGCCATTGATGCGATTGAAGGTCGGGCCGAAGCCTACCGACACCTTGTCGTTGAAGGCATAGCTGACCGTCGGCTGCACGGTGATGACCTGAACCTTGCTCTTGTTGCCGAAGCCATTGCCCTGGAAGCTGTGCTCATAGTCGGTCACCAAGCCGAACGGGGCATAGATGCCTAAACCGAACGCCCAGTGCTCATCGATAGGCGTGACCAGATACCCCATCGGCACGGCAATGCCGGGCACCATATCGCCCTTGTTGGTGCCTGGGTTGTCGGCACCGAACTGCGAGGAACTGGCGTCTTTGATATCGGTTTTGGCATCGAGGTAAGTCGCACCGAGACTGACTTCATTCTGCTTCAGGCGAGACATACCGGCGGGGTTGCCAAACACGGTACTGGCGTCTTCGGCCGATGAGGAGCGACCGGCATAACCCGTGCCCATTGAACTGATACTTTGTTCATTGAGCGCGAATCCACCGGCGAACAGCTGGGTTGAGGCAAGGGAAACGGCGAGCGCCAAGGCGCCTTTAAGAGTTTTGTTATTCATTATTAGGACTCGAATTGTGGGGCAGCGACGAGGAAGCTACCAACGTTCGAGCGAGGGGTTTATGAAGAGTTTTTCATGCGGGTGATTGTCGGACAATCCTAGGATATTCAAAGACTTTAGCTGTTTTTCATCCCCAATAATGACCTTGAAGCCTGATCATGACCCATTGGTTTTGAACAGAGCCTGACAATGGCTCGGATACAAAAAACCCCAGGCACTTCGTATGCCTGGGGCTTTCTCTGTATTCCAGCAGGCAAAAAAAAACCCGGAAATCCTCACTTGCGTGGGCCTTCCGGATTTTCTAAACCGCCAAAAATGGTGGGTCGTGTGGGATTCGAACCTACGACCAATTGGTTAAAAGCCAACTGCTCTACCAACTGAGCTAACGACCCGCTGTGTGGTGGCGCGTATAATACTGATTTCTAAGGATTATTCAACACCTTATTTGAAATAAATCAGAAATAACGCGTTGGGTCAGTAATTCCGGCCGCTTGGAAGCCTTCTGCACGCAGTCGGCAGCTGTCGCATTTCCCACAAGCACGGCCGTCATCGTCTGCCTGATAGCAGGAAACAGTCAGCGAATAATCCACGCCAAGTCCTACACCAGCCTTGACGATATCGGCCTTGCTGAGGTTTTGCAGCGGCGCCAGGATACGGAAGCCCTGCCCTTCTACACCGGCCTTGGTCGCCAGGTTGGCCATGCGCTCGAACGACTCGACGAACTCTGGGCGGCAGTCCGGGTAACCGGAGTAATCCACTGCGTTGACGCCAATGAAGATGTCGCGAGCGTTGAGCACTTCTGCCCAGCCGAGGGCCAGGGACAGGAACACGGTGTTGCGTGCCGGCACGTAGGTCACCGGGATGCCTTCGCTGGGCGCTTCCGGCACATCGATGCTGCTGTCGGTCAGCGCCGAGCCGCCGATGCCGTTGAGGTTCAGGCCGATCACCTTGTGCTCGACCACGCCCATCTCACGGGCAACACGCGCGGCGGCGTTCAGCTCGGCGCGGTGACGCTGGCCGTAGTCGAAGCTCATGGTGTAGCAGCTGTAGCCTTGCGCCTGGGCCATGGCCACCACGGTGGCCGAGTCGAGGCCGCCGGACAGCAGAATTACCGCGCGTTTTTGATCCATTGTGTGTTCAGTCATATCAGCGTCCTGGCTCGTCGTTCCAAAGGTATTTATGCAGCTGCAATTGCAGGCGCACCGGGAGATTGTCCGCAACCACCCAATCAGCGAGGTCGCGTGCGTTCAGGTCATGGTGGCTTGGCGAAAACAGTACTTCGCCTGCGCGGCGGTCCAGCCCGTATTGAATCAGCTTGGAGTTCGCCCAGTCGTAGTCGTCGCGGGAGCAGATCACGAACTTGACTTGATCGTTGGCCGTCAGCAGCTCGATGTTCTCGTAGCGGTTACGGTGCGCTTCCTTGGAGTCGGGGGTCTTGAGGTCGACCACGCGGCTGACACGGGGGTCGACCGCAGAGATGTCCAAGGCGCCACTGGTCTCCAGGGAGACCTCGTAGCCGGCATCACACAGCTGCTTGAGCAACGGGATGGCATTGGGCTGGGCCAACGGCTCGCCGCCGGTCACACAGACGTAGCGCGGCTTGTAGCCGGCGACCTGCTCCAGGATGTCATCGAGGGTGCGCACCGTGCCGCCACTGAAGGCGTAGGCGCTGTCGCAGTATTGGCAACGCAAGGGACAACCGGTCAGGCGCACGAATACTGTGGGCAGGCCAGCCGTTCGCGTTTCACCCTGCAACGAGTAAAAAACTTCGGTAATACGTAATGTGTCTTGCATAGTCGCCACGGGCGTAACAGCTAAACAGGCTGTCCGCCTCCGTCAGGCACTTTGAGGGACCCCGCCAACGCGTAGACCCCAAAAAGCGTGTTTCATAAAAGGGCGTGGATTCTAACGAAAAAACCCGCGACAGGCGCGGGTTTCTTCTAAACGGGCTGCATCGCTTACAAGCGTTGCAGATCCCGTTGGGCCAACTGGGCAGCGGAAGTCCCCGGATATTGGGCCACAACCTGCTGCAGAATGCCTTTGACCTTGTCGGTATGACCCAGGCGGCGTTCTACGTCAGCGAGTTTGTACAGCGAATCCGGCACCTTGGCATGCTTGGGGTACAGCTGGCTGACCTTGGCAAATGCCTGGCCCGCGCCCTGTAGATCACCCTTGGCCAGGTTGACTTCACCCAACCAGTATTGGGCGTTGCCCGCGTACTGGCTGTTCGGGTATTTACGCAGGAAAGCGGTAAATGCCTGGCTGGCCTTATCGAAATCCTTGGCTTTGATCAGGTCGAAGGCTGCATCGTAATACAGCTTTTCCTTAGCCGGATCACCCGGTTCGCTGCTCGCGGCAGGGGCTTGGCTGGCAGCCGCCCCTGCTGCTGCACCACCGGCAGCAGCGCTTGGCGCGCCACCGGCAGAAGAATTATCAGGAGTTGCGGCAGGTTGAACGCCGGCTCCAATGCGTCGATCAAGATCCTGGTAACGCTCCAGGCCTTCTTGCTTCAGCTGGTTCACTTGGTTCTGCAGTACTTCAATGGTGCCTTGTTGCTGCGCCAGTTGATCCTGCATGCGTTGCAGCTGGTTGAACAGTTCGCCCTGTGCCGAGGGAGCGGACGTAGCCGCTCCCCCCGCATAGGCGCCGTTCGTGCCATAACCTGCTGGCGGATAACTGCTCCCGCTATTGTTATAGCCAGAGTTGCTATCTTCCACAGGAACCGCAGCCCACACCGCAAGCGGTGCGAGGCTGAGAGCCAATACAGTTAGAGCACGACGGCACGTTCGCATGACGAATTACTTACGCAGTTCGACGCGACGGTTTTGAGCCCAGGACTGCTCGTCGTGGCCAGTAGCAACTGGACGCTCTTTACCGTAGGAAACCAGTTCCAGTTGGCCTGGAGCAACACCTTGCAGTACCAGGTAGCGCTGAACGGCTTTCGCACGACGCTCGCCCAGTGCCATGTTGTACTCACGAGTACCACGTTCGTCAGTGTTACCTTCCAGTACAACGCGAGCGCCGTTAGCTTTCAGGTCCTTCGCGTGAACGTCCAGAGCGCGCATGGCTTCTGGTTTCAGGTCCGAACTGTCGTATTCGAAGTAGAAAGTGGTGATAGCGCGCAGAGCAGCTTCTTCGCTCAGGGAGCCGTCAACCGCACCAGTGTTAGCGCCGTAACCAGCGTTTGGATCAACAGCTGCGCCTTCACCGGCATTGTCGCCGCCTTTAGACGAGCAACCAACGGCTACGGACAGAGCCAGAGCCAGAGCAGCAAACTTACCAAACTTCAGCATTTCCATCGTGAAACTCCTAATGAACCCCAGTGTGTTAAGTACTTCTTTTTGTAGCGCCGCGTCAGTTCAGGTAAGGGGACCAGGATGGTTCTCTGACTTCGCCTTGTGCGGTAGGAAGTGGGAGCCTTACGCGTCCATTTATGGACACGAGCATCAAGACTCCCCGGCCCTGCTGGCGGGTGGCGTAGATTACCATGGTGCCGTTGGGCGCAACAGTGGCTGACTCATCAAGGTTGGTATCTGTGAGGATTTTTACGGTTCCGCGCTGCAAATCCTGGGCCGCAACCCGGAAATTAGTGAAACCATCCTGACGGTGAATCATCACCAACGTCTTTTCATCGGCCGAAAGCTTAGGGTTGGCGTTGTAGTTACCGATAAAAGTAACACGCTCTGCCCCACCACCATTCACGTTCGCCTTGTAGACCTGTGGCTTGCCGCCTCGGTCAGAGGTGAAGTAGATGGTCGAACCATCCTTGCCCCAGAACGGTTCGGTGTTGATGCCCGGGCCGCTGGTTACGCGGGAAATCTGGCGCGAAGCCATGTTCATCACGTAGATATCCGGGTTGCCATCCTTGGACAGCACGAACGCCAGGCGCGAACCATCCGGCGACCAGGCCGGTGCACCGTTGAGGCCTTCGAAGTTGGTGATCTGCTCACGACGGCCAGTATCAATGTGCTGGACGAAGATACGCGGACGCTTCTGCTCGAAGGACACGTAGGCAATACGCTTGCCGTCCGGCGCGAAGCGCGGCGACAGGATTGGCTCACGGGATTGGAGCAAGGTCACAGCCCGTGCACCGTCGTAGTCCGAGCGCTGCAAAGTGTAACGAGTGTTGTCTACAGAGAAACGTTCAGCCGTTACGTACAGCAGACGCGTCGAGAACGCACCCTTGATACCGGTGAGCTTTTCAAACGACTGGTCCGAGATGTAGTGGGCCATGTCGCGGATCTGCTCGGCAGTACCCGAAACGCTGCCGGTCAAGACCTGCTGTTCGGTCGCCACGTTGAACAAGGTGTAGGTGATTTGCAGACGACCACCGGCCGGCGTGATATTGCCGACCATCAGGTACTGCGCACCTACCGCTTTCCAGTCGCGGAACACGACTTCGCTGGCCTGGTTCGGCTGGCTGATCATGTTGCCTTTTGGAATCGGTGCGTAGTAACCGGAGTTGCGCAGGTCGTCGCTGACGATCTGGGCCATGTCGTCCGGCAGCACGCTGCCGCCCTGCCAGCCGAACGGCACTACCGCGATCGGGGTGGCCCGATCGCTACCGCTGGTGACCAGGATGTTCTTTTCATCCGCCGCCGCTATCCCTGCCATACAGCAAATAACGACAAGCATTCCTCGAAGAAGGTTTCTCACAAGGCTAGATCCTCAGGTGTGAATGTCATCTTGAATGAACGATAGGGAGCGAAGTCGCTTGGTTTCATTCCCTGCATCTCGGTCAACCGGCCAATATTCTTGACCGCGGCAACCGCCGAACTGTCGAACGAACCGTCACCACTGGACTTGGACACGCTGACCGAAGTCACCGTACCGTCCGGCAACATGCCGATCTGCAGCACTACTGTCATGCCTTTACGTGCCGAAGGTGGACGTGTCCATCCCTCTGCTGCCCGCGCCCGAATCAGGTCGTCGAAACTGCCCGCGACTTCATCACCACGTTCATCGGCCAAGGCTTGCTGACGCTGCGGCGTGTCGGAGAGCAAGTCTGCCAAGGCCTGGGCCTTTTTCTCTTCGGCGGATTTGCGCGCTGCTTCCTGGGCCTTTTTCTTCTGGGCGTCGGCGGCAGCTTTCTTCTTCGCGTCGTCGGCGACTTTTTTCTTCGCCTCGTCTGCTTCAGCTTTTTTCTTGGCGTCTTCGGCGGCTTTCTTCTTCGCGTCTTCGACTATTTTCTTCTTGGCGTCTTCAGCGGCCTTTTTCTTGGCTTCTTCTTCAGCAGCCTTCTTGGCTTCTTCTTCAGACTTCTTCTTGGCTATATCAGCCAATTGTTTCTCTTCGGCCTTTTTGGCTTCGGCAGCTTTCTCGGCTTTCTTGGCTTCATCAGCCTTTTTCGCCTCGTCCGCTTTCTTGGCTTCCTCAGCCTTTTTCGATTCCTCGGCCTTTTGAGCCGCCTCTTCTTTCTTTTGTTCCGCAGCAGCCTTCACCGCTTCCTGCTCGACCTTCTTCTGTTCCATCTGTTCGACTTCAGTCTGGCGCGCAGCCGACTTCTGGGCCTCACCCGCAATCTTCTGATTGGTCTGGGTGGTGGCCTGACTTTTCGATTTCAGCTGATACAGGGTCGCCTGCACGATCGGCTTGGCTGGCGGCAGGTCCGGAGTCATGGCAAAGCTGACGAACAGCATGCCAAACACCAGGACGTGCAGGGCAATTGCCCAGACGCTAGGCCAGAAGTAGCTTTCCGAGGCGGACGGCTCTCGCTGTTGCTGCATCAGGGCGCCTCGGTAATCAAGCCAACGTTACCCACGCCGGCCTTCTGCAGCCCGCCCATGGCGCCCATGACGGAGCCGTAGTCGACCGCCTTGTCACCGCGGATGAAGACCTGGGTGTGCTTGCCGCCTTCGTTGCCGGAACGAATGATCTTGGTCACCGCGTCGGTCATCGCCGGCAAGGTCAGGGCCTTGTCCTGCTGCTTCTGAGTGTCGACTTCGCTGCCAAGGTTCCAGTAATAGGTCTTGTCGGACTTGATCGAAATGGTCAGCACCTGGGTGTTGTTGTCTTGCGGCAAGGCTTCGCTGGAAACCTTGGGCAGGTCAACCTTCACACCCTGGTTGAGCATCGGCGCGGTCACCATGAAGATAACCAGCAGCACCAGCATCACGTCGATGTAAGGCACTACGTTCATCTCGGCGACCGGCTTGCGCTTGGTTCGAGCTCGAGTGATTAAAGCCATCGTGAGATACCTGCTTATTCTTCGCTGGTGTGCACTTTACGGTGCAGGATCGCCTGGAATTCATCGGCGAAGGTGTAGTAACGGCCAATCAGGTTCTCGCCGCGAGCAGCAAAACGGTTGTAGGCAATTACTGCGGGGATAGCAGCGAACAGGCCGATCGCGGTGGCGATCAGGGCTTCGGCAATACCAGGAGCCACGGTAGCCAGGGTCGCTTGCTGGGCCTGGGCCAGGCCACGGAAGGAGTTCATGATCCCCCACACGGTACCGAACAAGCCGATGTAAGGGCTTACGGAGCCGACGGTGGCGAGGAACGGCAAGCTTTGCTCAAGCTTCTCTTCTTCACGGGAAATGGCAACGCGCATGGCACGAGCCACACCTTCCATGACCGCTTCCGGGTCAACACCTGGCTGCTGGCGCAGGCGGGAGAATTCCTTGAAGCCGGCGCGGAAGATCTGCTCGACGCCCGAATCCGGGTCCGGGTTGCTGCCTGCCTGACGGTAAAGCTTGGACAGGTCGATACCCGACCAGAAGCGCTCTTCAAAGCTCTCCAGGGCACGTCGACCGGCACGCAACAGATTGCTGCGCTGAAAAATCATGACCCAAGAGGTAACCGATGCGGCTACCAGGGTCAGCATGACCAGTTGAACCACAACACTGGCATTGCTGACCAGGCTCCACATGGAGGAATGGTCGACGACGGTAGGTTCCACGCTAAATCTCCTGCTTTGATTGTTTACCCGCGCCGCTTACGTCGGCAAAGGCCGCACGTAGAGCTTCGGGAATGGCCCGGGGTTTCAAACTATTGGTGCGCACACAGGCCACCAGGAACTGCCCCTCACAGAGCAGCGTTGCATCCGTTGCCCGCCTGACCTGCTGCTTGAAACGCAGGCTGACACGGTTCAATTCGATTACTTCAGCGCTGACCAACAGTTCGTCGTCCAGCCGCGCCGGCGCGTGATAGCGCGCCTCGCTGGAATGCACGACGAATAACAGGTCCTCCCCTGCCAGCTGGGATTGGGCAAAGCCCAGCTCCCGTAGCCGCTCGGTTCGAGCCCGCTCCATGAACTTGAGGTAGTTGACGTAATACACGATGCCGCCCGCATCGGTGTCCTCGTAATAAACGCGACAGCGATGTGCGAACGACTGATCCCCGTTTTGCGCGCGCATACTCTAGTGCTTACTCCTCAGGTTGCCAATCCGGCTGGGCAACTGTTTTTTAATCCATCGAAACATTTCGAGTGACTGAATGACGACACCAGCCACTAGGACAGCACAAACCTCGGATAAATCGTCTGGCGTGAAGCTTTTAATCGTCCACTGCATCGAGGAATTCGTCTACTACAGGCATCTCGCCCAATCGTGACGGAATGTTTAACCCGAAGTGCAGATAGGCGTGGCGCGTGACGACTCTCCCCCTCGGCGTACGCATGATGTAACCCTGCTGGATCAGATATGGCTCCAGCACATCCTCAATGGTATGGCGTTCTTCGCTGATGGCCGCGGCCAGGCTGTCGACGCCTACCGGACCGCCGTCAAACTTCTCGATCATGGTCAAGAGTAGACGCCGATCCTGGTGATCGAAGCCGTGCTCATCCACATCCAGCAGGTTCAACGCCAGATCGGCCACCGCCTTGGTGATATGCCCCTTGGCCCGCACCTCGGCAAAGTCCCGCACACGGCGCAGCAGACGGTTGGCGATCCGAGGCGTACCACGGGCCCGGCGGGCGATTTCAAACGCGCCTTCCGGGTCCAGCGGCAAACCGAGAATGCTCGCCGAACGACTGACGATGGTTGCCAAGTCCGCCGTGCTATAGAACTCTAGACGTTGAACAATGCCGAAACGGTCTCGCAAAGGGTTGGTCAACATACCGGCGCGGGTGGTGGCCCCCACCAGGGTGAAAGGCGGAAGATCGAGCTTGATCGAACGGGCCGCCGGGCCTTCGCCAATCATGATGTCGAGCTGGAAGTCCTCCATCGCCGGGTACAGCACTTCCTCGACGATCGGCGAAAGCCGGTGAATCTCGTCGATAAACAGCACGTCATGGGGCTCGAGGTTGGTCAGCAACGCCGCCAGATCCCCCGGACGCTCCAGCACCGGGCCGGAGGTGGACTTGATCGATACGCCCATTTCCTGGGCGATGATGTTGGCCAGGGTGGTCTTGCCCAACCCAGGCGGCCCGAAGATCAGCGTGTGGTCCAGGGACTCACTGCGCCCGCGCGCAGCCTGGATGAACAACTCCATCTGCTCACGCACGGTGGGCTGACCGATGTATTCGGCCAGGCTCAGGGGGCGGATGGCGCGGTCCTGGACCTCTTCACGGTCGCGCGGGCCAGTGGCTGCAATCAGACGATCAGCTTCAATCACTTAAATCATTCCCTTCAGGGCGCGGCGGATCATGTCTTCACTGCTCAGGTTCTTGTCCTTGATGGCCGACACGGCCTTGCTGGCTTCCTGCGGCTTGTAGCCCAGGGAAATCAGCGCGCTGACGGCATCGCTTTCGGCGCTGGCAACTTGGCCCGCCGGCATATCCGGCTGATTCGGCACCAGGGCGAACATACTCGGTACCACTTCCCAGGCTTTGAAGCGGTCCTTGAGTTCCACCAGCAGGCGCTCGGCAGTCTTCTTGCCGACACCCGGCACCTTGGTCAGCGCCGACGTGTCCTGGGCCGAAACCGCGCGCACCAGCTCATCCACTTCCAGGCTCGACATCAACGCCAAGGCCAGTTTCGGGCCCACGCCGTTGAGGCGGATCAGCTCGCGGAAGAAGTCACGGTCGCGCTTGCCGATGAAACCATAGAGTAGTTGCGCGTCTTCGCGCACCACCAAGTGGGTGTGCAGGGTAATCGGCTCACCGACCGACGGTAGGCGATACAGGGTGGTCATGGGCACTTCCAGCTCATACCCCAGCCCGTTTACATCCAGAATCAGGTGCGGCGGCTGTTTCTCAGCCAGGGTGCCGCGCAAGCGTCCAATCACGGTTCAGATCCTTAAAGCTTGGGGTCAGCGCATGGCCTGACCGGAAATTACGATTGCGCTGATGCTATCAGAGACGCAGCCGCCCGCCACGACTGCGTGCCGTACCCAGCCCATGAGGCAGCAAGCTGGAGCGGGTGTGCGCATGGCAAATGGCAATGGCCAGGGCGTCGGAGGCGTCGATCTGCGGTTTTGAAGTGAGCTTGAGCATGTGCATGACCATCATCTGCACCTGCTCTTTATTCGCCGCACCGGTGCCGACCACGGCCTGCTTGACCTGGGTCGCCGTGTACTCGGCGATCTCCATGCCCTCCTCCGCCCCGGCAACGATGGCAGCGCCACGGGCCTGGCCAAGCTTTAACGCGGAGTCGGCATTTTTTGCCATGAACACCTTTTCGATGCCCATGGTGACCGGTCCGTAGGTCTGGATCACTTCACGCACGCCGCGATAGACAATCTGCAGGCGCTCGGCCAACTCGCCCGCGCCGGTGCGGATGCAGCCCGAAGCGACGTAGACACAGCCGCGCGGGGTCTGTTGCACCACGCCAAAACCGGTGATGCGCGAACCGGGGTCGATACCTAGGATTAAAGTCATAACGCCTGCAGATAAGGTAAAGAGAAACCAGCATAAAACATGCAGGGTGACATGAAACCCCTTAGGAGCCGGCTTGCCGGCGATGGCGTCCTCAAGGGCCCTATCGCCGGCAAGCCGGCTCCTACAGGGGAGCGGTGTGCCTAGGAGAGCTGTTCGGCGACGGATTCCGGGATGTCGGCATTGGAATACACGTTCTGCACATCATCCAGGTCTTCCAGCATATCCAGCATCTTCAGCACTTTCTGCGCGCCATCCAGGTCCAGCTCGGCACTGGTGGTCGGCAGCATCACGATTTCCGCGTCGGTGCCTTTGAAACCCGCGGCTTCAAGGGCATTGCGCACGGCATAGAAGCTGGCGAACGAGGTGAACACGTCGATGGAACCGTCTTCATTGGTCACCACGTCGTCGGCATCCGCCTCCATCGCCGCTTCCATCAGCGCGTCTTCATCCGTGCCGGGGGCGAAGGTGATCTGCCCCTTGCGCTCGAACAGGTAAGCCACCGAACCGTCGGTGCCAAGGTTGCCACCGCACTTGCTGAACGCGTGGCGTACGGCTGCCGCGGTGCGGTTGCGGTTGTCAGTCATGCACTCGACCATCACCGCCACGCCGCCCGGGCCGTAGCCTTCGTAGCTCAGTTCGACCATATCGTCGGTATCGGCAGCACCGGCGCCACGGGCCACGGCGCGGTCGATGATGTCGCGGCTCATGTTGGCGCCAAGCGCCTTGTCCAACGCCAGGCGCAGACGCGGGTTGGAGCCGGGGTCACCACCGCCCTGGCGGGCGGCGACGGTCAGCTCGCGGATCCACTTGGTGAAGATCTTGCCTTTCTTGGCATCCTGACGCTCTTTGCGGTGCTTGATGTTCGCCCACTTGGAATGGCCAGCCATAACACAACTCCGAAATTCTATAGAAACCTTGATCAACCCCGCCCCAGGCGAGGAATAGTCCTTTAACGCAAAGGCGCATCCGAAGATGCGCCTTTTTAGACTGCGTAAACCTCAGTGCGCTTTCACGCAGCAGCCTTACTCAGCCTTAGGCGTCTCACGCAGGCGGATGTGCAACTCGCGCAGTGCCTTGGCATCCACCACACCCGGAGCCTGGGTCATGACGTCCGCAGCGCTCTGGGTTTTCGGGAAGGCGATCACTTCACGGATCGACTGGGCGCCGGTCATCAGCATCACCAGGCGGTCCAGACCGAACGCCAGGCCACCGTGCGGCGGCGCGCCGTATTTCAGGGCGTCGAGCAGGAAGCCGAACTTCTCTTCCTGTTCCGCTTCGTTGATGCCCAACAGGCGGAAGACCGCTTGTTGCATCTCCTTGCGGTGGATACGGATCGAACCGCCACCCAGCTCAGTACCGTTGAGCACCATGTCGTAGGCGCGGGACAGCGCGCCCGCCGGGTTGGCTTCCAGCTCGGCCGGCGAGCACTTCGGCGCAGTGAACGGGTGGTGCAAGGCGCTGAAGCTGCCGTCGTCGTTCTCTTCGAACATCGGGAAGTCAACGACCCACATCGGGGCCCATTCGCAGGTCAGCAGGTTCAGGTCGTGACCCAGCTTGATGCGCAGTGCGCCCAGGGCCTCGCTGACGATCTTGGCCTTGTCGGCGCCGAAGAACACGATATCGCCGTCGACTGCACCGACGCGGTCGAGGATCGCGTTCAGGTTGTCCAGCGGGATGTTTTTGACGATCGGCGATTGCAGGCCGTCAACACCATTGGCGCGCTCGTTGACCTTGATGTACGCCAGGCCCTTGGCACCGTAGATGCCGACGAACTTGGTGTAGTCGTCGATCTGCTTGCGCGGCATGCTCGCGCCGCCAGGCACGCGCAGGGCGGCGATGCGGCACTTAGGGTCATTGGCCGGGCCGCTGAACACCTTGAAGTCGACTGCTTTGAGTTGGTCGGCCACGTCCACCAGTTCCAGCGGGTTACGCAGGTCTGGCTTGTCGGAACCGTAACGGCGCATGGCTTCTTCGAAGGTCATGTGCGGGAAATCGCCGAACTCCAGGTCCAGCACTTCCTTGAACAGATTACGGATCATCTGCTCGGTCAGGCCCATGATCTCTTTCTCATCGAGGAAGCTGGTCTCGATATCGATCTGGGTGAATTCCGGCTGGCGATCAGCGCGCAGGTCTTCGTCACGGAAGCACTTGGCGATCTGGTAGTAACGGTCGAAGCCGGCCACCATCAGCAACTGCTTGAACAGCTGCGGCGATTGCGGCAGGGCGAAGAACGAACCTGCATGGGTACGGCTCGGTACCAGGTAGTCACGCGCACCTTCCGGGGTGGCCCGGGTCAGGATCGGGGTTTCAACGTCCAGGAAGCCGTTTTCGTCGAGGAAGCGGCGGATGCTGGTGGTCATGCGCGAACGCAGGCGCAGCTTCTCGGCCATCTCCGGACGACGCAGGTCCAGGAAGCGATAACGCAGGCGGGTTTCTTCGCCGACGTCGGAGTATTCGTTGAGCGGGAACGGCGGGGTTTCCGATTCGTTCAGCACTTCCAGTTCATAGCCCAGCACTTCAATGCCGCCGGAGGCCATGTTCTTGTTCACGGCACCGGCCGGACGCAGGCGTACCTTGCCGGTGATCTTCACGACGTATTCGCTGCGCACGCGATCGGCGGCGGCGAAGCTCTCGGCGCGATCCGGATCGAACACCACCTGGGCCAGACCATCACGATCACGGATATCGAGGAAGATCACCCCGCCGTGGTCGCGGCGACGGTGAACCCATCCGCAAAGGGTGATTTCCTGACCTTCCAGGGTCTCGTTCAGTTGGCCGCAATAATGGCTGCGCATCATGGTAGTGGTTTCACTTCTCGTAATTCGAAATTCGGTGGAGGCTTGCCTCGTCACCGTGCATTAAAGCAGGGGACGGATAATGCAGGAGCCTGCGCGTAGAGTTCAACTCAGTCTGCTTTGTCGCCGCCCGCCAGGTTCTTCTTCGAGCCGGTCTTGAAGTCGGTTTCGTACCAGCCGCTGCCGCTCAGGCGGAAGCCTGGCATGGACAACATTTTCTTGAGCTGCGGCGCTTGGCAGGCCGGGCAATCGACCAGCGGCGCGGCGCTGATCTTCTGAATGGCTTCCAACTGATGACCACAGGAAGCACATTGATAGTCGTACATGGGCATGGCGATGTCTCGGCGATCAGAACGTTACTGCGCCACGCCTGCTCCGGAACAACCCGGCACGCGCAGCAAAGCGCGGGATTATATCTGGTAAATCGAGGTAGCGCAGCCGGCTTTCTGCCCAGGGGCCTTGCCCGCCTTAAAGGAGGACATGACCCCGAAGCCCGGTAGCTAAGAAGGTTGAACACGCTCTTTCAGGGCGTGAACCACACACACCACCCTGACCAACCCACTGAAGTTCTTCACGCCGCCATGACGCAAGTGCACTTCCCGATCCACATAGGACAGCAACGCACTGACCGAACAGGCATTGATCCTGGCGATTTCCGTGAGGATATTCCAATAGATCTGCTCCAGCCGCAGGCACGTGGAAAACCCGTTGAGCCTCACTGACCGGGACAATGGCTTGGCCAGTCCCATGTCGAACCCTTTAACAAAGGGGTCGACCTTTATTTTATGAAAACCACCGGTTTCCATGACTCCATTACCCACTCCGCGTGACATACACCTGACACTCCATTGCCAAACAGCCGCCCATGGGGTGTCCCATTGGGCAATCACCCTATAAAACAGCAGGCAGAGTGCGGCAGCCAGAAGACGCGGAGTTGATCGGCGTAGGACAACGCCAGGAAATGCGCGGAAACAAGCGAGCGGCGCTGGGAAGGCGCCGCTCAGGCCAGTTGTTTACTGATTTTCGAGCAGGGAACGCAGCATCCACGCGGTCTTTTCGTGAACCTGCATGCGCTGGGTCAACAGGTCGGCCGTCGGCTCATCGCTGACCTTGTCGAGCAGCGGGAAGATACCGCGCGCGGTGCGAGTGACCGCCTCCTGGCCTTCTACCAATTGCTTGATCATGTCTTCAGCACTCGGCACACCTTCTTCTTCCTTGATGGAAGAAAGACGGGCGTAGATGGAGTAGGCACCCGGTGCCGGGAAGCCCAGGGCACGGATACGCTCGGCAATGGAGTCCACGGCCAGCGCCAGCTCGTTGTACTGTTCTTCGAACATCAGGTGCAACGTGCGGAACATGGGGCCCGTGACGTTCCAATGGAAGTTGTGGGTCTTCAGGTACAGTACATAGGTATCCGAAAGCAGTCGCGAAAGCCCGTCGACGATGGATTTACGATCTTCTTCACTGATACCGATATCGATTGCCATGTTTATCCCCTTCAATTGACAAGCATTCATTGATCCGGTGCAGGACCACTCTAGCAAGTGTGCCGGTGATGCGCAGCCCGGCGCGGCAATTCGTCCCGCCTTGGCCTGCCAGAACGACACGGCCCAAGCCTTCAGTCCATGTGGGAAACGTCCCAGCAGGCTGCTGGAAAAGCCCGCACGTGTCTAGGACAAGCGTTTGACGCAGAAATGCCGTCACCCTTGCAACACCCCGAAATGCTTGATTTGAGTAGGCACAGCCTTTGCTGTTAAATAGGCGGCGTGTCGACGCCGTTATTTTCTGCGGCAGCGGCATAGGCTGATACCCCGCGCACGTGCCCAACGCCTCCCATTGTTCAGAAGCGAACCGTGCCAGTCAGCTCTTCCTTGTGATCCGTCTTAACGTGAGTTAATCAAAATGTTGAAAATCGTCCACCTGCTAACGGGCGTTGCAGCTTTGCTGCTGTCCTTTATCCCGAGCCTGCAGCCTGAAAGCCTGCCGTATCTGGAACAACACGACGCTCTGTACCTGGCCTTGTTCGGCCTTCTTAACCTGACGCTGGCACCGGTGATCCCTTACTGGAACAAAGGCACACGTCATCAACTGCAAAACCTGGTCAGCGCGCTGTTAGTTCTGACTGTCGTCGTACAAACCCTCACCCTCCTGGCGCCCATGCCTGAAGTCGGCGGCCACCCGGCCATCCTGCTCAGCCTGGTGATTGCTGTGGCCGCCATTGTTCTTCACCTGGCCATCAGCTTCTACCGTTCGTCCCCTGCGGCCTCGTCGCAAACCTACGACATGACCAATCGGGATACCGGTACCGTCAAGTGGTTCAACACATCCAAAGGCTTCGGCTTTATTTCCCGTGATTCGGGCGACGATATCTTCGTCCACTTCCGGGCCATTCGCGGCGAAGGCCATCGCGTCCTGGTGGAAGGCCAGCGTGTGGAATTCTCCGTCATGAATCGCGACAAAGGCCTGCAGGCCGAAGACGTGATCGCTGCACTGCCGCGTCGCTGATACTCAGCTTCGTAGCAAAAAAAACCGCGACCCAGCCTGGCTGGGTCGCGGTTTTTTTATGCACGCCTATTAATAGTGAGGCGGCGGCGCTTCTTCTTCGGACGTTTCGAACTGACCGCCCATTTCTTCCTGGCGCTTGAGCAACGCGGTCATCTGCAGTTGCAGGCGTTCGACGGCGCGCTGCTGGGTGACAAGGATGTCATTGAGAGTCTCGATGGTGTCGTCCTGGAAGGCCAGGCGACTTTCCAGATCGTTGACGCGGTCTTGCAGATCCATGATTCAACCCTGGGTAAAGACGAAGTCGGCGGGCAGCAGCTCGCGCAGACGAGCACGAATGGCTGACACTTGCTGATCGATATAAGGCTTCGCAGGATGCTTGCCCCACACCGGCGCAGGCCAGGCGGCATCATCACGTTTGCGCACAATCACATGCACGTGCAACTGGCTGACCACGTTGCCCAGAGCGCCGATGTTCATCTTGTCGGCGGCCAAACCTTCATTGAGCAACTGGGCCAGGGCAGTCGTTTCCTGCCACAGGCGTTGCTGGTCGAAGACATCCAGTTGAAACACTTCGCTGATAGCATTGATGCGCGGCACCAGGATGAACCAAGGGTAGTTCGAGTCATTGGACAACAGCAGGCGGCACAGGGGGAAATCCCCGATGACCAGTGTGTCTTGTTGAAGGCGTTGATCTAAAGCGAACACCGCAGGCACTCCGTTCGGCAGGTCAGGTTCAAGGCCACCAGCATACCCGCGAATCGCTATTGCTTCACGCCAACCAATACGCGCCCAAGCAAGGCGTGGCGAAAAAAAGTGCACCATTTCGATCCAAACGATTTTTTCGACTACGCTCAACCACCAAACCTTCGGCGATTGACCAAGCACAGATCAAAACATTGCGAGGAAAACCGCGATGCAGAGGCCTCACAAAACAAGGCATTGAGCCATCACCCAAACACTGAGGCATCAGAGGCCATGCACCAAAATGACCCAATTGCGCCTCAAAGAGATCCGCCGATTACCCACTGAATGGGGTGAACGGGTAACGTTTTTCCCAGATACAGGATTTATGCACCACAACACAGGCACAGAGCCCGAGCGTCAAGGCCAAACCAATCGGCGTAAAAACCCCGTGCTTATGCGGTTTTCACGAAGCGGTAACGTTTTTCACGAAAAAATGACATTCGATTTACGGTTTGGGCACGCTTGCTGCATTCATCCCTCTATCGTCGGCAACGGCACCGGAAGGGAAGCAGGTGTTTCGCGATGAAAAACAGCAGCGGTTCAATGCGCGCCAAGGAAGATTTCAAACTTAACAAAGTAACGTTTTTTTGCGTTCTTTTAACGGTCGGAAAACAGCATTGAAGTTGTCAGCCTCGTTACAGTGAGGCTGTGAATTTGCGACATGGATATAGCAATCTACGACAAGCTCGTAAAGAAGCTGAAAGGAAAGTTGGGCAAGTATCGCCAATATTGTCAGCGTGATATAACTTTGCGCCGACACAAAAAGAAAGAGCCGCCCAGACAAAAATATAGGTGGGACGGCAGTACTCTTCCTAAAACCAAAGGAGCAAATCACGATGCGCGTGATGAAGTGGAGCATGATCGCCCTGGCTGTTTCAGCAGGCACTACGCAGTTCGCAATGGCGTCCGCCCAAAGCGATTCCAAAGGCTTTGTTGAAGACAGCACTTTCAGCATCAACACTCGCGCCCTGTACTTCAGCCGCGATTTCCGCAATGAGCCACTGGATGGCTACGACAAAGTCAACGGCAAGAATAAAAGCCGTGCTGAAGAGACTGGCCTGGGCTTCAACGCCCTGTACCAATCGGGCTTCACCCAAGGCACCATCGGCGTTGGTGTAGACGTGATCGGCCTGCTGGGCGTCAAGCTCGACAGCGGTAAGGGCCGTGCTGGCACTGGTCTGTTCCCGTCCGGTTCCGACGGTCGCTCGCAGGACGATTATTCCAAAGGCGGCGGTGCCGTTAAATTCCGCATCTCCGATACGGTCTTGAAAGTCGGCGACCAATACACCACCGCTCCTGTGTTTGCTTCCGATGACAGCCGTTTGCTGCCAGAGCTGCCACAAGGTATCTCGCTCACCAGCAACGAGATCAAGGGCCTTAAACTGGAAGGTGGTCACTTCACTTCCAGCGTCGCACAGAACCAGACCTTCCGTGACAGCCTGGGCCTGACGAAGACCGACTTTGCCGGTGCCGTCTACTCCTTCACCCCAGAGGTTACCGGCAGCCTGTACTATGCAAAAACCGAAGATTACTTCCGCAAGTGGTACAGCAACCTTAACTGGACCCACGCGCTGAGCGACGACCAGTCCTTCGCCCTGGACTTCAACATCTACGACACGAAAAGTGACGGTGAAGGCAAGCAACGCGCCTACTACGACAAAACCACCAAGCTTGATAACCGTGCGTTCAGCCTGCAAGGTGCGTACACCATTGGTGCTCACACCTTCACACTGGCTGCCCAGAAAGTCACCGGTGACGGCGATTACGGTTACGGCGTAGACGGCGGCGGCTCAGTGTTCCTGGCCAACTCCATTGCCCGCTCCGACTTCAACGGCGAAGGCGAGAAGTCCTACCAGGCTCGTTACGACATCAACATGGCGACCTTTGGCATTCCTGGCCTGAGCTTCATGACTCGCTACGTAACCGGTAGCGGCGCTCAAACCGCCACGACCTCGAACGGCAAAGAGTGGGAACGCGACATCGAAGCCAAATACGTGATCCAGAGCGGCCCGGCCAAAGACCTGAGCCTGCGTGTACGTCAAGCGACCTATCGTTCGTCTGATGGCGTGTACTACGGTTCTTCGTCCATCGACGAACTGCGTCTGATCGCCCAATACCCGCTGAACATCTTGTAATTGACACTTTAATTACAACGATGACTTAAGGCCTAGGCCTTAAACAAAAAGCCGCTCCCTTATTTAGCAAGGGAGCGGCTTTTTTTATGGCTGTAATGTTTCAGCACCAGAATAACTAGCAAGCTAACTAACGAGATTAGCGCTTGCACCTTGAACCTGACCTAACGGCCAAGTTCGAGAATGATCCCAGATTACTTGGCAACTGTTTCCTGCATCACACGAATAACCCGCTGTGGAAACGGAATATCAATCCCCGCCGCTTTCAAGCGGTCCCGTGCAAGTTCGTTCAACATGAACACCACGTCCCAGTAATCGGCCGTCTTGGTCCAGCAACGCAAGGAAACGGTGATCGAACTGTCACCCAAGGTCGACACCACCGCCACCGCAGCCGGGTCTGCCAATACGCGCGGATCTTTCGCCAGCTCCAGCAAAACTTCACGGGCTTTCTGCAGATCGGCTTCATAGTCGACGCCCACATCAAACACCACTTTGCGGGTCGGCTGACGGTTGGTGTTGGTGATGAGACCGTTGGACAGGCTGCCGTTGGGGATGATCACGGTCTTGTTGTCACCGGTACGCAGCACGGTGTGGAAGATCTGGATGCTGTCGACGGTGCCGGAAGTGCCTTGGGCTTCGATCCAGTCACCAATGCGGAACGGGCGGAACAACAGAATCAGCACGCCGCCGGCAAAGTTTGCCAGGCTGCCTTGCAACGCCAGGCCAATGGCCAGGGTGGCAGCACCGATCGCGGCAACGAACGAGGTGGTGGCGACGCCGATCATCGAGGCCACGTTGACCACCAGCATGACCTTGAGCGCAATGTTCGCCAGGCTGGTGATGAAGTGTTGCAGCGCCAGGTCAGCATTACGCAATGCCAGCAAACGCCCCACTCGGTGCGTCAACACGTTGATCAGCCACCAACCGATGGCCAGGGTGACCACCGCCAGCAAAAACCGGCTGCCGTATTCCATGATCATCGGTAACCAAGACTCTGAGGTCTTGATCAGGTGATCCACTTCAGCATTCAAATCCATCTACATTCTCCTGTTTACCGGATGTTCGGCGTATTGAGTGGCCATAAATGCAATTGAGCCCCGTAGGGCTCAATAGTCGGCGCAAGTTCTGGGGCGTGGGACGTCAAAAACGCCCACAGGTTCCCCAAAGTGCCATCAGTCGCGGAAGTTATTGAACTGCAGCGGCATGTCGAAGGTCTTGGCGCGCAGGGCCGCGATGGCCTCTTGCAGGTCGTCACGCTTCTTGCCGGTGACGCGAACCTGCTCACCCTGGATCGCGGCCTGGACTTTCAGCTTGGCGTCCTTGATGTGAGCAACGATCTTCTTCGCCAGCTCCTTGTCGATACCTTCCTTGAGGACGGCTTCTTGCTTCATCAGCTTGCCGGAGGCGTAGGCGTCCTTGATTTCAAGGCATTGCGCGTCGATCTTGCGCTTGACCAGCGACAGCTTGAGGATCTCGATCATCGCTTCCAGCTGGAAATCGGCTTCAGCGGTCAGGTTGACGGTCAGCTCTTTTTCCTTGAATTCGAAGCTGCCCTTGCCTTTCAAGTCATAGCGACGGTCCAGTTCCTTGACGGCGTTCTCGACGGCGTTGGTGACTTCGTGTTTGTCCAGTTCGGATACCACGTCGAACGAAGGCATGTCATTTCTCCAATATAAGGGGCGGGCTCAGTAGAGATGGAGCGCGCCCAAGCTAAAATGCCGGGGCATTATAGCGGTTCTTTTGTCCCGTTCGCTGCGGGCGCCCCTTCGGAGTACAAACTGATGTCGACCACTTGGCATATTCTCGGCGCCGGCAGCCTGGGTACACTGTGGGCCACACGTCTGGCGCGTGCAGGCGTGCCCGTGCGGTTGATCCTGCGCGATGCTGCGCGCCTGGCCGATTATCAGTCAGCCAAGGGGCTGACCCTGGTGGAACAGGGCATAGAACACACTTACCCGGTGATTGGTGAAACGCCTGACAGCCCAGAGCCGATTCATCGTCTACTTGTGGCGTGCAAAGCCTACGACGCCCAAGGCGCCGTCGCTCAGCTGCAGCACCGGCTGGCACCCGACGTCGAACTGATCCTGTTGCAGAACGGCCTCGGCAGCCAGGATGCTGTGGCCGCGCAACTGCCCCAGGCACGCTGCATCTTTGCCTCCAGTACCGAAGGCGCGTTTCGCGATGGCGACTGGCGTGTGGTGTTTGCCGGCCATGGCTACACCTGGCTGGGAGACGCAAGCCACCCCACCCCGCCGCTTTGGCTGGATGACTTGCAAGCGGCCGGTATCCCCCACGATTGGAGCACCGACATCCTCACACGGCTGTGGCGCAAGCTGGCGCTCAATTGCGCCATCAACCCGCTGACCGTGCTGTACCAGTGCCGTAACGGGGAACTGCAAGCCCATCACTGCGAAGTCGCAACCCTGTGCGCCGAACTCGGCGAACTGCTGGAGTGTTGCGGCCAACCGGCTGCCGCCCAGGACCTGCAACACGAAGTGGAACGGGTGATCCAGGCCACCGCCGCCAACTACTCGTCCATGTATCAGGACGTAACCGCCGGCCGTCGCACCGAAATCAACTATCTATTGGGCTATGCTTGCCAGGCGGCCTCTCGTCACCAACTGAACCTGCCGCACCTGCAACAACTGCAAGTACGCTTGGTGGAGCACTTGCTTGCACGCGGATTGCCCCGCGACTGAGCCACGCGCTACCCTGCCCGCCTGTCTATCACCTGGGAAAACCCTGATGCCGCTGCGCCAGCGTCTTGAAAACCTACCGGTCGGGCAGAAACTGCTGGCCGCCCTGCTGGTGCTGTTGACCACCGTGTTACTGGTGGCCAACCTGACCTTTATCAGCGCCGCCTACTGGATCTCCCAGGAAAGCATGGCGCCCCAGGCCTTACAGGCCATCGGCCGCCTGGTGTCCAACCCCGCGCTCGCCGCCGAAGCCCTCGAATCGCCGGCCAAGGCTGACGCGCTGCTCAACGAACTGACCAGCTATTCGCCCTTGCGCGCCGCCGCCCTGTACGACGGCGAAGGCAACCGCCTGGCGCAGATGCAACACGGCGACCGCCTGCACCTGCCGGACAACTATCGGCACATCGAAGCCTGGCGCGTGACCGAGTTTCGCAGTAACCAAGTCATTACACTCCCCCGCGCAGGCCAGCCGTCCGGGCATTTGTTGTTGGTGGCCAGCAGCGAGTTGCCCGTAGCGTTCTATACCGGCACGTTGACGGCGAGCCTGGGCATCCTGATTTTCAGCGTGCTGTTGTGGCTGATCATCGCCCGCCAGATCAAACGGCTGATCACCCGGCCGATCCACGAGCTGGAAGAGCTTTCACGCCAAGTCACCCGCGAAGAGAACTACGCCCTGCGCGCCGGTCGCGGCAACCACGATGAAATCGGCAGCCTGGCCGAAGCCTTCAACACCATGCTGTCGCGCATCGAAGCCCGTGAGCAACAACTCAAGCGCGCGCGGGACGACTCCCAGGCGGCGTATGACCAGGCTCAGGGTCTGGCGGAGGAAACTCGCCACACCAACCGCAAACTGGAACTGGAAGTGCAGGTTCGCAGCAAGATCGAGAAGAAACTCACCGGCTTCCAGAATTACCTGAACAGCATCATCGACTCGATGCCCTCGGCGCTGATCGCCCTGGATGAACAGCTCTACGTCACCCAATGGAACCAGGAGGCCAGCGCCCTCTCCGGCACACGCCTGGACGAAGCCCTCAACCAGCCGATCTACCTGGCGTTCCAGCCGCTCAAGCCTTACCTGCCGCAGATCCGGGCGGCGGTTGAGCAACACACCGTGGAGCGCATCGAGCGTGTCACCTGGTTCAAGGACGACGAAGCCAAGCATTACGCCCTGACCTTCTACCCGCTGATGGGCGGGGCCGGGCGTGGCGTGGTGATCCGTATCGATGACATCACCCAGCGCCTGTCCCTGGAAGAAATGATGGTGCAGTCGGAGAAAATGCTTTCCGTGGGTGGCCTGGCTGCCGGCATGGCCCATGAGATCAACAACCCGCTAGGGGCGATACTGCATAACGTGCAGAACATCCGCCGCCGCCTGTCCCCCGATTTGCCCAAGAACCTGGAGCATGCGGAACAGGCTGGCATCGAGCTGGAAACGGTCAACCACTACCTGCAAAGCCGCGAAGTGCCGCAGTTGCTGGATGGCATCCAGCAGGCCGGGGCGCGGGCGGCGAAGATCGTCACCCACATGCTCAGTTTCAGCCGTCGCAGCAACCGGCAGATGGCTCCATGCGACCTGCCTGCGCTGATCGACCAGGCCGTGGAAATCGCCGGCAATGATTTCGACCTGGCCATCGGCTTCGACTTCAAAGGCCAGGCAATCATCCGCCAGTTCGACCCTCAGCTCGGCCCGGTGCCCGGCACCGCCAACGAACTCGAACAAGTACTGCTCAACCTGCTGAAAAACGCCGCCCAAGCCATTCACCTGCGTGCAGACGACAGCGAACCGGGGCGCATCATCCTGCGCACGCGCCTCAACCCGCCCTGGGCGGAGATCCAGGTGGAAGACAACGGCATCGGCATGAGCGAGAACGTGCGCAAGCGCACCTTCGAGCCATTCTTCACCACCAAGGAAATCGGCCAGGGCACCGGGCTTGGGCTGTCGGTGTCGTATTTCATCATCACCAACAACCACAAGGGCCAGATGGAAGTGCATTCCACCCTGGGCCAGGGCACCTGTTTCACCCTGCGCCTGCCATTGGCCGGCAGCCAAATTCCTCCTTACGAATTGAATCAACTGGAGCACTGACCATGGGCTTTCGCCTGTCGAAAATCTACACCCGCACTGGCGACAAGGGTGAAACGGGCCTGGGCGATGGCCGCCGCGTGCCTAAGGACCACCCACGGGTGGAGGCAATTGGTGAGGTGGATACACTGAACAGCCAGTTGGGCTTGTTGCTGGCCAGCCTCGAAGAACAGAGTGGCAAGCATCCGGCGTTAAGGGATGTGATCGAGGTGCTTACGCCTTGCCAGCATCGTTTGTTCGATCTGGGGGGGGAGCTGGCAATGCCGGTGTACAAAGCGTTGAACGCTGCGGAAGTGGATCGACTGGAAGCGGCGATCGATCGTTGGAATGAGGAAGTGGGACCGCTGGAGAACTTCATCCTGCCCGGTGGCTCGGCGTTGATCGCACAAGCCCATGTATGCCGAAGCCTGGCGCGCAGTGCGGAGCGGCGGTGTCAGCAGTTGAATGCGGTTGAGTCGTTGGAAGGCGTGGGGCTGGCGTACATCAATCGGCTGTCGGATCTGCTGTTTGTGGCGGCGCGGGTGATTGCCAAGCGCCAGGGCGTGGCGGAAGTTTTGTGGCAGGCGGCCGCTAAGCCACACTAGCCTTATGAAAACGCCAAACCTGTAGTGAGCGGGCTTGCCCCGCGCTGGGCTGCGAAGCAGCCCAAATAAGGCCGCCGCATAGACTCAGACACAACACGCTGTCTGTTTTGGGGCTGCTCCGCAGCCCAGCGCGGGCAAGCCCGCTCACCACAGTGTCCGCGTCAAACCTGCGGCCAGAAAGCGCGAATCCCCGCCACACCCTGAGCCCCAGCCTCCCAAGCCTGTTCCCGCTCGGCGGGCCCAACCCCGCCTAGCAGAAATACGGGCTTGCTGAACCCACTGATCAACTCTGCCGCCTGCTCCCATCCCAATGGCTGTGCATCGGGGTGAGTCTGGGTCGGCTGCACCGGCGACAGCGTGACGAAATCCACGTCCATCATTTCCGCCAGTGCCAGCTCTTCTGCGTTGTGGCAAGACGCCGCCAACCAACGGTCTTTAGGAAGCGGTCGACCTTTGCTCGCGTATTTACGCAGTTGTGCCGAGGTCATGTGCCAACCGGCCGAAGGAAAATCCCCCAGCCACTCGAACGGTCCCTTGAGCATCAACTGAGCCTTGCCGGCGCACAGGCCTACTGCGTCCACCGCCAGGTCGCGGTATTTAGGGTCGTAGCCATTGGGCGCACGCAGTTGCACCAGCTTGATGCCGCCGGCTATAGCTTTCTGGATACCCCGCAGTAACGTCGGGGTTTCCAGTTCGCCAGGGGTGATCAGGTACTCGGCAGGCAAGCGCGCCGCCGCAACGATCGGCGCATTAGCCGCCGGGAATTCATAGTTGAGCAGGTCCCGAGGTGCCACCCATTCCAACGGTTGCCCCTCGACTCCGTGCGGCTCGCCGGTAAACGCCGAGACTTCCCAGACATCCAGCAACACCTGTTTGTCCGGGTAATCATGCTGCACCTTGATCAGCGGCCGCGCCGTGGTGACCTGGATGCCCAGCTCTTCCTGCAATTCGCGGGACAGTGCGGTTTCAACCGACTCATCGGCCTCCACCTTGCCGCCGGGAAACTCCCAGAGGCCGCCCTGATGCTGGGTATCGGCGCGGCGGGCCAGCAGGATCCTGCCGTCGACACCGCGGATAACCGCGGCTGCTACATGCACTCGTTTCACCGTGCTTATCCTCTTAGGTACGGTATTCCGCGTTGATCTTTACGTACTCGTGGGACAGGTCGGTAGTCCAGATGGTTTCGCTGCACGCGCCGCGACCCAGCTCGATGCGGATGGTGATTTCTTCCTGCTGCATCACCGCCGAGCCCTGGGCTTCGGTGTAGGTCTCGGCGCGGGCGCCACGGCTGGCGATGCACACGTCACCGAGGAACACGTCGATCTTGCTCACGTCCAGGTCCGGCACGCCGGCACGGCCCACAGCGGCCAGGATACGGCCCCAGTTCGGGTCAGAGGCAAACAGCGCCGTCTTGATCAGCGGCGAATGCGCCACGGTGTAGCCAACGTCCAGGCATTCCTGGTGATTGCCGCCGCCATTCACTTCAACGGTAACGAACTTGGTGGCGCCCTCGCCGTCACGCACGATGGCCTGGGCGACTTCCATGCACACTTCGAATACGGCCTGCTTCAACGCCGCGAACAGCGGGCCGCTGGCCTCGGTGATTTCCGGCAGGTTGGCCTGGCCGGTGGCGATCAGCATGCAGCAGTCGTTGGTCGAGGTGTCGCCATCGATGGTGATGCGGTTGAACGACTTGTTGGCGCCGTCGAGGATCAGGCTGTGCAGCACGTCGCGGGAGACTTTGGCGTCGGTGGCGATGTAGCCGAGCATCGTGGCCATGTTCGGACGGATCATGCCCGCGCCCTTGCTGATACCGGTCACGGTGACGGTCACGCCATCGTGCACGAACTGGCGGCTGGCGCCCTTGGGCAGGGTATCGGTGGTCATGATGCCGGTTGCTGCCGCGGCCCAGTTATCCACAGACAGGTCGTCCAGCGCGGCTTGCAATGCGCCTTCGATTTTCTCGACGGGCAGCGGTTCACCGATCACGCCGGTGGAGTACGGCAGCACTTGGCTGGCGTCGACGCCGGTCAACTGGGCCAGCTTGGCGCAGGTGCGCGCGGCCGCCACCAGGCCTGGCTCGCCGGTGCCGGCGTTGGCATTGCCGGTGTTGGTCAGCAGGTAACGGATCGTGCCGGCAACGCGCTGCTTGGCCAGGATCACTGGCGCGGCGCAGAACGCGTTGAGGGTGAACACACCGGCGACGGTCGAGCCTTCGGCACAGCGCATCACTACCACATCCTTGCGCCCCGGGCGCTTGATGCCGGCCGAAGCGATACCGAGTTCAAAACCTGCAACCGGGTGCAATGTGGGCAAAGGACCAAGACCAACAGCCATGAATGCGCTCCTTAAAAATCAGATGATGTCTGTGCCGTCGTGAGCAACGGCGAAATTAATGGCAAAACGCCGCGACGGCAGAGGCCGGTCGCGGCGCAGGGTGTAGCAGCGTCAGGCAAAAATCTTATTCGATCTGGCCGTGGCAGTGTTTGAACTTCTTGCCCGAACCGCAGTAGCACAGCTCGTTGCGGCCCAGCTTCTGGTCATTGCGAACCGGGGTTTGAGCCAGGGCCACGTCGACCTCTTCGCCCAATACCTCAGGCGCTTCCAGCCCCGGTGCTTCGTCATGCTGGAACTGCATGCGCGCAGCCAGAGCTTCGGCTTCCTGACGCAGGCGGGCTTCTTCCTCGATCGGGTCTTCGCGACGCACCTGAACGTGGGACAGCACGCGAATCGAATCGCGCTTGATCGAATCCAGCAGTTCGGAGAACAGCGTGAACGACTCGCGCTTGTACTCCTGCTTCGGGTTCTTCTGCGCATAGCCACGCAGGTGGATGCCGTGACGCAGGTGGTCCATGGTCGACAGGTGGTCTTTCCACAGATCGTCCAGCACGCGCAGTACGATTTGTTTCTCGAAGGTGCGCAGCGCTTCGGCACTCGCCTGTTCTTCTTTCTCGTTGTACGCGGCCAGCAATTCGGCCATCAGTTTTTCACGCAGGGTTTCTTCGTACAGGTGATCGTCTTCGTCCAGCCACTGCTGAACCGGAAGGTCGACACCAAAATCGCTCTTCAACGCCGCTTCCAGACCAGCAACATCCCACTGCTCTGGCAGAGACTGTGGCGGAATATGTGCGCTGACGGTGGCGTTGAGTACATCCTGACGGAAATCAGCGATGGTCTCGCCAATGTTGTCGGCAGCCAGCAACGTGTTACGCATGTGATAGATCACTTTACGCTGTTCGTTGTTGACGTCATCGAACTCGAGCAGTTGCTTACGAATATCGAAGTTGCGGCCTTCAACCTTACGCTGAGCCTTCTCGATGGCGTTGGTCACCATGCGGTGCTCGATCGCTTCGCCGGACTGCATGCCCAGGGCCTTCATGAAGTTCTTCACGCGGTCCGAGGCGAAGATGCGCATCAGGCTGTCTTCCAAGGACAGGTAGAAGCGGCTGGAACCGGCGTCACCCTGGCGACCGGCACGACCACGCAGCTGGTTGTCGATACGACGCGATTCGTGACGCTCGGACGCGATCACCTGCAGGCCACCGGATTCCAGCACGGCCTGGTGGCGCTTCTGCCAGTCAGCCTTGATCTGGGCGATCTGCTCAGGGCTCGGGTTTTCCAGTGCCGCGACTTCCACTTCCCAGTTACCGCCCAACAGGATGTCGGTACCACGACCGGCCATGTTGGTCGCGATGGTCAGTGCGCCTGGGCGACCGGCCTGGGCAATGATCTCGGCTTCTTTTTCGTGGAACTTGGCGTTCAGGACCTTGTGCTCGATGCCTTCCTTGTTAAGCAGGTTGGACACGTGCTCGGAAGTCTCGATGGTGGCAGTACCCACCAGGATCGGGCGACCCTGGGCCATGCCGTCCTTGATGTCGTTGATGATTGCCGCGTACTTCTCTTCGGCCGTCAGGAACACCAGGTCGTTGAAGTCTTTACGCGCCAACGGCTTGTTCGGCGGAATGACCATCACGGCCAGGTTGTAGATCTGATGGAATTCGAACGCTTCGGTGTCGGCCGTACCGGTCATGCCGGACAGCTTGTTGTACAGACGGAAGTAGTTCTGGAAGGTGGTGGACGCCAACGTCTGGCTTTCAGCCTGGATGTTGAGGTGTTCCTTGGCTTCGATGGCCTGGTGCAGACCTTCGGACAGACGACGACCCGGCATGGTACGGCCGGTATGTTCGTCAACCAGAACGACCTGGCCATCCTGCACGATGTATTCGACGTTGCGATGGAACAGCTTGTGGGCGCGCAGGCCGGCATACACGTGGGTCAACAGGCCCAGGTTGTGTGCCGAGTACAGGCTTTCACCTTCGGCCAGCTCGCCGATCTGGGTCAGCATCTCTTCGACGAACTGGTGACCGGCTTCGTTGAGTTCGACCTGGCGGGTCTTCTCGTCGATGCTGAAGTGACCTTCTTTGGTCACCACGCCTTCCACTTCCTCAATGTGCTGCTCCAGGCGCGGAATCAACTTGTTGATTTCGGTGTACAGGCGCGAGCTGTCTTCGGCCTGGCCGGAGATGATCAGTGGGGTACGGGCTTCGTCGATGAGGATGGAGTCGACTTCGTCGATCACGGCAAAGTTGAGTTCGCGCTGGAATTTTTCATCCATGCTGAACGCCATGTTGTCGCGCAGGTAGTCGAAGCCGAATTCGTTGTTGGTGCCGTAGGTAATATCGCAAGCATAGGCTGCGCGCTTCTCTTCCGGCGGCTGGAACGGCGTTACCACGCCGACGGTCAGGCCGAGGAATTCATACAGCGGGCGCATCCAGTTGGCGTCCCGGCGGGCCAGGTAGTCGTTCACCGTCACAACGTGCACGCCCTTGCCGGACAGTGCGTTGAGGTAAACGCCCAGGGTTGCCACCAGGGTCTTGCCTTCACCGGTACGCATTTCGGCAATCATGCCTTCATGCAAGGTCATGCCGCCGATCAACTGGACATCGAAGTGGCGCATGCCCATGACACGCTTACCGGCTTCACGGGCGACCGCAAAGGCTTCGGGCAGCAGCTTGTCGAGGGTTTCACCTTTGGCTATGCGGGCCTTGAACTCTTGGGTCTTGGCGCGCAATTGCTCGTCCGAAAGGGCAACCATCTGCTCTTCGAAGGCATTGACCAGCTGCACCGTCTTGAGCATGCGTTTGACTTCGCGCTCATTCTTGCTTCCAAAAAGTTTCTTTAACAAAGGCGCAAACATATCGGCAGGTTCTTCCACACATAGGGATGGAGGGCGCACCGTGAGTGGCCCGAGCAGCCCTCACGGCCGCATGCGAACGCGCATTCTACCCGGATTCGTGGGTGAGGAAAGTGGCGTTGTTCCCCGATGCTGGCATGGTGCTGTGAGAGGGCTTGTTTAAAATAAGGGCTTTTGCCGGAACTTCAACCCATGGAACGCAGAAGTTACCAATTGATTTGATGAATAAAACCCACGGAATGCATTGCCTGGGGCCGTACAGGCGGGTTCTGCTAAGATGGCGGCTCTGTTACTTAAGGTGTCCAATAATGGCATTTCGCCCCTTATCAGCCCGCGCTCCCGCCGTGTTGCTTCGTGATGCCAAGCCGCTGAAAGCCATCTTTGGCCATGCCCAACGCCTGGACCGCCTGCAACGACTGCTTGAAACCCAACTGCAACCGGCTGCACGCGAACATTGCCGCGTGGCGTCCTGGCGTGAAGGCAACCTGCTGCTTATTGTCACAGATGGCCACTGGGCGACACGTTTGCGCTATCAGCAAAAACGCCTGCAGCGTCAATTGATGGCCTTTGATGAATTCGCCGGTCTGACGCGCATCCAGTTCAAAGTGCAACCGCCCACCACCAAACCCGGGGTGGCGGAACATATTCATGACCTGTCGCCCAGTGCCGCCGAAACCATTCAGGCAACGGCCGACGGCATCAGCAACCCAGGCTTGCGTGCGGCGCTTGAACGCCTGGCGGCCCACGCCAAGCCCAAGCCCTGACTCGCTATTTGCGCTTGCTGCCGCCCAATAACGACCCCAACAAGCCACGCACCAGTTGCCGCCCCATCTGATTGGCGGCTTGCTGCATCGCGGACTTCAACGCCTTGCCTGCGGTTGTGCCAAGGAACGCCCCGGCCTTGTCCGTAAAGCTAGGCTCCTCAGCGGCCGGTTTGCCCTCTTCGGTTGACCCAAGCTCTTTGCGTGCCATCAGCACTTCATATGCGGATTCCCGATCAATCGGCTTGTCATACCGGCCCAGCAACGGCGAACTGGCCACCAATGCCGCCCGCTCGGCTGCGCTGAGCGGGCCGATCCGCGATTGCGGCGGTGCGACCAGGACGCGCTGGACGACTTCCGGCGTCCCCTTTTCCTGCAGTGTTCCCACTAAAGCCTCGCCCGTGCCCAGCTCGGTCAGTACCGAAAGGGCATCAAAGGCCGGGTTCGGCCGAAAACCGTCGGCTACGGCGCGCAAGGACTTCTGTTCCTTGGTGGTAAACGCCCGCAGGCCGTGCTGGATACGCAGGCCGAGTTGGGCCAGCACGCTGTCCGGCAGGTCGCCTGGGGATTGCGTGACAAAATACACGCCAACACCCTTGGAGCGGATCAGCCGCACCACCTGCTCCAGACGCTCCTGCAACGCTTTGGGCGTGTCAGCGAACAGCAAATGCGCCTCATCGAAAAACAGCGCGAGCAGCGGTTTGTCAGCGTCACCGCGCTCGGGCAGTTGCTCGAACAACTCCGCCAACAGCCACAACAGGAACGTCGCATACACCTTCGGCGCCTCATGCACCAAGCGGCTGGCGTCCAGCAGATGGATGCGACCACGCCCCTCACCGGTAGGCTGCAGGATATCTTCCAACTGCAGGGCCGGCTCACCAAACAAGGCTTCAGCGCCCTGCTGCTCCAGCACTGCCAGGCGTCGCAACAGTGCCTGGCTGGAACCGGTGGTCATCAGCGCCGCGTCTTCACCCAGCAACTCCGGGTGATAGCGCAGATGGTTGAGCAATGCCTTGAGGTCCTTGAGGTCCAGCAACAACAAGCCTTCGCGATCGGCCACCTTGAACGCCGCGTAAAGCGCCGACTGCTGGCTATCGGTGAGTTCCAACAGGCTGCCGAGCAACAACGGGCCCATTTCACTGATGGTAGTGCGCAATGGATGGCCGGACTGCCCGTGGATATCCCACAGCATGACTGGGTAAGCCTTGGCCGTGTAATTGAGGAACGGCATGCCGGCGATGCGCTCGGCCACCTTACCCTGCGGGTTCGCCGCAGCGCCCAGGCCGCACAAGTCGCCCTTGATATCCGCCGCAAACACCGCTACGCCGGCGTCACTGAAAGCTTCGGCCAGGCGTTGCAGCGTGACGGTCTTGCCGGTGCCGGTGGCGCCGGCGATCAACCCGTGACGATTGGCCAGGCGCATGGCCTGGGCGATGGGCTGGCCGTCGAGGCCGGCGCCGATTAGGAGTTGCGAGGAGTCAGGCATTTCGTCACCCATGGTTAATCTTTAGTGCGGCCAGGTCGATACAGAGAAGTGTGAGACCCACAAAGTCCAAAAATAGGTCAGATAGTTCCCACAGGGACCACCGGAACCATCACAAGAAGTATCACACCTTTTTTGACGCTGCCATTTTGCGCCTCCCATAAGGACGCGCTTCGGATATTAAGACCTTAGCGGACCCTACAAGCCATGAATAAAAATCTGCGCTTCAGCCACAAAATCCTGCTTGCAGCCTCCCTTATCGTCATTGCCGCATTTGCGCTGTTTACCCTCTACAACGACTACCTGCAACGCAACGCGATTCGCGACGATCTCAACAACTACCTGCATGAAATGGGCGATGTGACCGCCAGCAACATTCAAACCTGGCTAACCGGGCGCATTGCCCTGGTGGAAAACGCCGCACAAAACATCGCCATCAACCCCGAACCGTCCGCGGTTGCTGGCCTGCTGGAACAGAAAACCCTGACGTCTTCCTTCATGGCGACCTACGTCGGCGACAGCAAAGGCGCCTTTACCATCCGCCCAGACACCAAGATGCCAGACGGTTTCGACCCGCGTGTCCGCCCTTGGTACAAGGGCGCCCAGAGCAGCAACGGTTCAACCCTGACCGAGCCGTATATTGATGCGGCCACCGGCAAGTTGATCATTTCCGTTGCCACTCCCAGCACCCAAGGCACCCAGAGCATTGGTGTGGTCGGTGGGGACCTGAGCCTGCAAACCCTGGTGGATAACATCGGCGCGCTGAACTTCGGCGGCATGGGTTACGCGTTCCTGGTCAGCGCCGACGGCAAAGTACTGGTACACCCGGACAAAAATCTGGTGATGAAGACCCTGGCTGACGTGTATCCGAAAAATACACCGAAGATCAGCGCCGACTTCAGCGAAGTCGAGGCCAACGGCAAAGACAACATCGTGACTTTTACACCGATCAAGGGACTGCCCTCGGTGAACTGGTACCTCGGTATTTCAGTCGATAAAGATAAGTCCTACGCCATGCTCAGCGAGTTCCGCACCTCAGCGGTCATCGCCACGCTCATTGCAGTGGTGATCATCATTGCCCTGCTCGGCATGCTGATCCGTATCTTGTTGCAACCGCTGCATGTAATGACCCGCGCCATGCAGGACATCGCCGATGGCGAGGGCGACCTGACCCGTCGCCTGACCATCCAGAATCACGATGAGTTCGGCACGCTGGGTAATGCCTTCAACCGCTTCGTGGAGCGTATTCATACGTCGATTCGTGAAGTGTCTTCGGCCACCGAACAGGTCAACGAGGTGGCACTGCGGGTCGTCAGTGCCTCCAACTCGTCGATGGTCAATTCCGATGAGCAGGCCAATCGCACCAACAGCGTCGCGGCGGCCATCAATGAGCTGGGCGCTGCGGCCCAGGAAATCGCGCGCAATGCGGCGCAAGCCTCCCATCAGGCCAGCGATGCACGTCACCTGGCTGAGGATGGCCAACAGGTGGTGGAACGCAACATCAAGGCGATGAACCAGTTGTCTTCGATGATCAGCGCTTCCAGCAGCAACATCGAAGCGCTCAATAGCAAAACGGTGAACATCGGGCAGATCCTCGAAGTGATCACCAGCATTTCCCAGCAAACCAACCTGCTGGCATTGAACGCTGCCATCGAAGCAGCCCGTGCCGGGGAAGCCGGGCGTGGGTTTGCGGTGGTCGCAGATGAGGTACGCAACCTGGCACATCGCACTCAGGAATCGGCGCAACAAGTGCAGAAGATGATTGAAGAGCTGCAAGTCGGCGCGCGGGACTCGGTCAGCACCATGGGTGATAGCCAGCGCCATAGTCTTGAAAGCGTCGACATCGCCAACCTGGCCGGCGAACGCCTGAATAGCGTGACCCAGCGCATCGGCGAAATTGATGGCATGAACCAGTCAGTCGCCACCGCCACTGAAGAACAGACTTCGGTGGTGGAGTCGATCAACATGGACATTACCGAGATCAACACCCTCAATCAGGAAGGTGTGGAAAACCTGCAATCGACGCTGCGTGCTTGTGCCGACCTGGAACAACAGGCGGCACGGTTGAAACAATTGGTTGGCAGTTTCCGGATCTGATCAGGCGTCCTTGGGCTCGGACTTGGCCTGCTCCTGCTCCCACAGTTCGGCGGCACCGGGAAATTCGGTGCCGTCCTCGCTGCTCAGGTCATCCGGGTCGTATCGACTCAAACACCCCTCCCCTAATGTGGCGGGGGCTTTTGAGGTGGCTTTGTCCAGCGGATCACTCATGACTCAATCCTCGGCAGCATAAAGAAAAAGGGCCTGGGACGATTTAACGCCCAGGCCCTTCATTCTTCAATCACAACAGTTCGATCAGAACACGACGGTCTTGTTGCCGTGCACCAGCACGCGGTCTTCCAAGTGGTAACGCAGGCCACGGGCCAGCACCATCTTCTCGACGTCACGGCCGAAACGCACCATGTCTTCAATGCTGTCGCTGTGGCTGACACGCACCACGTCTTGCTCGATGATCGGGCCGGCGTCCAGCTCTTCGGTGACGTAGTGGCAAGTAGCACCGATCAACTTCACGCCACGCAGGGACGCCTGGTGGTAAGGCTTGGCGCCGACGAAAGACGGTAGGAAGCTGTGATGAATGTTGATCACCTTGCCAGCATATTCGCGGCACAGTTCCGGCGGCAGGATTTGCATGTAGCGCGCCAGCACCACTACGTCGGCTTCGTGCTGCTTGACCAGGCGTGAGACCTCAGCGAACGCCGGCTCCTTGTCCTGCGGGTTGACCGGCACGTGGTAATACGGGATGCCATGCCACTCGACCATGCTGCGCAGGTCGTCATGGTTGGAGATCACACACGCGATCTCGCAGTCCAACTCATCGCTGTGCCAGCGATGCAGCAAGTCGGCAAGGCAGTGGGATTCACGGCTGGCCATCAACACCACGCGCTTTTTCTGCTCGGTGTCGGTGATATGCCAGGTCATCGAAAACTCTTCGGCGATCGGCGCAAATGCGTCGCGGAAGGCATCAAGACCAAAAGGCAGCGAATCGGCACGAATCTCGTGACGCATGAAGAACCAACCGCTGAGATTGTCCGAGTGATGACTCGCCTCGGTGATCCAACCGTTGTGGGAGGCCAGAAAGTTACTGACTTTGGCAACGATACCAACCCGGTCCGGGCAAGCAATCACCAGCCGAAAAGTGCGCATTAGGGGGAAACTCCAGAACTTCGCAAAGGCCGCCATTCTAGCGATTGCGCAGGAAAACTGCAGTATTCGTTGACGCTTATTCTGATCGCCGGCCGACGGCATGTCCCTTAATAGCCTATGGTTTTACCACCTTTATATGAATTTAGTACGTCACCCTATGGCAGGTTCACGTATTTTAGGGGAATTATCTTAAGGCCTACGCCCTAGTAATTAACTCGAATGCATAGCAATGCTACAAACATTCAATGTAATTCACATAAATGCGAGCTTAAATGTTTACTTGGGTAAACTGCCTGACTATTATTGGGCCACTGTCCCTCTCAATCAGCGCTCTACATAAGGTAGTCCACATGTCCCTGATCAACGAATACCGTGCCACCGAAGAAGCTATCAAAGAGCTGCAAGCCCGTTTGAAGAACCTGTCCCAAGACGACAAACTGCAAACCGAGCTGGAATTCGAAGGCAAACTGCGCGCCCTGATGGGTGAATACTCCAAATCCCTGCGTGACATCATCGCGCTGCTGGATCCAGAGTCGAAAGTTAAAGCACCGCGTGGCGCCGTGAAAACTACCGGCACCAAACGTGCTCGCAAAGTCAAACAGTACAAAAACCCGCACAACGGCGAAGTGATTGAAACCAAAGGTGGCAACCACAAAACCTTGAAAGAGTGGAAAGCCAAGTGGGGCGGTGACGTGGTTGAAGGCTGGGCTACCCTGCTGGGCTAAGCCTCGCCAGGCTTACGCCTGATACGCGACACATTAAAAACGCCAGCCTGCTGGCGTTTTTTATTGCCGGTGTATTGTGTGACGATCGACTACAGATTCACCTTATGTGCCAGCAAGTCGGCATATTCCTGCCACCGCTCAAGCACCTCCGCCTGAAAAGGTGTCGTACTAACTGCAAACTCTTGTTTAGCCTGCTTAAATGCCGCAAGGGTATTCGGCGCGCCCCACTCCGGGTCCGTCAAACGTTGCTGACAGAAAAGCTGCCAACGTTGTTGCTCCTCACTGTTCAAGGTATCGGGGAAGTTACGCGCTCGGTAGCGGAAGAGTAATTCAGGCAACCGATGATCATCGAAAGGCCATTGCTGGCGAGCTAATTGTGCAGGCTCGGCCATCCTGACTTGTTCACATAAACGTCGATCACGATCTCCGATAAAGCCATCGTATAGCTGTTGCTCCGGGTCTGAACTCGGGGTGAAATCTTCCTCGGCATAAATAGCCGCCAACTTATCGCGCCAACACTCCTGTGCGTCAGTTAGCCGCAGGGCACGCTCCTGATAAAGATTCATATCCAAGTGCAGACGCTCACGATCTTCTGCCCGAAGCACATTCAAGGGCGCAACCACGGGGCAGCGATTGATGTGCACCAACTTGAGCGGGACCGGTAACTCGCCCTCGGCAAGATCGTCACGACGGGTGTAGAGGCGCTGGCGCAAGGTATCTGCATCCAGGTCCAGCACCCCTTGAGGATCGAGTCCGAGGTCGCAGACGATCAGTGCATTTCGGTTGCGTGGGTGCCACGCCAGTGGCACTACGACGCCCAGATAATGACGCTCGGCGGAAAAACGCCCGGAGATGTGCACCATGGGTTGCAGTAAGCGCACCTGGTCCATCACCGCCTGCTTGCTGCGCAGTTGAAACAGCCACTTGAACAGCTTGGGCTGTTTCTCACGAACCAATCGGGCCAGGGCAATAGTGGCTCGCACGTCGGACAGAGCATCGTGCGCCTGACCATGGTCGATACCGTTGGCTTCGGTCAGGCGCTCCAGTTTGAGCGTGACGCGCCCATCCTGTTGCGGCCATTCAATGCCTTCCGGGCGTAGGGCGTAGGCCGTGCGAATCACGTCGATCAGATCCCAGCGGCTGTTACCGCCCTGCCACTCACGTGCGTAAGGATCGAAGAAATTGCGGTACAGGCTGTAGCGCGTCATTTCATCGTCAAATCGCAAGGTGTTGTACCCAGCGCCACACGTACCCGGGGCGGCCAGCTCAGCATGCACCCGAGTCATGAAATCGGCCTCGGCCAGGCCTTTTTCCGCGAGGATTGCGGGAGTAATGCCGGTAATCGCGCAGGCGATGGGATGGGGCAGGATATCGTCGCTGGGCAGGCAATAAAGATTGACCGGCTCGCCGATCTCATTGAGTTCGTGGTCTGTCCGAATGCCGGCTACTTGAAGCGGGCGGTCATTGCGCGGATTGATGCCGGTGGTTTCATAGTCGTACCAGAAAATGGAGGTCACGGGCTTTTCCTGTACTGAAGATCGACAAAGTCTAGGCGCTGGACGACGTCCACGGCCAGCACCAAATCAACTGTACAAACATCCAGCAAAACCTTGAATGGTTGCTTCCACCGCCGACACTGCTAGCATCCGTGTCTCCCAGCCATTCTGCACTGCCAAGGATCGCGATGCCGTCAGCTCCATTGGATACCCGCTACCAGATCGAGACCCCGGAGGGCATCGAGCTGCCCCTACGCCCGGCCGGCCTGACGTCACGTGTGTTGGCCTTTGCCTTCGACCTGGGTGTGCGCGCAGTGGTCATGGGCGTTCTGCTGGTGCCATTGGCCATGCTTGGCAACGTCGGCATCGGCCTGGGTTCGCTGCTGCTGTTCCTGATCAGTTGGTGGTACATGGTGCTGTTCGAAGTACTCAACCAGGGATGCTCACCTGGGAAACAGGTCATGGGGTTGCGGGTGGTACACGATGACGGCACACCGATCGGCTGGTCCGCGTCACTGATCCGCAATTTGCTGCGGTTTGTCGACATGCTGCCATTCGGTTACTTTCTCGGCGCGATCAGTTGCCTGCAGCATCCTCACTTCAAGCGCCTGGGCGACCTGGCCGCCGGCACACTGGTGATCTACCGGGAACAACCGCTTCTGCGTCCCCAGATTCCTCAAGCTGCCGCCCTACGCTTGCCCTTCGCTCTGGATCTGAGTGAACAACGGGCCATCCTTGGCTTTGCGGAACGCCAGGGTGAGCTTTCCACGGAGCGCGTTCACGAGTTGGCTTCGATTCTCGCCACCCCCTTGCACGTATCCCCGGCCCGCGCCGTGGAACAACTCAACGGCGTGGCCCGTGGCCTGTTGGGGCCGACATGAAGCAGAGTCTTTTCGAAAGCCGTCACCAGCCTCAATGGCAGGCCTTTGCCCAATACCTGCAACAATTGGAGCAAGGCAAGGTTAAAGCCAGTGACATGGCCGACTTCCCCCATCAGTACCGGCGTCTGTGCCAGCACCTGGCCCTGGCCCAGGAACGCGGCTACAGCAGCTATTTGGTAGACCCCTTGCAACAACTGGCCTTGCGCGGCCATCAACAGCTCTACCGTCATCGCAACCAACTGACCGCAAATGTGCTGGGGTTCGTACTTGCCGGTTTTCCCCGGTTGGTGCGGGAACAGTGGCGCTTCGTACTGATAGCCAGCCTGCTGTTCTTTGGCAGCCTGATAGGTATCGCGTTGCTGGTCTACCTGTTTCCCGACCTGATCTACAGCATCGTCAGCCCTCAGCAGGTTGCAGAGATGCAGGGCATGTATGACCCCGATGCGAGCCGCCTGGGCCGCACCGCTGAGCGCGCATCAAGCGAAGACTGGATGATGTTCGGCTACTACGTGATGCACAACATCGGTATCGCGTTCCAGACCTTTGCCGCCGGTTTGCTGTTCGGCCTGGGCAGCGTGTTCTTTCTGATTTTCAACGGCCTGGTCATCGGTGCGGTCTCCGGGCACCTGACCGAAATCGGCTCCGGCCAGACCTTCTGGTCATTCGTCATCGGGCATGGCGCGTTCGAGCTGACGGCCATCGCCCTCGCCGGTGCCGCTGGTTTGCAACTGGGCTGGGCGCTGATCGCTCCCGGGCAGTTGACCCGCGGCGAGTCATTACGGCTGGCGGCGCGCAAGAGCGTGCAGATGTTGTGCGGAGTAATGATCTTCCTGTTGATCGCTGCCTTCATCGAAGCGTATTGGTCATCCGCCACCCTGATAGCCCCCTGGATCAAGTACCTGGTTGGCGCGGCACTATGGCTTCTGGTAGCCGCTTACCTGAGCCTTGCCGGAAGGACTCTCCATGCGCCTGAGTGATGCCAGCGTGGTCATCCGCCCGCGTACTGCCTGGGAGGCGATGGATCTTGGCGTGTTGATGGCCCGCGAGCACCGCCTGCTCCTGATGAGCAGTTGGGCGTTGGTGACTCTGCCAGTGTTCGCCGCGCTCACGGCACTGCTGTGGAAGTACCCGTCCACCGCGATTTTCCTGTTCTGGTGGCTCAAGCCAGCCTTTGACCGCTTGCCACTGTATATCCTCTCCAAGGCATTGTTTGGCGAAACGCCCAGCATAAAGCAGGCTGTTCGCCAGTGGCCGCGACTGCTCAAGGGCCAACTGTTGGCCAGCCTGACCTGGCGGCGACTCAGCCTGAGCCGCAGCTTTGTGATGCCGGTGAGCCAACTTGAAGGCCTGGATGGCCCCGCTCGCCAAAAACGCCTGGGCGTGCTGCAGCAACGTAACGCTGGCGCCGCACGCTGGTTGACCACCATCGGGGTGCATCTGGAGATCGGACTGTGGTTCGGTTGCATGACGCTTTTCTATCTGTTCATTCCCCAGAACCTCGAGTCGGATTGGGATTGGCAACGCCTGATACTGGCGACAAGCTCGGAAGGCTTGTGGCTGGAACACCTGAGCAATGCCTTCTACGCCGTAATCCTGGTGTTTTGGGAACCTATCTATGTAGCCTGCGGTTTCAGCCTCTACCTGAATCGCCGCACGGTATTAGAGGCCTGGGACCTGGAGTTGGTCTTCCGCCGTCTTCGTCAGCGCCTGAGCAACGTGGTGCCGTTGTTATTACTGATGATGGGCCTGTCGCTGCTGCCATTCAGCCCGCCTGCCATGGCAGAGTCATCCCCCTCACAAAAACCGCTAGCCACCCAGGACGCAAGCCAATCCATCAAGTCCCTGATGGAAAAGCCCCCCTTCAAAAATCCGGAAACCGTCACGCGCTATCGCTTTGGCGAAGACAAGCCGCCTGTTAAAAACAAGGCTCACCGCGACGGTAAGCTTCCGGACTGGCTGAAGGCATTGCTGGACAACCTCAACAGCAATACCTTCAAGCACATCGCCCAAGGTTTGGAGGTGCTGCTGTGGGGACTTATTGTCGGTGCATTGATCACGCTGGTATGGCGCTATCGTGAGTGGTTGCGCACGTTTGTCAGCCGACGCAGGCTACGCAAGCCACAAGATCTCAAAGTTACCCCCGCGCAATTGTTCGGCCTTGAGCTAGGCCTCGAGACGTTGCCCGACGATATTGCCAGTGCCGCCGAACACCTGTGGCCCACCCAGCCAAGGGAAGCCCTTGGCCTGCTATATCGCGGCCTGCTCAGCCGGCTGCTGCATGACTTCAACATGCCGCTGAAAAGCGCTGACACCGAAGGCCAGATCCTGGAACGGGTCAACCAGTTGCAACAACCACAACTGCTGGCGTTCAGCGACGACTTGACCAGGCATTGGCAAAACCTCGCCTACGGCCATCGCCTACCTCCCCCTTTAGTCCAGCAACAGCTATGCAGTGATTGGCGCACCCTGTTCAGCCGGGGGAGCAATCCATGAACCGGCCTTTACTGTGGGCGGGACTCTTGCTGGCGTGCCTGCTTGGAGCGGGTGGTTACTACGCATGGAGCAAGGCAATTCCCTACGATGAGGTGGTGGATCGCGGCCCTTCTCCAGAAGCCCTGGCCAACCCCTACCTGGCAGCCGAACACTTTCTACGCCAACAAGGCCTGACCGTTGAGCGCGCCAATAGCCTGGAGCGGCTGGCTACCCTGCCCGCCAAGGGCAACAGCCTGTTGCTGCTCGGCGAGCGCAGCAACATGTCACCCCGCCAGGTAGAGCAACTGCTGGGTTGGGCCAAATCCGGCGGCCATTTGTTGCTGGTGGCCGAGGCGTTGTGGGATGAAGAGACTGGCAAAAGCGGCGACCTGTTGCTCGATGGTTTGCATATCCACCAGACCTTGAGTGACGAGCCTGAGGAACCTGCACCGTCCAGCAACAAAGCACTTAAAAAGAAAGCCCCGGACCTCACCAAACTCTATATCGACAATGAAAACCCATCGGCTTACTTCAGTTTCGACACAGACTTCAATCTCACCGACCCCAGGCACCTGGCCCAATTCTCTGCCAACAGCGCAAGATCGAGCCACCTGATGCAACTCGACCTCGGGGAAGGCAGCGTCACGGTAATCACCGACAGCGACCTGTGGAAAACCCCGAGCATCGCCAAGTACGACAATGCCTGGTTGCTGTGGTACCTGAACCAGGGCAAAGCCGTGACCTTGCTGTTCAACACCGACTTCGACGACCTGTTCACCTTGCTGATGCGGTACTTCCCCCAGGCTCTGGTAGCACTCGCTACCTTGATCATCCTGGCTCTTTGGCGGGCGGGCCAACGTCAAGGCCCGGTACGTAAACCCGCAGACCATGCACGTCGTCAATTGCAGGAACACCTCAAAGCCAGCGCTGACTTCCTGTTGCGCCGCAGCGGCCAGGGCACACTACTGCATGCCTTGCAGCGCGATATCCTGCGCGCGGCCCGGCACCGTCACCCCGGCTTTGAACACCTCGACAATGCAGAACAGTGCCGGGCGCTTGAACACCTGACGCGCCAACCCTTTCACATCATCAGCCAGGCCATTGGCCCACTCCCGGAGAAACGGCTTTCCAGCGCCGATTTCAGCCGTCAGGTGGCGTGCCTGCAAACCCTCAGGAATGCCCTATGAGTGAATTTCCAAGCGCCACTGCCTTGACCCGCGAAACCGTGCAACGCGCCAGCGGGCAAGCCCAAGCCCTGCGCAATGAGTTGCGCAAAGCGGTGATTGGCCAGGACCCGGTGATCGACGATGTCCTGACCGCGCTGATCGCCGGCGGGCATGTGCTGCTCGAAGGTGTACCGGGTCTGGGTAAAACCCTGCTGGTGCGTGCCCTGGCACGCTGCTTTGAGGGCGATTTCGCGCGCATCCAGTTCACCCCGGACCTGATGCCCAGCGATGTCACAGGCCACGCCGTGTATGACCTGCACACCGAACAGTTCAAGCTGCGCAAAGGGCCGGTGTTCACCCATTTGTTGCTGGCCGACGAAATCAACCGTGCCCCGGCCAAGACCCAGGCCGCGTTGCTCGAAGCGATGCAGGAACGGCAAGTCACCCTCGAAGGCGAGGCGTTGCCCATCGGCCAACCGTTCATGGTGCTGGCGACCCAGAACCCTATTGAACAGGAAGGTACTTACCCCCTGCCGGAAGCGGAGCTGGATCGCTTCATGCTCAAGGTGCGCATGGATTACCCCGATGCGCAGCAAGAACTGGACATGGTGCGTGAAGTCACGCGCTCGTCTCGGGCCGACATGCTGGATGTACAACCCTTGCGCACGGTACTGCTGGCCGAAGATGTGCTGCAGCTTCAGCAGATAGCCAGTGAGCTGGCACTCGACGAACAAGTGCTCGACTATGCCGTACGGCTGGCGCGCGCCACCCGCAGTTGGCCGGGGCTGGCCATCGGTGCCGGCCCGCGGGCGTCCATCGATCTGGTGCGCGGCGCGCGCGCCCGTGCCTTGTTGCGCGGCGGCGAATTCGTCACGCCGGACGACATCAAGGATTGTGCCCTGGCAGTACTGCGCCATCGGGTGCGTATCGCGCCAGAGCTGGATATCGATGGGTTGGAAGTCGACCAGGTGCTCAAGCAACTGCTCGATCAGATCCCGGCGCCTCGGCAATGACTCGCCCATGAAACCGACCCGTCTGCTGTTGAACTGGCTGGGCGTATTGCTGGGCTTGGGCATCGTGCTGGGCACTGCGGCAGCGTTGCAGTTCAAGTTGCCCGACACCTTGTCCTCCATCGCATGGGGGCTGCTACTGGCACTGTTACTGCTCGCGCTGCTGGATGCGATGCGTCTGCGTAACCGCCCTTCGCCCCGCGTGCAACGGCAAATGCCCGGAAGCCTGGCACTGGGCCGCTGGGGAGAAATCCGCCTGGTTCTAGAGCATGACTTTGCGCAGGCACTGAGCGTGCAGGTGTTCGATCATGTCCCTGACGGGTTGTCCGTCGAGCACATGCCCCAATCCATAGACCTGCGCCCCGGTGAACGCAGTGAACTGGGTTATCGCCTTCGCCCCTTGCGACGCGGGCATTTCAATTTCGGCCGCTGTGAAATTCACCTGCCCAGCCCCATGGGCCTGTGGTCAGCACGACGACTGATCGAAGTGAGCGATACCACCCGCGTCTACCCGGACTTCGCCCGCCTGTACGGCGCCCAACTCCAGGGCGTGGACAACTGGCTGAGCCAACTGGGTGTACGCCAACGCCAGCGGCGCGGCTTGGGACTGGAATTTCACCAGTTGCGCGAGTTTCGCGAAGGGGACAGCCTACGGCAGATCGACTGGAAGGCCACCGCCCGGCAACGCACACCCATTGCTCGTGAATACCAGGATGAGCGCGACCAACAGATCGTGTTCATGCTCGATTGCGGCCGCCGCATGCGTAGCCAGGATGACGAACTGTCTCACTTTGACCATGCCCTGAATGCCTGCCTGCTGCTCAGCTACGTCGCGTTGCGCCAGGGGGATGCGGTAGGACTGTGCACCTTTGCCGGTGACCAGCCACGCTACCTGGCGCCGGTCAAAGGCAGTAGCCAATTGAACCTGTTGCTCAACGCGGTATACGACCTGGATACCACTCGACGGACTGCTGACTATCAGGCTGCAGCAAGCGAGTTGCTGGCTCGGCAGAAACGGCGCGCATTGGTGATCGTGATAACCAACCTGCGGGATGAGGATGATGAAACACTGCTGGCTGCCGTCAAGCGTATCAGTCGTCAACACAGGGTGCTGGTGGTCAGCCTGCGCGAGGAAGCGCTCGATCGACTGCGCCAAGCCCCCGTACAAACCTTGCCCGAAGCCTTGGCCTACAGCGGCACCATCGACTACCTGAATACCCGCAACGAACTGCACGACCGACTCAGCGCCCAAGGCCTGTCCCTATTGGACAGTTTGCCGTCTGAACTGGGACCGGCGTTGGTCACGCGCTACCTGGGGTGGAAGAAAGCTGGCGTGCTCTGAAAAGTGCCCGCCAACTCTTTATCTAAGCCGAAGCCTGCAAAGGATCAAAGCTGAAGTAATGCAATAAGACGTTGATCAACTGCTCATATTCCTCAGGTGCCTGCAGCACCCTGAACCCGGAATCATAGTGCTGGGGGTTTACATCCTCATGACTCCATAGGCAGCTCGCCGTGAGATCAATGGGATGGAAGGTGCCATCAGCCGCCGGAATCTTCAAACGCAGCTCAAAATCCACGTCGACCATCATGGGCAGTTGGCTGATTAACATCAGTCCATCTTCAGAGACGTTTCCCAAAAAGCCGATGGGCTTGTCGGTAAGACGATTAAACACTTGCAAAAAACAAGGAAGCTGATGCCGCTCGATCCGTCGGTCGGTAAACATGGTGAGATCGCCATCCAATGGCCATGACTGCGGCCGTGCCAGTGATTCGGAACGGGTAATACGCCCGCTCTCCTTGGATCTCGGTGCGACAACAGGCAATTGCCTGCCGCTAGACAGCCACCCAGTCCGGGCCCCACATCCATTTGCATAGAACTTATACAAATGAACATTCAAAGAATAGCCCAAGACTGGCAACGGGCCAGTTATGGAATGACGAATATCATCACAAAGAAGCTGGTCGCGGTTGCGCGACGCTTGCACCAGGGTAATGCCCCAGTTGTTGCAGGGTGTCGAGCCTCGCGCGGGCGCGGTAGGCGTACTCGCTCGATGGGTATTGATTGATAATGAATTGATAGGTCTGTACCGCGTCGACGAACAGCTTTTGCCGTTCCAGGCACTGACCGCGCAACATCGAGACTTCCGGCTGCACATAACGTCGGGTGCGACTTTCACGGTCGACCTGGGACAATTCCAGGGTAACGCGCTCGCAGTCACCGACCTTGTAGGCGCGGTAGGCATTGTTCAGATGGTGATCCATCGACCAACGGGTGCAGCCGACAACACTGACGGCCAGGGCAGCAATGAGCAAAATTCGCATGAGGGTTCTCCTGTCTTGTGCAGTGTATCGACCCCTCGTCGAAAATCTTCAAGGATGTTCGTATTCAGCCGCAGCGAAAACAAGTCAATCATCGATAAGTAGTGCAAACGAACAATGACTACAACGAAAGAGCATAGTAGCCTTCTCCAGCGCTTGAACTCAGGAGTCTGTGCATGTCCGTCCGTCGTACCAAAATCGTCGCCACCCTTGGCCCGGCCAGCAACTCGCCGGAAGTCCTCGAACAGCTGATTCTGGCTGGTTTGGACGTTGCCCGTCTGAACTTCTCCCACGGCACCCCGGACGAGCACAAGGCTCGCGCCAAGCTGGTGCGTGACCTGGCCGCCAAGCACGGCCGCTTCGTCGCTCTGCTGGGTGACCTGCAAGGCCCGAAAATCCGTATCGCCAAATTCACCAACAAGCGGATCGAGCTGAAGATCGGTGATCAATTCACCTTCTCCACCAGCCACCCGCTGACCGAAGGCAACCAGCAGGTCGTGGGTATCGACTATCCGGATCTGGTCAAGGACTGCGGCGTCGGCGACGAGCTTCTGCTGGATGATGGCCGCGTAGTAATGCGCGTCGAAACCGCGACCCCGACCGAACTGCACTGCGTCGTGCTGATCGGTGGTCCGCTGTCCGACCACAAAGGCATCAACCGCCGTGGGGGGGGCTTGACCGCACCGGCCCTGACGGAAAAAGACAAGGCCGACATCAAGCTCGCCGCCGAAATGGAAGTGGACTACCTCGCCGTGTCCTTCCCGCGCGACGCCGCCGACATGGAATACGCCCGTAAGCTGCGCGACGAAGCCGGTGGTACTGCTTGGCTGGTGGCGAAGATCGAACGCGCCGAAGCCGTGGCCGATGACGAAACCCTCGACGGCCTGATCAAGGCTTCCGACGCGGTGATGGTTGCCCGTGGCGACCTGGGCGTGGAAATCGGTGACGCCGAGCTGATCGGTATCCAGAAGAAGATCATCCTGCACGCTCGCCGCCACAACAAGGCAGTGATCGTGGCGACCCAGATGATGGAGTCGATGATCCAGAACCCGATGCCGACCCGCGCCGAAGTGTCCGACGTGGCCAACGCCGTGCTCGACTACACCGACGCCGTGATGCTCTCGGCCGAAAGCGCCGCCGGCCCGTACCCGCTGGAAGCCGTGCAAGCCATGGCGCGTATCTGCCTCGGCGCTGAAAAGCACCCGACCAGCAAGACCTCCAGCCACCGCATCGGCAAAGAGTTCGAAAGCTGCGACCAGAGCATCGCCCTCGCTGCCATGTACACCGCGAACCACTTCCCCGGTGTGAAGGCGATCATCGCGCTGACCGAAAGTGGCTACACGCCGTTGATCATGTCGCGCATCCGTTCCTCGGTGCCGATCTACGCGTTCACCCCGCACCGTGAAGCCCAGGCGCGCACCGCGCTGTTCCGTGGCGTGTACACCGTTCCGTTCGATCCGGCTTCGCTGGCACCGAACGAAGTCAGCCAGAAGGCGATCGACGAGCTGGTCAAGCGTGGCGTCGTAGAGAAAGGCGACTGGGTCATCCTGACCAAGGGCGACAGCTACCACACCACCGGTGGCACCAATGGCATGAAGATCCTGCACGTGGGCGACCCGCAGGTCTGAGTGACACGCTGAAAAACAAAAGCCCCGCCATGTGAATGGCGGGGCTTTTTGCTTTCTCAGGACCGGTTGATAAACCCCGACAACGCCGCAATCGCTTCCGGCGACTTCAACCGCTGGACAAACAGCGCCCCCTCCTCCTCGATCACCTGCCGCAACTGCTCACGATCAACACTTTTCATCAATTGCTTGGTCACCTGCACCGCCCCCGGTGCCAAGGTTTCGAAGCGCTCGGCCATTTCCCGCGCCTTGGCCAACGCCGCCTCGCCGCTGCCCAACGCCTCGGTGGCAATGCCCCAGGCTGCCGCCTGTTCGCCGGTAAAGCCCTCGCCCAGCAACAATAATTCCGCAGCCTTTGCGTGCCCCAACAACCTCGGCAGAATCAGGCTCGACCCAAACTCCGGGCACAGCCCCAGGTTGACAAACGGCATGCGCAACCGCGCATCGCGGCTGATGTATACCAGATCGCAATGCAGCAACAGGGTTGTCCCGATACCCACCGCAACGCCCGCCACGGCGGCAATCACCGGTTTGCGGCAGTTGAGCAGGCTTTTCATGAAATAAAACGGTGGGCTGTCGAGATCGCTGGGCGGCTGTTCGAGAAAATCGCCGATGTCGTTGCCGGCAGTGAAGCATTCACTGCTGCCCTGGATCAGTACGCAGCGGATGTCCTCATCCGCATCGGCCTGCTCCAGTGCCTCGGCCAATTGCGTGTACATGGCGCGGGTCAGGGCGTTTTTCTTGTCGGGGCGATTGAGCTGCAAGGTCAGCAACCCGCGTTCGCGGTGTTGCAGGATGGCATCGGTCATGGCGAATCTCGCGGCTGTAGAGTTCAGCGCTCAACCACGGGGCAGGAACACATCGGCCAGCAGTTGATTACGCGGCAGTCCCGCCAGGAACAGACGCTTGGAAAACGCCTCGACACTGGCCGGGTGCCCGCAGAGTAAAGCCAGAGTTTGCCGCGAAACAAGCCGCAGTTGCGCCAATGCCTGGGTCGCCTGCGCCGCCGTCCACAGCTCCACCGTCACGTTGGGATGCTGTGCGGCCAGCTGCGCCAAGGGTTCGGCCAGGTAATGCCCCTCAGTATCATGGGCCAGGTGAATCACGCGGATGTCGCCCTGATGATCCTGGCGCAAGGCCTCTCGCAACACGCCCCAAAGAGGGCCAAGGCCGGTGCCGGACGCCAGCAGCCACAGCGGTCGGCTTTGCCAGTCGGGATCGTATTGCAGCGCGCCGCCGCGCAGTTCGCCCAGCCGCAAACGGTCGCCCAGCTGCAACTGGCGGGCAAGATCACTGAATTCGCCAGGCAGACGGCAATCGAGGTGAAACTCCAGGAATGGGTCATCCTGGGGCAAGCTCGCCAGGGAATAGGGCCGCGCCACTTGTCCCGCCCACAACACCAGATGCTGCCCAGCCCGGTAGCGCAGGCCACGCTCGGGTTGCAGGCGCAGGCGCAGCACACTCGGGCTCAACCAATCGATACCCACCACCTGGGCCGGCAACCCATCACGCGTAGGATCAAAGGTTTCGACGCGCAGGTCCCCGCTCACCTGGCACTGGCACGCCAAGCGCCAGCCGTCCTGACGTTGCGCCGGGCTCAAGGCCTCGGGCTGCTTGTCCTCGATCTCTCCCTGGCATCGCACCAGACACGCATGGCAACTGCCGGCGCGACAACTGTAAGGCACGGCCACACCTGCCTCGTTCAAGGAATCCAGCAGGTTGCTGCCGGTCGTTACCGACCAATGGCGTTCGCCGACATACAGTTCAGGCATATAACTCTCACCTGTAGGAGCGAGCTTGCTCGCGAAGATCGCTAACGATAACGCGGGGTGCCTGACGAAACCCATCAAATTCAAGTTTTTCGCGAGCAAGCTCGCTCCTACAACCCAATCGAGCCAGGCATTCATGACCATAGTCGGGTGTATCGGCCACCGAGCCGGGTTATACTGCCGCGCCTTTTTAGCGTCGCGCCTGCACCACTTTGGCGTGCCTTGGAAAGGTGAGCTCAGCCGACCGATGCAACACTGAGCCCACCTTTATTGAATGTTCCCTTATAGAGGAGCGCGACTCATGACCGTGATCAAGCAAGACGACCTGATTCAGAGCGTTGCCGACGCCCTGCAATTCATTTCCTACTACCACCCCGTGGATTTCATCCAGGCCATGCACGAAGCCTACCTGCGCGAAGAATCGCCAGCGGCCCGTGACTCCATCGCCCAGATCCTGATCAACTCGCGCATGTGCGCCACCGGCCATCGCCCGATCTGCCAGGACACCGGTATCGTTACCGTGTTCGTGCGCGTGGGCATGGACGTGCGTTGGGATGGCGCCACCATGGGCCTGGACGACATGATCAACGAAGGCGTGCGTCGCGCCTACAACCTGCCGGAAAACGTCCTGCGTGCCTCGATCCTGGCCGACCCGGCAGGCGCGCGTAAGAACACCAAGGACAACACCCCGGCGGTGATCCACTACTCCATCGTCCCGGGTAACACCGTGGAAGTGGACGTGGCAGCCAAGGGCGGCGGTTCCGAGAACAAGTCGAAAATGGCCATGCTCAACCCGTCCGACTCGATCGTTGACTGGGTATTGAAGACCGTTCCGACCATGGGTGCCGGCTGGTGCCCACCGGGCATGCTCGGCATCGGCATCGGCGGCACCGCCGAGAAAGCCGCCGTCATGGCCAAGGAAGTGTTGATGGAATCCATCGACATCCACGAGCTGAAAAAGCGTGGCCCGCAGAACCGTATCGAAGAGATGCGCCTGGAGCTGTTCGAGAAGGTCAACCAACTGGGCATCGGCGCCCAGGGCCTGGGTGGCCTGACCACCGTGCTCGACGTGAAGATCATGGACTACCCGACCCACGCAGCGTCCTTGCCGGTGTGCATGATCCCCAACTGCGCCGCCACCCGTCACGCGCACTTCGTGCTCGACGGTTCGGGCCCGGCCTCGCTGGAAGCGCCACCGCTGGACGCCTACCCGGAAATCGTCTGGGAAGCTGGCCCATCGGCCCGTCGCGTCAACCTCGATACCCTGACTCCGGAAGAAGTGCAGAGCTGGCAGCCGGGCGAAACCGTATTGCTCAACGGCAAGATGCTCACCGGTCGCGACGCCGCGCACAAGCGCATGGTCGAGATGCTGAACAAGGGCGAAACCCTGCCGGTGGACCTCAAGGGTCGCTTCATCTACTACGTCGGCCCGGTTGATCCAGTGCGCGAAGAAGTGGTTGGCCCAGCCGGCCCGACCACCGCGACGCGGATGGACAAGTTCACCCGTCAGATCCTCGAGCAAACCGGCCTGCTGGGCATGATCGGCAAATCCGAGCGCGGCCCGACTGCGATCGAAGCGATCAAGGACCACAAGGCCGTGTACCTGATGGCCGTGGGCGGCGCCGCTTACCTGGTGGCGCAAGCCATCAAGAAGTCGCGTGTTGTTGCCTTCGCCGAACTGGGCATGGAAGCGATCTACGAGTTCGACGTGAAGGACATGCCGGTCACCGTTGCTGTCGACAGCAAAGGCGAATCCGTGCACATCACCGGTCCTGCCATCTGGCAGAAAAAGATCAGTGAAAGCCTGGCGGTAGAAGTGCAGTAAGCGCTTCCCCTGCAAACATAAAGGCGACTGTGGCCATGGCCCAGTCGCCTTTTTTATGCCTGGTAATTCTCCTGTGGCAACCGGGCTTGTTGTGGCGAGCGGGCTTGCCCCGCGTTGGGCCGCGTAGCGGCCCCATCAAGATCACTGCGTTCCGCCAGGGGGAGCCTCACTGGCTGGTTTTAGGGCCGCTACGCAGCTCAACGCGGGGCAAGCCCGCTCGCCACAACAGCCCCGCTCGCCACAGAAAACCCGCCCGCCACAAAAGTCCCGCTCACCACAAAACCCGATGGCACATGGTATGGTGCACTCCCTTACCGTGCCTGCCCATCACCGTATGATCGTCATCCCTCGCCCCCTGCGCCTGACCTTCTATTCCCTGCTGATCATCGCTGGCGCGCTACTGGCCGCGGCCTTGGCCACGCGCCACGCCGAACGCCAGGCCTTGGTGGACGACGCCGCCCGTGCCAATCAGCAGCTCGCGCTGTACGCCAACTCGCTGCACACCCTGATCGAACGCTACCGCGCCCTGCCCGCCGTGCTGGCGTTGGACTCGGAGATGATCAACGCCTTGAAGGGCCCGCTGGACGCCGCCACCCAGGATCTGCTCAACCGCAAGCTGGAGCGCATCAACGGCGCGGCGCAGTCATCCACCCTGGAATTGATGGACCGCACCGGCTTGGCCGTGGCCGCCAGCAACTGGAACCTGCCCAGCAGTTATGTGGGGCACAACTACGCGTTTCGCCCCTATTTCAGCCAAACCTTGAGCCACGGCACTGGGCGCTTTTACGCGGTGGGCGTGACCACCGGCATACCCGGTTACTTCCTCTCCAGCGCGGTGGTCGATGAACACGAACAGTTCCTCGGCGCGATGGTGGTCAAGCTTGAGTTCCCCGAACTTGAACGTGAGTGGGCCCAAGGCAATGACCTGCTGCTGGTCAGTGATGCGCGTGGCATTGTGTTCATCGCCAATCAACCCGGCTGGCGTTATCGCAACCTGCGGCCGTTGACGGCCAGCGACCTTGCCGAGCTGAAAGCCACCCGCCAATACGACAAAAAACAGCTGCAAGCGCTGGAAACCAGCACCCTGCAACGCTTCGACGAAAACAGCCACCTGATGCGCGTCGACGGCCCGGATGGCAGTGCCAATTACATCTGGGAATCCCTGCCGCTGAAGGCCGAAGGCTGGACCTTGCACCTGCTGCGCAAACCGCAGTTCGCCTTTGAAGATCAACGTAACGCTGGCCTGGCTGCCGCCGGCTCCTGGCTGGCGCTGGTGTTCCTGGTGCTGTTCCTGACCCAACGCTGGCGCCTGGCCCGCTTGCGCCAGCGCAGTCGCGAAGAGCTTGAACAACTGGTGGAAGAACGCACCCAGGCGCTGCGCACCGCCCAGGACGGCTTGGTGCAATCGGCCAAACTGGCGGCGTTGGGACAGATGTCCGCCGCCCTCGCCCACGAAATCAATCAGCCACTCACTGCCCAGCGCATGCAGCTGGCCACGTTGCGCCTGCTGCTGGATCACGGTCGTGTCGACGACGCCTACCAGGCGCTCACGCCACTGGACGACATGCTCACGCGCATGGCTGCCCTCACCGGCCACCTCAAGACCTTCGCGCGCAAAAGCCCCAGTGGTTTGCGTGAACGCCTGGACCTGGCCACCGTGGTCGACCAGTCGCTGCACCTGCTCGATGCGCGCCTGCGCGATGAATCCATCGGCGTGGTGCTGGACCTGACCCGCCCCGCCTGGGTGCGCGGCGATGCAATCCGCCTGGAACAGGTTCTGATCAACCTGCTGCGCAACGCCCTCGACGCCATGGCCGACAAACCGCGCAAACGCCTGGAGATCCGCCTGCATGCCGACCAACAACTGTGGCGACTGACCGTCAGCGACAGCGGCGGCGGGATTGCCGACGAGCACCTGAACAGCGTGTTCGACCCGTTCTTCACCACCAAACCTGTGGGTGATGGCCTCGGCTTGGGGCTGGCGGTGTCCTACGCTATCGTGCACGAATTGGGTGGGCGCCTGATCGCCAGCAATCGCGGCGACGGCGCGGTATTTACCCTGACCCTGCCTATCGCGCTGGAGACGCCCGACCTATGTTGAACGCGGTGATTGTGGTCGATGACGAAGCCAGCATCCGCACGGCCGTCGAGCAGTGGCTGAGCCTCTCGGGGTTCGAGGTGCAGTTGTTCAGCCGCGCCGAGGAATGCCTGGCGCAATTGCCCAAGGATTTCCCCGGCGTGATCCTCAGCGATGTGCGCATGCCCGGACTCAGCGGGCTCGAACTGCTGGCCGAGGTACAGCGCCGCGATGCCGATTTACCGGTCATCCTGCTCACCGGCCACGGCGATGTACCGATGGCGGTTGAGGCCATGCGCGACGGGGCCTACGACTTCCTGGAAAAACCCTTCAGCCCCGACGCCCTGCTCAACAGCCTGCGCCGTGCCCTGGACAAGCGCGGGCTGATCCTGGAGAACCGGCGCCTGCATCAACAGGCCGATCATCGCGCGCAGTTGGAGTCGACCCTGCTCGGCGTGTCCCGTGGTTTGCAGACCTTGCGCCGCCAGGTGCTGGACCTGGCGATCCTGCCGGTCAACGTACTGATCCGTGGCGAGACCGGCAGCGGCAAGGAAATGGTCGCCCGTTGCCTGCATGATTTTGGCCCTCGGTCGAAGAAACCCTTTGTCGCGCTCAACTGCGCCGCCATCCCCGAGCAGTTGTTTGAAGCCGAACTATTCGGCCACGAAAGCGGCGCGTTTACTGGCGCGCAGGGCAAGCGCATCGGCAAACTGGAATATGCCCACGGTGGCACGCTGTTCCTCGACGAAATCGAAAGCATGCCGCTGGCCCAACAGGTGAAACTGCTGCGAGTGTTGCAAGAACAGAAACTGGAGCGACTGGGCTCCAACCAGAGTATCCACGTGGACCTGCGCATCATCGCCGCCACCAAGCCCGACCTGCTGGAAGAGGCCCGCGCCGGGCGCTTTCGCGAAGACCTGGCCTATCGCTTGAACGTCGCGCAACTGCGCCTGCCGCCTTTGCGTGAGCGCCGCGAAGATATCCCGCTGCTGTTCGACCACTTTGCACAGAGTGCCGCCGAGCGCCTGGGCCGCAGCGTCGAACCCCTGAGCGGCGCTCAACTGGGGCGCCTGCTCAGCCATGATTGGCCAGGTAATGTGCGTGAACTGGCCAACGTCGCCGAACGCCAGGTATTGGGCCTTGGCGAACCGGAACCGGAAGGCATCGAGGCTGGGCAATCCCTGGCTGCGCAGCAGGAAGCCTTCGAAGCCCACTGCCTGAAAGCCGCGTTGACCCGGCACAAGGGCGATATCAAGGCCGTATTGGCCGAGCTGCAACTGCCACGCCGGACCTTCAATGAAAAGATGCAGCGCCATGGGTTGGTGCGGGACACCTTCCTGTAGGCGCTGGCTTGCCAGCGCCTACAATGGGCAGTGCGCGCCCGCGCCAATAAGCGGATTTCCGCTCACCCATTGAAAATCATCAGCGGCTTTCCGCTCAAAAAAATCCTCGAACCCCTCTAGTGCGGGCCTTCATCCACCTGGCACAGCTCCTGCTATAGCTCGAGCCAGGCTGCGCACGCGCCGCTCCATAAAAACAACTAGATGAAGGATCCTTCAATGGATAACTCCAACGCCCTGCCTCTGGGGTCGGCGGCCGCGCCGACGAAAGAGCGCACTACCTCCAGCCGCATCAAATCGATTTTCAGTGGTTCCGTCGGCAACATGGTCGAGTGGTACGACTGGTACGTCTACGCCGCCTTCTCGTTGTACTTCGCCAAGACCTTCTTCCCGAAAGGCGACACCACCGCCCAACTGCTCAACACCGCCGCGATCTTCGCCGTTGGCTTCCTGATGCGCCCGATCGGTGGCTGGCTGATGGGCCTGTACGCCGACAAAGTCGGACGTAAAAAAGCCTTGATGGCCTCGGTCTACCTGATGTGCTTTGGTTCGCTGCTGATCGCCCTGAGCCCAGGCTATGAAATGATTGGTATCGGTGCACCGATCCTGCTGGTGTTTGCCCGTTTGCTGCAGGGGTTGTCGGTCGGCGGCGAATACGGCACGTCCGCCACCTACCTCAGCGAGATGGCGACCAAGGAACGCCGTGGTTTCTACTCCAGCTTCCAGTACGTGACCTTGATCTCCGGACAGCTCATCGCACTGGCCGTGCTGATCGTGCTGCAACAAGTCCTGACCACCGAGCAGTTGTATGCCTGGGGCTGGCGTATCCCGTTCGCCATCGGCGCGCTGTGCGCAGTCGTCGCGCTGTACCTGCGTCGTGGCATGGAAGAAACCGAGTCATTCACCAAGAAGGAAAAAGCCAAGGAAAGCGCGATGCGCACCTTGATGCGCCACCCCAAGGAACTGCTGACCGTGGTCGGCCTGACCATGGGCGGCACCTTGGCCTTCTACACCTACACCACCTACATGCAGAAATACCTGGTGAACACCGTCGGCATGAGCATTTCCGACTCCACCACCATCTCGGCGGCGACGCTGTTCCTGTTCATGTGCCTGCAACCCATCGTCGGTGGGCTGTCGGACAAAGTCGGCCGTCGCCCGATCCTGATCGCCTTCGGCATCCTCGGCACGCTGTTCACCGTGCCGATCCTCACCACCCTGCACACCATCCAGAGCTGGTGGGGCGCGTTCTTCCTGATCATGGCGGCGCTGATCATCGTCAGCGGCTACACCTCGATCAACGCCGTGGTGAAGGCCGAGCTGTTCCCTACCGAAATCCGCGCCCTGGGCGTGGGCCTGCCGTATGCGCTGACCGTATCGATCTTTGGCGGTACTGCTGAATACATCGCGCTGTGGTTCAAGAGCATCGGCATGGAAACCGGCTACTACTGGTATGTGACCGCGTGTATCGCGGTGTCGCTGGTGGTCTATGTGACCATGAAGGACACGCGTAAGCACTCGCGCATAACCACCGACTAACCGTTGAACGCAGTTCGAAATGTGGGAGCGGGCTTGCCCGCGAAAGCGGTGTGTCAGTCAACGATTGTAGAGACTGAACCACCGTATTCGCGGGCAAGCCCGCTCCCACATTGGGTATGATGCTGGTCCCGAAATCGAGAACAGAACAGGCCATGTCCGACGATATCCATTTCTACGAACCCGCCAACGGCCACGGCCTGCCCCATGACCCTTTCAATGCCATCGTCGGCCCACGGCCGATCGGCTGGATTTCGTCCCACGACAGCGAAGGCCGCCTGAACCTGGCTCCCTACAGCTTCTTCAACGCGTTCAACTACATTCCGCCGATCATCGGGTTTTCCAGTGTCGGGCGTAAAGACAGCCTGAACAACATCGAACAGACCGGCGAGTTTGTGTGGAACCTGGCAACCCGCCCGCTGGCCGAGCAGATGAACCAGAGTTGCGCCCCGGTTTCACCCGAGGTGAATGAGTTCGAATTGTCCGGCCTGACACCGGTGGCTTCGAAAATCGTGGGCGTGCCACGGGTGGGCGAGAGCCCGGTGTCGTTCGAGTGCAAGGTGACGCAAATCATCCAGCTTCAGCGCGCCGACAAGGCATTGGTGCCTAGCTGGCTGGTGTTGGGCGAGGTGGTCGCGGTGCACATAGCCAAGTGGTTGCTCAAGGACGGTATCTACGACACCGCCGCCGCCGAGCCGATTCTGCGCGGTGGCGGCCCGGCGGATTACTTCCAGTTGGGCCCTGAGGCCCTGTTCAAGATGTATCGACCGAAATAAATCCTGTAGGAGCGAGCTTGCTCGCGAAGGGCGTCATTAATAACGCGGGCATCTTGATACGCTGCGGCGCCCTTGGATTTTTCGCGAGCAAGCTCGCTCCTACAGGACGGCGGGTGCCCAGTTCAGCACGCCTTCTTCATCGACATCGACCAAGCACTCAAGCTGCTGGGTGGCCGCATCGTCGGCGTCGGAGGCCGTGGTGAACTTTTGTCCATCAAGGATCTTGTGAAACTGCGGTGCGCCCATGCCATCCAGTGCCTTGACGGCGACGGCGGCGCTGTAGCCACCCTCCCCCGGTACTACGGCGGAAACGGCTTCGTGGTGGGCAAATTGTTTACGTGCCATGTTGCAGGTCCTGGCCAATGGAAAGTCGGCCATTCTAGACCTTCAGCCGGCGAGTTGCAGGTACTCGCCGTAGGCGTGTGCAGCGGATGCGTCAGTAAAGGTCTGGAAGTCCATGCTGCGGACCACCATGTCATTCAACAGCTCGGTCAGGATCATCAGGGCTGGTGAGTTGAAGTAGGCGCTCATCGCCTCCTCACTGCTCCAGAAACCGGAGATCAACCAGACATCGGGATCGACCTGGGAATGCTGCAACGAGAACTGCAGGCAACCCTGAGCCTGACGGCCCGGTTCGATCAAACTGCTCAAGCGTGCACCGAGTTCGGTGCTGCACCCGGTGCGGGCGCGGATAAAGGCCATATGGCTCGCGGGAATGGGGGTGGACATGTTCGACTCTCCCGTTGAGAAGTGATGCTCGGCAAGCACTGTGAGGGCGTGTTGCCACAGGATCAAAGATAACGGCGCGGGGGCGGGCGCGGTTAGTCAATTCCTGTCGGCTTATTGCACAATCCTGCGAGAAGCGTAGAGAGGACGTCTGCCGCAGACGTTTTATTCCATGGGGCAACGCCTTGTTTCAGGGAGATGACAGGCCCCGCGATTGCCTGATTCACGATGCGTCGCAGGATCAGGCAAGGATTGTGCAGAATCGACGTAACACTTTTTGAAAAGCCGCCGCTAAGCTGAGCCCATCGAAGTAGCCAGTAGAGGACGCTCCATGTCGTCGCCCGAACATAAAGCCATGCCCCTCGATGCCGAGATGGAAAAACAGCGCGCCGAACTGGCCAGCATCGTGCACCGGCATACCTGGGAGGACGGCTCCTACGGCACCGCCATCACCACCTTGTTCCTGAACCGCCACAACACGCCGCGCGACTTCATGCCGGTACTGGTGGAGCCTGCCCTGTGCATTCTGGCCAGCGGCAGCAAGGAAGTGCGCCTGGCCGACGAGATCTTTGCCTACGACCCACTCAATTACCTAGTGTTCTCGGTGGCGATGCCGGTGGCCGGGCGGATCATTGATGCCACCCCGGAAGACCCGAACCTGTCGGTGCGCATCAATATCGACCCGGCGCAGTTGACGGCCTTGATCGCGGAAGCAGGGCCGATGGGCGTGCCGTCGCGTCCGACCTCCCGTGGCATGTATGTCGACCGCATCGACGGCCAACTGCTCGACGCCGTGCTGCGCCTGGCGCGCCTGCTGGACTCGCCCAAAGACATCGCCATGCTTGCGCCGCTGATCAACCGGGAAATTCTTTATCGCCTGTTGCGGGGTCCACAGGGTTATCGCCTGTATGAAATCGCCGTGGCCAACAGTCAGAGCCATCGGGTCAGCCAGGCGATCAAGTGGTTGAACGGCAATTACGAGCAACCACTGCGCATCGATGACCTGGCCAAGGAAGTGAACCTCAGCGTCTCGACCTTGCACCACCGTTTCAAGGCGATCACTGCGATGAGCCCGCTGCAATACCAGAAGCAATTGCGCTTGCAGGAAGCGCGGCGGTTGATGATTGCCGAAGGGCTGGAAGCGTCGGCGGCAGGGTATCGCGTGGGGTATGAAAGCCCGTCGCAGTTTAGCCGCGAGTACAGCCGGCTCTTCGGTGCGCCGCCATTGCGTGACCTGGCCCGATTGCGCCAGAGCATCTGACTCAACGGAGATCAAAATGTGGGAGTGGCGGTTTTGTGTTTATTCAGTCCAGACCGCGGGGTAGCTGCAAGGTCACCCGCAACCCTCCCTCGCGCAGATTCTGCAAACTCACTTCCCCACCATGGCTATGGGCAATGTTGCGCGCAATTCCCAACCCCAAGCCATAGCCCTGCTGCTGCCCAGCCAGGCGGAAGTGAGGTTCGAAAACTTGCTCCAGGCGTTGCTCGGGTACGCCTGGCCCTTCGTCATCCACATGCAGGATGAACTCCACGCCATCGTCCTCGATGTACAGGTGGGCGTTCTGACCGTACTTCAACGCGTTGTCGATCAGGTTGCCGATGCAACGCTTGAGCGCCAGCGGCTTGCCCGGATATGCCGTCAACGCCCGGCCATGCTGGGTCACGCGGCCATTCCCGTTCGGCGCCAGGTACGGCTCCACTAGGCAATCGAGCACATGGTTCAGGTCGACCGGCTCGATGTTTTCGTGGATATCCGTATCTTTCACGCATTGCAGCGCGCCCTTCACCAACAACTCCAGCTCATCCAGGTCGCGGCCGAACTTGGTTTGCAGGTTCTCGTCTTCGAGCAATTCCACGCGTAGGCGCAGGCGGGTGATCGGTGTGCGCAAGTCGTGGGAAATCGCGCTGAACAACTGGCTGCGCTCGGTCAGGTAACGGCTGATGCGCTCGCGCATGGCATTGAACGCACGGCCCACTTCGACCACTTCGCTGCCGCCACCTTCGGCGACTGGCTCTACATCGGCGCCCAGGGACATGTCCCGCGCCGCCCGTGCCAGACGCTTGAGCGGTCGGCTCTGCCAATGCACCAGCAAACCGATGAACAGCAGCAGAAAACCGCTGGTCAGCACGATAAACCACACCTGCTGGGACGGCAGGCCTTGCTCTTCAAGACTGGTGTAGGGCTCGGGCAATAGCGAGGCGATGTACAGCCATTCGCCAGGCGCGAGCTGAATCTGAGTGACCAGCACCGGCGGGTTTACCGGCTCCAGGGTCAGTGCGTAGTGGGCCCAGGAACGCGGCAGTTCATCAAGTTTGAGGCCGGCATTGAAGATGCGCAGGTCTTCGGCGCTGACAAACTCCACCGAGATATGCACATCGGCACCGAGGGTTTGTTTCAGCACTTCATCGACCGCTTCAAGCACGGCCTGCTTACGCGGGGTTTGCGGCAGGATGGCCATGTCCAACGGGCGATCATTGAGGGTCACGACGAAACGCGTGCCGCCCATGCTGCGCAATTGGTCGAGGACCAATGGGCGATAGGCCACCGGCAATGAACGGAAATAACTCACGCTGGCGGTCATCGAATGCGCCAGGCTGCGGGCGCTGGTGACCAGGCCTTCGAGCTGTGTGGCACGCAACTGCGAGACCCAGATCACGCTGGACAGCGCCTGGGCAAACAACACCGCCAGCAACGTTAGCAGCAGCATGCGCCCCAGCAACGAACGTGGCACCGGGAAGCGGCGACGGCGTTCAGTCAGATGTTCAGTGGGCATTGCCGGCAACCACGCTGGCTGCCAGTTGATAACCGCTGCCGCGCACCGTGCGGATCAGCCTCGGGGGTTTTTCGGTATCGCGCAAGCGTTGGCGCAGGCGGCTGACGGCCATGTCGACGATACGGTCCAGCGGCATCAGGTCGCGGCCACGGGTAGCGTTGCCGATGGTGTCACGGTCGAGGATCTGTTGCGGGTGGTCGAGAAACAATTTGAGCAGGGCGAAATCGGCCCCGGAGAGGATCACTTCTTCGCCGTCTACATGAAACAGGCGGTGGCTGATCATATCCAGGCGCCATTCATCAAACACCAGCACGTCCCCACCTACGCTGCGCTCCTGGCCGAACTGGCAACGGCGCAACAGGGCCTTGATCCGCGCCTGCAACTCGCGGGGGCTGAACGGCTTGCCGATGTAGTCGTCGGCGCCCAGTTCCAAGCCAATCACGCGGTCGGCCTCGTCGGAACTGGCGGTGAGCATGATGATCGGCACCTGCGCCTGGCGCGGGTGCTGGCGGATCCAGCGGCAAAGGCTGAAACCGTCTTCGTCCGGCAACATCACATCGAGGATGACCAGGTCGCACGGCGCCTCGTTCATCGCTTGGCGGAACCCCGCGCCATCCGGCACGCCACGCACCTGGAAACCGGCGCGACTGAGGTAGGTCTGCAGCAATTCGCGGATTTCCTGGTCGTCGTCGACGAGGAGAATCGATTTACTGATTACGCTCACGGGGTCCTCCTTGTTGTTATGGCCAATCTGTAGGAGCGAGCTTGCTCGCGAAAATCCTGAAGCTGCTGCGTATCACCTGATGCGCTGCGTTACCGTTGACGCTCTTCGCGAGCAAGCTCGCTCCTACATGGCAAAAGCCTGCTCAAGCGCCACCCCAGCCCCGGTCAATCCGGAATACGGCGCGGTCACCAACCACACCGGAATGCCTTTGAAGTAGTCGCTCATACAGCCTTTGTCGGCGAAACTCTTGGCAAAGCCGCTGTTGATAAAGAAGTCGGCAAACCTCGGTATCACCCCGCCCACGATGTACACGCCACCGCGTCCACCGGTGGTCAGTACATTGTTGCCGGCAACGCGGCCCAGCCAGATGCTGAACTGGTCCAATACTTCCATCGCCACCGGGTCGCCGGCCAGGCCTGCGGCCGTGATGGCCTCGGGGGTTTCCAGTACCGGCGTGTGGCCGTCGACCGCGCAAATGGCACGGTACAGACGCGGCAAGCCGCCACCGCTCAAGGCGGTTTCGGCGCTCACGTGGCCGATCTCAGTGTAGATGTGCTGCCACAGCTGGGTTTCACGCGGGCTGCTGAGGGGCAGGTCGACATGCCCGCCCTCGCCCGGCAACGCCGCAAAACGGCCAGCGCCGAGGTCCAGCAGGGTCCCGACCCCCAGGCCAGTGCCAGGGCCAATCACTACCGCCGGGCGCAATGGCTCCGGCGTACCCTCGCAGACCACGCGAAATTCGTCGGGCTTGAGGCGGGTCATGCCCAAGGCCATGGCCGAGAAGTCATTGACCAGCAGCAGTTCATCGACCTGCAACGTCTTGCAAAACGCAGTCTTGCTCAGGCGCCAGTGATTGTTGGTGAATTTAAATTCATCGCCGCTTACCGGCCCGGCCACCGACAGGCACACCGCACCGATGTCGCCGATTTCCAGGCCTTCCTCCTTGAGGTAAACCTTGATCGCATCTTCAGGGCTGGAGTGATCCGCCGTGGCATGCACGCGGATCGAATGCAGTTCCTGATCGCGCCACAACGCAAAACGGGCGTTGGTGCCCCCGATATCACCGACCAGCGCAAGCTTCACTTAAGCGTCTCCAAGGCAGAGGTAAAGGCGCTGGCGCCCTGCTCTGCGGAGCTTGCGGCCAAGCGCATAAATGCAAACAGCTCGCGACCGGCCCCCACGTTATTGCCCAACAGGCCCGTGGCAGGCGCGCGCGCTGCGAATTCGTCGGCGTCCACCTTAAGCTCCAAGGTGCCCTTCACGCCATCCACGCGAATGATATCGCCATCGCGCACCCGCGCCAGTGGCCCGCCGCTCTGGGCTTCGGGGTTGACGTGGATCGCGGCGGGGATCTTACCCGACGCGCCGGACATACGCCCGTCTGTTACCAGTGCGACTTTGAAGCCACGGTCCTGCAACACGCCAAGGAACGGCGTCATCTTGTGCAATTCGGGCATGCCATTGGAGCGCGGGCCCTGGAAGCGCATGACGGCCACGAAGTCTTTTTCCAGCTGACCGGCCTTGAACGCGTCGGCCAGGTCTTGCTGGTCCTGGAACACCACCGCCGGCGCTTCAACAATTTGATGTTCCGGCGCTACGGCAGACACTTTCATCACGCCACGACCGAGGTTGCCTTCCATCACACGCAAGCCACCTTCCGGCGAGAACGCACGGGCCACGGGACGCAGGATGCTTTCGTCGAGGCTTTCGATCGGGCCGTCGCGCCAGATTAGCTCGCCGTCGACCAGGAATGGTTCCTGGGTGTAGCGGCTCAGGCCTTTGCCAGCCACGGTGTTGACGTCCTCGTGAAGCAGGCCGGCTTCGAGCAGCTCGCGGATCAGGAACGACATGCCGCCCGCCGCCTGGAAGTGGTTGATGTCGGCCTTGCCGTTTGGATACACGTGGGACAGGGTCGGCACCACCTCGGAGAGGTCAGCCATGTCGTCCCAGGTAAGAATAATGCCCGCCGACATTGCGATCGCCGGCATGTGCAGGGTGTGGTTGGTCGAACCACCAGTGGCGTTGAGGGCGATGATGGAGTTGACGATGGATTTCTCATCGACGATCTCGCCGATCGGCATGAAGCTGCCGTTGGCCTTGGTCAGGCGGGTGACCTGGTGCGCGGCTTCGCGGGTCAGCGCATCGCGCAGCGGCGTGTACGGGTTGACGAACGAGGCGCCCGGCAGGTGCAAGCCCATCACTTCCATCAGCAACTGGTTGGTGTTGGCGGTGCCGTAGAAGGTGCAGGTGCCAGGGCTGTGGTAGGACTTCATCTCCGATTCCAGCAGCTCTTCGCGGGTGGCCTTGCCTTCGGCGTAGCGCTGGCGCACGTCGGCTTTCTGCTTGTTGGAGATGCCCGACGGCATCGGGCCGCCCGGTACGAATATCATCGGCAAGTGGCCGTAGCGCAGCGCGCCCATCATCAGGCCGGGGACGATCTTGTCGCAAATGCCCAACATCAGCGCGGCATCGAACATGTTGTGGGACAGCGCTACCGCCGTGGACATGGCAATGACTTCACGGCTGAGCAGGCTCAGCTCCATGCCAGGCTCGCCCTGGGTCACGCCGTCACACATGGCAGGGGTGCCGCCGGCGAACTGGCCGACCGAGCCGACTTCGCGCAGGGCTTTCTTGATCTGTTCAGGAAAATGTTCGTACGGCTGGTGCGCCGAGAGCATGTCGTTATATGACGAAACAATTGCCACGTTGGCGGCATTCATCATGCGCAGACTATTTTTATCTTCAGTGCCGCAACCGGCCACGCCGTGGGCGAAGTTGGCGCATTGCAGCTTGCCGCGCATCGGACCGTCGGTGGCTGCACCGCGAATGAGCGCAAGGTAGGCCTCGCGGGTGGCGCGGCTGCGGGCGATAAGCCGTTCGGTGACCTCAAGAACGCGGGGATGCATGTGTAGAACTCCAGGCTAACGGATGTGGCGACCTGAGTGTCTATGCTGATCAAACGCCCGCAGCGCATGGGATGGCAGGGAGTCGTTTGGATCATCGGACCAGTTGATTCAGGTCACTCGTTGTAGATTGAACAAAATATTGCCACTAAAAAGGCTTGTTTTCTATTTTTATGCGAATAATCTTGTAATTCTTACAACAAATCGACGACAGGCACTCTCCAATGACTCTTCGTATCGCAATCAATGGTTTTGGCCGTATCGGCCGTAATGTCCTGCGCGCACTGTATACCCAAGGCTACCGCCAGGATTTGCAGATCGTCGCCATCAACGATCTGGGCGACAGTTCGATCAACGCCCACCTGCTCAAATACGACACCGTGCATGGCACTTTCGAAGCAGAGGTCGCTCACGATCAGGAAAGCCTGACCGTCAATGGCGACCGGATTGCCGTCAGTGCCATTCGCAACCCAGCCGACCTGCCGTGGGCTGCACACAAGATCGACGTGGTGTTCGAATGCACCGGCCTGTTCACCGACCGTGACAAGGCTGCCGCCCATATTACCGCCGGCGCGCGCAAGGTGATCATTTCCGCACCGGCCAAGGGCGCGGACGCGACCGTGGTCTATGGCGTCAACCACGACATTCTGCGTCAATCCCACCAGATCATCTCCAACGCTTCGTGCACCACCAACTGCCTGGCGCCTGTGGCTCAAGTGCTGCACCGCGAGCTGGGCATCGAAAGCGGCCTGATGACCACGATTCACGCCTACACCAACGACCAGAACCTAACCGATGTCTACCACACCGACCCGTATCGTGCGCGTTCGGCCACCCAGAACATGATCCCGAGCAAAACCGGCGCCGCTGAAGCCGTCGGCCTGGTGCTGCCGGAACTGGCGGGCAAGCTGACCGGCATGGCGGTGCGTGTACCGGTGATCAACGTGTCGCTGGTGGACCTCACCGTGCAGTTGAAGAAAGAAGCCACCGCCGAACAGGTCAACGCGCTGCTCAAGGATGCCAGCCAGCATTCGAAGATTCTGGGTTACAACACCCTGCCGCTGGTTTCCAGCGACTTCAACCACAACCCGTTGTCGTCGATCTTCGATGCCAATCACACCAAAGTCAGCGGCAAGTTGCTGAAAGTGCTGGCTTGGTATGACAACGAGTGGGGCTTCTCCAACCGTATGTTGGATAACTGCCTGGCATTGTGTAACGCCGAGTAATCCAGTGGGAGTGGGCTTGTGTGGGAGCGGGCTTGCTCGCGAATACAGACGCCTCGGTTCATCTGAATACCGAGGTGATGCATTCGCGAGCAAGCCCGCTCCCACATTTGTCCTGTGCAACACCGGGCAACGTGCCACTTGCCATTTGCGTTGATGATAAGCATTATCATTAACTGCAAACCGGTCTGGTATCACTGTGAGCCAATCTCGCTTCAACCATGTCTTTCTCACCCAACGGGTGATTCTGCTTCGCACCTTGCAGCGGATGGTGAATAACCACAGCACCGCCGAGGACCTGTTGCAGGAAACCTACCTGCGCGTCACTCGGGCCCTGAGCGAGCGGCCGATCGATCACCTTGAACCCTTCGTGTTTCAGACGGCGCGCAACCTGGCGCTGGACCATCTGCGTGCGCGCAGGATCCAGGCCCGCACGCTGCAAGAAGATGTTCCGCTGGATGTCCTGCAAAGCGTCGCCGCCCCCATCAGTACCCCCGAAGATGCCACCCAGGCCGAGCAAATGCTCGAAGCCCTGAGCGTCAGCCTCGGCCAGTTGAGCGCCCGCCAACAACAGATCTTCATCCTCAGCCGCCTGCATGGTTGCAGTTACCAGGAGATCGCCGATCAGTTGGAAGTGTCCTTGAGCACCGTGCAAAAGGAACTCAAATTGATTATGGCTATCTGCGTAGGTGTGGCCGAACGGCTGGATCGGCCTTAAGCTTCACCCAACAGAAGCGTCGATCCCAGCTGCAAGAAAGTTGAATAGAACGTGGCGAAGACCCGAGGAACACCGTGACGGACCCGAATAAACTGCGCCCTCTCGAGCTGGCTCATGAGGTGTTGCAAGACACGGCCATGGACCAAGCCCTTGACTGGCTGATCGCCTTGCAGTGCCCGCAACCCGGGCAACAGACCGAATTCGAAGCCTGGCTGGCCAGCGATCCCGCCCACGTCCACGCCTTCGCCAAGGCCCAAGCCGCATGGGAGCGCGCGCCGGTTCACAGTGCCGCCGTCGCACTGGCCGTACCGCGCAAGTCCAGCGCTTGGCGCCGCATCAAACCGCATTGGAAACCGCTGGCCACCGCCGCTGTGCTGCTGATCGGCCTGTTCAGCTTCAGCAACCTGCCGGTGCGTCTGCAAGCCGACCACCTCACCGTGGTGGGCGAACGCCAGCGCCTGCAACTGGATGACGGCTCCAAAGTGTTGCTGAACACCAACTCGGCATTTTCCAGCAGTATCAAGGACCATCAGCGCCTCGCCCGACTGTACCAGGGCGAGGCGTTTTTCGAAGTCGTGCCCAACCATGGCCTGCCCCTGGAAATCGACGCCGGCCCCGTGCGCGCCAGCGTGCGTGATACCGCGTTCGCCGTGCGCTACCTGAATGGCGAAGCGCAGGTGCAAGTGCAACGCGGCGATGTCGACCTGAGCAACACCTTCGATGATGCCCGCGTGCGCTTGCGCGCCGGTGAAAGTATCCGCATCGGGCCCAAGGGTTTTGGCCAGCCGGCCAAGCTGGACGCCAACAAGGATCTGGCCTGGGTGCAAGGCCGGCTGATCTTCGAAAACTGCCCGATGAGCGAAGTGCTCGCCGAGCTGCGCCGTTATTATCCCGGCTGGATCGTCAACACCAATGATCAACTGGCCAGCGTCGCCGTCACCGGCAATTACCGCCTCGACCAGCCCCTGGACGTGGTGCGCTCCCTGGCCCACATCACCTCGGCCAAGCTGTCGGAATACCCGGCGCTGGTGATCTTGAACTAAATGAGAATTATTTTTACTCGATAGCTAAGGATCGTACGTCTCGTCTTAGCCAATGCAACTGATTCCTATTTGTTTCAGTTCGCAACTATAAGATTCGTACCCCGGAGCGCTCTCGATGTCCTCTCGTTTCAACCGCCGGTCCTCTTCGCCCGTCCTGTCCTTGCTGACCGCGGCCATCCTGCTGGCCGGTGCGCCGGTGATGACGGCCACCGCCGCCGAACCTACTGCACGCAGCCACGGCAACTACAACTTCAGCATCGAGCAGCAATCGCTGGTCTCGGCCCTCAACGCCTTTACCGCTGTGACCGGTTGGCAAGTCGGCCTGCCCGCTGAGTTGGGCCAGGGTGTGTCGTCCCCAGGCGTACGCGGCCCGTTGTCGCCGGAAAAAGCCCTGGACCGGCTGTTGGTGGGGACCAACCTGAGCTATCGCAAACTGGGCAGCAACAACATCATCCTGGAAAAGCGCGCAGCGGGGAGCACCCTCAACCTGCAACAGGTGACCATCAGCGCCACCCGCAGTGAGCAGGGCGTGAGCAGCGTACCGAGCACCGTCAGCGTGCATGATCGCGAAGAGCTGGACCGCCAGAACGTGAATACCATCCGTGAACTGGTGCGTTATGAGCCCAACGTCTCGGTAGGCGGTGCCGGTGGCCGCTCGAGCAATTCGGGCTACAACATTCGTGGCATCGACGGCGACCGCATCCTCACCCAAGTGGATGGTGTGGAGGTGCCGGACAACTTCTTCAACGGCCCTTACGCCAAGACCCGTCGCAACTACGTCGACCCGGAAATCGTCAAGCGCGTCGAGATTCTGCGCGGCCCGGCCTCGGCCCTGTACGGCAGCAGCGCCATTGGTGGTGCGGTGAGTTATTTCACCCTCGACCCGGACGACATCATCAAACCCGGCAAGGACGTCGGCGCCCGCCTCAAGACCGGCTACAGCTCCGCCGATGAAAGCTGGCTGACCTCCGGCACCGTCGCCGGCCGCGTGCAGGACTTCGACGGTTTGCTGCACCTGAGCCAGCGCAACGGCCATGAGATGGAATCCTACGATGGCAACAACGCCACGGGGCTGGCGCGCACTGGCGCCAACCCCGAGGACGCGCGCACCACCAACGTGCTGGCCAAGCTGGGCTGGAACTACGGTGACGACAATCGACTGGGCCTGACCTACGAGAAGTTCAAGGATGATCGCGACGTCAATCTCAAGAATGCCGTGGGTGGTCCGTTCACCGGCGGGCGTGGCTTCAACTTCTACCGTGCGCGGTCGGGCAACGACACCATCACCCGCGAGCGTTTCGGTATCGAAAACCGCTTTGCCCTGGACTCGCCGATTGCCGATCAGATCAAGACCAGCCTCAACTACCAGATCGCCAAGACCGACCAGACCACCGCCGAGATCTACCAGCCGTCGCGCCGTGTCTTGCGCACCCGCGAAACCCTTTACGAAGAAAAACAGTGGGTGTTCGACGCCCAGTTGGACAAGGCCTTCAGCCTGGGTGAAACCGATCACCAACTGACCTATGGCACCACCCTCAAGCAACAGAAAGTCACCGGCTCCCGAGAAGGCGCAGCCAGCTGCCTGGCTGTTGGCGGCGGTTGCACGGCCATCGGCGCGCCCAGTCCGATTGCCAGCGATAGCGTAAAGAAGGCCAGTGACTTCCCGGACCCGACCATCAACACCTACTCGTTGTTCGCACAGGACCAGATCACTTGGGACAAATGGACCTTCCTGCCCGCCGTGCGTTACGACTACACCCAACTCAAACCCAAGTTGACTGAAGAGTTCCTCAACACTGTCGACCCGACGCGGATCTACGCCCACAGTGACAAGGAAAAAACCTGGCACCGTGTGACGCCCAAATTCGGCCTGACCTACGCACTGACCGATCACTACACCTGGTTCGGCCAATACGCTGAAGGCTTCCGCACACCGTCGGCCAAGGCCTTGTACGGCCGCTTTGAAAACCTGCAGCAGGGCTACACCGTCGAGCCCAACCCAGACCTAAAGCCGGAAAGCAGCAAGGGCGTGGAAACCGGAATTCGCGGCAACTTCGATTCCGGTTCGTTTGATATCGCTGTGTTCTACAACAAATACCGCGACTTCATCGACGAGGACGCCTCCGTCGCCGGCGGCACCTCACAGCAATTCGAAGCCAACAACATCAAGCACGCCACCATCAAAGGGATAGAAGCCAAAGGGCGCCTGAACCTCGATGCCTTCGGCGCACCGCAAGGCCTGTACACCCAGGGTTCGGTCGGCTACACCTATGGCCGCAACGACGACAATGGCGAGGCGCTCAACAGCGTCAACCCGCTCAAGGGCGTATTCGGCCTGGGCTACGACCAGGACAACTACGGTGGCCTGCTGAGCTGGACCCTGGTGAAAAAGCAGAACCGCGTCGACAGCACCACTTTTCACGCGCCTGACGGCAGCACCACTGGCCCCTTCAAGACCCCAGGCTTTGGCATCGTCGACCTGACCGGTTTCTACAAAGTCACCAACGACGTGACCATCAATGGCGGCCTCTACAACCTCACCGACAAGAAATACTGGAACTGGGACGACGTACGCAGCTACGACGGCGTCGGCGAAGCCGGCGTGACCTCCCCGGCCAACCTCGACCGCCTGACCCAGCCGGGTCGCAACTTTGCGATCAACGTGATCTGGGACATTTAAACCGCCCCTCTCACCTCGTCGAAATTTCACCGACGAGGTGAGGATTTTTTACTGTGCCGCGTCTTCTTGTTCGTCTAGTTGATAACAGCTCTCTTTAGGGCACCCAGGCGCTCCCCTTCTCAAGGACTTTTTCATGACCGCTTCTCCTACCGCAGAACGCCCAAGCCTACGCTCCCAGCGCCTGAACCAGATCACCAACGAGCCACACACCAAGCTCGACGCCCTGGTCAAAGCCCACGCGCCGTTCGAAACCCAGGCCAATTTCGCGCGTTTCGTGGTCGCGCAGTACCTGTTCCAGTCGGAGCTGGTGGCGCTGTACAACGATGCCGAGCTGATCAAGATCGTGCCGGACCTGGCCGCACGTTGCCGCGCCGAAGCCGCCAAGCTGGACCTGGGCGACCTCGACACCGAAGTGCCTGCACCGGTCGCCGGCGCCGTGAAGAACCCGAGCAAGGCCGAAGCCTTGGGCTGGCTGTTCGTGTCCGAAGGCTCCAAACTGGGCGCTGCGTTCCTGATCAAGCGCGCCGTGGGCCTGGGCCTGAGCGAAACCTTCGGTGCCCGTCACCTGGGTGAGCCGGCCGGTGGCCGTGCTGAAGGCTGGAAGAGCTTCACCCGTACGCTCGATGCCCTGGAATTCAACGCTGAAGAAGAGGCAGCGGTGGAAAAAGGCGCAATCGACGCGTTTGTACGCTTCACCGTCTTGCTGGAACAAGCGTACGCTAGCGCCCCTGAACTGGCCTGACTCTTGGCTGGAATGCGATAAAAATGTGGGAGGGGGCTTGCTGTGGTGAGCAGGCTTGCCCTGCGCTGGGCTGCGAAGCAGCCCCTTGGGTCGGCGGTGAGCCCGTCGGGGGACAAGCCCCACTCACCACAGCAAGCCCGCTCCCACATTTAGATCTCATTTCATATTGATTCTCTGTGATATCTCTACCTATGACCGGCAAAACCCAATCCACCTCGAAAATCGCCCGGATCCTCTTCGGCCTGCTGGCGTACGTCAGCCTGGGCATAGGGTTGATAGCGATTGTCGTACCGGGTTTGCCCACCACCGAATTCATCCTGCTCGCCGCCTGGGCCGCCACCAAAAGCTCACCGCGCCTCAGCGCCTGGCTGGAAAACCACCGGCTGTTCGGGCCGATCCTGTTCAATTGGCGCAACGGCAAGATCATCGCCCGTCGTGCCAAAGTCAGCGCCACAGTGAGCATGCTGCTGTGCGCCCTCCTGATGCTGGTGATGCTCGACCACGGCTGGCCGATCTACCTGGCGATTGCCGGGATGAGCCTGGGCAATCTGTGGATCTGGTCGCGTCCGGAGCGGCTTGTAGCGCCCGTATAACGTAGCCTGTAGGGTATTTCCTACCGCTCATCGCCTCTCTCTCATGAATTGAATCATGACGCCGATGTTTCAGACATAGCGCTGAATGGACTTGGCCTGCACTGCGTGCCTTCCAACAAGTCCATTCGTGAGTGAACCTATGTTCGACACCCTCTCCATTCGCTTGAAAATCGTGCTGCTATCAGGCCTTTGCCTCTTGGGGGTCATCGCACTGATCATCAGCATCAACCTCTACGAAACCAATCAGAACGATCAGCTGATCAGCGATTCAAGCTCGCGAATGCTCACTAACAGTGTGCAAAACCTGCTGCAATCCAAAGCCGCCGAACAGGCCGTGCAATTGCAGAAAACCTTTGGCGAAAACCTGTTGGTGGTGACGGCCCTCGCCGACCAAGTCAAGGACCTGCGCGCCCTGGCAGCCAAACGGTCCCTGGAACCCGCTGCCTTGCGGGAAGAACTCAACCAGAGCCTCAAGACCACCTTCGAGCGCAACAGCAAAGTGCTGGGTATCTGGCTGTCGTTCGAGCCCAATGGACTGGATGGCAAGGACAGCGAATTCGTCGGCGACAAGGCCCGCGTGTCCAACGAAAAAGGCCGTTTTTCCAGCTACTGGAGCCGCGCCGGCGGTGAAGGGCTGAACACCATCATGGTTGAAGAAGACCTGACCAAGACCACCCCCAACCTCAGCGGCACGCCCTACAACATCTGGTACACCTGCCCACGTGATACGCGCAGAGTGTGCCTGCTCGACCCCTACGCCGATGAAGTGGCCGGCAAGCAGATGCTGATGACCACCATTGCCTTGCCGCTGATCGTGGACGGCAAAGTCATCGGCGTGGTCGGTATCGACATCGCCCTCAACACCCTGCAAGCAGTGACGGACGCGGCGCAAAAAGAACTCTTCGACGGCGCGGCGCATCTGGAGATCCTGTCCAGTACCGGCCTGATCGCGGCGTATAGCGGTCAGCCGGACAAGGTCGGCAAAAACCTGATCGACATGCTCGCCGCCGAAGGCAAGGAGATCGTGCAACTGCTGGCCAGCGAGTCACCCATGATCCGCGAGCAGGACGACACCATCCGCGCCGTCTACCCGGTCAAGCCGATTGCCGACGCAAAATCCTGGGGCGTGGTGATCAAGCTGCCCAAGAACGTGATGCTGGCCGACACCTTGAAACTGCAGGACGTCCTCGACAAGGCCCAGGCCACCGGTACGCTCAAAGCCTTGCTGGTCGGCGCTGCCGCCGCGCTGCTGGGTCTGCTGCTGATCTGGCTGACCGCCACCGGGGTAACCCGTCCAATCAACAGCGTGGCCGCCATGCTCAAGGAGATCGCCAGTGGCGACGGCGACCTCACCCAGCGCCTGGCTTACGCCAAGAAGGACGAGTTGGGCGAACTGGTCAACTGGTTCAACCGCTTCCTCGACAAGCTGCAACCGACCATCGCCCAGATCAAGCAAAGTATCACTGAAGCCCGTGGCACCGCCGATCAGTCATCGGCCATCGCGCGCCAGACCAGCGAAGGCATGCAAGTGCAGTTCCGCGAAATCGACCAGGTGGCTACCGCGTCCAACGAGATGAGTGCCACTGCCCACGACGTCGCCAACAGCGCCTCCAACGCCGCCAACGCGGCACGCGGGGCTGATCAGTCGGCACGCGAAGGCATGTCGATCATCGAGCAGAGCACTCGCGACATCACCACCCTGGCCGAAGAAGTCAGCAAGGCCGTGGGCGAAGTCGAAGCCTTGGCGGTCAACAGCGAGCAGATCGGTTCGGTGCTGGAAGTGATCCGCAGCATCGCCGAGCAGACCAACCTGCTGGCGCTGAACGCCGCCATCGAAGCGGCACGCGCCGGGGAAAGCGGCCGTGGCTTTGCGGTGGTGGCCGACGAAGTGCGCAACCTGGCCAAGCGCACCCAGGACTCCGTGGAGGAAATCCGCCTGGTGATCGAACGCATCCAGAGCGGCACCCGTGGCGTGGTGGCCACTATGCATTCAAGCCAGAGCCAAGCCCAGAGCAATGCCGGACAGATCCATCAGGCGGTGCAGGCCTTGGGCAAGATCAGCGATGCGGTGACCGTGATCAGCGACATGAACCTGCAAATCGCCAGCGCCGCCGAACAACAGAGCGCCGTGGCGGAAGAGGTCAACCGCAACGTCTCGGCGATCCGTACAGTGACCGAAACCCTCACCGGCCAGGCCACCGAGTCGGCGGCCATCAGCAGCCAACTCAATGCGTTGGCCAGCCAGCAGATGAAGCTGATGGATCAGTTCAGGGTCTGAACAGCTTGCACAAAACCCTGTAGGAGCCGGCTTGCCGGCTCCTACCATTAGAGACCAGTCCAAGCCTGGACAAACGCCGCCACATCCTCTTTAGCCGCTGTACGCGGCGGGTTTTGCGGCGTGCCCAGGTAGAGGAAGCCAATCACTTCCTCGTCGGCCGCAAGGCCCAGGCCTTTGGCAACGTGGGCCGAGTAGGACAGTTCACCCGTGCGCCACACGGCGCCAATCCCCTGGGCATACGCCGCCAGCAGGATGCCGTGAGCCGCACAGGCGGCTGCCAGCAATTGTTCGGATTTCGGCACCTTGAAATGTTCCTGCAAACGGGCAATCACCACCACCACCAACGGCGCACGCAACGGGCCGTTCTGGGCCTTGTCGATGGCGGCTTGCGGCGCATCGGCGTCCTGCAGGCGTGCGGCTTCGGCCAGCAGCGTGCCCATCTGCTCACGGGCAGCCCCTTCAACCGTGAGGAAACGCCACGGGCGCAGTTGGCCGTGGTCAGGCGCGCGCATGGCGGCGGCGAACAGCACGTCGCGCTGCTCCTGGGTCGGCGCCGGTTCCAGCAGACGCGGCACGGAAACACGGTTGAGCAAAGCGTCGAGAGCCTGCATTGGCCACCTCCAGAGAAAAATGTGCGGCCATTCTAGCGGGAATGAATCGGATTCGACCAAACGATAATTGCTCTTATTCATTGCGCCCCGCCCTGTTAGACTTTGCGACCTTATTTTTCGTCTTCGTCCGGGAAACTCGATGTTCCGTTCGCTTTTTCGCCTGTCCGCAGCCGTGCTGGCCTTGAGCCTGAGCGCCTGCGATGACGCGCCCAGGTTTACCAAGGCCGAGCCGGGTGAATCACGGGCGGGCGGCGCTGCGACGGTGAACAAGCGCGACCAGAATGCATTTTCCCTGCCCTCGGCCAACCTGTCGCCCACCCGCCGCTTGGACTTCAGCGTGGGCAACAGCTTCTTTCGCAGCCCCTGGGTGATCGCGCCGTCCACTACCACCGCGCGTGATGGCTTGGGCCCACTGTTCAATACCAATGCGTGCCAGAACTGCCATATAAAGGACGGACGGGGACATCCGCCATTGCCCGACGCCCCCAATGCGGTGTCGATGCTGGTACGCCTGTCGATTCCGGATGCAGCGCCGTATGCCAAGCTCATCGAACAGGTCGGCGTGGTGCCCGAGCCGGTCTACGGCGGGCAACTGCAGGACATGGCCGTGCCAGGCGTGCTGCCTGAAGGCAAGGTGCGAGTCGACTACACACCGGTCAACGTGACGTTCAAGGACGGCACGGTGGTCGAGTTGCGCAAGCCGGACCTGCAAATCACCCAGCTCGGCTACGGCCCGATGCATCCGGATACGCGTTTTTCCGCACGCATCGCCCCGCCCATGATCGGCCTGGGCCTGCTCGAAGCCATCAGCGACGCCGATATCCTGCGCAACACCAACCCGAAGACCGCCGACAAAGAAGCCATCGTCGGCCGCGCCAATTGGGTCTGGGACGACGCGCAGCAAAAAACCGTGCTCGGGCGATTTGGCTGGAAAGCCGGGCAACCCAACCTCAATCAACAAAATGTTCACGCGTTTTCTGGTGATATGGGCCTCACCACCTCGTTGAGACCCTTCGATGACTGCACCGATGCCCAAGTCGCCTGCAAACAGGCCCCCAACGGCAATGGCCCCGATGGCGAGCCGGAAGTCAGCGACAACATCCTGCGCCTGGTGCTGTTCTATACCCGTAACCTCGCCGTGCCGGCGCGCCGTGGCGTCAACACGCCGCAGGTGCTGGCCGGCAAAAACCTGTTCTACCAGGCCGGTTGCCAGGGTTGCCACAAACCCGTGTTCACCACGGCGGCCAATGCCGCTGAACCTGAGCTGGCCAACCAAGTGATTCGTCCGTACAGCGATCTGCTGTTGCACGACATGGGCGAAGGCCTGGCCGACAACCGTAGCGAATTCAAAGCCGGTGGCCGCGATTGGCGCACGCCGCCGTTGTGGGGCATCGGCCTGACACAAACCGTGAGTGGCCACACCCAGTTCTTGCATGACGGCCGCGCCCGCAACCCGCTGGAGGCCGTGCTGTGGCACGGCGGTGAAGCACAAGCGGCGCAGCAGCATGTGTTGTCCTTTAATGCCGAGCAGCGCGCTGCGTTGCTGGCGTTCCTGAATTCTTTATAAGCTTCGCCCCAATTACAGAAGGGAGCTCGACATGTTCCGTCCCAAGTTGTTGTTCACCAGCCTGGCCGCCCTCGCCCTCGGCGCCTGCTCGCCGCAAGACCCGCAAGCGGTGACCTCGGCGGCCATTGCCAAGCAAGTGATCCTGCCGACCTACAGCCGTTGGGTCGAAGCCGACCGCCAACTGGCCGTCAGCGCCCTGGCCTACTGCCAAGGCAAAGAGAGCCTGGACACTGCCCGTGCCGACTTCCTGCATGCGCAAAAGGCCTGGGCCGAGCTGCAACCGCTGTTGATCGGCCCGCTGGCCGAAGGCAACCGTTCGTGGCAGGTGCAGTTCTGGCCAGACAAGAAGAACCTGGTCGGCCGCCAGGTCGAGCAGTTGGTCGCCAGCCAGCCGCAGATCGATGGCGCCGCCCTGGCCAAGTCCAGCGTGGTGGTGCAAGGCCTGTCGGCCTACGAATACATCCTCTATGACGCCAAGACCGATATTGCCGACGACGCACAAAAGGCCCGTTACTGCCCGCTGCTGGTGGCCATCGGCGACCGTCAGAAGGCCCTGGCCGAAGAAATCCTGGCCAGCTGGAACAGCACCGACGGCATGCTGGCGCAGATGACCAAGTTTCCGAACCAGCGTTACGCCGATTCCCACGAAGCCATTGCCGATCTGCTGCGCGTTCAAGTGACCGCACTGGACACCCTGAAGAAAAAACTCGGCACGCCGATGGGCCGCCAGACCAAGGGCATCCCGCAGCCATTCCAAGCCGATGCATGGCGCAGCCAGTCGTCCCTGCAAAGCCTCGAAGCCAGCCTCGCCGCCGCCCAGACCGTATGGGTCGGCGTCGACAACAAAGGCCTGCGTGGCCTGCTGCCGTCCGAACAGAAGCCGCTGGCCGACAAGATCGACGCCGCCTATGCCGCGTCCCTCAAACTGTTCGCCAGCAACCAGCGCACCCTCAATGAACTGCTGGCCGACGACGCCGGGCGCCAGCAGCTCAACGATATCTACGACAGCCTCAACGTCGTCCACCGCCTGCACGAAGGCGAATTGGCCAAGGCGCTGGGTATCCAACTGGGCTTTAACGCCAACGACGGTGACTGATGATGCTCAGGCGACAGGCTTTGGCGGTTGGCAGCGTGCTGCTCAGTGCACTCACTTTGGGCGGCTGGACGCTGTTCAAAGGGAAAGACAAGGGCCCGCTGCTGCTGTCGGCGCGGGATGATGCAGACGGCAAGCACTACGCCGTGGGCTATCACCTGGACGGCAAGCAAGTGTTTGCTACCCAGGTCGGCCAACGCTGCCACGACATCATCAACCACCCTACGCTGCCGATTGCGCTGTTTGTCGCCCGTCGCCCGGGCACCGAGAGTTACCTGATCGACCTGCGCGATGGCACGCTGCTGCAAACCATCACCTCCAAGGCCAATCGCCACTTCTATGGCCACGCGGTCATTCACAAGAGCGGCGACTGGCTGTACGCCACCGAGAACGACACGACCGACCCCGGCCGTGGCCTGCTCGGCGTGTACAGGTTCGAAGGCGAGCGGTTGGTGCATACCGGCGAGATCTCCACCCACGGCATCGGCCCGCACCAAGTGTCGTGGATGCCCGACGGTGAGACGCTGGTGGTCGCCAACGGCGGCATTCGCACCGAAGCCGAAAGCCGCGTGGAAATGAACCTCAACGCCATGGAGCCAAGCCTGGTGCTGATGCACCGCGATGGCACGCTGATCAGCAAGGAAACCCTGGGCCAGCAGATGAACAGCGTGCGCCATATGGGGATCGCCAGCGACGGTACCATCCTTACCGGGCAGCAGTTCATGGGGGCGTCACAGGAGCGTTCCGAGTTGTTGGCAATCAAACGGCCGGGCCAGCCATTCGTGGCGTTCCCGGTGGCCGATGAGCAGTTGCAGGCCATGGGGCACTACACCGCCAGCGTCGCGGTGCACAGCGAGTTGCGCCTGGTCGCGTTGACGGCTCCTCGGGGCAACCGCTTCTTTATCTGGGACATGGACAGTGGCGAGTTGCGCCTGGATGGACCGCTACCCGACTGTGCTGGAGTCGGCGCAGTCGAGGATGGCTTTATCGTGACCTCCGGCCAAGGCCGTTGCCGGTTCTACGACTGCCGTCAGAAACCGTTGGTAGCAAAACCGTTGGAATTGCCGGCAGGGCTCTGGGATAACCATCTGCATCTGATTTGACGGGTTTATGTCTATAGACCGCAGGCCAAAGCAGATAAAATTTGGTGAAAAAAAAGGCCTCGCATCGCAAGGCCCTTTCCTGGGGGTTTGAATCGTTTCAACTCTGTGGCCTCATCCCTTGAGACATGCCGAACATGAACAGCAACAACTCATGATCAGGCTTGGCCGCAGTGCTCGCCTTGGCGACGCGCGGCAACAGACATTGCGCGCCACCCTGCGTTGCACTGAGCACCTGTGTGCGAGGCTGTTCCCAGGCCGCCAGCGCCAAGGCTGCAACACCCAGCGCCCCGACCAAAAACAAACCTCGTGCTATTTCTAGCTTCATCTGGTTAAACCCTTGATAGCGCTGCCAAACGCCGTCTCGTAAAAGTAGCTGAGTTTCTTCCAGTCCGCGTCATTCCACGACGAATGGCGGCGCAGTTGCAGCATGTCATGGGAAGCGGCCCGATAAGCGGTCAAGCGCTGGCGGCATTTCTCGAAATCCAGCAGCGCCACTTCGACGTTGGCCGAGTCGCCCTGGCCGGTCACCCTTACAAAAATGTGCTTGATGTACAAGCAACCATGCTGCCAGCGCCCACGATGCATACGCGCCAGCGTACCGGCCAATTCCTTGAGCACGCGCTCATGCACCAACTCGCCGTACTGTTCACGACCACCGGCGGCGTACCAGTTTTCGATTTCGTCGAAGCCGTCGAGGGCTGCGGTCACCAGCAGCGCCTGCCAGCGGTGCTCAGGGTCGCGGCGCGCCTCGCAAAAAACCATTTCGGGCACGCGTACATCCAACAGGCGCAGGCCCTTGATCGCATCCCGCTCACGCAACACGGTGGGACGGCCAAACGGATGTAACCAACTGCGGTAGATATGTCCGGTCTGACGCTTGCTGTAAAGCAAACGTCCATTGGCGCTCATCACGCGCTGCACGCCGCTTTCTCCACCTCGCCGACGGTTGGGTTCTTCAACCCACTCGCCCTGCTGGCGCCAGAAGTAATCAAATCGTTCTTCGGGAGCTACATGACTGCCTGCTATGCACTCAACTGCCATCCTGTTACCTCTTGCGCAATACATACACTCGCCACATGGCGTAGAGCGGAATGAAGTCCAGGGACTCCTGGACACGAAAACCGGCTTCCTCGAATTCTGCTTCAACAGTAGCAGCCGGTAACACAAACCGGTTTTGGTAACCTTCCTGCTCACCCTTCTTGCGACGTTTCAGTTCGGTGCGCTTGCGCTTCCAGGCCTTGAAATTGCCGTCCACCCACAGCGAAAGGATCACGCTGTCACGTGTAACACGCTGAAACTCCCGCAGTATCGCCAACCGATGCGCTGGATCACCAATGTGGTGCATCAGGCGCATGCAGAAAATACTGTCGACAGCGTTATCCGGTAGATCGATATCAAAAGCAGAAGTCTGCAAAGGTCGTACCCGTTTCACGACGTCAGCGGGCTGGGCGACCGTCGCGACCTTCAACATGGAGGCCGAGTTGTCCGCGCCGATAATCACGCGATTGGGTTTTTCCGCCAACAATGGCCAGAAGCGCCCCGCACCGCACGGCAGATCCAACACCAGCCCCGGCTCGCCGGCCATCGCCAGAGCGCCACGGGCCAATTGCTCGTCGCGTTTGTGAGACAGTCGACGGGCCAGATTGTCCTGATGTTTGAGCAAATAATTCTGCGCGTGCTCGTCGTCGTACTTTTCGGAAAATTCGAGTTTGATCGGGGTAGACATCAACGGATCTCCAGTTGCTGATGCCTACAAAAGTAAACAGCGCACTGTGATCAACAGGTCAACCCGTTGTGAAAAACTTGTCCTGTCCAATCTCATACATTTCAAGACTTTACAGACACAAGCAATAGCATGGGGCCATCTTCGCCGATTTACCGGGATCTCTGGCAGGATAACGGCAGAGGGCGAAGTCAGGCCTAGACCTGACTCAATTGCACATGAAAGCGGCAGCCGTTGGGCTCCATGGTGCTGAGACTCACGGTCCAGCCCTGGTTCTCGCAGATGCGCTGGACCAGTGACAACCCCAGGCCCAGGCCTTCTCCACGCTTCTCGCTGCCGCGTACAAACGGCTCGAACATCGCCTCACGTTTGTCTTCGGGAATACCGACGCCGCTGTCTTCCACCACAAAGCCCGTGGGTTCCAGGGTCAGGCGGATAAACCCTTGCTCGGTGTAATGCAGGGCGTTGCGCAGCAGGTTGCCCATGACGGCGTGCAGGAAGGTGGTGTTATAGCGCGTATCCAGAGGGTTACCGGGGTTGTAGATCAGCTCCAGGCCTTTTTGCTCGATGGGCTCGCGCCAGATGCCGAGCAGATCATCGGCCACCTGCGCGAGGTTGACCTGCTGCGACATGGCCGATTCATCGTGCTGGGCACGGGCCAGCATCAGAAAGGTCTGCACCAGTTCGCGCATCTCTTCGCAAGCCCGGGCGATACGCAGCACCTGGTTACGTCCCCGCTGGTCAATGGCCGGGTTTTCCAGCAGCAGTTCGCAAGAGCTGGCCAATACCATTAACGGCGTGCGCAATTCGTGGCTCACATCGCTGGTGAACAACTGCTCACGGGACAGCGCCTGACGCAGGCGCCCCAGCGTGGCATCGAAGGCCACGGCCAACTCACCCACTTCATCCGCTGCGTAGTCCGGCGCCAGCGGCGGGGCCAGGCCCAGCAGTTGGTCACGGTGGCGCACCTGGCGGGCCAGCCGCACAACCGGCGCCATGACTTTGCGCGCCAGCACCCAACCCAGGAACACCGCCAGCGCCAGGCTGAGTACGAAACCCACCAGCACCACGGCAAACAGCACGCGCTCGCGCTCTTCAAAATCGCTCTGATCCTGCAGCAGCACGTAGCGCCGGCCATCAACCACTTCGACCATGGCGTGGTACGACAGCGCTTCGCGGAACACTTCATGGAAACCGGGTTCAAGGTGGCGCAAATCCTTGGGCAACTCAAAATCGCCAGGGCCGCCACTGAAGTAAAACAGCTGATCCGGCTCGGGCCGGTGCCGCCAGTCTTCGACCGTGTCCATCAGCAGCAAGCGTTGCAGGTCACCGCCCAGGCCCGCCGAGATCAACTTCTCTTCCACCAGGTGCACTGTCGCGACAATGCCCATGGCGAAGGCTCCCGCCACCAACGCACTCATCAAGGCAAAGGCAATGATGATCCGTTGGGCAAGGCTTTGCTTAAACTCCATCTCGACCCTCAGCCAGGCGATAACCGACGCCGTGCACCGTTTGCAGCAGTGGCTTGGCGAACGGCTTGTCGATCACTTGGCGCAATTGATGGACATGGCTGCGCAGGCTGTCGCTGTCCGGGCAGTCGTCGCCCCACAGCGCTTCTTCAAGGATTTCGCGGCGCAGCACGTGCGGGCTCTTCTGCATCAACACCGCCAGCAGCTTCAGGCCGACCGGATTGAGTTTGAGCAGGCGGCCTTCACGGGTCACCTCCAGGGTATCGAGGTCGTAATGCAGGTCGGCGACTTGCAGGGCGCGACGACCGCCACCCTGGGCGCGGCGCAGTACGGCTTCGATGCGCGCGGCCAGTTCGGACAGGGCAAACGGCTTGAGCAGGTAGTCATCGGCGCCGGACTTGAAGCCCTGCAGCCGGTCATCCAATTGGTCGCGGGCGGTGAGCATGATCACCGGCGTATCGCGGCGCGCATCTTCGCGCAGGCGTTTGCACAGGGTGTAGCCATCGATGCCGGGCAACATGATGTCGAGCACGATCAGGTCGTAATGCTCGGTAGCGGCCAGGTGCAGGCCCGACAAACCGTCCTGCGCACAGTCCACGGTATAGCCTTTTAGCCCCAGGTAATCGGCCAAGTTGGCCAGAATATCGCGGTTGTCTTCAACCAATAGAATTCGCATGGGCAGTGTCTCCGTACGCGGTAACGGCCGTGTTGGCTCGCGCAGCTTAAGGCCAAGTGTGGCTCAGGGATAGGCCTGTGAGACCCGTCGATTAAGCTTTTCAACCGATATTTTAGTTGAACGAGATTTTCACTATAGCTTCACAAACCGATGACAGGGCCAGCGCTTAAATGGCCGCCAAACAAACGGCCCTTGCCTCCCCTATTCAAGGGCGTAACACTTGCGCCCATTCTCTGGCGACGACGCCCTTTCATGTCCGACACGCTGCTGCTGATCGAAGATGACCGCCCTCTGGCCGCGCTGACCGCCGAGTTCCTGCGCGCCGAAGGGTTTACCGTGGCGGTGGAACATCGCGGCGACCGCGCGGCCCAGCGTATACGCGACGAACAGCCGGCGTTGCTGATCCTGGATGTAATGTTGCCGGGCATCGACGGCTTTACCCTGTGCCGACAGATCCGCGACCAGTACCCCGGCTTGATCCTGATGATGACGGCGCTGGACGAAAACGCCGAGCAATTGACCGGGTTCACCGTCGGCGCGGACGACTATGTGGTCAAGCCGGTCGACCCGCTGCTGTTGCTGGCCCGGATCCGCTCGTTGCTGCGGCGCCATCCGCAAGCCCCGCGTGCGTATTACCAGTGGGGCACGTTTCGATTGGACCTCGGCAACCATTTCGCCTGGCTCGATGAGGTGCCCTTGCAGCTTTCGGTGGGCGAGTTCGACTTACTCACGATCTTCGCCCGCCATTGCGGGGTGTTGCTGACCCGGGAACAACTCCTGCAAAGCCTGCGTGGCCTGGAATACGACGGCCTCAATCGTTCCGTGGACATGCGCGTCTCGCGCCTGCGCAAGAAGCTGATGAGCCTGGGCTGCCCGGTGACCATCCAGACCATCACGGCCCAGGGCTATCTGTTTGTCGAAATCCCGCAAGGCGCTCGGCATGCTCTCTAAAGTGCGGCCCTGGATCGCAATCGTGGCCGGTACCATCTGGGGCGCGTTGACCCTTTATTTGTTGTGGCTGTGCGCCAACGCCTCGGTGTTCGTCGGCGAATACAGCTTTTTGCGCTTGATGGCCGGGCCCGGCTACCTCGTGGCGGAGCAGCTCAAGCCCTTGCCGGCCGAGCAGCGTGAAGCGCGCATGGACGCGTTGCGTACGCGCTTCCAGTACCCGATCAGCCTGGTCAAACTGGACGCGATCGAACTGCCGCCCGAAACCCTGATCATGCTCAAACACCAACAACCGGCGCAGAGCAGCGATGAAGACATCACTTACTTTCCGCTCGACGACACGACCCTGATCCAGTTCGGCCCGATGTGGGGAACGGCTGAGGTCAAGGACCTCCTGCAATTCCCGGTCTATGGCATCACCGCGTGCGTGGCCGGCCTGCCCCTGGTGCTGTGGATGTGGCTGGGTCTGCGCGCACGTCGCCAGCGCAGCGCCGATGTAGAAGCACTTAATGCCTGCCTGGGCACCCTGGCTCGCACGCCCAACGCCATGCTGCCGGCCATGGGCAAGGAATGGACGCCGTTGCTGCAAACCGTGCAACAACATGCGCAGGACATTACCGCCATGAGCGAGCGTCACCGGGAGGTGTCCCAAGCCGTTTCCCACGAACTGCGCACGCCTCTGGCACGAATGCGTTTCGCCTTGACCCTGCTGAGCAAAAGCGACGATCCCCTCACGCGCACGCGCCTGCAGGAACGCTTGCAAACCGATGTGGAAGAACTCGAAGCCCTGGTCCGCGCCAGCCTGGCCTTTGCCCGGATGGCCGGTGCGCCCACCGACCTGCAGCATGAACCCATTCCAATCCGTGACTGGCTGCATCAGGAGTTCGCCTTGCTCGACGGGCACCGTCGCCGCCTGAGCCTGGAGACGGAACCGGTGGATCTGCAACTGATCGGCGACCGCGCCTTGCTGCATTTGATCGTGCGCAACCTGTTAAGCAACGCCATTACCTATGCCCGCGACCAAGTGTGCGTCAGCGCTGCCTGCGAAGATGAGCAGCATCTTGTGCTACATGTGGACGATGACGGCCCTGGCATCCTCGCCGAAAACCGCGAAAAGGTATTCGAACCGTTTGTGCGCCTGGCCATGGGCGGCGATGAGCCCAGCGGCTTCGGCCTCGGCCTGGCACTGGCCAAGCGCGCGACCCAATGGCATCGCGGTGAATTGTCCGTTGCGCGCAGCCCGCTGGGCGGTGCACGTCTGACTCTGATCCTGCCCCTACGCCCCCAGTAACCAACGTGTTACAGCCTGTGACAGTGCACCGCTGGCATTCTCCGTAATCTCGCCACCTGATCCAGGAGAGCCCCTGCACCCTGGGTCCCGTCCTTTGGATCCGGTTGGAGAGCCCGTTCATGCGTCCCCCCAAGAAACATCTGCCCACGTTGATGCTGTCGCTGTGTATCGCCGCCAGTTCACTGCTGGCCTGCCACTGGGGGCGCCCCATACCCAGCACAACCGCACATGTGCCTACCGAAGAGCCTTTCGACAGTGCGACTGCACCGTGGTCCGCTGCACGTGTGCTCTTTATCGGCCAACCCACCCTGGCCCGCGGGATGACGTTCAAGAAGCTATTGCGACGACGCGGAATCGGCTGAGCGAACAGTCGCCCATAAAAAAACCCGCCTGCATTACTGCAGGCGGGTTTTTTATTAGCCGGGTAAGGCTGGCTTACATCATGCCGCCCATGCCACCCATGCCGCCCATGCCGCCCATGTCTGGCATACCGCCGCCAGCTGCGCCTTCAGCCTTCGGCTTGTCAGCGATTGCAGCTTCGGTGGTCAGGATCAGACCGCCGATGGAGGCTGCTGCTTGCAGCGCGGAACGGGTTACCTTGGTAGGGTCCAGGATGCCCATTTCGATCATGTCGCCGTAGACGCCAGTCGCAGCGTTGTAACCGTAGTTACCTTTGCCGTTCTTGACTTCGTTGACCACAACGCTTGGCTCGTCGCCGGAGTTGGCAGCGATTTGGCGCAGTGGTGCTTCAACAGCGCGACGCAGTACGGCAATACCGACGTTCTGGTCAGCGTTGTCGCCGGTCAGGTTGGCCAGGGCTTCCAGAGCACGGATCAGCGCAACGCCACCGCCAGGTACCACGCCTTCTTCAACGGCTGCGCGGGTTGCGTGCAGGGCGTCTTCAACGCGGGCTTTCTTCTCTTTCATTTCAACTTCGGAACCGGCGCCAACCTTGATCACTGCAACGCCGCCGGACAGCTTGGCCAGACGCTCTTGCAGTTTTTCACGGTCGTAGTCGGACGAAGTCTCGGCAACCTGGGCACGGATCTGGGTGATGCGAGCCTGGATATCCTGCTCAACGCCAGCACCGTCAACGATGATGGTGTTTTCTTTGGAGATGGTCACGCGCTTGGCACTGCCCAGGTTTTCCAGGGTAGCGCTTTCCAGGCTCAGGCCGATCTCTTCGGAGATAACGGTACCGCCGGTCAGAACGGCGATGTCCTGCAGCATGGCCTTGCGACGGTCGCCGAAGCCTGGAGCCTTGACGGCTGCGACTTTAACGATGCCACGCATGTTGTTCACAACCAGAGTCGCCAGGGCTTCGCCTTCAACGTCTTCGGAAACGATCAGCAGTGGGCGGCCGGCTTTGGCAACGGCTTCCAGTACTGGCAGCATTTCGCGGATGTTGGAGATCTTTTTGTCAACCAGCAGGATCAGCGGGCTGTCCAGCTCGGCAACCATGGTTTCTGGCTTGTTGACGAAGTACGGAGAGAGGTAGCCACGGTCGAACTGCATGCCTTCAACAACCGACAGTTCGTTTTCCAGGCCAGTGCCTTCTTCAACGGTGATCACGCCTTCTTTGCCGACTTTTTCCATGGCTTCGGCAATGATGTCGCCGATGGAGCTGTCGGAGTTGGCGGAGATGGTGCCTACCTGAGCGATAGCCTTGGTGTCAGCGCATGGCTTGGACAGGTTTTTCAGCTCGGCAACGATAGCGATGGTCGCCTTGTCGATACCGCGCTTCAGGTCCATTGGGTTCATACCGGCAGCGACGGCTTTGTAGCCCTCGTTGACGATGGCCTGAGCCAGGACGGTAGCGGTGGTGGTGCCGTCGCCTGCGTCATCGTTGGCACGGGAGGCAACGTCTTTGACCAGCTGCGCGCCCATGTTTTCGAAACGGTCTTCCAGTTCGATTTCTTTTGCTACAGAAACGCCGTCCTTGGTGATGGTCGGAGCGCCGAAGCTCTTCTCGATGATCACGTTACGGCCTTTCGGGCCCAGGGTCGCTTTTACTGCGTCAGCCAGGATGTTGACACCGGTGAGCATTTTCTTGCGGGCGGAATCGCCGAATTTAACTTCTTTAGCAGCCATGATCGATAATCCTTAAATACTTTGGAGTAACGGGAAAATGAGCGGGGAAATCAGCCTTCCAGTACGGCGAGAATCTCGTTCTCAGCCATGACCAGCAGGTCTTCGCCGTCAACTTTCACAGTGTTGCTGCCGGAGTAAGGGCCGAATACAACCTTGTCACCGACTTTAACGGCCAGAGCACGCACTTCACCGTTTTCCAGGGTTTTGCCTGGACCCGCAGCGACGATCACACCGTGGTTGGCTTTTTCAGCAGCCGAACCTGGCAGAACGATACCGCCAGCGGTTTTCTTTTCTTCTTCGCTACGACGGATTACGACGCGGTCGTGCAGAGGACGAAGCTTGCTCATTGTCGATCTCTCCTAATTGTGTTTTTCATCGGCCGGTGTCAATACCGGCGGGGTGTATTCCGGCTGTGCCGGTCGCGCCTCGCCAAGCAAGACGCGGAAGTCTGTCTGGTGTCGCCACCAGAAACCTTGCGGTGACCGTTACATAAGGGCGCATAAGCTTATTACAAGGGGCCGTGGCGTAATTTTTTTGCGTGTGCCGACGACTGAAAGCAGCACGGCACCCAGAGGTGCCGTGCCAGCTAAGCGGTTATTTGCTGTCGCGGTGCTCGAACTCACCTTCGATCACATCACCTTCACGCCCCAGCGGCTGGCGCGGGGCCGGACCGCCACGGGGTTGCAGGTCATCGGCGAACGCACGCTGGCGAATCGCTGCCTCTTCGGCGCGCTGGCGCATCTTGCCTGCCAGCAATTTGCGGGTAAACGGCAGCAACATCACCAGGCCGACCACGTCGCTGATGAAACCTGGCAGGATCAGCAGGCCACCGGCCAGGGCCATCATCAGGCCTTCAAGCATGGTTTGCGCGGGCAGTTCGCCCCGGTTAAGGCTTTCACGGGCACGCAGCGCTGTGGCCAGGCCGGCGACGCGCAGCACCAGAACGCCGAGCATCGAGCCGAGAATGATCAGCAACAGGGCCGGGAAAAAGCCGATCGCACTGCTGACTTGAACGAATACGAACAGCTCCAACACCGGGAACAGCAGAAAGAGCAACAAAAAAGGGCGCATCAAATGGTTCCTCAACGCAAGAATGCCTTGCCAGTCCACCTTAGATGACGTCGCCGTTTCGTGAATTCAAGCGTCAGCGGCTTCTTTTTTCGGCCAGACCTCGGCGTGAGCCAATGAAACCAAGGCTTCGCGCACTTGTGTCGGCGTGTTGCAAGACTCCGCAAACGGCAACCAATATAAGGATTGGCCTATACGCAAGTGCATGCCTTCGCTGTCGATACCGGCCAACTGGGCAGGCTCGGAAGTCGGCAAACCGGTGAGGTCGACGTAATGGGCAATGGCCTTGGTGTGATCGCTGTTCATGTGTTCGATCATGCTGCGCTCGGCCTTGCCCGCAAACGGGTTGGCCAACGTCAACTGATCGACCCAGTGAATCGCGCCAAAACCACCGATATAACGGTGACGCACCGGCTTGAGCACCCAGAAGTCGAAATCGTGAGCCTTGTGGTAGTTGGCTGAATCGGGGAAGTAGCGGTAATAACGCTCGGCCGCCGCCTCGATGGCAGCGCCCTCCTCCAGTTTTTCGGCTTCAGCCAGGTAGGTCAGGCGCCCGACGGCCTGCACATCATCCGCCTCGCGCTCACCCACCAGCAGCGAACACTTGGGGTCTTTCTGCAGGTTGTGAGTATGCTGGGCAATGCGGCTGATCAGGATCAGCGGGCGGCCCTGCTCGTCCAGGCAATACGGCACTACCGAGCCGAAAGGGAAGCCGGGCATGGCTTTGGACTGTGTGGCGAGAGCCCCACGGTATTCCTTGAGCAACAGCTCTCGGGCGTTCTTGGCAACCTGTGCGCTCAACGTATGACTCCTCGGGTATTCAGCCGCTCCATGACCTATGGGCCTATGGGCCTATGGGAATGAATCTCAACGCAAGGTAATCATTATCGGCAAAGGTTGCCAAGCAGGTTTTGTACGCCCGTGTTACCAGGCCACGCCAAAGCCTGCGGTATAGCGGGTTTTGCTCAGGCTGCTGTCGGAGTCTCCACTGATAACGTCGCGTTCGGCCTTGAGGTTGAGCGACGCCCACTCGGTGACCTTGTAGCGCAGGCCCATTTCTGCGTCCAACGAGTATTCCGCCGGACCGCCGATGGGCTTGCCCACTTCGCCGTTGGTGAAGAACTCGACGGTCTTGCCCACCAGGTAGCGGTTGTAATTCCACTTCATGGCCAGGGAATAGAAGTTGTCCTTGCCGCCGTCGGCGTATTCATAGTCGGTGCGGTTGACCAGCGAGCCCAGGGAGAACGCGCCCAACTCATCGTCCCAGAACTGATAGCCCGGGCCCGTGCCGACGGTGCGCTGACGGGACAGGTCTTCAACCTTGTCGCGCTTGTAGGTCAAGCGCCCCTGCCAGAACCAATGCTCGGTCAGGAAACGGTCGAGGTCGTATTCCAGGGCCCAGTTGTCGGTGGTGGTGACGTCGTCCTGGAACTCGCGGTTGTACTCGCCCTGCCCGGTATGGCGCCATTGACCATGGCGGGCGGTGGTCTTGAAGTCGATGTCGTAGTCGTTAGTGTCTTTATCGGCGCGTTTATAGTCCAGCGCCATGTCTACATTGCCCTTCCACACCAGGTCTTCAACCACCGGCTTGGGCTTGATGATCTGCTGGATGCTGGCCAGTTCGACGGTCTTGGGCGCTTCGCCGTTGGCCAGGACCACTTTGCCATCGTCCGCCGCTTTTAGGGACTTGGCCTTCTCGCCGGTATAGGCGTCCTGCTTGACCAGCAGTTCCTGGTCGCTCTCCAGGGTTTTCACCTGTTTCCAGTCTACCGGGATGGCGCCTGCGTAATCGGTTTGGATCAGCAGCTTGCCACCGTCGAAGACCTTGATCTTGCCCGTCAGGCGGTCACCGTTTTTCAACCAGACGGTATCGGCCAGCAAAGGCGTGGAGGCGCTGAAAACAGCGAGGCACAGCAGGGTTCTGGACAGCATAAGCGGATAAGGAGCTCAAGGTTGGCGAAAAAGGGCGGTTATCGTGTTAGATAGCTAGGACTGACTCAAGGATTTATGTTGAGTTCAATTCTCATCAGCACACTTACAGACCTTTCCTACAATTGTGCCGTCGGTATCAATGGATATGCCTACCGTGAATCAGCCCGCCGAAACACCACAAAGCCCCGCCGAAATGCGCCGCACCGCGCTCTACCTGACCCTGGCCCAAGTGCCCGCAGGCTGCGTGGTGAGCTACGGTGAGCTGGGCCACTTGGCAGGGCTCGGGCGTGCGGCGCGCTGGGTTGGCCGTACGCTAAGCCAGCTTCCCGAAGACACCAAGCTGCCCTGGCACCGCGTGCTGGGTGCCGGCGGTCGGATAAGTCTGCCGGTGGGCAGTGCCTCGGGTGACGAGCAACGCGCGCGTTTGCGCGATGAAGGCGTCACTGTCCGCAACAATCGCGTTGATATTCAGCGCCATGGCTGGCGCCCGGTAGAGCACAGCGGTTAGAGTGCGCGCTTTGTTTCCGCAAATCTGAGGCAGACTCCAGCCCATGCCCCGTAAAACCTGGCGCGCCGCGCTCGCCGCCTATGCCAGCCCCTCGACGTTAGTCCTGTTGTTGCTCGGCTTTGCCGCCGGCCTGCCTTACATGTTGGTGTTCTCGACGCTTTCAGTGTGGTTGCGCGAAGCCGGTGTGGCGCGCGAAACCATCGGCTACGCGAGCTTGATCGGTTTGGCGTATGCCTTTAAGTGGGTGTGGTCGCCGCTGCTCGACCAATGGCGCCTGCCGTTGCTCGGCAAACTCGGGCGCCGCCGTTCCTGGCTGGTGCTGGCCCAGTCGCTGGTGATCCTCGGATTGATCGGCATGGGTTTTTGCGACCCGCAGAAACACTTGTCCTGGCTGATCGCTATCGCGGTCATCGTTGCCTTTGCGTCCGCCACCCAGGACATCGCCGTCGACGCCTATCGCCTGGAAATCGCCGACGACAGCCGCCAGGCTGCTCTGGCCGCCAGCTACATGTCCGGCTATCGCATTGCAGCCCTGCTCGCCACAGCGGGCGCACTGTTTTTTGCCGAAGGTTTCGGCTCCACCGGCTTCAACTATAAACACTCGGCCTGGACCGGCACCTATGTGCTGTTCGGGGTACTGATGATCCCGGCGCTGCTGACCACCTTCTTCATGCGCGAACCGAATGTGCCACTGCGCACTCAATTGCAGGCCGGGCGCTACAGCTTTGTGCATCAGTTGGTTTCGGTGTTTGTACTGATCGTGTTGCTGGTGTCGGTGCCGGCCATGTTCACCCAACTGTTCAACACTGACTTCGAAAGCGTGCTGTTCCATGGCATGAGCCTGTGGGACTTGCTGATGGAAGACCGCGCATTCCTGCGGGCCATCCTCTATATAACGCTCACCACCCTATGCCTCTCGGCCATGGGCCGCCGTGGCCTGGCGCCGGTGCTGACGCCGGTCAACGACTTTATCCTGCGCTACCGCTGGCAGGCGTTGTTGCTGCTGGGGCTGATCGCTACCTATCGCATGTCCGACACCGTGATGGGCGTGATGGCTAACGTGTTCTACATCGACCAGGGCTTCACCAAGGACCAGATCGCCGGGGTCAGCAAGATCTTCGGCCTGATCATGACCTTGCTTGGCGCCGGCATGGGCGGCCTGCTGATTGTGCGTTTCGGCATCCTGCCGATCCTGTTCATCGGCGGTGTGGCCTCGGCTGGCACCAACCTGCTGTTCGTGATGCTCGCCGACATGGGCCCGGACCTGCAGATGCTGATCTTCACCATTTCCCTGGATAACTTCAGCTCGGGGCTGGCGACCTCGGCATTCGTAGCCTACCTTTCCAGCCTGACCAACCTGAAGTTCTCCGCCACCCAATATGCGTTGCTCAGCTCGATCATGCTGTTGCTGCCGCGGCTGATCGGTGGGTATTCGGGGGTGATGGTGGAGAAGTTCGGCTATCACAATTTCTTCCTGATCACCTGCATGCTGGGTGTGCCGACGTTGCTGCTGATTGCGCTGCATTGGTTTCAGGAGAATCGGCGAATTCGGTTGAATCCACCGCAGGAAGACTGACACACATGCTTTTGTGGTGAGGGAGCTTGCTCCCGCTGGGGTGCGAAGCAGCCCCAAAAGCCGGCTCCAGCTGCGCTGTCGAACGGGAGCAAGCTCCCTCACTACAGACATCCCTACATTCTGATGCCTGTACGGCGGCAGTTTGCGCCCGTACAATCCAGAGTCATTTCAAGTCCAAGCAACCGACAACGGCCTACCATGCGTACCAGTCAATATTTGCTCGCCACACAGAAAGAAACGCCTTCCGACGCGGTCGTGATCAGCCATCAGCTGATGCTGCGCGCCGGTATGATCCGCAAACTGGCCTCCGGCCTGTACACCTGGCTGCCCATGGGCTTGAAGGTGATGCGCAAGGTCGAAGCCATCGTTCGTGAAGAAATGAACGCTGCCGGCTCTCTGGAAGTGTTGATGCCGAGTACCCAACCGGCTGAACTGTGGCAGGAATCCGGGCGCTGGGAAGAGTACGGCCCTGAGCTGCTGCGCTTCAAGGATCGTCATGGCCGCGACTTCTGCGCCGGCCCGACCCACGAAGAAGTGATCACCGATCTGATGCGCAACGAGCTGAGCAGCTACAAACAGCTGCCGCTGAACCTGTATCAGATCCAGACCAAATTCCGTGACGAAATCCGTCCACGCTTCGGTTTGATGCGCGGCCGCGAATTCATCATGAAGGATGCGTACTCGTTCCACGCCGACCAGGCGTCACTGCAGGTCACCTACGACCGCATGCACCAGGCCTACTGCAACGTGTTCACGCGCCTGGGCCTGAAGTTCCGTCCGGTTGAAGCGGACAACGGCTCCATCGGCGGCGCCGGTTCCCACGAATTCCACGTACTGGCCGAGTCCGGCGAAGACGATATCGTGTTCAGCAACGGCTCCGACTACGCGGCGAACATCGAGAAAGCCGAAGCCGTGCCACGGGAGACTTCCCGTCCAGCACCGGCTGAAGAGCTGCGCCTGGTGGACACACCTGAGACCAAGACCATCGCGGCCCTGGTGGAAAAATTCAATCTGCCGATTGAAAAGACCATCAAGACCCTGATCGTGCGCGCCGAAGAAGAAGGCAAGCTGATCGCCCTGGTGATCCGTGGCGACCACGAACTCAACGAAATCAAGGCGGCCCAGCAACCTGGCGTGGCCAGCCCGCTGGTCATGGCTACCGACGCCGAACTGCGTGACGCCATTGGCGCCGGCGCAGGTTCGCTCGGCCCGCTGAACCTGCCGCTGCCGATCATCATCGACCGTTCGGTCGAGCTGATGAGCGACTTCGGCATCGGCGCGAACATCGACGACAAGCACTACTTCGGCGTGAACTGGGAGCGTGACCTGCCGGTTCCGACCGTGGCCGACCTGCGCAACGTGGTGGCCGGAGACCCAAGCCCGGATGGCAAGGGCACCCTGGAAATCAAGCGCGGCATCGAAGTCGGGCACATCTTCCAGCTGGGCAACAAGTACAGCAAGGCGATGAAGTGCGAAGTGCTGGGCGAGAACGGCAAGCCGATCACCCTGGAGATGGGCTGCTACGGCATTGGCGTATCGCGCGTGGTTGCCGCTGCCATCGAGCAGAACAACGATGAGAAAGGCATCATCTGGAGTGACGCCCTCGCGCCGTTCCAGGTGGCTCTGGTGCCGCTGCGTTATGAAACCGAGCAAGTACGCGAAGCCACCGACAAACTGTATGCCGATCTGACGGCCGCCGGTTTTGAAGTGTTGCTGGATGACCGGGACAAGAAAACCAGCCCGGGCATCAAATTCGCCGACATGGAATTGATTGGCATCCCGCACCGGATCGTGGTCAGTGACCGCGGCCTGGCCGATGGCAATCTGGAATACAAGAGCCGGACCGAAGCCGAAGCCCAACCGTTGCCGGTGGCTGACGTGCTGTCTTTCCTTCAGGCGCGTATTCGTCGCTGAAAACCAGATCAAGAGAAGTCATGTTCAAGCGAAACACCAGAGCCCTGGGGGGCGCCGCCTTGTGCGGTGCCCTGCTGGTCAGCGGCTGCGCCAACCAGATGTCGCAACGCAGTGAGCACGAGGAGCGGGTCGAGCGTAAGTTGCTCGACCACAGCCTGCAGATTGATGTAGGCGAACCCAAAGTGCTGGAGCTGCCGCAACGCCGGGTCCGCATTCACGAACAGAAGACCTTCGAGGTCACCGAGTTCGAAGTCACCCGTCGTTACGACCGCTACACGCCCTACCAGCCCTGGCGCAAACTCTATGAGATGCCTTTGGGTGCCGTAGCCCTGGTGGCCGGCGCGGGCGCCAATGTGGTGAACGTATTCGCCCTTGGCAACCTGCCGACCAGTGTGACGCGTGACTGGCTGATCTACGGCGTGGACGGCCTAAACCCGTTCATGAACGTGCAGTCCCACGGCCGTGCGCAACAGAACCTGGCGGGCATTGATGAAGTCCAGCGCGACAAGCGCGTGGAGTATTCGAGCCTGCCCTGGAGCGAACGCCCGGTGCAAGTTACCGCCGGCAAGCAAGTCCATGAGCTGACCACCGACCGTAACGGCGTATTGCGCCTGAACCTGTTGGACAGCCCGTTTGCCGAGCAGGACCTGAACCGCGTAACGACCTTGAAGATCAGCGTGGAAGATGGCCAGGACGACGTGCATTCGGACTCCACGCTGGCGGTCAGCAGCACCTTGCGCAATAAGTTGCTGGAAGCCCACGGACTGATCTACGACGACCTGGAAGATGACGAAGTCAGTCAGTGGGTGCATAGGGTCAAGCGCTTGTCTGAACTGGGCCTGGAAGAAGAAGCCAGCGAGCTGGAGCAAAGCCTGATCGAACTGACCCGCAATGATCCCGAGTTGCAGCAGGAATTCCTGCAGGCGTTGACCAAGGATGCGGGGCGTCTCGTCGCAGATCCAGGCGCACGCTGAACCTTGTAGGAGCGAGCTTGCTCGCGAAAAACGTCAACGATGACGCGGGCATTCTGAATGAACGCGGTGCCGATGCGTTCTTCGCGAGCAAGCTCGCTCCTACAGAGGGGTAAATAGCTCCAATTGCTCGTTACCACCACTCAGGTCCAGCAACCGCACCCCAATCCCCAGCAACCGCACCGGCTTCCCACCGCGGTTAAACGCTTGCGTCAGCAGTTGCTGATAACTCTCCAGATCCCGCCCTGCCCCCGCCTGCTCCAAGGTGGTCTGGGTAAAGTCATGAAATTTCACCTTAACGAACGGCTTGCCTGCCCGGTAACTGCTGTCGATGCGCGCCATGCGTCCGGCCAGGGTTTCCATCAGCTTGGGGAGTTTGGCCAGGCAACTTGAGAGATCCGGCAGGTCCACGTCGTAGGTATTTTCCACACTGATCGACTGCCGGCGACTGTCGTTCTGCACCACGCGGTCATCGATCCCACGGGCCAGGCTCCACAGCCGCTCGCCAAAACTGCCGAATTCGCGCACCAACGCCAGCTTGTTCCACTCGCGCAACTGCAGGCAGTCTTCGATTCCCAGGCGCGCCAGTTTGTCCGCCGTGACCTTGCCCACACCGTGCAACTTGCTCACGCGCAACTGCGAGACGAAGTCTTCAACCTGGTCCGGGGTGATCACGAAGAGTCCGTTGGGCTTCTTCCAATCACTGGCGATCTTGGCCAGGAACTTGTTCGGCGCCACGCCGGCGGACACGGTGATGTGCAACTGGTTGGAGACACGCCGGCGAATATCCTGGGCAATACGCGTGGCACTGCCGCCGAAATGCGGGCTGTCGGACACGTCCAGATAGGCTTCATCCAGTGACAACGGCTCGATCAGGTCGGTGTAGTCGCGAAAGATGGTCTGGATTTCCTTCGACGCTTCCTTATAGGCATCCATGCGCGGCTTGACGATGGTCAGGTCCGGGCACAGCTTCAAGGCATGGCGTGACGACATGGCCGAGCGCACGCCATAGGCCCGCGCCTCGTAGTTGCAGGTGGCGATCACCCCGCGCCGGTCGGCCGAGCCACCCACCGCCAGCGGTTTTTGCGCCAGGCTCGGGTCATCGCGCATCTCGATGGCGGCGTAGAAGCAATCACAGTCGACGTGGATGATTTTGCGCTGCGTCATATAAACGGGGGTGTGTACCTACGGGTGGCCAGTATCGCATTCACACCTGTATATAGCACCAGTAGTTTGATTCTTCCGCTTGAGCGGTAGGAAAAATCCCGGATGAATTTATTTTCTCAATCGAATTTTACCTGCTGATAGAGCTGAAACCCTCAGCCACACTGGGCTGGCGGGGTATCGAGAGGCCACCTTGGAGAGCTAACCGATTGAACCACAAGCGCTTTTCTTCGATTCACGGGTTGACACACCTGCGTTCCTCTGTAGAATGCCGACACACAGACGCGGGATGGAGCAGTCTGGTAGCTCGTCGGGCTCATAACCCGAAGGTCGTCGGTTCAAATCCGGCTCCCGCAACCAAACATCAAAAAAGGCTACTCGAAAGAGTGGCCTTTTTTGTGCGTGCTCGTTTTTCCTTCCTGTACGAAAATTGTAAGACAAAAAACTCTTTACTCGTCGCGCACTTACCGTTCTTGGTCAACGTGTAACGACAAATTCACACTTATTTGACCCATCAGCCCATTAACGGTTGACACCCCGCCGTTGGGCTGTAGAATGCCGCCCACAGACGCGGGATGGAGCAGTCTGGTAGCTCGTCGGGCTCATAACCCGAAGGTCGTCGGTTCAAATCCGGCTCCCGCAACCAAACATCAAAAAAGGCTACTCGAAAGAGTGGCCTTTTTTGTATCCGGTGAAAAAGTTCTTCTGAAACAATGGCATGGCATCTTTCATGAAACCCTACACGGTTTGTTGAGTCCATCTCTTTGCAAGCTATGCTGAATGCTCAATCGCTACCCTCTACGACCAATGGCCGCTGTCGCCGCACCCGGTGATACGCGTTAATATTTGTAATTATTTTGTCCATAGGGATTGGTAACTTGGCTGGATACCTCCATCCTGTCGCGCACAATCCACGAGGTGATTGATGCGCGCCAACTCGTCTGAACCACAAGACACTGTCACAGCAGAACAACCGATCACACCCACTCGTTTACGTTGGCTGGATCTGGTGAGCAAGTACCGGCAACCCATCGGGCTGGCCGTCACCCTATTATTGTTCGCCATCGCCCTGATCGCCTGCCGACACCTGCTGTTGGAACTGGACCTCTACGCCCTCCACGACTCGATCCTGGAAGTGCCCAAGCCCGCCTTGCTGGGTGCGTTTGCGGCGGCAGTCGCCGGTTTCGTCATTCTATTGGGCTACGAATTTTCCGGCGCGCGCTACGCGGGCGTGAACCTGCCCGCCAAAACCCTGGCCCTCGGTGGCTTTACCGCCTTCGCCATCGGCAATGCGATTGGCCTGTCGATGCTCTCCGGCGGTTCGGTGCGTTACCGTTTATATGCACGCCATGGCATCGGGGCTTCGGAAGTCGCGCACATGACAGTGTTCGCCAGCCTGGCGCTCGGTACTGCACTGCCGCCACTGGCTGCATTGGCGACACTGAGCAACCTGCCCGCCGCATCGACCTACCTGCATTTGCCACAGGCTGTGCTGGGCGGTATTGCTGGCGCGGTGCTGTTGTTGTCGGCGGTGTTGTGCATAGGCATTTATCGCCGTCGCCTGCCGGAACAACCCTACCCGGATAACCTGCTGGTAAAAGCCGGTCGTCGAACCCTGCGCCTGCCGGGTCGCCGCCTGACCTTCCTGCAACTGATCATTACCGCGCTGGACGTGGCCGCTGCCGCCACTGTCCTTTATATGCTGCTGCCGGAAGCGCCGCCGTTCGGGCCCTTCCTGCTGGTGTACCTGCTGGCCTTGGCCGCTGGTGTGCTCAGCCATGTGCCGGGCGGTGTGGGCGTATTCGAAGCGATCCTGCTGGCGGCCTTCGCCGACAAACTGGGCGCCGCGCCTTTGGCCGCCGCCCTGCTGCTGTATCGCATGATCTACGTGGTGTTGCCGCTGCTGATCGCCTGCGTGTTCCTGCTGGTCAACGAAGCACAGCGCCTGTTCCAGACCCAGCAAAGCCTGCGGGTCGCCTCGGGGCTGGCAGCGCCAGTATTGGCCGTGCTGGTTTTTTTGTCCGGCGTGGTCCTGCTGTTCTCTGGCGCCACGCCCGAAATCGACTCACGCCTGGAAAACATCGGCTTCCTGATTCCCCACCGCCTGATTGACGCCTCGCACTTTGGCGCCAGCCTGATCGGCGTGCTTTGCCTGTTGCTGGCCCAGGGTCTGCGTCGACGTTTGTCGGCTGCCTGGATGCTGACCATGGTGCTGCTGTTGGTCGGCGCCCTGCTCTCGCTGCTCAAGGGGTTCGACTGGGAAGAAGCCAGCCTGATGACCATGACCGCGATCCTGCTGGCGATCTTCCGACGCTCGTTTTATCGCGCCAGCCGCCTCACCGAACTGCCCTTCTCGCCGCTGTACCTGGTGGCCAGTGTCTGCGTGCTGGGCGCTTCGATCTGGCTGCTATTGTTCGCTTATCAAGACGTACCGTACAGCCATCAACTGTGGTGGCAGTTCACCCTGGACGCCAACGCTCCACGCGGCCTGCGCTCGCTGCTGGGCGCCGCCGTGGTGCTAGTGATCGTGTCGTTGACCTGGCTGCTGCGCACCGCGCGCCCGGTGATCCACTTGCCGACGCCAGACGAACTGGAGCGCGCCAGCAAGATCCTGATGGCCTCGTCCCAGCCCGACGGAGGCCTGGCGCTTACCGGCGACAAAGCGCTGCTGTTCCACCCCAATGATGAAGCTTTCCTCATGTACGCCCGTCGCGGCCGCAGCCTGGTAGCCTTGTACGACCCGATTGGCCCGACCCAGCCACGGGCCGAGATGATCTGGCAGTTCCGTGACCTGTGCGACATTCACCATGCGCGCCCGGTGTTCTACCAGGTCCGCGCCGAGAACCTGCCGTACTACATGGACATCGGCCTCACCGCCATCAAGCTGGGCGAAGAAGCCCGCGTCGACCTGAAACGCTTTGACCTGGAAGCCAAGGGCAAAGAGATGAAGGATCTGCGCTACACCTGGAACCGCGGCTCGCGGGACGGCCTGTCCCTGGAGATCTGCGAGCCGGGCACCGCGCCGATGGACGAGCTCAAGGTAATCTCCGATGCCTGGCTGACCGGTAAGAACGTACGGGAAAAAGGCTTCTCCCTGGGACGTTTCAGCGACGATTACCTCAAGCACTTTCGCATCGCGATCATTCGCTTCGAAGGGCGCCCGGTGGCCTTCGCCAACCTGCTCGAGACCTACAACCACGACCTGGCCAGTCTCGACCTGATGCGCGCCCACCCGGACGCACCCAAGCTGACCATGGAGTTCATGATGGTCGGCCTGATTCAACACTATAAGAGTCACGGCTACGCCCGCTTCAGCCTCGGCATGGTGCCGTTGTCGGGCCTGCAACCACGACGCGGCGCCCCGCTGACCCAACGCCTGGGCTCGATGGTGTTCCGACGTGGCGAGCAACTGTATAACTTCCAAGGTTTGCGCCGCTTCAAAGACAAGTTCCAGCCTGACTGGGAACCCCGTTACATGGCCGTGCCCGCAGGACTTGATCCGCTGGTGGCACTGGCCGATACCGCCGCCCTGATCGCGGGCGGCTTGACTGGATTGGTGAAACGCTGATGATTCGACGCTCCTGGCGGTATGTGTTGGCCTTTGTAGTGCTGCTCGCCCTGATCCTGGGTGGCGGCTATTGGTACTGGAACCGCCCTGCCCCGCAGCCAACCCTGGAGCAACTGCCCCAGGCCGATGGCTCGGTGATGACCCGGGTAACCCCGTACGGAACGCCGAAAGCCCGTGTGGCCGTGGCCGTGATGCCCGATGAAATCCTGACCGACAGCCAACTGGTCGCCTTGAGCCAAGGCGGCAAGGCGCAGATTGTCCAGGTGATCCTGCCCAAGGACGACTGCAAGCTGCAGGAACAAGCACTGCAAAACGCCCTGGGCCAGCTCAAGGGCCAAGCAACGCTGGTCAGCGGCATCGGCCCTGGCGCCGCCCTCGCCTGGCGCTGGCTGGCCACCCAGAACGACGACAAGGCCAACGCCATCTCCGTCGGCTTCGCCTTGGTGCAGGAAGGCTGCAAGGATCCACTGCCAAAGACAGCCGCACACGGCAATTGGCTGGTGGCCTGGAACGATAACCCTGACGATGAAAGCGCCAGTTTCGTACGTGACACCCCGCGCGCCACCACCAGTATCAGCGACTACGACATTCACTACCCGCAAGTGCTGAACAACGAGCTGCGCAAGCAACTGGTAGGTTCGGACAACGGCGGCCTGGCGATTCCGGTGGTTGAAGTCCCGGCCGGCCAAGCGAAAGATACCGTCACCCTGTTCCTCTCCGGTGATGGCGGCTGGCGTGACCTGGACCGTGACGTGGCCGGTGAAATGGCCAAGATCGGCTACCCGGTGGTGGGTATCGATACTCTGCGTTACTACTGGCAGCACAAGACCCCGGAACAAAGCGCCAAGGACCTCACCGAACTGATGCAGCACTACCGTCAGAAATGGGGCACCAAGCGCTTCGTACTGACCGGTTATTCGTTCGGCGCCGATGTATTGCCGGCCATCTACAACCGCCTGCCGGAAAACGAGCAGCAGCGCGTGGACGCGATCATTCTGCTGGCGTTCGCGCGCACGGGCAGCTTCGAAATTGAAGTGGAAGGCTGGTTGGGCAACGCCGGTAAAGAAGCCGCCACTGGGCCGGAAATGGCCAAGCTGCCCCCTGAGAAAGTGGTGTGCATCTACGGCGCGGAAGAGGTCGACGAGAGCGGCTGCACGGACAAGACAGCCGTGGGTGAAGCGTTGAAGTTGCCAGGTGGGCATCACTTCGATGAGAACTACCCGGCGCTGGCAAAGCGCTTGGTGGATATCATCGTGAAGCATCAGGCCAAAACCGAATAAGCTCTTCCCCCATGGGAGCTGGCTTTTGTGGTGAGCGGGCTTGCCCCGCGCTGGGTGGCGAAGCCGCCCCAATAAGAACGCCGCATTCTGTCTGACAGAATGCGGCGTTTGGTTTTAGGGCTGCTGCGCAGCCCAGCGCGGGGCAAGCCCGCTCACCACACAAGCCCGCTCACCCCAGGTAGCTTGCTCCTACAGCGTCTAGCGCGGTTCGATGTGGGCAATCATCAGTTGCACAGTCTCATTCCCACGAAACTCGTTCACATCCAGCTTGTACGCCAACTCCACCCAACGCACGGTCGGGTTCGGCCAGACCTCACGGTCCACGCCAAAGGCAATGCCATCGAGTTTCACTGACCCGCATTCAGTCTTGAGCACCACCTTCAGGTGCCGCTCACCCACCACGCGCTGCTCTACCAACTGGAATACACCGTGAAAGACCGGCTCGGGAAAGTGCTGCCCCCACGGCCCGGCATGTCGCAACGCGCGGGCCAGTTCCAAGTGAAACTCTTCCACCGCCAGAGTGCCATCCGACAACAAGCGTCCGGTCAGGTCTTCCTCACGCAGTTGCCGACGCACTTCAGCATCAAAGGCTTCGGCAAACAGTGGGAAATTTTCCTCGCGCAGTGTCAGGCCAGCCGCCATGGCGTGGCCGCCGTATTTGGCGATCAGGTTGGGATGCTGGCTCGCGACCACCGCCAGGGCGTCACGGATATGAAAACCCTGCACAGAGCGCCCTGAGCCCTTCAACAGGCCATCACCGGCGTCGGCAAAGGCGATGGTCGGTCGGAAATACCGCTCCTTCATGCGCGACGCCAGAATGCCGATCACACCTTGGTGCCATTCCGGGTCGAACAGGCACAAGCCATAGGGCATCGACTCCACCGGCAGGTCCTTGAGCTGGGCCAAGGCCTCGCGCTGCATCCCTTGCTCGATGGATTTACGGTCCTGATTCATGCCATCCAGTTGCGCGGCCATTTCACGGGCAGCGGCAACGTCGGTGGTCAACAGGCATTCGATCCCCAGGCTCATGTCATCCAGGCGCCCGGCGGCATTCAGGCGCGGGCCGAGGATAAAGCCCAGGTCAGTAGAAGTGATGCGTGCCGCGTCGCGCTTGGCCACTTCCAGGATCGCCTTGATCCCCGGCCGCGCACGGCCAGCGCGGATACGCTCCAGGCCTTGATGCACGAGGATGCGGTTGTTGGCGTCCAGGGGCACTACGTCGGCCACGCTGCCCAGGGCAACCAGGTCGAGCAATTCACCAATGTTGGGTTGCGGCTTGTTGTCGTACCAGCCCAAGCTGCGCAGGCGCGCACGCAGTGCCATCAGCACGTAAAAGATCACACCCACGCCGGCCAGGGCCTTGCTCGGAAACTCACAGCCGGGCTGGTTCGGATTGACGATGGCATCTGCCGCCGGCAACTCATCACCAGGCAAGTGGTGGTCCGTCACCAACACCTGCAACCCCGCCGCTTTCGCCGCCGCCACGCCTTCGACGCTGGAAATGCCGTTGTCCACGGTGATCAGCAACTGCGGCTCGCGCTGCAGGGCGACAGCGACAATTTCCGGAGTCAGGCCGTAGCCGTACTCGAAACGGTTGGGCACGAGGTAATCGACATGGGCCGCACCGAGCAAACGCAGGCCCAGGGTGCCTACAGTGCTGGCGGTGGCGCCATCGGCGTCGAAGTCACCGACGATTAAGATACGCTGGCGCTGCTCCAATGCGGTCACCAGCAAGTCCACCGCCGCATCAATCCCTTTGAGCTGCTGATAGGGAATCAACCGGGCCAGGCTTTTATCCAGCTCGGCCTCGGACTGCACCCCGCGCGCGGCGTAGAGACGGGTCAACAGCGGTGGCAGTTCACCGAGAAACGGGAGGACGGCGGGCAACGGGCGAGGATCGATACGCATGGGGTGACGGGAGCTTCTCTTCTATTTGACAGTTAGTTAGCAATGCTAAAGGCAACGCAGATCAGCTGTGGGAGCTGGCTTGTTGTGGCGAGGGAGCTTGCTCCCGTGGGCTGCGTAGCAGCCTCTCGCTTTTTGGGGGGCGCTTCGCACCCCAGCGCAAGCAAGCTTGCTCACCACAACAGCTGGCTCCTACAGTCTCAGCCGCGTTCGCCGACCAGCCATTGCAGTTGGACTTCATGCTGACCACGGTCGTCGGTGACGAACATCGTGCCTTCGCTGATCATCACGTCCCACTTGATGACGCGGGGCATGTCCTTGGCCAGGGTCTCCAGGACTTCCTGGGGCACGGCGGCGATGTGTACGTTTTTCAGGTTATTCGCCACCGGCACTACCTTGCCTTCCCACACGCGCAAGCTGCCGTAGGCCAGCAGGCTGGTGCGTTCGGTGCGGCGCGAGCACCAGGTGAGGCGGTCGGCGTCGGGCTGGCCGACTTCGATCCAGTGCAAAACCCGATCATCCAGGCTTTTTTCCCACAGGGCTGGTTCGTCTACATCTGACAGGCCGCGCCCGAACGACAACTGCTCGTTGTACCAGAGGGCGTAGGCCAGCAGGCGCACGGTCATGCGCTCTTCGGTTTCCGACGGGTGGCGGGCGATGGTTTGTTTGACGCTCTCGTACACCGAGCGATCGAGGTCGGTGAGGTTGAGTTCGAATTTGTAGGTCGTGGACGGCTGGGCCATGAACGGGCTTCTAGAGACAGGGAAAGGCGGCCAGTCTAACCGATGGCGAGGCTATTCAACGAATCCTGCGCTGCCCAGGGCTACTCGCCTATGTTAAAAGGCATCACACCCACGCCCTGCGCAGACAAGGATCCTCATGTCGTTCAACGCCAAACCGCTTGCCGGACTGAAAGTCATCGAACTCGGCACCCTGATCGCCGGCCCGTTTGCCTCCCGTATCTGTGCGGAATTCGGCGCCGACGTGATCAAGGTCGAGTCTCCCGACGGCGGCGACCCCCTGCGCAAATGGCGCAAGCTGTACGAGGGCACATCGCTGTGGTGGTTCGTGCAGGCGCGTAACAAACAGTCGCTGACGCTGAACCTCAAGCACCCCGACGGTCTGGCCATCCTCAAGCAACTGTTGGCCGACGCCGACATCCTGATCGAGAATTTCCGCCCCGGTGTGCTGGAAAAACTCGGCCTGAGCTGGGAAACCCTGCACGCCCTCAACCCCAAGCTGGTGATGGTACGTCTCTCCGGCTTTGGCCAGACCGGGCCGATGAAAGATCAGCCAGGGTTTGGTGCTGTGGGCGAATCCATGGGCGGCCTGCGCTACATCACCGGCTTTGAAGACCGCCCGCCGGTCCGCACCGGTATTTCGATCGGCGACTCGATCGCCGCGTTATGGGCGGTGATCGGTGCGTTGATGGCGCTGCGTCATCGCGAAGTCAATGGCGGTTTGGGGCAAGTGGTGGATGTGGCGCTGTACGAAGCCATCTTCGCCATGATGGAGAGCATGATTCCGGAGTTCGACGTGTTTGGCTTCATCCGCGAACGCACCGGTAACATCATGCCCGGCATCACGCCGTCCTCGATCCACACCAGCGCCGATGGCAAGCATGTACAGATTGGCGCCAACGGCGATGCGATCTTCAAGCGCTTTATGTCGGCCATCGGTCGAGAAGACCTCGCCAACGATCCTGCACTTGCCAGCAATGACGGGCGCGATAGCCGCCGTGATGAGCTGTATGGGGTAATTGATCGCTGGGTGAACTCGCTGCCGCTGGGTCAGGTGGTAGAGATCCTGAATAAGGCCGAAGTGCCCGCCAGCCGCATCTATAGCGCCGAAGACATGCTCGGCGACCCGCAATTCCTCGCCAGGGAGATGTTCCTCAAGGCCAAGTTGCCTGGCGGCAAGGACTTCAAGATGCCGGGCATCGTGCCCAAGCTGTCGGACACGCCGGGCAGCTGCGAATGGGTCGGGCCGCAGTTGGGTGAACATAACAGCCAGGTGCTGGGCGGGCTGGGTTATGACGCTGCCGCCATTGTGCGTTTACGTGAGGCAGGCGCGATCTGATGATCCGCACGCTTGCTCAGCTTTGCCTCGGCGTCATGCTCGCCTGGGGCCCGACCGCCAATGCTGAAGACACGCTGGTCTGGCTATTACGTGACCTGCCTCCCCTGACCATTTTCGAAGGCCCACGCAAAGGCCAGGGTGCGCTGGACCAGTTACTGCCGATACTCATCGAACGCCTGCCGGAGTACCGCCACCAAGTGCTGCACGTCAATCGCGCACGGGGCATGCAAATGCTGCGTGAGCCCACGTTCACCTGTGATCCGTCATTGCTGTGGACGGCCGAACGGGCCAGGTACATCGTGTTTTCCAGCCAGGCGTTTGTGGTGGCCGGCAATGGCGTCACCATCCGACACGACCAGCAGGACGCCATGGCGCCCTACATCACGCAAGGCCAGTTTGACCTGCAGGCGTTCCTCGATGCTCACACGTCTAGGGTGGGAGCCATCGCCGAGCGCAGCTACGGGCCTGTCATCGATGAACAGCTCAAGCACGCTGATGCGCACAAGCTCGCACTGCATTACGGCAACGACGCCTTGGGTAGCCTGTTGCAGATGCAGCGCCTGGGCAGACTGGAGGCGGTGTTGGGTTATTGGCCGGAAATCCGCTATCACGCGATGCAGCAGGGCATCGTCTCGGACGACTTGATGTTCTACCCCATCAAAGGCTCGGCGCCTTACCAACGGACGCACATCGGTTGCTCGGATACGCCCCAGGGACGCCAAGCCATCGAAAGGATCAACCAGATCCTGCGCGAAATCCCACAAGAGCAGATACAGCAGTCCTACGCCTCATGGCTGGACCCCGTCATGCGTGAACAGTATCTGCGCGATAACCCGAGTTTTTTCCAGGACTCGCCGGCCCCCTGACAAATCGCAGGCAAAAAGAAACCCCGGAGCGTGGGGAGACACTTCGGGGTTAAACGTGGCCTACAAAGACCAGTACAACAAGGCACAAACACCGGAGCACAATGTTTGCTCTTGCTGTTACGAAATCTGACCGGCCACGCTGTAGGAAGTTTCCATAATTAAACAATTCTTCATGCGGCGGTGGCGTTGCGGGTCTGGGCTGCGTTGCGCAAGGCCGCGATGACCGAGGGTTCGACGCGCCCTTCGGCAATTTTGATGTCACGCAGCAGGCAATCCACCACATCCACCAGCACGCGTTTGTCCATCAATTGGGCGCGGTCGACTTCACGTTCGACCACAATGGCGCCAGCAGGATTCTTCACGGTTACCAGGCACTCGTCCTGCACACCAGAGGTGGTCAGCGTAACCTGATAAGGGCTCAGTGCTTCTTCGAGCAATAGGCTGATACTTTCCATCTCGATCACCACTCAATAGTTCGGGAACAATCGTTTCAACGGGAGCTGCATCTATCCTAAGTGACTGTTTGTGACGTAGGAAAGTTCGCTTTATCGTCTTTATGGGGCCGTCAGGGGGTGACGGATTCCAGCATGCGCTTGCAACATGACAGGGAAAAAACGGCTGCACATAACTGCTTACGCAATGGGCGGCTGTTTTGGGGTTGGCCGAGGGCCGAGACCCGAGGTGAATCCTATACTCGGTGAGCGCTGGTATAGCTGCTACGCAGATAAAAGCGCAGGTCAAAAGGCCCTTATTGCGAAGGATGAAGATGATGGCGGAACACAATGAACAGCAAACATCGACAGACAGAATGCACGCCGAGGTCTCACGTATTTTTGCTGAAATCGCACGTATGAACGCAGAGCAGAACAAACTCAACAAAGAATCCCTGAAGATAACCTGTGAGACTTTCTGGTACCCGGTGGGTATCGCGACAGGGTTCTATGCCGCAGTCGGCACCGTCATAGTCGTCGCGCAGAAACTATTCTCGTAACACTAGACCGGGCCTGCCAGAAACAGAAAACGCCGCTGCCCCAAGGAAGGGAAAGCGGCGTTTTTGTGCACCGTGAACACCCCACTTTCCACCATCACTGGGTTAACAGGCTAAAATCCCCGAATTGTCCGGGGAATCTATCTTGAGAAGCGCACCTGAAAAACCCTTGCGCATCATCCTTGCCGACGACCATCCCATTTTCCTGATTGGTCTGCGAGCCGTCTTGGAACGCGATGAACAGTTGGAAATCGTCGGCGAAGCCAACTCACCCCAGTCCCTTGCCCAATTGCTGCAACACTGTGCCTGCGACCTGTTGATCACCGATTTCATGATGCCCGCCGAACCCCAGGCCGACGGTTTGCGACTGATCGAACAACTGCGCCGGCATCACCCAACGCTGCCCATCGTCGTGGTGACCATGCTCAACAACGCTGGGTTGTTTCACGCCATTCTGGAGCTGGGTGTCATGGGCCTGCTGAGTAAAGCCAGCCTCGCGAATGAATTGCCTGAAGCCGTCCGGCGGGTACGCCAGCAGCAATGCTATGTGGCCCACACCATTCGCCAGTCACTGAGCGCCGTGGGCACTGATCGATTGCAGTCCCACGAGCAACTGTCGCCCCGCGAACTGGAAGTGATTCGCCTGCTGGCGAGAGGGCTGACCGTTGGTGAGATTGCGGCACAACTGCATCGCAGCAAGCAGACAGTCAGTGCGCAAAAAGTGAGCGCCATGCGCAAGCTAGGGCTCAGTACCGACGCATCATTGTTTATCTACGTGCAGGAGCATGGGTTGGCCTAGCCTCATGGCCGAGCCACTCTTTAAGTGCCTGAGCGTCCATCGGCGGGGCAATCAGGCGGCCTTGCAACCAGGCAGGGCCCAGTGCACAGGCCGCATCACGATCGGCTGTCGTTTCAATGCCCGCCATCACCACGTTCATGCCCATGCGGCTGGCCATGCTCATGGCGCCTGCAACGACGGCCACTTTGCGCTCATCGCCCGCCATTCCACAGGCAAAGGCCGGTGGTATTTTCAGCTCGGTGAAAGGCAGCTCCAGCAAACGCTGCAAACTCGTACCGCCGACGCCGAAGTCACCGATAGACAATTTGCAACCGATCATCCGCAAACGTAGCAAGCTGCTGACATGAGCACTGTCGGTGTTCAAGCGGGTGGTTTCGACCAGTTCCAGCGTCAGGCTATGGGCGGGCACGGCATAGCGTTGCAGCAGGCGCTGCAGCCTCTGGGGAAAATGCGCATGCTCCAGCATCCGCCCGGGAATGTTCACCGCCACTGGCAAGATCTCGCCCGTATCCCACGCTATCTGGCTGACAAGGCCTAGGGCCTCTTCCATCACATGCCAGGTAAATGCCTCCTCCATACCGGCAAACTCCAGCACCGGCAGGAATTCATGCGGTAGCAACACTTCTCCCTCAGGTAGGTACCACCTCGCCAGCACCTCAACCCCTTGCAATACGCCTGCCTGGCAAACGATAGGCTGAAAGCTGGCGCTGGCGTAGCGCGCGATGGCTACCTGGCAGGCATCCACCGAAGGCGGCAATTCATCCTGCTCATTCACCCCCAACAGTTGGCGTACCCTCTCCCAGGACACTACCTGCGGCCCTGGGCGTAAGTGTTGCCGGCAAACCGTCAGCAGTTGCCCGATCAGCTGTGCCGAGGCGGGTTTGGGCAAACACCTGAGCACATTCAACCCGGCCTGACGCGCCATGTTGGCGACACCCTCCAATACGTTGGGCTCAGCATTGCTTAACAGGATCAGCACCTGAGTCTGCCGCAGCTCGCCCAATTCGCGAATCAGCTCAAGGGCATCGCCTTGCTCCAGATAGAGGTCGCAAATAGCAATGTCTACCGGCCCCTTGCTCGCCAACGACTGCCGGGCGGCCTCTACTGTTTCGGCCGTCATTACATTAAATACACCATTGGCATTGAGCATCTGGTGCAGGGCCATCAGTTGGAACGGGTTATCTTCGAGGATCAAGACATTGAGGGAGCGCATGAAAAACTCTACGACGTAAAAGCGAGGTGGCGCAGGCTACTCAAAAGGCCCTGCGCGCCCCATAGGACACGTCCTATTCTTGCGGATTCAAATGAGCCCCCAGCTCAACTTTAAACTCTGCCAGCGCTTCATTCAGCACAAGCCACAGGGGTTGAACTTCTTCAATACGTTGCTCACGCAGGCAGCTTTCAAGCCCCACACACGCCTTGGCAAGGGGCAGCGCATCCACCAGGCAGCAAATGCCCTTGAGGCGATGCAGCGAGGCCATCACCCGGGGGAAATCCTGTTCCGCCAACGCCGCCTTGATCGCGTCGTGCTCATGTTCAAGACTCTTCGCCAGCTCCTCCAGCATTCGCTGCAGCACCGGCCCATCGGCCTGGGTCATCGCATGCAAGGTCTGGATATTGAAGGTGCGCAACGGCGCCACGCGGGCGAGTACCCTGGCCCAGTGTTCAAGGGTAACCGGCTTGACCAGCAGTTCATCCATCCCCACCTCAAGACAACGCTGGTGCTCATCCTCCATGGCATTGGCGGTACAACCTACCAACGCACAGCGCGGTCGTCGCTCCTGCGCTTCAATCCCGCGGACCGCTTCGCTCAAGGCGTAGCCGGACATACCCGGCATGTTGCAATCGGTCACCAGCACGTCAAAGGCGTCATCTCGCCAATGCTGCAAGGCCAACTCAGCCGAGTCGTGGGCCACCACCCGATGACCGAGGAATTGAAGCTGCTGAGCCAGTACCAGACGATTGGCGGGCAGGTCATCCACGACCAGCACCGACAAACGGCGACCGACACTCGGCAGGGTCACCTCAGGCACAACGGGCATGTCGTCGCCACTGACCCGTTCCAGATACAGGTCAATGCACACCGTCGTGCCCTCGCCCGCCGCGCTGCTCAGGGAGATCGTGCCGCCCATCAACTCCACCAGTTGCTGACAAATGCTCAAGCCCAGTCCCGTCCCGCCATGCTGAGCCGCCGTCAGCGGGCTGACCTGGACAAAAGGCTTGAACACCCGGGCCTGTTGTTCGACGCCAATCCCCGGCCCACTGTCTGCAACACACACATGCAGGTATTCAGCGCCTGACTCATCGCACAGGGTGACGACGCTGAGGCGGACCTCACCCTGCTCGGTAAACTTCAACGCATTGCCCAGCAGGTTGTGCATGACCTGCCGCAAACGCAGCGGGTCGAACCAATAATTCCCTTGCGCCGCTGGGTCAAACGCCAGGGTCAAATGCAGGCCTTTTTTACGTGCGGTGGCTTCGAACAGGCGCTGGATCCCCTCGAAAAAACTTTTCAGGTCAGTGGTCTGCGGCGCCAGTTGCAAATGGCCTGCTTCGATCTTGGCCAGGTCCAGGCTATCGCCCATTAACTCAATCAATTCTCGTGCCGAACGATGGGCCACCTGTAGCGCTTCGGAAACGCGTTTGCCCTCGGCCAGGGCGCGTTCTTGTTCCAATTCAAGCAAGCCGATGATGGCGGTCATCGGTGTACGAATTTCGTGGCTGAGCGTCGAGAGAAATGCACTTTTGGCGTAATTCGCTTCGTCAGCAGCCTGGCGTGCGTCCATCAACTGATGTTCCAGGACTTTGCGCTCATTGATGTCGATCCACCCCCCGAGCAATCCCTGCAATTGGCCGCGCGCGTCGAAAAACGGCACCGTCCATTGATACACGTGGAAAGTGCCGCCGTTGAACTCCAACTGGCGATCAACAAATAACGATCGCTGCGTTGCCAACTGCTCCATGTGCCCTGCATGCAGGCGTGCGGCAGTAGCCTCTGGCATCAAGCCACTCTCCATCAAGGTCAGGCCCTGGATCTGCTCGCGCCGGGTGGCCAACTGCTGCTCATAGCTGGTGTTACAGGTCACCAACCGCCCAGCCAGGTCACGTACGAAAACCGGGTTGGGCATGCCGTCGAGCAAGGCACGCTTGAAGGCCAACTGATCGCTCAGTCGTTGCTCGGCCACCAAGCGCTGCTGGATCTGACGCTTGAGCCGGCTATTCCAGGCCAGCGATACCAACACACACAACAGCGCCATGGCGACCGTCCAATAGGCCCATGGCGGCACACGCTGCCATGCCGATGTAGGGATGGGCACCGCGCCCAGCCAGCGCAAGCGCAGCGCGCTCAACTCTGCCACCGGCATCGCTTCCAAAGCCTTGTTCACAATACTCAGCAGCTCGGGCTGATCCTTGCGCACCACAAGGCTGTTGGACGACCACTTGCCCTCGACACTACGCCCGATACGCAAGCCGTCGGACGGGTAACTCTGCACCTCCACTTCATTCTGGATAGTCGCTGCCGCGTGCCCCTGGATCACTTGATCACGGGCCTGGGTATAGTTATCGACAGAGAGAATTTCGATGTCTGGGTGTTCACGACGAATAAAGTTTTCCAGTACATGGCGTGCCGGCAACGCCAATACTTTGCCGGACAGTTCACTCAAACTGACCAGTAATGGCGTGTCGCTGCGCTGGATAAACACCCATCCGGCGCCACCAAAACCATGGCTGAAATCCAGGAATTGCCTGCGCTCCTGATTCTCGGCCAGCGTGGTGTTCATATCCGCCCTGCCCGCTGCCAGTAACTCCAGGGTCTGCGCGGTGGAAGACACCTCCTCCATCACGAACTGCAACCCCGTCATGCGTGAAATCCGGTTTAGCAGATCGACGTTCAGGCCGACCCATTGGTCGTCCTTGTCTTTGAAGATGTACGGCGACTGTTGCTGGGACGCCACCACCACATGAGGATGGTGCAACAGCCACGCTTGCTCCTGGGCCGACAACACAATGCGGTCTGCGGCGATGTCCACCCCCAGGCCAGTGGTCCAGCGCGCCAGGATTTCACGCTGTATCGACTCGTCGATACTCGCCAGGGCACGGTCCAGCATGGCGCCTAATAAAGAGTCCGCCGCACGGGAGGCAAAGGCAAAACCAATCGGCGCCAGCCGGCTTTCCACTTTTATCTGCAAACCCAGGTAAGGACGCAGCGACTTGTAGGCACGCACGATCACTTCATTGCCGATAAAGGCATCGGCATCCCCTTGGTTCAACGCCTCCAAGCCACTGTAAAGGTTCGGAGCCAGTATGATATGACTGGCGGGATAGGCCCGATGCACATTGCCGACATTGGCATATCCCTCCAGCAAAACCACCTTCTTGTCCGCGAGGTCCTCGTTCTGCGTGGCGTCGTCGCGGCGCACGACAACCACCGAACGATCCGGCATGTAGTCCCGGGTAAACCGCAACCCAGGCACATCCCGCTCATAGCCATTGGCGCTGGTCAGAATATCAATCGCCCCACTGCGCAAGGCTTCCACCGCTTGCGCCCGCTCAGCGAAGCCCATCACCTGCATGGGCACATCGAGGCGCGCGCCGATCAGGCTCAGGTAGTCGGCGCTGATGCCCTGGTAGCGATTATGGTCGCGGGTAATATCAATCGGCTGGTAATCATCAATGGAGATACCAACCTTCAGCGTTCGATGGGTCGCCAGCCATTGCTGCTCGGCGGCCGTCAAAGGCAAGGGTGCCAGAGGCGTAAATGCCGGGACCAGTTTGAAGGGCAGGCTAACGGCTGCCAGGGTCGTCGACAGATGACCGAACAAGAGCAGACACACCAGCCACATGCATCTTCGGCTCAATAAAAGCACCGTATTGGTTTCCTTGTTTTTTGTTGTCGGTTGCCCGTTGGAGTATGGCCTGCCCCAATGAAAAAGCCCGTCACTAAGACGGGCTTGAGCAACCTCGCGAAGCCATTGAATCAGAGCGGCTTGCCACGATTTCCGTGCTGGCTCACAAACGCCTGCACAGCCTTCAGGTCATTGGCCAACACGGTGCAACGCTCTTCACGCTCGAACAGGTCCGCCAAGTGCACAGGCAGCTCCAGCGCCTTGCCAACACCAGCCTTCTCTACCGCTTCCGGGAATTTAACCGGGTGGGCGGTGCCCAGGATCACCATCGGAATGTCCAGGCTGCGGCGGCATTCGCGGGCAGCCTTCACACCGATAGCGGTGTGCGGGTCGAGCAGCTCGCCGGTCTGGGCATAGACTTCAGCGATGGTTTCGCAGGTCTGTGCATCGTCCACGGCCAGGGAATCGAACAGCTTGCGGGTTTCGGTCCAGCGCTCTTCTTCCACGCTAAAACCGCCGCCACTCTTGAAGGTGTCCATCAAGCCGGCAATCGCTGCACCGTTACGACCGTGCATGTCGAACAGCAGGCGCTCGAAGTTCGACGAGACCATGATGTCCATCGACGGCGACAGGGTGGCGTGCAGGGTTTCCTTGACGTACTGGTTGCCGCTCATGAAGCGGTGCAGGATGTCGTTGCGGTTGGTGGCGACGATCAATTGGTTGATCGGCAGGCCCATGTTGCGCGCCAGGTAACCGGCGAAGATATCGCCAAAGTTGCCGGTAGGCACCGAGAACGACACCGAACGCGCCGGGCCGCCCAACTGCAGGGAAGCGTGGAAGTAGTAAACGATCTGGGCCATGATCCGCGCCCAGTTGATCGAGTTCACCGCTACCAGGCGTGTGCCCTTCAGGAAGCTCTGGTCAGCAAAGCTGTTCTTGACCATTTCCTGGCAGTCATCGAAGTTGCCTTCGATGGCAATGTTGTGGATGTTTTCACCAAAGATGGTAGTCATCTGGCGACGCTGCACTTCCGACACGCGCTTGTGCGGGTGCAGGATGAAGATGTCGACGTTTTCGCAATGCTTGCAGCCTTCGATGGCCGCCGAGCCGGTATCACCGGAGGTGGCGCCGATGATCACCACGCGCTCCCCGCGCTTCTCCAGCACGTAGTCGAGCAGGCGACCCAGCAGTTGCAAGGCGAAGTCCTTGAATGCCAGGGTCGGGCCGTGGAACAGCTCCAGTACCCATTCGTTGCCATTCAGCTGGCGCAGTGGCGCGATGGCATTGTGGGAGAAGACACCGTAGGTTTCTTCCAGGATCTTCTTGAAGTCCGCATCCGGAATGCTGTCGGTGACGAACGGGCGCATCACGCGGAACGCCAGTTCGTGGTACGGCAGGCCAGCCCAGGATGCGATTTCCTCTTGGGTGAAACGTGGCAGGTTTTCCGGCACGTACAGGCCGCCGTCGGTGGCAAGACCTGCCAGCAGGACGTCTTCGAAATTCAGGGCCGGTGCCTGGCCGCGGGTGCTGATATAACGCATGACTGGCTCCTCTAGAGCATTCTTGAACAAGGGCCGCCGAACCTGCGGGGCCCTTGCAGCAAAACCATTAGTTCAGGTGTTCGACGCGGATCCGCACCACGGGGCCGACCACGCCTTGCAGGGCTTCCAGGGCAGCGATGGCATCGTTGATGTGCTGTTCGAGCACGCGGTGAGTCAGCAGGATCATCGGCACCTGGCCGTTTTGCTCCTCGACTTCCTTCTGCATGATCGACTCGATATTGATACCGCGCTCCGACAGGATGCTGGCGACCTGGGCCAACACGCCCGGATGGTCCTGGGCCTGGATGCGCAGGTAGTAGGCGCTTTCGCAGGCTTCGATCGGCAGGATCGGGTGCGCCGACAGCGAATCCGGCTGGAAGGCCAGGTGCGGCACGCGGTTTTCCGGGTCGCTGGTCATGGCGCGGACCACATCCACCAGGTCGGCGATCACCGACGAAGCGGTCGGCTCCATGCCGGCACCGGCGCCGTAGAACAGGGTCGAACCGGCCGCATCACCGTTGACCATCACAGCGTTCATCACGCCATTGACGTTGGCGATCAGGCGGTCGGCCGGGATCAGCGTCGGGTGCACACGCAGCTCGATGCCCGCAGGTGTGCTACGCGCGACGCCCAGGTGCTTGATGCGGTAGCCCAAGGCTTCGGCGTAGTTCACGTCGGCGGTGGTCAGCTTGGTGATGCCTTCGGTGTAGGCCTTGTCGAACTGCAGCGGGATACCAAAGGCGATGGACGCCAGGATGGTCAGCTTGTGAGCGGCGTCGATACCTTCCACGTCGAAAGTCGGGTCGGCTTCGGCGTAACCCAGGGCCTGGGCTTCGGCAAGCACGTCTTCGAAGGTGCGGCCCTTTTCGCGCATTTCGGTAAGGATGAAGTTACCGGTGCCGTTGATGATGCCGGCCACCCAGTTGATGCGGTTGGCGGACAGGCCTTCACGGATCGCCTTGATCACCGGGATGCCACCGGCCACGGCGGCTTCGAACGCCACGATCACGCCCTTCTCACGCGCCTTGGCGAAGATCTCGTTGCCGTGCACGGCGATCAGCGCCTTGTTGGCGGTAACCACGTGCTTGCCGTTCTCGATGGCCTTGAGCACCAGCTCACGGGCCACGGTGTAGCCGCCGACCAGCTCGATGACGATATCGATTTCAGGGTTGGTGGCAACGGCGAAGACATCGTTGGTAATCGCAATACCGGTCGTTTCGAACTGAGGCTTTGGCGAACGCGTGGCAATTTGCGCCACTTCAATCCCGCGACCTGCGCGGCGGGAAATTTCCTCAGCGTTACGCTGAAGTACGTTAAAGGTGCCGCCACCGACGGTCCCTAACCCACAGATGCCTACTTTGACCGGTTTCACTGAAGAACTCCCCATGAAACGGCCGACGCTAGGTCGGCCGTGGAAAACAGCCGCACGACTGCGGCTTGCAATTAACGACCCGCTGACGTGTCAGCGAGCCTTGATCGTCGACATTTCGACGATACTGATTTATTTGGCACTGAGCGCCAGTTTGGCAACTTGTGGTGCCGGCTGGTAGCCCGGAATCACTTGGCCGTCAGCCAAAACGATGGCCGGTGTACCGTTCACGCCGATGGACTGGCCCAGGGCGAACTGCTTGGAAACCGGATTGGCACATTTGGCCGCCTTGATTTCCTTGCCATCGACCATCTTGTCCATGGCTGCTTTCTTGTCGGCCGAGCACCACACGGCTTGCAACTGCTCGTCACCCGGCGAACCCAGGCCCTGGCGCGGGAACGCGACGTAGCGCACTTCCACGCCCAGCTTGTTCAGCGCCGGCACTTCGGCGTGCAGCTTGTGGCAGTACGGGCAAGTGGTATCGGTGAACACGGTGATATGGGTCTTGGTCTCGCCGATGGCCGGGTAAACCACGGTTTCTGCTACCGGAATGCCATTGATCAGCTTGGACACGCCCAGGCGCTCGGCTTTCTCGGTGAGGTTGACCGGCTTGCCGTCCTTCAGCTGGAACAGGTAACCCTGGACGATGTACTGGCCGTCGGCACTGGCGTACAGCACGCGGCTGCCCTTGAGCTTGACTTCATACAGGCCGGCCATCGGGCTGGCGCTGATGCTTTCGATCGGGGTATCGAGTTGCAGGTTGGCCAGGCTCTTGCGGATGGTCTGCTCGGCAGCGTCATCGGCGAAGGCAAAGGTAGAAACCAACGCAATGGCTGCGGCGGCAATAATCTGGGTCAAGCGCATGGGAACTCCTGAAGGCAGATGCAGGGACGGGAGCAGTAGCACCGATGTGGAAACTCGGGCATGGGCCGTCCCCTTTGCTAACCGGCAAAGCCTACCACAGTTGGGCCGCAGGGCAGCCCGTGACGGGATAAATTGGCGGTTTTCAGCCTCGCGGGTGGTGCTTGGCGTGCATATCCTGCAAACGTGCACGCGCGACGTGGGTGTAGATTTGGGTTGTGGATAAGTCGCTATGGCCGAGCAACATTTGCACCACGCGCAAATCCGCACCGTGGTTGAGCAAATGCGTGGCAAATGCATGGCGCAACGTGTGGGGTGACAAGGTCTTGCCGATACCGGCGATCTTGGCCTGGTGCTTGATACGATGCCAGAAGGTCTGCCGGGTCATCTGCTCGCCGCGCAGGCTGGGGAACAGCACGTCGCTGGGCCGCCCGCCAAGCAGCTCACTGCGAGCATCACGCATATAACGCTCGACCCAGACAATCGCCTCTTCGCCCATCGGCACCAGCCGTTCCTTGCTGCCCTTGCCCATCACCCGCAGCACGCCCTGACGCAGGTTGACTTGCTCCAGGGTGAGGCTAATCAATTCGGTCACCCGCAGGCCGCAGGCATACAACACCTCCAGCATGGCACGGTCGCGCTGGCCGATGGCCTCACTTAAATCCGGCGCGGCGAGCAAGGCCTCCACGTCGGCTTCCGACAGGGATTTGGGCAATGGCCTGCCGAGTTGTGGCATGTCGACTTGCAGGGTGGGATCGAGGGCGATCAACTTTTCCCGCAGCAGATAGCGATAAAACCCACGCACACCGGAAAGGAATCGCGCGGTGGAGCGTGGCTTGTAGTTCTGCTCCAGACGCCAGGCCAGGTGATCGAGGATCAGCTCGCGGCCGGCGTTGATCAATTCGAGGTTTTTTTCCTGTAGCCAGCCGTTGAACAGCGCCAGGTCGCTGCGGTAGGCCTGGCGCGTGTTGTCTGACAGGCCTTTTTCCAGCCACAGTGCGTCAAGGAAGCGGTCGATCAGAGGGTTGTCGATGGCGGGCATGGGGGCTCAGGCGGATTACTGTAGTGTCTGTTAGATCCTATCGCAGGCAAGCCAGCTCCCACAGGGGTTTTGTGTCGGGTCACTGATTTGTAACCTCCACCGATCAAATGTGGGAGCTGGCTTGCCTGCGATGGCCGCGGCTCGGTCCAGGATCAGTCTACAAACCCAGGCAGCACAGGCACCGGACGCTTATCGGCATCAATCGCCACAAAACTGAACACACCTTGGATCGCCTTCTCGCGGCCATCGGCGCTCATGCTCTCTACGAACACTTCCACTTCAACCTTGAGGCTGGTGTTCCCCACCTTGATTACGCGACCGATCAGCTCAACGATGGAGCCGGCCGGGATCGCATGATTGAAGTCGATACGGTCGGTAGACACCGTCACCAGCGGCAAGCGACAAAAGCGCGTGGCGGTAATGAACGACACTTCATCCATCCACGCCAGGGCGGTGCCGCCGAACAGGGTGTTGTGGTGGTTGGTGGTCGGCGGGAACACGGCCTTGGTCACGTGGGTCACGGACAGGTCGGTGCGGCGCTGGATTTCTTCGAGGCGGGTGGTCATGGACAAATACCGGCAAATAGACAAATTTCAGGCACAAAAAAGCAGCCCGTAGGCTGCTTTTTTCTGCATCGGGAAGCTGGACTTAAGCCAGTTTTTCCTTGATGCGAGCTGCTTTACCGGACAGGTCACGCAGGTAGTACAGCTTGGCTTTACGTACGTCACCGCGACGCTTGACGGCCATGCTGTCGATTTGCGGGCTGTAGGTCTGGAAAGTACGCTCTACGCCAACACCGTTGGAGATTTTACGAACAGTGAAAGCACTGTTCACACCACGGTTACGCTTGGCGATTACCACGCCTTCGAACGCTTGCAGACGCGAACGGTCGCCTTCCTTCACTTTCACCTGAACGACAATGGTGTCGCCCGGGGCAAAGGTAGGGATCTCTTTGGTCATCTGCTCTGCTTCGAGTGCAAGGATGATTTTGTTAGTCATGCTGTGCTCCTAAGGTAAGTCAATGGACCTACCATCGATACGTTGTTAACTATCGTCCCGCGCGAGGATGTATTCCTCGAGCAGCTTCTTCTCTTCTCCAGAAAGCGAGCGGCTTTCCAGAAGATCGGCGCGTCGTTCATAGGTCCGACCAAGGGACTGCTGTAAACGCCAACGCCGGATGTGTGCGTGATTGCCACTTAGCAATACGTCGGGAACACGCTGATCCGCATACACCTCCGGTCGGGTGTAGTGCGGGCAATCCAGCAAACCATCCGTGAAGGAATCTTCCTCCGCGGAGTCCGCATGCCCTAAAGCTCCAGGCAGCAGTCGTGTAACCGCATCTATCAGGACCATCGCCGGCAGCTCGCCGCCAGACAGGACATAGTCCCCAATCGACCACTCTTCATCGACATGAGCTTCAATAAAACGCTCGTCAATGCCTTCATAGCGACCGGCAATCAGGATCAGTGCTTCCTCATTCGCCAGTTCGCGGACCCCAGCCTGTTTCAGCTGGCGGCCTTGAGGGGACAGGTAAATTACCTTCGCCTTCTCCCCGGCGGCGGCCTTGGCCTGAACCAACGCGTCTTCCAGGGGCTTGATCTTCATCACCATGCCCGGACCACCGCCAAATGGGCGATCGTCTACAGTGTGATGTCGATCCGTCGTGTAGTCTCGCGGGTTCCAACAGGTGAGCTGCAACAGCCCCTGTTTCACCGCCCGACTGGTGATGCCGTACTCGCTGATGGCGGAAAACATCTCGGGAAACAAACTGATCACTTCAATGCGCAAATTAGCCACGCTTAGAAGTCCGCGTCCCATTCCACCTTCATCTCGCCCGCTGCCAGGTCGACGGCCAACACGCATTGCTCGGTATAGGGCAACAGGCGTTCGCGATCATCCAGGCTGCCAGCGCAAGGCTTGACCACCATTACATCATTGGCGCCGGTTTCCAGAAGATGATCGATTTTCCCGAACAATTGCCCGAGTTGATCAATAACCTTCAGACCTTCCAGCTGGTACCAGTAGTACTCACCGTCGGTCAATTCAGGGAACAGGTCTCGCGGCACGCAGATCTCATAACCGGCCAGAAGACGAGCTTCTTCACGGTCATCAAGACCCTTGAGCTTTGCGACCAGGAACTTATCGCTCCCGCGTCCACTGACCAGCTCAACCTGCTTCACACTACCTTCGCGCTTGAGCGTCCAGGTCTTGTACTGCAACAGGTTTTCAGTCGGATCAGTAAAGGAATACACCTTCACTTCGCCGCGAACGCCATGAACAGAGTAAATCTTGCCGATAACGATCAAATCATCAGCAACAGCTGGCGTCGCGTTCATATTGCTCAGGCTGCGGCCTTAGCCGAGTCCTTCAACAGTTTTGCAACGCGCTCGGATGGCTGTGCACCCACGCTCAGCCAGTAGGCTACGCGCTCTTGGTTCACGGACAGACGAACTTCTTGACCACGAGCAACAGGGTTGAAGAAACCAACCTGTTCCTTGTGCGAACCGTCACGCGGGTTGCGGCTGTCGGTTACGGTCAAGTGGTAAAACGGGCGCTTTTTGGAGCCGCCAAGGGCAAGACGGATTGTTAGCATGTGAACATCGTTCCTGTAGTCGGTGCTGCAAATCTAAATGCACAGCGGGCATAGGTGCCCGAAAGGCCGCATATTCTAAGGAATATCCGGACTTTTGCAAATGTCTTTTTCTGGCGCCTATCAGCGTGCCACTCAGATCTGCTATAGAGCCGTCGGTTAAAACGGCCGGTCAGCCCCCGCCAACGGCGGGTTTGCTGGAGATCCCACATCCCTGTGGGTCGGAGCAGAAGCGAACTTCTGCTCGAATTCTTTACATCTTTGGCATCCCGCCGCCGGGCAACATACCGCCCATGCCGCGCATCATCTTGGCCATTCCGCCCTTGGCGGAAAATTTCTTCATCATCTTCTGCATCTGCTTGTGTTGCTTGATCAAGCGACCGATGTCCTGCACCTGGGTGCCGGAACCCATGGCGATCCGGCGCTTGCGCGAACCGCTGATCAGCTCGGGATCGCGGCGCTCGGCCGGGGTCATGGAGTTGATGATGGCCTCCATCTGCTTGAACTGCTTCTCTGCCGCGCCCTGGGCATTGCCCATCTGCGCCAGGTTCACACCGCCGATGTTCGGCAGTTTGTCCATCAGGCCGCCAAGACCGCCCATGTTCTTCATTTGTTGCAGCTGGTCGCGGAAGTCTTCGAGGTCGAAGCCCTTGCCCTTCTTCAGCTTTTTGGCCAGCTTGTCGGCCTTGTCCTTGTCGAGCGTGGCTTCGGCCTGCTCGATCAGGCTGAGCACGTCGCCCATGCCGAGGATGCGCGAGGCAATACGCTCTGGGTGGAACGGCTCGAGCGCTTCGCTCTTCTCGCCCATACCGATGAACTTGATCGGCTTGCCGGTGATGGCACGTACCGACAGCGCAGCACCGCCGCGGGCGTCACCGTCCACCTTGGTCAGGATCACGCCGGTCAGCGGCAGTGCGTCACCAAAGGCCTTGGCGGTATTGGCCGCATCCTGGCCGGTCATGGCGTCGACCACGAACAGCGTCTCGACCGGGTTGATCGCGGCATGCAGCGCCTTGATCTCGCCCATCATCTCTTCGTCGATGTGCAGGCGACCGGCGGTATCGACGATGACCACTTCGATGAACTTCAGCTTGGCTTCTTTAATAGCCGCGTTGGCGATGTCGACCGGCTTCTGGCTCAGGTCGGACGGGAAGAAAGTCACGCCTACTTCGCCAGCGAGCATTTCCAACTGCTTGATGGCCGCCGGACGGTACACGTCGGCCGACACCACCATCACGGACTTCTTCTTGCGCTCTTTAAGGAAGCGCGCCAGCTTGCCGGCGGTGGTGGTCTTACCCGCACCTTGCAGACCGGCCATCAATACGACGGCCGGCGGCACGGCGCTGAGGTTCAAGTCTTCATTGGCCGCGCCCATCAGGCTTTCGAGCTCGGCCTGGACGATCTTCACAAAGGCTTGGCCCGGCGTGAGGCTGCGAGACACTTCGGTGCCCACCGCGCGCTCTTTGACCGAGTTGACGAAGTCCTTCACCACCGGCAAAGCCACGTCGGCTTCCAGCAACGCCATGCGCACTTCACGCAGGGTGTCTTTAATATTGTCCTCGGTCAGCTTGGCCTTGCCGGTGACATGGCGCAGCGTCTGCGAGAGACGGTCAGTCAGATTTTCAAACATGCGCGATCCTTTCAGGCCCTATTCATAGACCGAGGTAATGGCGGCCCAGGCTGTGGTAAATCGCTATTAAAAACAGCGCTCGGTGAGCCTGCGGCGTGGGCAGGTCGCGGATTATAGCGAAGACTGCCGCCATGCACACCCGCTGTCTGGCTTGAGAGTCTTTCGTGTTACGCGGGGGTATGCCAAACTCAGCGCCTTTCGGGCTTGCCTAACAGGATTTATGCTCCCTTTGTCACCCAGTTTGCTACCCAGCCTCGCCGCCGCCATTTTGTATGCCGCTGCGACTCTCTACCAGAGCACTCGTCTGGCCCAAGGCGCCAAGGCGGACAAACGCCTGCTCGTCGGCCTTGGCGTCCTCGCCCTGCTGGCCCATGCTGCCAGCCTGTTTACCCATTTGATGACGCCCGTCGGCCTGGGCCTGGATTTTTTCAGCGCCGCCAGCCTCATCGCGGCTGCCGTCATCGCATTGACCCTGCTGGCCTGCTACCGGATTCCCGTCGAGAACCTGCTGGTGCTGCTATTCCCGCTGGGGATGCTTACGGTACTGATGGCGCAATTCGCCCCGACCGGCACGGTGCAGGTGATTGATGAAGAGCCGGGCATCCTCGCGCACATCCTGCTGTCGATCCTCGCTTACGGCATGTTCACCATCGCGGTGTTCCAGGCCCTGCTCCTGCTGCTGCAGGACCACCAACTCAAGCACAAGCACCCCTCGGGGCTGATCAAGAACTTCCCGCCGCTGCAAACCATGGAAAGCCTGCTGTTCGGCTTCCTGTGGGCCGGCTGGACGCTGTTGTCGCTGTCGCTGATCTCCGGCTGGCTGTTCGTCGAAAACCTGTTCGCCCAGCACTTGGTGCACAAGACCCTGCTAGCGTGCCTGGCCTGGGTGGTGTTCAGCGTGTTGCTGTGGGGCCGCAACCGCCTCGGCTGGCGCGGGCACAAGGCGATCCGCTGGACCCTGGCCGGTTTCTGCCTGCTGATGCTGGCCTATTTCGGCAGCAAGCTGGTCCGCGAATACATCCTGCATATCTGACGGGCAGCGATCATGGACAACCTGCCACTGGAGCCGATGCTCGCGGTAATCGCCCTGCTGGTCCTATGGGCCGCACTATTCACCGCCATCGAAGCCGCGCAACAACACCTGCTGGCCCTGCGCCCCGGCACACGCCAGGGCGACAAGGCCGCCACCCGCCTGAGCTTTCCGCGTAACAGCCTGATCCTGTGCAACAGCCTGTGTCGCGCCGCCGTGGTGATCCTCTGCACGCTGCTGGCCATCTATGCCTGGGCGCAGAACGGGCCCTGGCTGGGTTGGATGATCTCCTGCGCGATCCTGCTGGTTCTGGCCGACTACCTGCCCCGCGCCCTCGCCGTCCGCCATCCGCAGGCCGTGCTGGGCTTTGGCAATACGCTGTTGGGCGTGCCGCTGAAAATCCTCTACCCGCTGGCCTGGCTGCTCAATGGCATCAGCCTGTTGCTGCTGCGCCCGTTCGCACGCAAATCCGGCGTGGTGAAACAGAGCGACGAACCGCTGCCCGACCATGACGACGAGCGGGAAGCCGAATCCGACGAAGGCCACACCCCTGGCATGCCCGGCATCCACGCCCTGGACAACATCACTGTCAACGACATCCTGGTGCCGCGCAGTGAAGTGGACGGCATCAACCTGGACGACTCGATCGAAGAGATCATCGAGCAACTGCGCACCTCCCAGCGTACGCGCCTGCCGGTGTTCCACAGTGATATCAACCAAGTGCAGGCCGTGCTCAACACCCGGCAGATCCAGCACCTGCTGCCCGACGCCAGCCTGACCAAAGAGGCCTTGCTCGCCGCCTGCCACGAACCCTACTTCGTCCCGGAAAGCACGCCCCTGCAACTGCAACTGCTTAACTTTCACAAGCAGCAGCGCCGCCTGGGCATGGTGGTGGATGAATACGGCGAAGTGCTGGGTATCGTGACCCTGGAAGACATTCTCGAAGAAATCGTCGGCGAATTCGAAAGCGAGCAGAGTGCCGACAACCCGCATATCGAGCCTCAGCCGGACGGCCGCTACATCATCGATGGCGCTGCATCGATCCGCGAACTCAACAAGAGCCTGAACTGGCACCTGCCCAGCGACGGCCCCAAGACCCTCAACGGCCTGGTCACCGAAGCGCTGGAGACCATTCCCGATTGCGCGGTGTGCCTGAAAATCGGGCGCTACCGCCTGGAAATCCTCGAGACCGAGGACAACCGGGTGAGCAAGGTGCTGATCTGGCACACCAGCCGAATGCCGGTCGCCGTATAAGCTGCTGGCGAAACACATTCTCCCTGTGGGAGCGGGCTTGCTCGCGAATGCGGTAGACCAGCTGAAGATGAGCTGACTGACCCACTGCTTTCGCGAGCAAGCCCGCTCCCACATTTTGATTTGCGGCGTGTCAGCCCCCTTGTTGTATGTTCAAACCCCTTCCTATAATCGGTGCGGCTTACCAGAGCCGCGCCCGACCGCGTGCTACCCGCACCCAGCGTGTCCAGGCACCGCCTTATCGTGTCCGACCGGTGTTCGCTCCCATCCCGAGCCTGCCCGCGCACAACCCTGATCCATGGGTGTTCGACCAATAATAATCCGCGTCCAAACGCGCAATGACCATCAGGGACACCACCATGAGCACCACCTACAACGAGGCCGCGCCCGCCGCCGCCCCGACCAACTCGACTGCACGGGTCGCCACGGCGAGCATCGTCGGCACCGCCATCGAGTTCTACGACTTCTATATCTACGCCACGGCCGCTGCGCTGGTGATCGGCCCGGTGTTCTTCCCGCAGACCTCTGGCACCGCACAGATGCTGGCGTCATTCCTCACCTTCGGTATCGCCTTCATCGCCCGCCCGCTGGGCTCAGCGCTGTTCGGCCACTTCGGCGACCGCATCGGGCGTAAATCCACACTGGTGGCGTCACTGCTGCTGATGGGCGTATGTACCACGCTGATTGGCTTGCTGCCCGGCTATGACAGCATCGGGGCCTGGGCGCCGATCCTGTTGTGTGTGCTGCGGTTCGGCCAAGGCCTCGGCTTGGGCGGTGAGTGGGGCGGCGCGGCGCTGCTGGCCACCGAGAACGCGCCCAAGGGTAAGCGCGCCTGGTTTGGCATGTTCCCGCAATTGGGCCCTTCGATCGGCTTCCTGGCCGCCAACGGCTTGTTCCTGATTCTGGCCATGAGCCTGAACGACGAGCAGTTCCGCAGCTGGGGCTGGCGCATCCCGTTCATCCTCAGCGCTGCGCTGGTGATGGTTGGCCTGTACGCGCGACTGAAGCTGCACGAAACGCCGGTGTTCGCCAACGCCGTCGCCAAGGAAGCGCCGGTCAAGGTGCCACTGGTGGAGTTGTTCAGCCAGCATTGGCTGCCGGTGTTGCTGGGCGCTGCGTCGATGGTGGTGTGTTACGCGCTGTTCTATATCACCACCGCGTTTTCCCTGAGTTATGGCGTTTCAACCCTGGGCTACAGCCGCGAGACCTTCCTCGGTCTGCTGTGCTTTGCGGTGCTGTTCATGGGACTGGCGACGCCATTGGCGGCGCTGGCCAGTGATCGCTACGGACGCAAGCCGGTGCTGATTGTCGGCGCGATCCTGGCGATCCTGTCGGGCTTCACCATGGAACCGCTGCTGACTCACGGTTCGACCTGGGCCGTAGCGCTGTTCCTGGCCTTGGAGCTGTTCCTGATGGGCGTGACCTTCGCGCCGATGGGCGCCATGCTGCCGGAACTGTTCCCGACCCGCGTGCGTTATACCGGTGCTTCGGCGGCGTATAACCTGGGCGGGATTGTAGGCGCGTCGGCCGCACCGTTTTTCGCGACCAAGCTGGTGGCGATGGGTGGGCTGAGTTATGTCGGCGGGTATGTGTCGGCGGCAGCATTGCTCAGCTTGATTGCTGTGCTGTGCCTGAAAGAGACGCGGGATAATGACTTGAACAAGGTCGTCTGATAGACCGAATCACCTGTAGGAGCGAGCTTGCTCGCGAAAAAGGTACATCCGACGCCGCAATGCGCCTGAAATGCCTTCGCGAGCAAGCTCGCTCCTACAGGGCCTGCCTTACAGCTCTACTACAACAGCCTTCGAAGCACGGGTCGCCTTAGCCCGAGCCGCTTCAATCGACTCATCCCGCGCCAGCGCCACGCCCATGCGGCGCTGGCCATTCACTTCCGGCTTGCCAAACAGACGCAACGCCGTGTCCGGCTCGCTCAGCGCAGCACCGAGGTTGGCGAACGCAGTCTGGGTCGACTGGCCTTCTACCAGGATCACCGCCGAGGCCGAAGGCCCGAACTGACGGATCAACGGGATCGGCAGGCCCAGGATTGCGCGCGCATGCAGCGCAAACTGCGACAGGTCCTGGGAAATCAAGGTCACCAAACCGGTGTCATGCGGGCGCGGCGAGACTTCGCTGAACCACACCTGATCCCCCTTGATGAACAGCTCAACGCCAAACAGACCACGACCTCCCAGGGCCTCGGTCACCGCTTTGGCAACACGCTCGGACTCTGCCAGGGCAATCGGGCTCATGGCCTGCGGCTGCCAGGATTCCTGGTAGTCGCCCTTCTCCTGACGGTGACCGACCGGGGCACAGAACGTGGTGCCGCCGATGTGACGCACGGTCAACAGAGTGATTTCGTAGTCGAAGTCGATAAAGCCTTCGATGATCACGCGGCCTTTACCGGCACGACCACCTTCCTGGGCATAGTCCCAGGCTTTCTGCACATCATCGGCGCTGCGCAGCAGGCTCTGGCCTTTGCCCGACGAACTCATCACCGGCTTGACCACGCAGGGGAAGCCCAGGTCCTGCACGGCTTTGCTGTAGTCTTCGAAGGTATCGGCGAAGTGGTACGGCGAGGTCGGCAGGTCCAGCTCTTCAGCGGCCAGGCGGCGGATGCCTTCACGGTTCATGGTCAACGAGGTGGCGCGCGCGGTCGGGATCACGGTGAAGCCTTCGGCTTCCAGTTCTACCAGGGTCGCGGTGGCGATGGCTTCGATTTCCGGCACGATGAAGTGCGGCTTCTCGGCCTCGATCACCGCACGCAACGCAGCGCCGTCGAGCATGTTGATCACGTGGCTACGGTGCGCCACCTGCATGGCCGGCGCATTGGCGTAGCGATCCACGGCAATCACTTCAACGCCCAGGCGTTGCAGTTCGATTACCACTTCCTTGCCCAGCTCACCGCAGCCACACAGCAAAACGCGGGTCGCGGTTGGCGACAATGGAGTTCCGATTCGGGTCATCTCAGGTCCTCAGGGGAGCGGATCATTGGGAGAAAGGCCGGCATTTTACATGAACTGCAGCAATTGGCCTCAGTTGACGACGGCGCGCTTGCGGATGCGCCAGGCCATGATCAACCACACCACCGTGACCCCGGCGAATTTCGACACCAGCGCGGTGCCCACTACCGCTGGGGTGAGCGCGCCGATCAAGCCGAAGAAGATGAAGGTATCGAGAGGAATACTCAGCGCCGAACTTATCCACAGGCGGTCGTGCAACGGGCGCTTGGTGATGCTGAACACCAGCCAGTCGATGCACTCGGACACCGCGAAGGCCGTGGCGCTGGCCAGGGCGATGGCTGGGTCGGACGTGACATACGACAGCACCAGCGCAGCCAGCATGGCGATGATCGCACCGTGGCCGAAGCGGGTTTGCACCATGTCGCGCAGGATAAAGACCAGGCCACCCCAAGCAGACCAGATAACGTCCAGGTGCGGGGCGGTGGAGAAGGCGAAGTTGATCAGCACGACGCTGCTGATGTAGGCGATCAGGAAGAGCATGGGGCGAAAACCTGTAGGAGCGAGCTTGCTCGCGAAAAACATTAACGATTACGCGGGGTACCTGACTATACGCGGTGTCATCGAGTTTTTCGCGAGCAAGCTCGCTCCTACAGGGGATAGCACTCAGCCGCCGGATTTCCCGGAAACCATAAACACCAGCCCACTCGTCACCGCCCGCTCATGACACAACCCCAACACCACCCGGCGCTCGGCGTTATCCATGCGACTCCAACGCGTAATCTCATCCACCGTGCGCTGGCAGCCAGTACAAATATCGTCGTCATCCAATGCACAAATGCTCACGCACGGCGACGCAACGGGGCGCTCGATCGGGCTCATTCTTCCTGCTCAACCAGGTCACGCGCATAACGCTGCGAGTTATGCACATAGTGCGCGGCGCTGGCTTCAAGCATGCGCTTCTGTGCGTCGGTCAATTCACGCACCACCTTGCCCGGCGAACCCATCACCAGCGAACCATCGGGAATTTCCTTGCCTTCGCCGATCAGCGAATTGGCGCCGATGATGCAGTGCTTGCCGATCTTGGCGCCATTGAGGATCACCGCGTTGATGCCGATCAGGCTGTAATCATCCACCGTGCAGCCGTGCAACATGGCGTTATGGCCAATGGTCACGCCGGTGCCCAGGGTCAGCGGGTAGCCCATGTCGGTGTGCATCACGCTACCGTCCTGCACGTTGCTGTTCTTGCCGATCAGGATCAGTTCGTTGTCGCCACGCAACACCGCGTTGAACCAGACATTGGCGCCCTCCTCCAGCTTGACCTTGCCCACCAGCGTGGCATTCGGCGCCACCCAGCTGTGTGGATGCGTCTCGACGCGGGCGTCGCCCAGGCGGTATTTCATGGTGTTTCCTCACGGCGTTGCCATTCAAGCGATGGCTTAGATGTTGATGAAACTCTTGGGTGGTTGGTGCAGGCTGATCTTGGCATCGTCATAGAGGAGGTTGATCAACTCGACGATCATGATCGCCGTCAGCCCCCAGATCTTGTATTCGCCGAATCGATAGCTGGGCACGTACCAACTACGGCCCTGGTAATCGATCCTGTGGGTATGTTCGCGCGGATCCTGTCGGAAGAAGTCCAAAGGCACGCTGAAGACGGCGGCAATTTCGGCATCGTTGGCCAGGTATTCGACGTAATCGGGGATGACGCCGACATACGGCGTGACCCGAATGCCATGCAGGGAGATCAATGGGCTCAGCGGGCCGATGACTTCCACCAGGCCGGGTGGCAGGCCGATCTCTTCTTCCGCTTCACGTAGCGCGGTGAAGATCAGGTCCGGGTCTTCGGGGTCACGGCGCCCGCCGGGAAAGGCCACTTCGCCACCATGGGTCGACAGGCCACTGGCGCGCAGGGTCAGGATCAGCTCAGGTTCGTCACTGCGGGTAATCGGCACCAGCACCGCGGCCTCGGGGAAACGCCCGTCGGTTTCAAGCGTATGGGGGGTGTGATTGCTTACCCGGCGAAGTAGCTCGTCCAGCATGAGTCATCTCGGTCTGTTGGCTACCTTGCATCATGCACCAAAGCTCGCGGGCGCCCAACCCCAAAACCCGCGCCGTGTCGCTAAACGACAACTTGTTGCAGCGCCCTGCCCGTCACGCCAAGATAGACGCACTTTCCAGGAACCCCAGCATGAATTTCTGCAGCCAGTGCGGTAAACCGGTCACCCAACGCATCCCCGAAGGCGACGGCCGCCTGCGCTTTGTGTGTGATCACTGCTCGACCATCCACTACCAGAACCCCAACATCGTCGCCGGCACCGTACCCGTGTGGGGCGATAAAGTGCTGCTGTGCCGTCGCGCCATCGAACCGCGCCTGGGCTACTGGACCCTGCCCGCCGGCTTCATGGAAAACGGCGAGACCGTGGAACAGGCCGCCATGCGCGAAACCCTGGAAGAAGCCTGCGCCCGCGTGCACAACCTGAACATCTATACGCTGATCGACGTGCCACACATCAACCAGGTGCATATTTTCTACCGCGCCGACCTGCTCGACCTGGACTTCGCCGCCGGCCCCGAAAGCCTGGAAGTGCAGCTGTTCGATGAAGCCGACATCCCTTGGTCCGAGCTGGCTTTCCGCACGGTCGGGCGTACCCTGGAATACTTTTTCGCTGACCGCAGGCAACAGTCGTTCCCGGTGCGCAGCGAAGCCGTGCCGGCGATGGGAAAGCCCGCGCCATGACACTGGGGATACCGTCTTTGATGCGCTGGGTGCTTGCCCTGCTCTGCCTGTCGTTCACCACGCTGTCACCAGCCTCTACGGTGCAAACCCTGGGCGGCAAGCCTGTCGAAAAAGTCCTGGTGCTCAAGTCTGCCCACCAATTGCAGTTGATCAACGACGGCAAGCCTTTCAAGACCTACCGCATTTCCCTGGGCAAGAACCCCAAGGGCCACAAGCTGATCGAGGGCGACCGCCGTACGCCAGAGGGCCTGTACTGGATCGACTGGCGCAAGACCAGCGACCGCTTCAACCTGGCCATGCACATCTCCTACCCAAACATCAGCGACGCCGCCCGCGCCCGCCGCGAAGGCGTGAAGCCCGGCAGCATGATCATGATCCACGGCACCCCCGACACCGAGGATTACCCGGAACAGTGGTTCCACACCCTGGACTGGACCGACGGCTGCATCGGCATGCGCAACGTGGACATGCGCGAAGTGTGGAACCTGGTCAAAGACGGCACCCTGATCGAGATTCGTCCGTAATCTCGTACCGTTCGTAAAATAATTCGAAAAAATTCCTGCCCTGCCCCGTGCCCGCCGGTGAATACCAGTTCACCCCCGCGGGCTGCGCAGTTCTGCGCGTGATAAAGACCTCTCTAATACCACTTTATACCAGGCCCCATTACAGAGCCCGAAAACCAATGCCTGCACCATTTTGACTGCATTGACATGGTATTTAAGTGGTATTAATTTCCGGCCCATACCGGGCGACAACACTCCAATAACCGCATCGGAAACCTTAACGATGAATCCCATCCTGGCCCTGCGCCCCGACGACAAACAATCCACGCCGCTGTACCTGCAATTGGCGCGCAAACTGGAAGCGGCGATCCATGCCGGCCAGTGGACGTCCGAGCAGGCACTGCCGTCAGAACGCGTTCTCAGCGAGCAATTGAGCATTTCGCGCGTCACCGCACGCAAGGCGTTGGAAGTGTTGTTTGCCCAAGGGCTGATCCGCCGCAACCAAGGTTCCGGCACCTATATTTCGCCACGTTTGGAACAGCCGCTGTCGCGCCTGTCGGGGTTCAGCGAAATGCTGCGGCTCAAGGGTTTCGTGCCCAGCTCCCAATGGCTGGAGCGTGAACTGACCCAGCCGACCCACGAAGAGATGATCCGCCTGGGCCTGTCGCCCGCCGACAAAGTGGCTCGCCTCAAGCGCTTGCGTAAGGCGGATGACACGGTGATGGCAATTGAAATGACCACCATGCCCGCCTCGGTGCTGCCACAGCCACAAGCCATCGGCCACTCGCTGTACGAGTACCTGGAAGGCATCGGCAAACCGGTGGTGCGCGCCCTGCAGCATATCCAGGCGATCAACGCCTCGGACGAGTTCGCCAAGCTGGTCGGCATCGCCCCCGGCACCGCCATGCTGCTGATGACCCGGGTCGGCTACACCGCCGATAACACCCCGATCGAAATCACCGACACCTACTGCCGCAACGACTACTACGACTTCGTCGCAGAACTGCGTCGCCACGACTATTCCGCTGAACTGCGAATTTAGAGAACTGCCCATGTCCGAAGACAACATCCTCACGCCCAGCGGCTGGATTCGCGGCCGCCTGGTGCACGCGCACGGCAAGGTCGTCGCCATCGAAGGCACGCCCTGCGACCCGGCTGAAAACGAGTTGCCCTACCTGCTGCCGGGCTTTATCGACCTGCATGTGCACGGCGGTGGCGGCGCGGACATCATGGAAGGCCGCGATGCCTTCGAGACGATCACCCGCACCCATGTGCGCTTTGGTACTACCTCGTTGCTGGCCACCACCATGACCGCTCCGGTGGAGGAAATCTCAAGCGTGCTTGGCCAGCTCGGCACGTTCTGCGAGCAACGTCCTACCGGCAGCGCCCGTGTACTCGGCGTGCACCTGGAAGGGCCCTACATCAATCCCGGAAAACTCGGCGCCCAACCCAACTTCGCCCACACCGCGTTGATGGCCGAAGTGGAAGCCTACCTGCGCCTGGCGCCAATTCGCGTGATCACCATCGCGCCGGAAATCGCCGGCCACGACGGCCTGATCCGCGCCCTCAGCGAACGCGGCGTGCGCATGCAGATCGGCCACACCCTGGGCAGCTACGAAGAAGGCGTCGCCGCCCTCGCCGCCGGAGCCACCAGCTTTACCCATTTGTACAACGCGATGAGCCCGTTGCATCACCGCGAGCCGGGCATCGTCGGCGCCGCGTTGGCCCACGCCAAATACGCCGAATTGATCCCGGATCTGCTCCACGTTCACCCCGGCGCCATGCGCGTGGCGTTGCGCTCGATCCCATGCCTGTATTGCGTCACCGATTCCACCGCCGCCGCCGGCATGCCCGACGGTGAATACAAGCTGGGCAGCCACACCGTGACCAAATGCCTGGGCGGCGTACGCCTGGCCGACGGCACCCTCGCCGGCAGCACGCTGACCATGGACCAGGCGCTGCGCAACCTGGTGAAGATCGGCCTGCCCATCAGCGAAGCCTCACAGCGCCTGTCGCAATTTCCTGCGGACTACCTGGGCCTGGAAGAACGCGGCCGCCTGCAACCCGGCAGCTTTGCCGACTGCGTGCGCCTGGACCGCTCCCTGACACTCACCGACGTAATGGTCGAAGGAGAAACCATTGACTTCAAAAATGCTTGAAGAGGCCCTGGCCTCCTGCGACGCCGTGGCCGCCCAACTGCAACGCCTGGACCCGGCGCTGGAGGAAATCGCCGGCCGCCTGCGCCGTCAGCCGCCGCAGGTGGCGATGACCATCGCCCGTGGCAGCTCGGACCATGCCGCCAGCTATTTCGCCTACCTGACCATGCAGCACGTCGGCATTCCGGTGGCGTCGTTGCCTATGTCGGTAGTGACCCTGTTGCAGGCACCAATGAAAGTCAGCGGCCAGGTGGCGTTTGGTTTCTCCCAGTCGGGGCAAAGTCCGGACTTGGTGAACAGCCTGCGTCTGCTACGTAAACGCGGTGCCCTGAGCATTTCGCTGGTCAACGCCGAAGACTCGCCGCTGGAAGCCGCCTGCGAATTCCATGTGCCGCTGTGCGCCGGGCCGGAACACAGTGTGGCCGCGACCAAAAGCTTCATCGCCACCCTCAGCGCCAGCGCGCAGCTGATTGGCCACTGGAACCAGGAAACGGAGTTGCTGCAAGCCTGCCGCGCCCTGCCCGATGACCTGCGTGCCGCCGCCAAGCAAGATTGGACGGTTGCCATCGACGCCCTGCGCGACTGCCAGCAATTGATGGTCATCGGTCGCGGCGCCGGTTTCGCCATCGCCCAGGAAGCTGCACTCAAGCTCAAGGAAACCTCGGCGATCCAGGCCGAAGCCTTCAGCAGCGCCGAAGTGCGTCACGGGCCGATGGCCTTGATCGACAAGAATTACCCCTTGCTGGTGTTCGCCCCACGCGGCGCCGAGCAAGCCGGCCTGCTGAGCCTGGCCGCCGACATGCGCCAGCGCGGCGCCCATGTATTGCTGGCTGCGCCGGATGACATCGTCGAGCGCGACCTGACCCTGAGCCGCGCCGAACACCAGACCCTGGACCCGATCCTGGCAATCCAGAGTTTCTACGTGATGGCGGCAGGTTTGGCGCAAGCCCGAGGCATGGACCCGGACCAGCCGCGTCACCTGAGCAAAGTTACCCGCACTCACTGAGTGGCGTTTTCCTGATGAGTACCGTGCCGATGCCCTACAACAATAATGAATTGACCCTCAGCGCCCCGTTAAGCGGGCCCGTGCTGACCCTGGGCGACGTTCCTGATGAAGTGTTTGCAAGCCACGCCATGGGCGATGGTATTGCCATCGACCCCCTGAACGATTGCCTGCATGCGCCCTGTGACGGCGTGATCATCCATGTCGCGCGCACCGGGCACGCCCTGACGATTCGCGCCCAGAACGGTGCCGAGGTGTTGATGCATGTGGGCATCGATACGGTGGAACTGAACGGCGAAGGCTTTGCCTTGCTGGTGAAGGAAGGCGCGAAGGTGAGCAAGGGGCAAGCATTGGTGCAGTTTGACCTGGACCGCATTGCGCGCCAGTGCAAGAGCTTGATCAGCCTGATCATCCTGACCAATGGCGAACGTTTCGAATTGCGTTCGGTAGCCGGGCAATCGATCAAGGTCGGCGAGCCGTTGTTGCAGGTCGTGGCGCGTTCGGCGGCAGCGGTTCAAACCGCTGTGGATAACTCGGACACTGAAGTCAGCGCCAGCGTGCGCATCACGCATCGCGGTGGTTTGCATGCGCGTCCGGCGGCGTTGATCCGCAAGACGGCCCAGGGTTTCAGCAGCCAGGCACAGCTGCATTTCGGTGAAAAATCAGCTTCGTGTGACAGCTTGATTGGCTTGATGGGACTGGGTATTGGCGAAGGGGATGAAGTGCGTGTGAGCTGTCGCGGCAAGGATGCGGAGGCGGCGTTGCAGGCACTGGTCGCGGCCTTGTCCGCCGCCATCAAGCACGAACACCACGCCCCCGTCGTTGCCACCCCACGCCGAGCCAACGCCGAAGCCGGCGTGTTGCAAGGTGTGTGTGCTGCTCCGGGTCTCGTATGTGGGCCGCTGTTCCGCCTGGCGGGTATCGAACTGCCGGCAGACGCCGGCCACCATACTGCCGATGAGCAGCTGCAACGCCTGGACACCGCCCTGGAGCAAGTGCGCAGCGAAATTCGCATCACTCTGGATCAAGCGCGCCAGCGCAAGAACGTCGAGGAAGAAGACATCTTCGCCGCCCACCTCGCGCTGATGGAGGATCCTAACCTGCTGGAAGCCGCGACCGGCTCCATCGAAAAAGGCAGCGCAGCGACTCACGCCTGGCGCGATGCAATCCAGGCGCAATGCGCGGTATTGCTGGCCCTGGGCAAACCACTGTTTGCCGAACGCGCCAACGATCTGCGTGATTTGCAACAACGGGTACTGCGTGCGTTGCTGGGTGAGGCCTGGCATTTCGAATTGCCCGCGGGGTCGATTGTCAGCGCCCACGAACTGACCCCCTCAGACCTGCTGCAACTCAGCGCGCAACAGGCCGTCGGCATTTGCATGGCCGAAGGCGGCGCCACCTCTCACGTGGCGATCCTGGCTCGCGGCAAAGGTTTGCCCTGCGTGGTGGCGTTGGGTGCCGAAGTCCTCGATGTGCCCCAAGGTCAACGTGTGGTGCTGGACGCCGCCAACGGCCGCCTGGAACTGGCACCCAGCGACGCGCGCCACGCCGAAGTGCACCAGATTCGTGACGCGCAGAAACTGCGTCGCCAGCAGCAACAGGCCCAGGCTCAACAGCCGGCGCGCACCAGCGATGGCGTGACCATCGAAGTGGCCGCCAATGTCGCTTCCAGTGCCGAAGCCCTGGTGGCGTTTGAAAATGGCGCCGATGGCGTCGGCCTGCTGCGCACCGAATTTCTCTTCGTTGATCGTCGCACTGCACCGGATGAACAGGAGCAGCGCCAGGCCTACCAAGCCGTACTGGATGCCATGGGCGACAAGTCGGTGATCATCCGCACCATCGACGTGGGCGGCGACAAGCAGCTCGACTACCTGCCGCTGCCGGTCGAAGCGAATCCGGTGCTGGGCCTGCGCGGTATTCGCCTGGCCCAAATGCGCCCGGAACTGCTCGACCAGCAACTGCGCGCGCTGCTGCAGGTCTCCCCACTGGAGCGCTGCCGCATCCTGCTGCCGATGGTCAGTGAAGTGGATGAGCTGCTGCAGATCCGCCAGCGTTTGGATGAGTTGTGCGTGGAGCTGGAACTGACCCAGCGCCCCGAACTGGGCGTGATGATCGAAGTGCCCGCCGCCGCGCTGATGGCCGAGCAGTTGGCCAAGCACGCGGACTTCCTGTCCATCGGCACCAATGACCTGTCCCAGTACACCCTGGCCATGGACCGCGACCACGCCGGCCTTGCCGCGCGCGTCGATGCGCTGCACCCGGCGCTGCTGCGGCTGATCGCGCAGACCTGTGCTGGGGCTGCAAAACACGGGCGCTGGGTCGGTGTGTGTGGCGCCCTCGCCTCCGACCCGTTGGCCACACCGGTCCTGGTGGGCCTGGGTGTCAGCGAGCTGTCGGTAAGCCCGCCGCAGATCGGAGAAATCAAGGACCGTGTCCGCCACCTGGACGCGGCGCAATGCCGGCAACTGAGCCAAGGGCTGGTCGACCTGAGCAGCGCCAAAGCCGTTCGCCAAGCCTGTCAACACCACTGGCCGCTGAGCTGACAACAACAAGAAAAAAGGAGACTCGCCATGTACCAACATTTCATCGAAGGCCTGCAACGCCTGGGCCGTGCACTGATGCTGCCGATTGCGATCCTGCCGATCGCCGGCCTCTTGCTGCGCCTGGGCGACACCGATCTTTTGAACATCGCGGTGATGCACGACGCCGGGCAGGCGATCTTCGCCAACCTGGCGCTGATCTTCGCCATCGGCATTGCCGTGGGGTTTGCCCGCGACAACAACGGCACGGCCGGTTTGGCGGGTGCGATTGGTTACCTGGTGATGGTCTCCACGCTCAAGGTGATGGACACGTCCATCAACATGGGCATGCTTGCCGGTATCGCCAGCGGCCTGATGGCAGGCGGGCTGTACAACCGCTTCAAGGACATCAAGCTACCGGAGTACCTGGCGTTCTTTGGTGGACGACGGTTCGTGCCGATCGTCACCGGGTTCAGTGCGGTCGGATTGGGCGTGATCTTTGGTTTGATCTGGCCGCCGATCCAGCACGGCATCAACAGCTTCGGCGTGTTGTTGATGGAAAGCGGCAGCCTGGGTGCGTTTGTGTTTGGCGTGTTCAACCGCCTGCTGATTGTCACCGGGCTGCACCACATCCTCAACAACATGGCGTGGTTTGTGTTCGGCACCTTCACCGATCCGGCCACCGGCGCGGTGGTGACGGGCGACCTGACCCGCTACTTCGCTGGCGACCCCAAAGGCGGCCAGTTCATGACCGGCATGTTCCCGGTGATGCTGTTCGGTCTGCCTGCCGCGTGCCTGGCGATGTACCGCAACGCCTTGCCCGAGCGCCGCAAAGTAATGGGCGGGATTTTCCTATCGATGGCGCTGACCTCGTTCCTGACCGGGGTGACCGAGCCGATTGAGTTCGCGTTCATGTTCCTCGCACCGTTCCTGTACCTGATCCATGCGGTGCTGACCGGCCTGTCGATGGCGGTCACCAATATGCTGAATATCCACCTGGGCTTTACCTTCTCCGGTGGGTTTATCGACATGGTGCTGGGCTGGGGCAAGTCCACCAACGGCTGGCTGGTATTCCCGGTTGGTTTGGCCTATGCGCTGATCTACTACAGCGTGTTCAACTACTGCATTCGCCGCTTCAACCTGAAAACGCCGGGGCGGGAAGATATCCAGGTGGTGCAGGCTGAGGTGATGACGGATAACCAGCGCGCTACGGCCTACATCCAGGCCTTGGGCGGTGCGCAGAATTTGCTGAGCGTTGGCGCCTGCACCACGCGCCTGCGGTTGGACATGGTGGATCGCAACAAGGCGGTGGATGCGCAGCTGAAAGCCCTGGGTGCCATGGCGGTCGTCCGGCCAGGTAACGGCGGCAGTTTGCAGGTGGTGGTCGGGCCGATGGCAGACAGCATTGCCGATGAGATTCGGTTGGCCATGCCTTCGTTTGTTGCCAGTGCGCCGGTGGCGGTTGCGTCTGTGGATAAACCGGTGGCGGTGAATGTGCAGGAAGCCGAGAAGTGGCTGAATGCCTTGGGTGGCCGAGGGAATGTTCGCCAGTTGGAAGCGGTGGCGATGACGCGGTTGCGGGTGGAGTTAGGGGATGACTCGGTGTTGTCTGAAGCTGACCTGACGGCTCTGGGTTGCCAGGGTGTGAGCCAGCTGGAAAGCGGTGTTTGGCACTTGTTGATTGGTGACAAAGCGTCGGGCTTGGGTGACGCGTTGGAGCGGTTGGTCAGCGGTCGCCAGATTGTGGCTGGGGCCTAACAAATCTTTGCCTGAACAGGCCCCATCGCGGGCAAGCCCGCCTCCCACATTTTTTATCTGTGAATACATTCAAAATGTGGGAGCTGGCTTGCCAGCGATTGGCCTTAACTGGCGACTGGAGTGTTGAGACCAGGAATCTCATTCATGTCCAACACATGATTTCGGCGGGCTTGCAGTCCCGGTCGCTGAATTGGCAGCGACTGGTGAAGATTAGTGAGAGGAGTTCCGAGGGACAACCTGAAAGACCTGTGGGAGAGATCTGAGGCGCCTGTACCGACGCCATCGCAGGCAAGCCAGCTCCCACAGTGATTGATGTACGACATGACAACGCGGTCGAATGTGGGAGCCGGGCTTGCCCGCGATGAGGCCCTAACAGCCGACAAAAAACCCGCTGACCAAACTGGCCCAGCGGGTTTCGTGTTTATGCAGCCAACGAATCAAAAATCCGCCAACTGCCACACCTCATACGCCGGTGTCTCATACGGGTGACTGAGTTTGAGCGCCGCCACTACAGCCACGATCAACTCGTCCGCCACCACCAGCTCAACCTTCCATTCTTCAACCACTTCAACCTGGCCCACCTGCCCGATAAACGGCTGGCTGCCGTCCAACGCGCGGAATTGGCCCTGGCCCAGCACTTGCCAGGCGCAGCTGTCGTAGTTGCCGATGCGCCCGCCGCCAGCGGCAAAGACGGCGGTCTTCACCGTCTCCACGTGGCTGTCGGGCACAAAGAAGGCGAGCTTGTACACCGTCTTAGTTCACCCACACGCGAGCGTTACGGAACATGCGCATCCAGGCGCCGTCTTCGTTCCACTCTTCCGGACGCCACGAGTTCTGCACGGCGCGGAATACACGCTCCGGGTGCGGCATCATGATGGTCACGCGACCGTCGCGGCTGGTGAGGCCGGTGATGCCGCGCGGCGAGCCGTTCGGGTTGGCCGGATAGGTCTCGGTGACCTTGCCGTGGTTGTCGACAAAACGCAGGGCGACGGTGCCGGACAGGTCGGCTTCGAGCAACGCTTCTTCGCTTTCGAACTCGGCATGGCCTTCACCGTGGGCAATGGCGATTGGCATGCGCGAACCGGCCATGCCTTGCAGGAAGATCGAGTTGGACTCCTGCACCTGCACCATGGCGACACGGGCTTCGAACTGCTCGGAACGGTTGCGCACGAAGTGCGGCCAGAACTCGCTGCCCGGGATCAGTTCGCTGAGGTTGGACATCATCTGGCAACCGTTGCACACACCCAGGGTGAAGCTGTCGTTGCGCTCGAAGAAGCCTTGGAACGCATCGCGGGCACGGCTGTTGAACAAGGCCGACTTGGCCCAGCCTTCACCGGCACCCAGCACGTCGCCGTAGGAGAAACCGCCGCAGGCTACCAGGCCTTTGAACTCGTTGAGGTCAACGCGACCGGCGAGGATGTCGCTCATGTGCACGTCGATCGCATTGAAACCGGCGCGGTCGAACGCAGCCGCCATTTCCACCTGGCCGTTGACGCCCTGCTCACGCAGTACGGCAACCTGTGGGCGGATACCTTTCTTGATGTAAGGCGCGGCGATGTCCTGGTTGACGTCGAAGCTGAGCTTGGTGCTAAGGCCCGGGTTGTCTTCTTCCAGGATCACGTCGAATTCCTGTTCGGCGCAGTCGGCGTTGTCACGCAGGCGTTGGATCTGGTAGCTGGTCTCGGCCCACTGGCGTTGCAGCAAGCGGCGCTGGCCAGCAAACACGGTGTCGCCGTTGAACGAGATGTTGATCTCGCCGTTGTTGATCGGCTGGCCGATCACGGCCACGCAGTCGTCCAGGCCAGCGGCGCTGAATTGGGCGAGTACGTCCGGTGTAGCGTCTTGGCGAACCTGGATCACCGCACCCAACTCTTCGTTGAACAGGATGCCGTTGATTTCGGCAGCATCCTCGGCAACGCTGTCGAGCACGATGTTCAGACCGCAGTGGCCAGCGAAGGCCATCTCGACAACGCTGGTCAGCAAACCACCGTCGGAACGGTCGTGGTAAGCCAGCAGGTGGCCGTCGGCGTTCAGGCCCTGGATCACGGCGAAGAAGGCTTTGAGGTCTTCGGCGTCATCGATGTCCGGTGCCTGCTTGCCGAGCTTGCCATGGGTCTGCGCCAGGATCGAGGCGCCCATGCGGTTCTGGCCACGGCCCAGGTCGATCAGGATCAGGTCGGTGGTGCCCTTGTCCATGCGCAGTTGCGGGGTCAGGGTCTGGCGGATGTCAGTGACCGGTGCGAAACCGGTGACGATCAGCGACAGCGGCGAGGTGACCGTCTTGTCGATGCCGTCTTCGTTCCAACGGGTGGCCATGGACATGGAGTCCTTACCCACCGGAATGGTGATACCCAGCTCAGGGCAAAGCTCCATGCCGACCGCCTTGACGGTGTCGTACAGGCGCGCGTCTTCACCCGGGTGGCCGGCAGCGGACATCCAGTTGGCCGACAGTTTGATGTCGGACAATTTACCGATGCGCGAAGCCGCGATGTTGGTGAGGGTTTCACCAATGGCCATGCGGCCCGACGCCGGGGCGTCGAGCAGGGCCAGCGGTGTGCGCTCGCCCATGGCCATGGCTTCACCGGTGTAGACGTCGAAGCTGGTGGCGGTAACGGCAACGTCAGCCACCGGAACCTGCCACGGGCCGACCATTTGGTCACGGGCCACCAGGCCGGTGATGGTGCGGTCGCCGATGGTGATCAGGAAGCTTTTGCTCGCCACGGCCGGGTGGTGCAACACGCGTTCGATGCTGTCGGCCAGTTCCAGTTGGCTTGGGTCGAAATCATCGCCCAGCTCGGCTTCACGTACAGCCGAACGGTGCATGCGCGGGGCTTTGCCCAGCAGCACTTCCAGCGGCATGTCCACCGGGCTGTTGCCGAAGTGGCTGTCGGTAACCGTCAGCTGTGGCTCGGCAGTGGCTTCGCCGACTACCGCAAACGGGCAACGCTCGCGTTCGCAGATGGCCTGGAAGCGTGCGAAGTCTTCAGCGCCGACTGCCAGAACGTAGCGCTCCTGGGATTCGTTGCTCCAGATTTCGTGCGGGGCCATGCCCGGCTCGTCGTTAGGAATGTTGCGCAGTTCGAAACGGCCACCACGGTCGCCATCATTGACCAGTTCCGGGAAGGCGTTGGACAGACCACCCGCGCCGACGTCGTGGATGAAGCTGATCGGGTTCTTGTCACCCAACTGCCAGCAACGGTCGATGACTTCCTGGCAGCGACGCTCCATCTCTGGGTTTTCGCGCTGTACGGAAGCGAAGTCCAGGTCTGCCGAGCTGGTGCCGGTGGCCATGGAAGAAGCGGCGCCGCCGCCCAGGCCGATCAACATCGCCGGGCCGCCGAGCACGATCAGCTTGGAGCCGACCAGGATCTCGCCTTTCTTGACGTGTTCTTCACGGATGTTGCCCATGCCGCCGGCCAACATGATTGGCTTGTGGTAGCCGCGCACTTCATCGCCACGCGGGGTGGTGATGGATTGTTCGAAGGTACGGAAGTAACCGGTCAGCGCCGGACGCCCGAATTCGTTGTTGAACGCGGCGCCGCCCAGCGGGCCTTCGATCATGATGTCCAGCGCGGTGACGATGCGCTCAGGCTTGCCGTACGGCACTTCCCATGGCTGTTCAAAGCCTGGGATCTGCAGGTTGGACACGGTGAAACCGGTCAGGCCCGCCTTTGGCTTGGCGCCTCGGCCGGTAGCACCTTCGTCACGGATTTCGCCGCCGGAACCTGTGGCTGCGCCCGGGAACGGGGCAATCGCGGTCGGGTGGTTGTGGGTCTCAACCTTCATCAGGATGTGCACCGGCTCCTGCACCGCGCCGTACTGGCGGGTTTCAGGGTCCGGGAAGAAACGGCCGGCGACGGAGCCGACGATCACCGAGGCGTTGTCTTTATAAGCCGACAGAACGCCTTCGCTGTGCATCACGTAGGTGTTCTTGATCATGCCGAACAGGCTTTTTTCCTGGCTTTCGCCGTCGATGTCCCAACTGGCGTTGAAGATTTTGTGACGGCAGTGCTCGGAGTTGGCCTGGGCGAACATCATCAGTTCGATGTCGTGCGGGTTGCGCTTCAAGCCGTTGAAGGCGTTGACCAGGTAGTCGATCTCGTCTTCAGCCAGGGCCAGGCCCAGCTCGGTGTTGGCCTTCTCGAGGGCGGCGCGGCCACCGCCGAGCACGTCAATCGCGGTCAGCGGCTTGGGCTCGGCGTGGCTGAACAGGCCGGCAGCCTGTTCCAGCTGGCTGACGATGATCTGGGTCATGCGGTCGTGCAGGCTGCTGGCGATCAGCTCGGCTTCGCCATCGCTGAACTGGCCGGCGACGTAGAACGCGATACCACGCTCCAGGCGCTGGATTTTTTCCAGGCCGCAGTTGCGGGCGATATCGCTGGCCTTGCTCGACCAGGGCGAGATGGTGCCGAACCGCGGCAGAACCAGGAACAAGCGGCCATTAGGCTCTTGAACCGGAACGCTTGGGCCGTACTTCAGAAGGCGTGCCAGCACTTGCTGTTCGTCGGCGGTCAACACGCCGGTAACGTCGGCGAAGTGAGCAAATTCAGCGTACAGGCCTGTAACAGCTGGAACCTTTTGGCTCAGTTGCTCAAGGAGTTTGCTGTGGCGAAAGGCAGAAAGGGCAGGAGCGCCGCGCAGGATCAACATCTTCGGGACAGCCTCGGGAAGGGGGTGTGCTTTGAGGCCGTGCATTCTAGCGTAAACCGCCGCCAACGGCACCCGAAACGCTACCGGTGGCTGCTGCCGGACGTCAGTTGGCCGGATTACCCCCCTTTAGAGGGGGCATGCCCGGCATCCGGCGCAGTTATTTTAACCGTCACAATCGCGCGCCAAGCCCCGTTTCTGCGGGCTGCAGCACAGTTTTACCGGCGCTAGCAGACAAGACCCGCGCTGTCGAGATATGGCGCCGTGGGCCGTTTGCGTATACTGCGCAGATGTTCTCCCCAACTGCTTTGCGCCCGCGATGCGCCAAATGGCTCATCGCCACCGGACTCTTCCTGATGCTCAGCGCCTGTGTTGATAAACCCAGCACGCTCGAGCGAATCAAGGAGGATGGCGTATTGCGGGTGGTCACCCGGAACAGCCCGGCGACCTATTTCCAGGACCGCAACGGTGAAACCGGTTTCGAATACGAACTGGTCAAGCGCTTTGCCGATGACCTGGGCGTGAAGCTGGAGATCGAGACCGCCGACAACCTCGACGACCTGTTCGGCCAACTGGGCAAACCCAACGGCCCGGTTCTCGCAGCGGCCGGCCTGGTCAGCAGCGAGCAGCGCCAGACGCAGGTGCGTTTCTCCCACCCTTATTTAGAAGTCACCCCGCAGATCATCTACCGCAACGGCCAGTCGCGCCCGACCAACGCGGCCGATTTGGTGGGCAAGAAGATCATGGTGCTCAAGGGCAGCACCCACGCCGAGCAACTGGCGGCGCTGAAAAAGCAGAATCCTGCGATTGAATACGAAGAATCCGACGCCGTTGAGGTGGTCGACCTGCTGCGCATGGTGGACGAAGGGCAAATCGACCTGACCCTGGTGGACTCCAACGAAGTGGCGATGAACCAGGTGTACTTCCCCAACGTGCGCGTGGCGTTCGACCTGGGCAACGCCAGCAACCAGAGCTGGGCGGTGGCCGCCGGTGAAGACAACAGCCTGCTCAACGAGGTCAACAGCTACCTGGATAAAGTCGAAAAGAACGGTACGTTGCAGCGTCTGAAAGACCGCTACTACGGGCATGTCGATGTTCTGGGTTATGTAGGCGCCTACACCTTTGCCCAGCATCTGCAGCAGCGGTTGCCCAAATACGAGAAACACTTCCGCGCTTATGCCAAGGAAGAAAAGGTCGATTGGCGCCTGCTGGCAGCCATCGGCTATCAGGAGTCACTGTGGCAGCCGGCCGTCACCTCCAAGACCGGCGTGCGCGGCCTGATGATGCTGACCCAGAACACCGCCCAGGCGATGGGCGTGTCCAACCGCCTGGACCCCAAGCAAAGCATCATGGGTGGCGCCAAGTACCTGGCCAAGATCAAGGATGAATTGGACGACAGCATTGCCGAGCCGGATCGCACCTGGTTTGCCCTCGCCGCCTACAACGTCGGCACCGGTCACCTGGAAGATGCCCGCACCTTGGCCAAACGTGAAGGCCTGAACCCGAACAAGTGGCTGGACGTGAAGAAGATGCTGCCGCGCCTGTCGCAGAAGCAGTGGTACAGCAAGACCCGCTACGGTTATGCCCGGGGTGGTGAGCCGGTGCACTTCGTGGCGAACATCCGGCGTTACTACGACATCCTTACCTGGGTGACCCAGCCGCAGTTGGAAGGCAACCAGGTGGTCGAAGGCAACTTGCATGTGCCGGGTGTGGACAAGACCAAGCCGCCAGAAGATAACCCGCAGTTGTAAGACACACTCCCAAACACCGCTCCCACATTTGGATCTCCACTAGGCTTAAAGGCCGGTGAGTAGATGCACCACTCCGCCCGTCAGCACCATCACACCTGGCACCCCCGCTGCCTTTAACGCCGTAGTATCCACCTTCGCCACATCCTGCAACTGCACCCTCACCCGCGTCAGCGCCACACGCTGCTGCGACTTGAGGTTATCCGCCCCACCCAACGCGTTCAGCACCTCGACCGACAACAGGCTCTGCGTCGGCGCAGTGGCCGTCTCGGCAATCAAATCCGGCGTCAGGGCCTTCCAGAACGCCCGCTGCAATTTCTCGAACATACTCAGTGCTCCACGACAGGTGAGGTTTCTACGGTGGCCGCGTGATATTGGCGCAAGGCCTCACGCACCTGGGCGGCTTCTTCCAGGCCCAGGACCTGGCGGGCAATGATCTGGCAGTCAGCCAGGTCCAGCTCGCGCACAGTGGCTTTGATGGTGGGGATCAACGGCACGCTGACCGACAACTCGTCCACACCCAGCCCGATCAATACGGGTACCGCCAGCGCCTCGGACGCCAACGCGCCGCACACACCCACCCACTTGCCATGGGCATGGGCGGCCTTGACCGTGGCGGCAATCAGGCGCAGTACCGCCGGATGGAAGCTGTCGGCCTGACTGGCCAGGCGCGGGTGGTCGCGGTCCATGGCGAGCGTGTACTGGGTCAGGTCGTTGGTGCCGATAGAGAAGAAATCTACATGGGGCGCGAACACATCCGCCATCAGCGCGGCGGACGGCACTTCAATCATGATGCCCAGCTTTGGCAACTCGGTGAGCCCCAGCGCCAGTGCTTCCTCTTCAAGGATCCTGCGCGCCAGGTGCAGTTCCGACAGCAGGCTGATCATCGGCAACATGATGTGCAGCCGTGCAAAACCGGCGCTGGCGAGGATCGCGCGGAATTGTTCGCGCAGCAGTTCCGGGCGTTCCAGGCACAAACGAATGCCGCGCAGACCGAGGAAGGGGTTGGTCTCGGCGTCCATCGGCACATAGGCCAAGGGTTTGTCGCCACCCACGTCGAGGGTGCGCACCACCAGGTTGCGCTCGGTGCCCAGGGCACGGGCGATCGCGGTGTAGGTCGCTGCCTGTTCGTCGGGACTTGGGGCACGGTTGCGATCCAGATACAGGAACTCCGATCTCAGCAGGCCGACGCCTTCGCCGCCGAGGGTCAGGGATTGCTCGACTTCCTGCAACGAAGCCACGTTGGCAGTGACTTCAACGTGATGACCATCGCGGGTAGTGGCAGGTAACGACGCCTGCGCCACATCGCGCTGATGGCGGAGCACCTGTTGTTTACGCGCAACGTCCAGCTGCTCGATTTCGGCCAGGTTCGGTTCGAGGTGCAGCTCGCCTTTGTCGGCGTCGAGCAGCACCTGCTTGCCATTGGCCACCGCCAACACCTGAGCCGAAACACCGCAGATAGCCGGCAGGCCCAGGGCACGGGCGAGGATTGCGACGTGGCTGGTCGCGCCACCACCGACAGTGACAAACCCCAGCACCTTGCGTGTGTCAAGGCTGGCGGTCTGTGAAGGCGTCAGTTGTTCGGCGATCAGGATCGCGCGCTCCGGCAACTCCCAGGCGCTGTCTTGGATGCCCAGGATCAGTTTCAGCACGCGCTGGCCGACGTCCGCCAAGTCTGCCGCACGCTCAGCGATCAGCGCGTTGCCCAACCCCTGGAATAGCTTGATGGTCGCGAGCGTCGCACTGTTCCAGGCGAACGCGGCACTCTTGCCTTCAGCCAGTAGGCGGTGGGCATGTTCCAGCAAGGTCGGGTCTTCGAGCAACTCCTGATGCGCGCGAAAAATCTCGGCCTGAGCGCTGCCAGCCGCCTTGTCCTGCAAAACCTGCAACGCTTCAGTGGCGGCGAGCAAGCCGCGCGTCAAAGCAGCGCGTTCCGTTGCTTCATCCGTGCCTTGCGCCGTGATGATTAACTCCGGTTCGGTCACTTGAACGACCTGACCAAACGCCGAGCCCGGTGATGCGCACACGCCCCGCAGCAAGGTTGCCGGCGACTGCGTTGCGACCGGCTCGGCAATGCTTGCCACTACCTCGCCACAGCCTTCAGCCAACAAGACCACCAGCGCCTTGATCGCCGCCTCGGCGTCCTCGCCCGCCGCGCTCACTTGCAAGGTATCGCCCTGCACGGTTTGCAACGCCATGATCGCCACCAGCGATTTGGCGTTGGCACTCTGGGTTTGCTTGTGCAGGTAAATACTGGCGTTGAAACCTTTCGCCGCCTGGGCAAATACCGCTGCCGGGCGGGCGTGCAGGCCGTTGGCGTTGGGCAAGGTCAGCGGCTTGGAGAACACTGCATCGCCCTCCTCTTCGTCCGCTGCTTCCACGACCGCACTTGGGGATAACTGCAACAGCGGCTGGCCCATTTGCACCAGGCCGTCCGCCAACAGGCTGAAGGGCTCGCCGCTGACCACCAGCATCAAGGTCAGCAAACTGCGTGCGTTGAGTGCCACGTAGTCGGCATCGAATTCGATCAACGGCTGCCCGACCTCCACCCGCTGGCCTTCCTGCACCAACCGGGTGAAACCCTGGCCCGCCAGGTTCACGGTGTCCAGGCCGATATGCATCAGCACCTGGACGCCGTTGTCGTCGGTGACACTGACCGCATGCCCACTGTCCTGAATATTGCTGATCACCCCGGCCAGCGGCGCGCAGAGCGTCTGCGACGTGGGGTCGATGCACAGGCCATCGCCGATCAGGCGGCTGGAGAAAACCGGGTCCGGCACCTTGTCCAGCGCCAGCAGCACACCCGACAAGGGCGCCAGCAATTCCAGGGGTTGAGTTGTGGTCATGACTTCACCTGCTGTTTTGTTCTGTAGATATCATTGAGCGGAGGAAGGATTACTTCCACCAGTACTCAACCTGCACGCCAAAGTTCGACCCATGTCGCGCCGTGCCATAGGCACCGGTATCGGACAACGCCGACCCCGCCGCCAATTCATTCGCCGCACGCTTGGCCGCTTCGTTCCAGGTTGCATAGGTGTAGTACAAGCGCACCTCCGGACGAGCCCAGAAATCCGGGCCTTTGGGCGACCAGGTCGGGGCGAAGGTAAATTTGCTCAGCTTGCGCGTTCCGCCCGTGGCCTCGACTTGATCATGCCCAAGCTCGGTGACCAGTTTGAATTGCTCGCTGATGGCGTATGCCGGGCGCACACCGAGGGACATCCAGGTCTGGTCGCTTGAGCCTGGGCGAATGTCTTTCTGATACACGGCCTCGATCTGCCCGCCAAAACGCGGGGTCACCTGCCAGTCGAAAAACTCCACGGCGCGGTAACTTTTGCTGCTGTTGTCCAGGAAGGTATTGCCGGTGTAACCCAGGCCGGTGCCGGGGCCCTCGCCGTACTGCAAAGCGAACTTGTTCTTGCCACCGAGGAAAGGTTTTTGCACGTGCTGCGCGGTGATCGCCCAACCGCTGTTGGTGTCGCGCCCGCCGGCTTTTTCGATGTAACTCAAGCCCAATTCCAGCTCACCGCCGGGGTTGGTCTTGAAACCTGCGACGTTGAAGTCGTGACGGGTGGCGTATTCCTTCTGGTACAGGTTGTCCTTGCGGGAAATCGCGTAGCTGTACTTGAGGTCGCCGATCAGCACGTCCTCGATCCCCCCACCCGTGGCGCTCTGGTTCCAATAGTAGAAGTCTGAGATATGGATGTCGTTTCGTTTGTAGTAACGCCGACCGGCCCACACCGAACCGCCATTGAGGCTGGGCAGGTTGGACCATTGCGCATACATCTGCGGCATGCGCGCCGAGCCATTGTTCTCGCCCTGGAACTTCAGCTCACGGTCGTACTTGTTGTAGAGCGATGCCATGGCATCGACGCTGAGCACCGAGCCGTCGTCGAGGGTGAGCAGGTCCTGGCGCAGTTCCAGCTCGGCGTATTGTTCGCATTCGTTACCCAGGCGGTATTTGGATTGCGCCCCCGGCAGTTGGAAACATTGCTGTGGACCGCTGCCCGTCGAGGTGCCCGCGCCGCTGCGCAGGTAACCGGCAAATTCCAGGGCTTGAGCGCCAAACGGCAGGCTTAGACAAGACGCAACGAGGCCCAGCTTTATTCTTGTTTTCATAAAACGCTCCTAATATTTTTTCTTATTGTTATTGCGTGGTGCACGCTCCCTTGTAGGAGTCGGCTTGCCGGCTCCTACAGTGGGTCGCGGTGTTTCAGTCTTTCAGGTGCAGCACAAACGATTCGTAGGGACGCAGCGCTACCGTGGCGGTACGTTGCGGGCAGTCGGGGTAGTTGCTGATTAGCAGGCGCTGTTCGCCGGCCGGGTTGATCACGTTGTCCGGCAGCTGGATTTCGCAGGGCGTGCCGTAGAAGTTGTTCAGCACCAGCAGGCGTTCGCCATGGCCCTCGCGCAGGTAGGCCCAGACGTGCAAATGGTCCTGCAGCAGTTGGCGATACACGCCCTTCTGGATCAGCGGTTCGTGACGACGCAAGGCGATCAGCGCGCGGTAGTGATGCAGCACTGAGTCCGGGTCATCCAGTTGGCTTTCGACGTTGATCTGCGCCGCGTTGGCCGGAATGCCAATCCACGGCTCACCGCTGCTGAAACCGGCATTTTCCCCGGCACTCCACTGCATCGGCGTACGGCCGTTGTCGCGGGACTTCTGCATGATCGCGGCCATGCTCGACGCCTCGGACTCACCCGCATCGCGCTTGAGGCGGAAGATGTTCAAGGTCTCTACATCGCGGTACTGCTCGATCCTGTCGAAGCCAGGATTGGTCATGCCCAGCTCTTCGCCCTGGTACACAAACGGCGTGCCCTGGAGGAAGTGCAGCGCAGTCGCCAACATCTTGGCCGAGACCACGCGATGCTCGCCGTCATTGCCGAAACGCGAGACCACCCGTGGCTGGTCGTGGTTACACCAGAAGAGCGCATTCCAGCCACCACCGGCCTGCATGCCCAGTTGCCAGTCGGAGAAGATCCGCTTGAGTTGCAGGAAGTCAAAATCGGCCTTCACCCATTTCTGCAGGTTCGGGTAATCGACTTTCAGGTGATGAAAGTTGAAGGTCATCGACAGCTCTTTCGACTCCGGCCGCGAATAGCGAATGCAGTGTTCCAGGCTGGTGGACGACATCTCACCGACGTTGATCAAGTCATGCCCTTCGAAGACTTCGCGGTGCATTTCCTGCAGGTAGTCGTGCACGTTCGGGCCGTCGGTGTAGAAGCGACGGCCGTCGGTGTTGTCCTCGGGGAAATCGGCGGGCTTGGAGATCAGGTTGATCACATCCAGGCGGAAGCCGCCCACGCCCTTGTCGCGCCAGAAGCGCATCAGCTTGAACACTTCGGCGCGCACCTTGGGGTTGTCCCAATTCAGGTCGGCCTGGGTGTGGTCGAACAGGTGCAGGAAGTACTGGCCGGTTTGCGCCTCGTATTCCCAGGCCGAACCGCCGAACTTGGATTCCCAGTTGTTCGGCTGGTCGCGCCAGATGTAGAAATCGCGGTAAGGGTTGTCGAGGCTACTGCGTGCCTGCTGGAACCATTCGTGTTCGATGGAGGTGTGGTTGACCACGATATCCAGCATCAACTTGATGCCGCGCTTGGCCGCTTCACTGATCAGCAGGTCGCAATCGGCCATGGTCCCGTAGCTGGGGTCGATGGCGTAGTAGTCGCTGATGTCGTAGCCGTTGTCCCGTTGCGGCGAGCGCAGGAAGGGGGTGATCCACAGGCAGTCGACACCCAGCCATTTGAGGTAGTCGAGTTTGTCCACGATGCCCAGCAGGTCACCGGTGGCGTTACCCGCATGGCTGTGGAAGCTTTTCGGGTAGATCTGGTAGATCACCGAGTGTTGCCAGTCTTGCATGGTGGGTTCCTTCAGTTGATTTGTGTACAGGCCTCTCGGGCCTCATCGCGGGCAAGCCCGGCTCCCACAGGGGAACGCGTTTCAAATGTGGGAGCTGGCTTGCCTGCGATGGCGTCGGGTCAGGCGACCCTGTACCCAGGCCGAACAATCTTGATGCTCAACGCACAGGTCAAAACAAACGGCACCACCATCGCGATGACCATGCCAATCACAAACACCGCGATGGATTGCGGCACGATCGAGATAAACCCAGGCAAGCCTCCCACCCCGATGGCCGAGGCCTGCACCTTGTTCAGCGCGAGGAAAATGCTGCCCAATCCCGAGCCCACCAAGGCCGCATAGAACGGAAACTTGAAACGCAAATTCACCCCGAACATCGCCGGCTCAGTAATGCCGAAGTAAGCCGAAATCGCCGAGGTCGACGCCATGCTTTTATCCCGCGCATTGCGGGTCATGTAGAACACCGCAAGCGCAGCGCTGCCCTGGGCCAGGTTGGACATGACGATCATTGGCCAGATAAAGGTGCCGCCCTGAGTAGAAATAAGCTGCAGGTCCACGGCGAGGAACATGTGGTGCATGCCGGTGATCACCAACGGCGCATACAGCAGGCCGAAAATCGCCCCGCCGACCATCGGTGCCAGGTCGAACAAGGTGACCACGCCTTCAGTGATCAGGATGCCGAGGTGACGCGTTACCGGACCGATAATGGCCAGGGCCAACACGCCGGTGACGACGATGGTGGTGATCGGCACGACCAGCAATTGAATCGCGTTGGGCACTCGCGCCCGCAACCATTTCTCGATCACGCTCATCACATAGGCGGCCATCAGGATCGGTAGGATCTGCCCCTGGTAGCCGACTTTTTCAATCTGGAACCAGCCGAAAATATCGAAGTACGGCAGGCTCTGGCCGTCGAGACCGGCGACCGCCTTGCCGTAGTTCCAGGCGTTGAGCAGGTCCGGATGCACCAGCATCAGGCCAAGCACGATGCCGAGGATTTCACTGCCGCCAAACCGCTTGGCCGCCGACCAGCCCACCAGCGCCGGCAGGAACACAAACGAGGTGTTGGCCATCAGGTTGATCAGGCTCCACAGGCCATCCAGATTCGGGTAGGCCTCCAGCAACGTCTTGCCCTCGATGAACATGCCCTTGGCGCCCATCAGGTTGTTCACGCCCATCAACAGGCCGGCAATGATCAGCGCGGGCAGGATCGGCATGAACACGTCGGAGAACACCCGCACCAGACGCTGCATGGCGTTGGTCTTGTCGGCGCCCTTCTTCTTCACGTCGGCGATGGTGGCGGCAGCGAGACCGGTCTGCTCGCGCAGGGCGGCGTAGACTTTTTCCACTTCGCCGGGGCCGATCACCACCTGGAACAGGCCGCCGGTGAAGAACGAGCCCTTGACCAGATCCACTTGGTTCAGCGCACTGCCGTTGACCAGGCTCGGGTCCTTGAGCGCCAGGCGCAGACGGGTGACGCAGTGGGCAGCTTGCTCAAGGTTGTCGCTGCCCCCGAGGTTCTCGAGAATCTCGCGGGCGATAGTCGAATAGTCGTGGCTCATGCTTGGTTTCCACTTTGATTTTTTTATTTGGGGGCAGTCATTGGCAGCACGCCGAGGGCAAAAGTACTCGTCTGTACGAGTTAAAGCAACAACTCGTCTGTACGAGTTACATTTTGTTTATTTTTTGTAGGACAGCGCATGGCTACAAGCCGCATAAATCCAAGGGTCTAATGGACAAACCCCCGCTCTGCCACTAAGGTTCCTGCCTTGACCGCAACCCCGGCAAAGAGCCATCCCCATGAGCAAATACAACCAGATCTATACGGATCTGCTTGCCAGCATCACCACCGAACGCCTGCAGCGCGGCACACGCCTTCCCTCCGAAACAGAACTGATGGACAGCTACCAGGCCAGCCGAGGCACCGTGCGTCGGGCCATCGAGCAGTTGCAGGAGCGTGGCTTTGCGCAAAAAATCCACGGCAAGGGCACTTTCGTGTTGTCGCCCAACCCGATCGAGTTCCAACTGGGCGGCATCGTCAGCTTCCACGAAACCCACGCCGACCTGGGCGATGACGTACGTACCGAAGTGGTCGAATTCACTCAATTCCCGCTGGAAGGCTCACTGCTGCAACACATCGAAGCCGAACCCGGCACCCTGATCACCCGCATCAAACGGGTACGGCGCATCGGCGGCAAACGGGTGATCCTCGACATCAACCATTTCGTTGCCGAGGTGATTCCGGGGTTGGACCGCGACATCGCCGAACAGTCGATCTACGCGTTTATCGAACAGACGTTGCAGCTGCAAATCGCCTACGCCCAACGCACCATCGAAGCCCTGCCCCGCGGCAAGGACGACCAGACACACCTCGACCTCGAAGGGCAGAGCCATGTGATCGTGGTGAGTAACCAGACGTTTTTGCAGGACGGGCGGCAGTTCGAGTACACCGAGTCGCGGCATACGTTGGATAAGTTTTACTTTTCGGATATTGCGCGGCGTTGAGCAGCCTGACGCGCCCACTGTAGGAGCCGGCTTGCCGGCGATGGCATCCTTGAACCCGCCACATCATTCATGGGCCTCATCGCTGGCAAGCCAGCTCCTACAGAGAATCGGGGTGATCCATTTACCGTATTCCATAAACACAAAACCCCGGCACATGGCCGGGGTTTTGTTGTTCAGCGTTCACCTGCTACTGCAGGATCACTCCCACTCAATCGTCGCCGGCGGCTTGCTCGATACGTCGTAAGTCACGCGCGAAATGCCTTCGATCTCGTTGATGATACGGCCGCTGACAGTTTCCAGCAGTTCGTACGGCAGGTGTGCCCAACGTGCGGTCATGAAGTCGATGGTCTCTACGGCACGCAGGGCCACGACCCAGGCGTAACGACGACCGTCACCGACAACGCCAACCGATTTCACCGGCTGGAACACCACGAATGCCTGGCTGACTTTGTGGTACCAGTCGGCCTTGCGCAGTTCTTCGATGAAGATGTGGTCGGCGCGACGCAGCAGGTCGGCGTATTCCTTCTTCACTTCACCGAGGATACGCACGCCCAGGCCCGGGCCCGGGAATGGGTGGCGGTAGACCATGTCGTACGGCAGGCCGAGTTCCAGGCCCAGACGGCGGACTTCGTCCTTGAACAGTTCGCGCAGCGGCTCTACCAGCTTGAGGTTCATTTCCTCAGGCAGGCCACCCACGTTGTGGTGGGACTTGATCACGTGGGCCTTGCCGCTCTTGGCACCGGCCGACTCGATCACGTCAGGGTAGATGGTGCCCTGGGCGAGGAACTTGATGTTGTCCAGTTTGTTGGACTGGGCATCGAACACGTCGATGAAGGTGCGACCGATGATCTTGCGCTTCTTCTCCGGGTCGGACTCGCCGGCCAGGTTGTTCAAGAACTGATCTTCAGCATTGGCGCGGATCACTTTGACACCCATGTTCTCGGCGAACATGGCCATTACTTGCTCGCCTTCGTGCAGGCGCAGCAGGCCGTTGTCGACGAACACGCAAGTCAGTTGGTCGCCGATGGCTTTGTGCAGCAGGGCTGCGACCACGGAGGAGTCAACGCCGCCGGACAGGCCGAGCAATACGTTGTCGGTGCCGACCTGGGCGCGAACCTGGGCGATGGCATCTTCAGCAATTTTCGACGGGGTCCACAGGGCCTCACACTCGCAGATGTCGAGGATGAAGCGCGACAGGATGCGGCCGCCTTGCTTGGTGTGGGTCACTTCCGGGTGGAACTGCACGCCGTAGTAGCGGCGCTCGTCGCTGAACATGCCGGCGATCGGGCAGCTCGGGGTGCTGGCCAGGATGTGGAAGTCTTCCGGCATCTTGGTGACCTTGTCACCATGGCTCATCCACACATCGAGGCCGAACAGGCCGTCGGCGTCGACGTGGTCTTCGATGCCGTCCAGCAGGCGGCTCTTGCCGACCACATCGACACGGGCATAACCGAATTCACGCAGCTCGGAACCTTCGACCTTGCCGCCCAGTTGCTCGGCCATGGTTTGCATGCCGTAGCAAATGCCGAAGACCGGTACGCCCAGGTCGAATACGGCTTGCGGGCAGCGCGGGCTGTTGGCTTCGTGCACGGACTCGGGGCCACCGGCGAGGATGACGCCTTTCGGTGCGAATTCGCGGATCGCTTCGTCGTCCATGTCGAACGGATGCAGTTCGCAGTACACACCGATTTCGCGCACGCGGCGGGCGATCAGTTGGGTGTACTGGGAACCGAAATCGAGGATCAGGATGCGGTGGGCGTGAATGTCGAGGGCCATGAAGTCAGTCTCGTCTAATGAATCAGAAACAACTCGGGGCTGAAGAACAGCCCCGGTTACTTAACAGTTTGCTGGAAGCATCAACCTACGCGGTAGTTTGGCGCTTCCTTGGTGATCTGCACGTCGTGGACATGGGATTCAGCCATGCCGGCGCCGGTGATCCGTACGAACTCTGGCTTGGTGCGCATTTCTTCGATGTCGGCGCTGCCGGTGTAGCCCATCGAGGAACGCAGGCCGCCCATCAGTTGGTGGATGATTGCGCTCAGAGTGCCTTTGTACGGCACACGGCCTTCGATGCCTTCCGGGACGAGCTTCTCGGCGCCTGCCGAGGAGTCCTGGAAGTAACGATCGGAAGAGCCTTGCGCCTGGGACATGGCGCCCAGCGAACCCATGCCACGGTAAGCCTTGTACGAACGGCCCTGGAACAGTTCGATCTCGCCTGGCGCTTCTTCAGTACCGGCGAACATCGAGCCCATCATCACGCAGGAAGCACCGGCTACGATGGCCTTGGACAGGTCACCGGAGAAACGGATGCCGCCGTCGGCGATCAACGGTACGCCAGTGCCTTCAAGGGCTGCGGCGACGTTGGCGATGGCGCTGATTTGCGGCACGCCCACACCCGCTACGATACGGGTGGTGCAGATCGAGCCTGGGCCGATACCGACCTTGACCGCATCCGCGCCCGCTTCGGCCAGGGCCTTGGCGGCAGCGCCGGTGGCGATGTTGCCGCCGATCACTTGCACGTCAGGGAAATTCTGTTTGACCCAACGCACGCGGTCGATCACACCTTTGGAGTGACCGTGGGCGGTGTCGACCACCACCACGTCAACGCCGGCAGCGACCAGGGCCGAAACACGGTCGCCCGTGTCTTTACCGGTGCCGACCGCCGCGCCAACGCGCAGACGACCTTGGTCATCCTTGCTGGCCAGCGGATAAGCCTTGGCTTTTTCGATGTCGTTGACGGTCATCATGCCTTTGAGGGCGAATTTGTCGTCGACGATCAGCACACGCTCGATGCGGTGCTTGTGCAGCAGTTCGCGCACATCGTTCTTGTCGGCGCCTTCCTTGACAGTGACCAGACGCTCTTTGGGCGTCATCACTTCACGGACGGTGACTTCAAGACGGTTCTCGAAACGCACGTCACGGGAAGTGACGATACCGACCAGGTCGCCATCGTGCAGCACCGGAACACCGGAGATGTTGTGCAGGCGGGTCAGGTCGAACAGGTCGCGCACGGTGGCGTCGGCTTCGATGGTGATCGGATCTTTCACCACACCAGCTTCGTAACGCTTGACCTTGCGCACTTCGGCAGCTTGCTGCTCGATGGTCATGTTCTTGTGGATGATGCCGATGCCGCCTTCCTGAGCCATGGCGATGGCCAGGCGGGCTTCAGTGACGGTGTCCATGGCAGCGGAAACAAGGGGAATATTCAGCTCGATGCCACGGGTTAGGCGGGTCTTGAGACTGACTTCGTTAGGAAGCACCTCGGAATAACCGGGCACTAGGAGAATGTCGTCGAATGTCAGAGCTTCTTGGCTGATACGCAGCATCGCGGGGGCTCCCGAGCGGGAAAATGGAAGCGCGCCATTATATACATGCACCCTGCCGGGCTCAATGTAAAACTCTGACAAACTTGGTAATACTGATAGATGGGGAAAAACAGCCCTCTGTAGGAGCCTTCTTCCCGGCGATGAGGCCCTTGAGCCTGGCGCTCGACCATTGGGCGCTATCGCCGGCAAGCCGGGCTCCTACAGGGGGTGCGCGGCAGTGAGTTACAACTCGACTTTGACCCAACTCATCTTCTGGTCCAGCCAATCGGCAAATTCATCGATAAAACTCTGCTTGAACCCGGCCTCCGCCCAGTTGTTGAAGATAAATCCCAGGTTGGAAAACCCGCATTGCTGTAGGAACAGGAACCCGTTGATGTCGTCTTCATGCCCACACAGCGGGCAGGTGAAGTTGTCGGTGTGGCCGGGCATCCAGTCTTCGAGGCTTTCGAACAGGGCTTCACCGACTTCCTTGCGGCATTCCGGGCAACCGGCTTCTTCGAGGAAACCCTTGGCCGGCGTGTAGATGCAGCGCTTGTAGATGATCTCCAGGCCGTTGATCGGCTCGTTGAACGGCAGCGCCTCGGGGTACAACACCACGGCGCGAGCGCCATCGGCGAGGGCATAGCCCATGCGATTGCCGGTACGGCCGCAAGTGGTGAGTTCTTCCTTGATGATGTTCTTGCGCACCAGCCAGCGCACGATTGCCCGGGCGCGGGGTTCGTGGACGGGCAAAGTGGAGATTTTCGGAACAAGGATGCTTTGGGAATTCATGAGAGTCCTGCGGTGTGGCCACTGGCGCTATCGCCGGCAAGCCGGCTCCTACAGTTGATCGCATTTCAATGTAGGAGCCGGCTTGCCGGCGATGAGGCCCTGAAGGCTGGCAGCTTAATCCCTGCCCCACACAGGTCAAGTGCTCAGGTAGCGTCCGATCAGTGCAATACCGCTCGCCAGCACCAGCCAGGTCACCAGTCTTACAAACGCCTCACGGGACATACGCATCGTCAGCCTACGCCCACACCACAGCCCGAGGGCCATCGCCGGCAGCAGGCACACCGCCAACATCAACAGCGGCAAATCAGCATACACCCCGGCTACCAGGAACAGGCTCAGGCGCACCACCGTGCTGCAACTGATCAACGCACTCTGGGTGGCGCGCGCGGCGTCCTTGGGCAGGCGGCTATTGAGATAGATCGAATAGAGAAAGCCGCCACTGCCAAACAATGCGCCGAACAAACCACCGACGGTGCCCATGGGAACCGACCAACCCGCCGCCAGTTGGGCTGGCCGTGCCTTCACTGCCAAGCTGTAGACCGCATAGACGCTGATAAACAAGCCCATCAGCAGCAGTAGCAGGTCCGAATGCAGATTGAGCAAAAACACCACGCCCAGTGTGCAACCGATCGCCATGCACGGCAGCAAGCGCAGCAACTCCGGCTTGTTCACGTCCTGCCGCGATTGCAGCAGGTTGCCAAACGCTGCGACAAAATCCAGCAGCACCAGCAGTGGGATGATCTTCGACAGCGGCATGAACAGGATCAGCAGCGGCCCCGCCACCAATGCGGTGCCAAATCCCGCGATACCGAACACGATATAGGCCACGACAATGCCCAGGCCGATCACCAGCCAATCCACACCACCAAACGACCACTGGCTCATCAGTTCAACCGGGTTCATGGGTCATTCCTTGCTAGAGATGACCTTCACTTTAGCCAGCGCCGAGAGATGCGACTAATATCTTCAAAGCCCTCCACCCATCTCGAAAAGGCATGACGCGTGATTTCCACCCGCCAACTGCGTTACTTCGTCGAAATCGCCGACAGCGGCAGCTTCAGCGCCGCCGCCGAGCGCCTGTTTGTGGCGCAGTCCGCCTTGAGCCGGCAGATCAAGGAGCTGGAAGCCCAGCTGCAAACGCCACTGTTCGAGCGTACTGCACGCCAACCACGACTGACCGCTGCGGGTGAGGCCTTCTATCCGCGAGCACGCAACCTGCTGAGCGAATTGCTCAAGGCCAGCGAAATGGCGACACAGGTGGGTAATGGCGAACTGGGTACGCTGCGCCTGAGCCATTCAAGCACTGTGCCGATGAGCGGCCCATTGCTGCAAGGCATCAGCACCTTGCTCGAACGCTGCCCTGGGGTGTCGATGGACATTGTCAAGCTGTCCTCCGAAGCGCAGCTGGAAGAAATCGCCGACAGTCGCCTGGAACTCGGGCTGTTGCGCCTGCCCGTGTTGCGCCAGCGCGAAGGCGTGCGAGTCGTGCCTTTATACAGCGAGCAACTGTTGCTGGCGGTGCCGCCGAATCATGGGCTGGCACATAGCAATGCGCCCATCGAACTGGGGCAATTGAAGGACGAAGCGTTTATCTCGATCCCCCATCCCCAGCGCGGCGGCTTGAGTTATCTGTCAGCCGAATTGTGCATGCGTGCGGGATTTTTCCCCAAGGCTGCACGGGTGATGTCACGCAAGACCACCCAATTGCAGTTGATCCAGGCCGGCTTCGGTATTGCCTTGTTACCAAAATCCATGCAGGACATCGCGCCTGCCAATGTGCACTTTTTGCCCCTGGCCGACCCGGACTGCCTCAGCACCGTGGCCCTGGCCTGCGCGCAGAGGCCGAGCGCGCTGGTGGAGCAATTCTGCCAAACCTTGCACGAATGCCTATAAACTGCCGCCCATGATTAAAGATCCTTTTGCCCGTCTGGGCCTGGACCGCGAAGTCCTGACTGTCAGCCAGCTGAACGGCCGTGCGCGGGTGTTGCTGGAAGACGTGTTCACCAATATCTGGGTCGAAGGCGAGATCTCCAATCTCGCCCGCCCGGCCTCTGGCCATGTGTATTTCACCCTCAAGGACAGCGGCGCCCAGGTGCGTTGCGCGCTGTTTCGCAACAACGCCGCGCGGGTACGCCAGGCGCTGAAGGACGGCCTGGCGGTGAAGGTACGCGGCAAGGTTTCGCTGTTCGAGGGGCGTGGTGATTACCAACTGATCCTCGACACCGTGGAGCCAGCCGGTGATGGAGCACTGCGCCTGGCGTTCGACGCGCTGAAGGAAAAGCTCAGCGCCGAAGGCCTGTTCAGCGCCGAGCGCAAAGTGCCGCTGCCGGCGCACCCTCGGCGCATCGGCATTATCAGTTCACCGACCGGCGCGGTGATTCGCGACATCATCAGCGTGTTCCGCCGTCGTGCGCCAAACATTGAACTGACCCTGATCCCCACCGCCGTGCAAGGCCGCGAAGCCATCCCGCAGATTGTGCGCGCACTGAAACTGGCCGATGCACGCGGCTTCGATGCGCTGATCCTGGCCCGTGGCGGCGGCTCGCTGGAAGACCTCTGGTGCTTCAACGAAGAAGCCGTAGCCCGCGCGGTGGACGCCTGCGTCACGCCAATCGTCAGCGCTGTCGGCCATGAAACCGATGTATCCATCAGCGACTTCGTGGCCGACGTACGCGCCCCTACCCCTTCTGCTGCTGCTGAATTACTGGCACCGGACGCCGGCCATTTGGTGCGCCAGGTCGAGAACCTGCACCGCCGCCTGGTGATGCTGATGCGCAATCGCCTGAGCCATGACCGCCTGCGACTGGAGGGCATGGCGCGACGCCTGCGTCACCCGGGCGAACGTCTGCGTCAGCAAGCCCAGCGCCTCGATGACCTGGACATGCGCCTGCGCCGTGCGTTCGAGCGCAGCCTCAATACCCGCCGTGAGCGCCTGATCCGCCTGGAAACCCGCCTCGCCGGCCAGCACCCCGGTCGCCAACTGGCACTGCTGCGCCAGCGCCTGGACAGCCTCGCCGAACGCCTGCCCCGCGCCATGCGCGAAGGCCTCAAGGCCCGGCGCCTGCAACTGCAGAGCCAGGTGCAGACGCTGCAGGTGGTCAGCCCGCTGGCGACCTTGGGCCGCGGCTACAGCATCCTGCTGGACGAGCGCGGCCAAGCGATTCGCAATGCCGCGCAAACCCACACCGGCCAGCGCCTCACCGCGCGCCTCGGTGAAGGCCAATTGCAAGTGCGGGTGGAAGACAACCACCTGACACCCGTCACCCTTTCGTTATTGGATTGATTGATGCCACGTCTCTTTAGCCTGCTGATGTTGTTTTGCCTCGCCTTCAACGCCAACGCCGACAGCTACATCACCCGTACCTTGAACAAGCCAGTGCCGGGTGGCGTTGCCGTGGTTGAGCTGGGCCCCGCAGCAGCGGCGCCAAAAGCCACCTATCAGGGCAAGCCGGTGCTGGTGGTGAAAGAGGCGGACAACTGGCTGGCGATTGTCGGTATTCCATTGACGGTCAAGCCAGGCAACGAACGCATCAGCAGCGGCGGGCGCAACCTGCCGTTTATCGTTGGCTACAAGAAGTACCCGGAACAACGCATCACCCTGAAAAACAAAAGCCAGGTGAACCCCGACCCGGCGCAGCTGAAACGCATCGAGGCGGAGCTGGCGGTGCAGATCAAGGCTTACCGAAGTTTCAGCCCGAGCCTGCCGAGCAACCTGGTGCTGGACAAACCGGTAAACGGGCCGCTGTCGAGCAAGTTTGGCGTGCGGCGGTTCTTCAACGGTGAAGAGCGCAATCCCCATTCGGGCCTGGACTTTGCCGTGCCGGCCGGTACACCGATCAAGACGCCGGCCAACGGCAAAGTGATTTTGGTAGGCAACTACTTCTTCAACGGCAATACCGTGTTCGTTGACCACGGCCAGGGCTTTATCAGCATGTTCTGCCACATGTCGAAGATCGACGTGAAAGTCGGTGACCAGCTCGCGCGTGGCGCGGTGGTGGGTAAAGTCGGTGCCACAGGCCGCGCGACCGGGCCGCACATGCACTGGAACGTCAGCCTGAACGACGCGCGAGTCGACCCGGCGATCTTTATTGGCGCGTTCCAGCCCTGAAACGCTCGATTGCGCGCCTGATAATGGGCGCGCAATTAAAACCAGCCTTCGACAAATCCCCAGGCACAAAATCTCGTTTCCTGCGTAGATAGCAGAACTTCTCTCAATTTTTCGCGACTGCTTGCCATCTTTCACCCCGACGGTTAGGGTTGGGCTTATGAAAACCTCTCACACCCTCATTCAGCTCCGCCAGCACCGCAGCCTGTGCCTCGTCAGCGCACGACTGCCAGGCTGAATCGATCTGCCTCGTCCCGCGATTTATCCCCAATAACAGTTCCACGGCAGGCCGCCTTTTCTCGGCCCCTACAACAAAGGATTTCCCGATGAGCATGCTCAAAGACCCGTCTTCGAAGTACCGCGCGTTCCCGACCATCGACATCCCGGACCGCACCTGGCCGTCGAAGACCATCACCGAAGCGCCGATCTGGTGCAGCTCGGACCTTCGTGATGGCAACCAGTCGCTGATCGAGCCGATGGACGCGGTGAAAAAGCTGCGTTTCTGGAAGACCCTGGTTGCCGTCGGCGTGAAGGAAATCGAAGCCTCGTTCCCAGCCGCCTCGCAAACCGACTTCGACTTCGTACGTACCCTGATCGAAGACAACCACATCCCCGAGGACACCACCATCCAGGTGCTGACCCAGGGCCGTGAAGACTTGATCGCACGCACCTTCGAATCCCTGCGCGGCGCCAAGAAGGCCATCGTGCACTTGTACAACGCCACGTCGCCGTCCTTCCGCCGCATCGTGTTCAACCAGGACAAGGACGGTATCAAGGCCATCGCGGTCAACGCGGCCAAGCTGTTCGTCAAATACGCCGCCCAGCAGCCGGAAACCCAGTGGACCTTCGAATACTCCCCGGAGACCTTCAGCGCCACCGAACTGGAGTTTGCCAAGGAAGTCTGTGATGCGGTGATCGAGGTGTGGAACCCGACGCCTGAGCACAAGATGATCCTCAACCTGCCGGCTACCGTGGAATGCGCCACGCCGAACATCTATGCCGACCAGATCGAGTGGTTCGGTCGCCATATCAACCGTCGTGACAGCGTGATCATCAGCCTGCACACCCACAACGACCGTGGCACTGGCGTTGCCGCCACCGAGCTGGGCCTGATGGCCGGCGCCGACCGTGTCGAAGGCTGCCTGTTCGGCAACGGCGAGCGTACCGGTAACGTCGACCTCGTCACCGTGGCCCTGAACATGTACACCCAGGGCCTCGACCCGCAGTTGGACTTCTCCGACATCGACGGCGTGCGCAAGGTCGTCGAGGAATGCAACCAGATCCAGGTGCACCCACGTCACCCGTACGTCGGCGACCTGGTGCACACCGCGTTCTCCGGCTCTCACCAGGACGCGATCCGCAAAGGTTTCTCCCAGCAGAAAGACGATGCGCTGTGGGAAGTGCCGTACTTGCCGATCGACCCGGCCGACATCGGCCGCAGCTACGAGGCGGTGATTCGCGTGAACAGCCAGTCGGGCAAAGGCGGCATCGCCTACCTGCTGGAGCAGGAATACGACATCAGCTTGCCGCGTCGTATGCAGATCGAGTTCAGCCAAGTGGTACAGGCCGAAACCGACCGTGTGGGCCTGGAGATGACAGCGCCGCAGATCTACGCCTTGCTGCAGCGTGAATACCTGCAAGCCAACACCCCGTACGCGCTGGTCAGCCATCGCCTGCAGGAAGAAAACGGTAACAGCTTTGTCGAGGTGGAAGTCTCCGGCAAGGGCCAGGGCGAAACCAACCTGCACTGGAAAGGCAAAGGCAACGGCGCGTTGGAAGCGCTGGTGGCAGGCCTGCCGATTGGTGTGGAGATCATGGACTACAACGAACATGCAATCGGCGCAGGCACCAACGCCAAAGCCGCGGCCTACATCGAGCTGCGTGTGAACGGTGAGCGTCCGGTGCATGGCGTGGGTATTGATGAAAACATCACCACCGCCAGCTTCAAGGCGCTGTTCAGCGCGCTGAACCGTTCGCTGAGCCAGCAGGAAGCCAAGGCGGCGTAAACGTTTCGCTGTCATACAAAAGGCCCCTGGGTAAGAACCCAGGGGCCTTTCTGTTTCCGGACCTTGTAGGAGCGAGCGTGCTCGCGAAAAACGCAAGGGCACCGCTGGCTACCTGATAGCGCTGCGTTATTGTTAAGGTTTTTCGCGAGCAAGCTCGCTCCTACAGGAACTGGAAGCTGTCAGCATCCAAGTTGGCTGGAAACCGGGTGCGATACGCCGCCAATTCCGCCGCGTCCAGGCTCACCTGAAATACGCCGTCCGCTTCCCCCGCACTCAGCAGGGTCTCACCCTGGAAGTCCAACACCTGGCTGTCCCCAGTGTAAGCAAAGCCCTTCCCATCCGTGCCCACCCGATTCACTGCCGCCACGTAGCACAGGTTTTCAATAGCCCGCGCCGGCAGCAGCCGGTTCCAGTGTGAACGCCGCGCACCCGGCCAGTTGGCGGTGTACAGCAGCAGGTCGGTGTCCTGGGCGTCGCGGCTCCATACCGGGAAGCGCAGGTCGTAGCAAATCAACGGGCGAATACGCCAACCCTTCAATTCGAACTGCACCTGGCGTTCGCCCGGCGTGTAGTGATTATGCTCACCCGCCATGCGGAACAGATGGCGCTTGTCGTAATGCAGCACCTCGCCATCCGGCCGCGCCCACAGCAGGCGGTTGCGGTGGCTGCCGTCGGCGGCCTGGATGATCACACTGCCGGTAATCACCGCGTTGTACTTCGCCGCCTGGGCCTGGAGCCAGTGATGGGTCGGGCCGTTTTCAGGCTCTGCAAGGGCTTGCGACTCCTTCGAGAAGCCTGTGGTGAACATCTCGGGCAACACAATCAGGTCGGCGCCTTTGGCTTGCTCCAACAGCAGTTCGAAATGTTCGAGGTTGGCCTGGCGGTCATGCCAGGCCAGGCTGGTCTGGACCAGGGCGATGTTCAGGTTCGGCAGTGCACTCAGATCACGCATAGTTTTTCCGCCGCTTGGCGCAGCGTTTCCTCGCGTTTGGCAAAGCACAGGCGCACCAGGCGCTGGCCTTGGGGTGGGGTCTGGTAAAACACCGAAACCGGGATGGTGGCCACACCGTGTTCGCGGGTCATCCACAAGGACATGGCGACGTCATCCAGGTCCGGGCGGATCTGTGAGTAATCCACCAGTTGGAAGTAGGTACCGGTCACTCGGGTAAAGCTGAAACGGGACGGCGCCAACAGGTCGCAGAACAGGTCACGCTTGGCCTGGTAGAACGCCGGTAATTCGTCGACGTGTTCCGGGTGTTCGGCCATGAAGTCGGCCAGCGCGTATTGCAGTGGGGTCACGCCGCAGAAATTGACGTATTGGTGCACTTTACGCAATTCGGCGGTGAGGGCTGGCGGTGCGACGACATAGCCGGTTTTCCAGCCAGTGACGTGATAGGTCTTGCCGAAAGAGCTGACCACAAACGCGCGCTGGTAGAGTTCTTCGTGGGCCAACACGCTGACGTGAGACACGCCGTCGAATACCAAGTGTTCGTAGACTTCGTCGCTGACCAGATAGATATCACGGTCACGGATCAGTTCGGCCAATTGGTCCAGCTCGGCGCGGCTGATCAAGGCACCTGTAGGGTTGTGCGGGGTATTGAGAATGATCATGCGCGTGCGCGGTGACAGCGCCGCCTTGACCTTCTCGAAGTCGAGGGTAAAGCCGTTCAGGCTCAGTTGCACATGCACGCAGCAACCGCCAGCCAGCTCCACCGAAGGCTCATAGCTGTCGTAGCTGGGGTCGAACACGATCACTTCATCGCCCGTGCGAATCACTGCCTGGATCGCGCAGAAGATCGCTTCGGTGGCGCCAGGGGTGATGGTCACTTCACTGTCGGCATTGACCGTGGCGCCGTAACTGCGGGCAATCTTGGCGGCCACCTGCTGACGCAGCACCGGCAGACCGGTCATAGGGGCATATTGGTTGTGACCGAGGGCGATGTGCTTGCCCACAGCGTCGAGCAAAGCCTGGGGGCCATTGAAGTCCGGGAAGCCCTGGGACAGGTTGAGCGCGCCGGTTTCGGCCGCGAGTTGCGACATGGTGGTGAAAATGGTCGTGCCGACATTCGGCAGCTTACTGGTGATCATCGAAAGGCCCCTGCAGATGAGCCCCAAGTTTTAAGCTGCCAACTGCACCGGGTCAAGGCACAAACCACCGCGCACAAAAAAGGGCTCCAAAGGAGCCCTCTCTCACAACTTGAAGCTGCCGTTATTTCTTGTCACGGCGCTTCTTGTCGGCCTTCTTGTGGTGAGTCATCAAACGACGCTTCTTGTTCACCTGACGGTCAGTCAGTGTGTTCTTGTTGCCTTCGTATGGGTTCTCGCCCCCCTTGAACTCGATACGGATCGGCGTACCGACCAGTTTCAAGACACGGCGGTAGGTGTTTTCCAGGTAACGCACATAGGACTTCGGCACCTTCTCGATCTGGTTACCGTGGATCACGATAATCGGCGGGTTGGCACCACCCAAGTGGGCGTAACGCAGTTTGATCCGGCGGTTGTTGACCATCGGCGGCGCATGCTCACCAACGGCGTCTTCCAGGATCTGGGTAAGGCGATTGGTCGGCCAGCGGGTGACCGCAGACTTGAACGAGTTCTGTACGGACGCGTAGAGGTTGCCCACGCCGGTGCCGTGCAGTGCCGAGATAAAGTGGATATCGGCGAACTCGACGAAGAACAGGCGGCGTTGCAGCTCGATCTTGACGAAATCGCGCTCGCTCGGCGTCATGCCGTCCCACTTGTTGATCGCGATCACCAGTGCCCGACCGGCCTCCAGGGCAAAGCCCAGCAGGTTGAGGTCGTGGTCCACCACGCCTTCGCGGGCGTCCATCACAAAGATCACCACGTTGGCGTCTTTGATCGCCTGCAGGGTTTTCACCACCGAGAACTTTTCAACTTCCTCGTGGATCTTGCCGCGCTTGCGCACACCGGCGGTGTCGATCAGCGTGTACTTTTCCTCGTTGCGTTCGAACGGGATGTAGATGCTGTCGCGGGTGGTGCCGGGTTGGTCGTAGACGATAACCCGGTCTTCACCGAGCATGCGGTTGACCAGCGTCGACTTGCCGACGTTAGGGCGGCCGATGATGGCGATCTTGATACCGTCTTTTTCGCTCGGGCCAGGAATGCGCTTGGCTTCCTCGCCTTCGGCAACGATTTCCTCTTCGCCTTCTTCTTCCTCGACATCATCCTTAGGGAAATCGCGCAGGGCAATTTCCAGCATCTGGGTGATACCGCGACCGTGAGCGCCGGCGACCGGAATCGCATCGCCCAGGCCCATCGGGCTGAATTCGGCACGGGCCGCTTCAGGATCGATGTTGTCGATCTTGTTCGCGACCAGATAGGAACGCTTGTTGCGCTTGCGCAGGTGCTCGCCAATCATTTGGTCAGCAGCGGTGTAGCCCGCACGGGCGTCCACCAGGAACAACACGACATCGGCTTCTTCAATGGCGAGCAGAGACTGCTCGGCCATCTTTTCGTCCATGCCATGCTCGTCACCAGAGATACCACCGGTGTCGACAATAATGTAGGAGCGCCCTTGCCACTTTGCCTCACCGTATTGGCGATCACGGGTCAGACCGGACAAGTCGCCGACGATGGCGTCGCGAGTCCTGGTCAGGCGGTTGAACAAGGTGGACTTGCCGACGTTAGGTCGGCCCACCAGGGCGATTACGGGAACCATGCGGCTCTCCACTTCGTTATTTCAGAAAATACAAAAGCCGCTGCAGGGCAGCGGCTGGTGCTCGGGGCAGCATAATCAAATGCCGCATGCCCCGCCGAAGCGGGGCCGCCTGGGTGTTACCCCAAGCATAGTTCTTACTTGATGGTCAGGGCTTCCAGCTTGCCGCTGTTGCCAAACACATAAAGCATGTTACCCACGACCAGCGGACGCGCACGCAGGCCATCGCTGTCGATACGCTCGCGACCCACGAAGCGACCGTCCACCTGGCTCAGCAGGTGCAGGTAGCCTTCGAAGTCACCCACGGCGACGTAGCTGGAGAACACTTCCGGTGCCGACAGTTGACGGCGAGCCAGGGAGTCGTTGCTCCACAGCGCGGTAGTGGAACGTTCGTCGACACTTTCAACGGTGCCGGACGAGAGGCTTACGTAGACGCTGCCAAACCCTTGGGCGACACCGGCGTAGCTGGAAGCATCACGCTGCCAGTTAACGCGACCGCTCTGCAGGTCCAGTGCGGCAACACGGCCCTGGTAGGTAGCGACGTAGAGGGTTTCACCGGACAGCAGCAGGCCGCCGTCGATGTCCACTACGCGGTCCAGCTCGGAACGACCTTGCGGGATGGCCACACGGGTTTCCCAGGCCGGCACGCCGTTCTGGGTATCCAGGGCGACCACTTTACCGGTCGACAGGCCTGCAACGGCCAGATTGTTGGTCACAATCGGACCACTGGTACCGCGCAACGTCAGCACCGCTGGGGTGCTGTCGTACAACCAACGCTGTTCGCCAGTGCTGGCGTCGAGGCCGATTACACGGTCGTCCTGGGTTTGCACCACGACGATATCGCCGTTGGTGGCAGGCGGTGCAAGGACTTCACTGGTCACGCGAGCGCGCCATTTCTCTTCACCGGTGCTGGAGTCCAGGGCCACGACTTCGCCTTTCAGCGTGCCGAGCATCACCATGCCGTAACCCACGCCGACGGCGCCGGAGACTGGCAATTCGAGGTCTTTCTTCCACTTCACGTCACCGTTCATGCGATCCATGGAGATCACCACGCCGGTCACGTCAGCGGCCACAATGTTGTCACCGTCGATTGCCGGTACCAACATGTTGTAGGTCTCGCCCTGACCGTCACCGATGGAGCGGCTCCACTGCTTTTGCAGGACCACTTCTTCCTTGAAGCTGGTCAGCTCGGCCGGAGGCAGTTCTTTTTTACTGTTGCTGCTGCAACCCGCGGCCAGAACGGCCAGAGCCAGCAATGCTGCATGTTTCCAACGGATCACGTCACGCATCCCCTTTGGCCAAGTCGTCCAGCTTGATTTGTAAGCCACCGACCGCCGCTTCATCAGACAGCGCCGCCTTGGCTTTTTGGTACGCAGCATTGGCTTCGTCGGTACGACCCAATTGGACCAACAGGTCGCCCTTGAGCTCTTCGCGAGTGGCTACAAATGCCTTGTCAGCATCGCCGTCGAGCAGTTTGAGTGCTTCGTCAGCCTTGTTCTGTGCCGCCAGTACCTGAGCCAGGCGCTGACGTGCGATTTCACCCAGGGTCGGGTTGGTCGGCTTGTCGGCGATAGCCTTCAGCTCAGCGGCGGCGTCATCCAGCTTGCCGGTGTCGACCGCGACTTTCGCGACGAACAGGCTGCCGTATTGGGCGTAGGTGCTACCGCCGAATTCATTCTTCAGCTTGCCGGCCAGGTCTGCAACCTGCGCAGGATCAGGCTTGCCGTCCGGCGTCAGGGTGGTTTCCAGCAATTGCTGATAGAGGATCGAGGCGCCTTGGGACTGGTTAGCCTGATACTTGGTCCAGGCTTGCCAGCCGAACACCACCACTAAAGCCAGCAGACCGCCAGTAACCAGGGGCTTGCCGTTACGCTGCCACCAGTCCTTGAACTCGGCCAGTTGATCATCATCAGAACTCGACACCCCAATACTCCTTAATCGCTAAATTCGGCTGTTCGACAGCTTCAACCCTGCACGACGCAGGTGGCCAAGTGCGCAGCGAGCGCATCAAAGGCAATGTTCTGTTGCTCGCCCTGGCCACGCAGGGGTTTGAAACCTATCACTTGCTGGGCCAGCTCGTCATCGCCGAGGATCAGTGCATACAGCGCACCGCTCTTGTCGGCCTTCTTGAATTGGCTCTTGAAGCTGCCAGCGCCGGCATTGACTTGCAGACGCAGGTTCGGCAGTTGGTCGCGAACCTTTTCGCTCAGGGCCAGGGCAGCCAGTTCGGCGGCCTCGCCAAAGGCGCACAGGTACACGTCCACCTGACGGGAGATCTCTTCCGGGACCTGCTCCAGGGTTTCCAGCAGCAGGATCAGCCGCTCGATGCCCATGGCGAAGCCCACGCCGGTGGTCGGCTTGCCGCCCATCTGCTCGACCAGGCCGTCGTAACGACCACCAGCACACACGGTGCCCTGGGCGCCGAGTTTGTCGGTGACCCACTCGAACACGGTCTTGCTGTAGTAATCGAGGCCGCGCACCAGCTTGGTGTTGATCACGAACGGAATACCGGCAGCATCCAGGCGAGCCTTGAGGCCCTCGAAGTGGATACGGGACTCGTCGTCCAGGTAGTCGGCCATTTTCGGCGCATTGACCAGCACGGCCTGGGTATCGGCGTTCTTGGTATCGAGGACGCGCAATGGGTTGGTCTTCAGACGGCGCTGGCTGTCTTCGTCCAACTTGTCCAGGTGGGCGGACAGGTACTCGACCAGGGCCACTTTGTAGCGGCCGCGGGATTCACTGGTGCCCAGGCTGTTGAGTTCAAGCTTGACCGCGTCGCGGATGCCCAGCAGGCCCCACAGGCGCCAGGTCAGGACGATCAGCTCGGCGTCGATGTCCGGGCCGTCGATGTTGAACACTTCCAGGCCGATCTGGTGAAACTGGCGATAACGGCCTTTCTGTGGACGCTCGTGGCGGAACATCGGGCCGATGTACCACAACTTCTGCGGCTGGCCAGCACCGGTGAGGCCATGCTCAAGCACAGCGCGGACGCAGGCGGCAGTGCCTTCCGGACGCAGGGTCAGGGAGTCGCCGTTGCGGTCTTCAAAGGTGTACATCTCTTTTTCGACGATGTCGGTCACTTCACCGATGGAGCGCTTGAACAGCTCGGTGAACTCGACGATCGGCATGCGGATCTGCTTGTAACCGTAGTTATCCAGCAGGCGCGCGACAGTGCCCTCGAAATAGCGCCACAGCGGCGTCTGTTCCGGCAGGATGTCGTTCATGCCACGAATGGCTTGCAGAGACTTGCTCACATCAAATCCTTAAATTCGTTCAATCAGCCGCGCGCGATCAGCGCTGCGTCAGCCGCGACCTTTTCGGCCGCTTTCTCGCGGATCAGCTTTTCCAGCTCATCCACCAGATTGTCATTCGTCAACTTCTGCGACGGCTTGCCGTCGATGTAGATCAGGTTCGGCGTACCACCGGTCAGGCCCACATGGGCCTCTTTGGCCTCGCCCGGCCCGTTGACCACGCAACCGATCACTGCAACATCCAGCGGCACCAGCAGGTCTTCAAGGCGCAATTCCAAGTCGTTCATGGTTTTAACCACGTCGAAGTTCTGCCGCGAGCAGCTCGGGCAGGCAATGAAATTGATGCCACGGGAACGCAAACGCAGGGATTTGAGAATGTCGTAACCGACTTTCACTTCCTCTACAGGGTCTGCTGCCAGCGAGATGCGGATAGTATCGCCAATCCCTTCGGCGAGCAGCATACCGAGACCTACCGCAGATTTCACTGTGCCTGAGCGTAAACCGCCCGCTTCAGTAATACCCAGGTGCAACGGCTGCACAATTTCCTTGGCCAGCAGGCGGTAGGCTTCTACCGCCATGAACACGTCGGAGGCCTTTACGCTGACCTTGAAGTCCTGGAAATTCAGGCGTTCAAGGTGCTCAACGTGGCGCAGCGCCGATTCAACCAGCGCCGCTGGGGTAGGTTCGCCGTATTTCTTTTGCAGGTCTTTTTCCAGGGAACCGGCGTTGACGCCGATACGGATTGGAATGCCACGGTCGCGAGCCGCATCAACCACCGCACGCACACGGTCTTCACGACCGATGTTGCCCGGGTTGATACGCAGGCAGTCCACACCCAGCTCTGCCACGCGCAATGCGATCTTGTAGTCGAAGTGAATATCAGCAACCAATGGCACCTTGACCAATTGCTTGATGCGGCCAAAGGCTTCGGCAGCATCCATGTCCGGCACGGAGACGCGCACGATGTCCACGCCGGCTGCTTCCAGACGGTTGATCTGGGCAACCGTGGCGGCCACATCATTGGTGTCGCTGTTGGTCATGCTTTGTACCGCGATGGGGGCATCGCCACCCACCGGCACCGAGCCGACCCAGATCTTGCGCGATACGCGACGTTTGATTGGAGATTCGCCGTGCATGACTATTGTCCCAACTTCAGGCGAGCGGTCTCGCCACTGGTGAACGGCGCTACGTCCACAGGCTGGCCGTTGTAGGCCACTTGCGCGCCACGGGCAAAGCCCAGACGCAGCGTCAAAGGAGGCTTGCCGCCCTGGTCGAGCGTATCTCCCTTACGCTTCAGACCGCTGAACAGCACTTTGCCGTTGCCATCGGTGACTTGCGTCCAGCAGTCAGCGATGAAGGTAATCTGTACACGGCCATCACCGGCGATCAACGCTGGGGTGGTGGGCGGCGAAATCGCAGGGGCAGCAGGAGCGGCTGGAGCGGCTGGAGCCGGAGTCGCTGGCGTCTGCACTGGAGCGGCCGGAGTGTGAGCCGGGGCAGCAGGCGTTGCAGGAGCCGGCGCGGCAGCAGTCGCGGCTGGCGCGGTTTCCGGTGCGGCTGGCTGCTCGGTGGCAGCCGGTGCTTCCGGCGCGGCCTGGCTTTCGGCAACGGCCTGGTCTTCCGGCTCATCCAGCGGGTGAATCTGGGTGGTACCGTCAGCGCTCTCGACTTCGACGTGCTCCATTGCGTTGCTGGTCAAGTCCTTGGCCCGCTGGGAGGTCTGGTCTTGCCACCAGACGAAACCGCCACCAATGACCGCGATCAGCAGCAACAGGCTGACAATTCGCAAAATCGTGTGGGAAACCCGCACCGGCTCTTCGATGCGCCCCAGGCCGTGGACATTGCTGCCCTGGGAGTCGGTGCCGGTAAATTGGTCGAATTCCTGGACCAGTATGGCTTGGTCGATACCCAGCAATTTGGCATAGGCACGGATATAGCCGCGGGCAAAGGTGTGCCCAGGCAGCTTATCGAACGCGCCAGCTTCCAAGTTGCCCAGGGACGTCGTGGTCAAATTGAGCTTGAGGGCCACTTCCGCCAGCGACCAACCATTGCTTTCGCGGGCCTGGCGCAAGGTGTCGCCTGGGTTTACGCGATTAGCTGCTACAACTTCCGGGTGCGCCGCTTTCATCATTGCTCCGACAGGTATTGCTGATATTCCGGCGTACCGGGATAGAGTCGTTCGAGTTGCTGGCCAAAACGTGCGGCCGTGTCGCGTTCTTCATGAACCGTCGCCAGGCGCACGCCGAGCAATAGACTACGTGCATTTTGCCCACTGAGCAGGCTAAAACGCTCGTAATAGTCACGTGCTGGCACATAATGCCTGTCATCAAAGGATATCTCAGCCATTTCGAGCAATGCCCGAGGCTGGCGACTGTTCAAATACAGGGCTTTTTCCAGTTGCTGGCGGGCGCTGTCGCGTTGACCTAAGCGCATCGAGGTCACCCCAAGGTTCTCGAATACCCGCGAACGCTCAGGATAGAGGGTATCAGCGCTGGCTTGCTGGAAATAAAGGGCGGCCTGGTCATAACGCTTCTGCTCGAACAGGAAGCTGCCGTAATTGTTCAGCAGCCGCGGGTCGGCAGGACGGGAGGCCAGAGCCTTGTGGAAATACTGTTCGGCCAGTTCAGGCTCGGCCTGGGCCTGGAACACCAACGCCAGTGCGCCATTGGCGTCGGCATCATCGCTGTCCAGCTCCAAGGCCTTCTTCAGCGGCACTTTGGCCTGTTCGCTCATGCCTTGTCGAAGGTAACCCAAGCCCAGTTGCACATAGGCAACCCGCGCCTCGTCACGGCCTTTACCGGTTTGCAAAGGGCTCTCATGACCCGATGAAACACAACCGGCCACGAGACCGGTAACAAGCAAAAGCAGCGCAAGGCGCAAGGGCATAGAGATCCTCTCTCAGATTCGATTCACAGCAATCAGCGGCAGATCGTCGGGGGCGTTCAACTCACGCCCGGCAATATAACGCTCGCTGCGGCGGGTGCGGTCCATCACCTGCCCTACCAATTGGCCACAGGCGGCGTCGATATCTTCACCACGGGTGGTGCGCACGGTGACGTTGTAGCCGGCCTGGTGCAGTTGATCCTGGAAACGGCGGATAGCGTTGTTGCTCGGCCGCTCGTAGCCAGAATGTGGAAACGGGTTAAACGGAATCAGGTTGATCTTGCACGGGGTGTTCTTGAGCAACTCGATCATCTCGACCGCGTGTTCGACCTTGTCGTTGATGTCCTTGAGCAGGGTGTACTCAATGGTCAACACTCGCTTCTCGCCCAACGTTGCCATATAGCGCTGGCAAGATTCGAGCAGCATCTTAAGCGGATACTTCTTGTTGATTGGCACCAATTGGTTACGCAATGCGTCATTCGGTGCATGCAGCGACAACGCCAGGGAGACGTCGATGTGCTTGGCCAGCTCATCGATCATCGGTACCACGCCGGAGGTCGACAGGGTCACACGGCGCTTGGAGATGCCGTAGCCCAGGTCGTCCATCATCAGGTGCATGGCCGAAATGACGTTATCGAAGTTCAGCAGCGGCTCACCCATGCCCATCATCACCACGTTGGTGATGGCACGGTCGACGGTCGCCGGGACGCTGCCAAAGGATTTGTTGGCAATCCACACCTGGCCGATCACTTCGGCGGCGGTGAGGTTGCTATTGAAGCCTTGCTTGCCGGTGGAGCAGAAACTGCAGTCCAGGGCACAGCCTGCCTGGGACGAAACGCACAAGGTGCCACGTTTGCCCTGGGGAATGTACACCGTCTCGACGCAGCTGCCGGACGCCACGCGCACCACCCACTTGCGGGTGCCGTCGCTGGAGATGTCCTCGCTGACCACTTCGGGACCACGGACCTCAGCAATGGCCTTGAGCTTGTCGCGCAGGGCCTTGCTGACGTTCGTCATGGCATCGAAATCGTCGACGCCAAAGTGGTGAATCCACTTCATTACCTGACCGGCACGGAAACGCTTCTCCCCGATTGAGTCGAAGAATTTCTCCATTTCCGGCTGGGTCAGACCCAGCAGGTTGGTTTTAACAGTCGATGTAGTCATGGATTCACCCTCACTCTTTAAGCCGATGCTTAGCGAGCGGTTACTTCAGTAGCAGCGAAAAAGTACGAGATTTCGCGAGCAGCGGCAGCTTCGGAGTCCGAGCCGTGTACAGCGTTGGCGTCGATGGATTCAGCGAAGTCAGCACGGATAGTGCCGGCAGCAGCTTCTTTAGGGTTGGTAGCGCCCATCAGCTCACGGTTCAGAGCGATAGCGTTTTCGCCTTCCAGAACCTGAACAACAACAGGACCGGAGATCATGAAGGCAACCAGGTCGCCGAAGAAACCACGAGCGCTGTGCTCAGCGTAGAAGCCTTCAGCTTCGGCTTTGGACAGTTGCTTGAGTTTCGAAGCTACAACCTTCAGGCCGGCTTTTTCGAAACGAGTGGTGATCTCGCCGATGACGTTTTTTGCAACAGCGTCAGGCTTGATGATGGAGAAAGTACGTTGAACAGCCATGGTGTAACTCCAGAAACGGTAATTTACGAAAAATTAAACCCGCGAATTATACGCGGGTTATTGGGTATTGCCTAACTGCGTAAAAAGGCGGCTCAGTCTGCTTCTTCGATCCACAGGCCTTGAATCGCCTCCAGGACCTTCTCGCCACCCCGATCAGGGATGTCATCGAAGTCCGGCAGCTCCATCACCAGATTGCGCAGCTTGACGAAGTTGACAGTCAGAGGATTGAACTCCGGATGAGCTTCAGCAAGTTGTATAGCGATTTCTTGTACATCAACCCATTTCAGGCTCATGACATTTCCTTGAATCAATGCGGCGCTTCGGCGGCATGGTTGAGGGAATATTTCGGAATTTCGACGGTGATGTCTTCCGTCCCGACCTTTGCTTGACAGCTTAGACGCGAAGTCGCTTCCAGGCCCCACGCGCGGTCAAGGAAGTCCTCTTCCAGCTCGTCAGCCTCTTCCAGGCTGTTGAAGCCCTCGCGGATGACGCAGTGGCACGTGGTGCAAGCACACACACCGCCGCAGGCGCTTTCGATCTCGATGTGGTTGTCATGGGCAACTTCGAGGATGGACTTGCCGGTCTCAGCCTCCACGACCATACCGTCCGGGCAATGCTCGGCGTGTGGCAGAAAAATGACCTGCGGCATTAATTATTCCTCGATTTCATTCAGGTTGCGTCCCGCCAAGGCGGCTTTGACCGTCTGGTCCATACGACGGGCGGCAAAGGCATCGGTCACTTGGGACAGGCGCTTGGTCTGTTGCTCGATGGCATAACCATCGTCGCCTTTCATCAGTTCGGCCAGTTCCTGCATTTGCAGGTCGATGACCATGCGCTCTTCGGCATCCAACAGGCGCTCGCCGTCAGCATCCAGCGCGCCCTGCACCGCTTCGAGCAGGCGCCGGGCGTCGACTTGCTGCTCACGCAATACCCGGGCGACCTTGTCGTCACCGGCATATTGGAACGAGTCCTTGAGCATCTTGGCGATTTCACCGTCGGTGAGGCCGTAGGACGGCTTGACCTGGATGCTCGCCTCAACGCCTGAGCCCAGCTCTCGCGAGGCCACATTCAACAGGCCATCGGCGTCAACCTGGAAGGTCACGCGAATCTTCGCCGCACCCGCCACCATCGCCGGAATGCCGCGCAATTCAAAGCGCGCCAGGGAGCGGCAGTCGCTGATCAGCTCGCGCTCACCTTGCAACACGTGAATCATCATGGCCGTCTGGCCATCTTTGTAAGTAGTGAAGTCCTGGGCGCGGGCGACGGGGATGGTGGTGTTGCGTGGAATCACCTTCTCCATCAAGCCACCCATGGTTTCCAGACCCAGGGACAGCGGGATCACGTCGAGCAGAAGCAGTTCGCCACCATCGCGCTTGTTACCGGCCAGGGTATCGGCCTGGATCGCAGCGCCGATGGCGACCACTTGATCCGGGTCGATTTCAGTCAGCGGCTGGCGACCGAAGGCTTCGGCGACGGCTTCACGCACGCGCGGCACACGGGTGGAGCCACCGACCATGACCACGGCGCCGACATCTTCCAGCTCGATACCGGAATCGCGCACCGCGCGGCGGCAGGCTTTCAGGCTGCGGGCAACCATCGGTTCGATCAACGCATCGAAGGCTTCGCGCGTCAGTTGGGCCGACCAGTTGCCGTAGGAAACTTCAACACTTGCAGCATCGGTCAGCGCTTCCTTGGCCGCGCAAGCAGTTTGCAGCAGGTTGCGCTGCGCGCCCGGGTCCAGGTCGGCAGACAAGCCGGCGCTGCTGATGATCCAGCCCGCAATGGCGTGGTCGAAGTCATCGCCGCCCAGGGCGCTGTCGCCGCCGGTCGCGAGCACTTCGAAGACGCCGCCGGTCAGGCGCAGGATAGAAATATCAAAGGTGCCGCCGCCCAGGTCGTAAATAGCGACAAGGCCTTCGGCGTGCTGGTCCAGGCCATAAGCCACGGCCGCCGCAGTCGGTTCGTTGAGCAGGCGCAGTACGTTCAGGCCGGCGAGTTTTGCCGCGTCCTTGGTGGCCTGGCGCTGAGCGTCATCGAAATAAGCCGGAACGGTGATTACGGCACCGACCAGTTCGCCGCCCAGGGTTTTCTCCGCGCGTTGGCGCAGCACCTTGAGGATATCGGCCGACACTTCCACCGGGCTTTTCGGGCCCTGGATGGTGTCGATGAACGGCATGTGGGATTCACCGCCAACAAAGCGGTATGGCAGTTGGTCGCCCAATTGCTTGACGTCGGACAGACCACGACCCATCAAGCGCTTGACCGACAGCACAGTGTTCAGAGGATCGCTAGAGGCTGCCAGCTTGGCTGACTCACCGACTTCGGTGCGATCAGCGTGATAACGCACGGCAGACGGCAGGATCACCTGGCCATCAGCGTCGGGCAACGGCTCGGACAGGCCGCTGCGCAAGGCAGCAACCAGGGAATTGGTGGTGCCCAGGTCAATCCCGACCGCCAGGCGACGCTGGTGCGGTTGAGGGCTTTGGCCGGGTTCGGCGATTTGCAGTAGGGCCATGGTAATCAGGTCTTATCTGTCTATCAGGCGTGCATCACGGGCAGCACACTGGGTTAATCGTCGAGGCGCTCTTCTAGCTGGCGCACTTCGTAGGTGAGCTTGTCGAGGAACTGCATGCGCCGCATCAGGCGTTCGGCCTGTTCACGTTGCGCAGCATCATCCCAACAGGCTGCGAAGCTTTCGTTGAGTTCATCCTGGGCCGTTTTCAGACGACGCTTGAAGACTGCGACGCCGGCCAGATCGGCTTCGTCCTGCAAGTCTTCGAGTTCTTCGCGCCACTGCATCTGCTGCATCAAGAAGTCCGGGTCGTGAACCGTGACTTCCAGCGGCAACTCGCCACCATTCATCGCGAGCAGGTAACGCGCGCGCTTGGGGGGGCTTTTGAGCGTCTGATAGGCTTCGTTGAGGCTGGCCGATTGCTCCAGCGCCAGGCGTTGCTCACGCTCGGAGGCGTCAGCAAAGCGGTCCGGATGCACGCCACGCGCCAGTTCTCGGTAGCGCGTGGCAAGCTGCTCAAGGTCCAGCCGAAAGCTCGGCTGCAGCTCGAATAAAGCGAAATGACAAGGAGTACCCACGAATAGCCTCAGATGTTGAAGCTTTCGCCGCAGCCACATTCACCGCGCACGTTGGGATTGTTGAACTTGAAGCCTTCGTTCAACCCTTCCTTGACGAAATCGAGCTCGGTGCCGTCCAGGTAGGTCAGGCTTTTAGGGTCGATGATCACTTTCTCGCCGTGACTTTCGAACACCTGGTCTTCCGCAACCACTTCGTCGACAAACTCCAGCACGTAGGCAAGGCCGGAGCAGCCTGTGGTGCGAACACCCAGACGAATCCCCTCACCTTTACCGCGCCCATTCAGGGAGCGGCGAATGTGCTGTGCAGCCGCTTCTGTCATGCTGATAGCCATCGTTGACTCCTTACTCGTCGCCAAATGCTTAGATCAAGCCTTTCTTCTGCTTGTAGTCGCGAACGGCCGCCTTGATGGCGTCTTCTGCGAGTACCGAGCAGTGGATTTTCACTGGCGGCAGGGCCAGTTCTTCGGCCAGCTGGGTGTTGCTGATAGTCACAGCCTCATCCAGGGTCTTGCCTTTCATCCATTCGGTCGCCAGGGAGCTGGAGGCGATGGCCGAACCGCAGCCGTAGGTCTTGAACTTGGCGTCTTCGATAACGCCAGCGTCGTTGACCTTGATCTGCAGGCGCATCACATCGCCGCACGCCGGAGCGCCGACCATGCCGGTGCCGACATCAGGGTCTTCCGCGTTCATCTTGCCGACGTTGCGCGGGTTTTCGTAGTGGTCGATGACCTTTTCGCTGTAAGCCATGGTACTGAATCCTCACTCATCAGGGCCGCTCTGGAACCCTGTAGAAACGCCTGCGTTTTCCGCCACGTTCCTACAGAGCTTGGGTGGCGGCTTCTATATTTAGTGTGCCGCCCACTCGATCTTGGAAATATCGACACCGTCTTTGTACATGTCCCACAGCGGCGACAGAACGCGCAGCTTGTTGACGGCTTCGCAGACTTTCTGCGCGGCGTAGTCGACTTGCTCTTCGGTGGTGAAACGGCCGAACGTAAAGCGGATCGAGCTGTGTGCCAGTTCGTCGTTGCGGCCCAGGGCGCGCAGTACGTACGAAGGCTCAAGGGACGCCGAGGTGCAGGCCGAACCGGACGAAACCGCCAGATCCTTGAGCGCCATGATCAGCGACTCGCCTTCGACGTAGTTGAAGCTCAAATTCAGGTTGTGCGGTACACGGGCGGTCATGCTGCCGTTGATGTACAGCTCTTCAAGGTTCTCGACCTGCTTGTAGAAGCGATCGCTGAGGGCCTTGATGCGCACGTTTTCGGCAGCCATGTCTTCCTTGGCTACACGGAAGGCTTCGCCCATGCCGACGATCTGGTGAGTCGCCAGGGTGCCCGAACGCATGCCGCGCTCGTGACCGCCGCCGTGCATGGTGGCTTCGATGCGCACACGTGGCTTGCGGCTCACATACAGGGCGCCGATGCCCTTAGGGCCGTAGGTCTTGTGGGCAGAGAACGACATCAGGTCGACTTTCAGTTTCGACAGGTCGATGTCGACCTTGCCGGTGGACTGAGCAGCGTCGACGTGCAGCAGGATGCCCTTCGAGCGGGTCAGCTCGCCGATGGCCGCGATGTCGTTGATGGTGCCGATTTCGTTGTTCACGTGGATCACGGAAACCAGGATGGTGTCTTCACGCAGGGCCGCTTCGATCATGGCCGGGGTGACGATACCGTCGGTGGTTGGCTCGAGGTAGGTGACCTCGAAACCTTCACGCTCCAGTTGGCGCATGGTGTCGAGGACAGCCTTGTGCTCAATCTTGGTGGTGATCAGGTGTTTGCCCTTGGTCGCATAGAAATGCGCCGCGCCCTTGATTGCCAGGTTGTCAGACTCGGTAGCACCGGAGGTCCAGACGATTTCCCGTGGGTCGGCGTTGACCAGGTCAGCGACTTGGCGACGAGCGTTCTCGACCGCTTCCTCGGCTTTCCAGCCGAATACATGGGAACGGGAGGCCGGGTTGCCGAAGTTTCCGTCAACCAGCAGGCATTCGCTCATCTTTTGCGCGACACGCGGATCAACCGGGGTGGTCGCTGAGTAATCAAGGTAAATCGGCAATTTCATGGACTTTCTCCTAAATCAGGCTGGCTGGCGTGCCGTTAGCTCTTCGGCTGTCACTCGACGGCGGACGCTTCGATCTTGTCCAGACGCGGCGCCTTGGTGTTGCAACGGCGCTGGTCCTGACGCTGGGCTACTTCTTGCACCTCACGGCGAGTCACAAGATCAGCCAAGCTGATACCACTCAAAAACTCATGGATCTGCAGGCTCAAGTCACACCACAGGTGGTGTGTCAGGCAGGTGTCGCCGGCGTGGCAATCACCCAGGCCCTGGCATTTGGTGGCGTCGACGGATTCGTTGACCGCGTCGATCACCTGAGCCACCTGGATACCCTGCATGTCGCGGGACAACTGATAGCCGCCGCCTGGGCCGCGGACACTGGAAACCAGGTTGCTACGGCGCAACTTGGCAAACAGTTGCTCGAGATAGGACAGGGAAATGCCTTGGCGCTCGGAGATATCGGCCAGGGACACCGGCCCAGTTTGCGCGTGCAAAGCCAGGTCAAGCATGGCGGTCACCGCGTATCGGCCTTTTGTAGTCAGTCTCATGGACAATTACCAAGGTGTTTCAGAATGTGGGCAAGTATGCGATTCCCGAGTATTTAAGTCAACTATAAGACCTAGTACTTTAGTCAGGATTACCCGTAAAAAGGGCGCGCGAATCATAGCAGGGTGCGAGAGGTAATGGCACATTCAACATCATGTGGCCGATAAAGCGTAAACCTTGTAGGAGCCCGGCTTGCCGGCGATAGCGACCTTAACGACGCCATCGCCGGCAAGCCGGACTCCTACAGGAATAAGTACTTTAGCTAGCTTGCTGGTTGGTTTCGGCCTTGATCTCGGCGAAGTCTTCTTCGCGCAGCTCAGGCAGATCCTTCGCACAGTACGGACTGCCCAGGTCCTTCAGCGCACCGCACATGCCATCCAGCTTGCCGTCCACCGCTTGCAGGTGATCCAGCAACTGGCCAATGGCTCGCGCCACCGGGTCAGGCATGTCTTCGCTGACGCCATAGGCATCGAAGCCGATTTTCTCAGCCATGGCCTTGCGCTTGGCTTCCTGCTCGTCGCCGACTTCCGGCTTGACGATGATTCGGCCAGGAATACCTACAACGGTTGCACCTGGCGGCACAGCCTTGGTCACCACCGCATTGGAGCCGACCTTGGCGCCCGCGCCGACAGTGAACGGGCCGAGCACCTTCGCGCCCGCACCTACCACCACACCATCACCCAGAGTTGGGTGGCGCTTGCCCTTGTTCCAACTGGTCCCGCCCAAGGTCACACCCTGATAAAGGGTCACGTCATCGCCGATCTCGGCAGTCTCGCCAATCACGATACCCATGCCATGGTCGATGAAGAAACGACGACCCACCTTGGCGCCCGGATGAATCTCGATCCCCGTCATCCACCGCCCGAAGTTCGACACCAACCGCGCCAGCCATTTCCAGCCCATGCCCCACAGGGCACCGGAAAGGCGGTGAATCCAGATGGCGTGCATGCCCGGATAGCAGGTCAGCACTTCAAAAGCGTTGCGCGCCGCCGGGTCACGGTGGAAAACACTTTGGATATCTTCTCGCAAACGCTCGAACATTTTTAATCCTTCCGCTTAAGAAGCTCGCCACGGGCCGCTTTCTGGGTTTCCGTGAGGATGCCACGCAATATGTTCATTTCTGCCCGGCTGACCGAGCTACGTCCGTAAAGGCGACGCAGGCGTGCCATCAAGTGCCGCGGCTTTTCCGGATCGAGGAATTCGATGGCCACCAGGGTTTGCTCCAAGTGTTCATAGAACCGCTCCAACTCGTCCATGGTGGCCAACTCGCCACTTTTGGTCGACGCGACCTCTTCCTTCTCTACCTTGCTCGGCTGACCCGCAGCGGCCAGCCAGGCCATGCGCACTTCGTAGGTCAACACCTGCACCGCCGCCCCGAGGTTCAGCGAGCTGAATTCAGGGTCCGATGGGATATGCACATGGTAATGACATCGCTGCAGCTCTTCATTGGTCAGGCCGGAGTCCTCACGACCAAAGACCAAGGCTATTTCAGCGCCGCCGGCGGCTTCTTCGACCACTTTGGTGCCGCATTCACGCGGATCCAGCAGCGGCCAAGGGATGCGACGGTCGCGAGCACTGGTGCCGAGCACCAGGTTGCAGCCGACCAAGGCATCTTCCAAGGTAGCGACGACCTGGGCTTTTTCAAGAAGGTCATTAGCGCCGGACGCACGGGCATCAGCCTCGTGGTGCGGGAACACACGCGGTTCGACCAGCACCAGGCGCGTCAGCCCCATGTTTTTCATGGCTCGCGCCACCCCGCCGATGTTACCGGGATGACTGGTATTGACCAAGACGACACGAATGTTTTGCAGCAAGGGAGGCGCTCTCGGACACGGGAAAGGGGAGCAAATCTTACAGAACAGCCTAAGGTTATGCCATGAAAGCTAACGTCGTCCTTCACCTGAAGAAAGTTTCTGCTAGAATGCTCGGCTTTCTTTAACAACCTTAGGTGACACATCCATGCAGCCCATGCTGAATATCGCGCTGCGCGCCGCCCGCAGCGCCAGTGAATTGATCTTCCGCTCCATCGAGCGCCTGGATACCATCAAGGTCGACGAAAAAGACGCCAAGGATTATGTATCCGAGGTGGATCGCGCCGCCGAACAGAAAATCATCGATGCCCTGCGCAAGGCCTACCCTACCCACGGCATCCTCGGTGAAGAAACCGGCTTGCACAAAGGCAGCGGCGAAGGCGAAGACTATCTGTGGATCATCGACCCACTGGATGGCACCACCAACTTCCTGCGCGGCATCCCGCACTTTGCCGTGAGCATCGCGTGCAAATACCGTGGTCGCCTGGAACACGCCGTCGTCCTGGACCCAGTCCGCCAAGAAGAATTCACCGCCAGCCGTGGCCGTGGCGCCCAGCTGAATGGTCGTCGCCTTCGCGTCAGCGGTCGCACCAGCCTGGACGGCGCCCTGCTGGGTACCGGCTTCCCGTTCCGTGATGACCAGATGGACAACCTGGAAAACTACCTGGGCATGTTCCGCGCCCTCGTTGGCCAGACTGCCGGCATCCGTCGTGCCGGTGCCGCGAGCCTGGACCTGGCTTATGTGGCTGCTGGTCGTTTCGATGCGTTCTGGGAGTCGGGCCTGTCCGAGTGGGACATGGCTGCAGGCGCCCTGCTGATCCAAGAAGCAGGTGGCTTGGTGAGCGACTTCACGGGCGGTCACGATTTCCTTGAGAAAGGCCACGTCGTTGCCGGCAACACCAAATGCTTCAAGGCAGTACTGACGGCCATCCAGCCGCACCTGCCTGCATCGCTGAAGCGCTAAGCGAGCGAGCACAAAAAAGCACCCCGAGGGGTGCTTTTTTTATGCCTGTAGAACCGGTTACTGCTGGTTCTGACCCAGGATCAGGCGACCCTCTTTGTCGACTGGAATCTGGCTGCCAGGGTCACGCTCCATACGCACGGAACCTTCCTTGCCATCCAGGTTGTAACGCACGTCGTACCCGACCACCTTGTCGCTGATGTCGTTGACGGTGTTACAACGGGTTTGCGTGGTGGTGTAGGTATCGCGGTTCTGCATGCCTTCCTGAACCTTGTTACCGGCGTAACCGCCACCCACCGCGCCGGCTACAGTCGCCAGCTTCTTGCCATTACCGCCACCGATCTGGTTGCCGAGCAAACCACCCGCCAGGGCGCCTACGACCGTACCGGCGATTTGATGCTGATCCTGCACCGGACGCTGCCGGGTCACGGTGACGTCCTTGCAGACCTCACGGGGAGTTTTTATCTGGGTTTTAACCGGCTGCACCGCCAGCACTTGCGCATACTCAGGGCCGCTTTTTACCAGGCTGTAGGTGGCAACAGCACCCCCGGCAGTCACACCGACAGCACCCAATACCGCACCAACCAGCAACGACTTGTTCACGTGAACCTCCTGACCATCACAAGCGGACCGAAACGTCCGCGCTATACCCAGCCTTGGAGCAAAAAAAAAGGCGCGAGTTCAATACTCGCGCCTTTCTTGTCACAGCCGATCAACAAACGCCCATCAAGGACGGTCGTCAACCTCCTTGCCAGTGCTGGCCGGAGGGATCAGGTCTTCGCTGTTGAGGTTCAGCCAGATCAGCACCACGTTGGCGATGTAGATCGACGAGTAGGTGCCCGCCAGAACGCCGATGAACAGCGCCAGGGAGAAGCCCCACAGGTTGTCGCCACCGAAAATCATCAGCGCAGCGATCGCCAGCAAAGTGGAAATCGACGTCGCCATGGTCCGCAACAGGGTCTGGGTGGTCGAGACGTTGATGTTCTCGATCAGCGACGCCTTGCGCAGTACACGGAAGTTCTCACGAACCCGGTCGAATACCACGATGGTGTCGTTGAGGGAGTAACCAATGATCGCCAGTACAGCGGCCAGTACGGTCAGGTCGAACGTGATCTGGAAGTACGCGAGGATACCCACGGTGACGATCACGTCATGGATCAGCGACACAATGGCGCCGACACCGAACTTCCACTGAAAGCGGAACGCCAGGTAGATCATGATGCCGACCAGCGCCATCAGCATGCCGAGGCCGCCCTGGTCGCGCAGTTCTTCACCGACCTGCGGGCCCACGAACTCGACACGCTTGACCGACGCAGGGTTGTCGCCGCCGACCTTCTGCAAGGCCTCGGCTACCTGGTGACCCAGTTGCGGGTCTTCGCCAGGCATACGCACCAGCAGGTCGGTGGTGGCACCAAAGCTCTGCACGATGGCTTCGTGATAGCCGGCCTTGACCAGCTCGTTGCGCACCAGGGTCACATCGGCCGGTTTCTCGTAGGTCAGCTCGATGAGCGTACCGCCGGTAAAGTCCAGACCGTAGTTCAGGCCCTTATGGAACCAGCTGAACAACGCCAGAACGGTAAGGAGCACGGTGACGCCGAACGCAACGTTGCGAACGCCCATGAAGTTGATTGTACGTAACATGGCAGCCCCTTAAATCCACAACTTCTTGAAGTCACGCCCGCCATAGATCAGGTTGACCATTGCGCGGGTCACCATGATGGCCGTGAACATCGAGGTAAAGATACCGAGGGACATGGTCACCGCAAAGCCCTTGACCGGGCCGGTACCCATGGCGAAGAGAATCCCACCCACCAACAATGTGGTCAGGTTGGAGTCGAGAATCGCGGTAAATGCCCGGCCGAAGCCTTCGTTGATTGCACGCTGTACGGTCATGCCATTGGCGATCTCTTCACGAATCCGCGAGAAGATCAGTACGTTGGCATCTACCGCCATACCCATGGTGAGTACGATACCGGCGATACCTGGCAAGGTCAGCGTAGCGCCCAGCAGCGACATCAGGGCCAGCAGCATGACCATGTTGCCCGCCAGGGCCACGGTGGCGATAACACCGAAGAAGCGGTAGATGGCGATGATGAACAGGGACACGAACAGCATGCCCCACAAGGCCGCGTCGATACCCTTGGTGATGTTGTCGGCACCCAGGCTCGGGCCGATGGTACGTTCTTCAGCGAAGTACATTGGGGCAGCCAGGCCACCGGCACGCAGCAGCAGGGCCAGCTCCGAGGATTCGCCCTGGCCGTTCAAGCCAGTGATACGGAATTGAGCACCCAGTGGCGACTGGATGGTCGCCAGGCTGATGATCTTCTTCTCTTCCTTGAAGGTCTGAACCGGCACGTCTTTCTCGACGCCGTTGACCATCTGCTTGGTATAGGTGGTCACCGGGCGTTGCTCGATGAAGATCACCGCCATGCTGCGACCGACGTTGCTGCGCGTGGCGCGGCTCATCAGTTCGCCGCCATGGCCATCCAGACGGATGTTAACTTCAGGGGTGCCGTGCTCGCCAAAACCAGCCTTGGCGTCAGTCACCTGGTCACCGGTGATGATCAAGCCACGCTCGATCAACGCAGGAGGACGGTTGCCTTCGCGGAACTCGAACTCTTCGGAAGTGGCGCGAGTAGCACCCGGCTCAGCCGCCAGACGGAATTCCAGGTTGGCGGTTTTACCCAGGATACGCTTGGCTTCAGCGGTGTCCTGTACGCCCGGCAGTTCAACCACGATACGGTTGGCACCCTGGCGCTGAACGATTGGCTCAGCCACACCCAGTTCGTTGACGCGGTTACGTACCGTGGTCAAGTTCTGCTTGATGGAGTATTCACGGATTTCCGCCAGCTTGGCCGGGGTCATCGCCAGACGCAGTACAGGTTGACCGTTGAGGTCGGCCGGTACGATGTCGAAATCGTTGAAGTTTTTGCGGATCAGTGCACGGGCCTGTTCGCGGGAAGCTTCGTCAGAGAAGCCCAGCTGGATGGCACCGTTGAGCTGCGGCAGGCTGCGATAACGCAGGCGCTCTTTACGCAGCAGGCTCTTCACGTCGCCTTCGTAGACCTTCAGTCGAGCGTCGAGGGCTTTGTCCATGTCGACTTCCAGCAGGAAGTGCACGCCACCGGACAAGTCCAGACCCAGCTTCATCGGGTGCGCGCCAATCTTGCGCAGCCAGGTTGGCGTGGTCTGTGCCAGGTTGAGTGCGACAACATAGTCGTCACCCATGGCCTTGCGCACGACATCTTTGGCCGGCAATTGGTCTTCTGCCTTGGTCAGGCGCAGCAAGCCGCCCTTCGAATCAGCCGCCAACGTTGCCGCCTTGACCTGGATACCCGCGTCAACGAGCGCTTTGCTCGCGCGTTCCAGGTCGGCCTGATTGACCTGCAGCGAAGTGCTGGCGCCAGTGATCTGGATCGCCGGGTCATCAGGATAGAGATTGGGAGCGGAATAAATAAAACCGATCGCCAGCACCGCCAGGATCAGTACGTATTTCCACAGAGGGTATTTGTTCAGCATCACGCCGCCCGCTTATAACGCGGGGCGCCTTGCGCGCCCCGTCGATTGGTAAAGGTTGTTACTCAGATCGCTTTGAGCGTGCCTTTTGGCAGCGTGGCGGCGATGGCGCCCTTCTGGAACTTCATTTCTACGGTGTCGGAAACTTCCAGAACCACGAAAGCATCGGAAACCTTGGTGATCTTGCCGGCGATGCCGCCAGTGGTCACAACTTCGTCACCTTTCTGCAGGCTGCCCAGCAGGTTTTTCTGCTCTTTGGCGCGCTTGGCCTGTGGACGCCAGATCATCAGGTAGAAGATGACCAGGAAGCCGACCAGGAAAATCCACTCGAAACCACCGCCCATAGGGCCGGCAGCAGCAGGCGCAGCGGCATCAGCCATGGCGTTAGAGATAAAAAAGCTCATTTAGCACTCCAGTTGCAAATAGTGAATCTTAGGGTCGGAAAACTCAGTCCAAGGGCGGCACAGGGAGCCCGCGCTTGGCATAGAAGGCATCGACGAAGGCGGCCAATGTACCCTGTTGAATAGCCTCGCGCAAACCAGCCATCAGGACTTGGTAGTGACGCAAATTGTGGATGGTATTCAACATGCTACCCAGCATTTCCCCACACTTGTCCAGATGGTGCAGATAAGCACGGGAGAAGTTCTGGCAGGTGTAGCAATCACAGGTGGGATCCAGCGGCGAATCATCATGGCGATGGAACGCGTTACGGATCTTCAGCACGCCTGTATCGATGAACAGATGCCCATTGCGGGCATTACGGGTTGGCATCACGCAATCGAACATGTCCACACCGCGGCGCACACCCTCTACGAGATCTTCCGGTTTGCCAACGCCCATAAGGTAACGAGGTTTGTCAGCCGGCATCAGGCCCGGCAGGTAATCCAGCACCTTAATCATTTCGTGCTTGGGCTCGCCCACCGACAAACCGCCGATGGCCAGGCCGTCAAAACCGATCTTATCCAAGCCTTCCAGCGAGCGTTTGCGCAGGCTTTCGTGCATGCCGCCCTGGACGATACCGAACAACGCAGCGGTGTTGTCGCCGTGGGCATTCTTCGAACGCTGGGCCCAACGCAGGGACAACTCCATGGAGATCCGCGCGACGTCTTCGTCAGCCGGGTACGGCGTGCACTCGTCAAAAATCATCACGATATCGGAGCCCAGGTCACGCTGGACCTGCATCGACTCTTCCGGGCCCATGAACACTTTGGAACCGTCCACCGGCGAGGCGAAGGTCACGCCCTCCTCCTTGATCTTGCGCATGGCGCCCAAGCTGAACACCTGGAAACCACCCGAGTCGGTCAGGATCGGGCCTTGCCACTTCATGAAGTCATGCAGGTCGCCATGCTTCTTGATCACTTCGGTGCCCGGGCGCAGCCACAGGTGGAAAGTGTTGCCGAGGATGATCTCGGCGCCGGTGGCGACGATGTCACGCGGCAGCATGCCTTTGACGGTGCCGTAGGTGCCGACCGGCATGAAAGCCGGGGTCTCGACGGTGCCGCGCGGGAAGGTCAAACGGCCGCGGCGAGCTTTACCATCCGTGGCCAGCAATTCAAACGACATACGACTCATGATTGTTCCTCTGGGCCGCGCGGCGCCGGGTTACGGGTGATAAACATCGCATCACCGTAGCTGAAAAAACGGTACTCGTTGGCGATGGCGGCTTGATAAGCGGCCATGGTTTCCGGGTAACCGGCAAATGCCGAAACCAGCATCAACAGCGTGGATTCGGGCAGATGGAAGTTGGTCACCAGGCAATCGACCACATGGAATGGCCGGCCTGGGAAGATAAAGATATCGGTGTCGCCGCTGAACGGCTTGAGCACGCCATCACGGGCCGCGCTTTCCAACGAGCGCACACTGGTGGTGCCCACTGCGACTACGCGTCCGCCACGCGCCTTGCACGCCGCGACAGCGTCCACCACTTCCTGGCTGACTTCCAACCACTCGCTGTGCATATGGTGGTCTTCGATGTTATCCACACGCACCGGTTGAAACGTGCCGGCCCCCACGTGCAGGGTCACATAGGCGGTCTCGACGCCCTTGGCGGCAATCGCATCGAGCAGCGGTTGATCGAAGTGCAGGCCTGCGGTCGGTGCAGCAACGGCGCCGAGGCGCTGGGAGTAAACCGTCTGATAGCGTTCGCGGTCCGAGTCTTCGTCGGGACGGTCTATATAGGGAGGCAACGGCATATGGCCGACGCGCTCCAGCAGCGGCAATACCTCTTCGGCAAACTTTAGTTCGAACAGCGCATCATGACGCGCCACCATCTCGGCTTCGCCACCGCCATCGATCAGTATGGAAGAACCCGGTTTCGGCGACTTGCTCGAGCGCACATGGGCCAGTACGCGATGACTGTCCAGTACTCGCTCAACCAGAATTTCCAGCTTGCCGCCAGATGCTTTCTGGCCAAACAACCGCGCCGGAATCACTCGGGTATTGTTGAACACCATCAGATCGCCAGGGCGCAAATGCTCAAGCAAATCAGTGAATTGACGGTGTGCGAGGACGCCACTCACCCCGTCCAGGGTCAGCAGTCGACTGGCGCGACGCTCGGCCAAAGGGTGGCGAGCGATCAGCGAATCAGGGAGTTCAAAAGTAAAGTCAGCAACGCGCATGATGGAGTTCGTCTAGCAGGGCCGGGAAGTCTAGCGGAATTAGTCAAAATTGACCATGAAAGGTGATTGACCAACGGTAATCTCATCTCTATACTTCGCCGCCATTGAGCCCTGATGGCGGAATTGGTAGACGCGGCGGATTCAAAATCCGTTTTCGAAAGGAGTGGGAGTTCGAGTCTCCCTCGGGGCACCATCTTAAAAAAAGACCTTGAAATTCAAGGTCTTTTTTTTCGCCTGTAGAAAAGTGCATCACCTGCAAAGCTGTTCTTTTGTGAGCGGTGCACCACGCCAACGCCCCTCTCCAGGCGCGCTCTGACACGCGCTGTCAGCGCAATGCCCGCCTACCATTCATCGCGCACTTACAAGCCTCTAGCAGCTACTGGAGAGCGCTCAGCGCGTCGAACGCATTTGGGTGCCAGCGCCACCGAGCATGTATGAAAAACCAGATTAATGCGGAGCTGAAAGCACCGATGAAGTGATCACGCCGAGTATTTGGGGACTTTTCGACCGCCCAAAACAAAACCCCATCTGCTTTCGCAAATGGGGTTTTGGAATTTAATCTTGACGATGACCTACTCTCACATGGGGAAACCCCACACTACCATCGGCGATGCATCGTTTCACTGCTGAGTTCGGGATGGGATCAGGTGGTTCCAATGCTCTATGGTCGTCAAGAAATTCGGGTACTGAATCGTGGCTTATGCCTCGCTTCAGCAAATTGGGTATGTGACAGCTTTCGGTGCTTGTGAGCGTCGAACTTTCGGTTCATTTTCGTCTTCACACACCGCAATCTGATGCTCGTTAGAGTAGTCAAATTGCTTGGGTGTTATATGGTCAAGCCTCACGGGCAATTAGTATTGGT
>NZ_JAFCVS010000002.1:0-791901 GCF_049897165.1 Pseudomonas sp. TWR1-1-4 | reverse complement strand
GCGGCTAACCCGGCGTCCTGCCGGGTTACCCACGGATTCAAGCCTGCGTTCGGCCAGCGTGTTTGACGGGGCGCCTAAGATCAAAATCAAGATCAAGAGCGACTCGCTTCGCATCGTGGATACGCGGTCCCTGTAGGAGCCGACTTGCCGGCGAAAAACGTGAGGACGCCGCGTTTTGTCTGGTTCCCCCGCATCATCGTTGAAGACCATCGCCGGCAAGCCGGCTCCTACAGGACCGCGTTTAGCAGCCATCATCCAACCAACGGATATTCACCCAACAAAAGCTAAACCCCAGGCACCAAAAACGCCGCCTCCAACAACTGCCGCGTATACCCATGCTGCGGCGCGGCAAAAATCCCCGCCGCATCCCCCTGTTCCACCACCTGGCCATGTTTCACCACCATCAACTGATGGCTCAACGCCTTGACCACCGCCAAATCATGGCTGATAAACAGATAGGTCAAGTTGTACTTGGCCTGCAAACTGCGCAACAATTCCACCACTTGCCGCTGCACCGTGCGATCCAGCGCCGATGTCGGCTCATCCAGCAAAATCAGGCGCGGCTTGAGCACCAACGCCCGGGCAATGGCAATGCGCTGACGCTGCCCACCCGAGAACTCATGGGGGTACCGATGCCGCGACTCTGGATCCAACCCAACTTCCTTGAGCGCCGCAATAATCGCCGCTTCCTGCTCCCATGGCGTCCCCATCTTATGGATACGCAACCCCTCGCCAACGATCTCACTGACACACATCCGCGGGCTCAAGCTGCCAAACGGGTCCTGGAACACCACCTGCATCTCCCGACGCAACGGACGCACCTGTTGCTGGCTGAGCTTATCCAACTGCTGCCCTTCAAAACGAATGCCGCCCTTGCTCGCGATCAACCGCAGAATCGCCAGGCCCAGGGTCGATTTGCCCGAGCCGCTTTCGCCAACGATTCCCAGGGTCTGCCCCTGGGGCAGGCTGAAGTTGATGCCGTCCACCGCCTTGACGTAATCGACGGTATTGCGCAAAAAGCCCTTCTTGATCGGGAACCACACTTTCAGGTCATCGACTTCCAGCAACGGAGGGCCGACTTCGTTGCCGGCCGGTCCGCCGCTGGGCTCCGCTGCAAGCAGTTCCTGGGTATACGGATGCTGGGGCGATTGGAACAGCGTTTCACAGTCGGCCTGCTCGACGATGCAACCCTTTTGCATCACGCACACGCGGTGGGCGATGCGCCGCACCAGGTTCAAGTCATGGCTGATCAGCAGCAGGGCCATGCCCAGCCGCGCCTGCAATTCCTTGAGTAGTTCGAGGATCTTCAACTGCACGGTCACATCGAGGGCCGTGGTCGGCTCATCGGCGATCAGCAACTCCGGCTCATTCGCCAGGGCCATGGCGATCATCACCCGTTGGCGCTGGCCTCCGGACAGCTCATGGGGAAGGGCCTTGAGGCGTTTGTGCGGTTCGGGAATGCCCACCAGGTCCAGCAACTCCAGGGTCCGCTGGGTGGCGACCTTGCCTTGCAACCCCTTGTGCAGGCCGAGTACTTCGTTGATCTGCTTCTCGATGGAGTGCAGCGGGTTCAACGAGGTCATCGGCTCCTGGAAGATCATCGCAATGCGGTTGCCGCGAATGTGGCGGATGGTTTTTTCTTTCAGCGTGAGCAGGTCCTGCCCGGCATAGTTGATGGTGCCGGAGGGGTGCCGCGCCAGTGGGTAGGGCAGCAGGCGCAGGATCGAGTGGGCGGTCACCGATTTGCCTGAGCCGCTTTCACCCACCAGAGCGATGGTCTCGCCACGTTTGATGTCGAAGCTGACGTTGTTCACCACGCGGTGGTGATGGTCGCCCGTGACGAACTCGACGGAGAGGTCGCGGATTTCGATCAGATTGTCCTGATTCATCTCATTTCCTCGGGTCGAAGGCATCGCGAGCGGACTCGCCGATAAACACCAGCAAACTCAACATGATCGCCAGCACGGCAAAGGCACTCATGCCCAGCCACGGCGCTTGCAGGTTGGATTTGCCTTGGGCCACCAGTTCACCCAGCGACGGCGAACCGGCCGGCAAGCCAAAACCGAGGAAGTCCAGGGCGGTGAGGGTGCCGATGGCGCCGGTGAGAATGAACGGCATGAAGGTCATGGTCGACACCATCGCGTTGGGCAGGATATGCCGGAACATGATCGCGCCATTCTGCATGCCCAAGGCCCTGGCGGCGCGCACGTATTCCAGGTTGCGCCCGCGCAGGAACTCGGCGCGCACTACGTCCACCAGGCTCATCCACGAAAACAGCAGCATGATGCCGAGCAGCCACCAGAAGTTGGGCTGCACGAAACTGGCGAGGATGATCAGCAGGTACAGCACCGGCAAGCCGGACCAGATCTCCAGGAAGCGCTGCCCGGCCAAATCCACCCAACCGCCGTAGAAGCCCTGCAAGGCCCCGGCGATCACGCCGATGATCGAGCTGAGCACTGTCAGCGTCAGGGCAAACAGCACCGACACACGGAAGCCGTAGATGACCCGCGCCAGTACGTCGCGGCCTTGGTCGTCGGTGCCCAGCAGGTTGACGCTGGAAGGCGGCGCGGGCGCCGGCACTTTCAGGTCGTAGTTGATGCTCTGGTAGCTGAACGGAATAGGCGCCCACAACGTCCAGGCATCCTTGGCCTTGAGCAGTTCCTGGATGTAGGGGCTCTTGTAGTTGGCCTCCAGCGGGAATTCACCGCCAAAGGTGGTCTCCGGGTAGCGCTTGAGCGCGGGGAAGTACCAGCCGCCGTCGTAGTGCACGGCCAGCGGTTTGTCATTGGCGATCAGCTCGGCGCCCAGGCTCAGCACGAACAGGATCAGAAACAGCCACAGCGACCACCAGCCACGTTTGTTGGCCTTGAACCGTTCGAACCGGCGGCGATTGAGGGGGGATAGATTCATCTCAATGCTCCCGGCTGGCAAAGTCGATGCGCGGATCGACCAGGGTGTAGGTGAGGTCGCCGATCAGTTTCACGATCAGCCCCAGCAGGGTGAAGATAAACAGCGTGCCAAACACCACCGGGTAGTCGCGGTTGATCGCCGCTTCAAAACTCATCAGGCCCAGGCCGTCGAGGGAGAAGATCACCTCCACCAACAAGGAACCGGTGAAGAAGATCCCGATGAACGCCGAAGGGAAACCGGCGATCACCAGCAACATCGCGTTGCGGAACACATGGCCGTACAGCACGCGGTGGTTGGTCAGGCCCTTGGCTTTGGCGGTGACCACGTACTGCTTGTTGATCTCGTCGAGAAAGCTGTTCTTGGTCAGCAGGGTCATGGTGGCAAAGTTGCCGATCACCAGGGCTGTAATGGGCAGCGCCAGGTGCCAGAAGTAATCGAGGATCTTGCCGCCCCAGCTCAGTTCGTCGAAGTTGTTCGACGTGAGCCCGCGCAAGGGGAACCAGTCCAGGTAACTGCCACCGGCAAACACCACGATCAGCAGGATTGCAAACAGGAACGCCGGGATCGCATAGCCGACGATGATCGCCGAACTGGTCCACACATCAAAATGGCTGCCGTGCCGCGTGGCTTTGGCGATCCCCAGGGGGATCGACACCAGGTACATGATCAGCGTGCTCCATAACCCGAGGGAAATGGACACCGGCATCTTCTCCTTGATCAAGTCGATGACCTTGGCGTCACGGAAGAAGCTGTCGCCAAAGTCCAGCTGGGCGTAGTTCTTGACCATGATCCACAAGCGTTCCGGCGCCGATTTGTCGAAGCCGTACATCTTCTCGATTTCCTTGATCAGCGCCGGGTCCAGGCCCTGGGCGCCGCGGTAGCTGCTGGAGCCGGCCACCGACACTTCGGAACCGCCACCGGCAATGCGGCTGGTGGCGCCCTCGAAGCCTTCAAGCTTGGCGATCATTTGCTCCACCGGACCACCGGGAGCGGCCTGGATGATGACGAAGTTGATCAGTAGGATCCCGAACAACGTGGGGATGATCAGCAATAGGCGGCGAAAGATATAGGCCAGCATTTAATCGCCTCCGCTCGCCGGATCGGCGCTGGTGTCTGGGTCTGAGGTGACGGCGGGTTTTACGTCAGGCTTGGCCCACCAGGTGGCGGTGCCGACGTCGTAGCGCGGCGGGACTTTGGGGTGGCCCAAGTGATCCCAATACGCCACGCGGAACGTCTTGATGTGCCAGTTCGGGATCACGTAGTAGCCGAACTGCAACACGCGGTCCAGGGCTTTGGCATGCGCCACCAGGCTTTTGCGCGAGTCGGCGTCGATCAGCTCTTCCACCAGTTGGTCGATGGCCGGGTCCTTGAGACCCATGTAGTTGCGGCTGCCGGGTTTGTCGGCGCTGGAGGACTTCCAGAACTCGCGCTGCTCATTACCCGGCGAAGTGGACTGCGGAAAGCTGCCCACCAGCATGTCGAAATCCCGCGAGCGAATACGATTGATGAATTGTGAGACGTCGACCCGACGGATCACCAGGTCGATGCCCAGGTCGGCCAGGTTGCGCTTGAACGGCAGCAGGATGCGCTCGAACTCGGTCTGCGCCAGCAGGAACTCGATCTTCACCGGTTTGCCGGTGGTGTCGACCATCTTGTCATCGACGATGCGCCAGCCGGCTTCTTGCAGCAGTTGGTAGGCCTCGCGCTGCTGGGTGCGGATCATGCCGCTGCCGTCGGTCTTGGACGGTTCGAAGGCCTGGGTGAAGACCTCGGGCGGGATTTTGTCGCGCAGCGGTTCGAGGATCGCCAGTTCATCCGGGCCGGGCAGGCCGGTGGCGGCCATCTCCGAGTTTTCAAAGTAGCTGCGGGTGCGGGTATAGGCGCCGTTGAACAGCTGCTTGTTGCTCCACTCGAAATCCAGCAACAGGCTGATGGCCTTGCGCACACGTACGTCCTGGAACATCGGCTTGCGCATGTTGAACACGAAGCCCTGCATGCCGGTGGGGTTGCCGTTGGGGATTTCTTCCTTGATCAGGCGACCCTGGGCCACCGCCGGGATGTTGTAGGCGTTGGCCCAGTTCTTGGCGCTGAATTCCAGCCAGTAGTCGAACTGCCCGGCCTTGAGGGCTTCCAGCGAGACAGTGCTGTCGCGGTAGTAGTCGGTGATGCGGTTATCGAAGTTGTAGAAACCCTTGGCGACTGGCAGGTCCTTCGCCCAGTAATCCTTGACCCGCTCGTAGCGGATCATGCGCCCGGCCTTGACCTCGGCGACCTTGTACGGCCCGCTGCCCAGCGGGACCTCGAGGTTGCCCTTGGCAAACTCACGGGTCGCCCACCAGTGCTTGGGCAATACCGGCAGTTGTCCGAGGATCAGCGGTAATTCGCGGTTGTTGGTGCGCTTGAACTTGAACAGCACCTTCAGCGGGTCTTCGGCGATCACTTCGTCGACGTCGGCGTAGTAGGTGCGGTAGATCGGCGAGCCTTCCTTGATCAGTTCCTGGAAGGTGAACACCACGTCTTCGGCACGGATCGGGTGGCCGTCATGGAAGCGGGCTTCCGGGCGCAGGTAGAAGCGCACCCAACTGTTGTCCGGGGCTTTTTCGATCTTGCCGGCGACCAGGCCGTATTCGGTGATGGGCTCGTCCAGGCTTTGCATGGCCAGGGTGTCGTAGATCAAACCAAGGTTATCGGCCGGCACGCCTTTGCTGATGTAGGGGTTGAGGCTGTCGAAGCCGCCCATGGCCGACTCGCGGAAGGTGCCGCCCTTGGGCGCATCCGGGTTGACGTAGTCGAAGTGCTTGAAGTCGGCGGGGTATTTCGGTGGTTCGTTGTAGAGCGTCAACGCATGTTGCGGGGCGGCTTGGGCCGCGGTGCACAGCAGCAGGCCGCCGAGCAGTGCAGTACGCAAATACATCATTGGGCTTTCTCCGAAGCTTTCAGCCACCACGCGCTCAGGCCCAGGCTATAGGGCGGCGTGGTGACAAAGGCGAACCGGTTGCGGTACGCCAAGCGATGATAGTTGAGGTACCAGTTGGGAATACTGTAGTGCTGCCACAGCAGCACCCGGTCCAGGGCACGGCCGGCGGCCAGTTGCTCCTCGCGGGTCTTGGCGGCCAGCAGTTGTTCCAGCAGGTGATCGACAATCGGGTTGGCAATGCCTGCATAGTTCTTGCTGCCCTTGATCGCGGCCTGGCTGGAGTGGAAGTACTGCCACTGCTCAAGGCCCGGGCTCAAGGTCTGGTTGAGGGTGATCAGGATCATGTCAAAGTCGAATTGATCCAGGCGCTGCTTGTACTGGGCGCGGTCGACGGTGCGCAGGCGCGCGTCGATACCGACGCTGATCAGGTTCTCGACATAGGGCTGCAGGATGCGCTCCAGGTTCGGGTTGACCAACAGGATCTCGAAGCGCAGCGGTTGGCCGTCCTTGTTGAGCAGGCGTTGGCCGGAGAGTTTCCAGCCGGCGTCCCCGAGCAAGGCCAGGGCGCGGCGCATGGTTTCGCGGGGGATACCGCGCCCGTCGGTCTGGGGCAGGCTGAACGGCTGGGTAAACAGGTTGGCCGGCAATTGCTCGCGGTAGGGCGAGAGCATCAGCCATTCATGGCCGGTGGGTACGCCGGTGGCAGAGAATTCGCTGTTGGGGTAATAGCTCAAGGTGCGTTTGTAGGCGCTACTGAACAGGGTGCGGTTGGTCCATTCGAAGTCGAACATCAGCCCCAGGGCTTCGCGCACCTTGGTTTGGCTGAAGGTCGGCCGCCGGCTGTTCATGAACAAGCCCTGGCTCTGGGTCGGGATCTGGTGGGCAATCTGCGCCTTGATCACGTCTCCCCGGTTCACCGCCGGGAAGTTGTAGCCATTGGCCCAGTTTTTCGCCTGATGCTCGATATAGATATCGAATTCGCCGGCCTTGAAGGCTTCGAAGGCCACGTCGCTGTCACGATAGAACTCCACTTCGACCTTGTCGTAGTTATAGAAGCCCTGGTTGACCGGCAGGTCCTTGCCCCAATAGTCCTTGACCCGCTCGAACACCAGTTGCCGGCCAGGCGTGACCTTGCTGATGCGGTACGGCCCGCTGCCCAAAGGCGGCTCGAAGGTGGTGGCCTTGAAATCGCGGTTTTTCCAATAGTGCTGGGGCAATACCGGCAATTCGCCCAGGCGCAGGATCAGCAACGGATTGCCGGCGCGCTTGAACACAAAGCGGATGCGGTGCCGGTTGAGGATATCCACCCGCGCCACTTCCTGCAGGTTGGTGCGGTACTGCGGGTGGCCTTCGGTCAGCAGCGTGCGATAGGAGAACGCCACGTCGTAGGCGGTGATCGGCTTGCCATCGTGGAAACGCGCTTCCGGGCGCAGGTTGAACACCACCCAACTGCGGTCCTCGCTGTACTCCACCGACTGGGCGATCAGCCCATAACTGGAGGTGGGCTCATCGCCGGAGGGCGCGTACAGGCCGGTTCCCACCATCAACGGCTCGTTCAGCTCGTTGACGCCGTATTGCAGGAAATTAGGCGTGGAAACCGGGCTGGAGCCCTTGAAGGTATAGGGGTTGAGCGTGTCGAAGGTGCCAAAGGCCATGACCCGCAATGTCCCGCCTTTCGGCGCTGCAGGGTTTACCCAATCGAAGTGGGTGAATTTGGCCGGGTACTTGAGGCTGCCGAACTGCGTATAACCGTGACTCTCGGTAATCGCCGCGTTCGCACCAAAGCTCAAGGCCAGACTTATTAGTAGAAGGAGGGGACGCTTCAAGTCAGGGATCCGATCCAGGCGGCTTGCGCTTTATGATCGGTACAGTAACAGCTTGTTCCGGTTGGAAAAAGCCGGTCGGCTGACGGAGATTCCATGTGGCGCTGGCTTGCGTGGTGAGCGGGCTTGCTGTGGTGAGCGGGCTTGCCCCGCGCTGGGTTGCGCAGCAGCCCCGTTGGCTATACGCATTGTTCCAGACAAAACGCATTGCATGGTTTTAGGGCTGCTGCGCAGCCCAGCGCGGGGCAAGCCCGCTCACCACAAAGCCCGCTCACACAAACAAGCTTTGTTTGTTAGTCAGCGTGGCCCGGAAACTACCAGCATCTGCCCCGGCTTCAGCGCCTGGCCAGTGCGCGGGTTCCAACGCTTGAGATGTTGCATCTCAACGTTGAAACGCTTGGCGACGATGTACAGCGAGTCGCCTTTCTTGACCTTGTATTGCACCGGCTTCTTGCTGTCAGCCTTGGCCACCAGCTTGCGCGTGTCCTGCATCACCAGGGTCTGGCCGACCTTGAGGGCCTGGCCGTTGAGCTTGTTCCAGCGCTGCAGGTCATGCACATCGACCTTGTTGGCCTTGGCGATCAGCGTCAGGTTGTCGCCACTGCGCACCTTGTAGCTGCGGGTACGCCCGGCAACCCGAGCGGTCTCGACTTCGTCGAACACCTGCTTTTTCGGACGCATCGCCAGCAATTCTTCAGGCTTCATCGTCGAAAGGGTGCTGGTGAGCAGTTGCGCCTTGGAGCTCGGCACCAGCAGATGCTGCGGGCCATCCAGGGTGGTGCGCTGCTTCAGCGCGGGGTTGAGCTGGAATAGTTCGTCTTCGTCGATCTCGGCCAGCGCGGCAACCCGTGACAGGTCCATGCTTTGCTTGACTTCAACCACTTCGAAATACGGCGTGTTGGCAATCGGGTTCAGGTTGACGCCATAGGCCTCGGGCGCCAGCACCACTTGGGACAGCGCCAGGAACTTGGGCACGTAGTCCTTGGTTTCCTGGGGCAGGGGCAGGTTCCAGTAGTCGGTCGGCAGGCCGAGCTTCTCGTTGCGCTCGATCGCCCGGCTCACCGTGCCCTCGCCTGCGTTGTAGGCGGCAAGGGCCAGCAGCCAGTCACCGTTGAACATGTCGTGCAAACGGGTCAGGTAGTCAAGGGCGGCGGTGGTGGAGGCGGTGATGTCGCGACGGCCATCATAGGCGCGGGTCTGGCGCAGGTTGAAGTAGCGCCCGGTGGAGGGGATGAACTGCCACAAGCCGACTGCATCGCTGCGCGAATAGGCCATTGGGTTGTAGGCGCTTTCAATCACTGGCAGCAGCGCCAGCTCCAGCGGCATGTTGCGTTCTTCAAGGCGTTCGACGATGTAATGAATGTAGAGGCTGCCGCGTTCGCCGGCGTTCTCAAGGAAGGAAGGGTTGCTGGCGAACCACAGTCGCTGTTGCTCGATACGTGGGTTGACGCCTACACCATCCTGCAATTGAAAGCCCCGTCGCATACGTTCCCAAACATCCTGGGGCACTTCGGGAGCCGGCTTTTCCGAAAGCCAGATGACGGGTTTCTGTTTGATCTTGGCGCTGAGGTTTGGCTTGGGTTGCACGGTGGATTGTGCGGTGAAATTGCTTGATTGGCAGCCCGCCAGCGTAGCGGACACAGCCACCGCCACAGCTTGAGCCAGGCGGGTCAATGCGTCTGAATGGTTGGATTTACGAATAGATGACGACATTGGCTGGAAGTAAGTTCCGGGCAAAAATGTCGGGCGATTCTAGAAACCCGTTTGGTTCCGGTCAACCATTCAGAAATTACGTATCAGATTGCATCCCGTTAGAACTTATCTTTCCAAGCCCTCAAGCTAGCAAACACCTCGGCCCCAGAGCGGTTGTCGCGGCCATTCCGTTCGTCCGCTTTTTGTTTAACGGATGTTTCAGAGGTGCGCAGAAAGGGGTTGGTGCGCTTTTCCAGGGCCAGGTTGGAAGGCAGCGTGATCTCGCCACGTTCGCGCAATTGGCGGACGTTTTCCACCCGTTCGGCGATATCGGCGTTATCCGGTTCGACGGCCTGGGCAAACTTGAGGTTGCTTTGTGTGTATTCGTGGGTGCAGTACACCAAGGTGTCGGCGGGGAGTGCGGCCAAGCGCTCAAGTGAGGTGTGCATCTGTTCCGGCGTGCCTTCGAACAGGCGCCCGCAGCCGGCGGCGAACAGGGTGTCGCCACAGAACAGCACGCCCTGATGATAAAAGGCGATATGGCCCAGGGTGTGGCCAGGCACGGTATAAATGTCGAAGTCCCAGCCGAGCACCGTGATACGGTCGTTATCGTTCAAGGCTACGTCCCGCGCCGGGATCTTTTCGTTGGCCGGGCCGTAGACCTTGGCGTCAGTCACCCGTTTGAGTTGTTCGACGCCGCCGACATGGTCGTGGTGGTGGTGAGTGATCAGGATGTCGCTCAGGACCCACTCAGGGTTTAGCTTGAGCCAGGCCAGCACCGGCGCGGCATCGCCGGGGTCGACCACGGCGCAGCGCTGGGTGCTCGGGTCTTGTAACAACCAGATGTAGTTATCGGTGAAGGCGGGCAGGGCACTGATCTGTATCATTCTTCGATTCGCCAAGCTGAACACATTGGTGCATCTTAGAACGTCTAGGCGAGTTGGAGAATGCAATGACTGATAAAGCGTTCGCCCAGGCCGATCCTGAGTGGCTGGCCCTGATCAGCGCAGCCCGTGAATGGCTGTCCGGTCCGATCGGGCAATTTCTGCTGGACGAAGAACGGCGCATGCTCGACGACGAGTTGGGCCGGTTCTTTGGCGGCTACCTGGTGCATTACGGTCCTTCGGCCGAAACGCCGCCGTGTGCGCCCCAGGTGCAGCGTAATGTGCGCCTGGGTGCTCCGTTGCCGGGGGTGGAGATTGTCTGCGAGGAACAGGCCTGGCCGTTGAGCGAGCACGCCGCCGATGTCGTGGTGTTGCAGCATGGCCTGGATTTCTGCCTGTCGCCCCACGGCTTGCTGCGCGAAGCGGCGAGCAGCGTCCGTCCGGGTGGCCATTTGCTGATTGTCGGGATCAACCCCTGGAGCAGTTGGGGCTTGCGCCATGTGTTCGCCCACGACGCCTTGCGCCAGGCGCGTTGCATCTCGCCGCAACGGGTGGGGGACTGGCTGAACCTGCTGGGCTTCGCGCTGGAGAAACGTCGCTTCGGGTGCTATCGTCCGCCGCTTGCGTCGACCAAGTGGCAAGCCCGTCTGGCCGGCTGGGAGCGCCGCGCAGGTGCCTGGCAATTGTCGGGTGGCGGCTTCTATCTGCTGGTGGCGCGCAAGATCGTGGTCGGGTTGCGGCCAGTGCAACAGGTGCGCCGCGAGCCGATGGGCAAGTTGGTGCCGATGCCGATGGCCAAGGTCAACCGCAAGCAAAGCGACGCATGACCCTCTTTTTGAATGAATACCGAGCAACCGATGACCGATAGCGTAGAACTCTTCACCGATGGCGCCTGCAAGGGCAACCCCGGCCCTGGCGGCTGGGGCGCGTTGCTGGTGTGCAAGGGCGTGGAGAAAGAGTTGTGGGGCGGCGAACCCAATACCACCAATAACCGCATGGAGCTGATGGGCGCCATTCGCGGCCTGGAAGAACTCAAGCGCCGTTGCAACGTGCTGTTGGTGACCGACTCGCAATACGTGATGAAGGGCATCAACGAGTGGATGGTCAATTGGAAGAAGCGCGGCTGGAAGACGGCGGCCAAGGAACCGGTGAAGAATGCCGACCTGTGGCAACTGCTCGATGAGCAATGCAATCGCCATGACATCACTTGGAAGTGGGTGCGCGGTCACATCGGCCACCCTGGCAACGAACGCGCCGACCAGTTGGCCAACCGTGGCGTGGACGAAGTGCGCGGCTACAAGCAGAGCTGATGCCGACTCACGTGTTAATATCGCGACCCTTGAATCACACTACACCGTTGAGAGCTGAACCCTGATGGCCATCCGATCTGTTGTACTCGATACCGAAACCACCGGCATGCCGGTGACCGACGGCCACCGGATCATTGAAATCGGCTGTGTCGAATTGATGGGTCGCCGCCTCACCGGGCGTCACTTCCACGTCTACCTGCAACCGGACCGCGACAGTGACGAGGGTGCGATTGGCGTCCACGGCATCACCGACGAATTCCTCAAGGGCAAGCCGCGTTTCGCTGAAGTTGCCGATGAGTTCTTCGAATTCATTAACGGTGCGCAGCTGATCATCCATAACGCGGCGTTCGACGTCGGCTTCATCAACAACGAATTTGCCCTGATGGGGCAGACCGATCGTGCAGACATTTCCCAGCACTGCTCGATCCTCGACACCTTGATGATGGCCCGTGAGCGTCACCCCGGCCAACGCAACAGCCTCGATGCCTTGTGCAAGCGTTATGGCGTCGACAACTCCGGCCGTGAACTTCACGGCGCCTTGCTCGACTCCGAGATTCTTGCCGACGTCTACCTGACCATGACTGGCGGGCAGACCAGCCTGTCTCTGGCCGGTAACGCCTCCGATGGCAGCGGTTCGGCGGAAGGCTCGGGCAACCGTCCTTCGGAAATCCGCCGGTTGCCGGCGGATCGCAAACCGACCCCGATTATTCGCGCCAGTGAGCAGGACCTGGCCGAGCACGCGGCGCGGCTGGAAGCGATTGCCAAGTCGGCGGGTGCTCCGGCGTTGTGGACCCAACTGACCCAGCAATAACCCACCCTCCCTGTAGGAGCCGGCTTGCCGGCGATGGGCCCTTGAACCCTGAGATAGTTTCGAGGCCGCCATCGCCGGCAAGCCGGCTCCTACAAGGGGTGTGTTGCCTGTTCGAAATCTTCATTCGCCACATCCGCTTCCAGCTTCTACCCTTGAGTGCATAGCCCTCAGGACTACAAGCGCTGATGTATAAAGACCTGAAGTTCCCCGTCCTTATCGTGCACCGCGACATCAAGGCCGACACCGTTGCCGGTGACCGGGTCCGAGGCATCGCCCGAGAGCTGGAACAAGAGGGTTTCAGTATTTTTTCCGCAGTGGATTACGCCGAAGGACGATTGGTGGCTTCTACCCATCATGGCCTGGCGTGCATGCTGATCGCCGCCGAAGGGGCTGGTGAAAATACCCACCTGCTGCAAAATATGGTCGAGCTGATCCGCCTGGCGCGGCTGCGGGCGCCCAATTTGCCGATCTTTGCGTTGGGCGAGCAAGTCACCCTAGAAAACGCACCGGCTGACGCCATGAGTGAACTCAACCAGCTGCGCGGCATTCTCTATCTGTTCGAAGACACCGTGCCGTTTCTCGCGCGGCAAGTCGCGCGTGCGGCGCGCACTTACCTGGATGGCCTGTTGCCGCCATTCTTCAAGGCGCTGGTGCAGCACACCGCTGACTCCAACTACTCCTGGCACACCCCGGGCCACGGCGGTGGCGTGGCCTACCGCAAGAGCCCGGTGGGGCAGGCGTTTCATCAGTTCTTCGGGGAAAACACCCTGCGCTCGGACCTGTCGGTATCAGTGCCTGAACTCGGCTCGTTGCTGGACCACACCGGCCCGTTGGCCGAAGCCGAGGCCCGCGCTGCGCGCAACTTTGGCGCTGACCACACCTTCTTTGTGATCAACGGCACCTCCACCGCGAACAAGATCGTCTGGCATTCCATGGTCGGGCGTGATGACCTGGTGCTGGTGGACCGCAATTGCCACAAGTCGGTGCTGCACTCGATCATCATGACCGGCGCCATCCCGCTGTACCTGTGCCCCGAACGCAACGAACTCGGGATTATCGGCCCGATTCCCTTGAGCGAATTCAGCCCCGAATCCATCCGCGCCAAGATCGACGCCAGCCCGCTCACCCATGGCCGCCCGCCGAAAGTGAAACTGGCCGTGGTCACCAACTCCACCTACGACGGCCTGTGCTACAACGCCGAGCTGATCAAGCAGCAACTGGGCAACAGCGTCGAGGTGTTGCATTTTGACGAGGCTTGGTACGCCTATGCCGCGTTTCATGAGTTCTTCTCCGGGCGCTACGGGATGGGTACTTCGCGTACGCCAGACAGCCCGCTGGTGTTCACCACCCACTCGACCCATAAGCTGCTGGCGGCCTTCAGCCAGGCCTCGATGATCCATGTGCAGGACGGCGGCGCACGCCAGCTGGACCGTGACCGTTTCAACGAAGCCTTCATGATGCACATCTCCACCTCGCCGCAATACAGCATCATTGCCTCGCTGGATGTGGCGTCGGCGATGATGGAAGGTCCGGCCGGGCGTTCGCTGTTGCAGGAAATGTTCGACGAGGCGCTGAGTTTCCGCCGTGCCCTGGCCAACCTGCGCCAGCACATTGCTGAAGAGGATTGGTGGTTTTCGATCTGGCAGCCGCCATCAGTAGCGGGAATCGACCGCGTCGTCACCGCAGATTGGCTGTTGCACCCTGAGGATGATTGGCATGGCTTCGGCGACGTAGCCGAAGACTATGTGTTGCTGGACCCGATCAAAGTCACGCTGGTGATGCCCGGCCTCAATGCCGGCGGAGCCCTCAGCGATTGCGGAATTCCCGCAGCGGTCGTCAGCAAATTCCTCTGGGAGCGTGGCCTGGTGGTGGAAAAAACCGGGCTGTATTCCTTCCTTGTGTTGTTCTCCATGGGCATCACCAAGGGCAAATGGAGTACCTTGCTCACCGAGCTGCTGGAATTCAAGCGCAGTTACGACGCCAATGTCAGCCTGGCCAGTTGCCTGCCTTCGGTGTTTGCACAAGGGCCGGCGCGTTACCAAGGGCTGGGTTTGCGCGACCTGTGCAACCAACTGCACGGCTGTTACCGCAGCAATGCCACGGCCAAGCACCTCAAGCGCATGTACACCGTCTTGCCGGAAATCGCGATGAAACCGGCGGACGCCTATGACCAATTGGTGAGGGGCGAAGTGGAGGCGGTTTCCATTGACGCCTTGCAAGGCCGCGTCGCAGCGGTAATGCTGGTGCCTTATCCGCCTGGCATCCCATTGATCATGCCGGGCGAGCGCTTTACCGAGTCGACGCGCTCGATCATCGATTACCTGGCGTTTGCCCGGACGTTCGATAGCAGTTTCCCAGGTTTTGTCGCCGATGTTCATGGGTTGCAACACGAAGATGACGGCAGTGGTCGTTGTTACACCGTCGATTGCATCAAGGGTTAAGGATGGTTATGCAAGCTGTAATGAACCCGAAGTATCCGGGGCTCAGTGTAAGGGTCGCCGACGAAGGCTTTGATGCCTACGTGTGGGGCAATGATTTCAGCTTTGAGGTCAGCGCCTACGGTGAGCCGCAGATGGGCAAGCGGGTCGATCAATGGCCCGTGGAACGCATCTTGCCGTACCGCAAGTGCTATGGCATCGACCCCGAAGAGTTCGCCAGTTTCCGCGATGCGCCCGACAGCGCGATCTTCATGGCCTACCTGGATGATCGCCCGGTGGGGCATATTGTGGTCAGCACCAACTGGAACGGTTTTGCCCATGTCGATGAGCTGGCGGTGGCCTTGCCTGCGCGGCGTCACGGGGTGGCGAAGGCGTTGCTGGATGTGGCGCAGTTCTGGAGTCGCAAAAAGAATCTGCCGGGCATGATGCTGGAAACCCAGAACAACAACCTCGGCGCCTGCCGTTTGTACGAGCGTTGCGGTTACGTGATGGGTGGGGTCGACCACCTGCGCTATCGCGGCATCGACCCGCAGACCCACGAAGTGGCGATATTCTGGTATCGGCTGTTCAAAAGCGAAGTCGACAAGACTTAACCCGCCAGCAGGCCCTCGGCCTTCTGCGTCACGATCTCCAGCAGCGCATTCAGCGCCGGCGAGGACGTGCCGTCCTTGAGGGTCAGCGCGTATAGGCTGACCATGATCGGCGGCGACACGGGGCACGCATCCAGCCCCGCCTCCCGTGCGCCAAAGGCGGTGAAGGGGTCAACCACCGCCAGGCCTTCTCCGGCTTCCACCATGCTGCGCATCATTTGGTAGGTCTGTACGCGCGTCTGTACCACCGGCAGCGGGCGCAGGGCCTGCAGCTTGGCATCCAGCAGGCGGCTGAGCGGGTCCTGACCTTCCAGGCCGATCATCGATTGCCCGGCCAGGTCCTGTAGCGCGATGTATTTCTGTTTGGGCTTGAGCCAACCATGGGGGGCGAGCAACTGCAGTTTGCCTTGGGCCAGTACCGTGCTGTGGATTTGCGGGTGTTCCGGGTCATGCAGGCTCAAACCCACATCGGCTTCGTGCAGCAGCAGGCTCCTGACAATCTCTCGGGTCGGTTGGCTCGACAGGTTACACGGTGTGTCCTGAAAGCGTCGGCGCAACGCTGCAATGCTTTGCGGTAGCAGTTGACTGGCCAGGGGCGGCGTGCAGAGGGCGCGCAGAGTGGGGGCCTGATGGTGTTTCAAACGGCTGGCCAGACGTTGCACCGGCTCCAGCGCTTCATAGACGTGGGCGATTTCGGCTTGCAGTTCCAGGGTTTCCCGGGTGGCCTGCAAACGTCCACGCACACTGGCGAACAGCATGAAGCCAAGCTGCTGCTCGGCGTCCTTGAGCGCCGCTTCCACTTCGCCCACGGAAAGTTGCAACCACTCGGCGGCCAAGCCTGGGTGTCCGGTCTGCAAGATGGCCTGAATCACTTCGATATGACGTAAACGCATCGCCGGAGTCTATGTGCAGCGGGCCGGGTATTCAATAGAATGGCTGCGCTGATCATCAACGACCACAGCCGGCTACCGGCATTAACAACAAAAACAGGTCTGGTCTCATATGCCTTTACCCTCGATATGCCTCGGGGTAACGGTCAAGCAACTGCTGGTCCTGGTGACCGTCGGCTGTGTGGCTGCTTATCTCTTCGACACTCAAAGCGAAACTCCGCCGGAAAACCTGGCACTTGAAGCCTTTATCCGTTCCCAGGAGCAGGTAGTGGAGCAGGTGGGCTCGGTGCTGGGCATGGAGTTGGTCAGGCAGGTGGTCGCGCATCCCGGCTACAACTCCGCAGGCTACCAGCGTTCGCTGTATGCCGTTGACGGCGAGAGGGGGCGTCTGATGGTGACGCTGAAGAAGGTGCAGGGAGAGCAGGGCATTGAGGTCACGGAGATCCGTCGTCCGTGATCACCCCAGCCCAGTCAATGCCGTCAATGGCCAGGACTGAGCAGGTGGATAGGGCGAGATCTTATGAAGCGAGGGTGGTTTGCGATTCGCGCACAAGAATGGTGCCCGATTGGATCAATTTGAATTCGTCGCCTTCCAGTTTCTCTACACGGTCGCCAATGGCCAGCTTGTAGGTGGTGGTAGGTGCCGAGCCAGCCAGGTCGCTTTGCGCCGGGTTGGATTCCTGGAACTCATGCACCGAATACACGCGTCCTTCTGCGTCTCTGGCATGAAACTGTCCGACTAATACTGCTGCCATCTGTTTAGAACCTCTGGAGATAAACACTCGATTTGCGGTTCTGTAGACCGTCATGGAGCGGGGTAGTTTACTTACGGAATAAAAATACTATTCGCTGATATTTTCAGATGCTTCCTACGTGTCGCAGTGCCAGGCAAACGCCCGCAGGAATATCAAAACCTTCTGGTGAACACGCCGCGAAGACTCTATAACTACAAGCTCCTTTAGTCAGACGTCGGGAAACCCCAATGAGCAAGGTCTACACCGTCGCCGTCGTGGTCGGCAGCTTGAGAAAAGACTCGATCAACCGCAAGGTCGCACTGGCACTGGCCGAACTGGCCCCTGCCAACCTGAAGTTGAACATTGTGGAAATTGGCGATTTGCCGCTCTACAACGAAGATATTGACGGGGCCACACCGCCGGCAGCCTACAGTACTTTCCGCAAACAAGTGAGCTCATCCGACGCGGTGTTATTCGTGACCCCGGAATACAACCGCTCCGTGCCCGCCCCGCTGAAGAACGCCATCGACGTCGGTTCGCGCCCTTACGGCCAGAGCGCCTGGAGTGGCAAGCCGGGCGCGATCATCAGTGTGTCGCCGGGTGCGATTGGTGGGTTTGGCGCCAACCATCATCTGCGCCAGTCCCTGGTGTTCCTTGATGTGTGGTGTATGCAGCAGCCAGAAGCTTACCTGGGGGGCGCGGGCAACGTGTTTGACGACGCCGGCAAAGTGTCGGAAAAGACCAAGCCGTTCCTGCAGGCGTTTATCGATGCCTACGGTAAATGGGTGGAAAAACAGCACGCTTGATTTGCAACGAGATCAAATTGTGGGAGCGGGCTTGCTCGCGAAAGCGGAGCGTCAGTCGATGTATTTATCAACTGACAGCTTGCATTCGCGAGCAAGCCCGCTCCCACATTGGGTTCAGCGCAACCAGTTGGTACGCGCCAGTTCGATCACTTCATCGCCACGGCCACTCATCACCGCCTTGAGCATATACAGGCTGAAACCCTTGGCCTGTTCCAGCTTGATGGTCGGCGGCATCACCAACTCCTGGGTCGCGGTGACCACGTCCACCAGCACCGGGCCGTCATGGGCGAGGGCGCGGCGCAGGGCCGGTTCCAGGTCTTCGGACTGCTCCACGCGAATGCCGAGGATGCCCATGGCGTTGGACATGGCGGCGAAATCCGGGTTTTTCAGCTCGGTACCGGCATCCAGATAGCCCGCAGCTTTCATTTCCATGGCAACGAATCCCAAGGAAGAGTTATCGAACACGATGACTTTCACCGGCAGTTTCAACTGCGCCAAGGAGATGAAATCCCCCATCAGCATGGCGAAACCACCGTCACCCGACATCGAGATCACCTGCCGATCCGGAAAGGCTGCCTGGGCACCAATGGCTTGGGGCATGGCATTGGCCATCGAGCCGTGGTTGAACGAACCGATCAGCCGGCGCTTGCCATTCATCTTCAAATAGCGCGCAGCCCACACGGTGGGCGAGCCGACATCGGCGGTGAAGATCGCATCGTCATCCGCCAATTCACTGAGCAGGCGTGCGACGTATTGCGGGTGAATCGGTCGATTGGCTTTCGAGGGTTGAGCGAGGTCGTCCAGCCCTTGGCGGGCTTTCTCGTAGTGCTTCAGGGAGGTTTCGAGAAAGCTGCGATCGGTCTTACGCGTCAGGCGCGGCAGCAGGGCGCCGATGGTTTCGCTGACATCCGCGGCAATACCCAGGTCCAGTGTGGCGCGGCGGCCGAGGGCCTGCGGATTGCGGTCGACCTGAATGATCTTGGCGTCAGTGGGGTAGAACTGGCGATAGGGGAAGTCGGTGCCGAGCATGATCAAGGTGTCGCAGTCGAGCATGGCATGGTAGCCGGAGCTGAAGCCGATCAGGCCGGTCATGCCTACGTCGAACGGGTTGTCCCATTCCACATGCTCTTTACCGCGCAGTGCATGCACCACGGGAGCGCCGAGGGCGTCGGCCAAGGCCACCACTTGATCATGGGCGCCGGCACAGCCGCTGCCGCACAGCAGGGTGGTTTTCTGGCTGCTTTCCAGGATCTCGGTGAGGCGTTGCAGGTCCTGTTCCGCCGGCAGCGTACGTGGCGCATGCAAGGCTGGCCAAGGCTTTAGCTTGTCTTCCACTTCCAACAGCGACACATCGCCCGGAATCACCACCACCGCGACGCCCCGATTGAGGATCGCCGAACGCATGGCGCGGTGCAGCACATGGGGCATCTGCTCGGGGTTAGTCACCAGTTCGATAAAGTGGCTGCATTCCTTGAACAGTTCCTGCGGATGGGTTTCCTGAAAGTAGTTCAGGCCGATCTCCGACGACGGGATCTGCGCGGCAATCGCCAGCACCGGCACATGGTTGCGATGACAGTCGAACAGGCCATTGATCAAGTGCAGGTTGCCCGGCCCGCAACTGCCGGCGCATACGGTCAATTCGCCGGTGGCCGCCGCTTCGGCGCCAGCGGCAAAGGCAGCCACTTCCTCGTGGCGCACATGCATCCATTCGATGCTGTCCATGGTGCGCAGGGCGTCGGTGAGGCCGTTCAGGCTGTCGCCGGTCAGGCCCCAGATGCGCTTGATGCCCGCCTGTTCAAGGGTGGTCGCCAATTGCTGGGCCAGGTTGATTTTCGCCATGAAGAACTCCAATCGTCAGTGAGGTTAAAAACTGCTGATCAATAGGGGACAGTTCGATCACGGCGGATGTTCATCCTTTAATGTGAAGATTGCGTCATGGCTGCGCGGTACTGCCGGGTGCGTCGCGCCAGAAACCATTGGTCGCGCACCAACGCCATGCACGGCGCAACATTGGCTTTGGGCAAATGGCCGCGGCTGAGGCGGCGCATCTGGTAGCGCACCACGGCGAGGATGGCGAGGGATGCCAGGGGTTTGCGCTTCCAGTCCATGGGTTTGAGTTGCGGGTTGGGGTCGCGGCCTTCGCGCCAGTGCTGGATCAGTTGCGGCTCCAGCGTCAGGGCCGTGGCGATCCCGGCCATGGCGACGCCGCTGTCCAGCACCTGTTGCACGATGGGCAGGCGGCGAATGCCGCCGGTGACCATCACCGGCATCTTGGCGGTGGTCGCCAGTTGGCTGGCGAACTCCAGGAAGTACGCCTCACGTGCCAGGGTGCGACCGTCACGTGCTTCACCTTGCATGGCCGGCGCTTCGTAACTGCCACCGGATAACTCCAGCAGGTCGATGGGCAACGGGTTGAGCATTTCGACCACGGCGCGTGCGTCGGCTTCTGCAAAGCCGCCCCGTTGGAAGTCGGCAGAGTTTAGTTTGACGGCGACACAAAACGACGGGCTGACGTTAGCGCGCACTGCACGAATCACTTCCAGCAACAGCCGCGCGCGGTTCTCCAGGGAACCGCCCCAGCGGTCGGTGCGCTGGTTGCTCAGCGGTGAAAGGAACTGGCTGAGCAAGTAGCCATGGGCACCGTGGATCTGCACGCCGGTAAACCCGACTTGCTCGGCCAGGCGTGCGCTGGTGGCGAAGCGCTGGATCACGTCCTGGATGTCGTCTTCGGTCATGGCCTTGGGCGTGGCAAACATCTTCGAGAAACCGCCCAGGTCGAGCGCCACGGCGGACGGTGCAATGGCCTGCTGGCGCAGGTTGGCCGGCGTCTGGCGACCTGGGTGGCTGAGTTGTACCCAGAAGTGCACGCCGTTGTCGCGCGCCACGTCGGCCCACTCGCGAAAGCTCGCCAGGTGCTGCTCATCCTCAAGCGCCACGCCGCCGGGGCCGGTCATGGCGCGGCGGTCGACCATCACGTTGCCGGTGATCAACAAGCCGGGCTCGCCCTGCGCCCAGGCCTTGTACAACTGCTTCAATTCGCGCGACGGCGTCTGATTGCCATCGGCCATATTTTCTTCCATCGCGGCCTTGGCGATGCGGTTGGAGAGGACTTGACCATTGGGCAATTGCAGGGCTTCAAAGGGTGACATGGGTTGACTCCTGAGCGGGGGAGGCCTCAGGCTAAGCTTAAAGTTAACTTTAATGTCAAGCGCGGGGCGGTGATGAATATTGGTGAGCTGGCAAGGCAGAGTGGGTTAGCGGCTTCACGGATCCGCTTTTATGAGGCCGAGGGGCTGATCAGCCAGGTGGGGCGCCAGGCCAATGGTTACCGACGATATGCGCCGGAGGCGCTGCAAACCCTGCAACTGATCCAGAGCGCGCAACAGGCAGGCTTTACCTTGCAGGAACTCAAGGCACTGATGCCGGCGCCGGGCGAGCACAAGCGCGAAGAGTTGATCGAGGCATTGGAGCGCAAGGTCGCGCAGATCGAAGAGATGCAAGCGCAACTGGCCCATAGCAAGGCGCAACTGCTGGGGGTGATCGAAGCGGTACGGGCGCAGCCGGAAGGTGTGCCCTGCAGCGTAGGGCAGAGGCAGGTATTAGGATTGATCAGCGAGAACCTGTAGGAGCGAGCTTGCTCGCGAAGACCTCACAGGCAACACGTTCATCCAGGACTCACGCGTTATCGTTGACGATCTTCGCGGGCAAGCCCGCTCCTACAGTAGTTTATTGGCGACGACGGAACAGCGGCAGCGGTTCATCCGTGGCGGCCTGGTACGTCACCGAGAAGTCCTTGAGGCTTTCCAGCGCTTCGTACGGGTCTTTGTCGGCGCGCAGGGCGAAGGCATCGAACCCGCAGCGGCGCAGGTAGAACAACTGGTCGCGCAGCACGTCACCAATCGCGCGCAGCTCGCCTTTGTAACCGTAACGGTCACGTAGCAGGCGTGCGTTGGAGTAGTTGCGGCCGTCGGTGAAGGCCGGGAAGTTCAGGGCGATGACCTGGAAGTGTTCCACGTCGTCACCGATCTCTTCGGCTTCTTCATCGGCGTCCAGCCACACGCCCAGGCCGCCGTCGCGGGCCTTGAGGGCGTGGCCGTGTTCGCGCCACAGGGCCAACGGCACGATCAGGTCGTCGCAGTTGGAGATGCCGTCGAAGCTCGCGTCCTTGGGCAGCAGGTGCCAGGTTTCATCGAGGACTTCGTTGTTCTTAATGATTCGTTGCATAGACGCGCTCCTTGAACAGGTCGATGCCGATGCGCTGGTAGGTGTCGATGAAACGCTCATCTTCGGTGCGCTGTTCGATGTAGACGTCGATCAGCTTGCCGATCACCTCAGGCATGGCTTCCTGGGCGAAGGATGGGCCGAGGATCTTGCCCAGGCTCGCATCGCGGCTGGCGCTGCCACCCAGGGACACTTGGTAGAATTCTTCGCCTTTCTTGTCCACGCCCAGGATGCCGATGTGGCCGACGTGGTGGTGACCACAGGCGTTCATGCAACCGGAGATGTTCAAGTCCAGCTCGCCGATGTCGAACAGGTAATCCAGGTCGTCGAAACGGCGCTGGATCGATTCGGCAATCGGGATCGACTTGGCGTTGGCCAGGGAGCAGAAATCGCCGCCCGGGCAGCAGATGATGTCGGTCAGCAGGCCGATGTTCGGCGTGGCGAATCCGCCTTCGCGCAACTCGCCCCACAGGGTGAACAGTTGGCTCTGCTCAACGTCCGCGAGAATGATGTTCTGCTCGTGGGAGGTGCGCAGTTGACCAAAGCTGTAGCGCTCGGCCAGGTCGGCCACGGCGTCCAGTTGCTTGTCGGTGATATCGCCCGGTGCAACCCCGGTAGGTTTCAGCGACAAGGTTACGGCCACGTAGCCCGGCTTTTTGTGCGCCAGGGTGTTGCGGCCACGCCAGCGGGCGAAGCCTGGATGCTCTTGGTCAAGTGCTGCGAGCTCGGCGTCCTGATTGCTCAGGGCCTTGTACTCAGGGTCGACGAAGTGTTTGGCGACGCGGTGCACTTCGGCTTCGGTCAGGGTGGTCTGGCCGCCGCGCAGGTGTTCCATCTCGGCGTCGACTTTCTGGGCGAACACCTCAGGGGTCAGCGCCTTGACCAGGATCTTGATCCGGGCCTTGTACTTGTTATCACGACGGCCATAGCGGTTGTAAACCCGCAGGATCGCGTCGAGGTAGCTCAACAGGTCCTGCCACGGCAGGAACTCGTTGATAAAGGCGCCGACGACCGGGGTACGGCCGAGGCCGCCACCGACCAATACGCGGAAGCCCAGTTCGCCGGCTTCGTTGTGCACCGGCTCCAGGCCGATATCGTGCACTTCGATGGCCGCACGGTCCGAGGTCGAGCCATTGATGGCGATCTTGAACTTGCGTGGCAGGTAGGCGAATTCGGGGTGGAAGGTGGTCCACTGACGGACGATTTCGCACCAGGGGCGTGGGTCGATCAGTTCGTCGGCGGCAACACCGGCGAATTGGTCGGTGGTCACGTTGCGCAGGCAGTTACCGCTGGTCTGAATGGCGTGCATCTGCACGGTGGCCAGTTCAGCCAGGATGTCCGGCACATCTTCCAGCGCCGGCCAGTTGAACTGTACGTTCTGGCGGGTACTGATGTGGGCATAGCCTTTGTCGAAGTCGCGGGCAATCTTGGCCATCATGCGCGTCTGGCGCGACGTCAGTTGGCCATAGGGCACGGCCACCCGCAGCATCGGCGCAAAGCGCTGAACATAAAGGCCATTTTGCAGGCGCAGAGGGCGGAACTCTTCTTCGCTCAGTTCACCTGCTAGGTAGCGTCGGGTCTGATCACGGAACTGCTTGACGCGGTCCTCGATGATGCGCTGATCGTATTCGTCGTATACGTACATATAGGTCCTGTTCTCGGCAAATCTGCGCGCACGGCCGCGCACTCCCAACGGAGCCGGCGCACGATACCAGTTTGCGTTTATGCGCAAAAGTGATGTTTGAGTATATGCAAATAACCAAAATGACTAATGAGAACGGTTATCGCGATACCCACATTTGTCATGCGGGCAATCGTCGACTTTACTGTGATCGTGTCTGAACGTTATCACCTATAAAACCGACAAGAGGCGATGCGATGAGCAATTCGACAAAAGCCCGTAAACCCGACAGTACCGTGGACGCCTGGGCCATTCTGTTCTTGATAATCCTGGTGGTTGGGACTGCCGTGTTCTGGGTCAGCCACCAGTAGTCATAGATACGGACCCCTGTAGGCGCTGGCTTGCCAGCGATTGCCTCACCTCGGTTGTCAGCCACACCGCAGTGATGCAATCGCTGGCAAGCCCGCTCCTACAGTCAGGTTGGGTTTACACGCCGGCCAGGTGCAGCACCAGTTGCACGATGCCAAACAGCGTCAGCGCGAACACCGCTGTAAACAAAACCCCCAGGATCACAAAGTGGCTGGGCTTGCCGTGGGTGAAATCCCGCGCGCGGTTCTTGCCGCTTTGCACGCCAAACGCGGCGGCCATGACGCTGTGGAGCATCTGCCAGAAGGTCGGTGGCTTTTGATCGTCCATGGGTCCCTCGACACCAGGTGTGTGAGGGACAGCATAGACAATCCAGCGACGCTTAGTTGTCGTAACCCAGGTTCGGCGCCAGCCAGCGCTCGGTCACGCTCAGGTCCTGGCCTTTGCGCGCGGTGTAGCTCGCCACCTGGTCCTTGTCGACCTTGCCCACGGCGAAATACTGCGCCTGCGGGTGGGCGAAATACCAGCCGCTGACCGCTGCCGCCGGGAACATCGCGTAGTGTTCGGTGAGGAACACGCCGCTGCGCCCCGCTTCCATTTCGCGTGCCTCGGGGTCGAGCAGTTGGAACAAGGTGCCTTTCTCGGTGTGATCCGGGCATGCCGGGTAGCCGGGGGCAGGGCGGATGCCGCTGTACTGCTCCTTGATCAGCGCTTCGTTGTCCAGTTGCTCGTCCTTGGCGTAACCCCAGTAGTCTTTACGCACTTGCTGGTGCAGCCATTCGGCGCAGGCTTCGGCCAGGCGGTCGGCCAGGGCCTTGACCATGATCGAGTTGTAGTCGTCGCCCGCGTCCTGGTAGGCCTTGGCGACCTCTTCCGCGCCGATGCCGGCGGTGGTGATGAAACCGCCGATGTAGTCGGTCACGCCGCTGTCCTTGGGCGCCACGAAGTCGGCCAGGGAGAAGTTCGGCTTGCCGTCGGTCTTGATGATCTGCTGGCGCAAGTGGTGCAGTTTGGCGATCGGCTGGCCGTCTTCGCCGTAGACTTCCAGGTCATCGTCCTGCACCTGGTTGGTCGGCCAGAAACCGAACACCGCACGGGCGCTGATGAGTTTTTCGTCGATCAGCTTTTTGAGCATTTCCTGGGCGTCGGCGTACAGCGAAGTCGCCGCTTCACCGACGACTTCATCAGTCAGAATGCGTGGGAATTTGCCCGCCAGGTCCCAGGAAATGAAGAACGGCGTCCAGTCGATGTATTCGGCCAGTACGTTGAGGTCGATATTGTCCAGGACCTTGGCGCCGGTAAAGGTCGGCACTACCGGCGTGTAGGTGCTCCAGTCGAACTGCGGCTTCTTGGCGATGGCCGCCGGGTAGCTCAGGCGTTCGGTGCGGGCGCTGCGGTTTGCGGTGCGCTCGCGCACTTCCACGTATTCCTCGCGGGTACGCTGCACGAAGCCGGCTTTCAGCTCCTTGGACAGCAACTGAGTCGCCACACCGACTGCACGCGAGGCGTCGGTGACATACACCACGGCATCGTTGCTGTACTTGGGCTCGATCTTCACCGCCGTATGCGCCTTGGACGTGGTAGCACCGCCGATCATCAGCGGCAGGTAGAAGTCCTGGCGCTGCATCTCGCGAGCCACGTGCACCATCTCATCCAGGGACGGCGTGATCAGGCCGGACAGCCCGATGATGTCGCACTTCTGCTCCTTGGCCACCTGCAGGATCTTCTCCGCCGGCACCATCACGCCGAGGTCGACAATGTCATAGCCGTTGCAACCCAGCACCACGCCGACGATGTTCTTGCCGATGTCGTGCACGTCGCCTTTCACCGTCGCCATCAGGATCTTGCCCTTGGCTTCCGGCTTGTCGCCTTTTTCCAGCTCGATAAACGGGATCAAGTGGGCCACGGCCTGCTTCATGACGCGGGCGGATTTCACCACCTGGGGCAGGAACATTTTGCCCGCGCCGAACAGGTCGCCGACGATGTTCATGCCAGACATCAGCGGGCCTTCGATCACTTCGATCGGGCGTGCAAACGACAGCCGCGATTCTTCGGTATCTTCAACAATATGCGTGGTGATGCCCTTGACCAGAGCGTGTTCCAGGCGCTTGTTCACGTCCCAGCCACGCCATTCCTCGGTTTCGGCCTCTTTTACGCTGCCGTCGCCCTTGTACTTGTCAGCGATGGCGAGGAGGGCGTCGGTGCCGTCCGGCGTGCGGTTGAGTACCACGTCTTCAACGGCGTCGCGCAACTCGGCCGGGATCTGGTCGTAGATCTCCAACTGGCCGGCGTTGACGATGCCCATGGTCAGACCGTTGCGGATCGCATACAGCAGGAACACCGAGTGGATCGCCTCACGCACCGGGTTGTTGCCACGGAACGAGAACGACACGTTGGACACGCCGCCGGAGGTCAGCGCGTACGGCAGTTCGTCACGAATGTAGGCACAGGCGTTGATGAAGTCGACAGCGTAGTTGTTGTGCTCTTCGATACCGGTGGCGACCGCGAAGATGTTCGGGTCGAAGATGATGTCTTCCGGCGGAAAGCCGACTTCATTGACCAGGATGTCGTAGGAGCGTTTGCAGATTTCTTTCTTGCGCGCTTCGGTGTCGGCCTGGCCGGCTTCGTCGAACGCCATCACCACCACGGCGGCGCCATAGCGCTTGCACAGCTTGGCGTGGTGAATGAACTGCTCCACACCTTCCTTCATGCTGATGGAGTTGACGATGCCCTTGCCCTGGATGCACTTGAGGCCAGCTTCGATCACGTCCCACTTGGAGGAGTCGATCATGATCGGCACGCGGGAGATGTCCGGCTCGCCGGCAATCAGATTGAGGAAGGTCACCATGGCCTTCTTCGAATCGAGCATGCCCTCGTCCATATTGATGTCGATCACCTGGGCGCCGGCTTCCACCTGCTGCAAGGCGACTTCCAGGGCCTCGGTGTAGTTGTCCTCGCGGATCAGGCGGGCGAACTTGGCCGAGCCGGTGATGTTGGTGCGCTCACCGACGTTGACGAACAACGAGCTGCGATCGATGGTGAAGGGTTCCAGGCCCGACAGGCGGCAAGCCTTCGGGATATCCGGGATCTGGCGCGGTGCGTAACCGGCCACGGCCTTGGCGATAGCCTCGATGTGGCCCGGCGTGGTGCCGCAGCAACCGCCGACAATGTTGAGGAAGCCGCTCTGGGCAAACTCTTCGATGACCTTGGCGGTTTGTGACGGCAACTCATCGTATTCACCGAATTCGTTGGGCAGGCCGGCGTTCGGGTGCGCAGAAACGTGGGTGTTGGCCTTGTTCGACAACTCTTCCAGGTACGGACGCAGCTCGCTGGCGCCCAGGGCGCAGTTGAGGCCCACGGAAATCGGCTTGGCGTGGGCCACGGAGTTCCAGAACGCTTCGGTGGTCTGGCCCGACAGCGTACGGCCGGAGGCGTCGGTGATGGTGCCGGAGATCATGATCGGCAGTTCGATGTTCAACGCTTCGAACACGCCTTGCACGGCAAAGATCGCGGCCTTGGCGTTGAGGGTGTCGAAGATGGTCTCGATCAGGATCAGGTCAGCACCGCCTTCGATCAGGCCTTGGGTGGCCTCGGTGTAGTTTTCCACCAGTTCATCGAAGGTCACGTTGCGGTAGCCGGGGTTGTTCACGTCGGGCGACAGCGAGCAGGTGCGGCTGGTCGGGCCGAGCACGCCGGCGACGAAACGCGGCTTGGCCGGGTTTTCGGCGGTCTTGGCGTCGGCAATCTTGCGCGCCAGGCGTGCGCCTTCTACGTTCAGTTCATAGGCTAGTTCTTCCATGCCGTAGTCGGCCATGGAGATGCGCGTGGCGTTGAAGGTGTTGGTTTCGAGGATGTCGGCGCCAGCATCCAGGTAGGCTTTTTCGATGCCACCGATCACGTCGGGCCGGGTGAGCACCAGCAGGTCGTTGTTACCCTTGACGTCGCTTGGCCAATCGGCGAAGCGTTTGCCACGGTAGTCATTTTCCTCAAGCTTGTAGCTCTGGATCATCGTGCCCATACCGCCGTCGAGGATCAGGATACGTTCCTTGAGGGCTTGATGAAGGGCTTGCAGACGAACGCTACGATCGGACATGGGACTACTCTGGTCAGGCATTTCGGAGGGCGTGAATCATAACAAACCTGTGCCGATTTAGAGCATGCGCAGTTTTTGCATGAATATCGTTCATGTTGGAAGGGGGCGTGGCCCGGTAGAATCACCGGCAAATTTTCAGCGTACGTATTGAATCGGGACCGGATACATGTCACTTCGCCTCATCACCAGTGCTGCCCTGGCACTGGTCGCCTGCATTGCGCAGGCCGACGGACCCGCCCCGGCGATTTCGTACACCCGCGACATTCAACCGATCTTCACCGAGAAATGCGTGGCTTGCCATGCCTGCTATGACTCCGCCTGCCAACTGAACCTGGGCAGTGCCGAAGGCGTAGCGCGAGGTGCGAGCAAAGTACCGGTCTACGATGGCGAGCGCAGCCAGGCGACGCCGACCACTCGGCTGTTCTATGACGCTTTCGGCAAGCAGGCCTGGCAGCAGAAGGGCTTTTACTCAGTATTGGATGCGCAGGGCAGCCAGGCTGCGCTGATGGCGCGCATGCTGGAGTTGGGTCATAACGCACCGCTGCAACCCAACGCCAAGCTGCCCGAAGAGATCGTACTGGGCCTGAACCGACAAAACATGTGCGCCATGCCCGGCGAGTTCAATGCCTACGCGGGTGCCCATCCCAAGGAAGGTATGCCGCTGGCGGTCACCGGCCTGACGGACCAGCAGTATCAGACCTTGCAACGCTGGCTCGCGTCCGGCGCGCCTATCGATGAACAAGGCTTGGCACCCAGCGCCAAGGAAGCGCTGCAGGTACAGCAGTGGGAAAACCTGCTCAACCAGCCCGGGGCCAGGGAGAGCCTGGTAGCGCGCTGGTTGTTCGAGCATTTGTTCCTCGCCCATCTCTACTTCGAAAACGGCGAGCCGGGGCATTTCTTCCAGTGGGTGCGCTCGCGTACGCCGAGCGGGCAACCGATTGACCTGATCGCAACTCGCCGCCCGAACGATGACCCAGGCACCCAGGTTTACTACCGCCTGTGGCCGGTGCAGGGCGTGATCGTGCATAAAACCCACATCACGTACCCGCTCAGCGCCGAGAAAATGGCTCGCATCAAAGCGCTGTTCTACGCCGGCAACTGGCAGGTCAACGCCTTGCCTGGCTACGGACCGGGCCGTCGCGCCAACCCCTTCGAAACCTTCGAGGCGATTCCAGCCAAGGCGCGTTACCAGTTCATGCTGGACAACGCCGAGTATTTCGTACGCACCTTTATTCGTGGGCCCGTGTGCCGTGGGCAGATCGCCACGGACGTGATCCGCGACAATTTCTGGACCCTGTTCCAGGACCCGGACCATGACCTCTACATCACCGATGCCCGTTATCGCGGCCAGGCCACGCCGTTGCTGGCCATGCCGGGGCAGAACGATGACGTAGGCAGTGTGCTGAGCCTGTGGCTCGCTTACCGTGACAAGCGTAATCAATACGAAGCGCTGCGCCGTGACAACTATGCGGACGTTCCCGCGCCAAGCTGGTCGTCGCTGTGGGCCGGGAATGACAACGCCTTGCTGAGCATTTTTCGCCACTTCGACAGTGCCTCGGTGACCAAGGGCTTGATTGGTGAAGTGCCGCAGACGATGTGGCTGTTTGACTATCCGTTGCTGGAGCGCACCTATTATCAGTTGGCGGTGAATTTTGATGTGTTCGGCAATGTGTCGCATCAAGCCCAGACCCGCTTGTACTTCGACCTGATCCGCAACGGCGCCGAGCAGAACTTCCTGCGCCTGATGCCTGCAGACTCCCGCGAAGACTTCCTCGATGACTGGTATCAAAACAGTGGCAAGCTCAAGTTGTGGATGGACTATGAGGCGATTGATGACGACAAGCCCACCGGCTTGCATCTGAGCGAAAACGATCCGAAGCGCGACTTTGCCAACCAGTTGCTCACGCGTTATGGCGATCTGAATGCCAGCCCGGACCCGATCAACCGCTGCACTGGCGCCTATTGCTCCCGTGAGGGTATCGACCCGGCGTTGCAGGATGCCGAGCAAGCGCTGAGTCGCCTGACCTCACGCCCGGCCGCCGGGCTCAAGGTTATCGATCTATTGCCTGAAGCGACGATGCTGCGGGTTGAGACTGCCAGCGGTAAGCGTGTGGTCTACAGCATGTTGCGCAATCGTGCTCACAGTAATGTGGCGTTTCTGTTGGGTGAGGCTTATCGCTATCAGCCGGGCCTGGACACAGTGACCATCTATCCGGGTGTGTTGAGCAGCTATCCGAACTTTATGTTCAATATTCCGGCGCAGGACGTGCCGGAGTTTGTAGCTGAAATGGAGCGGGCCAAGGATGCCAAGCGGTTTGAGAAGATTGTGGATCGTTGGGGGGTGCGGCGTAGTCATCCGCTGTTTTGGCAGTATTTCCATGATTTGTCGGAGTACATTCGAGAGACAACGCCGGTTGAGGAGGGGGTGTTGGATATGAATCGGTATGAGAATTTGTAAGGGTTTTTTGGAGTGAATATCCGTTATTTGGGTGATGGCGGCTTATGGTTCCGCTCTTACAGCGGGTCACTTTTTGAAGAGCGCAAAAAGTAACCAAAAACGCTCCGCCCCAACACTCGGCACCTCGCCTAGGCTCGGTGTGCCGTAACGAAGGCTTGAATCCGTGGGCCGCCGCGATGGGCCATCCTTGGCCCAGCGCGGCTAACCCGGCGTCCCCCCGGCTCCTACAGGACCGCGTTTGCTTTTGCTCTACACCACTCAAGCCGGCTGTCAGGCCGCTGTGCTTTTGCTTTTGATTTTGATCTTAGGCGCCCCGTTAAACACGCTGGCCGGAATTCGGCAGGGATTTGGGGGGTAAACCGGCAGGGATGCCGGTTTAGCCGCCCCGCGCCATGGATGGCGCGTGGCGGCGGCCCCCCAAATCACTGTCGGATTACGGGCATACCGAGCCTAGGCGAGGTACCGAGTGTTGGGGCAAGAGCCCTTTGGTTACTTTGGGGCTTTTCCAAAGTGACCCGCCGTAAGGGCGGAACCATACGCGGCCGTTACCCAAATAACGGATATGTACATCCCCCCGCAAACAAACCTATCCCGACAAAAACACTAGGACTTTGTACCTGCGTAATAATTTGGCGTAAACTGCCGGCAAGCCTGTGAGGAGTTTCCATGACTGCCATAACCATTACCGACGCCGCCCACGATTACCTGGCTGACCTGCTGTCCAAGCAGAACACCCCGGGTATCGGCATTCGCGTCTTTATCACCCAGCCCGGCACCCAATACGCCGAAACTTGCATCGCCTACTGCAAGCCTGGTGAAGAAAAACCTGAAGACACCGCCCTGGGGCTGAAAAGCTTCACTGCCTACATCGACGCCTTCAGCGAAGCCTTCCTCGACGACGCCGTGGTCGACTACGCCACCGACCGCATGGGCGGCCAGTTGACCATCAAAGCGCCAAACGCCAAGGTGCCCAACGTCAACGCCGACAGCCCGGTGAACGAGCGTATCAACTACTACCTGCAGACCGAAATCAACCCAGGCCTGGCCAGCCACGGCGGCCAGGTCAGCTTGATCGACGTGGTCGATGACGGCATTGCGGTGCTCAAGTTCGGTGGCGGCTGCCAAGGCTGCGGCCAAGCGGACGTGACCCTGCGCGAAGGCATCGAGCGCACCTTGCTGGAGCGAATTCCAGAACTCAAGGGCGTGCGTGACGTGACCGATCACACGCAGAAAGAAAACGCCTACTACTGAGTAAGGCGTTCACTGCGAACAAAAAAACGGCGCCCCGTGAGCGCCGTTTTTTTATTCTTTAAAATCAGTGGTTTGTGATAGCCATCTGTCAAAGAGGATTAACTTTTGAGCCGGGCTTGTCCACTCTCACATGGTTAACCATATTTATTCAGTTAAAACAGTGAGTTATGTTCTTAAGTTAATTTTGTTTGTTATGGGCGATAAAGGTGCGCATGGCCTGCCCGGTACAGCGATGACTCACTGAAACTGTCACTGGCCAGCACCCGGCCCACGACAATCAGCGCCGTGCGTCGAAAGCCCTTGGCCGCCACTTTCCCGGCAATGTCGCTCAGCGTTCCTATCGCCCAATCCTGATCCGGCCAGGTAGCCCGGTGCACCACGGCAATCGGGCAATCCGCGCCGTAGTGTGGCAGCAGTTCAGCGACGATCTTCTCCAAGTGATTGACCCCCAGGTGAATCGCCATGGTGGTGCCATGCCGCGCCAGGCTGTCGAAGTCCTCGCCGGCCGGCATGCTGGTCTTGTCGGCATAGCGGGTCAGGATCACGCTCTGGGCGATGTCAGGCAGGGTCAGCTCCGCCTCCAGCAAGGCTGCACAGGCAGCCACGGCGGTGACGCCGGGGATGATCTGGAAGGGAATGCCCAACTCCCGCAGGTGGCGGATCTGTTCACCAATGGCGCCATACAGGCTTGGGTCGCCGGAATGGACGCGCGCCACATCCTGGCCCTTCTCGTGGGCGGCTTTGATCAGATCAATGATCTGCTCCAGGTGCAATTCGGCGCTGTTGGCCACAGTTTCCGCTTGATGACCTTCCAGTACCGCGGCCGGCACCAACGAGCCCGCATAAATAATCACCGGGCAACTGCGGATCAGCCGCTGGCCTTTGACGGTGATTAATTCTGGGTCGCCGGGGCCTGCGCCGATGAAGTAGACGGTCATGGGGAAATCCTGATGAAAAACGGGCGAGCATGAAGAATGCTCATGATCGGGAGGGGCGATTATCGGGTTTTCAGCCGGCGCACGCCAATGCAAAGGTGGCCTGGGCGGTTTTTTTGCGGGTGATCAACAGGCGGGCAGGGCCGCCGGCGAGGTGCTCGGCAAGGGCCAAGGCGGCACTTTCCGCGATGCCATAGCAGCCGGTGTGGGCGAAGGCGATCTCGGATTTGTGGCTCAGGCGATCTTCAAAGGTCGTCAGCTGCTCGGCGCTGAAACAGTGCAACGGCAGGTTCAGCGTTTCGGCCAATGCGAGTATTCCCGGCTCGTCTTTTTTCAAATCAATACTGGCCAGCGCAGTAATCTTATCGCGCTCGATACTGCCCTCGGCGAGGGCAGTATTAAACAGGCCCAGCAGGGTATGAACGTCACAACCCCGCTGGCACCCCAGGCCGACCACCAGGATCATGCCGAGTATTGATCATCACGGTTGCGGCGGAACAACCAGGCGCTGATCAGCCCCAAGGCCAGCCAGAAGGCGACATTGGTCAACTGTGAAGCGATCTTGAACTGCGCTTCCAGGGCCTCCGGGGCCAGCATCGAATGCACTTCCGGCTGTGGTGCGCCGATCACGTGCGGTACGGCGAGGATCGCTGCACCCAGTACTTTCAGCAGCCAGTTGCGACCAAACACGATCAAGGCGATGCCGGCAGCGGTAGACGCCGCAGTGCCGATCCACCAGGTCTGGCGCAGCGCCAGGTCGGCGGCGGCAGTCCCCGGCAGCTCAGGCGGCAGGCCCATCGTCGGTGCCAGCACGAAAGTTGCGTAACCGGCCAAACCCCACAGCAGCCCTTGGGCGGTGCCGGTTGGCGCACGCAGCGTGTAGAGACCGGCCAGCATCAGCGCAAAACCGACGGCGACCACCAGGTTGCCGCCCGTGGTGGACAGCACGCGCTGCCAGCCGTCTTCCGGCTCCCAAGCTTCGGCGTCATGGGTATGGGCGGCAGCACCTTCGGCGTGTTCGTGGGCCACTTCGGTAGCCGCCGGCGCTTTTTCAAAGGTTTCCGCCTGCAGAATCAGCGGGGCGACCCAAAAGCTTTGCAGCAGAGTCAGCAGCAGGGCGGCCAGCAGGCCGGTGAAACCTGCGGTTTGCGCGATACGCTTGATCATGTCGGCAGGTCTCAGTGGCACGGGAACGCGGCGCTGTGGCGGGTATCGTGGGCGGCGTTGTGTACGGCCTCAATGTGCGAGAAACCGGCGAAATACACCAGGCACGCGCCGAGGATCGACGCGCCGATGGCGGCGGTCAAGCGTTGGCTCAGGGTCGAGGTGCTGCTGGCGGAGTGCGAGGTGCTGCTGATGATCGACATGGCGCGTCCCTTTCAGGTGTCAGGGTGAAACGAGCGCATGAAACCCCGCGAGCCGGGCACGCAGGGTTTAAACAGCGCCCGCCCACCGCGGGTTTGTTATCTGATTTTTTCGGGCCGGTCTCCGGGCTTGCGAGGGGCATTGCGCCTATTAAGCGTCGCCTTCCCATGCCTTGGAGGCACAGTGGATCTGACACTTCGCTCGCTTACCGTTGCGGGGGCAGCACCGGACTGGTCATATCGCTATGACGCACCGGTTTCCCGTTTCACCCTGTGAGGGGCACCCGAAACAAGATGTGTAGGAGAGCATGGGGGTGGGAGGGGAGTCAATTGGGGTGTGTACATATCCGTTGCTGCGGTGATGGCTGATGTTGGTTCCGCCCTTACGGCGGGTCACTTTTGAAAAGAGCCCAAAAGTAACCAAAAGGCTCTTGCCCCAACACTCGGCACCTCGCTTAGGCTCGGTGTGCCCTCACTCCGGCTTGAATCCGTGGGCCGCCGCGATGGGCCATCCTTGGCCCAGCGCGGCTAACCCGGCGTCCTGCCGGGTTACCCACGGATTCAAGCCTGCGTTCGGCCAGCGTGTTTGACGGGGCGCCTAAGATCAAGATCAAGAGCGACTCGCTTCGCATCGTGGATACGCGGTCCCTGTAGGCGAAAAACGTGAGGACGCCGCGATTCGTCTGGTTCCCCGCGTCATCGTTGAGGACCATCGCCGGCAAGCCGGCTCCTACAGGACTGCGTTTGCCTTTGCCTTTGCTTCACACCACTCAAGCCGGCTGTCAGGCCGCTGTGCTCTTGCTTTTGATCTTGATCTTGATCTTAGGCGCCCCGTCAAACACGCTGGCCGGAATTCGGCAGGGATTTGGGGGGTAAACCGGCAGGGATGCCGGTTTAGCCGCCCCGCGCCATGGATGGCGCGTGGCGGCGGCCCCCCAAATCCCTGTCGGATTACGGGCACACCGAGCGTGAGCGAGGTGCCGAGTGTTGCGGCAAGAGCCCTTTGGTTACTTTGGGGCTTTTCCAAAGTGACCCGCCGTAAGGGCGGAACCAATACCCGCCATCACCCAAATAACGGATATGTACACCAACCCCAACCCAAACCCCATCATTGACCATCCCCCAAGCACTGCGTAGCCTTGCACCCTCGAGGTTCTTCGGCCCAGGCCGAAGCTAAGAAGGGAACGCGGTCCAAGCCGCGGCTGCCCCCGCAACTGTAAAGGGTTCAGCTGACTGCCACGCCACTGCCGAAAGGCGGGAAGGCGCAGCCAGCGCCGGTCGCAAGACCCGCAAGCCCCAAGCCAGGAGACCTGCCTCGCAACCGATTTTCTACTTCAACCGGGCGGGGTGATCCGGTGACGAAATCCGCTGCTGCGCACCGTCGCAGGGCCTATCGTCCCGTATGCCCGCCCCCAAGGGCATCCGATGAAAACACTGGCCAAACTCCCCGTCACCATCGTTACCGGCTTCCTCGGCTCAGGCAAAACCACCTTGCTGCGCCACATGCTCGACAACGCCCAGGGCCGTCGCATTGCCGTGATCGTCAACGAATTCGGCGAGCTGGGTATCGACGGTGAAATCCTCAAGCAGTGCTCCATCGGCTGCACCGAAGAAGAAGCCAACGGCCGCGTCTACGAGCTGGCCAACGGCTGCCTGTGCTGCACCGTGCAGGAAGAGTTCTTCCCAGTGATGCGCGAATTGGTGGCCCGCCGCGGGGACCTCGACCACATTCTCATCGAGACCTCCGGCCTGGCCCTGCCAAAACCGCTGGTCCAAGCCTTCCAATGGCCGGAAATCCGCAGCGCCTGCACCGTTGACGCGGTGATCACCGTGGTCGACAGCCCGGCTGTGGCCGCCGGCACCTTCGCCGCCTTTCCGGACCAAGTGGATGCGCAGCGCAAGCTCGACCCGAACCTGGACCACGAATCACCCCTGCACGAGCTGTTCGCCGACCAACTGGCCAGCGCCGACCTGGTAATCCTCAACAAGACCGACCTGATCAGCCCTGAAGACCTGGCCCGCGTGCGCCTTGAAGTCGCGGAAGAACTGCCACCCGCGGTGAAGATCATCGAGGCCAGCAGCGGTCGCCTGCCGCTGGACGTGCTGATCGGCCTGGGTGCCGGCTCCGAAGAACACATCGACGGTCGCCACAGCCATCACGATCATCATCACGAAGGTGAAGACGATCACGATCACGACGCCTTCGATTCCATCTCCATCGACCTGCCGCAAGCCGACGAAGCGCTGCTGCTCGACGCCCTGACCCAGTTGGTGGTGCAACACGGCATCCTGCGTGTAAAAGGCTTTGCCGCAATCCCGAACAAGCCGATGCGCCTGCTGATCCAGGGCGTGGGCACGCGTTTCGACAAGCACTTCGACCGTGCCTGGAGCGCTGACGAGCCGCGTATTACGCGCCTGGTGCTGATCGGTCAGGACCTCGATGCGGCCGGCCTTGAAGCGCAACTGCGCGCCGCCCTCAGCGTTTAACCCATGCACCTGCTCAGGACCCAGCCCGGTGGTTTCGTCTCGGACGACAATATTGCCGACCTTGGCCAGACCCCCGCTGACCTGGTGATCCTGTGCAGCGGCGATTCCAGCCTGGCGCTGCTGGCCGAGGCGGCGCAGCAGTTACCCGACGATTACCCCAGCTTTCGCCTGGCCAACCCGATGCAGGTGCAGAACCACGCCTCGGTCGACCTCTACGTCGATGAAGTGCTGCGCCACGCCAAGGTCATCCTGATCTCGCTGCATGGCGGTATCGGTTATTGGCGTTACGGCATCGAGCGCCTGGTGGAGTTGGCCGAAAGGGGCGTGCAGCTGATCCTGGTGCCGGGGGATGATCGCCCGGACCCGGAACTCAGCGGGTTGAGCACCGTCGGCGCCGAAGCGCGTGATCGCCTCTGGCACTTCCTGCGCCAGGGCGGCCTAGGCAATGCGCTGGATTTTTATCGCTGCCTGGCCAGTGCCTACCTGGGCCGTGACTACGCCTGGGCGGAGCCGCAGACCCTGCCGCGCACGGCGATTTATCATCCGCGCCACGCTAACGCCCGCCTGAATGATTGGCAGGCCGACTGGAATGCCGAGTGGCCGGTGGCGGCGGTGCTGTTCTACCGCTCCCATTTGCAGGCGGCCAATACCGGCTTTATCGATGTGTTCTGCCAGCGCTTGCAAGCGGCGGGCCTCAACCCGTTGCCGATGGCGGTGGCCAGTTTAAAAGAGCCCGGCTGCCTGGCGGTGGTCGAGGACCTGCTGGACGAGGTGGGCGCGGCGGTAATCCTCAACACCACCGGCTTCGCCCAATCCAGCCCGGAAGCGCCGCATTTGCGCCCGTTTCGCCGCAATATCCCGGTGATCCAGGCGATCTGCGCCCAGGACAACCAGCCCGGCTGGGAAGCCAGCGAGCAAGGCCTCGGCCCCCGGGACCTGGCGATGCACATTGCCCTGCCAGAGTTGGACGGACGCATCATCAGCCGGCCGATCAGCTTCAAGGACCTGGCCTGGCGCAGCGAACGCAGCCAGTCGGATGTGGTGTGCTATCGAGCGGCGCCGGAACGCATGGATTTTGTCGCAGAATTGGCGCGACGCTGGGTCGAACTGGCGCGGGTGCCGAATGCCGACAAACGCATTGCGCTGATCCTTGCCAACTACCCCACCCGCGATGGGCGTATCGGCAATGGTGTCGGCCTTGATACGCCGGCGGCGGCGCTGAATATCCTGCGTGCGTTGCACGTCGAAGGCTATCCGGTGCCGGATGCACTGCCGGAAAGCGGCACGGCACTGATCCACGATTTGCTCGGCGGCATCACTAACGACCTGGACAGCCTCGACCTTCGCCCCTGTCATCAAAGCCTGGGCCTGGATGACTACGAGGCGATGTTCAGCCGCTTGCCCGAGGCCAATCGCCAGGCGGTGCTGGCGCGCTGGGGCACGCCCCATAACGATCCGATGTTCCGCGATGGCCGCATGATGATCGCCGGGCTGCGCCTGGGCCTGACCTTTGTCGGTATCCAACCGGCGCGGGGTTATCAGGTGGACGCCAGCGCGGTTTACCATGATCCGGACCTGGTGCCGCCCCACGGGTACCTGGCGTTCTATTTCTGGCTGCGCCACACCTATGGCGCCCATGGCGTGATTCATGTGGGCAAGCACGGCAACCTTGAATGGTTGCCGGGCAAGGGTGTCGGCCTGTCGGAAAGCTGCTGGCCCGATGCGCTGTTGGGGCCGCTGCCGAATATCTACCCGTTTATCGTCAACGATCCGGGCGAGGGCGCCCAGGCCAAGCGACGTACCCAGGCGGTGATCATCGATCACCTGATGCCGCCGCTGACCCGTGCTGAAACCTACGGCCCGCTGCGTAACCTTGAACTGCTGGCGGACGAGTATTACGAAGCGCAACTGCTTGATCCGCGCCGGGCCCTGGAGTTGCAGAAAGACATCCTCAAACTGGTGCGCGAAACCCGCATCGACCAGGAACTTGAGCTGGAGAGCGACGCCGACGCTGCCGTGTGGTTGCCGCGCCTGGACACTTACCTGTGCGACTTGAAGGAGTCGCAGATCCGCGATGGCCTGCACATCTTTGGTGAGTCGCCCGCAGGCCGCTTGCGTATCGACACGTTGCTGGCTTTGTTGCGTATCCCGCGTGGCGATGGGCGTGGCCCACAGTCGAGCCTGCTGCGTGTATTGGCCAAGGCTTTCGACTTGGGCTTTGATCCGTTGGACTGTGCCCTGGCCGAACCTTGGACGGGGCGCCGACCTCTGGTATTGCAGAAGATCGACGCGCAATTGTGGCGCACCGCTGGCGATACCCGCGAACGCCTGGAGCTGTATGCCGCACGGCTGATCGAGCAGGCGCTCGAAGGCCCGCTTGAACAGTTGGAAGAGCCCGGTTGGGAAGAGGTGAAGGCGGTTATCGAAAGCCTGCGCATCGTAGTGGCGCCGCGCCTTGACGCCTGTGGTCCCGCGGAAATGCGCGGATTGCTGGATGCCCTCAGCGGCCGGTTTGTACCGGCGGGCCCGAGTGGTGCACCGAGTCGCGGGCGTTTGGATGTGTTGCCAACGGGGCGCAACTTCTTCACCGTCGACGTGCGCAACCTGCCGACCACCACGGCCTGGCGCATCGGCTTCCAATCCGCCAACCTGATTCTTGAGCGGCATTTACAGGACCACGGCGACCACCTGCGCCAGCTCGGCCTGTCGGTGTGGGGCACTGCCACCATGCGCACCGGCGGCGACGATATCGCCCAGGCCATGGCACTGATGGGCGTGCGCCCGGTGTGGGCGACCGGCAGCCAGCGGGTGGACGATTTCGAGATCCTGCCGATCAGCCTGTTGGATCGCCCGCGCGTAGACGTGACCTTGCGTGTGTCGGGTTTTTTCCGCGATGCCTTCGCCAATTTGATCCGCCTGTTCGACGCCGCGGTGCAGGCCGTGGCGGCGCTGGATGAGCCGGACGACATGAACCCGCTGGCCGCCAAGGTGCGTAGTGAGCGTGAGGCGCTGCTCATGTCGGGCCTGGACGAAGAGGCGGCGGCGAAACAAGCCGGTTGGCGCATCTTCGGCGCCAAGCCCGGCGCCTATGGCGCGGGCGTGCAGGGCGCGGTCGACGGTCGCCTGTGGCAAAGTCGTGAAGACCTTGCCGAGGTTTACTTGAACTGGGGCGGCTACGCCTATGGTGGTTCCGACGAAGGCACCGCCGCCCGCGCGCAGTTTGCCCAGCGTTTGAGCCAGGTGCAGGCGGTGTTGCAAAACCAGGACAACCGCGAGCACGACTTGCTTGATTCCAACGATTACTACCAATTCCACGGCGGCATGCTCGCCGCCGTGGAAACCCTGAGCGGCGATAAGGCGGCCAGCTATCATGGTGACCACAGCCAGCCCGACCTGCCTAAGATCCGCACCCTGAAGGAAGAGCTGAACCGGGTGATCCGTTCCCGCGCCGCCAACCCCAAGTGGATCGAAGGCGTGAAGCGCCATGGCTATAAAGGTGCCTTCGAGATGGCGGCAACCGTGGACAACCTGTTCGCCTTCGACGCCACCACGGCGCTGATTGACGATCACCAATATGCCCTGTTGGCCGATGCTTATTTGCTCGACCCCGACACCCGCGCCTTTGTGCAGCAACACAACCCCGATGCGCTGCGTGACATGGCCGAGCGCATGCTCGAAGCGCAGCAGCGTGGCATGTGGCAGGAACCGGGGGCGTACCGCGAGGCGTTGGAAAACTTGTTGCTAGATATCGAAGAGGATGGCTGAAGGCAAGCTTGTTGTGGTGAGCGGGCTTGCCCGCGCTGGGCTGCGAAGCGGCCCCAAAACCGGACACCGCATTTTGCCAGGAAGAATCCGCTTAGCTTTATTGGGGCTGCTACGCAGCCCAGCGCGGGGCAAGCCCGCTCACTACAGTGAGGTTGCTTGTGCCGCAGAATTTGAAGAGGGATCGTATGACTGATATTCCCCATTTCCCGCTGTCCGCCGTAGTCGGCGCCGATGACCTGAAACTGGCGCTGTGCCTGACCGCCATCGACCCGAAGATCGGCGGTGTGCTGATCGAAGGCCCGCGCGGCATGGCCAAGTCGACTTTGGCGCGTGGTTTGGCGGACCTGCTGGCCAGTGGTCAATTCGTGACTTTGCCCCTGGGCGCGACTGAAGAGCGCCTTGTCGGCACGCTGGACCTGGATGCTGCATTGGGCGAGGGCCGGGCGCAGTTTTCGCCCGGCGTATTGGCCAAGGCGGATGGCGGCGTGCTGTACGTCGATGAAGTCAACCTGCTGCCCGATCATTTGGTGGATTTGCTGCTGGACGTGGCCGCCAGCGGCACCAATCTGATCGAGCGCGACGGCATTTCCCATCGCCATTCGGCGCGGTTTGTGCTGATCGGCACCATGAACCCGGAGGAGGGCGAGTTGCGTCCGCAACTGCTCGACCGTTTCGGTTTCAACGTGGCGTTGAGCGGGCAGACCTTGCCGGCCGAGCGTGGGCAGATTATTCGTCGGCGCCTGGATTTCGACAGCGACCCGGCGGCGTTCTGCGCGCAATGGGAAGCGTCGCAGGCGGCCTTGCGCGAACGCTGCACTCAGGCGCGGGCACAGCTGGACACTATCGCGCTGGACGACGAGGCGCTGGCAAGGATCAGCGAACGGTGCTTCGCGGCGGGCGTCGACGGTTTGCGTGCGGACTTGGTCTGGTTGCGCGGCGCTCGGGCCCATGCCGCCTGGCGTGGCGCCAGTGCGATAGCCGAGGAAGATATCGAAGCGGTGGCCGAGTTTGCCCTGCGCCATCGTCGCCAGGAACAAGCCCCATCGTCCAACCCGCCAAGTGAAGGGCAGTCGCCCAAATCTTCCGACGCTTCGCCAGGCCAAGGCCAGTGGGGCGACATGCCCGCTCCGGCCCTGCCCACGGGGGCGCGCCGGGAAGTCCCCACCTGGCCAAAAAAGCCCTAGGCATTCGCCCCCGACCTGACACGGGGGCGGATGCCCGCCCCAAGGCAGGGCGACTGGACAGCGGCAGGTACGGTAAGGCGCGCAGCGCGAAACAAGGCTCGATCAACTGGCCGGGTACCTTGCTCAGTGGTCGCCCGCAAACCCGTGAAGATTTGCGCTATCACCTGCGCAGCCGTTCGGCCCATGAGCTGTGGCTGGTGATCGTCGATGCGTCGGCGTCCACCCGGCGGCACCGTGCGCTCACCGATGCCAAGGGTTTGTTGGCGCAATTGTTTGATGACGCCTACCGCCAGCGGGCGCGGATGGCGTTGTTGACGGCCAGCGGTCACTCGCCTAAATGGCAGGTACAGGGGTTGAAGGCGGCGAAGGGCTTGGCGGACTGGCTGGATCAATTGGGCGCGGGCGGTGGTACGCCGTTGCTCGCGGCGTTGACCGAGGCCGGGGCGTGGTTGACGCTGCGCCGCAAGCGGTATCCGGCTGAACAGCAGCGGCTGCTGGTGATCACTGACGGGCGACTCAAGGACATCGCCGGGTTGCCGTTGCTGGAGTGTCCGGGGGTGTTGGTGGATATCGAGCGCGGGCCGATCAGGTTGGGTCGGGCTCGGGAGTTGGCGGTGGGGTTGCAGCTGGACTATCGGCATATTGACGATTAGCTATTGCCCGGCACGTTGGGCCAAAGGTCCGCCACCAGGAACAACCGCTCGGCTTCTTCCCAATCCTGATCGACTTGAACCATCCGCACCAGCAATTGTGCAGGCGCCATGGGATCCAGCTGCGCCAGCCAGCCCCTCATCTGTTCTTCACTCCAGACTTCATCCGCCGGGTAATGCGCCGGCGCCAACCACGCATGCCTGGGCAGGGGCTGCCAGCGACCGGGCGGACTTTGGCTGACAAACGCTGGCCAATCACGCTGATGCAACCAGCGCCCACGTAAATGCTGTGGATGGGCACCCATGGGGGCTTGGGCCTCGCCAGGCCAGGGGTACAACAGATAGCCGCCCAGCCACAAATGCGCATCGAAATGCTGGATATCCAGCGCCGCCAGCGCCTCTCGGCTTTCCGCCCGCTTGGAAATCGGCAGTTGATGCTGGGCCAGATGCGCCAGCTTGCGGTCCAGCCGGTCGTGGCAGCCCGGTCCCAACCATTGATCCGTGTCCTGGCCATTGCCGTCCTGCGGGCCGAGATAGAGTTTGATCGCCAGTTCCAGGTGATGCACGCCGTCACGGTCGCGCAGCAGCATGTCCAGCTCGCCGAGGGTATGCCCGGCGCGGCGGATTGGCAGATTGGCCGCCAACAGTTCCACGCCCGGCGCATGCTGTACGGCGAACTGCCACAGGCGCTCGTAATACAGGCCCAGGCGCCGGGTGCGTGACTGGTTCAGCCACTGCTGCAAGGCGCTGCTGTCCTGATCGAGCTGGCGCAGCCAGTGCTCCAGCAGATGAGGCGCTTGCACCCAATCGCTGCCGGTCAGCGGATGGCGTTGCGGCCACGGCGTTTGCGCCAGCATCGGCGGGGCGAGCATCACCCAGGCCAGGTCGCGCACTTCGGGGTGGCGCAGCTGGCGGGGCAGGTTGTGCAGATCCGGGAACACAGTCATGGTCCGAGCATAGCCTTTTAAGTGCCGGGCGGGTGGCTGAGAACCATTGTCATCAAGGCTTCACGGCGACAAAGGATTTTGCCTGGGGCGGCCTTTCGCCCATAATCCTTCTTTTTGCCACACCCCACATCCCGCAGGAGCCTCATGGAGCAATTTCGCAATATCGGCATTATCGGTCGCCTGGGCAGTACCCAGGTGTTGGACACCGTCCGCCGGCTGAAAAAATTCCTGCTGGACCGCCACCTGCATGTGATCCTCGAAGACACCATCGCCGAAATCCTTCCTGGCCACGGCCTGCAGACCTCATCACGCAAGATGCTCGGTGAAGTGTGTGACATGGTGATTGTGGTCGGCGGCGACGGCAGCCTGCTCGGCGCAGCTCGAGCCTTGGCGCGGCATAACGTGCCGGTGCTGGGGATCAACCGCGGCAGCCTGGGTTTTCTCACCGATATCCGCCCGGATGAGCTGGAAGTCGAAGTGGCCAAGGTGCTCGACGGCCATTACCTGGTGGAGAACCGCTTCCTGCTGCAAGCCGAAGTGCGCCGCCACGGCGAAGCCATCGGCCAGGGCGACGCCCTGAATGACGTGGTGCTGCACCCCGGCAAGTCCACGCGGATGATCGAGTTCGAACTCTATATCGACGGCCAGTTCGTGTGCAGCCAGAAGGCTGACGGCCTGATTGTAGCCACGCCCACCGGCTCCACCGCCTATGCGTTGTCGGCGGGTGGCCCGATCATGCATCCCAAGCTGGATGCCATTGTGATCGTGCCGATGTACCCCCATATGTTGTCGAGCAGGCCGATTGTGGTCGACGGCAACAGTGAGCTGAAAATCGTGGTCTCCAAAGACATGCAAATCTACCCGCAGGTGTCGTGTGACGGGCAGAACCATTTCACCTGCGCCCCCGGTGACACTATCACCGTGAGCAAAAAGGCACAGAAGTTGCGGTTGATCCACCCGCTGGACCACAACTACTACGAAGTGTGCCGCACCAAGCTGGGCTGGGGCAGCCGCTTGGGGGGTGGAGGCGACTGATGCTCGATCCCGCGCGTAGCTACGACCTGATTGGTGACGTGCACGGTTGCGCTCATACCCTTGAGCACTTGCTCGACCAGTTGGGCTATCACAAGATCGGCGGTGTTTGGCGGCACCCATCGCGCATGGCGGTGTTCCTCGGCGATATCATCGACCGTGGCCCACGCATCCGCGAGGCGTTGCATATCGTCCACGACATGACCGAAGCCGGCCAGGCGCTGTGCATCATGGGTAACCATGAGTTCAACGCACTGGGCTGGACCACGCCCGCGCCGCCCGGCAGTGGCAAACAGTTTGTGCGCGAGCACAACCCACGGCATGCGCGGTTGATCCACGAGACACTGGCGCAATTCGAACACCACCCGGCCGACTGGCACGACTTCCTCGGCTGGTTCTATGACATGCCGCTGTTTGTCGATGCCGGGCGCTTTCGCGTAGTGCATGCCTGCTGGGATGACGGCTTTATCGATCCGCTGCGCGCCACTTTCCCGGACGGCTGCATCGACCAGCATTTCCTGCAGGCCGCCGCCGTGCCGGGCAGTTTTGCCTGCAACGCCTTCGACCGACTGTTGCGCGGCACTGATATGCGCCTGCCGGATGGCCTCACGCTGACCGGTGGCGATGGCCTGACGCGCTCGTTTTTCCGCACCAAGTTCTGGGAGGACGATCCCAAGACCTACGGCGACATCGTGTTCCAGCCCGACGCCTTGCCGGAGCCAGTGGCGCGTACGCCCTTGTCGTCCACCGAAAAGAATTCCCTGCTGCGCTACGGCGTCGACGAACCTATGTTGTTCGTCGGCCATTACTGGCGCAGCGGCAAACCGGCGCCGATCCGCGAGAACCTGGCGTGCCTGGACTACAGCGCCGTGCTCTACGGCAAGCTGGTGGCTTATCGCCTGGATCAGGAAACCCGCCTGGATCCGAGTAAATTCGTATGGGTCGACGTAGAGCGCCCCGAGGTTATCAAATGAGTGCTGTGGCGGTATTACGCCTGCCCTTGAGCGTCGACCTGGGCGGCTTTGTCCAGTTGCTGCAACGCATGCAAGTGCCCCATCGTGTCAGCGAAGAGGCGGGTGAGCAGGTGTTGTGGGTGCCGGAAACCATCAGCGACGACGTGCGTGTGCTGTATCAACGCTTTCCTGCGGGTGACCCGGACCAGCAACTGGATATTCCCGAGCAGGCGCCGATCAAGCGCCCTGGGTTTCTCCAGCAGCTGCGGCACAGCCCGTTAACCGCGTTGGTGCTGCTGGCAAGTATCATTGTGGGCGCCGTGACCTTGCTCGGTGAAAACCTGCAAGTCATGAGTTGGCTGACGTTCCTGCAGTTCCGCATCGTCGGCGAGTACATCCAGTTCACACCGCTGGCCGACAGCCTGGCGGCGGGGCAGTGGTGGCGCCTGGTCACGCCGATGCTGATCCACTTCGGTATCCTGCACTTGGCCATGAACGGCATGTGGTACTGGGAACTGGGCCGGCGCATCGAAGCGCGCCAGGGCAGCATTAACTTGCTGGGCCTGACGCTGTTGTTCAGCCTGGTGTCGAACTACGCTCAATACGTTTTTGGCGGCCCTGGCCTGTTCGGTGGGTTGTCCGGTGTGCTGTACGGCCTGCTCGGGCATTGCTGGATTTTTCAATTACTGTCGCCTAATCCGGCCTATCGCCTGCCCCGTGGGGTGCTGGTGATGATGCTGGTGTGGCTGCTGCTCTGCCTGTCGGGGCTGGTCTCGATGATCGGTTTCGGCGAAATCGCCAATGCTGCCCATGTCGGCGGCCTGGTTATCGGTTGCCTGACGGGTTTGCTGGGTGGGCTGTACAGCCGCCGCAAAGCCTCTCTTTGATAAGGAAGAGCCTTATGTCCTCTTTTGCTGAAATGATCGAAAACATCACCCCGGACATCTACGAGAGCCTCAAGCTTGCCGTGGAAATCGGCAAGTGGTCCGATGGCCGCAAGCTCACTGCCGAACAGCGCGAGCTGTCCCTGCAAGCGGTGATCGCCTGGGAAATCCAGAACCTGCCGGAAGACCAGCGCACCGGTTACATGGGCCCGCAGGAATGCGCGTCCAAGTCCGCGCCAGTACCGAATATTCTGTTCAAGTCGGATGCGATCCATTGATTGAAATTGGTCGCGGTGCAGTCAGCAAGATGTCGGCGCAACTCGGTGAACCGACCGTTCAATACGCGTTTCGCCTGGGCGATGCCGAGGTGCCGGTCAACCCGTTGATTGGTACACACGTACGCCTGGAATACCTCGGTGCCATCCATTGCAGCCATTGCGGCCGCAAGACCAAGACCAGCTTCAGCCAGGGTTACTGCTACCCGTGCATGACCAAGCTGGCCCAGTGTGACCTGTGCATCATGAGCCCCGAGCGTTGCCATTACGACGCCGGCACCTGCCGCGATCCGGGCTGGGGTGAAAAGTTCTGTATGACCGACCATGTGGTTTACCTGGCGAATTCGTCGGGGATCAAGGTCGGCATCACCCGCGCCACCCAGTTGCCGACGCGCTGGCTCGACCAGGGCGCGAGCCAGGCGCTGCCGATCATGCGCGTGGCGACCCGCCAGCAGTCCGGTTTCGTCGAAGACCTGTTCCGCAGTCAGGTAGCCGATAAAACCAACTGGCGCGCGCTGCTCAAAGGCGACGCCCAAGCCGTCGACCTCAAGCAGGTGCGCGATGAGCTGTTCGCCTCCTGCGCCGAAGGCTTGCTCGGTTTGCAGGAACGCTTTGGCCTGCAGGCCATTCAACCGGTAACCGACATCGAACCGATCGAAATCCGCTACCCGGTCGAGCAGTATCCGGCCAAGATCGTCAGCTTCAACCTGGACAAGAACCCGATTGCCGAAGGCACGCTGCTGGGGATCAAAGGCCAATACCTGATCTTCGACACCGGCGTTATCAACATTCGTAAGTACACGGCCTACCAGCTCGCCGTGCATCAGTAGAAGGATGCCACCCATGCGCACCGAACAACCGAAGATGATCTACCTGAAGGACTATCAGGCGCCGGACTACCTGATCGAAGAAACGCACCTGACCTTCGAGTTGTTCGAGGACCACAGTCTGGTCCACGCGCAACTGGTGATGCGCCGCAACCCTGAGCGCGGCGCCGGCTTGCCGCCATTGGTGCTGGACGGCCAGCAACTGGAGCTGCTGAGCGTGAACCTTGCCGATCAGGAATTGACGGCAGATGACTACCAGCTGACCGACAGCCACCTGACGGTACAGCCGAAGAGTGCGACCTTTACCTTGGATACCACGGTAAAAATCCACCCGGAAACCAACACCGCCCTGGAAGGCCTGTACAAGTCCGGCAGCATGTTCTGCACCCAGTGCGAAGCTGAAGGCTTCCGCAAGATCACCTATTACCTCGACCGCCCGGACGTGATGAGCACCTTCACCACCACGGTGATCGCCGAGCAGCATCGCTACCCGATCCTGCTGTCCAACGGCAACCCGATTGCCAGCGGCCCCGGTGAAGACGGTCGCCACTGGGCGACCTGGGAAGACCCGTTCAAGAAGCCGGCGTACCTGTTTGCCCTGGTGGCGGGTGACTTGTGGTGTGTCGAAGACACCTTCACCACCATGACCAACCGCGAGGTCGCCCTGCGCATCTACGTCGAGCCGGAAAACATCGACAAGTGCCAGCACGCCATGACCAGCCTGAAAAAATCCATGCGCTGGGACGAAGAAACCTACGGTCGAGAGTACGACCTCGACATCTTCATGATCGTGGCGGTGAACGACTTCAACATGGGCGCCATGGAAAACAAGGGCCTCAACATCTTCAACTCCAGTGCCGTGCTCGCCCGCGCCGAAACCGCTACCGACGCCGCGCACCAGCGGGTTGAGGCGATCGTCGCTCACGAATACTTCCACAACTGGTCGGGCAACCGCGTGACCTGCCGCGACTGGTTCCAGCTGTCGCTCAAGGAAGGCTTCACCGTTTACCGCGACTCGCAATTCTCCGCCGACATGAACTCGGCCACGGTCAAGCGCATCCAGGACGTGGCGTACCTGCGTACCCACCAGTTCGCCGAAGATGCCGGCCCTATGGCCCACGCGGTGCGTCCGGACAGCTTTATCGAGATTTCCAACTTCTACACCCTGACCGTGTACGAAAAGGGCTCGGAAGTCGTGGGCATGATTCACACGTTGCTCGGTGCCGAAGGCTTCCGCAAAGGCAGTGACCTGTACTTCGAACGCCACGACGGCCAGGCCGTGACCTGTGATGACTTCATCAAGGCCATGGAAGACGCGAACGGCGCTGATCTGACGCAGTTCAAGCGCTGGTACAGCCAGGCCGGTACGCCCCGTCTGGCAGTGAGCGAGTCCTACGACGCGACGGCAAAAACCTACAGCCTGACCTTCCGCCAGAGCTGCCCGGAAACCCCGGACAAGGTGGAAAAACTACCGTTCGTGATCCCGGTGGAACTGGGCTTGCTGGACGGGAAGGGCGCCGCTATTGCCTTGCGCCTGGTCGGGGAAACGGCTGTCGGTGCCACGTCTCGCGTGATCTCGGTGACTGAAGCCGAGCAGACCTTTACCTTCATTGATATCCCCGAGCAGCCACTGCCTTCGCTGCTGCGCGGTTTCTCGGCACCGGTGAAATTGAGCTTCCCGTACAACCGCGATCAACTGATGTTCCTGATGCAGCGCGACAGCGATGGTTTCAATCGCTGGGATGCCGGTCAGCAGTTGTCGGTGCAGGTGTTGCAGGAACTCATCGCCCAGCATCAGCAGGGCCAGGCGTTGCACATGGATCAGCGTTTGATCACCGCGCTGCGCAGCGTGTTGAGCGACGAACGCTTGGACCAGGCGATGGTGGCGGAGATGCTGTCGTTGCCGGGTGAAGCCTATCTTACGGAAATCAGCGAGGTTGCGGATGTGGATGCCATCCACGCTGCCCGTGAGTTTGCTCGCAAACAACTGTCGGAGAATCTGCACGAAGCACTGTGGTTGCGCTATCAGGCCAATCGCGACCTGTCCAAGCAGACGCCTTATGTGGCTGCGGCCGAGCACTTTGCCCGTCGCGCGTTGCAGAACATCGCGCTTTCGTACCTGATGCTCAGTGGCAAGCCGCAAGTGCTGGCGGCGACCATCGAACAGTTCGACACGGCCGACAACATGACCGAGCGCCTGACCGCGCTGGCGGTGCTGGTGAATTCGCCGTTCGACGCCGAAAAGGCCAAGGCCCTGGCGGTATTTGCCGAGAACTTCAAGGACAACCCGCTGGTCATGGACCAGTGGTTCAGCGTACAGGCTGGCAGCACCTTGCCGGGCGGGCTGGAGCGCGTGAAGGCGTTGATGGAGCACCCGGCGTTCACGATGAAGAACCCGAACAAGGTGCGTGCGTTGATTGGCGCCTTTGCCGGGCAGAACTTGATCAACTTCCACGCGGCGGACGGTTCGGGCTATCGCTTCCTGGCGGATCTGGTGATCGAGCTGAATGGCTTCAACCCACAGATCGCTTCGCGCCAATTGGCACCGTTGACCCGCTGGCGCAAATACGACAGCGCGCGCCAGGCACTGATGAAGGCGGAGTTGGAGCGCATTCGGGCGTCGGGTGAGCTGTCGAGCGATGTGTTCGAGGTGGTCAGCAAGAGCCTGGCTTAAGCGGGATCGCTGAATAAAAAACGGCCTGTTCGACAGGCCGTTTTTTTGCCTCAGATAACCGGCGGGCGAGGGGTGTCCAGGCCGATATCGATGGGGAAACGCTCGGCGATGATGCCGTGCGGCACACCCAGCGGTATAGCGCTGGCGTTGTCGAGACGGGTGACTTGCTCGCTTGACAACTGCACATTCAATGCGCCTAAGGTGCTGTCCAGTTGGGCGCGTGTGCGCGAACCCAGGATCGGGATCAGTGCGGTGGTGGAGCGGCGAGCCTTTTCCCGTAGCCAGGCGATGGCAACGTGGGTTGGGGAGGCATCCACTTCGGCGGCGACCGCCAGCAGAGTGTCCAGCACGGCGGTTTCGCGGGCGCTGTGCTCGGCGTGCACCAGGATACCGAGCTTGTTGGCGCGGTTGTCGTCCTGGGTGTTGCGGTACTTGCCGGTCAGGAAGCCACCGCCGAGGGGCGACCACAGTGTGGCAGCCAGGCCCAGGGCTTCGGCCATCGGCAGCAGTTCACGGTCGGCGGTGCGCTCGACCAGGCTGTATTCCACCTGGATGCCGATGATCGGCGCGAAGTTGCGCACTTCAGCCAGCAGGTCGGCACGGGCGATGCGCCAGGCGGGGAAGTTGGAAAGGCCGGCGTAGTGGATCTTGCCAGCGCGAACCAGGTCATCGAGGCCGCGCAGGATCTCTTCCATGGGCGTGACGTTGTCGCTCATGTGCGCCCAGAGCAGGTCGATGCGGTCGGTATTCAAGCGCTTGAGGCTTTCTTCCACTGAGCGGACCAGATTCTTGCGGTTGTTGCCGAGCCGGATCGTGCCTTCATCGGACGGTTGGCTGCGCAGTGTGTATTTGCTGGCGACCACCAGGTTGTCACGCTCGGAGGCGATGAATTCCCCCAGCAGCTTTTCCGACTGGCCGAACTGGTAGCCGTTGGCGGTATCCAGGAAATTGCCACCGGCTTCGAGGTAACCATCGAAAATCTGTTTGGACTCATCACGCTCGGCACCATGGCCCCAGCCCGTGCCGAAATTGGCAGTACCCAACGCCAGTTCAGATACCTGCAGGCCGCTGCGGCGGCCAAAGACTTTATTGCGCATACAAGGACTCCTGAGGCAGTGATTTTCTTACATGTTTAGCAACATGTATTTAATATGATCGCGATAATTTATTCGGTCAAGGGCCTTTTTTACTGCTGACGTTTTCTGACAGGGGGCTCTGCTAAGCTGCGGCACTTTTCCTTTTTTGGCGGGGCTTCCCGTGTCGCGTACCACTCGTCTATTGACGTTGCTCCAGGCCTTGCGGGGCAAGAAACGCCCGGTGACTGCTGCCGTGCTGGCAGCACAGTTGGAAGTGTCCGAGCGCACGCTTTACCGTGATATTGCGGAATTAACAGCGCTGGGTGCGCCGATTTTCGGCGAGGCAGGGGTTGGGTATGTGTTGCGCAGCGGGTTGTTTCTGCCGCCCTTGATGCTGAACGCCGAGGAAACCGAAGCCATTGTGCTTGGCTTGCGCTACGTGGATCAGCGCGGTGATGACGTGCTCAGCCGCGCCGCCGCCAACGCCCTGGCAAAAATCGCCGACGTGCTCGACCCAGCCGCTCAGGAAGCCCTGCGCAACCCCACGGTGTTGCCCGGTCCGCCGGGTTTCGGTTACCCGGAGAACCGTGTGCCGTTGAACGTGTTTCGCGAGGCCATTCGCAACCAGGCCAAGTTGCATATCGATTACGCGGACGCCAGCCAGACCCAAAGCGAACGCCTGATCTGGCCCCTGGCCCTGGGGTTCCTGAATGAAGTGCGGGTGATCGTCGCTTGGTGTGAGCTGCGTGGCGCGTATCGCACCTTTCGTACCGACCGTGTGGCGAGTGCCGAAGCCCATGGCGAGCGTTATCCGGGGCGGCGCAGTGACTGGCTGCGCGGCTGGCGCAAGCTGATGGAGCAGAATGAGTCCGGGCCATTCACTCCTGACAAAAACTGACACAACCCTGGCTTAGCATGGCGTCATAAATCACCAAGAAAGGAGCTGTGCCATGTCTATTCCTGAGTTGGCGCCGGCCATCGTGGCCTATCTCGAAGCCGCCAATGCCCGTGACACTTCGGCTGTCGCCCACTGTTTTGCCGATGACGCCAATGTGTTCGACGAGGGGCAGCATCAAGTCGGTACCGCCGCCATCGCGCGCTGGATGGAAGACACCGCGCGCCGCTACCAGCCGCGGGTCGAAGTGCTCAAGGTGCAACACCGCACTGGTAAGGTGCTGGTCAGCAATGTGGTGTCCGGCAATTTTCCCGGAAGCCCCTTGGAGTTGCGCTACACCTTTCGCTTGAACGAGCAGGGCAAGATTTCACGGCTGGATATTTCCCTGTAGGTCATACTGGCGAGCATGACTTTCGACTCGCCCCTCGCTGCCTACCAACACGCCATCGCTCAACAAGGCTTCGTGGCCGACGACGCCCAGCGTCGCGCGGTGGAAGCGTTGCAAGCCTGCCATGAAGCCTTGCACCACGGTCGTGTGCCCAGCATGGGCGTCTATCTGTGGGGGCCGGTGGGCCGTGGCAAAACCTGGCTGATGGATCAGTTTTATCAAAGCCTGCAGGTGCCTGCGCGCCGCCAGCATTTTCATCACTTCATGGGCTGGGTGCATCAACGCCTGTTTCAACTGACCGGTACGCAGGATCCTTTGCAGGCGCTTGCGCGGGAATTGAGCCGTGAGGTACGGGTGCTGTGCTTTGACGAGCTATTCGTCAATGACATTGGTGACGCAATCATCCTGGGGCGTTTGTTTCAAGTGATGTTCGAGGAAGGCGTGGTGATGGTCTGCACCTCCAACCAACCGCCAGACCAGCTATATGCCGAGGGTTTCAACCGCGAGCGGTTCCTACCGGGGATTGCGGCGATACAACAGCATATGCAAGTGATAGCGGTGGATGGGGGAGAGGACCACCGTCTGCATCCGGGTATCGGTATCCAACGCTATTGGGTCAATCAGCCCTGCGCGTTGGCCGGTGTGTTCAAGCAATTGGCCGAAGGCCAGCCAGTGCGCAGTGGGCCTGTCGCAGTGGGACATCGCTCCATTATCGCGGTGCAATCCAGTGATACCGTGCTGTGGTGTCGTTATGCGGATCTGTGCGAGCAGCCCTTGGCAGCCATGGATTTCATGCTGATCTGCGATCGCTTCAAGGCGATCCTGCTGGGCGAAGTGCCTAACCTCAGCGCACAAAAACGCCCCGGCCGGATTGCCCGGGGCACCGAAGACGGCGCACAGCGCGTGGCGGCGGGTGATCGCGAATTGCCCCAATTGTCGGTGCACGATGACAGCGTGCGGCGGTTTATCGCGCTGGTGGACGAGTGCTACGACCGTAAAGTGCCGCTGTTCATCGAGGCGCAGGTCCCGCTCGATTGCCTCTATACCGAGGGTTACCTGGAGTTCCCCTTCCGTCGTACTTTGAGCCGCCTGCAAGAAATGCAATTGCAGCGTTTTGCCTGAGGCGTGTGCGACGAAACCCCTGGAATGGGCAGTCCCGCCTTTTCTAGCGGCATAATTTCAGCGTTTTCAAACGCCTATTGGCAGTTAATCTCCTTCAGTTGGCGGTGCTTCCACGCTTACAATCATGCCCTTAGAGGGAACCGAATCCCTTGTTGCCGTTATCGAGGAAGGAAATGGACACCCCTGACATCCTGGTGCTGCAAGCCAGCTACACCAATGCCGTGCATGCCGAAGCCATTGCGCTGTTACTCAATCATTACGCCAAGGATCCCATGGGGGGCGGGCACAGCCTGGATCCGGATTTGCTGGCGCAGTTGCCAGCAGAATTGGCCAAGCGTGCGCATGCGTTCAGCGTATTGGCGTTTGTGAGCGGAGAGCCGGCCGGGCTGGTGAATTGTTTTGAAGGATTTTCCACATTTGCCTGCCGTCCGCTGGTCAACGTCCACGACGTGGTGGTAAAGGACACGTTTCGGGGGCTTGGGCTCAGCCAGAAAATGTTGCAGAAAGTCGAGGAGATTGCCCGTCAGCGCGGCTGCTGCAAAATCACCCTGGAGGTGCTGGAAGGCAATGCGGTGGCTCAGTCGGCCTATCGCAAGTTCGGTTTTGATGATTCGATATTTGATCCAGTCCACGGACGCATGTTGTTCTGGAGCAAACCGCTTTAATAAATAACAGGCAAAAAAAGGGCGCCATTAATTAAATGGCGCCAAGTTCACCTTAGCCATAGGAGCAGGATGGTAAAGGGCAGTGCGGTTAAATCAGTTGAATCAAGTGTTCGGTTGTTGCTCAGCGGTGGATTGACCGGCCGGCTCTTTCTTCACGTTCTTCCCATCAGCCTGCGCGGTTTGTTCAGCCGTGCCGTGAGTCTTTTGCTGCATGAACGTGAAGTTGTTGTAGAACTCCTTCGAACGCTCGGAACCGCCTTCGGCAAAGGCTGCGGCGGAGGTCAGGGTCATCAGGCTGGCAAGCACCAGAGTGGAGAGTTTCACGGCAATATTCCCATTAAGAGTGATCGGTATCCGCTCTGTCCTTGATCAGATTCATGGGGCGAGTTTGGCGTGAGTTTATTAAGTAGGAATTAACGCGAAAAAACCCCGAAGTTAACAATTTCGTTAACTTCGGGTTAAAAAGCCTTACAGCTTCCAGTCCAATGCCAGCGTGATCGAACGCGGGTCGCCCCAATACACGCCGTTATAGAAACCGACGCGTTCGTAATATTTTTTATCAAATAGATTGTTGACGTTAAGTGATGCCGAAACATGTTCGTCGAACTGGTAGCGCGACATCAGGTTGATCACGGTGTAGGCCTGCTGGGTGATCTTGGTCGCAGTGGTGATGAGGTCACCGTCCTGATTGCGGCCACCCGTTGGACGCCCGGCAAATGCGTAGAAGTCGCTTTGCCAATTGACTGCGCCTCCCACCGTCAACCCGCGCCATTCACCGGGCAAGCGATAGGCTGTCGACATCTTCAGCAGGTTCATCGGCTGATCGGTGTTGTTTCGTTGCTTATCGCCGTTGAGCGAGTGGGTGTAGGTGTAGCCTGCGGTAAGATTCCAGTCGGGCATCACTTCGCCTGACACCTCGACCTCAAAGCCCTGGACCTTGTTGCCTTTGCCACCGGATTTGTAGAACTGCTCGCGGGTGACCGGGTCGGGTGGGGCGGCATTGTCGAGTTCGGCGACGTTATCCTGGGTGCTCCAAAAGTACGCGGCGGCCAAGTTCAATCGCTCGTTCAGCAGGCTGCCCTTGAGGCCGATTTCGTAGTTGCTGCCCACCACCGGTTCCAGGTATTTCTTGCTGGCGTCGCGTTCGTCCTGCGGGTTGAAAATATCGGTGTAGCTGGCATACACCGTGTATTGCGGCGTCAGGTCGTAGAGTAGCCCGGCGTAGGGCGTCCACATGTCGTTGTGGGTCTGGCGGGTTTTGGGTTGGGGGATGCGCTGGTAATTGGCGTCGTAGTCAACAGGGGTACTTTCGATTTCCCAACTGCCATACCGGCTGCCCAATATCGCGTGCAGCTTGTCGGTCAGGCTCAGTCGAGTGGCCAGGTACCCGGCTTTTTGTTGTTTGCTTGAGTGTGGACCCTTGAGCCCGGTGGTCCGGTCCGGGAACTTAACGATACCGCCCATGTGTTGCCAGTCAGGGATGGTTTCGTAGCCTTCGGGTGTGCTGTAACGCTGGTAGGGCGATGAATCCCTCTGCTCCGACTCCCCATACCCGACCATCAATTCATGCTCGCGGCCCAGCAGTGTGTAGGCGCCAGCGAGGTTGAAGTCCACGGCATCCATCTTCGATGTGCCGACCATCTGGTTGGTCCAGGCGGTCATGCCGCTGCCGTCCGGATTCGGGAAACCCGCGCCGCCGTAATAGACCTTGCCATCAGTATCGCTTTGTCGGTGGGTGTAGGCGGCTTTCAGGCGCCAGTCCTCGGACAGTTTGTGATCGAGCGAGGCAAAGGTGGTCTTGTCCTTCAGCGGCCAGGAACTCCAGTCAGTGGCCATATTGGCGGAGCGCGACAAGCGAGCCTTGCCGCCAGCGCTGTTCCAATAGGGCAGTGTGCCCCATGAGGTGCCCTGCACATGTTTGTTCTGATAGTCGAAGCCTACGGCGACCACGGTATCGTCTGTCAGGTCGGCCTCGAGAATGCCGTAGCCGACTTCCCTTTGCAGGGCGTAATTATCGCGAAAGGATTGGCTGTCGCGGTAAGCCATCACCGTGCGTCCGCGCAGGCGTCCGTCAAATGCCAGCGGGCCGCCCACATCCAGATAGCTGTAGTAGTTGTCATGGCTGGCACCGCTCACGCCGGTCTTGGCTTGCCACTGTGACGTCGGGCGCTTGCGGATCATGTTGACCGTGGCCGAGGGATCGCCCGCACCCGTGGTCAGGCCGGTCGCACCGCGCACCACTTCGATACGGTCGTAGATGATGGTGTCGGAGTCGGACTTCATGCGCCCAAAGGTATTGAGCATGCCATCCACCTGGAAATTGTTGATGGAGTAGCCGCGCGACGAGTAGCCGGCGCGGTCCGAATCCAGGTGTTGGACCGTCACCCCGGTGGTCTGGCGCAGAGCATCGGTGAGTGTATTGAGATTGAAATCATCCATCTGCTGGCGAGTGATCACCGAGATCGATTGCGGGGTGTCCTTGACCGACAGGTTCAACCGGGTGGCGGTGCTCATGGAGCTGGTGGTGTAGGCCCCGGTGTGCTCGGTGGTGGCACCCAGGCCTTCAGCGGTGATGCTGGTGGAGCCGAGTTCGAGGGCTTTGTTTTCGGGGTCGGTTTCAGCCAGTAGATCCGGGCTCACGACCACACTGAAGAGGCCGAGGGTGAACGTCATGGAACGGGTGAAGGGCGCGAACATCGCGGAAGACTCCTTGTCGTCTTTGCAGCCTTCTCAGTAAGAGAAGGCCTTGGCTCAAAGACGAAAGGAGGCGAGGAACTTTAGGGCTAAACGAGAATGATTGTTATCTTTCTGTTACAAGGGCTCTTGAAGTACCACTTCGGTGGTGTTCTTTTTCGGTTTGATCAGGCTGAAGTCGATCAGGCCTTTCTGTTGACGCTCGTAGGGGTTGCCGATCATCAAGGGGCGAGGCTTGAAGCTGTCGCTGACCAGGCTCTTGCTACGGTCCCACTCATCAAAACTCAGGCCCGCCAGGTCGGCCCAGGTGTGGATCAGTTGGGAGCTGCTGTACGGGCGCTGCAGGTCGCCGGCAAAACTCCAATCGTGGGTTTCGCGCCATTTGGGGGAGGCATAGGCCATGAACGGGATGGTGTACATCGGCGCCGTCGGCTTGCCTTCGTTGCGTCCCAAGGTGCTGTGGCCGGCGGAGTCGAAGACGTCTTCGCCATGGTCCGACAGGTACAACAGGAAACCATTGGGGTCGGTCTTGGCGTAGTCCTTGATCAGGCTAGACACCACAAAGTCGTTGTACAGCACCGCATTGTCGTAGCTGTTGTAGGTCGGCAACTGCGCATCGCTGACGCCTTCAGGTACGCCTTGGCGATCAGTGAATTTGTCGAAGGTCGGCGGATAGCGGTACTGGTAGCTCATGTGAGTGCCCAAGAGGTGCACCACGATGAACTTGCGTTCGGTGGGATCAGCCAGCGCCTTGGAGAAGGGGGCAAGCACGTCACCGTCGTACTGGCGTGCGTTCTGGTTGCGGTTGTTGTTCAGGTACACCTGCTCGTCGGCCTGTTCGGAAAAGGTCGTGAGCATGGTGTTGCGTTTGGTCATGGTCTGCTGGTTGGTGATCCAGTAGGTCTTGTAGCCGGCCTGCTTCATCACGCTGACAATCGACGGGGTCTTGAGGTACAGATCCGGATTTTCTTCGTCGGCGAAGGTCAGCACCTGTTGCAACGCTTCGATGGTGTAGGGGCGTGGAGTGATGACGTTGTCGAACACAGCCAGTTGGTCGCGCAGCTTGTCCAGTTCGGGCGTGGTGTTGCGCGGGTAGCCGTAGAGGCTCATGCGCTGGCGGTTGGTGGATTCGCCGATCACCAATACCAATGTAGATGGCTGGCCGGCCATGCTGTCCTTGAGGTTTTTCAGGGGCGGGATCTGGCTGGCACTGGTGAGCATGCCTTGCATGTTGTCCAGTTGTTCGGTGTAGCGGCGATAGGCAACAATCATCTGCCATGGCACAGCAGGCTCGATGCGGGTTTCGAAACGATCGATGGCCTGTTCCATGTTGTCGCTGGTGGCGATCTGCTTGACCAGCGGATAACCCACCACAGCCAGCACGATGGCCGCCGCAGCCAGCATCGACTGACCGCGAGGCAGATAGACCGGGCGCAAACGGGTCCAGAGGAATACAGCGAAGGCGGTGTGAGCGATGAACGCCAGCACGATCCACCAGGCAAAATACTGGGTGGCGTATTCACCGGCTTCCGAGATGTTCGACTCGAACATGATGAAGATGACGCTTTGGGAAAATTCCTGCTGGTAGATGAAGAAATAACCCAGGCTGGCCATGGAACACGCCCACAACACGACGCCGATCAGCGCGGCGAGCAGGCGTGTACGGCGCGGGAACAGCAACATGGGCGCCAGCCACAGGGCGCTCATGAAGAAGGCTTGGCGAAAGCCACTGAAACCGGAGGTCCCGGTCAGTTGGATCAGCAGTTGGGTAATACCCGAGAAGTACCAGAAGAACAGAAACAGCCAACCAAGACCGGCCCAATCAAAGCCTTTCGCAGACGCAGTGCTGCGTTTGAACATCGCCATCCAGCGCTCCAACCCGATAATTTTTCAGTTGACGCGCAGAGGCGCACGCAACAGAGGCCGCCCTTGCATGGGGCGGCCCTTCGGGCGGGAGTATCGGGAGGTGCATGTGAAAACTTTGTGAGATTTTCGTAGACGTTATCTTACAAAGTGATGACCGGGCTTAGCAGAGGGCAGGCTGGGCGCTGGAGGGCTGGTCCAACTGAGCCTGGATGATATGCGAACGCAGGCGCAGGACTTCCTGCTGTAACTGTTCGCGTTCGTCTTTCAACTGGCGCAACTCGTCGCGTCGGATGGAGACGTAGAGGGTCTGTGGAGGACGGGTCATCTGTGCAGTGCTCATTGCTTACCTCGCAAATAGCCGGTGTGTCGCGGTGTGCCAGAACGCTTGAGTCGAGGTTCTCGGCAGCAGTCAGGGTAATTCTGAATTCTTTTTGCGAGCAATGGAACTTTTTTATTTTTGATGGTCGTGTGACTTTTTGTACCGTGATGCTCAATTGATGGCTACTTTTTTGTCATGAAACTACAGGGATCCGCTCTGGACTAACCCTCATTAGCCTCATTGCGCTATAAACTATGCACACATTTTTTTAGTAGTTAGGAGCATCAGCACATGCAACTGGGGATTATCGGACTAGGCCGCATGGGCGGGAATATTGCACGGCGCCTGATGCTCAATGGGCATACCACCGTTGTTTACGACCGTAACGAAGCCTTTGTAAAAGGCCTGAGCGAAGAGGGCGCCACCGGCGTTGCCGACCTCAAGGCCTTGGTGGCCGGGCTGCAAAAGCCGCGCACCGTGTGGGTGATGCTGCCAGCCGGCGCACCGACCGAAGACACCATCAATGAATTGAGCACGCTGCTGGAAGACGGTGACGCAATCATCGACGGCGGCAACACCAACTATAAGGACGACGTCCGCCGGGCCAAGGCCCTGGCGGAAAAAGGCCTGCACTATGTCGATGTCGGCACCTCCGGCGGCGTCTGGGGCTTGGAGCGTGGCTACTGCATGATGATCGGTGGCGACGCCGAGACCGTGCAGCGCCTCGACCCGATCTTCAAGAGCCTGGCCCCGGGCCTGGGCAACATCCCGCGTACCAAGGACCGTTCAGACAGCGCTGACCCGCGCGCCGAGCAGGGCTATATCCATGCCGGTCCTGCGGGTTCCGGGCATTTCGTCAAGATGATCCACAATGGCATCGAGTACGGGATGATGCAGGCGTTTGCCGAAGGTTTTGACATCCTCAAGACCAAGAACTCGGAGAACCTGCCGGAAGACCAGCGCTTCGACCTGAATGTGGCCGATATCGCTGAAGTCTGGCGCCGTGGCAGCGTGGTTTCGTCCTGGCTGCTCGACCTGACCGCGGATGCCCTGGCGACCGATCCGAAACTCGATGGTTACTCGGGTTCCGTGGCCGACAGTGGCGAAGGCCGCTGGACCATCGAAGCCGCCATGGAACAAGCCGTGCCGGTGCCAGTACTGTCTACCTCGCTGTTCGCACGCTTCCGCTCGCGCCAGCAAAGCACCTACGGCGACAAAATGCTCTCAGCCATGCGCTTCGGCTTTGGCGGCCACGTGGAGACTTCCAAAAAATGACCGCCAACGGCAAGAAACCCAAGGCCGAACCTGCTCCGCCCACCACACTGTTTCTGTTTGGTGCCCATGGTGATCTTGTCAAGCGCCTGCTCATGCCGGCGCTGTACAACCTCAGCCGGGATGGCCTTCTGGGCGATGGCCTGCGCATTGTCGGCGTTGATCACAACGCCATCAGTGATGCGGACTTCGCCAAGAAACTTGAAGACTTCATCCGCACCGAAGCGGCGAGCAAGGTCAAGGGCAATGGCGAAAACGCCCTGGACCCGCAGTTGTGGGCGCAATTGGCCAAAGGCATCAGCTACGTCGAGGGCGACTTCCTCGACGACAGCACCTATGCGGACATCGGCATGAAAATTGCCGACAGTGGCACCGGCAACGCCGTGTTCTACCTGGCCACTGCGCCGCGCTTCTTCAGTGACGTAGTGCAGCGCCTGGGCAGTGCCGGCCTGCTGACGGAAACCGACGACAGCTTCCGTCGCGTGGTCATCGAGAAGCCCTTCGGCTCAGACCTGGCTACCGCCGAGGCGCTGAATGCCAGCCTGCTCAAGGTGATGAGCGAGAAGCAGATCTATCGCATCGACCATTACCTGGGCAAGGAAACGGTACAGAACATCCTGATCAGCCGTTTCTCCAACGTGCTGTTCGAAGCCTTCTGGAACAATCATTACATCGACCACGTGCAAATCACCGCCGCTGAAACCGTCGGCGTTGAAACCCGTGGCAACTTCTTCGAGAAGACCGGCACCCTGCGCGACATGGTGCCCAATCACCTGTTCCAGTTGCTGGCGATGGTGGCGATGGAGCCGCCCGCTGCCTTTGGCGCCGATGCCGTACGCGGTGAAAAGGCCAAGGTGATTGGCGCGGTGCGCCCCTGGTCCCTCGAAGATGCGCGGGCCAACTCGGTACGCGGGCAGTACACCGCCGGTGAAATCGGCGGCAAGCAACTGCCGGGTTATCGCGAAGAAGCCAACGTAGCGCCCGACAGCAGCACCGAAACCTTCGTCGCCCTCAAGGTGATGATCGACAACTGGCGCTGGGTCGGTGTGCCGTTCTACCTGCGCACCGGCAAGCGTATGAGTGTGCGTGACACCGAGATCGTCATCTGCTTCAAGCCTGCCCCGTACGCGCAATTTCGCGATACCGAAGTGGATGAGCTAAAGCCCACCTACCTGAAAATCCAGATCCAGCCTAATGAAGGCATGTGGTTTGACCTGTTGGCGAAAAAGCCTGGGCCGACCCTGGACATGGCCAATATCCAGTTGGGTTTTGCCTACAAGGACTTCTTCGAAATGCAGCCATCGACGGGGTATGAAACCCTGATCTACGACTGCATGACCGGCGACCAGACCTTGTTCCAGCGTGCGGACAACATCGAGAACGGCTGGCGTGCGGTGCAGCCATTCCTGGATGCATGGAAGGAAGACGACGGAATCCAGGCCTATAAGGCCGGTGAAGATGGTCCGGCTGCCGCCGACGCCTTGCTGGCCCGTGACGGCCGTACCTGGCATAGCCTCGGATGAGTGACGCGGCGATTCATCCCGTCCGTTTTATTCTCAGTGATGTGGACGGCACCTTGCTGCATCCGGATCACAGGCTTAGCCCACGCACCATCGATGCTGTTCGTGCATTGCGTGAGGCGGAGGTGTTTTTCAGCCTGGCCAGTGGGCGGCCGCCCAAGGCCATGCTGCATCTGATCGAGACATTTGGTATTGATGTCCCGGTGGCAGGCTTTAATGGCGGCACCTTGATCAACCCGGACGGCAGCATTCTGGTTGCCCATCATCTGCCGGCTGAAGCGGCGCTGGTCACGCTGGCGCTGTTTTCAGCAGAGCCGGATGTGGAAGTCTGGGTGTTTGCCGACGGTGACTGGCTGCGCCGCGACCCGCCAGGGCCGATGATGAAGCGCGAAGCCGATGGCTTGGGCTATGGGCCGATTGTGGTAGAGAGTTTCGAACCCTACCTGGACCGTGTGGACAAAATCGTCGCGGCCAGCAACAACACGCAATTGCTGGTGGAGCTGGAAGCGCAGCTGCAGCCTAAGGTGCAGGGTCTGGCTCAGGTATCGCGTTCGCAACCGGTTTACCTGGACGTGACGGCGATGCTGGCCAACAAGGGCGAGGCCTTGAAGACCTTGGCGGCGCACCTTGGCGTTCCCATGGAACAGACGGCAGCTATCGGTGATGGCGGCAATGACCCGGCCATGTTTCATGTCGCCGGGTTGTCGATTGCCATGGGCCAGGCGGAAGAAGCCGTCAAGCGCCAGGCCAGCGTGGTAACGGGCAGTAATGTCGATGACGGCGCGGCAGAAGCAATCGAGCGGTTTATTCTGGCCGCTCAATAAGCTTTACGCGGACTAACACTGAACTTGCGCTTATCTAAACCGATAAGCGCAAGTTACAGTGCCGGATTACTTCGGCATCGCCCAGGATTGCAACTGGTGGCCATCTTTATCGAGCTCGGCGCGGGCTTGCAACAGCAAGTTTTCCAACTGCGCCGGGTCGCTATAGGTACTCGACGACAATTGTTTGCTGCCGATACGATTGTTGGTGCGGTCGATGACGCTCAGGCTGAGGGCGCCATTGCCGTCATGCCAGGCCACGCACTGAAAGGGCTGGAAGGCACGGTCTGCGATCAAAAGAGCTTCGTTGATGCGGAGCGGGGCGTTCATGTGGGGTTCTCTCTCATTGCCCATTCAAGTGAGTGCCGGCGGTTGGGCTGACCGTGCGGCGGGTTACTTGTACTGATGCACGATGGCGGGGTACGGGTCACATGTTAGAGCAACTATTTTCGATGTTTAGTGATTAATGTCATGTAAGCGGCTGTTTTGAAAGCTGAATGAAAGTTTCGGTGTCGCGTAACTTTTTTGCGTAAACACGCACAGATTGCTTTTTGCCGAGGCTTATAGCGAAACGGTACAAGGTCGGCGTCAAGACCTTGCTAGTGTTAGCGCCAGGCGTCACAAACCGTTGTTTCTAAATAACTTTAACAATTTTGACGCCAAGGAATAGTCATGGTCGTTACACCTGTGCAGCGTCGCTTGCTCGTGGTCGACCCCTGTGACGACTGCCATGGGCTATTGCCTGGTTTGCGTACCGCCGGGTGGGAGGTGGACAGCTGTACGCTGGAGGCCGTGGGCGACCGATCCTGCGATGTCGGGCTGCTGCGCCTGCAGCCCTACCACCTGGAGCGTCCGGAAGCGGTCAAGGAACTGATCGGCCGCAGCGGCACTGAATGGATCGCCGTACTCAGCCAGGACGTGCTCCGCCTGCAGAACGTGGGTGACTTCGTCTGCGAATGGTTTTTCGATTTCCATACCTTGCCCTTCGATGTGGCCCGTGTGCAGGTCACCCTGGGCCGCGCGTTCGGCATGGCACGCCTGCGGGGCAAGGGCCATATGCCGGTGGATGAGCCCGAGCACGAGTTGCTGGGGGACAGTCGACCGATCCGCGAACTGCGCAAGTTATTGTCCAAGCTTGCACCCACTGAATCTCCGGTGTTGATCCGCGGCGACAGCGGTACCGGTAAAGAATTGGTGGCCAAGACCCTGCATCGTCAATCCCAGCGTCACGCCAAGCCGTTTGTGGCGATCAATTGCGGGGCGATTCCTGAACACTTGATCCAATCGGAATTGTTCGGGCATGAAAAGGGCGCATTTACCGGCGCCCATCAGCGTAAGGTCGGGCGTATCGAGGCCGCCAACGGTGGCACGTTGTTCCTCGATGAAATCGGCGATTTACCGATGGAATTGCAGGCCAATCTGCTGCGGTTTCTGCAGGAGAAACAAATTGAACGCGTCGGCGGCAGCCAACCGATTCCCGTGGATGTGCGGGTATTGGCGGCCACTCACGTCGACCTGGAGGCAGCGGTAGAGAAGGGCACCTTTCGCGAAGATCTGTACTACCGCCTCAATGTCCTGCAAGTGGTCACGGCGCCGTTGCGTGATCGCCATGGCGACGTGGCGATGCTGGCCAATCACTTCTCACGTTTCTACAGCCAGGAGACCGGCCGCCGCCCGCGCAGCTTCAGCGCCGATGCGCTGGTGGCAATGGGTGAACACGCCTGGCCGGGTAACGTCCGCGAGCTGGCCAACCGCGTCCGTCGCGGCCTGGTGCTGGCCGAAGGGCGCCAGATAGAAGCCGTTGATCTGGGATTGCACGGCCAACAGGCAATTTCGCCGCCGATGGCTACACTGGAAGACTATAAACACCGCGCCGAGCGCCAGGCGCTGTGCGACGTGCTCAACCGGCACAGCGACAACCTGAGTGTTGCCGCGCGTGTCCTAGGGGTTTCCCGGCCCACGTTCTACCGGTTGCTGCACAAACACCAGATCCGCTAGGGCGGGTAAACCGAAAAGCCCCGCAACGACCCTTATCGTTGCGGGGCTTTTCCTTTTGCTGTCGGCAATTGTGATCTTGAGGCCGCTAGAAGTAGTAAGGGAATTTCAGGCTAAACGTAAAGTCCGGCGCATCATCCGTCATCCCGATCGCCAGGTTCGGCACAATCGTCAGATTATCCGACGCCGCAATCGTCATGCCCACGTTGAAGTAACCGGCGTTGGCATCGCTGGACACCACCGACTGCCAGTCCCCGCCATTGGGCTTGAGCTTGCTTTTACGCTGGATCAGGTCGGAGACCGAAAACGACATACTCATCTTCTCGTTCAGCGCAAAGGCCACGCCGACACCCAGTTGGAAGCTGTCACCCAGGCTGACTTTGCCGCCGACTTTCTGGTTGACGTCACTGCTGATGTCGTCGAACGACTCTTCGAAGTTGTGGGTGTAGGAGAACGAGCCAAACAGCACGGCGGGGTCGAAGGTCTTGACCAGCGAGATCCCCGGCGTGATCGACCAGACTCCATTACCCGTCGGCAGGTTTTCAGGCACGTACAGGTTGTCGTTGGCGGTTGAGCGCACCAGCTTGATGCCGAACGGTTCTTTGCCCGTCGGCGCCTTGACGCGCACCGACACCACAGCATCCGGCAGGGTGGGGGTTTCGTCGAGGAACTTGTAGGCCACACCGAAGTTGACGTCGCCGATGGTCGGGTCGCGGCTCACCGACTCTTCCGAGGTGGCGTTGGCGTTGTTACCCGCACCGCCGGACTGGTAAGTCGATTCGCGGTACACCACCGGCACGTTCACGTCGAACTGCCAGCGGTTGTCGACGTTGTAGCGACCGGTCAGGTCAAGCGTCCAGTTATCCGCCTTGATTCGATCCAGGTTGATATTGCCGAGGAAGATTGAGTCCAGCGCCAGGAAACCGTTGAGCGTGAGCTGGCGTGCATCGTAGCGCGCGTAGGTAATACCGGTTTCAAAGCTGAACTTGCCGTTGCCAAAGAAACCGCTGGCTTCGTTGTAGAGGTTGCTCACGCTCTGCGCCGGCGCCGAATCATCCTTCAGCGACTGGCCGTAAGAACTGCCGCCGCCGCCCGCACCACCGGATGCCGCTGCCGCGCCAGTACCGGCGACGGTGGCGCCGCTGGCTTTCTGGAAGTCCGCTGGGGATTTGGCCAGGCGTTTCGGTGGTGAGGCCGCCGGTTGATCTTCCACCTGACGCACCCGTTGCTCCAATACTGCCAAGGCTTTTTGCTGCACTTCGTAACGCTGCTTGAGTTCCAGAAGCTCCTGTTTGAGAGTCTCGATATCGGCGTCCGGCGCAGCATACAGAACGGATGCGGGCAAGAGCGTACTTAAACAGACCACCGCACGTAGTGATAACGATCGATGCATGAAATAAGCCGTCCTTTTCTAATGCGTAAGTGTCGAGGGTCAGCGTAGTTCAATAACCGAGAGTGCGTAGGCCTTTGAGTTGATCCAGATTGCAATTCAATGCCGGGTTGTTCAGCCCGTTATTCATCACCACATTGAGTTGCGTCATGTTGCTGACGAAGTTTCTGTCACCCGTCAATACGGTGCCTTGCAGCACCTGGCCGCCGCCAATCTGCTGGAGGCTATTGCCTTGGTTGTGGTTGCCCTGGATCGCCATCTGCAAGCCGCCATTGTTGGCCGACACACTCACCCGGCCTGCGGCGCTGTCACCGGTGACGGTGCCGCCGGCAACCAGCACTTTTCCGGATTGCACAGCGTTGGAGGGCGCGAAGCCGTTCTCGGTGACGTTAATGCCGACATTGTTGTAGGCGGTGTTGCCGTCGCCGGCAGCGCGCACGCTTTGGGTCACGCCTGTGCCGGTGCCCAGGCCGGCGCCTCCGCTGACGTTACCGGTGCCAGTGTTCGGAGGGGTGCCCGTACCTGCCGAACCGGTGGTCTGCACGTAAAATTGAGGGGTGATGGTGGAGGAGTCGACTTGCATGCTGGCCTTGCCGGTAATGGTGTCACCCACGGCATTGGTCCAGGTGCTGCTCATGACAATACCAAAGCTGATAATCCGCCCCGGCATCACATAACGACCCCGCAGCTCGGCCATTTCCGAGTCCTTGAGTTCGATCGGCTTGAATGCCGATGAAGCATAAGCGGGCATTGAGGCTGCCAGACACAAGACCGTCAGCCAACGGGAAGTGTTCATCTTTTGCTCCTGGAGCGTCCTGCCCCTTATTGCGCTTCTTAGAAGAAGTCGCTCTGGATGAAACCGAAGTCCATCAGCTCGGCATCGCCTACGGGCCTGAACTCATTCAACTGGTTCTTGGCGGTCAGCGGCATGGGTGGGTCGAGCAGGGCGTTGGCCTTGTCGTAACCTTCACCCAGCACGGCGAAGACGATGCCATTCCAACCTTTGATGAAGTCGTCATGTGAGTAGCGCTTGTGGCCCAGTACCGGGTCGCCGATATAGACCCAATCTTTGTCCGCGCGCTGAAGTACCACGAAATGCTTGTAGCCACGAATCTCCAGCAACACCACCACAGGGATCTTCACGGTAGCCAGCGTGTCTGGCCCGATCTTGTAGCCCCGGGCACGCATGCCGATGCTTTCGAGGTAGCGCTTCATGTCCAGCATGGAGAAGCCCTGGGTACGTACCAGGTCCTGGTCTGCATTGACCAGCATGCCTTTGATGACGTGGTCTTCGTCGACATCCAGCCAATAACCCTGGCGCAGAATGGTGGCGAGTGCCGCAGCACCGCAGCTGAAATCGGTTTTCTGTTCCACCAGGTTGGCGAACCGGCGTTCACGGATACTCTCGACCTTCTTGAAGATGACTGCACCGCCAGGCATGGCGGAGATCGCCATGGTGCCTGCCCAGGTCGGGCCGGTGAGCAGCATCAAGAGGGTGAGGGTCGCGAGGCGCATGATCGTCTGACCTGATGGACACTGAAATAAAAAGGGCCTTGTTGCCAAGGCCCCGTTGGATCAGAAGCGCACGCCGCTGCTGCAGACGCTGCAACCTTGGCCTACCGAGAGGCTGTTGCTGGCTTGGTTGCCTGCACCAGATTGCAGGTTCACACCGATGTTGCCGGAGTTGTTGTTGATCGAGTTGTCAGCACTGGCGTTGTTCGAAACGTATTGAGGTTTGCCGCCATGATGGCCGTACCCGGTGGCAGCGGTGTTGAGGTAGTTGTTGGCGAGCGAGTTTTGCTCGGTGTTGGCAGCCGCTGCGATGTTTTTGCCATCAGCGGTGGTGATTGCCAGGTTGTTTTTGCCTTGGTTGCCTTGACCGGCCTGGCCGTTGTAACCCACGTTGCCGGAGTTACGATTAACGGAGTTATCCAGGGAGGCGTTGTTTTGCGTGCCTTTGTTGACGAAGTTGTTCAGACCGCTGTTTTGATTCACATCGACTACGGCAAACACGGTCAAGAAGTCGCCTTTAGCGCTGGAGATGGCGCCAGAGTTGTCCGCTTGGTTACCACTGCCGGATTGAATGTTTACGCCGACGTTACCGCTGTTGCTGTTGACCGAGTTATCAGCTGAGCTGTTATTTTCGGTTTTTGTATCGTCGAATTTGTTGCCGGCGCTGTTCTGCACATCTGTCACCACGGAGGCAACCACACCGGTTGGTTGAGGCGCAGGGTGCCAGCCACCTGCTTGAGCAGCAGCAGCCATGAGTGCGGCGAGAGCGAAAACCATTGGTTTCAGGGCCATTTGAGGTTTCATGGTGTTTCTCCTTGCTTCTAATTAGTTGGTTAAGTGTTGGTACGGTCTAACTAGTGCTACCAAGCGGTTACTTGATAGTGATGCCCAGGGTGTTAGCCACTCGGTTCCCCACCCCGGCACTCTGGTTCACCTGAATCACTCCTCGGCTGCCGGTGAAGGCCTGGTCGCTTGTCACGACCTGGCGGCTGCCAGTGGTGGGGGTGAGCCCTGAGTCGGTTGCCAGCGTCGTCGTGTTCTGTTGCAACAGGACGCTGTCGTCGATGCTTTGCGGGCCAGGGTTGACGCTGATCCGCACGGCATTGACTAATTGGTTGTTGGCCCCGGCGGACTGGTTGATGCCCAACATGCCGTTGCCATTGCTGAAAGAAGTGCCCTCGATCGCCGCGTTGGCGTTCAGGGAAGGGTCGACGTTGCCGTCCATCCTTTGGATATTGCTGGTGGTGGCCTGGCCGCCGAGCGCGACGGCGCGGTTGTTGGCGGTTTGCTGCTGATTGCCCGCGGCCTGGTTGACCATCAGGTTGCCGCGGTAGTCTTTACCGCTGTTGTTGATCACTGCGGTGTTGTCCGCCATTACCGCGGTGCTGCCCAGCAGGGCCAACAGGAGAAGGGGACGGTTCATTATTTGCCCCCCATCATGCTGCCGATGTTGTTGAGGGGCGCAAGGCCACGCTGGATCGAGTCGCTGATCTGACCGCCCATGCTGCCGCTGCCACCCGAGCGGCTGGCGGCTGCGCCAGCGCCCAGGGTGGACATACTGTTTTGTGTGGCACTCAAGCCGGTGAGGTTGCCGTTGGGCTGCATGGCCCGAGTGATGCCCAAGCCGCTATTGATGTTTCCGAAGTCACGGTCACTCAACTCGCCCGACAGGGCGCCAATGATTTCTCGGCTGGGATTGGCATTGGCGGTCTGGGGATAAGGGTCGGGGCCAAAGGAGGCTCGGCCATACATGTGGCCTTGTACGTCTCGGCCCGTCACGATCACGCCGTCACCCGCCAGGGCTGGAACACTGATGCTGGCGCTTAGTACACAGCTGATCAGCAGTACCTGCATCGAACCTTGAGTGAGTGTCATCACGGCGGCATTCCTTATTCTTCGCGCTGACCCTAAACAGCGCTGTAAGGGATAGAGCAGAAGCCGTGCCGCTTTTTATTTTGTTTTGTTATTCAAGGTGTTGAAGATATTGATGGGCAAAGTGATCGCAACGCTGTTTCAGGCATGAAACAGCACCCCAGCCATTCGCACCTCTCCAGGCACTGCGCAAACGCTTCACTCGGTTGTATCAGCGCTGTAACACCACCGATGACGAAACGATGAATGCGCTACGCATGGGCGCCTCAGGGCAGGGGGGTGTTAAAAAAACGGACACTTCAGGCGTGGCGAAGCCCACAGCTGTGGGCAGCGGCTCAGCCTTTCGGCGTTTTACGCGGGATGGCGTTGAGTACGGGGTTGCCGTCCTGGTTCTGGGTCAGGTAGACCGGCAAAACCTTGGGCAGGGAGGGCACGAGGTTGTTGACCTCGTTGATGTTGTAGATGCCGCCGATGCGAATCGTGCCGGTGTTGGCGTCGGCCAGCATCACCGGTTTGCTCAGGTAGCGGTTGATCAGCGGCAACGCGTCGGCCAGGGCCAGGTTGTCGAGGATCAGCTTGCCTTGGCGCCAGGCCAGCGCGGTGTCGTTCGGCGTGATCGCCCTTACGCGTGGCGTGGCATCGCCTTGTTGGTAGTTGGCCTGCATGCCGGGGGTGAGCGGCACGCTGCCATGCACCTTGTCGCTGGATATCTGCACCGAGCCTTCGAGCAGCATCACGCGCACCTGGTCTTCATACTTCCACACGTTGAACTGAGTGCCCGTCACCCGCACCTGGCCTTCGCCAGCGTGCACGATAAAGGGGTGGGCGCTGTCATGGCTGACTTTGAAGAACGCTTCACCTTTTTTCAGCGTGATACGGCGCTGGTCCTTGTAGTTGCTGTAGACCAGTTCGGTGCCCAGGTTCAGCTCCACCTGGCTGCCATCACCCAAGGTGATCTGGCGCAGACCATTGGCGGCATCGTAGCGTTCATAGGAACTGGGCAGCCAGCCGGCTTCCCAACCGGTAAAGGCTGCCAAGGGTAGGACGGCCAGGCAGATCGCCGCTGCCACGGCGTAGGTGCGTAAGCGGCTGCGGGGTTTGAACGGCACCACGACCGGCGTGGGTTCGTTGCGGGGGAGGTGGTCGGCAACGTCCCAGATCTCCAGCATCGCCGCGTATTCAAAGGCATGCAGCGGGTGGGAGTCGTGCCATTGTGCAAAAGCCTGACGTTCACCCGTGGTGCAATCACCCGCGTGCAGGCGCATGCACCAATGCGCGGCAGCGTCGGTGATGGCGTCGTATTCGGCTTCTGAAAGGGACTTTTCGGTCATTGACTCATCCTGATTTCCCACATTCTAACCTCCGCACGCGGGCGGCGAGAACAGCCGTCATGGCGATTGCACATCAATTGGAACTTATTCTCGTTTGAGAGCACCTAAAAAATTCAGGACATTCCCACCATGGAGAACGAAAATGCTGAAGAAAACCTTAGTCGCGTTGTGTGCAACCACCGCTCTGCTCAGTGCTGGCGCCGCCCTGGCTGATAAACCGGGCGCGGGCTGGATTACCATTGAAAAGGCCATCGAAGTCGCCAAGACCAAGGCGGGCTACGTGGAAGTCTACGCTGCCGAAGCCGACGACAATGGCTATTGGGAAGTCAAAGGGCGCAAGTCCGATGGCACGGTCTATGAAGCGCGCATTGATGGCGCATCGGGCAATATCCTGCGCGATCAGAAAGACTGACGCTGCCTGCCGGGAGCCCGCTCGGGCTCCCTGCTCCCATGCGTTGCCGTGACATTCAAGGTGCGCCCTGTGCAGGGTCGAGTACGCGGCCCATTTCACAAATAAGCCTGGCAATGGAGTCGGCGTTGCGAAGAATCGTGTCGATGCGCTTGTCGGGTGATGCGGCATCCAAAAACGCATCACGGGCCGCGTCGAGAGTCGGGCGGGATGTAATTTCCTTGACGGCTTTGAAGGTGCGGTCCTCCGAGCTGTCGGAGTCCATGCTCTCCCATATACCTAGGAAAGAATTCCAGCGTGAGAACAGCCGATGACGTGGCGTACCCAATGACAATGCGTCGCGTTGGACACCCTGCAACCAGTTTTGTGCTGCCCTGCCTTTAGCCGTCAGGGTTTCGATCAGGTCCGCAAACGGCAGCCGGGCTTCTGTGCTCGCGATGTCTTCGGCGCGCCCGTAGATATGGGCGAATTCGTGAATCAGTGTGGCTGCTCGCGCATGGCCGTCAATGTCGAACGCTTCAGTCAATAGGTTCGCATACTCCTCCAGTTGTTGATCAAAGAACAACTCAGTAAAAAACACCTGCTTTGTCCTGTCGCTGGCGATGGTGAACGCAATCACCTTCTGGTTGGGATCACCGCTCGAGCCGACTACGAAACGTGAGGTGTCCCACCCGTCAAGGTCGGGATCTACCAAGGCTTTGCACAGAGGGATGAGGGTGTTTCGCACCTTTTGCAGAATGCCGTCATCCACACTGTTGACGTCAAACATCTGCTTCAGGAACCCCTCCAAGCGAGTGCCGGGAGTCAGGTGTCGCAGTTGCACCAGGTTATGCATCGCACGGAATGCATAAGTTCGCGCGATATCGAGTGCTTCGATAATCTGCCGGGCCTTGGTTGGGTAAAGCTGACGAATCTCGTCCATGCCGGTGGCGCCGATGTTCATTACCGTCTTGGCGGTATGCCGGGTGACATAATAATTGCCCAGCCGCGAGAGCGCTTTGCCGTACTGCAGTGTGTGGCTCTGTGGGGCCAACACCAGCTGTTTTTGGACAGTACTGGACACCAGGGGGCCGTCGTTGCTGGCAATCCGCAGCTGTTTGGCTTGCTCGATTGGATAGACCTTGCCCTCCACGGCTCCATAAAGCGTCTTGCCGTCGGCAGTGGCGTAGAGGCCTGTGCCTGGTCGCTTTTGCAAGTCTTTCAAAGATACCTGGCTGGCTTCCAGAGATTGCAGGCGAGTGCGTCTGGGGTCGGTTACGTCGATGTCCCGAGCGGTCGGCGCAACGGCGGTGTCGGAGGGGGGCAGGTCGCTTTCGTGCACCTCCTTGTACGCCGGGGGAGAAGGTTTGGGCACGGGTGTGCGAATCAGTCGCTCCAGCCCCGCCATCGTCGCAATACCGAAAATGAACGAACGCAATGCATCCCGCCAATGATGCTGTTGCAGGGCCTCGGCAGAGTCTTTGAACAGTCTATAGCTCTGCCAGATCAGAACCGGTATCCGCAGTTTCCCCGGCAAGAATTGCGCGGCGATCTGCACGCCGCTGCTCAAGAGACTTTTGATCGTGTTCCAGCGGCTCTGCTCGTCGGGGGCTTGCTGAGCTTTAAGCATTTGCCCCATCACCACCTGGTTGTCCTGATAAAACTGCTTGAAGGCGTGGCCTTTGATCGGTTGATTGGCCAAGGTGATTTCGGAGGTGGTACCTGCGGTGCTGGCCAGTAGATTTTTATATTTCGCCTTGTCAGCAACCGGTAGATGGGCAGTGATCCAGTCTTGCAGTTTGCCAGGTACATTCAGATGGCTGAGAAACTGCGCAAGGTTTTCAAACTCTATGAAGCACTGGCCTGGGTAGTAAGGCGCGTAGAGAATCAACGGCCCAGTGGCGCCTGCGCTGATCACGTAAAGCCCAAGCGCCTTGACGATGCTCGCGCCTGGTGTGGCGATCATCTCAAGGGGACGAATGGTCGCATTGGCACCTGCGATCGTGGCCCGTGCGATGGCGTCCGGCATGTCGACGACCTGCCGAATCAGGTTGTAGCCAGTCTCCGATAGCCGCTCTTGCAGTTTCAGTGCGTGGGCGTGTTGCAACAGCTGCCACGGTAATTGCCGGATAAAACGCAGCTCACGCAACAGTGCGCCTGGTTGGTCGGGGGCCAGTTTCTCTTTCAGGTAGTCGTGAGCGACCTGGGCGATGTTCAATTTGAGCAAGAGTTGCCGGATCGTCGATTCGGTCAGTCGCGTTGCGCCAGCCTCCACGATAAAGGAACTTACCTGCTCGTTGATGTGAGCCAGGGCGTAGTCGATAAGGTTCTGTCGTTGACCGCCCAAGGCGAGCCGTGGCGTGATAAAGACGTCTTGCGGGTCAACGGAATAACCCACCAGCATGTCGCTCAGCTTGTCGTGAGCCTGCTGGCGTAGCGATAAAAACTCATACAGATAGTCTTTTTCAGACTGGGTATTGAGGCGATATTGCTCAAGTAGCTCAGCATGGTGCTGCTGTTCAGCAGGGCTTGCCATGCCCAGCCAAACGGGTAGCGAGCGTTGCGCGACAAAATGATGGGCGAGCTGTGCAGCCCCTCCAAGGACAGGGCTAGGCATCACCGCCATAAGCTTCAATAGTGCTTTGCCGGTGGGTTTCCGTGCCAGCCAATGGGCCCGTTGGGCGATGTAGTGGTCGATCCAGGACTGCTGGCGGTTTTCGCTGATCGGTTCGGTGATCAGCCAGAATGCCCCCAGGGTGTAGTTGGTATGCGGCTGGCGTAGACGCGGATCAAGATTTTCCAACAGTGCCAAGCATGCGGTGGGGTCTTTCAGGCGCTCCTCAAGTTGCTGTTCTGCCACGGCTGGAGACACGAAGGTTTCCAGGCCCCAGGCCGGCGTCCAGAGAATCGCGTGGCCGGAATGGTGGTGATCCAGTCCGCCGCGCTCGGTGATCATCAAGCAATTGGCCAGGTTGTGACGCGGTTCTTCTTCATCGCGTTGGACAGTGATGCGATAGACATCCGGGATAAACCCTTCCAGGTCCTCCCGCCGACGACGGTCAGGGTTGAAGGGGTCAAACACGGCTTGAATGATGGCGTCGTCCCGGGCGTCCAGTGTCTTGTTGAGGCGTCGCAGGTAGGCCTGGTTGCGCATCGCGCTGGACATCATGGTCCCCATCTGCGGCAGCAGGTCCTGGAGGTGTTTGCGGGGGATGTCGTAGATGTCATGCTCTTTGTAATGAGCCAACACTTGATTGACGATCTGATTGAGCGTTTTGACGTCCACGTGAGACAGTTCTTGCCCATAGGCAGTGTGGTCTGGCTTGTAAACGCCGTAATGCCGGGTTTCAGGCACCGGGCCAACCCCTTCGGCCAGACGCTCGAGGAAGTGATCCTCCAGGCTTTGGCTTTCCAGTGGTGCCACAATAGGGTAGGGGGCCGCCTCTTCGGTGTAGCGATTGATGAACACCCGCACCGGGTCGAGTGCCTGTCGTTCGTGACTGGCCAAGGCATCGGCCAGCGGGGTCATGATGGACGGCAATGGTTTGATCAGATTTTCCAGCGCGAGTGGGATATCAATTAGCTGTTTATGCAGCTGCTCCGCTCGTTTAGCGGCGACCGAAATGGGCCGCAGAGGGTCAGCCAACACTGTGTGGGTGGTCCAGCGGTGTGCAGTGTCCAGCGTCAAGAGCTTGTCATCGACCATGAAGCGCACATCCATGGCGTGATCCAGCAGTGCCGACAGGTTGATGTCGCCGCGTTCACGGCGGAATTGGCCGAGGACGTAGATCAGGTTTTGCTGCTGTTTGTCGATGATGCCCTCCATCAGGTGTTCAAATACGTTTCCGTCAATCAGGTTGCCGCTGACTGATGGTTGGGTAAAACCGATAAATAACAGGCGCTCCTCCAGGGACAGGAAGTTGTAGGCATCGTCTTCGTAGGCGGGCGCCTTGACCATTGCCTTTAAGAACTGAATCAGGCCGTCGTGATCGGCCAGTACCTGCAACCCCTTGGGCGGCGAGTAAAACCAGGTATGCGCATTGGCAATCATCACCGAACTGGTTAGCTCAACGAAATGAGTCGGATGCTCCCAGAACCGCACCGTCTCGAAGCGTAATCCGTCACTGGCTTGAGTGCGCGGCGCGCCGTTTGGTCGATAGAGCGCGGCTAGTTGATCGGCTTGTTCAGGCGTAATGATTTCACTCTGGCGCTTGAGCAATAGATCGACTCGGGCCTTGTGCGCCATGGTTTGCGCCAGGAATGTGCGACGCGAGGCACCGTTTGGTAGCTCGGTGTTCCAGAACGTCTCAAGGGCATTTTGCAAGAACGACGATAATTGTTCTGATGCCTGTTTAAGGCCGTCTTCCCAGCCTGCTGCGTTGTTGGAGGCGGTGGTGGATTGGGGATGGAAGAACTCGCGGGTTTGCCCTACCGGCCAGGCTTGCTGACGGTAAAGCATCAAGAGCGCTTCGCTGATCGACAGCGAATTGATCCATTGCCGTGGTTCCCGTTCGGTGGGCGGCAATTTGAAAAAATTGACTTGGGTCCGGTTGGGGTCAAGCCTGGGGAAGAGTGGGTAAAACACGGATCTAAGCAGCGCTTGTAGCATTGTGTCGAGGTTGGGCAATTTCACCAGCTCGGCGAGCACGGCTTGCAGGTTGAGCGTTTGCTGGTGGTTCAGGGATTTTTTCTGTTCGTCGAATACATCGCCCTCAATATCCACGGGTGTCAGCACCAGGGGGGTGCCCAGCTTCAATCCCGAACGTATACCCAGAGCAATGAACTGCAAGAGCTCATCGGCTTTGGCCGGCGTTTTGAGGCGTTCAGTCAGCGCGCTGAGTAATAGTGCCCGACCGTCGAATTTTTCCAGTCCGCGATACGGCGTGTAGAGGAAGGCGCTTGTGTAGGTGCCGGTTGAACTCATCATGAAACTGCCGACCAGCTCCAGGGCCGCCGGGCTGTTTTTATTCAGCCAGAGCGATTGGGCGATCATGGGCGGAGTCTGCTTGCGCCGCACCTCATTGCTGCTCAAAGGCAGATTGCGCAGGAAACTCCTGTCGTTGGCATTGATGCCGAAGTGGCGTTCGCGTTCGCGTTCCTTCCAGCCACTGCGCAGGACTTCAGGAAAAAAATAGGGTGGTTGTACCTGACTCATTGGATAGACCCTCAAGGGCAAGGGGGCGGTGAGAACAGCCCCTCCGGGAAGTAGTGATCCTAGAGTCGTGATACCAGGGTTCGGCAGTAGATATGTCTGACACGCCGGGCTGCGTGTCGTGGTCGACAGTCACGCGCGAAACACTGTTTAATCGTCACTGCCGATTGTTCGTACGCAGTGCCCCTTCCAATAATTAAACGGGAGCTACCGATGTCTGCATCGCCTTTGGATCACGACGTTTCAACCACGCACCTGAGCTACGAGACATTGACGCTACTGTTGCAGCGCATCCTTCTGCGGCACGGCGCGTCTGAATCGGTGGCTCAGGTACTGGCCGAGAACTGCGCCAGCGCCGAGCGTGACGGGGCCCATAGTCACGGGGTGTTTCGCGTGCCTGGCTATGTGTCGACGTTGAACAGTGGTTGGGTCAACGGCAAGGCAGTGCCCATCGTTGAAGACGTTGCCAGCGGCTTTGTTCGGGTAGATGCGGCGAATGGTTTTGCCCAACCGGCTCTGGCTACGGCCCGCTCACTGCTGGTCGACAAGGCGCGCAGTGCCGGCATTGCGCTGCTGGCGATTCATAACTCCCATCACTTCGCCGCGTTGTGGCCGGACGTCGAGCCCTTTGCCGAAGAAGGCCTGGTGGCATTGAGCGTGGTCAATAGCATGACCTGTGTGGTGCCCCATGGCGCCGACCGGCCGTTGTTCGGCACCAACCCGATCGCGTTCGCTGCGCCACGGGCGGACGGTCCACCCATTGTGTTTGACCTCGCCACCAGCGCCATCGCCCACGGCGACGTGCAGATTGCCGCACGCAAAGGCGAGCGCCTGCCACCGGGCATGGGCGTCGACAGCCTGGGTCAGCCGACCCAGGACCCCAAGGCCATTCTTGAAGGCGGGGCGCTATTGCCATTTGGCGGGCACAAGGGCTCGGCGCTGTCGATGATGGTCGAGTTGCTGGCGGCGGCGTTGACGGGCGGTAACTTTTCGTTCGAGTTCAACTGGTCGGAGCATCCGGGGGCACGTACGCCCTGGACCGGCCAGTTGGTGATTGTGATCGACCCGAGCAAAACCGCCGGGCAAAGCTTTGCCGAGCGCAGCCAGGAACTGGTGCGGCAGATGCATGCAGCGGGGTTGCGGCGGTTGCCGGGGGATCGACGTCATCGCACGCGCGCGAAGTCCCAGCAGACAGGTATTGAAATGGACACGAAAGATCTTAGGCAGTTGCAGGCACTGGCGGAAGGTTAAACGGGGCTGCGCCTGTTGCGCAGCCCCGATTGTTTCAGTTGCGACGGCCGAGCAGCAGGCCTACGACCAGGCCGAAACCGGCAGAAATCGCCACGGTCTGCCATGGGTGGCCACCGATGTAGGTTTCGGTGGCATCGACCACAGGCTTGCTGCGCTCGCGCACATTGGACACCGAGTCCAACGCTTGCTTGAGTTTGATGGCGACCTGCTCGCGCAGGGTTTCACCTTCCTCGCCGACCAGGGAGGCGCTGCTCTTGAGCAGTTTGTCCGATTCTTCGATCAGCGCGGTGAGTTCGCTGAAGGCTTGGTCCTTGATTTGGTCTTCGACGGCTTGGGCAGCAGTTTTGCGGGCCATTGTGTGACTCCTTGCGAGTGAATGTGACAGTGAACAATGGAGTATCGGGCGTTGGCAAAAGTTGCAGTTTTTTTGCCGACCGGCCGTTTCGAGCAAAATCCGGATCAGGAAAATTCGACCTACAGTGTAAGATGTCGCCTATTTGTGCAGCAGGTAAATCAACATGAGCTTCAATCTGGCCAACAAGACCCTCGCCGAACGTGCCGAGCTGGAAGATGAAAAGTCCCGCCTCTATGACCTGTGGCAAACCAACCTGGGCAAGGCCAAGGGCGAAGCGGCCCGCTTGTTCGGTGAGCGCGCCAAGCGCAAGGGCAAGTGGGCCGAGTGGGTGCGCGCCGAACTCGACGGCATGTCGCCGCCGGAGTTTTCCAACATGGTACGCAGTGAGGTCAACAAGTTGATGGCGGCGGCTAAGTAAAGCTCGCCACAATCGCTTCACGCACTTTCAGCAGCAGCGGATCCAGCTGTGCTTGGGTGCGCCAGCCCAACTCCACCGGGTAGCGCGGCAGGGCCAGTGGGCAAGCCAGCACCCGCAACCCGGTCATCGCGCCGATGGCCTCGGCGGCGTGACCGGGAATGGTCGCCACCGCTTGGCTGCCCTTGAGCAGAAAAGGCAGCGCCGCGAAGTGGCTGGTGGACGCACACACTTGTCGGCTCAGCCCTTGCGCCGCTAAACCCTCATCGGTAATCCCTATGAATCCACCTGACGACACCAGCACGTGCTCGCGAGTGACGAAATCCTCCAGGCTGATGCTGGCCTGATCCGAATCCACCAGGCAGCGGTAATCGCCTTCTCCCAATACTTGGCGACTTAACCGGCCCTGGGCAAAGCCACCGGCTGTGATCGCAAGATCCAAGGTGCGGTCGAGCAGGGCGCCTGCGACGATCTGGCTATGGGTCTGGCGGAAAATCACCCGTAGTTTCGGTGCGCGCCGGGCGATCTCATCCATCAGCCTGCGGCCGTAGGCAATCTCGAAATCATCCGACAGCCCCAGCACTACGGAGCGCCCCTGATACTGCTGATTGTGCGGGTCGACCATGGCCAGGCTCTGCCGACAGCGATCCAGTGCTTCACTGATCAGCGGTTTCAATTGGTTGGCCCTCAGGGTCGGCGCCAGGCCACGCCCGGTGCGCACGAACAATTGATCGCCATACACCTCGCGCAAGCGCCGCAACCCCGCGCTGATGGCCGACTGCGTCACGCCCAGGCGCAAGGCCGCGCGGCTGGCGCTGGATTCGTCGTGCAGGGCTTCAAAGGTTTTCAACAGGTTCAGATCGACCTGGGCGATATTGATTTGGCTCATATCATTCAGCACTGAGGTGGGCTTTATTCATGATCGAGGCTGGCGGGAGAATGGGCAACCCCCATTACCTGGAGTGAACACGATGCCTGTTTCTACTGTGGCGGCCCTGCAAATCGGTTCCTTGCCTGATGGCAAGGGCGAAACCCTGGCGCAGATCCTCAGTTATGAAGACGAGATCCTGCGCAGCGGAGCGCAACTGGTGGTAATGCCCGAGGCGTTGCTGGGTGGCTATCCCAAAGGTGAGGGGTTTGGTACGCAGTTGGGGTATCGCCTGCCGGAGGGGCGCGAAGCCTTCGCGCGCTACTTTGCCAATGCTATCGATGTGCCGGGCCCTGAAACGCAGGCACTGGCCGGACTGTCGGCGCGCACGGGCGCTAGCCTTGTTCTTGGCGTGATCGAGCGCAGCGGTAGCACGCTGTATTGCACCGTGCTGTATTTCGAGCCGGCGGGTGGGCTGGTGGCCAAGCATCGCAAGCTTATGCCCACTGGTACAGAACGGCTGATCTGGGGCAAGGGCGACGGCTCGACCCTGCCGGTGATCGATACGGCAGTGGGGCGTGTCGGCGGCGCGGTGTGCTGGGAAAACATGATGCCGTTGCTGCGTACGGCAATGTATGCCAAGGGCGTGGAGGTCTGGTGTGCGCCGACGGTAGATGAGCGCGAGATGTGGCAGGTGAGCATGCGCCATGTGGCCCATGAGGGGCGCTGCTTTGTGGTGAGCGCGTGCCAGGTACAGGCGTCGCCGGCAGCGCTGGGGATTGAGGTCGCCAATTGGCCTGCCGAACGCCCGTTGATTGCGGGGGGCAGCGTGATTGTCGGGCCCATGGGCGACATTCTGGCGGGACCGTTGCTGGGAGAAGCCGGGCTGCTGACGGCGCAAATCAATACCGATGAATTGGTGCGCGCGCGGTATGACTATGACGTGGTGGGCCACTACGCCCGGCCGGATGTATTCGAGTTGGTGGTGGATGAGCGCGCCAAGCCAGGCGTGCGCTACATCACCGACTAAAACACGATAGCCCCTGTAGAGCCGGCTTGCCGGCGATAGCGTCGGTTCAGCCAGCCAATGCAGTGACTGATACACCGTTATCGCCGGCAAGCCGGCTCCTACAGAGGATGTGATGCCAGCCATTCTTCACGGGTCATTTCCCAGATGTCCCGTGGGAAAGTGCCTGCTACAAACGCTCCTTCATCCGTCCTGATCAAGCGCATCCCCGTGCGTTCTGAAATCCGCCGCGACCCCAGGTTGGGCGCAGCCTTGGGCACACGCATCAATGGCCGCTTGAGCACGCCGAACCAGTAATCGGTGACTGCGGCACTGGCTTCGGTCATCAGTCCCTGGCCCTGCCATTGCCGGCCCAGCCAAAACCCACGGTTGTCGTCCTCGGTATCCGTCAGGCAGATATTGCCGATCAGCGCGTCAGGCGCGCTTTTCAAACGGATCGACCAGTGCCATTCCTCGCCCCGTGCCATGGCCGGCAAGGCCACATGTTCAAGGAAGCTGTGCGCACCGTCGGCGGGGTAAGGCCAGGGCACCTCGGCGGTGAGATAGCGCACCACTTCCCAGTGGGGAAAGAGCTGCTGGATGACCTCGGCATCGTCCAGGGTCAGCGGGCGCAAGATCAAGCGTTCGGTGTAAAGCGTCGGTTGCATGGCGTTTACCAGGTGGCCGTATTCGGCAGGTCCAGTGTGCCACGGTCAACAAAGCGCATCGTGCCAAACAGCCCACCCGCCAGTTTGCCCCGCAGCACATAAGGCAGGTTGTTCAAACTCTGTTTTTGGCTCAGGCCCAGGGTTTGACGCAACACCGAAAACGCCGAAACACTTACCGGCACCATCAGCACGGTCTCGGAAAAGCGTGGGATGGAGCCGCGTTGATCACTCACCCCTGACGCCAGCGGCCGGCCATTGACCTCCAGGTCCAGGGCTACGCCGTTGTAGTCGATCGCGGTTTCATTGGGGTTCTGCACCCGCAGCTTCACGGCGAAGCGCACTTCCAGGTCCTGGCTCTGCAGGGGCTCGATGCCCACCACATTGATGTTCACCGGGTCACGGTTGGGGAACAGCGCGCAGGCGCTCAGGGTCAGCAGCAACAGCGATAGAACCATGAGCTTGCGCATATAAAAGTGCTCCTATTTCGTGACGTCCGGATCCTGCATCACTTTGAGGGTCGAGGACTCTGGATCAAATTCATCTTCTTCCAGCTCTATGAACTCTTCCGGCAGGAAAATGTTCAGCAGGATTGCACAGAAAGCCCCCACGGTGATCGGCGACTCGAAGATGTTGTGCAGCGCCTTGGGCAGGTCGCGCAACACTTCCGGCACGGCGGCCACGCCCAGGCCCATGCCCAGGGAAATCGCCACGATCAGCACATTGCGGCGGTGCAGCCCGGCTTCGGCGAGGATCTTGATGCCCGCCACGGCCACGGTGCCGAACATGATCAGGGTCGCGCCGCCCAGTACCGGCTTGGGCATCAGTTGCAGCACTGCGCCGATCATCGGGAACAGCCCCAGCAGCACCAGCAGACCGGCGATGAAGTACGCCACATAGCGGCTGGCCACGCCGGTCAACTGAATCACCCCGTTGTTTTGGGCGAAAGTCACCATCGGCAGGCTGTTGAAGGTGGCTGCCATCGCCGAGTTGAGGCCGTCGGCCAACAGGCCCGATTTGATGCGCTTGATGTACAGCGGGCCCTTGACCGGCTGCTGGGAAATCATCGAATTGGCGGTCAGGTCACCGGCCGCTTCCAGGGGCGAAATCAGGAAGATCACCGCCACCGGAATAAACGCCACCCAGTCGAACGAGAAACCGTATTTGAACGGCACCGGCACGCTGATCAAGGGCACCTGGGGCAATGCGGCCATGTCCACGCGTCCCATCAGCCAGGCCACGACAAAACCCAGGGTCAGGCCGATCACGATGGAGCCCAGGCGCAGGAACGGGTTGTTGAAGCGGTTGAGCACAACGATGGTCAGCAGTACCAGCGCTGCCAGGCCCATGTTGCTGGCGGCGCCGAGGTCGCTGGCGCCGAAACCGCCGGCCATGTCGGTGACCGCCACTTTGATCAGCGACAAACCCATCAAGGTAATGATGGTGCCCGTGACCACCGGGGTGATCAGTTTGCGCAGCTTGCCGATGAACTGGCTCAGCACCACCTCGATAAACGCGGCGAAAAAGCAAATGCCAAAGATCGTCGAGAGAATCTCATCGGTGCCGCCGCCCCGCGCCTTGACCATGAAGCCCGCGCTGAGAATTACGCTGATAAAGGAAAAGCTGGTGCCCTGAAGGCACAACAGCCCGGAACCGATCGGGCCAAACTTGCGCGCCTGCACAAAGGTGCCGAGCCCCGACACGAACAGCGCCATGCTTACCAGATACGGCACTTCGCTTTCCAGGCCCAGCACGCCACCGACGATCAGCGTGGGGGTGATGATCCCGACGAAACTCGCCAGCACGTGCTGCAACGCGGCAAAAATCGCCGCGGTGAAGTGTGGGCGGTCTTCCAGGCCGTAGATCAGGTCGGATTTATAGCGCGGGCGGGGGGCTTGAGCGTCAGACAAAATACGGGCTCGGGTCAGAAAATGGAGGCGCAGGATGCCAGAAAGCGCCGGTCGTCAGAAGTGTAAAAAAATATTTATGAATGACCTGCGGGAAACCCCAGGCCCTGCCGATACCGAGGATAGGCCCACATACCAACGACAACAGTGGTGACCACAGGTCGGAACGGCGCGTTGACGCCGACTGATCGTTTCGCGGCAGGGACGCTTGCAAACACTACTTCTGAGAGCACTCCCTATGTCCCTGCGCCAGTTGAACATTGCCCCTCGAGCGTTCCTCGGTTTTGCATTCATTGCGTTGTTAGTGGTTTTACTGGGGGTGTTTGCGGTCAACCGCATGGCACAGATTCGCCAATCCTCAGTGGAAATGACCGCGACCCAACTGCCCAGCGTGACCTCGCTGGGCATCATCACCGAGAACGTACTACGCCTGCGCATCCTGTCGTTCCGCGTGCTGGTCAACCGCGAGCCGGCCAGCCTGCAAGAGGCTGAAACCCGCATGGGCGTGCTCGCCGACAAGGTCAAGACGGCCCAAGCCAGCTACGCAGCTCTACCTGCCGGCCCGGAAGAAGCCGCGCTGTACAAAACCTTCGTGGTCACGCTGGACAACTACTTCAAGGCACAGGCCGACATGCTCGCGCTGTCCAAGCAGGGCAAAGTGGATGAGATGCGCGCACTGATCAACAGCCGCATCAAGGACGGCACCGACCAGATGGGCGAGCAACTGAACAAGCTCATCGCTATCAACGCGGCCGATGCCAAGACCGCTGACGCTGAAGCCGGGCAGAGTTATGACGGCGCCATTACGGGCGTCATTGCAGTTTCCGTGGCTGCCGCATTGCTCACCGTGCTGCTGGCGTGGTTGTTGACCCGCAGCATTGTCACGCCGCTGCGCAAAGCTGTGGAGGTTGCCGAAACCATCGCCGGTGGCAACCTGAGTAAAGCCATCGAAGATGACGGCAAGGACGAACCGGCGCGCTTGCTCGGCGCCTTGGCGGCCATGCAGGCCAACCTGCGCCAGACCATCCAGCAGATCGCCGGCTCGGCCACTCAGCTTGCCTCGGCAGCGGAAGAGTTGAGCGCGGTCACTGAAGAAGCCTCCAAAGGCTTGCAGCAACAGAACAATGAAATCGATCAGGCGGCCACGGCGGTCAACGAGATGACGGCGGCGGTGGAAGAAGTGGCGCGCAACGCAGTGTCCACCTCCGAAGCGTCCAGCCAGTCCAACCAGGCTGCCCGTGAAGGGCGCGACCGTGTGGTGGAAACCGTCGGCGCGATCCAGACCATGACCCAAGACGTACAAAACACCGCCGCGATGATTGAAGGCCTGGCCACCCAAGGCCGCGACATCGGCAAAGTGTTGGACGTGATCCGCGCGATTGCCGAGCAGACCAACCTGTTGGCGTTGAACGCAGCCATTGAAGCGGCCCGTGCCGGTGAAGCCGGACGTGGCTTTGCCGTGGTGGCAGACGAAGTGCGAGCGCTGGCCCATCGCACCGCGCAGTCGACCCAGGAAATCGAGAAAATGGTCGCCGGCATCCAGAACGGCACCGGTGAAGCCGTGCAATCGATGCAGCAAAGCAACCAGCGCACCCAAGACACCCTGGAAATGGCCCGCGCCGCCGGTGTGGCCCTGGAACAGATCACCCAATCCATCAGCCTGATCAACGAACGCAACCTGGTGATCGCCAGCGCGTCGGAAGAGCAGGCTCAAGTGTCCCGCGAAGTGGACCGCAACCTGGTGAACATCCGTGACCTGGCGACCCAGTCGGCGGCCGGTGCCAACCAGACCAGTGCGGCCAGCCACGAACTGTCGCGCCTTGCGGTGGACTTGAATGGGATGGTGGCGCGTTTTGTGATCTGAATGCGTCAGAAACCTGCTTTTAGTGGTGAGCGGGCTTGCCCCGCGCGAGGCAAGCCCGCTCACCACAGTAAAATCAGTTTTTCCACACTGCTGCATTCACCAGGTTTTTTGGTCGCTGGCCTGCCAACGCCTGCAACAGATTATCCACCGCACATTTGGCCATGGCCTCCCGCGTTTCATGGGTGGCCGAGCCGATATGCGGTGTCGCCACCACATTGTTCAAGCGCAACAACGGCGAGCCGTGATCCAGCGGCTCCTTTTCAAACACATCCAAACCCGCCGCCCGAATGGTGCGCTGCTGCAACGCTTCCACCAGCGCCGCTTCATCCACCACCTTGCCCCGCGAAATATTGATGAAGATCGTCTCCGGGCCCATGAGCGCAAATTGTTCTGCGCCAATCAACTTCTCGGTTTCGGCGGTAAGTGGCAAGGTCAGGCAAACAAAGTCGGCCTGTTGCAGCAAGTCATTCAAGCTGCGGTACTGCGCGCCGAAACGTGCCTCCACCGCCGGCTTGGGCGAGTGGCTGTGGTAGATCACCGGCATACCAAAACCAAAATGCCCACGCTGGGCCAAGGCTTCACCGATGCGGCCCATGCCGATGATGCCCAGGGTCTTGCCATGCACATCGCTGCCGAAATGCGCTGGGCCGATGTTTTTGTTCCATTGACCGGCGCGCACCATGTCGGCCAATTCGACCACACGCCGGGCGGTGGCGAGGATCAGCGCAAAACCGGTGTCGGCGGTGGTTTCGGTGAGCACGTCGGGGGTGTTGCTGAGCAGGATGCCGCGCGCAGTCAGGTAGTCGATGTCGTAGTTGTCGACGCCGACCGATACGCTGGCCACGGCCTCCAGCTGCGGCGCCAGATCAAGCAGCTTGGCATCCAGGCGCAGGCTGGCGCCGAGCAGGCCGTGGGCGCCGGGCAGGGCGTCGCGCAGCTTGGCCAGGCCAGTGTCATCCAGCGCTTCGACCAGCGTGACCTCGGCCTGTTCATGCAGGCGGGCCATCAGTGGCGCGGAGAGTTTTTTGTACAACACGACAGACTTTTTCATGCGGCTTTTACCTTCAATTCCAGATTGGGCGCCGGCGTGCGGTCACTCGCGCCGGGCTTGAGAAAAATCGTCAGTACCACCGACAGCAGCAACGCGCCGCTCATCAGCAGGTACGAAGCGCCGGGCGAACCGGTGCTGCTATTGAGGTAGCCCACCAGGTACGAGCCGCCGAATGAACCCAGGGCCCCCATGCTGTTGATCAGCGCCATGGCACCCCCGGCGACATTGGCCGGCAGGATCTCCGGGACAATCGCGAAAAACGGACCGTACGGCGCGTACATGCAGGCCCCGGCAATCACCAGCAAGGTGTAGGACCACCAGAAGTGTTCGGCGCCGAGCACGTAGGACGCGTAGAAAGCAATCGAGGCAATCAGCAGCGGCGGCCATACGAAACGCTTGCGCTTTTGCAGCTTGTCCGAGCCCCACGACACCACCAGCATGCCAATCACCGCCGCCAAATAAGGCAGCGCCGACAGCCAGCCGGCCTCGACCATGTCCATCTGCAAACCCTGCTTGAGGATCGACGGCAGCCACAGCACAAAGCCGTACACGCCAATGCTCCAGCAGAAAAATTGCAGGGCCAGGATGATCACTTTGGGCGAACGGAACGCCTCAGCGTAGTTCTTCACCGCCTTGATCCCGACTTGCTCGGCGGCCAGCGCGGTTTCCAGGTCCTGTTTCTCAGCGTCGCTCAGCCACTTGGCATCCTTTGGACGCTCATCGGCCAGCTTCCACCAGATAAAGGCCCACAGCACGGCCGGCAGGCCTTCGATGATAAACATCCAGCGCCAGCTGAAATGCTGCACCAGATAGCCCGACACCACCGACATCCACAGCATGGTCACTGGGTTGCCGAGGATCAGGAAGGTATTGGCGCGCGAGCGTTCGGCACGGGTAAACCAGTGGCACAGGTACACCAGCATCGCCGGCATCACGGCGGCTTCGACCACGCCGAGCATGAAGCGAATCACGATCAGCATGTAGGCGTTGGACACCACGCCGGTGAGGGTGGCGAGGCCGCCCCACAGGATCAGGCTGACGAAGATCAGCTTCTTGACACTGCGTTTCTGCGCGTAGATCGCCCCCGGCACCTGGAAGAAAAAGTAGCCAAGGAAAAACAGCGCGCCCAGCAATGACGACATGCCGGGAGTGATCATCAGGTCCTCGGCCATCCCGGAGGCGGCGGCGAAGCCGTAGTTGGCGCGGTCCAGGTAGGCCAGGCTGTAGGTGATAAAAACGATGGGCATGATGTACCACCAGCGGCGGGTGGCGAGCTTCACGGTTTGCATGGGGTTGCTCCTGAGCTTGTTGTAGTTGTGGCAACAGGTAGTGGGTTAGGCAACGGATCGGATCGGTAACTCTGAACGGGTGGGCAGGCCTTCCATATCGCCACGGCTTTGCACGGCGCGACTGCCGATCCAGTTACCGCGCTGTACCGCCTCGGGGAAGCTGAGGTTTTCCAGCAGGGCGCTGATCATGCCCACGGCAAAACCGTCGCCGGCACCGACCGTATCCACGACTTTTTCCACCCGCACGGCGGCGACAAAGCCCTGGTCCATCTGGGTGCGGTAGTAGGCGCCATCCGGGCCGAGCTTGATCGCCACGGCTTCGGCGCCCTGGTCGAGGTAGAACGCGGCGATGTCGGCCGGGTCATCGAAACCGGTGAGCAGGCGGCCTTCGCCCAAGCCTGGAAAGACCCAGTCGGCCAGGCCGGCGAGTGCGTTGATTTCGCGGATCATTGTCTGTTGGCTGGCCCACAACGACGGGCGCAGGTTGGGGTCGAACGACACGCTGCGCCCGGCCTTGCGCATCTGGGTCATCAGCTCGACGGACAACTCGCGCGTCGCCTCGGACAATGCGGGCGGAATGCCGGTGGCATGCAGATGGCGGGCTTGCAGCAGGGCAGGGCTGATGGCGGCGATAGACAACTGACTGGCCGCCGAACCCTTGCGGAAGTACTCCACCTGGGGATCATCGCCCGCTTCTTCACGAGACTTGAATTGAAAACCGGTGGGGTGTGCCGGATCGACCGCCACATGCCGGCAATCCAGGCCCTCCTGGGTCAAGGTGTCGACCACAAAGCGCCCGAGCGAATCATTGCCCACTCGGCTCAGCCAGGCGACGTTGAAACCCAGGCGCGACAAGCCGATGGCGACATTGCTGTCGGCACCCGCGATCCGTTTATGGAACTGAGCCACCTGGGCCAAATCGCCGGTCTGTTCGGCGACAAACATCGCCATGGTTTCACCAAACGAGAGGATATCGATCTCAGACATGCGCATGCTCCGAACGAGGTTGGCCCAGCAGGGTGAGGGTGGCGACCTGCTGCGCAGTGACCGCGACCAGGTCATCGCCTTGCAGCGGGAATTCCACGGCCCGGTTAATACCTGGAGTCATGTGCTTGAGCAGTTGTTCCCACAGATGCAGGTCGGTGGCGCCAGGCGGCAGGGCGACCAGCTTGCCGTCGGCACGCCGCGCCACCGCCTTGCAGTGCAGGTAATCCACATGCCGGCCCAGCAGGCGCGCGGCGGTGAGGGCGGATTGGTCTTGCCACTGCCAGTTGCCGATGTCGAAGGTCATCTTAACCGGCAGGCCCAGGCGTTCCACTTCGGTGAAAAAGCGCTGCATGGGTTCGATGCGGCCACCGTGCAGGGTCTGGTCGTTCTCTACCAGCAGGCGGACCGGGTGGCGGTTGAGCAGGGCGTGCAGGCTTTCCAGGTCGTTGGTGTCGGTGAAGTAGCCGAGGGAGACTTTCAGCCAGCGTGAGCCAAACGCCTGCGCCCGATCCAGGGTGGCCGCGAGTTCGGCATTCGCTTGGGCACGGCCGGCGACCCACAGTTCCAAAGGCGATGAGAACACCGACTTCAAATGCTGTTGCGCTGCTGCCTGGGCCAGTTCGGTGGGCTGTTCGTCCGTTAAAAGCTCTTCGCGCCATTCAATGCACTGGGCGCCGGCGGCGGCGAGGACTTCGACGAAACTAAGCTGGCCCTGCTGACGTACCAGCTCGGCGCCGTAGCTGGAAAGGCTGATGGAGACGGGGTATTTATGCATTGTTGTTTACCTCTGAAACCGGTTTCATTTTTATACGTAAACCAACATCTGTAGGAGCCGGCTTGCCGGCGATAGCGTCCTTGAAATGGACGCTTGCCTCAAGAACCCCATCGCCGGCAAGCCGGCTCCTACAAGGGGGTTGTGGAGCCTCGGATGATCAGTTGGGGCAGGAAGTCCAGGGTGCGTGTCGGCTCGGTATCGCCGCGCAAGCGCTTGAGCAGGCAGTCGAATGCGCTGGCGCCGATGGCTTCGGTGGGCTGGGCGAGGGCGGTGATGCCCGTGCCTACCAGCGGATACCACTCCAGGTCATCCAGGGCGATCAGGCCGATGTCATCGAACAAGTTGCAACCGAGGGTTTTCAGTGCGCGGGTGCAGGCCAACGCCGCGACACCGTTGGCGCAGAACAGCGCCTTGGGGCCAGGTTTTGCGAGAAAGGTTTTCAGGTGTTTTTGCAGCGTTTCATCCAACTCCAACACAGCGCCGGTCAATGCCGGGCGGCTAGCGATTTCAGCCTTGAAACTGTTCAGGCGCTCCAGGCGCGAACTAGTGCCATCGGTGGCTTCACTCACCATTAGCACATCGCGATAACCCTGTTGCTCCAGGTGCTCCACCGCCATACGCACTGCCGCCGGGTTGTCCAGGCCGACCAGGTCGCTGTGCAGCGGTTCGACCTTGCGGTCCACCAGCACCAGGGGCATTTCCCGTTGCAGTTCCAGCAGTTGGTCAAGGTGATGGCCGAGGGTGTTCACGATCAACCCTTCGATGTTGTACGAACGCAGCGCTGCCAAGTGCTGGCGTTCTTGCTCGTCATCACGGTCGGTGTTGCACACCACCAGGCTGTAGCCGTGTTGACGGCAAGCGGTTTCGACACCGTGCATCACGGCAATGGAATAGGGGTTGCGGATATCGGCCACCAACATGCCGATCAGGCGCGTGCGCCCACGTTTCAGGCCACGGGCCATCTGGTTGGGGCGGTAGCCGAGTTGTTCGATGGCTTGCTCGATGCGCAGGGCAATGGCATCGGAGAGCAGGGCGCGGTCGTCGCCGATAAAGCGCGACACGCTGGCTTTGGACACGCCGGCGTGTTGGGCCACGTCGAGCATGGTCACGCGGCTGCGTTGGGCGGCGGAAAATGAAGTCACGGTGGAGCCTTTCTTATTGGAATTCGGATTGCACTGAAACCGGTTTCAGAAGACACCAGCCATTGCTTGCAGTCAAGAGGAAATTCGCAGGATGACACCGTGTTCAGGTTGATGAGTCCGACGGGTGGCAATTGCACCTGTTAGTTCTGACAGTATCCGGGCGGGCGTTTCGGGTGTTCAATCGGCTTCAAGTTAACGGCATTACCGCATTAAGCGTGTTGGATGTTGGGTCCATTGGAGGGCGGCATGAGCAAGCCAAAATCGATAAAATCAAAGCCCAAAAAATCACAGGCGGGTAAGGGTGCTGCTGGTTCTGAGGCCGTCCTGGCTTTTGATGGCCCCCGGGTGGTTCGCGCGCTGCCAGATGGATTAGTGCCTGCGCAGTACTATTTCAACGATCTGGAGTGCGAAATCGTTACTCCATGGACCTTTCTGCCCGAAGCTGGCGAGACTCATTACGTCGTACCCGTATGGGATGACCACAGCGCCGCACCCGTCGACGTGCTACCGGCCTTGCGACTGGATGGCCCACTCACCGCTGGGGACTTTCCTTATCCATTTGAAATTCCCCAGGCTTTCCTGCTGAGAAGTGCGATTGTCGATCTCTCTTTTCGAATCCATCTCGACTCGCCAACCTCACCAAATTTCGATACTTCTTTGCCCACGCTGCTCAGAATAGACCGCGATGCGCCTGGGGTGGGAGGGCCGCTGCCACCCGCCATTTTTCCGGTTGATCCGATCACTGACGCTTACTTGGGCATGACGCCACTGGTGCCCATGGAAGTTCCCGGGGGTTATCTGGGACGTGAGATTGGTGATGAAATACTGATGTATTTTTCGGATATGAACACATTACCGACCGGTGCTCCCGCTGTGGTTTCCCCGCCGCTGATCAGTGCTACTGGGCAAATATTCGTGAATGTCCCCAATACGGTGTTCCAGAATTTCCCGGGTGCTGCTTTTATTTTTTGCTTCTACCGGCTGCGCGATCGCGCCGGTAATCTCAACCCAGAGTTTTCCCTGGTAGCGCAGGCCGCGCTGCGAGCGGGGCTGCCCGCCCCGACTTATATGCGGCCGCGCTTTCCGCAGGCTGACTCCGAACCGATAGCGAACCCGAACAGATTTATGACGTGCGCCTGCACACCCAAAATCTGGTTCGGCGTCGAAATTCGCATTGACCCGAATACAGGCCCGGGCACGGGTATCCAACACGGGGACTTGGTCGTGATGCACTTTCAGGGATACGGCCAGGCCCCCGATGTGAATCCACGTCCTGACATCGTCGATACACAAAGTCACATTTGGGACGGGGTGGCAGACGCCTTGGGTTACTCCTTCTGGATTCTCGATGTAGAACGTTTGATCCGCCCGCTCAAGGAAAATGCGGGGGGGGAGGCGAATTACAGGGTGTACAGGGGGGGGGGATTGATTGGCCGGTCTGCCTCCCGGTTCGCACGGTTTGACCGCGTAGTGTCGTCGGCGCCACCCACTCGCTATTGCTGGATTGACGGCAATGCGCCCGAGCCCTGACCCCGGGGCGCACACGCACAGCCTCCTGTGTGTTTAGCGCTATCGGGGCACCGAGGCGGATTTCATTGCAAGCATTTAGTGTTTTGGCTATGCCGCATATGAAGCGGTAGGGAGAGGTATTGCCGGGAAATGAGTTCGTTGGCACTTGAGGTCGGAGGTCGAACGCAGCCCGGCGGATGAGTGGTTTTTTGTAAGAAACCTATATTGGACGAACGTGGAGATCATCAAAAATGAGCAGCAATCCGAATGTGCCACTGACCCCCCGGGCAGCCCCAGCCGCTCCCACTATTGTGGGGGCATTGGATGATGCCACCGGGACGATTTTGGCCCGTAATGCGACGGCCGACCTCACTGTACGATGCAAAACTGGCGACATTTCAGATTACGATGATTTTATCCAAGTCGAAATGGCGGACGATTCGCAACCGATAAAGGTCTGGGTTGCTGTGACACCGCCGATGCAAATGAGTACGGACCCTGCTTTCCCTATCCCTGATAGGTTCAATATCACCGTACGCGCGCCAGCAGGTGGTTTCCGGCATGGTTTCTATCTGCTACGTAGCGTTCAATACCTCAACATCGGTGGTGTACCGGCAGCGATGGGAGAACCCTCGGACCCTGGTAATTTTACCGTTGACCTGCTTTCGCCCTATTCCGATGCCACCTTTCGTGATCAGCCCGATGCAGTAGGATGGCCCGCAACGCTTCCCGTAGGTGCGGTGATCGACAACGCATATTTGGTCATGCATGGCGGGGTGCAGTTCGGTATTCCCGATAACACCTTCGTGCCTGTCCCAGGCAGGTGGCAGGCCGGTGACTTCATTACCTTCTACTGGAGCCCGGTGATGTTCCCGCGCCCAGCGGACATCGTCAGCCCCCTCGGTGGGATTCCAATGCTGGAGACAGGCAATACGTTTTTCCTACCGGCAGCAATGATTGATTTGAGTGGGGACTACTACGCGTTCTACACCCTCACAGACCGGGCGGGTAACGTCAGTCGCCCTTCGTTCGTCGAAACTCGGCGCGTTGCCTTGATCGACGATCCGGAACGCGGAACCCCGCATTTACCGCTGGCACCTGTACCCGATCCTGGTGAAACAGACAACTTGATTGATATCAAGGATTACCTGCTTAACCCTGAAGTATGGGTCAGGACGTATAACAATCACGCCCCCTTGCTTGATCGGCTGGAAGTGAATATTGGTGGCCGGGGTTACAACGGTCTGGGAATGCCATTCACAACGTTCCCGCAGAAATTCGGTAATTTGCAGGCTGAATTCCGTGCCGCTTATACCCAGGCCATTGGGCCACAGCCGACGACCGTACAGTATCGGATTTCCCGCAATGGTACTTTTTTCCCTTCGTTCATTCACACGTTCATGCTCGATTTGTCGGTAGGCGGTCCCGTCAACCCTGGGGAGCCGGGTTCACCCAACCCCAACCTTAACCAGGCCCACGTATTCGGTGCTGGCTCGACGACTCCGGACGTATTGCTGCCTGCCCATGCTAATCAACCGGTACGCGTGGACATCGCGCCGTGGACCGTTGCAGAGTTGCCGCATCCGGGACAGTCGATCATCTTCCTCTGGGAGGATGAGCGGGTCGGACCGTTCCCTGTCAGCGCGACGGCCAATCCGATCTCGTTCTTTATTGACTGGGACGTAGTCGCCCGTCATGGCAACGACATGAAGACCATCAAGTATCTGGTCCTCGACCCGGCGACAACCAACGAAAACGAGTCGCCACCCACCACGGTCGATGTGCAGGGCGCCGTCGTCGTGGAGTTGGCGAAAGCACAGTATGTGGTTACGACTGCGGGTCGTTGGTTCTGTTCGGACTTGGAGACTCGGTCGCCCGGCACTCCGCCCGTGCTGTTTGGTAAGGTTCATGTGCCAGGCGATACACGCATGGCCGTCGGTGTGCCACTGACATTGACGTTGAGCCTTCACAATACCTACGCCGGCCTGCCAGCCGGGCCGTTCCCGTTGACGCTTACTCACCCGAGCTTGAGCCAAGCCGACATCGACAACGGGATCACGTTCGAAATTGACTACCAGCCTTACCTGGCTCAGGCCCCGAGGGGGACGTGCGTGGCGACCTATGAGACGGTTTTGAGCAATGGAGTGACCGGCCATGGTGAGCCATCGGATATACGTAGCACGCTGGCGAACACCCACTACTTCTGCGATGGGACCAATATTCCCTCACCTTGATCAAGCCTGAAAAGAATAGGGGAGCGCAGCTCCCCTTTTTTGCTTTGCGCAAGTATTTCCCCCTGCCCTGACCGCTGCCGGTTCACTCGCCTTAATAAGATAAATCCTACATAGATTGGGATGCTTTATCCGTACTCTCTGCGCCGCACAGGTAAGGCTCCATTCCTTGGGAACGAGCCAAACCGTTTTCATCGGCTCTACCCCCAGAGAGTGAACGACCATGCACGTACCAGCCCACTTCAAGCTCAAGCCCCTGAGCGCGATTATCAAAGTCCCGACCATGACCCTGCTTATGTTTGCAGCTGTTCATGGGGCTGCCCACGCCGATCATTTGATTGGCGAACAAAAGACCATTGACGCCAGTGAAACGTCCAAAGACTGGCAACTGGATCATAAGTCCGAACTGACCCTTAATGGCGCCGCTGCACAGAGTATCCTGGCCAATGATTCGGCGTTGATCGTGAACGCCGGCAGTCGAGTGAATGATATCCGCGCTACGCAAGGCTCGACTGTCAGTCTCACTGGTGCACATGTGGAGTCGAGCAACCCGTCGTTTGGCGCCGTACGCCTGGATGACAGCACCGCAACCATCACCGGCAGCACCCTGATCAGCCATACCAATTTTGGCTTGCAGGCGTTCCAGAGTGCCGGTTCGCTTAAGGGTGGGGTTGCTGAAGTGTTCAGCAGTGTCATCAAAGGCGCTACTGCCGGTGCGCTTGCGCAAGGTAACAGCGAGCTGCATTTCAACCAAAATACCTGGGTTGAAGGCACCGGTGCCGACAGTGCCGGCGTTCGACTGGACAGCGGCGCGCTCGTAACCGCCAGCCAAAGTACATTGATCGGTGGCAAGAACGGTGTACTCATGACGAACCTGTTGAACAGCGCTGAAACCGGCAAGCTGGTGCTGGACAACTCGCATGTCGAAGGCCGCACGGGTTCCGCGATTCTTGTAGAAGGCAGGCCGGGTCGTGTTCCGACGGTCGACATCGACGTACGCAATGGTTCGACCTTGACCGGTGGTAACGGCACGCTGTTGGAAGTGAACGGTGGCGCGACCGCCAATATGAATATCGATAACAGTCGTTTGAACGGCAATGTGATTGTCGAGGATGGCAGCACCGCGCATTTGAGCCTGCAGAACAATGCCGGCCTTACCGGCCAGTTGAAAAATGTCACCAGCCTGAACGTGGGCGATGCATCGTTTTGGGAGTTGACCGGCGACAGCCAGGTGGGCGCCTTGAACCTGGCTGGTGGCACGGTGAAGTTTGGTGCCACTGATGCGTTTTATCAGTTGGACCTGGACACCCTGGAAGGCAACGGCACCTTTGTCATGGGCACCGATTTTGCCCGTGGTATCACGGACTTTCTTAACATCGAAGGTGAGGCCAAGGGCAATCACAGCCTGTTGCTCGCTGCCAGCGGTGCGGAGCCGGTCAACCCCGAAGACATTCGCATCGTGCACACCGGTGGCGGCGACGCCCATTTCTCCCTGGTGGGCGATGTGGTCGACGTAGGTGCCTACTCTTACAGCTTGAAAAAGGAAGGGACCGACTGGTTCCTTGACCCGAACAATCGCGTAATCAGCCCTGGCACGCGTTCGGTAATGGCGCTGTTCAATACTGCACCTACCGTGTGGTACGGCGAGGCAACTTCACTGCGTACCCGTATGGGTGAATTGCGCTTCGAACCGGGCCAGTCGGGTCTGTGGATACGCGGTTATGGCAACAAATACAAAGTGTCTGACAGCACGGGCGTAGGCTACGACCAGACCCAACAGGGCTTTACCCTGGGCGCCGACATGCCGCTGGCCGATAGCCAGTGGTTGGTGGGTGTGATGGCCGGTCACAGCACATCTGACCTGAACCTCAAACGCGGTACGTCCGGTAACGTGAAAAGCTACTACCTGGGCGCTTATGCCACCTGGCTGGACGAGGAGAGTGGCCTGTATTTCGATGCGGTCGCCAAGGTCAACCGGTTCCACAACGAGTCCAAGGTCGGTTTGAGCGATGGCACCACGTCGAAAGGCAAGTACAACAACACCGGTGGAGGTTTGTCGGCTGAGTTCGGTCGCAACATCAAGCTCGATGACGGCTTCTTTGTTGAGCCGTATGCCCAGGTGTCGACCGTGGTGATCCAGGGTGCCAATTACAACCTGGACAATGGCCTGCAAGCCAAGGGTGAGCGTACTCGCTCGATCATGGCCAAGGCCGGTGCAACGGTTGGGCGTGATATCCAACTCGACAGTGGCAGCGTGGTCCAGCCCTACCTGCGGGCGGCAATGGTGCACGAGTTTGCCAACAACAATAAGGTGTCGGTGAACAACAATGTATTCAACAACGACCTATCTGGCTCGCGTGCCGAGTTCGGTGCGGGGGTGGCGGTGAAGCTGTCGAAGAACCTGCAACTGCATGCTGACCTTGAACACAGCAGCGGCGGCAAAGTTGAACAGCCTTGGGGTGCCAACGTGGGTGTTCGTTACACCTGGTAAATCCCGATCAGGAAAAAGCCCGTATCGCTAGATACGGGCTTTTTTGTTTGCTGGTTCAGGTGTGAATGTTGAAGTTAATGATCAAGTCGTGTTCCTGTCCGTTCGGGTCGGTATCGGTGCGAGCAACGGCGGCGCCTTGTACCTTGATAAGCTGCGGGGAGATTTGTTGAATGGACAAGGTGCCGGTCATGCCGCGAACAGCGTAGGATTCGGTCGCTGTCTTGACCGATAGCCAAATTCTGGTGGGGGTGAATTCACTCTGCGCCAAATTGAACGTCGTGCCGGGCGGCGTGTGATCCGCAAACTCAATGTCGATTTCCCGCACTGTATCCTGGCCCACGGTGTTGCGCCCGGTAATACGCAGAATGTGTTGGGAGGGGTCATTCACAATAGTGATGGTTTGGATGTCGATTGCCTGGCCATCCAGGAACACAGAGAAGGTTCCCTCTGCCTTAAGTGGCCAGGGGTACAATACGCTCTGTTGGCGGGGAGTCAGCGTTGCAGTTTGTGCTGGCATGATTGCGTCTCCATCTTTGATGAATAGGTCAAAACACTGAACGGTGCCTGGCTTTATCGACAACTGTCCTCGAATCAGCCAACGTACCTGGGTTTCAATTAGACGCGTTTTCTTGAATAAATCTACTGTCAGATATGACAGTTCGATAGATCGGTTCTTTATTTCTTTTAGGCTTAAGCAAGTGCTCAGCACGAGGGGGTATCGCTTAGCCGAAGAGCCCTGCCGCAATATTGATCGAGAATCCCAGGATCGCTGTATTGAACAGAAACCCGATCAACGACTGCCCCAGCACCACCTTGCGCATGCTTCGCGTGGCCACACCCACATCCGAAGTCTGCACCGCCACGCCGATGGTGAACGAGAAATACAGGAAGTCCCAGTAGTTGGGCGTCGTCAGGCCCTCGGCAAAACGCAGCGCCGGCTCCTTGCCGTCCCAGGTGTAATAAAGGCGCGCGTAATGCACGCTGAAGATCACTCCGATCAGCAACCACGAACCGATGACCGTCAGCCCGGTGAAACCGTAGTGCAGCAGGCGTTCCGAGGTGGCCAGGTCTTTGCTGCCCACCAGTTCGAAGGTGATGGTCGCCAGGCTGGCGAGGGCGGCGATGCACACCGTGAACAGCACCAGGCCGGCATTTTCATCTTCGATCTCGGCGATGCGTTTGACGTCTTCGGCTTTGGCGCGGCGGGTCAGCCACAGCATCAGCACCAGGTAGGTCCAAACCCCGGCGTTCCAACCTATGAGGATTTTGCTGATGAGGCTGTCGGCCGGCGCCAGGATGCCCAAGGTAATCCCGAACACGGCAGCAGCGGAGAGGCGAGGGTGGGTGCGGGCGAGGAAGGGCATGGAGGCTCACAGGCAGTTGTATGTGAACACCATAACCCTTGTAGGAGCTGGCTTGCCAGCGATCGCATCGACTCGGTGTGTCTGAAAGACCGAGGTGTCTGCGTCGCTGGCAAGCCAGCTCCTACGGTGGGGCGTTGATCAGTCTGTTTTGTGGCGTTTACGCACCAACTTCATCACGACCACAAAGAACACCGGCACAAACACCACCGCCAGCGTTGCCGTGATCATGCCGCCAATCACCCCCGTGCCAATCGCTTGCTGGCTGGCGGAACTGGCGCCCGTGGCAATCGCCAACGGCACCACGCCGAGGATGAACGCCAGGGACGTCATGATGATCGGTCGCAGACGCAAGCGTGCGGCTTTCAAGGTGGCGGTGACCAGGTCTTCACCCTGGTCATACAGGTCCTTGGCGAACTCGATGATCAGGATCGCGTTCTTCGCCGACAGGCCGATGATGGTGATCAGGCCGACCTTGAAGAACACATCGTTGGGCATGCCACGTAAGCCCACCGCGACGACCGCGCCGAGCACACCGAGCGGCACCACCAGCAACACCGAGGTCGGGATCGACCAGCTTTCATACAGCGCCGCCAGGCACAGAAACACGATCAGCAGCGACAAGCCCAACAGCAAGGGTGCTTGAGCGCCGGACAGACGTTCCTGCAACGACAAACCGGTCCACTCCTGGCCCAAACCTGCCGGCAACTGGCTGACCAGGCGCTGGATCTCCTCCATCGCCTCACCAGTGCTGTGTCCCGGTGCCGCTTCGCCGGAAATCGCGATGGCCGGGTAGCCGTTATAGCGCGTCAGCTGGGTCGGGCCCTGGGTCCATTTGGCTTCGACAAAGGACGACAGCGGCACCATCTTGCCAGCGTTGTTGCGCACGTTGATTTTCATCAAGTCCGCCACCTGGCTGCGTTGGTCGCCCTCGGCCTGCACCACCACCCGCTGCATGCGGCCCTGGTTGGGAAAGTCGTTGATATAGGCCGAACCGATGGCCGAGGACAGCACGTTGCCCACGTCCGCAAAGGACACGCCCAGTGCGTTGGCCTGCTTGCGGTCCACTTCCAGCTGCACTTGCGGTGCTTCGGCCAGGGCGCTTTCGCGCACGTTGGCCAGGATCGGGCTTTTCTCGGCGGCGGCCAGCAATTCAGTACGCGCCGCCATCAGTGCGGCATGGCCGACGCCACCCCGGTCTTGCAGGCGGAACTCGAAGCCGCTGGACGTGCCCAGGCCGTCCACCGGCGGCGGCAGGATCGCGTAGGCAACCGCGTCCTTGAGCTCGCTGAAGGCCATGTTGGCGCGGTCGGCAATCGACGAGGCCGAATCATCGCTGCTGCGTTGCGACCAATCCTTGAGCGTGGTAAACGCCAGCGCGGCGTTCTGCCCTGAACCGGAGAAACTGAAGCCCATGATCATGGTGGTGTCACCCACCCCAGGTTCCTCGGCGTTGTGCGCTTCGATCTGCTCGGCCACGTGCACCGTGCGGTTCTTGCTCGCACCCGGTGGCAACTGGATGTCGGTGATGGTGTAGCCCTGGTCTTCCACCGGCAGGAAGGAGGAAGGCAGGCGGCTGAACATCCAGCCCAGGCCCACCAGCAGCACCAGGTAGATCAACAGGTAACGCCCGCTGCGCTTGAGGGCATACGCCACCCAGCCTTCATAACGGTCGGTGAGGCTTTCAAAGCGCTGGTTGAACCAGCCAAAGAAACCGCCCTTGGCATGGTGTTCGCCTTTGGCGATCGGCTTGAGCAAGGTGGCGCACAGGGCCGGGGTCAAGGTCAGGGCGAGGAATGCCGAGAACAGGATCGAGGTGGCCATCGACAACGAGAACTGCTGGTAGATAACCCCCACGGAACCGGCCATGAACGCCATCGGCAGGAACACCGCCACCAGCACCAGGGTAATGCCGATGATGGCCCCGGTGATCTGGCCCATGGCTTTTTTCGTCGCTTCCTTGGGCGACAGACCCTCGGTGGCCATGATGCGTTCGACGTTCTCCACCACCACAATGGCGTCGTCCACCAGGATGCCGATGGCCAGTACCATGCCGAACATGGTCAGTACGTTGATCGAGAAGCCCAGCAACAGCATGGTGGCAAAAGTGCCCATCAGGGCAATCGGCACCACCAGCGTCGGGATCAAGGTGTAGCGCACGTTCTGCAGGAACAGGAACATCACCGCAAACACCAGTGCCATCGCTTCGAGCAGGGTGTAGACCACCTTGGTGATCGAGACCTTGACGAACGGCGAGGTGTCATACGGGATCTTGTACTCCACGTTGGCCGGGAAGTAGCGCGACAGCTCGTCCATCTTTGCCCGCACCAGGGTGGCGGTGCTCAGCGCATTGGCGCCGGGCGACAACTGCACGCTGACGGCGGTGGACGGCTTGCCGTTCAGGCGGGTGGAGAACTGGTATTCCTGGCTGCCGACTTCCACCCGCGCCACATCGCCGATGCGCACGGTCGAGCCGTCGGGGTTGGCCTTGAGCACGATGTCGGCAAATTCGGCTGGCGTTGAAAGCTGGCCCTTGACCAGGATCGCGGCGGTGATTTCCTGGGTGTTGGTGCCCGGCAAATCACCGATGCTGCCCGCCGAGACCTGGGCGTTCTGCGCGCTGATCGCGGCGTTCACGTCGGCCGGCGTCAGGTTGAAGCCGATCAATTTCTGCGGGTCGATCCAGATGCGCATGGCGCGCTCGGCACCATACAGCTGAGCTTTGCCCACACCGTCGAGACGCTTGAGTTCGTTCATCACGTTGCGCGCCAGGTAATCACTCAGCGCCACGTCATCGAGCTTGCCGTCGTTGGAGGTGAGGGTTACCAGCAGCAGGAAACCGGCGGAGACTTTCTCCACCTGCAAGCCTTGCTGGGTCACCGCTTGCGGCAGGCGCGGCTCGACCGCTTTGAGGCGGTTCTGCACGTCCACCTGGGCCATTTCCGGGTTGGTGCCCGGCTGGAAGGTGGCGGTGATGGTGGCCGAACCCAGGCTGCTCTGGGACTCGAAATACAGCAGGTGATCGGCGCCGTTGAGCTCCTGCTCGATCAGGCTCACCACGCTTTCATCCAGGGTCTGCGCCGACGCACCGGGGTACACCGCATAGATCTCGACTTTCGGCGGAGCCACGTTGGGGTACTGCGCCACCGGCAATTGCGGGATTGCCAGCAGGCCGGCCAGCAGGATAAACAGGGCGACCACCCAGGCGAAGATCGGGCGGTCAATAAAGAACTGCGGCATGGCGGGTTATTCCTTTACGAGCGGGCTGTCGTCCACTTCAACTTTTTCACCGGGGCGCGCGTGTTGCAGGCCTTCGACGATGATGCGGTCACCGGGCTTGAGGCCACTGCTGACGATCCAGCGGTCATTGATCACTGCACCCAGTTCTACCGGCTGCTGGCTCACGGTCTGCTCGGCGTCCAGCAGCAACACCATCGGGATACCGGCGCTGTCACGGGTGATGGCGCGTTGCGGCACGCTGATACCTTGCTTGTCGACAGCCTGTTCCAGGCGCACACGCACAAAACTGCCGGGCAGCAAGTCAAGGTCCGGGTTGGGGAACTCGCTGCGCAGGATGATCTGCCCGGTGCCGGGGTCGACGCTGATCTCGGCGAACAGTAACTTGCCCGGCAGCGGGTAGAGGCTGCCGTCGTCCTCGATCAGCGTGGCCTTGGCCTGGTCCTGGCCGACCTGCTTCAAACTGCCGGCACGGAAGGCGCGGCGCAGGTCGTTCAGCTCGCGGGTGGACTGGGTCAGGTCGGCGTGGATCGGGTCCAGTTGCTGGATTAGCGCCAGCGGCGTGGCCTCGTTCTGGCCGACCAGTGCGCCTTCGGTGACCAATGCGCGACCAATGCGACCGGAAATCGGCGCAGTCACGGTGGCGTAGCCCAGGTTCAAGCGGGAGCGTTCGACGGCAGCCTTGTTGGCGGCGACTTCGGCGTTAGTCTGGCGCACGGCGGCGCGGGCGTTATCGTAGTCCTGGCCGCTGATGGCATTGCCTTCCACCAATTGGCTGTAGCGCTGTTCCTGCAGGCGCGCCTTGAAGGCATCGGCCTCGGCCTTGCTCAGGTTGGCCTGGGCGCTGTCGAGGTCGGCCTTGAACGGCGCGGGGTCGATGCGAAACAGCACGTCGCCCTGTTTCACGTCATGGCCTTCCTTGAACACCCGTTGCATCACCACGCCTGCAACCCGTGCACGCACTTCGGCGATGCGCGGTGCGGCAATACGCCCGCTCAATTCGCTGGTAATGGCCAGGGGCTTTGCTTCAAGGGTTTCGACGCGCACTTTGGCCAGGGGCATTTGCGGCGCTTCGGCGGCGGAGTCGCCACATGCGCTCAGGGCCAGGGTGAGGGCCAGCAGGCAAAATGGCGCAAACAGATTCTTCGACATGCTCTTATCCCAATATTGACTGGCGCATCCTAAAGTCACCTGCGCCGTGGTGCTGTGAAGCTGTGTAGCTCGTCTGTGAAGAAATGTAAGGTGCGACCCATAGTCGGCAGAGGGCGTATATCCTTGCACGATCCTGCAAACACTGGAGATCAAATGTGGGAGCGGGCTTGCTCGCGAAGGCGGCGTATCAGCCAACAAATCTGTTAACTGAACCACCGCTTTCGCGAGCAAGCCCGCTCCCACATTGGATTTATGTACGACCATGTATTTTTTGGAAACACCTTAATGCCCAACATCCTCCTGGTGGAAGACGACGCCGCACTCTCCGAGCTGATTGCCAGCTACCTGGAACGCAATGGCTACCACGTCAGCGTGCTCAGCCGTGGTGACCACGTCCGTGAACGCGCGCGCCTGAACCCGCCGGACCTGGTGATCCTCGACCTGATGCTGCCAGGCCTCGACGGCCTGCAAGTCTGCCGCCTGCTACGCGCCGACTCGGCAGGGCTGCCGATCCTGATGCTCACCGCCCGCGATGACAGCCACGACCAGGTGCTGGGCCTGGAAATGGGCGCCGACGACTACGTGACCAAACCCTGTGAGCCACGGGTATTGCTGGCGCGGGTGCGTACGTTGTTAAGGCGCAGCAGTCTGTCCGAACCCCAGGTGGCCAATGATCAGATCATCATGGGCAACCTGTGCATCGACCTGTCGGAGCGCACGGTGACCTGGCGCGAGCAGCCGGTGGAGTTGTCCAGCGGCGAATATAACCTGTTGGTGGTGCTCGCCCGGCATGCCGGCGAAGTCCTCAGCCGTGACCAGATCCTGCAACGCCTGCGCGGTATCGAGTTCAATGGCACCGACCGCTCGGTGGATGTGGCCATCTCCAAGCTGCGCCGCAAGTTCGACGACAATGCCGGTGAAGCGCGCAAGATCAAGACGGTGTGGGGCAAGGGCTACCTCTTCAGCCGTTCCGAGTGGGAATGCTGAGCCATGTTCAGAGTACTGCTGCGGCTCTACCTGATCACCATCGTCACCTACAGTCTGGCGATCTACCTGATTCCCTCGCTGGTGATCCAGCTGTTCGAACACCGCTACATGAACTACAACATCGAGCAGACCCGCGGCCAGCAGAAACTGATCGTCAAGCAATACCTGCGGGCGCCGGTAGAGCGCTGGTCACAGGTGACCGAGCAACTGGGGCGCGATTTTGCACCGCTGAAAGTGCAATTACTGCTGCGCCAGGACGCCAGTTACACCCCGGCGGAAGAACAACTGCTGGAGCAGGGCAAGTCGGTCGTGCGCTTGGGGGAGTGGGGCTGGATGAGCGAAATCAGCTCGCCGGTCAACGAGCAGTTCGCAGTCAAGCTGACCATACCGCCCGACCCACTCGACATGAACGCACTGTACTGGGCGATCAATGTGTTGATCGTGGCTGCGTTACTGGCCTGTCTGCTGATGTGGCTGCGCCCCCACTGGCGTGATCTGGAACGCCTGAAAAACACCGCAGCCCAATTAGGCAAGGGCAATCTGAGCGAACGCACACACATTCCCCCAAGCTCCAACATCGGCAGCCTGGCCACGGTGTTCGACACCATGGCCGACGACATCGAACACCTGCTCAACCAGCAACGCGACCTGCTCAATGCGGTCTCCCACGAACTGCGCACGCCGCTGACGCGCCTGGATTTCGGCCTGGCCCTGGCATTGTCCGAAGACTTGCCCGAAGCCAGTCGCGAACGTCTGCAAAGCCTGGTGGCGCATATCCGCGAGCTGGATGAGCTGGTGCTGGAGTTGCTGTCCTACAGCCGCCTGCAAAACCCGGCGCAGTTGCCGGAGCGGGTCGAAGTGGTCCTCGATGAATTCATCGACAGCGTGCTCGGCAGCGTCGATGACGAATTGGAAAACCCCGAGATCGTCATCGACGTGGCGCTCGACTGCGCCGTGGAGCGCTTCAGCCTCGACCCACGCCTCACCGCCCGCGCGTTGCAGAACCTATTGCGCAATGCCACGCGTTACTGCGACAAGCGTATCCAGGTCGGCGTGAAAGTGTGTGCCAAGGGCTGTGAAATCTGGGTGGACGACGACGGGATCGGCATCCCTGTGGACCAGCGCGAGCGCATCTTCGAACCGTTCTACCGCCTGGACCGCAGCCGCGACCGCGCCACGGGTGGTTTCGGCCTGGGCCTGGCCATCAGCCGGCGCGCCCTGGAAGCGCAGGGCGGCAGCCTGACGGCGTTGGCTTCACCGCTGGGTGGTGCGCGGTTTCGCGTGTGGTTGCCCACCGTCGCCTGATCAGAGCACCTTCACCGCGCGGCCGATCGCCTGGATCGGCCCTGTGGGTTTGCCGGTCGGCGAGCCACGCGGGTCTTCCAGGGTCAGTTCGAACAGCTGGTTTTGCGTGAGCGGCGGCAGCTTGTCCAGCGGCACCGACAGCGTCTGGCCCGGTTTGACCAGGCCGAGGGACACTGGCCCTTGCCAGCCGTCGCCCTTGGTCCAGAACTGCAGGGCCTTGTCGGACGGCACTTCCATCACGCCCAACGGGATCAGCTGAATCTGCTGATCATGACTGGCCTGGATTACCCAGCCCGGTGCCTGGCTTTGCGGCGCGACCAGCACGACCACGAAGCTTGGGTCGGCAGTGGGCGGGCGGGTCAGTAGCAACCCGGCCAGTACCAGCGTGGTCAAAAGCCCGGCACCGGCCAGGCCGCGCCACACGGCCAGCAGGTCCCACCAGTGCGTGCGGGCAGTGGCGATGTTACGTTCGATACGCCGCCACAGCTCAGAGGAGGGCGGTACGGGTTCCGCCAAGGCGGTCAGCGGCAACAGGCGTTGCTCCCAGGCGTCCACTGCAGCGCGTAGTTCGGCATCGTGCTTGAGGCGTTGTTCGACGTCGGCGCGTTGTTCGCCGGGCAAGGTGCCCAGCACGTATTCGCTGGCCAGTTCGTCCAGTGGGTCGTTCATGCCATGCACTCCCGCAGCGCGGCGAGGCTACGTTTGATCCAGGCCTTGACGGTCCCCAACGGGGTGTCGAGTTTCTGGGCGATTTCACTGTGGGAATAACCGTCGACATAGGCATGCAGGATGCACGTGCGACGGGCCGGGTCGAGTTGCTCCAGGCAGGTGTGGACCTGTCCCGAGCGCGCGCTGAATTCAAAGGTTTCGGTTGCGGCGACTTGCTCGTGTTCGTCGCCCAAAGGCACTTCGCGGTAATGGTTACGCACCACGTTGAGCGCCAGGTGCCGGGTCACGCTGAACACCCAGCCACGGGCCGAGCCGCGACTGGGGTCAAAACTGCCGGCGCCTCGCCAGATCTTGATAAACGCATCATGCACAATATCTTCGGCCAGGGATTTGTCCCTGGCGATGCGCAACGCCACGCCGAGCAGATGGCTGCTTTCCTGCTCATACAGCTGGCGCAAGGCGCGTTGATCGCCACGGGCGCAAGCCTGCAGACAGGCTTCGTAATCAAACACGGATGGCTACCCCCCAATGATCGGCATGGGGGGCAGCGTAGACGACTTTACTCAGTTGGCCGCCCAGAAAATGTAATCCGCCTGGTACTTCACCACTTCCTGCTTGCCTTTGTTGGCTGCGGTGCACTCGCTGCTCGGCGCCACGCCGCCCTTGAGGGCCACGCGCTGGATGTAACTCACGCCGCTCATCGCGCCTTTGCCTTCAGCGGGGTTGGCCTTGACCAATTGATACGGCAAGTTGCCCGCACCGGATGGCGCCACGGCCAATTGGGTGCCGGTGATTTTCGAACCGTCCTTGGCCTGCCAGGTGGCCGGCGGGCCGAAGTAAGTACCGACTTGCTTGCCGCTGCGGTCATTCAACACGGCCTTGGGCCCGACGAAGGTCCACTCGGTCTGGCCGACGGCGTTGGCTTTGTCGCGGCACTCGTAGGTGATTTCGCCGACGCCGGTGGTTTCCATCGCCACCTTATGGCCGTCCGGCACCTTGATGCTGTCGGGCAAGCCGGTCTGGGCGAACGCTGCGGGGGTGGCAGCGAGCAGGGCGGTGAGGCAGAACAGTGCTTTAGCGTTCATGGGTACTTCTCCATTTCAGTCAAACAGCGGGGGTTCTGAAAGGACTACCCAGGGCCTGCGCGATTGGATGCAGCGATTAGAAAATAAAGGTGAGAGGGCGCACACTGTGCCCCCGCTTTACCCGAGGAGAGATTGGCAATGACTGGTGTTCACACGTCTGCTCAACAGGGTTTTTCGACCCAGGCCGTCACCTACGCCCAAGGTCGGCCGGATTATCCAAGACAACTTACGGGCTGGCTCGCCGACACACTGCACATCGACGCGCTATCCAGTGTGATCGATCTGGGCGCCGGCACTGGCAAATTCACCCGCTTGCTCAGCACCTTGGCGCCGACCTTGATTGCCGTCGAGCCGGTGGCGGCGATGGGCGCGCAGTTGACCAAGCTGCTGCCCGATGTGCGCCTGGTCAATGGCACGGCTGAATCCATCCCGCTGCCGGCCGCCAGCGCTGACGCGGTGGTGTGTGCCCAGGCGTTCCACTGGTTCTCCACCGAGGCCGCGCTGGCGGAAATCCATCGCGTGCTCAAGCCCGGCGGCCGACTGGGCCTGGTGTGGAATGTGCGGGATGAGTCGGTGGATTGGGTCGCCGCCATCACTGACATCATTACTCCGTACGAGGGGGATACGCCGCGTTTTCATACGGGGCGTTGGCGTGAGGCCTTCACTGGCGAGTATTTTTCCGAGCCTGAAATGACCTGTTTTCCCTACAGTCATGTGGGCAGCCCTCAGGAGGTGATCATGGATCGCTTTCTCTCCGTGAGCTTTATTGCTGCGCTGCCGGAGGCGTCCAAGGCTGTGGTGGCCGCGCAACTGCAGGCACTGATCGACACGCATCCTTCACTGAAGGGGCGCGACACCGTGGCGTTTCCGTATCAAACCCAAGCGTATGTCTGTCATCGACTGAGCTAAAAGGCATAAAGTCAGATCATATTGATATAAGTCGTTATAAGAAAAATCGCTATCCTGCGGCCAGAAATTTATAAGGCCGCAGGTAGCTGGAATGGATGTGGGTAATTTTGGTTTTGTGGTGGCGGGCCTGATCGTTGGTTTTATCGTGGGCATGACCGGTGTGGGTGGGGGGTCGCTGATGACCCCGATCCTGTTGTGGTTCGGTATCAACCCGGCCACCGCCGTGGGCACTGACCTGTTGTATGCCGCCATCACCAAATCCGGTGGCGTGCTGGTGCATAGCAAGAACAAGAATATCGATTGGACCATTACTGGCTGGCTGACCCTGGGCAGCGTGCCTGCGGTGCTGTTGACCTTGTGGTTTCTGGCCAGCCTGCATACTGATCCCAGTGTGATGAATGCGGTGATCAAGCAGGCGCTTGGGGTGGTGTTGCTGTTGACGGCCCTGGCGATTCTGTTCAAGAAGAGCTTGTTGGCGTTTGCCCAGCGGCATGCGGGAGACAGCTATCACATGAGCCCGCGCAATTTGAATGTGTTGACGGTGGTGACGGGGGCAATCCTCGGAACCATGGTGGCGCTGACGTCCATTGGTGCGGGTGCGTTGGGGACGGTGGCGTTGTTTATTTTGTATCCGTTTCTGGCGACGCGGCGGTTGGTGGGGACTGAGATTGCGCATGCGGTGCCGTTGACCCTGGTGGCGGGGTTGGGGCATGCCAGCATGGGGAATATGGACTGGCATTTGTTGGGGTTTTTGTTGATGGGGTCGTTGCCGGGGATCTATGTGGGTAGCCATATGACGGGCAAACTGCCTGATGGCGTGTTGCGGCCTTGCTTGGCGGTTATGTTGATGGCCATTGGTTATAAGTTGGCGTTTTGATTGGGGGCATATCCGTTGTTTGGGTGATGGCGGGTATTGGTTCCGCCCTTACGGCGGGTCACTTTTGAAAAGAGCCCAAAAGTAACCAAAAGGCTCTTGCCCCAACACTCGGCACCTCGCTTAGGCTCGGTGTGCCCTCACTCCGGCTTTGGAGCGTGGGCCGCCGCGATGGGCCATCCTTGGCCCAGCGCGGCTAACCCGGCGTCCTGCCGGGTTACCCACGCTCCAAAGCCTGCGTTCGGCCAGCGTGTTTGACGGGGCGCCTCAGATCAAGATCAAGAGCGACTCGCTTCGCATCGTGGATACGCGGTTCCTTGTAGGAGCCGGGGGGACGCCTAGTTCTTGCCGGCGAAAAACGTGAGACCGCCGCGTTTTGTCTGGTTCCCCGCGTCATCGTTGAAGACCATCGCCGGCAAGCCGGCTCCTACAGTGGACCGCGTTGCCCTTTGCCTTTGCTCTACACCACTCAAGCCGGCTGTCAGGCCGCTGTGCTTTTGCTTTTGATTTTGATCTTAGCCGCCCCGCGCCATGGATGGCGCGGGGCGGCGGCCCCCCAAATCACTGTCGGATTACGGGCACACCGAGCCTAGGCGAGGTGCCGAGTGTTGGGGCAAGAGCGTTTTGCTTACTTTTGACTGGGCCGGCATTCCGGCTTTTCAAAAGTGAGCCGCCGTAAGGGCGGAACCCATAGCAGCCGTTACCGCAGCAACGGATATACCCTCAAAACCCAGGCTCAACCCCGCCCATTCCCAATCTGCCAAACAAACGGTGGCTCCACCCCATTAACCACCCAATCCCCCACAATCCGAGCCTTATAAATCACCGGATTATGCGACGACACCGTCCGCGCATTCCGCCAATGCCGATCCAGCGCCTTACCCTGCCGCACATCCGAAGCCCCCAGTGCATTAAACAACTCACTGGTAGCCCGCTGAATCAACCCCGACACCACCACCTGCGCCGTAGCCGACTCAATCTCTGCAGCCACATTGGCTATACGCTCAGCAGCATCATCCCCCCCAAACCGCGCCAAATACGCCCGTTGCGCCGGCAGCGTCGCCCTCAGCGCACTCGCCTCAGCGGCATACACCAGCGCCGCCACTTCCCCCACCACCTGTTGAACCTGCGCATCCTGGCTCACATGCGCCGCATTGCCATGGCTGTAGATGCGCTTACGGCTGCGCACCTGATGCGCCACATCGCGCAAGGCCGCACGCCCAATCCCCGCCAAACTGGCGAGCAACACCAACTGATAGAACGCCGTCTGGTATTTAAACCGGCTGGCAAAGTCGATGACGTTTTCCGCATCCACCACCGCGTCGGTAAAGCGCGACGTGCCGCTGCCGGTGGTGCGCTGGCCAAAGCCGTCCCAGTCATCGCTGTGTACCACCCCAGGCTGACGGGCGCGGGTGGCGGCGATCACATCACCGCCGGTGTCGCTGCGTTGGGCATACACATCAATCCAGTCGGCAAAGATGCTGCCAGTGCTGTAGAACTTCTCTCCGTTGAGCTTCCAGCCATCGCCGTCAGGGCTGACCTGGGTGACCACATCGCCGATCGCCACGTTGCCAATCTCGGTCCAGGCGCAGCCGACGATATCGCCGTCCACGAACCGCTTGAACCACAGGTCCCGGCCGGCACTGGGCGGGGCGTTCAGACGATCTTCAGCAAATGCAAAGTGCCCGCGCAGGGCCTGGGGTACGTTGGAATCGGCTTCGGCCAATTCGATCAGCAGTTCAAACAGCTGCGGCAGGGAAGCACCGCCGCCGCCATATTCCACCGGCACGCGTACTGCGCCAAAGCCTGCTTCCTTGAGCCACTGGATCGGTTCATGGGGCAGGGTGCGCGACTGTTCGCGTTCTACAGCGCCGTCGGCGATGCGTTGGAAGATCGGGCGAAAGCGCGCGGCCAAGGTCGAATAGTCGACGCCAGTGGACAGCGGGTTGATGACGTGTTGTTCGGTCATGGGCAAGGTTCCTGGGCAGTGATCAATGCAGGGGAGATTGCATACTCCGTGCCGGGTATCGGCGCCCGTATTTACGGGCCAAAGCGTTCAGCCACTGTTGCCCTGGCAACAGCTGATCGACAAACCCGTACACTCTGCGACATCGACGCCCGCACGCAGTATTGCGCGCAACGCCCCTGGCCCGGGCGTTTTCACGGCCTGGCACGCTTGCTGCTCAAGCCCTGGGTACATCCCCTTTGTGCGAGGAAACGCGAGATGAGTCAGCAAGCCGTGAAATTTGCCTACTGGGTGCCCAACGTCAGTGGTGGGTTAGTGGTCAGTAAGATCGAACAACGTACCCACTGGGGCATCGACTACAACCGCAAACTGGCGCAACTGGCGGAGGCCGCCGGCTTCGAATACGGCCTCACCCAGATCCGCTTCACCGCGGGCTACGGTGCCGAAAACCAGCATGAGTCCGTAGCATTCAGCCATGCGCTGCTGGCCGCGACCACCACGCTCAAGGTGATCGCCGCGATCCTGCCAGGCCCCTGGCAACCGGCGTTGGCGGCCAAGCAACTGGCGACTATCGACCAGCTCACCAACGGCCGTATCGCAGTGAATATCGTCAGCGGCTGGTTCAAGGGCGAGTTCCAGGCCATCGGCGAACACTGGCTGGAGCACGATGAGCGTTATCGCCGTTCCGAAGAGTTCATCCGCGCCCTCAAAGGCATCTGGACCCAGGATGAATTCACCTTCAAGGGCGACTTCTACCGCTTCAACAACTACACCCTCAAGCCCAAGCCACTGGGCCAACCGGAGGTGTTCCAGGGCGGCAGCTCGCGGGCCGCGCGGGACATGGCGGCGCGGGTGTCGGACTGGTACTTCACCAACGGCAACACCCCGGAAGGCATCAAGGCCCAGGTCGATGACATTCGCGCGAAAGCGGCGGCGAACAACCATTCGGTCAAAGTCGGCGTCAACGCCTTCGTGATAGCCCGCGACACCGAGGAAGAAGCCCGCGCCGTGCTCGCGGAGATCATCGACAAGGCCGACCCGGAGGCGGTGAATGCCTTTGGCGATGCAGCGAAGCAAGCGGGCAAGGCATCGCCGGAAGGCGAGGGCAACTGGGCCAAGTCCAGCTTTGAAGACCTGGTGCAGTACAACGATGGCTTCAAGACCAACCTGATCGGCACGCCCCAACAGATTGCCGAGCGCATCGTCGCGCTCAAGGCGGTGGGGGTGGATCTGGTGCTGGCGGGGTTCCTGCACTTCCAGGAAGAAGTCGAGTACTTCGGCAAGCGTGTGTTGCCACTGGTGCGCGAGCTGGAAGCCAAGACCACTGTAGGAGCGAGCTTGCTCGCGAAAAACGTCAACGATGACGCGAGACTCCTGGTTTAACGCGGCGTCTGGTGGATCTTCGCGAGCAAGCTCGCTCCTACAGGATGCTGAGTCTGGACAAGGTCTTTTCTAACCGAAGGGCGGCGGTGTGGTCTTCGTAATAGGCGTCGATCAAGGCAAAGCGCCGATAACCGTTGCGCTCATAAAGGCTGAGAGCGTCGGGGTTGTCGGTGCGTACTTCCAGGCGTAGGCGCGTGCAACCCTGTGCCACGGCGAAAGCTTCAACGCGGCTCAGCAACTGTTTGCCCAGCCCCGTGCCACGCGCAGGTTCGGTAACGGCGATGGAATACAGACGCGCCAACGAGGTGCCACGGCGCAACAGCACCAGCGCATAACCGAGCAATTGCCCGTCATTGTCCGCCACCAGCAACTGGCCATGGGCGCGGCTGACCATCCACTGGAAACTGCGCTGTGACAGCCGGTCAGTGGTGAAGCAGTGCTGTTCCAGTGCCACTAATCCGGGCACATCCAAGAGGGTTGCAACGCGAAAGCAAAGAGCCATATGACCGCCGTAAAAGTTGCGTAACGAAACGGGACTTCTCTAAAAGATCGTGCTTAATAGAAAAGGTCGAGTTCTCTAAAGCGGATCAAATATTATGTCGGCGGTACAAGGTCATTGGCGTGAAGTATCCGAGCAAACCCTCGCGGCGACAATAACTAATAAAAGTTATTTTTCCGCACCACCGAAAGCTAGCAGTCAAGTCGTGATCATTGTCGAGCGCAAGGAAGATTGGGCCTCCTACTTTCCCAGCGAAGACATCGTCACCGCCCAGGAATACCTGGAACAGACCCGTGAAAACGAGAGTGGCAAGCGCGTACAGGTGATCAACCTGTGCCGCAGCTACAAGTACCTGGGGCACGGTTATTACTGCTCGCTGCTGGCCGAAGCCCGCGGGCACAAGGTGATTCCGTCGGTGCGCACCATCAGCGAACTGACGAAGAAGTCGCTGTACGGCCTGGCCTTGGACAACCTGGATAAAACCCTCGATAAAGCCTTGAGTCATCATCTTTACAGCAATACCGAAGGCTTTACCCTGACACTTTATTTTGGTCGGACCAATATAGAGCCGTTGCAAGATTTGGCCCGTCAGTTGTTTGAAGCCTTTCCGTGCCCGATCTTGTTAGTTGATTTTAAAAAGAATAACGGTTGGCACATTGAAGGCGTTAAATCGGGCGTGCTGCACAAGTTGCGCGACGATCAGGAAGATCAATTCGCCCACGCGCTGGACAACTTCAGCCGCAAGATCTGGCGCCAGCCGCGTTCACGTCGCCTGGCCCGTTATGACCTGGCCATCCTGCACGACCCTCAAGAGCAATTGCCGCCTTCCAATGCCAAGGCCCTGGATAATTTCATCCGCGTTGGCAGGGGCCTGGGCATCGATGTGGAGCTGATCGAGCGCAAGGACTATTCGCGCCTGGCCGAATACGACGCCTTGCTGATCCGCGAGACCACCAGCGTCGATAACCACACCTACCGCTTCGCCAAGAAAGCCGAAAGCGAAGGCCTGGTGGTGATGGACGACCCGGCGTCAATCCTGCGCTGCACCAACAAGGTCTACCTCACCGACCTGCTCAACAGTCACCAACTGGGCATGCCCGCCACCGAAATCCTCTACAAGGAGCGACCGGAAGACTTCGAACGGGTTGGCGAGCGCCTGGGGTTCCCGCTGGTGCTGAAGATCCCCGACGGCTGTTTTTCCCGCGGCGTGATCAAGGTCGAAAGCCAGGAAGCCTTGCTCAAGGCCACTGCCGAGTTGTTCGAACATTCGGTGCTGTTGCTGGCCCAGGAGTTCTTCTACACCGAGTACGACTGGCGCATCGGCATCCTTAATCGCAAGCCGATCTTTGCCTGCCAGTACTTCATGTCCAAGGGCCACTGGCAGATCTACAACCACAAGGCCATCGGCCAGGACATCAACGGTGAATGCCGTACCCTGGCGGTCCATGAAGCGCCCAAGGCGGTGGTGGAGCTGGCCGTGAAGACCGCCAACCTGATCGGCGATGGCCTCTACGGCGTCGACCTCAAGCAGTCCGGCGACAAGGTGGTGGTGATCGAAGTCAACGACAACCCGAACCTGGACGCAGGTATCGAAGATGCCTATTTGCAGGACGATCTGTATGGGTTGGTGCTGGAGGAGTTTGTGCGGCGCCTGGAGTTGAAGCGTCAGGGCCAGGTCTGGTGACCCGGCGATGATCCAGCGTTTTCAACTGACCGATGGCAAGCTGCACAGTGGGGAAAGTGATGATGCCCCGATCCAGTTGTTCAACAACCCTGACCTTGCCGAGCGCGAGTGGCTGCGCGACCACCACAAGCTCGACGAGCACGCCCTGGCCTCGGCGCTGGACCCCGATGAGGTCTCGCGCATCGAGTTTCACCCGGACAATCTGTTCCTGATCTGGAAACGCCCGGAAAACTACTCCGGTGGCGGCAACCTGGTGTTCGAGGTGTCGTCCTGCGGCCTGCTGTTTTCGCCTGGCCGCCTGCTGGTGATCGCCACCGACGAAACCCCGCTGACCGGCCTCGGCAAGCGCCGCCCGTTACACACGCCGCTGGATGTATTGCTCGACTTGTTGCTCAACAACATTCACCACTACCTGGGCCACCTCAAGGTGATCAAGCTGGTCGCACGGGAATTGCAGCAGCAGTTCAATGCGTCCATGAGCAACCACCACCTGATGCAGATGTTCAGCCTCAGCGAAAGCCTGATCTATTACATCAACGCGCTGCACAGCAACGGCGCGGTGCTGTCGCGGCTGCGCAATCATGCAGAAAAGGAACACTTCAGTGCGCAAATACTCGCGCTGATCGACGACCTGATCATCGAGAACCACCAGTGCTACAAACAGGCGGAGATCTATTCCAACGTGTTCTCCGGGCTGATCGACGCCCGCGGCAACCTGATGAACAACAGCATGAACAACCTGCTGCGCAAGCTCACGCTGATCAACGTGGTGTTCCTGCCGCTGAACCTGATTGCGAGCATTGGCGGCATGTCGGAGTTCAGCATGATGACGGCGGGGACGCCGTGGTGGGTGTCGTATCCGTTGTTTCTGGCGGCGATGGGGCTTGGGGCGGGCTTGATGGTGGTGGGGCTGAAGCGGATAGCGGGCGGCGCCAATGTCGTGTGAACACCGGTCCTTGTAGGAGCTGGCTTGCCGGCGATGCAGGCAACGCGGTGTTTCCGGCGATGCCATCGCCGGCAAGCCGGCTCCTACAGGGGTTGCGTCGTTCAGGCGCTGGGTTGCAAGGTCAAGACCTCGAACCCATCCGCCGTCACCGCCACGGTATGTTCCCACTGCGCCGACAGGCTGTTGTCCTTGGTCACCACCGTCCAGCCATCCTTGAGGCTGCGTACTTTCGAGCTGCCCTGGTTGAGCATCGGCTCCACGGTAAACACCATGCCTTCACGCAGTTCCAACCCGGTGCCGGGACGGCCAAAGTGCAGGACCTGTGGTTCTTCATGCATCTGTCGGCCAATGCCATGGCCGCAATACTCGCGGACCACGCTGTAGCCGTTGGCTTGCGCATGGCTCTGGATAGCGTGGCCAATATCGCCCAGGCGCGCGCCGGGCTTGACCTGGCGGATGCCGGCCCACATCGCTTCGAAGGTCTTCTCGACCAGGCGCTGGGCCTTGGGCGTAACGCTGCCGATCATGTACATCTTGCTGGAGTCGGCAATGAAGCCACCTTTTTCCAGGGTGATGTCGATGTTGATGATGTCGCCGTTCTTGAGGACGTCCTTGGCGCTGGGCATGCCATGACACACCACTTCGTTGATCGAGGTGTTGATGGAGAAGGGGTAGTCGTATTGCCCCAGGCTGGCGGGGCGGGCCTTGAGGTCGTTGCGGATGAAAGCTTCGACGGCGGCGTCCAGCTCCAGGGTGGAGCGGCCAACGGCGACAAACCCGTCAAGCATGGTAAAGACCTGAGCCAGCAGGCGCCCGGATTCACGCATCACGGCCAGTTGGGCGGCAGTCTTGATCATCAACTGCGCCCCCGGATCAGGTCGGGTTTGTCCAGCAACAGTTTGTTGATCAATTCATTGTAGGGCAGGTGAGGATTGAGCTCGGCGAGCAGGCCGATCTTGATCCAGAATTCGGCCTGGGCGTTGATGGAACGGTCCATCGCAGCGCTGGCCAGGCGCAGTTGTTCGTGCAGTTGGTCGGTGATCTTGACGATGCCCATCGGGTTCACTGTGCTAGGTTGATATACAAAGCGTATACGTTTCGTATGTTCCAAGTAAACCTTTTGTTGACTTGTCCGGCCGGGGACGGTTAATTTCGTGGCATGACCTTTCAACCTTTTCGCAGCCAGCCAAGCATTATTACCGCCATTCCTCATTTGGCGGGATAGCGCACGGCTGTACCCAAACCCGCCCTAGAGGCGGGTTTTGTTTTTCCGTCTCCTGGGCCTTGAACAAAAAGCCAGGAAACACCTATGAGCACCTGCACCGCCGACTCGGCACTCCTTGAGCATTACGTAAAAAAGATTCTCGCCGCGCCGGTCTACGACCTGGCAGTGCGCACGCCGTTGCAACCCGCACCTGCATTGTCAGCGTTGCTGGGCAACCAGGTGCTGCTCAAGCGCGAAGACTTGCAGCCAACGTTTTCCTTCAAGATCCGGGGCGCCTACAACAAACTGGTGCAGTTGAGCGACGAGCAAAAGGCGCGCGGCGTGGTCACCGCATCGGCTGGCAACCATGCCCAGGGCGTGGCGCTGGCAGCAAGGGAGTTGGGGATCCAGGCGCGGATCGTCATGCCCAGCACTACGCCAGAGTTGAAGGTGCTCGGCGTGCGTTCACGTGGCGCTGAAGCCGTGCTGCATGGCGAGAGTTTCCCCTTTGCCCTGGCCCACGCGCTGCAACTGGCTGAGTCATCCGGTTGCACCTTTGTCTCGCCCTTCGACGACCCGGATGTGATCGCCGGTCAGGGCACCGTCGCCATGGAAATTCTGCGTCAGCAACAGGGCCCGTTGGATGCGATCTTCGTACCGGTAGGCGGTGGTGGGCTGATTGCTGGGGTTGCCGCCTACGTCAAATACCTACGGCCCGAGGTGCGCATCATCGGCGTCGAGCCCGAGGGTTCAAGCTGTCTGTTGGCAGCGCTGCGTGCCGGCGAAAGGGTGGTGCTGCCCAGTGTCGACGGGTTTGCCGACGGCACGGCGGTAGCGCAGGTAGGGGCCTACGGGTTTGAAATCTGCCGGGATTGGGTGGATGACGTTATCACGGTCACCAACGACGAACTGTGCAGCGCCATCAAGCTGATCTACGACGACACGCGCTCAATCACCGAGCCTTCTGGCGCGTTGGCAGTGGCGGGCGTGCGCAAGTACGTCGCCCATCATGGCCTGCGCAAACAGACCTTGGTGGCGATCAATTCCGGAGCGAACATCAACTTCGATAGTTTGCGACATGTTGCCGAAAGGGTCGCCGCACAGGCCTGCAATGAATTTTGAGTCCAGAGTTAAACGTTTAATCGCTGAGGTTCGACGAAGATTCAAACCGCAGGCTTTTACTTATATATCTCGGCATGTGGCTTATGAGGAAAAGTTACAACGAAGGCCGATTTTGCCGAGTAGGCTTGGGTGTTACAAGCGTCTTCCAGGGCCGGCAAGGCGCGGCGGGCATGAGCTCGTCGGATACACAACAATCTGTTGGCAGTCTCAGAAAAGGAGAGGTTGACCATGCTTTCGGAATTAGAACTTCGCAGCATTATTGAAGGAAGTTTCCTGCCTAAACGGTGCGAATGCACCAAAGCCGAAGATGCTTCGCTGACGATCAAGGTTTACGACGACCGTGATCGTGACCGGGTCGATTTGGAAGTCAAAGGGATCAACGCGGACAAACTCGACAGCAGTCGAGCGATTTGCAACCTGATCGCCGGGTTGCGTGAGGACCTGAAACACGCACATACCCCCATCCTGCAACGCGTAGGAGGGCGCGCTTACTGAAAATGCTTGATGCTTGACCTGTGGGCCTGGTGATTGCCAGGCCCAATGCTGTTCAGGCCTGTCGATCAGTTCTGGAAATCGCAGGCTTCGGACATCTTCCGGTAGCTGACATCTTCCACTTTCCCGGCCTTGTCCAGGAACTTGATATCGGCCTTGATGACTTTGCAGTCATTGGTCGGGGTTTCGTTCATGGCCAATACCTTGGCGATATCCATCGGCATGCCGTACTGGTAAGGCACGGTTTTGACGGCGTTTGTCTGATCGTCAGCCTGGGCCAGGCCTGACACTGCTGCCAGTGCCAGGGTGCCGCCGAGCATAAACGTGCGCAGTTTCATGGTGGTTCTCCGCAAGTGGGTACAGCTTCACTCTCGACTCGCGGGATTAACCATCGATTAATGTTTGCCTGGCTGACAAAACCTTCATCTTTACCAACTCATCCGCACCCCGGCATTACCGCTGACACCCTCCATCGCGTTGCCGTCCAGGTTGGTGTTGTAGTCTGCGGCCAGGTAGACGCTCACCGAAGGCGACAGCCGAGCAACCGCGCCCACACCCACATCCGCCGTGGATGACTTGTGATCGCTCTTGATGCGGTCCACATCATCGTAGGTCACCGTGTCGCTGCCACCGAAGGTGCGCCAGGCATTGGCCCGAAGATAAGGTTCGACAGGCGTGTTATTCACCAGGTAGCGGCCCTTGAGGCGGGCGCCGAGGCGGCCGGTCCAGTAATCCTGGGAGTCGAATGACACCCTGGAAATACCGTCGTTCTGGCTGTCCAGGTCGATCGTCTGGCGGATTACCTGGACCTGCGGTTCCACGACCCAATGCTCGGATACGGCAATCGGGTAGCCGGCTTCGGCGGACAGCGCCAGGGCATGGCCCTTGGTGTCCATCTTTATGCCCCGCTCGGACTTGTTGTCGCCCTTCAGGCGCGTGCCCATCGCAACCAGATCCACATACCCGCCGGTCGGATCGGTGAGCGTCCAGTAGGCACCGAAGTTATCGCCATCGAGTTTGACCCGCCCGGAGCGATTGTTCTGCCAGCCCATCGAGAATCCTTTCACGTCCCCGCTCAGGCGACTCTGGCCGATAAACAGCCCGAAGCGCTGGATCTGCCCGCCGCTGGTTTCGGATGCATACAGGTCATGACCGACCTGATAGCCCTTGACCGAGCCGTCGAAGCTTGGCGCCACGGTGCCCGACCAGTGCTTGTTGAAGTCGCTGCCATAGGCACGCCCCCAGCCAGCCGGTACCGCGCCGCTTTCGGTCAGCAGGCTTTGCTCGCCTTGGCGATCATGAAAGGTGCCCAGCGCTTGCAGGGTCATCAACTGTGCGGCGGGCACCACCACCGAATACACCGGCACTTCCAAGCGGTACAGCGGGATGGGCTCGGCACCGGCAATGGCGGTCGGCAGCGCCGGGTTGCTCGCGGCGGATTCCGGCGAGTTGCCTGCTGCAACCTGGCTGGGCGGCGGGGCGGGGGGCTCGACCGGCGCGACGGGTTGCGAGGTCGGCGGTTCCACCGGCGGCTCGTCGGAGTCGACCACCGGCGGTGTCGCTGGAATCGGCGGTACGGGCACCACCACCGGTGGTGTCGGTGGCACGGGTGGCACCGCCGGCGGTTGCACGGCAACCACCGACGAGCGCAGGTACCAGTTGTTTTCGGTGCCGTACACCACGCCGCCCTTGAACAACAAATATTGATAGGGCCCGGCCGAGACCGAGCCCTTCAACGAGAAAGCATCGGTACTGCTCACCGCGCCGTTGAGCGCCTGCACCACCTCGATCCCGTTATTGCGGGTAAGGCCCCCGACGCCGCCGAGGTTGCTCACCGCCAATTCGGTATGACCGCTCAGCGTGCCACCGGATACCACCAGCTTGTCCGTCGCGGAGTTTTCATCGCCCAGCACGGTTTGCAGCCACAGCTTGCCGTTATTGCCCACGTAATTGCCATGCACCGTCAGTGCATCGTTGGCGGTGGCGCTGCCGGTGGTCATGTCGATCTTGCCGGCGTTGCTCAGCGTCGCCAGCTGGCCGGCGAGATAGGGCCGCACGCTGCCTTGGGTCACGGCCAGCGTACTGCTGCCGTCAATGTTGAAGGTGCCGGTATTGCTCGCGCTGTCACCCAGGAAAAAATCTCCCGCCAGGTCGAAGTGCGAACTGTTGTTGAGATTGACCGTTTCCCAGCCGATGTAGCGGGCCGCCGTGCTGGACGTCGTGCTGTCGAAGGTCAGTTGATCGTTGCCCAGGCCGCCGTCGATGGAGGGCGTGGCAGCCAGCAGGCTTTCGCTGAGGCCGCGCAGCAGCGCGGTGTCGTTGCCATCGCCCATCAGCACCGCCGATTTGATCTGGCCGGCATTGAGCCAGTTGAACGTGTCATTGCCGACGCTGGCACGGATCTCGCCATTGATCACGCCGCCGCTGACCGTGATGCTGTCGTCGCCGCCGCTGGTGCTGATATTGCCACCAATGCTGCCGCCCGAGATGTTGATCGTATCGATATCGAAACCGGTGACCAGGTTGCCCCGGATCATGCCGCCAGACATGTAATAGAAGTTCTTGTCGAGCTTCATGTCGACGCGGTCGATGATGCCACCGGTTTGCTCAGCCACGTCGCCGTCCTCGAACGCACCGACGATGGTGCCGCCCGTCATCCGGAAGGTGTCACGGCCGTCGCCCTGTGCCAGGGACTGGATTTGCCCGCCGGTCATGATGAAATCATCGCTGCCGGCGCCTTGCTGTAAAGCACCGGTGATCTGGCCGGAGTCGATCCGCACGGCGTCTGTCCCCGGACCGAAGATGACGCTGCCGTTGATGATGCCGCTGCTACCTTCAGGCAGGGTCAGGCGGTTATTGCCAAGGAGATCGGTCAGGCCGGCACTGGTGCCGCTGTCGCAAATAAATGTGTCGTTGCCCGGGCCGGGCGTGAGTGTGCAGGCAGCGTAGGATTGTGGTGGTGTGGTGTACTGCAGTGAGAGGAGGCCGACAGCTAAAACGGCGCGGGTTGAAAAACCGTTGCTCTTTTGCATGGGTCTGTCCTGCATGTGTTGTAATTACTGCTCCTGTTGTGGGTTTAGCACAGTTTTCCCACATGGCAATTTTTATATAAACGCGCGCAGGCCACGGAATACGTGGCCTGCGTGGTGGCACATTGGTCATGTTGCTGCCGGGTTCAGCTCACCTGGTGGCGGTAAGGCAGGTCCGGACCGGTCTTGGTGCAGGTCAACGCCGCAGCGCGGATTGCAAAACCCAGCATGGCGTCGATTTGCCCACGGGTGAGCTGTTGCAGGCCCTCTACCGAGTCACGCTGCTGCTCGGTCAACCAGGCAATCAACGCGGCCTGGAAGGTATCACCCGCCCCCACGGTATCGGCCATTACCACCTTGACTGCCGGCGCCGACCAGTGGCCATGCTGTCGGCTGAACACACTGGCGCCGTCGCCACCACGGGTGAGGAACACCAACTGGCAACGATGCTGCAGCCAGCCCTGCAGCACGCTTTCCGGCGACTGATCGGGGTAGAGCAAGTGCAGGTCTTCGTCGCTGACTTTGATCAGGTCGGCGTGTTTGACCAACTCGCCTACGCGGTCGCGCCACAGCTGGATATCCGGCTGCGGGTTGAGCCGCACGTTGGGGTCGAGGCTGATCAGGCGCTTGCCGCTTTCGCGCTTGACCAGGCTCAGCAAGGTGTCGCCGATCGGTTGCACCACCAGCGAGAACGAGCCGATATGCAGGCCACGGATGTCATCACCCAGCTCGGGCAGATGGCTGACGTCCAGCAGTCGGTCGGCGCAGCCTTCGCCACGGAAGTTGTACTGCGGTGAGCCATTGGCGCCCACGGCGACCATCGACAAGGTGGTCGGCGCGGCGAATTCCACCAGGAACCGCTCGCTGACGCCCTCATCCTTGAGCACCTGCAATAAGCGGCGGCCAAGGAAGTCGGTGGACAAGCCGCCGAACAAACCCGCCTCGATACCCAGGCGGCGCAAGCCTACCGCGACATTGAACGGCGAACCGCCGGCAATCGCCTTGTAATTGACTTTGGAAGCCTGCCCGCTGGCGTCTTCCCCGCTGAAAAAATCAAACAGCGCTTCACCACACACCAGATACATAGTCGTTCGCTCTTAAAGGGTTGCCACAAGCTGCTGGTAGCGCTCGTAGGCTTGTTGATACGCACTGACACTGGCCGCTACCGGCAGAGTACGGCTGGCCGGGTCGACGCTCACACATTTGTCGCACAGGCTGGCCAGTGACTCGCCGGACTGGCTCCACGCCGCCTGGATCGCCGCGCCCAGGGCGGCGGCTTCACTTTGTTCGGTGCAGACCACTTCGGTGTTCATGATATCGGCGACCATCTGCCGCCAGACCGGGCTTTTCGAACCGCCGCCGATCAAGCGGATGCTCTGGCTTTGCAGGCCGGTCTGGCGCAGCAGGTCCAGGCCGTAGCGCAGGCCGAAGGTGGTGCCTTCGACCACCGCGCGGCACAGGTTGGCGCGGGTCAGGTTGGTCATGGTCAAGCCGTGCAGGCTGCCGGTGGCGTGGGGCAGGGCGGGCACGCGTTCGCCGTTGAGAAACGGCAGCATGCTCACGCCGTCGGCGCCGATGGGCGCTTGCTCGACCAGGGCGTTGAACGCGGTCAGGTCCAGGTCGAACAGCTCGCGGATCACCCCAGTGGCGTTGGTCAGGTTCATGGTGCAGATCAACGGCAGCCAGCCGCCGCTGGATGAACAGAAGGTGGCCACCGAGGCTTGCGGGCTGACGCTGGGTTGGTCGGCAAAGGCATACACGGTGCCCGACGAGCCGAGGCTCATGGTGATCACGCCAGGGGCAATGTTGCCAGTGCCGATGGCGCCCATCATGTTGTCGCCACCGCCGCTGGAGACGATGGCGTTGGGGTTGATGCCCAGGCGTTCGGCAATCGCCGGAAGAATCGTGCCGACGCTTTGATCGGCCTCGATCAGTTGCGGCAAGGCGTTTTCAAGGCGTCCGCTCGGGTCGATGTGCTTGAGCAGCGCCACATCCCATTCGCGGGTGCGCACGTTGAAGTAGCCGGTGCCCGACGCATCACCATACTCGGCGACGGCGCGGCCGGTGAGCCAGTAATTGAGGTAGTCATGGGGCAGCAGGATATGCGCGATGCGCGCAAAGATGTCCGGGTGCTGCTCGCGGGTCCACAACAGCTTGGACACGGTGTAGCCCGGTGCAATCGCCACGCCGAGACGTTCCAGGGAACCGCGTTCACCACCCATGTGCTGCAAGAGTCGGTCGTTTTCCGGCGCGGTCTCGGTGTCGCACCAGAGTTTCGCCGGGCGCAGTACCTGGCCTTGGTTATCCAGCAGCACCAAACCATGTTGCTGGCCGGAAACGCCGATGCCGAGGATATCCTGGCCGTCCACGCCTGCCTGTTGCAGGGCGCGATGGGTGGCTTCGGTAAAGGCGTCCAGCCATTCCTGGGTGTGCTGCTCGCGACGGCCATTGGCGCCGCTGATCAGGGTGTGGGCCGCCGCGCCGAGGCCCAGTACCTTGCCGCTGGAGGCGTCGAGAACGATGGCCTTGGTACCTTGGGTGCCGCAGTCGATGCCGAGAAACAGGTTTTGCTGGGTCATGATGGGGTGCTCAGCAGTCTTATTTTTTGGAGTGTTAACCCGATCAAAAAGTGGGAGCGGGCTTGCTCGCGAATGCGGTGTTTCAGTCGATACATTTGTCTCTGACAGACCGCATTCGCGAGCAAGCCCGCTCCCAAAGTGTTAATTCGGTTTCTTCAGGAGGTTTTGCAGGGTTGCGGTGACTCCATTGTCACGCAGGCTTGCATAGCACCGCTCGAACGCTGCCACAAACTCAGGCGAATTGGGAATAGCCTTGCCAAAAATCTCTTCCACCCCCAGCAGCCGTTTGCTGATCAACGCCTCATCACTCACCAGCCCCTGGCAAAACTCCGCACGCGGGTCGGGAATCTTGTAGTTCACGCCATTCTCGTCCACACCCTTGAGGTACAGCGCCCACGCCGCTACTACCAGCGCCGCACGCTCAGTCTCGCGGCCATCGGCAATCAGGCGATTGATGGTCGGTACGGTGAATTTGGGAAACTTCGATGAGCCATCCGAGCACACGCGCTCCAGTTGGTCGGCGATCGCCTGGTTGGAGAAGCGATCCACCAGCGTCTGCTTGTAGTCCGTCAGGTCGATGCCCGGCACTGGCGCCAGGTTTGGCGTGACGTCCAAGTCCATGTAGGCGCGCATGTAGGCGACAAACACCGGGTCGTTCATGGTCTCGTGCACAAACCGATAACCCTTGAGAAACCCCAGGTAGGTCAGTGCCAGGTGGCTGCCGTTGAGCAGGCCGATCTTCATTTCTTCATACGGCGTGACGTCATCGGTGAACTGCACGCCGACCGTTTCCCAGGCCGGGCGACCGTTGACGAACTTGTCCTCCAGCACCCATTGCACAAAAGGTTCGCACACCACCGGCCAGGCATCGTCAATGCCGTGGTCATCATGCAATTGCAGGCGGTGCGCGGTGCTGGTCATCGGTGTGATGCGGTCGACCATGGCGTTCGGAAAGCTCACGTTGGCCTTGATCCAGTCGTGCAGCTCGGCATTGTGCAAGGCAGCGAAGGCCAGCAGTGCCTTGCGCGTCACGGCGCCGTTATGTGGCAGGTTATCGCAGGACATTACGGTAAACGCCGGTGTGCCCGCAGCGCGACGCTGGGTCAGGGCGGCGCAGATGAAGCCGAACACGGTCTTTGGCGCACGCGGGTGCGCCAGATCATGCTGGATCTGCGGCAGGTGAGCCATGAATTCACCGTTGCTGTCGTCGATGCAGTAGCCGCCTTCGGTGATGGTCAACGAGACGATACGGATCGCCGGGTCAGCCAGCTTGTCGATCAGCGCCTGGGCGCCGTCTTCGGCGAGCAACATGTCACTGATCGAGCCGATCACACGCACTTCGGTGTCGTCGGTATCGCCCAGCTCATACAAGGTGAACAAGTAGTCCTGGCCGGCCAGGTCGTCGCGGGCCTTGCGGTCTTCGGCACGCAGGCCGACGCCGCAGATGCTCCAGTCCAGGCCGATGCCGGTGTTCATCAGCGCGTCGGTGTAATACGCCTGATGCGCGCGATGGAAACCGCCGACGCCAATATGGGCGATGCCCTGCGTGGTACTGGCAATCGCGTAGGCCGGCAGTTTCACATGCGGCGCTAACTGGGTGAGGTTCTGTTTATTCAGTTTCATCAGCAAAGTCTCGCGAATTCAGGCGGCGGCGCGCAGTGGGCGGGCCACGGCTACACCGTCGGTGTCGAACAGGTGGCAGTGCGCCGGGTCCAGGTGCAGGTGCAGCGTCTCGCCGTACTGGCTGGCCATGTCGCCGCGAATCCGCATGGTCAGGGGCTCGCCGTTGGCGGTGATGACGTGGCAGAAAGTGTCGCTGCCCAGGCGCTCGCCGACGTCGGCGGTGACGGTCAGGGTGGCTTGGCCCGGGGAAGCAATTTCCAGATGTTCCGGACGAATGCCCAGGGTCACTGCACTGCCCACGCTCAAGGTGGCGCCACTCAGCGGCAGGTTGATCAACGTGCCAGCGTCCAACTGCACTTCGCAGCCTTGGCTTTCAACACGGGTGACCTTGCCTTTGAGGAAACCCATCTTCGGCGTGCCGAGGAAACCCGCCACAAACAGGTTGGCCGGTTGGTGGTACAACTCCAGCGGCGAGCCGACTTGCTCGATACGACCACTGTTCAGCACCACGACCTTGTCGGCCAGGGTCATGGCTTCAACCTGGTCGTGGGTTACGTAGATCATGGTCGCTTGCAGCTCTTTATGCAGGCGCGCCAGTTCCAGGCGCATCTGCACGCGCAGGGCGGCGTCGAGGTTGGACAGCGGTTCGTCGAACAGGAAGATCTTCGGGTTACGCACAATCGCGCGGCCGATGGCCACACGCTGACGCTGGCCGCCGGACAGCTGCTTGGGCTTGCGCTCCAGCAGCGGGCCCAGCTCCAGGATGCGCGCCGCTTCGCTGACCTTGCTCTCCACCAGCTTCTTGTCGACACCGGCCAGGTCCAGGGCAAACGACATGTTCTTGCGCACACTCATGTGCGGGTACAGCGCGTAGGTCTGGAACACCATCGCCAGGTCACGCTTGGCCGGGGTCACTTCGGTGATATCGCGGCCGTCCAGTTCGATGGTGCCTTCGCTGACTTCTTCCAGGCCGGCGATCAGGCGCAGCAGGGTGGACTTACCGCAGCCCGACGGGCCGACGAAGACCACGAATTCCTTGTCGTTCACTTCAAGGTCGATGCCCTTGATGATGGAAAAGCCTTCGAAGCCTTTTTGCAGATTCTTGATTTTCAGGTTGGCCATGATGAGCCTCCGCTAGGAATTATTATTTAACGGCGCCAAAGGACAAACCGCGCACCAGCTGTTTCTGACTGATCCAGCCAAAGATCAGGATCGGCGCGCAGGCCAAGGTCGACACGGCGGACAATTTGGCCCAGAACAAGCCTTCGGGGCTGGAGTAGGAGGCGATCAACGCGGTCAGCGGCGCAGCGGCGGAAGAGGTCAGATTCAGCGACCAGAACGCCTCGTTCCAGCACAGGATCAGCGACAGCAACACGGTAGACGCCAGGCCGCCCTTGGCAATCGGCAACAGTACGCGGACCATCTCTTGCCACAGGGTCGCGCCATCCAGGCGCGCGGCTTCGAGGATGTCCTTGGGGATGTCCTTGAAGTAGGTGTAAACCATCCACACCACAATCGGCAGGTTGATCAGGGTGTAGATGATGATCAGCGCAATACGCGTATCCAGCAGGCCAAAGCTCTTGGCCAACAGGTAGATCGGCATCAGTACGCCCACCGGCGGCAGCATCTTGGTGGACAGCATCCACAGCAGCGTGCCTTTGGTGCGCTGGGTTTCGTAGAACGCCATGGAGTAGGCCGCTGGCACCGAGATCAGTAGGCAAAGCGCCGTTGCGCTGAAGGAAATCAGTACCGAGTTCCACGCGTAGCTGAAGTAATTGCTGCGCTCGTTGATGTGCAGGTAATTCTCCAGCGTCGGCGTGAAGATGAACTGCGGCGGCGTGGCGAACGCGTCGATTTCGGTCTTGAAGCTGGTCAGCACCATCCAGAAGATCGGGAAGAAGATCAGGATCGCGATGGCCCAGGCCAATGTGCCGAGCAACAGGCTTTGCAGGCGGCGGGATTGTTGAAGCGTCATGGCGCGGCCCTCAAGGCTTGTCAGTCAGGTTTTTGCCGATCATCCGCACCAGGATGATCGCCGCGATATTGGCGATGACCACGGCAATCAAGCCGCCGGCCGACGCCATGCCCACGTCGAACTGCACCAGCGCCTGGTTGTAGATCAGGTAGGCGAGGTTGGTCGAGGCGTAGCCGGGGCCACCGTTGGTGGTGGTGAAGATTTCAGCGAACACCGAGAGCAGGAAGATCGTCTCGATCATCACCACCACGGCAATCGGGCGGGCCAGGTGGGGCAGGGTCAGGTGCCAGAAAATCGCGATGGCGCCGGCACCGTCCAGGCGCGCGGCTTCCTTTTGTTCCTGGTCGAGGGACTGCATGGCGGTCATCAGCAGCAGAATCGCGAAGGGCAGCCACTGCCACGACACAATGATGATGATCGACAGCAACGGGTAGTGCGCCAGCCAGTCCACGGGTTCTGCGCCGAAGAATTTCCACACGGCGGCGAGAATCCCCGAGACCGGGTGGAAAATCAGGTTCTTCCAGATCAGCGCGCCCACGGTGGGCATGATGAAGAACGGCGAAATCAGCAACACTCGCACCAAGCCACGGCCGAAGAACTCACTGGCCTCCAGCAGGGCGCTGATCAGCACACCGAACACCACGCTGATCAGCAACACGCTGCCCACCAGCAACAAGGTATTGGTGGCGCCGGGCAGGAAGCCCGAATCGGTGATGAAGTAGGTGAAGTTCTCCAACCCCACGAATTGGTTTTCGCCGGGGTAGAGCAGGTTGTAGCGGATCAGCGAAAAGTACAGGGTCATGCCCAGCGGCACGATCATCCACAGCAGCAGCAAGGCCACCGAGGGGCTGACAAGGAACCAGCCGGGGTTGGCCAGGCGGTTTTTGGCGGGTGTATTCATGGTAATCAAGACCGATTAGAGGCAGGTGCGCAAAACCCCTATAGGAGCGAGCTTGCTCGCGAAGGCATTCCAGGCCCAGTGCGGCTTCGGATGTACCTTTTTCGCGAGCAAGCTCGCTCCTACAGGTCAGGGAGGTTACTTGGGATAACCGGCCCGCTTCATTTCACGCTCGGTGGTGGTCTGCGCGGCGGTCAATGCAGCATCCACTGTCTGCTGACCCGTCAGCGCGCCCGAGAAGAACTTGCCGACCTGCGTCCCGATCGCCTGGAACTCAGGAATGGTCACCAACTGGATACCGATATACGGCACCGGCTTGAGCGTCGGTTGGGTCGGGTCTGCGACTTTCAGCGATTCGAGGGTCACCTTGGCAAACGGCGCGGCCTTCATGTACTCGTCGCTGTAGGTTGATTTGCGCGTGCCTGGCGGCACGTTGGCAACACCGTCGGTCTTGGCGACCAAGGCGCCGTATTCTTTAGAGGTCGCCCAGCTGGTGAACACCTTGGCGGCGTCCTTGGCCTTGGAGCTGGTAGGGATCGCCAGGCTCCAGGAGTACAGCCACGAAGTGCCTTTGTCGGTCTTCTCGTGCGGGGCAAAGGTAAAGCCGACATGCTCAGCCACTTTGCTTTGGGTCTTGTCGGTGACGAATGAGCCCGCCACGCTGGCGTCGACCCAGATCGCGCACTTACCGCTGTTGAACAGCGCCAGGTTTTCGTTGAAACCGTTGCTGGAAGCACCCGGCGGGCCGGATTTCTTCATGTTGTCGACGTAGAAGTTCAGCGCGTCTTTCCATTCTGGACCGTTGAATTCCGGCTGCCACTTCTCATCGAACCAGCGCGCACCGTAGCCGTTGGCCAGGGTGGTGATCAGCGCCATGTTCTCGCCCCAACCGGCTTTGCCGCGCAGGCACAGGCCGTACTGCTCTTTGGCCTTGTCGGTGAGTTTGCTGGCGAATTCGCCGATCTGGGTCCAGGTCGGGTGTTCGGGCATGGTCAGCCCGGCGTCCTTGAACAGGTCGGTGCGGTAATAGGTGATCGAGCTTTCGGCGTAGAAGGGCAGGGCGTACAGCGAGCCCTTGACGGACAAACCGTCACGCACCGAAGGGAATACATCATCGAGGTCGTAGGACGCCGGCAGGTCCTTCATCGGTTCCAGCCAACCTTTGGCACCCCACAGTGCAGCTTCGTACATGCCGATGGTCAACACGTCGAACTGCCCGCCCTGTGTGGCAATGTCGGTGGTGAGGCGTTGGCGCAGCACGTTTTCTTCGAGCACCACCCAGTTCAGCTTGATCTCCGGATGCTCGGTCTCGAAGGTTTTCGAGAGCTTCTGCATACGGATCATGTCGCTGTTGTTGACGGTGGCAATGGTCAGGGTCTGCGCGCCAAGGCTGACGGCGCTGAGGGTCATGCAGGTCATCATGCAGGTAGAGACAAGCAGGGCTTTTGCTGTGAACTTCATCGCGCACTCCATTTCCGCGCCCACGGGGCTACAGAAGGACAGTTATTGTTGTTGTGTCTTCCCACAGGGAGTCAGGAAGAGTGTGCGTTGATTACAGCCTTCTAATTGCGCTGTGACAAATCCTTGGGAACACTGGGACTGATACTTTTTTGCACTGTCTTTGGGGGTGGCTGAAACTTTCACTGCCCGGCCTGGGCGAAAATCGCTGCACTGCAACTGCGTGCGCTTTTCGCCCGGCGCAGCACGGGCTTAGGGGTTGATATAACCGTGAGGATACGGCGTCTTCGGTTTCGTGATAAGGGCACCCATCCAGTCTTTGTCCAGTGGGCTTATGGTCTTGTTGCCGTCCACTATTTTTATGCCATCACGCTCCCATTGCGTCATGACCGCTTTCAATTTTTGCGTGTACTCACGAGCGGGGCTGGCAATGCCTGCCCACGGGTCGACAACCCAGGCATCTGTCCACTCAGGTTCCGAGAAGTCGACCGTTGCTGCAGGTAGCCCGGAGGGGCCGCCCACCACAGTGAATGCGTGAGCATCTGAGGCTGCCCATTCGTAGGCATTGCCACCACTCTTTTTGATGATGTCCCTCGAAAGCAGGGCCATTTCTCCGCAATTGCCGGCGCCGGCTTTCAAAATCATGTCAGAGCGATTCCGCGCACTGCTGGGAATGCTTCGACGCAACCATTCGACGGTCTGGCTGGCTGCGTCTGCTCGTGCAATATCCGATGCTGAGCGTATCCGGTTGCCTGGGCCTAGCCCGGTGGCCGTCATGGAACGGGTTACCGTGTCTTTTACCTGCTGCGCCAGGAGTGTGTTTTGCTGCTCGGCTGTTAACGTCGAGAAGTTCGCAGGCGTTGTCAGAGCGGTTACTTGATTTGGCTTCAGGGCGATATTCGCCTTGCCAATCGCTTCGCTACGTTGCAACTGATAGAGCACCTCGCGCTGCTGCTCCTTCGTCATGTTTTTAACGAAAGCACCTAACTCATCGACATCTTTTTTCTGGTAACCCGAACGTTTCAACTCTGCCAGCGCCGAGTCCAGTTTGGGCAGGGCGATGAATTCGGCATCCAGTGGTGTTCTGGACACGCCTTGGCGGGTGCTGAATTTATTCCGATAGCCATTTACGAGTGATAGGTCGTTGGGTGTGGTTTTAAAGAATGTGAGTTCACCGGATGCCGTGGTATTCAGTTTCGCGTAATAAAACTGCGCGGTGTCCGCCTCGATCACCAGGTACTTTTCGGTGTCACCGAGCGTTCGACCGTTAACGATGACCGCGCGAACTTCGCGCTTGTCGTCACTGATATCGCTGATGCTGTTGAGCTTGATAACACGCGTTTCCTGGTTCAGTGCTTCGTTGGTTTGCCCAACGTAAAGGCCAAACTGTGGATCATGTTTGATGCTGCCGGTTATCAGCGATTTGTAGGTGATGGGCTTGTTGTCCAGCGTCGGGTGAAGTTGAGGCCCTGTTTCGCTTTCAATCACTTGGTAGCGGCGTCGTTCGAAGACGACAAATTGATCCTTTCTGAAAAGCTTCGACGGTGAGGGGAACAAGCGCACGTGCTCAAGTGCTTGTAGCTCCTGAGTCAATTCGTTGGGAGTGTTCCCAATGATTTTGGAGAAGCACGTGTCATTGGCACCGCGTTTGGCTCTGCCGCCAACAGACGGTGCCTCACAGATCGCTTCGACCTTATCCAAGGGCTTAAAGTGGTCGGCCGACTCCAAGTCGGTGAGCACATTGGGATTTCGGGCATCGTAACGGTAGACCTTGCCCTCATTGACCAGGTCGAAGCCATTGGCGCGAGGCAGGGTATATGCATCGGCGGCCAGGGGCTTTTCAGTTACCAGGGCTTGAGTGCCGCTTGAGAAAGTCTCTTGGCGCACGGGGGCTGATGTATCCGAGATAAAACCCTCCAGGGCGGGGCCATAAGCCGCCTGTGTCTTGGCGTCGTAGGCGTACCATTTACCGTCCTGGAATACTGTGGTGACCTTGACTTGGATCCGGGTGTCGGAACGTATGACTCTGCCGTCGGCCATGTCTGCCGTTTGCTCTGCAATGCGGCCATCCTGCATGCGGCTCAATGAGTTGATCGAATTCGAGGTGCTGGCGGCGGTTACATCCTTGAGTGCAATGCTTTCGGCTTCTTTTGCTCCGAACTTCTCGACAAACTTGCCAGAAACCTTGGCAGTGGCCCACGCAACACCTGTTTTTGCTAGCGTCCATATTTTCCCAGCGCCTTCAGTGGCCACGTAGAGCGCGATATCAATGAGTAGATCACCTGCCGCTTTGGCGTATTCACCGTGGTAAATATCTTCAAGGCTGCTGCCGCCTGGAAGGGCACGTAGAAGGCCTTTGAAGAAGTCGCTGGGTTCTACTCCCTGTTCAACTGCATTGTGCAACCCACGGTGGATAGCGATGAAGGTACTTTTGCGCAGGTAGGCCGTGTCAACCAGTACCTTGGCGAGGTCCTCCATCCTCTCGCCGTCGTAAACGGAGGACGTGTCACTTGCAGGGCGTTCAAGGAAGAGCCTTTCACGCAACTCAGGGCGTTTGTCTTCGTCAGCACGCTCGATGAGGATGAATTGCTCGCTTTCCCTCAATACAACATTGGAGGTGACACCCTGTTTGGGCTCTGTCCCGTTTTTGAGCGCGTCCATGTCGATGGCAAGGCTGACTTTTTTGTCTGGCGGCGTTGATGGATCAATGTCGGGAATTCTGACGATTTGCCCAGTTGCCGGATAGACCGCGAAATCCCTCCTCGCGCCTTCGTAGACGGAGGTTATGATGATGCCACTGGCGGCACCTTCCACTTGCAGAAGTTCCACCGCTCCAAAGTTAAGGCTATTGCGCTCTTCCTGCGGCAACTTGCTGAGCATATCTTTGAACAGGGAAATCGTACTGGCCCTGCGCTGGGTGAAGTCTGACTGGATGGCTTTGTCGAATTGCTCGTTGATATCCGGCAACTCATGTGCCTTTTCGCGCAGGTCTTCGAAGTTCAGACCTGGTTGGTGTGTACTCCAACTTTCACCCAGACGGCCAGCCTCATAGACCTCGACGATGCTTGCGTTAATGCCGGAAAAGAGCCCGCCCGCTACCTTTTCCCATAGGATCGGGCGCTCAAAATCGATGGCTGAGCCAAATTTCTCTTTCAGTGCCGCCAGGGCCATGGCCCTTCTGCTTGGTGGTTCGAAGGATCGCAGGTAACGCTTGGCTTGCGAGGTCTCCTTGATCTGTGTATTGAGTTTTTCCTGGCTGTCGTTCAGTTGTTCGAGGCTGTATTCGTCGTTGTCATTTTTCACAAGATGGTTATTGATGACTGCCCAATCAATCACCGGGTTCAGTTGGGCGATGGCCTGTAAGCGGTTTTCATCTGCTGAAATGGGCTTGATCTTATGAAAGTCCATGACCTGCTGGTAAGTCATGTTTGCGCTGGCACCAGCACCTAGCAGTTCGATTCGATTCACCGCCGTTGAAAAGCTGAGCCATTCCGTGGAGCCGAGCTTCAGCGTCGAGGGTAAGTCTTTTACCAACAGATGTGGCGCCGCGCCTGACATTAACAAGCGTGTGACTGCCGGGAGGAGGTTTGCCGGGATCTGCTTGGTTTTAGCCAAATTTTGGCTGAACCACTCATGCATCTTGTCGGCGCCGTAGCCCCATCTCCCAGGCCACATGAAGTCGAAACCTGCGACGATATTACGCTGGGTGCCGGCCGTTGGATCAAGCTCCAACACAAGGGCGGTCAATAGCCATTGCTTAAGGCTGGTTGGGGTGGCAGCACCCTTCATTGCGGTTTGCAGGTTCGCGGCGAGTTCTTGGGCGATGTCACTGGCGAGGAGCTGTTGCAGTGCTTGATCAGGGTCGCTGCTCAGGTGGGAAACGCCGGAACTCAAGAAGCTGAGAAGGGTGTCGTGGTTGCCAATAGCCGTTTTGACAAACCTACTCACGGCGTCGCGTTGCTCGGCACTCAACGGTAAGTCCGTGGACAAGAAGCCCCATTGGTTGCCTAAGGGAGGTGCCTGCGGGATCTCGGTTTGCAACGCCTGCAACAAGTTATCGACCTGTGCGGCCCACGTCGCGCCGTACCAGCCGTGGTCTGACAGAAACTTCTGGAGTGTCGTGGTGCCCTTGGGCTGGTGGCTGGAGTCCGGATCCACCGTAAAGCCTGTTGTGGCGTCGTTATCAACATTCCCGAATTTAAGCTGATGGATCAGCGCATACCTATCATTGCTGTCGCCTAACGCGGTTTTGCGCTGGTTCAGCCAGTTCACGATTTTTCGTGGGTTTTCAGGTGGCGTTGGAAACTCCAATGTTCGGCCCATCAGCTCCGTGTGTCGCGTGAACGCCTCGCTGCCGTAGTCGGTACTGATGGAATAGAAATTGGCCACCCACTCAAAGGATGCGCTGCTGTCGTTGGCCTGAGCCAGCGTGATCGGTTTTCCGTGTGCGGTGAATGCCTCGGCAGCGGTCAACACTGGCGTGAGCACGTCAAAATGCGCTTCCGGGTATTTTTTCGTGAAGTCAGTGGCGGTAAAACGCTGCTCAACACCACCGACCTTGCCGATCAGCGCGCGGTCCGTTGGGTCAAAGCGCAAGGAACTCAGGTCAATGCCCTGTTTCGCGGCCCACTCGGTAAAACCGCTGCTCTTCAGGGCTTTGTCCAAGTAAGCCCGCCATTGTCCGAACAGGCTGTTGGCCGGGATCGGTGCAATCTTTTTTGATGCAGGAGGGGTCGGGTCGCTCTTGATCTCAAGCATCACGCGATGCGTAGTGCCGACCAGTTCGGCTTCGGCACGGGCCAAGGTGTCTTCTGGCGTGTCGGGGCCTGGTGCCGCGTTTACGGGCGGTGCGGGGTTGGTCTGTGGCACGTTGGCCTTGGCCGCTGCCGCCAAGGTTTCAAGCGGCGTAAGGTGCAGTGGTGTTCCAGTGAGTTGCAATATGACGGCCTGCTGCGCCTCGCGTACGCTCTGCGAGCGGGCATCGTCAGTGGGTGTACCAACCAATGCCTTGAAGCCGTCGACTTGAGTGATTTTGGCACTTCTGCGCAGACTCGCTTCGCGCCCTCTTCGCGCCCAGCCAGGGTTAGGGAAGTCATTTCGAGGCAGTTCTTCTTCTGCGTAAAAATGGAGCACCTCTGAAACCTCTGCAGAGCGTGCGCTGGGGTAGTAGACGTAGTCGCCTGAGCCTGTCGCCATACGTTCTACCGCCGGTTGTACTTGCGGCCAGACGTCGGACCAACCGGATAGGTCGTTCAAAACGAAGGTGGTTTCGACGCCATTGACTTTGCCTATTAAGGTTCCGTCCTCCGAATTGATCCGGACGCTCGACACGTCAAGGTTTTGTTCCTTTGCGAACGCCGTAAAGGCAACGCCGTTCAGCGCATCCTTGAGGTTTTTACGTACGAGGTTGAAGGTCGAGTACTCGGGCAGTTCTTCAATCGTGATCCCGAAGAACTTGCCAATCGCTTGGCTGCTCAGGCGGGCCAGGGCCTGATCGGCGTCCTTGATTTTTTGTGCCGCCGACGCGGGCTCGAAATCTGCCAGTAGTCGGTTCAACCGGGAAGGTGGCAGGTTTGCAAGCTGTTGTTTGGCGTCCCTTTGGCGCTGCTGGACTGGGACGTATTGAGCCGCGTAGTAGCTGTCGGTATTACTTATCGAACTGAAGTTTCTCTCTCTCATCAGCCGATCAATCGCCATTAGCATGTCGTCACTGTTGAAGCGGCTGTTGCGCTCCAGATAAAAGCCTGCGATGTCCCCCGCTGGTGCGTGCCCTCGGTCGCGGAACGCGATGTCTCCGCGCATTTTGTTCGACGCGGTCAAAACGGCAGATGAAGCGTTCGTCCATTCGGGATCTTGAGTCAGAGAGAAACTGAAGGTTTGATTGTGTCTGCGCCCAGTCAGGTCTCCATTGGCCTTGATGACAAGACTTGAAATATCAATACCTTTGGTTTGGGCAAAGGTCTTGAAAGGCTCCGCGTCGAGTGCGTCAGCCAGTTCGTTCCAGGCAAGGCCGAACGTTGAGCTGGGCGGGATGGCAATTGGGGCTGCACTAGCGAGGCTGTATGGGGTCGCATTCACCCGAATGCGGATCAGATGATTGGCGAAGTTAATCGCCAGTTGGCTGTCGCTGTCTTCAATCAAGGCATTGGCGAACTGCTGGACCGCAGTGTCGCCTGCGTTTTGCGCAGGGGCGGCATTTCCCAGTTCTCGGCGCACTCGAGAAAAACCATGGGCTTTGTTAGGCATGGCGCGCGACGGGTTTTGGAGTATTTCGTCAATAAGCTGGGTGTAAGTTTTTTGCGGATTGAGCGCGCTTGGCTGGTTCAGGAGCCGCTCGACTTCATTGTGCAGCACTGCTTCGTCTGTGAGTGACTTACCGGTGCCCTGTACCAACTGACTGATCTGTTCGGCTAGACTTGGCTGCTCTTCTGTCACCGTGTAGCTGAGCAGATCAAGGAGCCGCTGCGGCGCGTGTTTGGGCATATTTTCGGCGTATTCGGGTTGCGAGCGCTCCATTTGCCCGTTTTGACGTGCCTGAAAAAGTCCGACGACTTTGGCGGCCGCCGGGTTTTCAGGTGCCGCCTGCAGGCTTTGTCTTGTAGGTTCCGTGGGCGTAACAGAGGTGGTTACGCGAGAGCGGTGAACTCTGGTCATTAGTCGAGCGCCTTATGCCTGCATGTGAAAAATACGCCACCCAACGAATAAAAAAGAAGCGTTGGGAGTGTTCACTCTGTGGCTTGGCTATTTACAAGGTTCCATTGCGTGAAGGCAGCGATCTAAAGGCCTGATCTGTAGCCGTTTGCTTGTGTCGTAAGATGCTGGCCGCGGTTTTCTTCGGTGAGCCGTTGCACTGCCAGGCGCCGGTAGTGGGAGGGTGTCATGCCCTTGAGTTGCTGAAAGCGCCGGTTGAAGTTGGAGATGTTATTGAAGCCCGATTCGAAGCACACATCGGTCACAGCCTTGTCGCCGTCGGCCAGCAACTCGCAGGACTTGCTGATGCGCAGCCGATTGACGAATTCGATAAACGTGCGTCCGGTGGCCTGTTTGAATACCCGCGAAAAGTACGTGGGCTTCATCCCCAGATACTCCGCCACTTCTTCAAGTGGCAACTCGCGCGCGTAGTGGGCAAAGATATAGTCCACTGCGCGGTTGGTACGGTCGATGCTGTGTTCATCGGCCAGTTGCGGCGTGGTCACTCCGGAGAGCAATTGGTAGTCCTCACACGCACTCAACACGTCCAGCAGGATAAAGAAGTGCCCCAGGCGCGCCATGCCCTGGGTGTCCTCTATGCGCTGCATCAAGGTCATGGCCTGGGCGATGGTTTTTTTGCAGCGGAATTCGATGCCGTACTGCGCGCGCTCCAGCAGCGGCGCCAGGGTCTTGAGTTCGGCGAAGATGTGGCTGCCTTGCTCGAACAGCTCATCAGTGAAATTCACCAGCATGTCACGCTTGGGCACCACCTCGTTTTCCTCCACCTGGCTGATCCAGTTGTGGGGCAGGTTGGGACCCGTGAGAAACAGGCTTTCCGGGTAAAAGTTGCCGATGTAGTCGCCGATGAACACCTTGCCGGAGCTGGCCACGATCAGGTGCAGCTCATATTCTTTGTGGAAGTGCCAGCGCACCAGCGGGCAGGGGAAACCGTGCTGGCGATAGATGATGGACAGGCCGTTGTGGTCGTCCATCAGTTCGTAGGAAGGGTCGGTGATACGCGTTGCTCGGGTCATGCTGCCGTCGCTTTATTGTGGTTGCTGCGTAGGATAATGCCCCGTCGCGCGCGCCCTCGCCAGCGCTGGTGTTTATAAGGGGCGGTTTTTCGCCTCGATCCACTGGGACATGTACTGCGTACTTTTATGGGCGTGGTGGCGCAGCATGCTGCCAGTGAAGTTGTCCCGGCGGTGGGCAGCCAGGTTGCCGCGACAGTGTTCCAGGCACGCCACCAACGCCGGCCCGTGGGTGGCCGCGTTGTAGCGGCGTGCCAGCAACCGGCGGCCGTCTTCCTGGGCCTGGGTCCAACGTTCACGATCCTGATACAGCGCCACGGCGGCGGCGGCCAGGGCGGGGGCGCTGTGTTCGATCATGCCAGGCCACGGCTGATCATCACCCATGGCTTCGGCGCCGATGGGCGTGGTGATGTTCGGTGTGCCGCAGAGCATCGCGTCCGCCAGTTTGCCCTTGATGCCGGCGCCGAAGCGCAGGGGCGCCAGGCAGATACGCGCGGCGGTCATGACTTGCAGGGCATCTTCGGCCCAATTCATCACATGAAAACCCTGCGCCGGGTTGTGCAATGCCGTGGCCTTGGGCGGGGTATAGGACCCGTAGATATGCAGCTGCGCGCCGGGCAATTGCTGGCGAATCAGCGGCCACAGGCTGTTTTTCATCCATAACACCGCATCCCAGTTGGGCGCGTGGCGGAAGTTGCCGATGCTGAGGAAGTGCGCACGGTCTTCAAACGGCACGAAGGGCTCGGTCGGTGGCTGCAACATCAGCGGGCACCAGTGGAGCAGGGCGGCGGGTACCTTGAATTGCTCGGTGAGCAGTTGCGCTTCCACGTCCGAGATCATCAGGCTGATGTCACAGCGGTAGATCGCTGCAATTTCGCGCTTGGCGATGTCCGTATCGGCCATCAGCTGGAATTCATCGTCCAGCGCTGGCGCGAACAGGGCGCTGAAATCCTCGCTGTGGGGATGGGCTTTGAGGTGATCCTTCAGTCGCTGCTGGCGCGCGTCGCGCAGACTCTGCAGGTCACAGGTTTCCAGCACCCGCAGGGCATCGGGACAGTGCTTCTCGACACGCCAGCCGAACTGCTCCTCCATCATGAAACGGTCGAACAGCACGATATCCGGCGCCAGTTCGCGGACAAAATCATCGAAGCTGCTGTTATTGAGTTCTATGGCACATTCGGCGATGCCCAGTGCAGTCAAATCGGCCTTGTGTTCGCCAATAGTGGCGGGGCTACTGAAGGTGATATCCCAACCTTGCGTAAGAAAACTCTCAAGAATTTGCATCATATGCCCGCCTGCGGCCGAGGAACGGGGTTCCGGCCAGACGTATCCAATGACCAGGACTTTGGTGGCAGGGGCATTCATCGACATCGTTTTCCTTGAGGGGCAGGGCGCAAAGCGCGCAATTAAACCATAACCGACGACATGACAATTTATGTTTGGCGGTAGGTAGCGAACGTACTTTGTGGTTAACTTCGGCCTCTCGAATTCGTTAAACCCAAATCAGCATAAGGATTCCGTTCATGGCTCAAGTCACCCTTCGTGGTAACCCTGTCCAGGTTGAAGGCGAATTGCCGAAAACCGGCACCCAAGCCCCTGATTTCACCCTGACTGCCGGCGATCTGTCGGACGCGACCCTGGCGACCTTCGCCGGCAAGCGCAAAGTGCTGAACATCTTCCCAAGCGTTGACACCCCGACCTGCGCGACCTCGGTTCGCAAGTTTAATGCCCAGGCCAACGAGTTGAACAACGCCGTTGTATTGTGCATCTCCACCGACCTGCCATTCGCCCAAGCGCGTTTCTGCGGCTCCGAAGGTCTGGAAAACGTGAAGAACCTGTCCGACTTCCGTGATTCGGATTTCGCAGTGGACTACGGTGTTTCGATTGCTGATGGCCCGCTCAGAGGCCTGACCGCACGCGCCGTTGTCGTGCTGGACGAAAATGACAATGTGCTGCACAGCGAACTGGTCAGCGAAATCGGCCAAGAGCCAAACTACGAAGCAGCCCTGGCTGTTTTGAAGTAACTGTTTCGGTACGTTACTGTCGTTTTGCAGTAACACGCTTGATGCATGATTGCGGCCTGGCCTAGTCCAGGCCGTTTTTATTGGTAGCTCAGATGCTTAGCGAAACGGCCGATGAACTAAGGTCAGAAGTTAAAAGTTGTAAGCCCAAGGTAAATAGCCGGTAAAGGCGCTTTTCTAAATGCGCCCCAGTGCTTATCTTTCAGCCTCCCAAAGAAGAAGCTCTCGCGCCCAATGGTTGATCACTCCATGCAATCCTCCCCCCGTAAGTCCCGCCGCTGGCTGTTCGGCCTGCTTGTGCTGCTGGTTATCGCCGGCCTGTGCTGGAAGTTCTGGCCCGCCAGCCACAAGGATGCCGCCGCGCAGGCGCCAGCCGGACGTGCCGGCAAGTCGGGGATGATGCGCCCGGGTTTCGGTGGCTCTACCGGTCCGGTGCCAGTGCGCGTGGCGCCTGCGGTACTGGGCGAATTCCCGGTGTACTACAAGGCCTTGGGCACCGTCACCGCGCTCAACACCATCAATGTGCGCAGCCGGGTGGGCGGTGAGTTGGTAAAGATCGCCTTTGAAGAAGGCCAGATGGTCAAGGCCGGTGACCTGCTCGCCGAGATCGACCCGCGCAGTTACCAGAACGCCTTGCTCCAGGCTCAGGGTACGCTGATGCAGAACCAGGCCCAGTTGAAAAACGCCCAGGTCGACGTGCAGCGTTACCGCGACCTGTACGCCCAGGACAGTATCGCCAAGCAGACCCTGGACACCGCCGAAGCGCTGGTCCTGCAATACCAGGGCACGGTCAAGACCAACCAGGGTGCGGTGGATGACGCCAAGCTCAACCTCGAATTCACCAAGATCCGAGCGCCGATCAGTGGCCGCGTCGGCCTGCGCCAGGTGGACGTTGGCAACCTGGTGGCAGCCAACGACACCACGTTCCTCGCCGTGATTACCCAGACCCAGCCAATCAGCGTGGCCTTCACCCTGCCGGAAAATACCCTGGAAACCGTACTCACCCGCTACCACGCCGGCAACAAACTGCCCGTGGAAGCCTGGGACCGTGGCGACGTGAAGCAACAGGCGACCGGCGTGCTGCAGAGCCTGGACAACCAGATCGACGTCACCACTGGCACCCTGAAATTCAAGGCGCGTTTCGATAACAAGGACCAGGCGCTGTTCCCCAACCAGTTCGTCAATGTGCACCTGCTGGCCGATACCCTGCACAACGTGGTGCTGGCGCCGTCGGCGGCGATCCAGTTCGGCAACACCGGCACTTTTGTCTACGTGCTCGACGGTGACAAGAAGGTCAAGGTGCAGCCCCTGGTAGTTGGTGACACAGATGGCGACAACACCGTGATCAAAGAAGGTCTCAAGGCCGGCGATCGCGTGGTGCTGGAAGGCACAGACCGCTTGAAGGACGGCAGTGAAATCGAGGTGGTCAACGACAGCAGCGAAGTGCCGACCACCCCGACCGAGCACTTGCAAGGCAAACCCGCGGCGAAAGGGGAGACCGGCACCACTGCCGGCAAGGCGCAAAAGGTCGGTTCATGAACCTGTCGCGGCTGTTTATCCTTCGCCCGGTCGCCACCACGCTGAGCATGCTGGCCATTGTGTTGGCCGGCATCATTTCGTATCGCTTGCTGCCGGTGTCGGCCTTGCCCCAGGTGGATTACCCGACGATCCGCGTGATGACCCTTTACCCCGGCGCCAGCCCCGACGTGATGACCAGTGCGGTCACCGCGCCGCTGGAACGCCAGTTCGGGCAAATGCCCGGCCTTACGCAGATGGCCTCCACCAGCTCCGGCGGTGCGTCGGTGCTGACCCTGCGTTTCAACCTTGACATCAACATGGATGTCGCCGAGCAGCAGGTGCAGGCCGCGATCAACGCCGCGACCAACCTGTTGCCCAAGGACCTGCCGGCGCCGCCGGTGTACAACAAGGTCAACCCGGCCGATACCCCGGTACTGACCTTGGCAATCACCTCCAAGACCATGCTGCTGCCCAAACTCAATGACCTGGTCGACACGCGCATGGCGCAGAAAATCGCGCAGATCAGCGGCGTCGGCATGGTCAGCATCGCAGGCGGCCAACGCCAGGCCGTGCGCATCAAGGTCAACCCCGAGGCCCTGGCGGCCAATGGCTTGAACCTGTCGGACGTGCGTACCCTGATTGCCGCGTCCAACGTCAACCAGCCCAAGGGTAATTTCGACGGCCCCACCCGCGTGTCGATGCTCGACGCCAACGACCAATTGGTCTCGCCCCAGCAATACGCCGAACTGATCCTGGCCTACAACAATGGCGCGCCGCTGCGCCTGAAAGACGTGGCCCAGATCGTCGACGGCGCCGAAAACGAACGCCTTGCCGCCTGGGCCAACGAAAACCAGGCTGTGCTGCTGAATATCCAGCGCCAGCCGGGGGCCAACGTGATCGAGGTGGTGGACCGCATCAAGGCGCTGTTACCGAGCATCACTGACAACCTGCCGGCCGGCCTCGACGTGACGGTACTCACCGACCGTACCCAGACCATCCGCGCCTCGGTCAAAGACGTGCAGCACGAATTGCTCATCGCCATTGCCCTGGTGGTGATGGTGACGTTCCTGTTCCTGCGCCGGGTCAGCGCCACGATCATTCCCTCCATAGCCGTGCCGCTGTCCCTGGTGGGCACCTTTGGCGTGATGTACTTGGCGGGGTTCTCCATCAATAACCTCACGCTCATGGCGCTGACCATTGCCACCGGGTTTGTGGTGGACGATGCCATCGTGATGCTGGAGAACATCTCCCGTTATATCGAGGAAGGCGAAACCCCGCTGGCCGCCGCGCTCAAGGGCGCCAAGCAGATCGGCTTCACCTTGATTTCCCTGACCCTGTCGCTGATCGCCGTACTGATCCCGCTGTTATTCATGGCAGACGTGGTCGGGCGCCTGTTCCGCGAATTCGCCATCACCCTGGCGGTGGCGATCCTGATTTCCCTGGTGGTGTCCCTGACCCTCACGCCGATGATGTGCGCACGCTTGCTCAAGCGTGAGCCCAAGGAGGAAGAGCAAAGCCGCTTCTACAAGGCCAGCGGCGCCTGGATCGATTGGTTGATCGCGCGTTATGGCAGCATGCTGCAGTGGGTGCTCAAGCATCAGCCGCTGACCCTGTTGGTGGCCATCGCGACCCTGGGCCTGACCGTGTTCCTGTATCTGATCGTGCCCAAGGGTTTCTTCCCGGTGCAGGACACCGGCGTGATCCAGGGCATTTCGGAAGCGCCACAGTCGATTTCATTTGCCGCCATGAGCCAGCGCCAGCAGGATCTGGCGAAGATCATCCTCGCCGATCCCGCTGTGGAAAGCCTGTCTTCCTATATTGGTGTGGACGGCGATAACGCCACCCTCAACAGCGGGCGCCTGCTGATCAACCTCAAGGCCCACGGCCAGCGCGACCTGAGCGCGGCCCAGGTGATCACCCGTTTGCAGCCGGAAATCGACAAGCTGGTGGGTATCCGCCTGTTCATGCAGCCGGTGCAGGATTTGACCATCGAAGACCGCGTGAGCCGCACCCAGTACCAATTCAGCATGTCCTCGCCGGACGCCGAGTTGCTGGCACTGTGGAGTGACAAACTGGTCCACGCGTTGAGCCAGTTGCCCGAACTCACTGACGTCGCCAGCGACCTGCAGGACAAGGGCTTGCAGGTGTACCTGGTGATCGACCGCGACGCGGCTTCGCGCCTGGGCGTCAGCGTATCGACCATTACCGACGCGTTGTATGACGCCTTCGGCCAGCGGCAGATCTCCACCATCTACACCCAGGCCAGCCAGTACCGCGTGGTGTTGCAGGCCCAGTCCGGCGAAACCCTCGGCCCGGATGCGCTGAACCAGATCCACGTGAAAACCACCGACGGCGGCCAGGTGCGCCTGTCCAGCCTGGCCCGTGTGGAACAGCGCCAGGCGCAATTGGCGATTGCGCATATCGGCCAGTTCCCGGCAGTGATGATGTCGTTCAACCTGGCCCCCGGCGTTGCGCTGGGCAAAGGCGTGGAGCTGATCAACCAGACCCAGAAAGACATCGGCATGCCGGTGGGCGTGCAGACTCAGTTCCAGGGCGCGGCCCAGGCCTTCGAAGCCTCGCTGTCGAGCACTTTGCTGCTGATCCTGGCGGCGGTGGTCACCATGTACATCGTGCTGGGTGTGCTCTACGAGAGCTATATCCACCCGATCACCATTCTCTCGACCTTGCCGTCGGCGGCGGTGGGGGCCTTGCTGGCGTTGCTGCTCAGCGGCAATGACCTGGGCATGATCGCGATCATCGGCATCATCTTGCTGATCGGTATCGTCAAGAAGAACGCGATCATGATGATCGACTTCGCCCTCGACGCCGAACGCAACCAGGGCCTTGACCCGCAGACCGCGATCTACCAGGCGGCGCTGCTGCGCTTCCGGCCCATCCTGATGACCACGCTGGCCGCATTGTTCGGCGCGGTGCCGTTGATGCTCGCCACCGGTTCCGGTGCGGAATTGCGTCAGCCGCTGGGGTTGGTGATGGTGGGTGGCCTGCTGGTGAGCCAGGTGCTCACCCTGTTCACCACGCCGGTGATCTACCTGTATTTCGACCGCCTCGGCCGCCGCTGGCGCAAAGAGCCGCAAAGCCTGGAGCCGGTTGAGTCATGAACCTGTCCGGACCCTTCATCCGCCGGCCGGTCGCGACCATGCTGCTGAGCCTGGCGATCCTGTTGCTGGGCGGCGTGAGCTTCAACCTGTTGCCGGTGTCGCCGCTGCCGCAGATCGACTTCCCGGTGATCGTGGTGTCGGCCAGCTTGCCCGGTGCCAGCCCCGAGGTGATGGCGTCTACGGTGGCGACGCCGCTGGAGCGCTCGTTCGGCGCGATTGCCGGCATCACCACCATGAGCAGTTCGTCGAGCCAGGGCTCTACGCGGGTGATCCTGGCGTTTGACTCCGACCGCGATATCAACGGCGCGGCGCGGGAAGTGCAGGCGGCGATCAATGCCTCGCGCAACCTGCTGCCCAGCGGTATGCGCAGCATGCCCACCTACAAGAAGATCAACCCGTCCCAGGCGCCGATCATGGTGCTGTCGCTGACCTCGGATGTGTTGCAAAAGGGCCAACTGTACGACCTGGCCTCGACCATTCTGTCGCAGAGCCTGTCCCAGGTGCCTGGCGTTGGGGAAGTGCAGATCGGCGGCAGTTCCTTGCCAGCGGTGCGCATCGAGCTCGAACCCAAGGCCCTCGACCAGTACGGCGTGGCCCTCGACGATGTGCGCAACACCATCGCCAACGCTAATCAGCGCCGGCCCAAGGGTTCCCTGGAAGACAGCCAGCGCAACTGGCAGATCCAGGCCAATGACCAGTTGGAAAAGGCCAAGGACTACGAGCCGCTGCTGATCCGCTACCAGAACGGCGCGGCCCTGCGCCTGGGCGACGTGGCCAAGATCAGTGACGGCGTGGAAGACCGCTACAACAGCGGTTTCTTCAACAACGAACCGGCGGTGCTGCTGGTGATCAACCGCCAGTCTGGCGCCAACATCATCGAGACGGTCCGGCAGATCAAGGCGCAGTTACCGGCGTTGCAGGCGGTGCTGCCGTCCAGCGTCAAGCTGAGCCTGGCCATGGACCGCTCGCCGGTGATCACCGCGACCTTGCACGAAGCCGAGATGACCTTGCTCATCGCCGTGGGCCTGGTGATCCTGGTGGTGTACCTGTTCCTCGGTAACTTCCGCGCCTCGCTGATCCCCACCCTGGCGGTGCCGGTCTCACTGGTGGGCACTTTTGCGGTGATGTACCTGTACGGGTTCTCGCTGAACAACTTTTCGTTGATGGCGTTGATCCTGGCCACCGGTTTGGTGGTGGACGATGCCATCGTGGTGCTGGAGAACATTTCGCGGCATATCGACGAAGGCGTGCCGCCAATGAAGGCGGCGTACCTGGGGGCCCAGGAAGTCGGCTTTACCTTGCTGTCGATGAACGTGTCGCTGGTGGCGGTGTTCCTGTCCATCCTGTTCATGGGTGGGATTGTCACCAACCTGTTCCGCGAGTTTTCCATCACCCTGTCGGCCGCGATCATTGTTTCGCTGATTGTCTCGCTGACCCTCACCCCGATGCTCTGCGCGCGTTGGCTCAAGCCCCATGTCAAAACCCAGATGACCGGGCTGCAGCGCTGGAGCCAGAAGATCAACGACCGCATGGTCGCCGGCTACGCCACCAGCCTGGACTGGGTGTTGCGCCATCGTCGCCTGACCCTGCTCAGCCTGTTGCTGACCATCGGCATGAACGTGGCGCTGTACGTGGTGGTGCCAAAAACCTTTATGCCGCAGCAGGACACCGGCCAGTTGATCGGTTTTGTACGCGGTGACGACGGCCTGTCGTTCAGTGTGATGCAGCCGAAAATGGAAACCTTCCGCAAGGCGGTGCTCAAGGACCCGGCGGTGCTCAGCGTGGCCGGCTTCATCGGCGGCAACAACGGCACCAACAATGCGGTGATGCTGGTGCGCTTGAAGCCCATCAGCGAGCGCAAGATTTCCGCCCAGGCGGTGATCGAGCGCCTGCGCAAGGAGGTGCCGCTGGTGCCGGGCGGGCGGTTGTTCCTGATGGCCGACCAGGACCTGCAATTCGGCGGCAGCCGCGACCAGACCAGCGCGCAGTATTCCTACATCCTGCAAAGCGGCGACCTGGCGGCATTGCGCCTTTGGTATCCGAAAGTAGTCGCCGCCTTGCGCGAGTTGCCCGAACTGACCGCCATCGACGCCCGTGAAGGCCGGGGCGCGGCGCAGGTCACGCTGATTGTCGACCGCGACCAGGCCAAGCGCCTGGGCATCGACATGAATATGGTCACGGCGGTGCTCAACAACGCCTACAGCCAGCGGCAGATTTCCACCATCTATGACAGCCTCAACCAGTACCAGGTGGTGATGGAGGTCAATCCCAAATATGCCCAGGACCCGATCACGCTCAACCAGATGCAGGTGATTACCTCCACGGGCGCACGGGTGCCGCTGTCGACCATTGCCCATTATGAGAACAGCCTGGCCGACGACCGCGTCAGCCACGAAGGCCAGTTCGCCTCGGAGAACATCGCGTTCGACATGGCCCCCGGCGTGACGGTGGAGCAGGGCACCGCCGCTATCGAACGGGCGATTGCCAAGGTCGGCTTGCCCGAAGACGTGATCGCCAAGATGGCCGGTACCGCCGATGCCTTTGCAGCCACGCAGAAGGGCCAGCCGTTCATGATCCTCGGCGCGCTGGTGGCGGTGTACCTGGTGCTGGGCATTCTGTATGAAAGCTATATTCACCCGCTGACTATCCTCTCGACCTTGCCGTCGGCCGGTGTCGGCGCGATGCTCGCGATCTACCTGACCGGGGGCGAATTCAGTCTGATTTCCTTGCTGGGGCTGTTCCTGCTGATCGGCGTGGTGAAGAAAAACGCGATCCTGATGATCGACCTGGCCTTGCAGTTGGAACGCCACGATGGCATGAACCCGCTGGAATCAATCCGCAGCGCCTGCCTGTTGCGTTTGCGCCCGATCCTGATGACCACCTTGGCAGCCATCCTCGGCGCCTTGCCGTTGCTGCTGGGGGCGGGCGATGGTGCGGAAATGCGCCGTCCGTTGGGCCTGACGATTATCGGCGGCCTGGTGTTCAGCCAGGTCCTGACCCTTTACACCACCCCGGTGGTCTACCTCTATCTCGACCGCGCGCGCCATCGCTTCAACAAATGGCGCGGCGTGCGTACCGATGCTGCCCTGGACACTGCGCTATGACCGATTCAACTCACGCCAATGCACCACGTCCGCGCGATTCAACGACTCCCGGCGTACCGCATTCCCCTGCAGGAGCCGGCTTGCCGGCGATAAACGCCCAGGCACCACGTACCTCCCGGTTGGGCGCGTTATCGTTGGCGACCTTCGCGAGCAAGCTCGCACCTACAGTGGGGTTGGCGTTGTTGCTCAGCGCCTGCGCCGTTGGCCCGGACTACCACCGGCCAGAGGTCATCGAACCGGCGCAATTCAAGGAAGCCCAAGGCTGGCGCCAAGCCACCCCAAGCGACTCCCTGGCCCGTGGCGCCTGGTGGGAACTGTACGGCGACCGTCAGCTCAACGACCTGGTAGTACGCCTGAACACGTCCAACCAAACCGTAGCCCAGGCCGAAGCACGCTTCCGTCAGGCCCAGGCCCTGGTGCGCAGCTCCCGGGGCGCGTTTTACCCGACTGTCGACCTGAGCGTCGGGAAGACCCGCGCCAGCCAGGGCACCGGCAGCAGCAACGCGAGCCTGAGCAGCTCCAGCAGCGGCATCCGCGACACCCTCAATGCCCAGTTGGGCGTGAGCTGGGAAGCGGACATCTGGGGCAAATTGCGCCGTGGCCTGGAAGCCAATGAAGCCAGCGCCGAAGCCAGCTCGGCGGATTTGGCGGCGATGCGCCTGAGCCAACAATCGGAACTGGTGCAAAGCTACCTGCAACTGCGCGTCATGGATGAACAGACGCGCTTGCTGCAAGCCACGCTGGAGACCTATCAGCGCTCCCTGCAAATGACCGAAAACCAATACCGTGCCGGGGTTTCCGGCAAGGACGCGGTGGCCCAGGCACAAACCCAGCTCAAGACCACCCAGGCCAGCCTGATCGACCTGATCTGGCAGCGCGCCCAGCTGGAAAACGCGATTGCAGTGTTGATCGGCGAAGCGCCGGCCAACTTCAACCTGGCGGTGAGCAAGGACATCCCGGCACTGCCGCAGATTCCAGTGAGCCTGCCATCGCAACTGCTGGAGCGCCGCCCGGACATCGCCTCGGCCGAACGCTCGGTGATTGCCGCCAACGCCAACATCGGCGTGGCCAAGGCCGCCTACTACCCGGACCTGAGCCTTAGCCTGGCCGGTGGTTACTCCAGCAGCACCTACGCCGACTGGATCAGCCTGCCGAACCGCTTCTGGTCGGTGGGGCCAAAACTGGCCATGACGTTGTTTGACGGTGGCCAACGGTCAGCGGAAGTCGACCGCACCATCGCCAGCTACGACGAGACTGTCGCCAAGTACCGCCAGACCGTGCTGGATGGTTTCCGTGAAGTGGAAAACTACATGGTGCAGCTCAAGGTGCTGGAAGACGAGGCGGTGGTCAGCAATGAAGCACTGGACGCCGCCCGTGAATCGTTACGTCTGACCCAGAACCAATACAAGGCGGGGCTGATTGCCTACCTGGATGTGGTCACCACGCAAGCCACAGCCCTGAGCAACGAACGCACCGTATTGACGTTGCTGCAGACACGCCTGGTGGCCAGTGTGCAATTGATCGCGGCATTGGGCGGTGGCTGGGACGGGCAGACGCCGATTGCCGAGAAAGACTGACTCTGCAACGCCGATCATCTGTAGGAGCCGGCTTGCCGGCGATCGCGGTGGGTCAGTGTGCATCTTAGCGCCTGATCCGACGCCATCGCCGGCAAGCCGGCTTCTACAGGGGGGGTGAAGGTCGACCTCCGCGCAGTGCAAAGGCGCGGTCGTCGAGGGTATTTTGAGCCAGTAGATTGGCGTCAAAATGCCACTAATGGCCCTCTGATAATTAATCAACTGCTCAAGAATTATTCTCGCTACAATCGCCCGCTTTGCCACCTGGCACGGGCGTCTCAGGCCCGCTGCGCACGAGAAGTCCCATGCTCATCGGTAGTTATTCACCCTCACTGGTCGTGATCTCACTGTTCGTTGCGATCCTGGCTTCCTACACCGCACTGGATCTCTCCGGTCGCATCGCTACCGCCAAAGGTCGTACCGTTTATCTATGGATAGCCGGCGGCGCCATGGCGATGGGTGTGGGGGTGTGGTCGATGCATTTCATCGGCATGCTGGCGCTGCGCTTGCCGTTTGCCCTGGGCTTCGATTTGGGCATCACCGCGCTGTCGTTGTTGATCGCGGTGTTGTCGAGCGGCTTTGCCTTGTGGTTGATCAGCCAGCCGCGTTTGCCTGCCTTGCAACTGGGGTTTGGCGCGCTGGTCATGGGCACCGGCATCGCGTGCATGCATTACACCGGCATGGCCGCGATGCGCATGACCCCAGGCATCGACTATGACCCCACCTTGTTTGGCGCGTCGTTGTTGATCGCCGTGGTCGCGTCTGGCGCGGCACTGTGGATCGCCCACAATTTGCGCCGTAACACACCGTACGTGCGGCTTTTACGAGGTGGCGCAGCGGTGGTAATGGGCTTTGCCATTGTCGGCATGCATTACACCGGCATGGCCGCGGCACGTTTCGCCGATGACAGTTTCTGCGGTGCCGCGCTGAACGGCCTGAGCGGCAAGGGCCTGGATAACCTGGTGCTGGTCACGACCCTGGCGGTGCTGGCCATCGCCTTGCTCACCTCGCTGCTCGACGCCCGCCTGGAAGCTCGCACCGCCGTGCTGGCCGATTCCCTGACCCAAGCCAACCAGGAACTGACCCACCTGGCCCTGCACGACATGCTCACTGGCCTGCCGAATCGCACGTTGCTGGCCGATCGCATTCAACAGGCCATGCAAGCGGTGAAAGAGCAGGGCGGTTGCTTTGCGCTGATGTTTATCGACCTCGACGGCTTCAAGCCGGTCAACGATGCCTTTGGTCATCATATGGGTGACCAATTGTTGCGTGAAGTCGGCCTGCGCCTGCGCGAAGACTTGCGCAGCCAGGACACCTTGGCGCGCATCGGCGGCGATGAGTTTGTGTTGCTGGTGCAACTGAGCCAGCCGGACGATGCCCTTGGTCTTGCCGAACGCCAGGTGATCTTGATCAACCGCGCCTTCCAGGTGGCCGAGCATGAGCTGAAGATCTCTGCCAGCGTCGGCATCGCAATGTTCCCGGGTAACGGTAGCAACCCTCAGGAATTGCTGATGAACGCCGACGCCGCGATGTACCACGCCAAAGGCATGGGCAAGAACGGCTACAGCTTCTTTGACGTGTCGATGAACAACAACGCACGCAAGCAATTGCAGCTGTTGCAGGACTTGCGCAATGCGGTGGAACAGGAGCAATTGCGCCTGTACTACCAACCCAAGTTCGACGCGGTCAGCGGCATCCCGGTCGGCGCCGAAGCCTTGCTACGCTGGGAACACCCGCAGCAGGGGTTGCTGCTACCGGCGACGTTTATCGAACTGGCGGAAAAGACCGGCTTGATCATTCCGATTGGGGAGTGGGTGCTCAACGAAGCCTGCCGTCAAATGAGTCTGTGGTACGTTCAGGGCTACGAACATTGGCGCATCGCCGTGAATCTGTCGGCCTTGCAGTTCTGCCACGCCGGGTTGGTCAAGAGCGTGGCGGCGGCCCTTGAGCGGCACCAACTGCCGGCCAACAGCCTGACCCTGGAAATCACTGAAACCACGGCCATGAGCGACGCCGACGCGAGCATGACGGTGTTGCAGCAGCTGTCGGACATGGGCGTCGACTTGTCCATCGATGACTTCGGTACCGGTTATTCCAGCCTGATGTACCTCAAGCGCCTGCCGGCCAACGAACTGAAGATCGACCGAGGCTTTGTGCGCGACCTGGAACACGACAGCGACGACGCCGCCATCGTCTCGGCCATCGTCGCCCTTGGCCAGGCCCTAGGGTTACGGATTGTTGCCGAGGGTGTCGAGACGGATGTGCAGCAGAATTTCCTGACACGGCTTGGGTGTAATTCCCTGCAGGGTTACCTGCTGGGCCACCCGTTGCCAGCAGAGGGCTTCATGGCAGATATCCAACGCGCCGAAGAAGCCGTTGCGCCTGACAAAAGCCGCGCGTGACAGGTATTCTTGGATCCAACCCTAAACATCAGGTTGAATCAGGAGACCGCACGCATGGACAAAGTCGTCATCATCACCGGGGGCAGTCGTGGGATTGGCGCTGAGACGGCCTTGCTGGCCGCTCGCCAGGGCTATCGCATCTGCATCAACTACCAGTCCGACGAAGAGGCGGCCCACCGCGTACTCGAACAAGTGCGTGCGCTGGGCGCCCAAGCCATTGCCGTGCGGGCAGATGTGAGCATCGAGGATGAAGTGATCGCGTTGTTCCACCGTGTAGACGCCGAGCTGGGCCGTGTGACCGCACTGGTCAACAATGCGGGCACGGTGGGGCACAAGTCCCGCGTTGACGAGATGTCCGAGTTCCGCATCCTGAAAATCATGAAGACCAACGTGCTCGGCCCGATCCTGTGCGCCAAGCATGCGGTGCTGCGCATGTCGCCCAAGCATGGCGGGCAGGGCGGCAGTATCGTCAACGTGTCGTCGGTGGCGGCTCGCTTGGGTTCGCCAGGTGAATATGTCGACTACGCAGCTTCCAAAGGTGCACTCGACACCTTCACCCTCGGTTTGTCAAAAGAGGTGGCGGGTGAGGGCATTCGCGTCAATGCCGTGCGCCCTGGCTATATATTCACCGACTTTCATGCCCTGAGCGGTGATCCGGAGAGGGTCAGCAAGCTTGAGTCCGGTATTCCCATGGCCCGGGGTGGGCGCCCGGATGAAGTGGCCGAGGCGATCATCTGGTTACTGTCGGACAAGGCTTCCTACGCCACTGGCACATTCCTCGATCTGGGCGGCGGTCGCTAGACGTCGGTTCAGGTGCGCAGATGGCGCAGCACTGGATAACCCTTGTCGGAAAACGCCTTGAGTAGGCTGGCTTCCGAGTTATCCAGCCGGCTGCAGCCGTTGCTGGCGAAACCGTCGATTTTCCCGTTGCGGCTGTGGCTGCCGTTCAAGTAACGGTCGTCGAGGTTGTCGATAAAACGCAAGACTTTATCCAGGTCGTATATCGCGTTCGCCCGGACCTCTGGGTTGGCGCTGTCCCAATCACCCACGTTTCGTTTCAAATCATCGATCAGGAGGTAATTGTCACGGTTGTCCAGGAAGCTTTTCAACACGGGGCTTTGTTCGATGATCCTGTCGGCCGAGCGATGGTCGCCGACAGGGCGGCCCATGGGGCCGTTCATCTCGCGCACTTGTTTCTGTTCGTCTGCACGCATGTAGTTTGGGGGTGCCGGAAGCGGTGTGAGGTAGGAAGCGCTCGCTGTTAGCATGGGAAAACTCCAGGTTGGGAACAGGAAAAAGTTTCCTTGTGTGGCCTCCTGATGGATTCGGTTCCGATTCAAAACGAGCGCACGATTCTTCCCAGTGTTTCCATGGCTTTCTCCGACGCCTCGTTCCACGGGCTGCCGTAATTCAAGCGAATGCAGTTCCTGAAGCGCTGGGTCGCCGAGAAGATCGGCCCCGGCGCGATGCTGATGCCCTGCGCCAACGCCATCTGGAACAACTTCAACGAATCCGTCTGCTCCGGCAGCTCCAGCCACAGGAAATACCCGCCGGCCGGTTGGCTGACCCGGGTCTGTGCCGGAAAATAGCGGGCGATCGCGGCCAGCATGGCGCTTTGCTGTTCTTCCAGGGCATAGCGCAGTTTGCGCAGGTGCCGGTCATAACCGCCGTGCTGCAAGTAATCGGCAATCGCCGCCTTGGCCGGCATTGACGGACAGAGCGAGGTCATCAGCTTCAGCCGCTCAACCTTCTGCGCAAAGCGGCCGGCTGCCACCCAGCCTACGCGATAGCCCGGGGCCAGGCTTTTGGCGAAGGAGCCGCAATGCATCACCAAGCCTTCGGTATCGAACGCCTTGGCGGGTTTCGGCGCCTGTTGGCCGTAATAGAGTTCGGCGTACACATCGTCTTCGATCAAGGGCACCTGATGGCCGCGCAACAGTTCCACCAGGGCCTGTTTCTTGGCTTCCGGCAGGGTCGCGCCCATGGGGTTCTGGAAGCTGGTCATGGTCCAGCAGGCCTTGATCGGGTAGCGCTCAAGGCTTTGCGCGAGAGAGTTGAGGTCGATGCCGTCGCGCGGGTGCACCGGAATTTCCACTGCCTTGAGTTTCAAACGCTCCAGCACTTGCAGGCACGCGTAGAACGCCGGGGCTTCGATGGCCACTAGGTCACCCGGTTCGGTGACCGCCTGCAGGCACAGGTTCAAGGCCTCCAAAGCGCCGTTGGTGATCAGCAGTTCTTCCATCGGTAGCATCAGGCCGCTGACCATGTAGCGCAGGGCAATCTGCCGGCGCAGTTGCGGGTTGCCCGGCGACATGTCGGTGACCACCAGTCGCGGGTCCATTTCGCGGCTGGCGCTGGCCAGGGAGCGTGCCAGGCGCGGCAGCGGAAACAGCATGGGGCTGGGAAACGCCGAGCCGAACGGTACGGTGTTCGGGTCTTTGATCGAGTCGAGTACCGAGAACACCAGTTCGCTCACATCCACTTCGGTGGACTCATGTACCTGCTCGCTCACCACCGGCTCGGAAAATGGGCTGGGCGCATGGGTATTGACGAAGTAACCGGAGCGCGGTCGCGCGCGGATCAGGCCTCGGCGCTCCAGCAGGTAATAGGCCTGGAACACCGTGGACGGGCTGACGCCGTAGGTCTGGCTGGCGTAGCGTACCGACGGCACCCGCTGGCCGGGGCCAAGTACGCCGGAGCGAATCAGTTCTGCAATGTCGTCGGCGAATTTTTCGTAGCGTTTCATGGGGGCCTTAACAGTTTTTTCAGACTTGGCAGCGATTAAATTGTGGGAGCGAGCAAGCCCGCTCCCACATTTGGATCTCCACATATTCAGACAGATTTCAGCGGTTCAGCGGCGCCACGAAGCGGCTATCAGCGGCGCTGTAGATCCACGGCTCATCCACATCCGTGACCTTGAAACGCAAGGTCTGCGAACTGCTCGCCGGTTTATCCGCCAGCAATACCACCGACACCGGCACATCGGTGATTTCCCCAGGCGCAAGGCTGATCTCGCTCTTGCCTTGCAACTGGAAGCCGTCGGCGTCCATCAGTTCCAGGCGATAGTCCTGGCGCTGCTGGGTCTTGTTGATCACCTTGAGGCTGTAGATGTTCTCGATCAGACCCTGGGCGTTTTCACGGAACATGCCACGGTCCTTGGTCACGTCCAGCGACACCATCGGCCGCTCTACCAACGCCACTACCAACGCAGCAATCATCACCAACAGCACGGCACTGTAGCCGATCAGGCGCGGCCTTAGCAGGTGCGTCTTGCCGCCTTGGAGTTGATGTTCGCTGGTGTAGCTCACCAGGCCACGCGGGTAGCCCATCTTGTCCATGATCGAATCGCAGGCGTCGATGCACGCCGCGCAGCCAATGCACTCCATTTGCAGGCCGTCGCGGATGTCGATGCCGGTGGGGCAGACCTGCACGCACAACTGGCAGTCGATGCAGTCGCCCAGGCCGACGTCGGCAGGTTTGACTTCACGTTTGCGCGGGCCACGGCTTTCGCCGCGCGCCACGTCGTAGGAAATGGTCAGGGTGTCTTTGTCGAACATCACGCTCTGGAACCGCGCATACGGGCACATGTGCATGCACACCGCTTCGCGCAGCCAACCGGCGTTGATGTAGGTGGCGCCGGTAAAGAACAGTACCCAGAACAGGCTGACGCCGCCCATCTGCCAGGTCAGCAGTTCGGTCGCCAGAGGGCGGATCGGCGTGAAATAACCGACAAACGTCAGGCCGGTCAGCACGCTGATCCCCAGCCACAAGGTGTGCTTGGCCGAGCGTCGCGCCAGCTTGTTCAGGCTCCAGGGCGCGGCGTGCAGCTTGATACGCTGGTTGCGTTCGCCTTCGGTGACTTTTTCGCACCACATGAACAGCCAGGTAAACGAGCTTTGCGGGCAGGTGTAGCCGCACCACACGCGGCCGGCAAACACGGTGATCGCAAACAGGCCGAAGGCGCAGATGATCAACAGTGCCGACAACAGGATGAAATCCTGCGGCCAGAAAGTCGCGCCAAAGATATGGAATTTGCTTTCAGCCAGGTCCCACAGCACCGCCTGCCGATCGTCCCAGTTCAGCCACACCGTGCCGAAAAACGCCAGGAACAGGAAGGCTGCACCGCTCACGCGCAAGGTACGGAACAGGCCGGTGAAACTGCGGGTATGAATCAGGTTGTCGCTGGATTTGGCCTTCACCTTCTTTGGGTGTGTGGGCTCAAAAATTTCCACGGTTGGGATGTGTTCGCTCATGGTCGTTCGCTCATCAGCCTCCATCAGGCGGATGAACTATGCGCGTGACGCTGTTTGCATAACAGACTCAGCTACGGCGATAAAAAGCGGATCAGATGGGGCGGGGGAACAGCAGTGCGACAATGTGCTGCACCCCATGGCGCCAGGGGCGCAGCGTTATTTCGACGGCGCTGACACAGATCAATTAAATCAGCGAACCAGGTTCTTCGACCTTCACATGCTGACGCCCATCGTGGGCACCCGCCACTGTCAGGGCGTCCGCCTCGGCCTCAGTGATATAGATCCGTTCGGCGGCCAGTTCCACGTAGGACATCGACTTGTCGAGGTCAGTAACAATATTGACCCGGGTCGCTGGCACGCTCTGTTCCTGGCCATTGTCATCAAGCGTGAAGTAGCACAGTTGGTTTTCGATACGAATGGGCATGCCGTTCTCCTTATCTGTGGGCGATATAAGGTTAGGACCCAGCGATGTGTGGGGGTTCCAGGCAACTGACTGGCGGTCGCTGCTGTCCATCCATTACCAATAATGACAAAGGACAGCATCCATGGACGCCTGGTGGCATGAAGTGTGGCAAACCCTGCAAGCCGAGTTCGCCGACATCGGCGACGCCAAGCAACTCACCCAGATCACCGTGCGCCTGCTGATCGCCGCCATCCTGGGCGGCATCCTCGGCTTTGAGCGAGAGAGCAAGGGCAAGGCCGCCGGGGTGCGCACCCATATGCTGGTGGCGTTGGGCGCTGCATTGTTCGTGATGGTGCCGCAAATGTCCGGCAATCAGGCGGATGCCATGAGCCGGGTGGTGCAGGGGGTGATTGCGGGGATCGGCTTTCTGGGCGCCGGTACGATCATCAAGGGCAAGGATGATGAAGAAGGCCACGTCAAAGGCCTGACCACCGCTGCCGGTTTGTGGATGACCGCTGCGATTGGGGTCTCAGCCGGTTTGGGCCGGGAATCGACAGCGGTGCTGAGTACCTTGCTGGCATTGGCGGTGTTCAGCGTCATGCCAAAAATCGTCAAGCGTTTCGAGAAGGACTGACAATCACGGGCGGCATGGTCGTCGGCGGTTCCTCTACCGGTGGCGGCTCATTTTCGGGCGGTTCTTTTTCCGGAATCGGTTCCGGTTGGGTCGGTGGCAGCGTGGGTTTGTCGATATTCGGGTCCGGCGTTTCCGCTGGGATCGGGATATTCATCGGTGTGGCCTCCTTTGTGCTTTGCTCTATCGGTGGACAGCCGCCGGGGCGAATTGATTCCCCGCTCAATGGCAGTACATCCAGCTGAACTTTTATCGCGGGCCCGGGCTCGGACCTATGACGGCCTTGCTCAGGGAGAGCAGCGTCGTATCAGAATTCGGATCAAGCAATGAGCGTCCATAGGGCGTAAGGGGAAGATGCTCGATGACTGCTGAAACACTGACTCCAGATGAATCCTTGTTACCGTTGTCCCAGGCCTTGTTGCTGCCCAGGATCGCCATCGAAAGCACCACCCCCGTGATTGACGGCGGCGAATTCGCCGTAAAAGCCGTGGTGGGCCAGCGCGTCAATGTCACCAGCAAAGTCTTCGCCGACGGCCATGACAAGCTCGCTGTCCTCATCCGCTGGCGCCCGCTGCAGGACGAAAGCTGGCACAGCGTGGTCATGACCGACGTGGGCAACAACGGCTGGGAGGGCGCGTTTACCGTGGCCCAGCAAGGCCCTCACGAATACTGCATCGAAGCCTGGATCGATACCTTTGCCAGCTTTTGCTACGAGTTGCGCAAAAAACATGAGGCCGGCGTGCCGGTCAGCCTGGAGTTGCAGGAAGGCCGCAGCCTGGTGTTGCAGGCCGCCGAGCGCAGTGACAATGAGCTACGTGACCGTCTGATGCTGTTGCACCACGAACTCTCCGGCCTGCTGGAAACCGAGCAGGTTGCGCAGTTCCTGCACGAAGACAGTGCACACCTGATGACCCAGGCCGATCATCGCGCCTATCTGAGCATCAGCACGGTGTACCCCATCGATGTGGAGCGCGAAGCGGCGCTCTTTGCCAGTTGGTACGAGCTGTTCCCGCGCTCGATCACCGATGATCCCGCGCGCCACGGCACCTTTAATGACGTGCACTCGCGCCTGTCGATGATCCATGACATGGGTTTTGACGTGCTGTATTTCCCGCCAATTCACCCCATCGGCCGCAGCCACCGCAAAGGCAAGAACAATTCCCTGACCGCCGGCCCGGAGGATCCGGGCAGCCCCTATGCCATCGGCAGCGAAGACGGCGGCCATGAGGCGATTCATCCGCAACTGGGCAGCCGCGACGACTTTCGCCGCCTGGTCCAGGCGGCCGCCGAGCATGGTCTGGAAATCGCCTTGGACTTCGCCATCCAGTGCTCCCAGGACCATCCATGGCTCAAGGAGCATCCGGGCTGGTTCAATTGGCGCCCGGACGGCACGATCAAATACGCGGAGAACCCGCCGAAGAAGTACCAAGACATCGTCAATGTCGACTTCTACGCCGCGGACGCAATCCCAAGCCTGTGGACCGAGCTGCGCGACATCGTCGTGGGCTGGGTGGAAGAGGGCGTGAAGACCTTTCGCGTCGACAACCCCCACACCAAGCCGCTGCCGTTCTGGCAATGGCTGATCAGCGATGTGCGCGCCAAGCACCCCGAGGTGATATTCCTTGCCGAAGCATTCACCACGCCGGCGATGATGGCGCGCCTGGGCAAGGTCGGCTATTCCCAGAGCTACACCTATTTCACCTGGCGCAATACCAAGGCCGAGTTGAGCGAATACCTGACGCAGTTGAATGAGTCGCCGTGGCGCGAATGCTACCGGCCGAATTTCTTCGTGAATACGCCGGACATCAACCCGGCCTTCCTGCACGAATCCGGCCGTCCCGGCTTTTTGATCCGTGCCGCGCTGGCCACCATGGGTTCAGGCCTGTGGGGCATGTATTCCGGCTTCGAACTCTGCGAAGCGGCCCCGGTGCCGGGCAAAGAAGAATACCTGGACTCGGAGAAATACGAGATTCGTCCACGGGACTTCACCGCGCCCGGCAACATCATTGCCGAGATCGCCCAGCTCAACCGTATCCGTCGGCAGAACCCGGCCTTGCAGACGCATCTGGGGCTCAAGCTCTACAACGCCTGGAACGACAACATCCTGTATTTCGGCAAGCGCAGCGAGGATGGCAGCAACTTCATTCTGGTTGCAGTGAACCTTGATCCCTTCAATGCCCAGGAAGCCCATTTCGAGCTACCACTGTGGGAGTTGGGCCTGCCGGACGACGCCCAGACCCAGGGCGAAGACTTGATGAACGGCCATCGCTGGACCTGGTATGGCAAAAGCCAGTGGATGCGGCTGGAGCCGCAGATGCCGTTTGGGATCTGGCGTATTACCACTTCTTGAAACCGGACCTGTAGGAGCCGGCTTGCCGGCGATAAGGCCCCTGGCGTCGCTGCATGGCTCAAGTACGCCATCGCCGGCAAGCCGGCTCCTACAGTGACCGCGTTTCTCCCGTTCGAATATTCCAGGAGTTTCCAATGGCGAAGAAGCCCAACGCTGCCACCTTCATCAAAGACCCGCTCTGGTACAAGGACGCGGTGATCTACCAGGTTCATGTCAAATCCTATTTCGACTCCAATAACGACGGTATCGGTGATTTCCCGGGCCTGATCGCCAAGCTCGACTACATCGCCGACCTGGGCGTGAACACCATCTGGCTGCTGCCGTTCTACCCCTCGCCACGTCGCGACGATGGCTATGACATTGCCGAATACCGTGGTGTGCACAGCGACTACGGGACCATGGCCGACGCCAAGCGCTTCATCGCCGAAGCGCACAAGCGCGGGCTGCGGGTGATCACCGAATTGGTGATCAACCACACCTCCGACCAGCACCCCTGGTTCCAACGCGCGCGCAAGGCCAAGCCAGGCTCGGCGGCGCGGGACTTCTATGTGTGGTCGGATGACGACCAGAAATACGACGGCACGCGCATCATCTTCCTCGACACCGAGAAGTCGAACTGGACCTGGGACCCGGTCGCCGGCCAATACTTCTGGCACCGCTTCTATTCCCACCAGCCCGACCTCAACTTTGACAACCCCCAGGTGATGAAAGCTGTGTTGTCGGTGATGCGTTACTGGCTGGACATGGGCATCGACGGCCTGCGCCTCGACGCCATCCCGTACCTGATCGAGCGTGATGGCACCAACAACGAAAACCTGCCTGAGACTCACGACGTGCTCAAGCAGATCCGCGCCGAAATCGATGCCCATTACCCCGACCGCATGCTGCTGGCCGAAGCCAACCAGTGGCCGGAAGACACCCAACTCTACTTTGGTGACAAGAAGGGCGATGACGGCGACGAATGTCACATGGCCTTCCACTTCCCGCTGATGCCGCGCATGTACATGGCCCTGGCCCAGGAAGATCGCTTCCCGATCACCGACATCCTGCGCCAGACCCCGGAGATTCCCGCCAACTGCCAATGGGCGATTTTCCTGCGCAATCACGATGAACTGACCCTGGAAATGGTCACCGACAAAGAACGCGATTACCTGTGGAACTACTACGCCGCCGACCGGCGCGCGCGCATCAATCTCGGCATTCGCCGCCGTCTGGCGCCGCTGATGGAGCGTGATCGCCGGCGTGTCGAGCTGCTCAACAGCCTACTCTTGTCGATGCCTGGCACGCCGACCCTGTATTACGGCGATGAAATCGGCATGGGCGATAACATCTACCTCGGCGACCGCGATGGCGTGCGTACGCCGATGCAATGGTCCATCGACCGCAACGGCGGCTTCTCCCGTGCCGACCCGGCCAGCCTGGTGTTACCGCCGATCATGGACCCGCAATACGGCTATCAGTCGGTGAATGTCGAGACCCAGGCCCAGGACCCGCATTCGTTGCTGAACTGGACCCGGCGCATGCTGGCGGTGCGCAAACAATCCAAGGCGTTCGGCCGTGGCAGCTTGAAAATGCTCTCGCCGAGCAATCGCCGCATCCTGGCCTATACCCGTGAGTTCACCGGTGAAGACGGGCGCAACGAGATCATCCTCTGCGTGGCCAACGTGTCGCGCAGTGCCCAGGCGGCCGAGTTGGACCTGTCGGCGTTTGCGGGCATGGTGCCGGTGGAGATGCTCGGCGGTAATGCCTTCCCGCCCATCGGCCAGCTGAATTTCCTGCTGACCCTGGCGCCTTACGGCTTTTATTGGTTTGTGCTGGCGCCGGAAAACCAGATGCCCAGCTGGCATGTGGAACCGGCCCAGAGCATGCCTGACTTCACCACCCTGGTATTGAAAAAGCGCATGGAAGAATTGCTCGAAGAACCTTGCCGCGCCTCCCTGGAACAGACCGCACTGCCGGCTTGGTTGCCCAAGCGCCGCTGGTTCGCGGGCAAGGACACGGCCATCGACAGTGTGCGCATTGCCTACGGTGTGCGCTTTGGCGATCCCCAGCATCCAGTGTTGCTCAGCGAGCTTGAAGTGACGGCCGGTGGCCAGGTCAGCCGTTATCAGTTGCCGTTCGGCTTCCTCGGTGAAGACCAGTTCACCAGCGCCTTGCCGCAGCAATTGGCCTTGGCCCGTGTACGCCGAGTGCGTCAGGTGGGGTTGGTAACCGATGCCTTCAGCCTCGAACACTTTATCCGCGCCGTCATCCAGGGTTTGCAGGCGGGTACCGTGCTCAACACCAACGAAGGCGAACTGCGCTTTGCCGCAACGCCGCACCTGGCCAAGCTGCAGCTGACGGATGAGTCCGAAGTGCGGTACCTGTCGGCCGAACAGTCCAACAGCTCGGTGGTGGTGGGCGAGAGCCTGGTGCTCAAGCTGATCCGCAAAGTCGCCTCCGGCGTGCACCCGGAACTGGAAATGAGCGCCTACCTGACCGAAGCCGGCTACCCGAATATCTCGCCGCTACTGGGCTCGATGATTCGCCACGACGCCGAAGGCCAGGACAACCTGCTGATGATTGCCCAAGGCTACCTGAGCAACCAGGGTGACGCCTGGAGCTGGACCCAGAACAACCTGGAACGGGCTATCCGCGACGAACTGGCCGAAGCCATCTCCGAGCAGGAACAGCACTACAACGCCCTCGGCGAGCTGGCGGATTTTGCCGGGTTGCTCGGCCAACGCCTGGGTGAAATGCACCTGGTGCTCGGCGCGAAAACCAGCAACAAGGACTTCAAGCCCGAAGCCACCACGGCCAAGGACACCCAGGCCTGGGCGAAAGATGTCGGCGCGCAGTTGGACCGCGCGTTGCAACTGCTCAAACTTCATCAAAGCCAGTTGAACCCCACGGATCAAGCGCTGGTCAGTGAATTGCTGGCGCAGAAAAAAGCCATTGCCAGCCATGTGCAGGCCTTGGCGAAAGCCACGGCTGGCGGGTTGCGTATTCGGGTTCACGGTGATTTGCACCTGGGCCAAGTGCTGGTGGTGAAGGGCGATGCCTACCTGATCGATTTCGAAGGCGAACCGGCAAGGCCATTGCATGAACGACGCGGCAAGCACAGCCCGTATAAAGATGTGAGCGGCGTGTTGCGCTCCTTCGACTACGCGGCAGCCATGGCCTTGAATGTACAAGGGGTGGACCATTCGCCCGAAGCGGACCAGGCGCGCAAACGCGTGACTGACCGTTACCTCAAAGAAGCACGCCAGGCCTTTATCCAGGCTTATCAGTCCGCTACGTCTACACTGGCGCATGACTGGCAGGATGCCAAAGGGCAGGACGCAGCGCTGACATTGTTCAGCCTGGAGAAGGCTGCGTATGAAGTGGCCTACGAAGCGGAAAACCGCCCGACTTGGTTGCCGGTGCCCTTGCAAGGGTTGCACGGACTGTTGAGCGGGCTTGCACCTATATCGAAAACTGCACGCGGTGGGGAGACGTCATGAGCTTTACAAATAAAGAACCGCTGCAACCGAAGTTGACTGCATTGCCGGCGTCCAAGGACGTCGAAGCGCTGGTACGCGCCGAGCACCATGACCCGTTCTCGATTCTCGGGCCACACGATGATGAGCACGGCGGCCAGTTTATCCGCGCGTTCCTGCCGGAGGCCTTGAGCGTCCAGGTGCTGGCGCGCGACAGCGGCGAGCCGATCGGCAGCCTGGACGCGAGCCAGGTCCCGGGGTTGTTTGTCGGGCAATTCAAGACCCGGCAGCCGTACCTGTTGAAAATCCAGTGGGCCGGCGGTGAACAGATCACCGAAGACCCTTACAGCTTCCAACAACTGTTGCTCGGTGAAATGGACCTGTACCTGTTCGCTGAAGGCAATCACCGCGATCTCGGCAGTTGCCTGGGGGCCCAGGTGACCAGCGTCGATGGCGTTGAGGGTGTGCGCTTCGCCGTGTGGGCACCGAATGCGCGGCGGGTCTCGGTGGTGGGCGACTTCAATATCTGGGACGGTCGCCGGCATCCGATGCGCCTGCGCCATCCTTCCGGCGTGTGGGAGATCTTTATCCCACGTCTGCAGCCGGGTGCGGCCTACAAGTACGAAGTACTCGGCGCCAATGGGATCCTGCCGCTCAAGGCCGACCCCGTGGCGTTGGCCACTCAACTGCCCCCCGACACGGCTTCGAAGGTTGCCGAGCCCTTGCAGGTGGACTGGCAGGACCACGAATGGATGCAATCGCGAGTCGAGAAGCAGAAGACTACCGCACCGCTGTCGATCTATGAGTTGCACGTGGGTTCCTGGCAGGTCGAGCTGGACGAGGCGGGCGAAGTGGCACGCCAGTACAACTGGCGCGAATTGGCTGAGCGCCTGATTCCCTATGTGCAGCAGTTGGGCTTCACCCATATTGAGCTGATGCCGATCATGGAGCACCCGTTCGGCGGCTCCTGGGGCTACCAGGCCTTGTCACAGTTCGCACCGACGGCACGCTTCGGTTCGCCGCAGGATTTCGCCTATTTCGTCAACGCCCTGCATCAGGCCGATATCGGCGTGATCCTTGACTGGGTGCCGGCGCATTTCCCCACCGACACCCACGGCCTGGCGCAATTCGACGGCACGGCGCTGTACGAATATGCCAACCCGCTGGAAGGGTTCCATCAGGATTGGGACACGCTGATCTACAATCTAGGCCGCACAGAAGTGCATGGCTTCATGTTGGCGTCGGCGTTGCATTGGCTCAAACACTTCCATATCGATGGCCTGCGCGTGGACGCCGTGGCTTCGATGCTCTACCGCGACTACTCACGTAAAGCCGGCGAATGGGTGCCGAATCGCCATGGCGGTCGCGAAAACCTGGAAGCCATCGACTTCCTGCGTCACCTCAACGATGTGGTCGCTATCGAGGCACCCGGTGCCCTGGTAATCGCCGAGGAATCCACCGCCTGGCCCGGCGTCAGCCAGCCCACACAGCAAGGCGGCCTGGGCTTCAACTACAAATGGAACATGGGCTGGATGCACGATTCCCTGCATTACATCCAGCAGGATCCGGTGTACCGCGCCCACCATCACAACGAGCTGAGCTTTGGCCTGGTGTATGCCTGGTCCGAACGTTTCATCCTGCCGATCTCCCATGATGAAGTGGTGCACGGCAAGCATTCGCTGATCGACAAGATGCCTGGCGACCGTTGGCAGAAGTTCGCCAACTTGCGCGCTTACCTGGCGTTCATGTGGATGCACCCCGGCAAAAAGCTGTTGTTCATGGGCTGCGAATTCGGCCAATGGCGCGAGTGGAATCATGATCAGCAATTGGATTGGTACCTGCTGCAGTACGCCGAACACAAAGGCGTGCAGAAGCTGGTGGGCGACCTCAATCGCCTGTACCGCGAGGAGCCGGCCCTGCATGAGCAGGACGACGCGCCCCAAGGCTTCCAGTGGCTGATCGGTGACGACGCGATCAACAGCGTCTACGCCTGGCTGCGCTGGAGCAAGGACGGCAAGCCGGTGTTGGTGGTGGCCAACTTCACCCCGGTGCCACGCGAGGGTTACGCCGTCGGCGTGCCGTTTGGTGGGCGCTGGAGTGAAGTGATCAACAGTGACGCGGACATGTACGCAGGCTCCAATTACGGTAATGGGGGCGAGGTGTTTACCCAGGATGAACCCAAGCACGGGCAGCCGGTGTCACTGTCGTTGAATCTGCCGCCACTGGGCGTGCTGATTCTGCGGCCGGAATCGCTTTAAAGGCTCTAGCGTGCTGGATTCTGTTGTCCGCACTACTGGCAGGGTGCCACAATGACGCCTTTGTCGTGGCAGTCGAATCAGGCGAAACTCATGAATGGCCTTGGGCGTGGGCAGGACCAGGATTGCTTTATAGAGGAGCAGGTGCGGACCGACCGTTTGCACCAGCTGTTCCGGCAGTCATTTGCTGCGATTTTCGGCAGTTACCTGGCCGCGGTGATGCTGTGCTGGTTGTGCTGGGATCGGTTTGACCATCAGGTCATCCTGGTCTGGCTGGCGGTATTGGCGGTGACTTCCCTGGTTCGTATCCAGATGTTCATGGAGTGGTTTCGCTGTCCCAATGCCGAGCGTACGCCGGACCGTTGGGAGCGCCGTTACTGGGTTACGCTGATGCTGTCTGCCGCAACCTGGGGAATCGGTGCGTTGGCGGTCATGCCCACCGATGATCGATTGTCCCAGGTGCTGGTGATGCTGTTTACGGTGGGCATGTCGGTCAGCGCCGTGTCCTGTTACTCGGCTTATCGCTACATGACCTTGGCCTCCATGGCTGTGGTGCTATTGCCGTGCACCGTGTGGCTGCTGTTCCAACCATCCTCGATGCAAGTGGGCATCGCCATTGCGGTGCTAGTGTTCTCCACCTTTGTGGTCAGCGCCACGCGCAAGCTGTCGGATGCCTTGGAAAAGGCCTTTCGCCTGACCCGTCAGATGGAGCGGGCCCACAACATCTCCACCCGCACCGCACAGACCGACGAACTCACCGGCCTGATGAACCGTCGTGCCTTTTTCGAACGTGCCCAGGTCTTGTACGCACAATGCCGTCACGATCAACAGCCATTGTGTGCATTGATGATGGACATGGACCACTTCAAGGAAATCAACGATACCTACGGCCACCAGGCCGGTGACCAGGTGCTACGCCAGATTGGTGGGGTGATCAGTGCCTCGTTCCGCCAGGCCGACGTGTACGGGCGCCTGGGCGGCGAGGAATTTGCGGTGTTGCTGCCCAATACGTCGCTGGAAACCGCGCGGGACATTGCCGAGCAGTTGATCAAGGCCATCTCAGGCCTGGCCTCCGAGCCGGTGCATGGTCTGAGCGCCAGCCTCGGCGTGGCCTCCACCCATACTCAGGACCAAGACCTGCACGGCTTGATGAACACAGCTGACAAGGCGCTGTATCGTGCCAAGGCCCAGGGGCGTAATCAGGTGGCGGTGGCCGAGTAGGGCGCTGAATTGTGGTTTTGGTTGTGCTGTGGTTGTGGTGAGCTGGCTTCTGTGGTGAGCGGGCTTGTCCCGCGCTGGGCTGCGAAGCAGCCCCAACAAGATCACCGCATTTTTTTCAGACACACCTTGGCGTTTGGTTTTAGGGCCGCTTCGCAGCCCAGCGCGGGACAAGCCCGCGCACCACAGAAGCCAGCTCTTAGGACATCGCCTTGGCAAGCGCCCGGGCAACCTGGTCGGCGGAGTAGGGCTTGGGCAGGAACTCGAACCCTTCATAACCACTTTCGGCCAGTTCCTCGCTGTAGCCGGAGGTGAGCACCACCGGTAAATCCGGGCGCCGTTGGCGCAATACTTTAGCCATCGCTACGCCCGTCATGCCGGGCATCACCACATCCGAAAAAATCCCATCGAACGCCAGGGCGTCCGCACCGGCCAATGCGAGCGCCTGCTCCGCATCGGTGGCCCAGGTGGTCTGGTAACCCAGGTCCTGCAGGATCTGGTTGGCGAAGCGGCCCACTTCGAGGTTGTCTTCCACGATCAGGATATGGCGCAGCGTTATGTCCTGGCCCGGCAGGGGGTCCTGCAGGCTTTGCTCGTGTGATATCACCTGCGCCGCCACCTCTGGCAGGTACAGGGTAAACTGCGTGCCCTGGCCCGGATGGCTCGCCACATCGACGTTGCCGCCGGACTGCTTGGCAAAGCCGAACACCTGGGACAACCCCAGGCCAGTGCCTTTGCCGACGGCCTTGGTGGTGAAGAACGGTTCGAAAATGCGTTCCAGCGTCTCGCCGGGAATGCCGCTGCCGGTGTCGGCCAGGGCGATGCTCACAAAGGGTTGGCGGCTTTCCTCGTCGCCACGGATGCGCGGCATGGTGTCCACCGTGGCCACGCGCAAGGTGAGGGTGCCTTGCCCGTCCATGGCGTCCCGTGCATTCAGGGCGATATTGATCAACGCGGTTTCAAACTGGCTGGCGTCGACACGTACGTGGCAAGGACGCTCGGGCAATTGCACCTGCACATGGATACGTGCGCCGGTGACGCTTTCGAGCATTTCGCCGATGTTCTTGACCCGCAGACCTACATCGAAGACTTCCGGGTTGAGTGGCTGGCGTCGGGCGAAAGCGAGCAGTTGGCTGGTGAGTTTGCTGGCGCGCTCGACGGTGTCGGAAACGGCGCTCATATAGCGTTGGCGCCGCTCCTCGGACAAGCCCGGTTGGCGCAGGAAGTCCACCGACGAGCGGATGATGGTCAGCAAGTTGTTGAAGTCATGGGCCACGCCGCCGGTCAATTGGCCGATGGCTTCCAGCTTCTGGGACTGGTGCAACGCCGCTTCCGCCTGGGTGAGGGCGAGGGTGCGCTCGTGCACCCGTTGTTCCAGGGTGGCATTCAGCTCGGTGAACGCCGCCAGGCCCTCGCGTACGGCGGCGTCGGCGCGCACCCGCTCGATATGCGCCCAGGAACGCTCGGTGACTTCCCCGACCAGCGCCAGGTCGTAGGGCGCCCAGACGCGTGCTGTCTTGTGGTGCACTGCCATCAACGCGGTCAGGCGGCCGTCCTTGATCAGTGGGAAGCATACGGTCGCCAGTGCGCCCAGGGCTTGGTAGCTGGCGGCTACCTCCGGCGGAAATTCGACGCGGTTGTCCTGCACCACCAGCGGTTCTCCGGCACGTAGTTGCTGCACGGCCCGCGCGCCGAAGGACGCCAGGCTGTAGCGCCCGACGATGCTCGGCGAGCCGGGCGCCGCCCAGTTGCCGCGAATGGTAAAGCCGTCTTCATCGGCGTCCATGTCGGCATAGGCGCAATTGGAGACGTGCAGGTGCTCGGCCAACAGGCGCGTGGTGGTGGACATGATGCTTTCGGCGTCGGTGGCATTGGCCACGGCACTGCCCACGGCGTCCAACACCGCCAGGCGGCGGTTGAGGAACACAGTGGCGGTGGTTTCGGTGACGGTATCCAGCATCCCGACAACCTTGCCATCTGGGTCGCGGATGGGGCTGTAGCAAAAGGTGAAATAGGCTTGTTCAAGGCCAGCGCCGCGCTCTATCAGCAGGGGGAAATTTTCGATATAGGTGGCATGCCCCTCAAACGCCGCATTGGCGATGGGACTCACGTCGGCCCAGACTTCATGCCACACCTCACTGAATGGACGACCGAGTGCAAAAGGTTTGTCGCCAAGGATCGGAATGAACGCGTCGTTGTACAACGTGGTCAGGTGAGGCCCCCAAATGATTGATTGTGGGAAGCTCGACGCAAGACACAGCGCCACGGTGGTCTTGAGCACATCCGGCCACTGCTCCAGTGGTCCCAGGGGTGTGCTGGCCCAATCGTATTGGCGAACCTGCTCAGCCATGTCGCTGCTGCTTTGCAGCCAATTCATCATTGCGATAACACCTTGTCTGCCACGGTCTGTTCACTGCCTGGAAGGGACGGCCCAACAAGCAACAGACCGGAATGCCCGCTGGCAGTTCAGCGGGATTATCGCGGTGATAGCAATTTGATGCACTGTCCGTTTGAGGGGATGTGCAGGTGGGCCTACTGGGCGCCAAAAACCCCCGTCCAGTAAATCCCCGCATCACTTTTCGGGTCCATGGCATAGGCCGCACCCAACTCGCGAAATTGCGGGTTCATCAGGTTGGCGCAATGGCCCGGACTGGCGAGCCAACCGTCGACAACCTTGCGTGGTGTGTCCAGGCCGGCGGCGATGTTTTCGCCGATGTTCTTCGCAATGTACCCAGCCAGTTCAGCGCGGTCGCCGGGCGTGCGGCCGTCGTGGTCGAGGTGATCGAAGAAATTGCCGTTGGCCATGTTGCGCGTGTGGCTGTTGGCGGCGCCGGCCAGGTCGTCATTCCAGGACAACGGCGTGGTAGCCGTGAACGCCTGGGTGCCGCACTGGCGTGGTTGTGAGCGCGCGGTGTTGATCAGGTTGAGCAGTTGCTTGCCTTCGGTCTGCCAATCGCCCAGGCCACTGGTGAGCAGCGGGCGGGCGAGCACGATGCGCCAGTCCTGGCCGCTGTTGCTCACGCCGATATCGACAAATTGCGGGTCCAGCACCACGCGGCAGAAACTTTCGCGCACCGCCTTCATGGCTGCCTGGGCATCCTTGGGCCCCGACAGGCTGATGGCCTGCACATTGACCATCGGGTACGCGGCCCGCGCCAGCGCCTGCTGCAGGTCGCCCACGTTGGTGGCCGGCAGCACCAGCCGGGTGTCGCTGGCCAATGGCGGCAGTTCCTGAGAACCCTGGTCGCCGCAGCGTTGCACCTGGCTGCGGTATTGGTTGATCTGTTGTACCAACTGACTTTCTTCATTCGCCATCGCGCTGGCGCAGAACACCGTAGTGGCGGCCAGCGTCGTAAGACCCATCATCAATGACAGAACGCGCATGGACGTTACCCTTGAGCTTGAAAGTGCCCATGATGCGCGATGTAACCCGGTCTGGTGCAACGCCTTTTTTGTTTTTTTGCCTCAATGGGTGTTCTGCAGGGGGTTGAAGGCACTGAATCGGCGCCATGCCATCACCCATGCCAGCAGGATCAAGGCCAGTGCGACGCCGAACGTTGCATGCATGCCATAGGCCACGGATTGGGGGAGCGCACGGGTAACATCCGGGCTGGCCCAGGCGAACACCGCGCCCAGCGCCCAGGCGCCGACAATCAGCCCGAGGTTGCGTGACAGGTTCAACAGGCCCGAGACCGTGCCACGCCGCGCGGCCTCCACGTCGCTCATCACAGCGGTGTTGTTGGCGGCCTGGAACAGGCTGTAACCCGTGGTCAGGATCACCAATGCGCTCAGGTAAGCGAACAGACCCGAAGTGCAGGACAACAGCAGCGCGCCACAGGCCATCAGGCCCAGGCCGGCCAATGTCATGCGCGGGCTGCCAAGGCGGTCGGTGAGCCTGCCGGCGGGGACGCCGCTGATGGCCGCGACACAGGGCCCGACCGCCATGGCCAGGCCCATCCATTCGGGATCGAGTCCCAGGCCTCGGGACAGATAGAACGGTCCGACCACAAACGTGGCCATGATCACGGCGGCGACCAGGGCACTCATGGCCAGGCCGGTGAGCAGCGACGCATCTTTTAATGATGCCCGGAAACTTGAGCCATCGCGGGATGCCACGCGGGGCCGGTCAATCGGCAGATAGCGGTAGCCAAGGGCGACGGCCACCCCTCCCAATGGCATGCCTATCAGGAAAATCGCCCGCCAGCCCCACATACTCAGTAACACACCGCCAACACTGGGGCCCATTGCAGTGCCGACGGCGGACATCGTGCCCAGCAAACCCATCACGCGGCCGGTACGCTCCTTGGAAACAGTGTCTGCGACCATGCCGAGGGCCATCGCCATCATCACGGCTGCGCCGAGGCCTTGCAGTACGCGTGCTGCAACCAGCCACGCAAGGGACGGCGCCAAGCCGCACAACCCGCACGCCACGGCGAACAGCAGCAACCCGGCAAGCAACAATCGCCGCCGCCCGAACCGGTCTCCCAGGCGTCCGGCACTCACAATCACCGCCGTGATCGCCAACAGGTAAGCCAGCACCACCCACTGCACCGCGTGGAAAGAGGCATCAAACGCCCGCGTCAGGCTGGGCAGGCCGACATTGGCGATGCTGGTGCCCAGCGAGGCCAGCAACATGGACAGGCACAGGCTGATGAGGCTGCCGCGTGAACGGGTAGACATGGCAAATCCTTGAGTAATGGCAACTGTCACAAATCTACGGCGTCGCCTAACATGGCGGAAGATGCATGGATTTCAGTTAATAGATGCATACAACGCCTTATAAGGAACGCGGATGCCCGATCTCAATCTGCTGATCACCTTGGATGTGCTGCTCGCCGAAGGCAGTGTCGCGGCTGCGGCCAAACGCCTGCGCCTGAGCCCTTCGGCCATGAGCCGCGCCCTGGCCCGATTGCGCGAGACCACCGGCGATCCTTTGCTGGTACGCGCCGGTCGCGGCCTGGTGCCCACGCCCAGGGCGGTGGCGTTGCGTGAGCAGGTAAGCCGCTTGGTGCAAGAGGCCAATGCCGTGCTGCGTCCCGTGCAATCCCTGGACATGGCCCAGGTGGCGCGTACGTTCACCCTGCGCACCAGCGAAGAGTTCGTCGAAAATTTCGGCCCGGCATTGCTGGCGCGTATCGCTGAGCACGCGCCCGGTGTGCGCCTGCGCTTCATCAACAAAACCGACAAGGACAGCACCTTGCTGCGTGAGGGGCGCGTCGACCTGGAAACCGGCGTGGTCGACCCAACCGCCAGCCCGGAAGTGCTGACCCAGGCGCTGTTTCGCGATCGCTTGGTGGGTGTGGTACGCAGTGGCCATCCTCTCAGCCGAGGTGACGTCAGCGTTGAACGTTACGCCGCAGGCCGGCACGTCTACGTCTCCCGACGCGGTCAGGACCGCGGCCAGATCGACGACATGCTCGAAGCCCAAGGCCTCACGCGACAGATCAATACCGTCGTCGCCGGTTTTGCCACAGCCATCGCTCTAGCCCGCGACACCGACCTGATCGCCAGCGTGCCGGAACGCTATACCGCCCACCAACGCGAGGGCTTATGCAGCTTTGCATTGCCGCTGGCGTTGCCCACCTTCACCGTGTCGATGCTCTGGCACCCCAGGCTGGACGCTGACCTGGCCCATCGCTGGTTGCGCGGATGTTTGCGTGAGGTGTGCGGGCTGCAACAGGTACAATCGCCGCTGCCTTGACGCTAAACCCAGGAATTTGCATGTTCAGCCTTACCCGCTACACCACACCGTGCCCCGAGCCCATCAATGCTCAGATCCTGCAGATGGTGGTGGACAACCTCACCGACATCAGCAGCGTGGCGCTGCCGCCGAGCAACCTGCTGTACAACATCTACCAGTACGCCATTGGCTTTGAGGTGCACCTGTACCTGGAAGCGTTGAACGGTGCCAAAGGCATTGCCGTCGAATTGGTGGTGGCGATGGAAGAGGAAAAGCTGATCGGCTTTTGCCTGTACCTGCCGGTGAAGGATGACCCAGAAGCCTGCGGTATCGCGTTTATGGCCGTGCAGGTTGGCCACCGGCGCCAGGGTGTGGCACGCGCAATGATGGGTGATGTGCTGAGCCGATATCCCCATGCGGAGCTGGCGTGCTCAGTGGAAAAAGTGCCGGCGTTCGAGGGCATGGGTTTTCATGTGCGCGGCGCGCGGGGCACCCAGGTGCTGATGAACACACGGGACTACGGCACGGACGGCTTGATGGGCGTGCTGGATGTGGCGGCGATCTACAGCTCATTGGAGGTGCGGCAGATTCATACCTATCTGCTGCAAAAACATGGCAAGCGCGCCATGGTGGATGCCGAGAAACAGCGGGATCGGCATCTTGATCAACTGGCGCACAAGGTGCAGGTGTTTATACAGAATCGGGGCTGAAGCACACGCCGTACTCAGGTAAACACCCGTCGCGCTGGTTTATTCCTCATCCGTCAAAAATCATTTAATCGCGGCCGCGATTGACCATCGCCAGAATGGTTGCCAATAACTCCTGCTGCGCCTCTTCGCGGCTGATCTCACCGCTGGCCGCCGCCTGGGACAGCGCCTCCGCCGCCCCCAACATGCCGCGCAGTCCCGCCTGGGATATGCGGCCAAAGGGCGACAGCGCGTCACGGCATTTATCGAGGAAGATCGCCTCGTACTGGCGCTTGAGGGCTTCCAGTTCCGGCGAACTGCTGAGGGCCGCAATCACCCCTGGGATTTCCCGACCCTGCAACAGCACGCAATCCACATAGGACGCGGCGATCACCCAGGCACGGTCGTCAAGGGTTGCGTTGCTGGCCGCGATGGCGCTGGCAAAGACCTGGTCCTGACGCGCATCGAAATCTTCATACAACGCGGCCAGCAACCCGGCGCGGGTGACGAAGTGGTCATAGACCACCGGTTTGGTCACCCCCGCCAACTCCGCCAGGCGGCCGAGTGTGAGGGCTTCGGTGCCTTCATCGCGCACCAGTTGCCACGCTACGTCCAGCAGTTGGCGCAGGCGATCTTCGCGAGACAGGCGACGACGAGGAGCGGGGGACGCTGTGCTTGACATGCTTATATACCAAAAGTAACTTACTAAACGTAACTTAAGCCCAGCGTAACCTCTCAGGGAGTCAATGTCATGCACGCACTCATCGTTGTTGCTCACCACGACCCGCAATCCCTCACCCACAGCGTGGCCGCCCAAGTCGCCGCCGGCCTTGCTGCGTCGGGCCACACCTTCGAAATGGCCGACATCGCCGCCGAAGGGTTCGACCCGCGCTATAACGCAGCCGACCATCGGGTACACCGCATGCGCGCCACGCCACCGGCGGACGTACTGGCTGAACAAGCCCGTATCGACCGCGCCGATGCGCTGGTGCTGGCATTCCCTATCTACTGGTGGTCCATGCCGGGCCTGCTCAAAGGCTGGATCGACCGCGTGTTCATCAACGGTTGGGCGATCGATTACGGTCCCGATACGCCGGTGGTGAAGAAATTGCGCCACTTGCAGGTACACCTGCTGGCCCTGGGCGCTGCCGACGACGGCGCGTTTGATCGGCACGGCTACGCCAAGGCCATGCGCACGCAAATTGACTACGGGATCTTCGATTACTGCGGCGCGCAGGTGGTCACGTCAGCGCTGTTGCTGGATTCGGAAAGCGGCGGGGCGCAGGCGCATCTGGAGACGGCCCGGGCCTTGGGCGAGGGACTGTTTGAGACCGAGACAGTCGCCGATTGATTCAACCTTCGCGAAACAAATCGTGGGCGTCGAGCAGGCGGTAAGCGATTTCCGGCTGATTCTCCAGGCCTCGACGGATCGCGGCCGGGATCGATTGGCGAGTCTTGCGGCACAGGCCCGGTAGCTCGTCGATGACGATCTGGATGCCACGCATGCTCTTGACCTCGGTGTGACCCGGCGCGATATGCACGCGGATGCCCAATTGCTGGTACATCAGCTGTTGCATGCGTTCCAGGTCTTGCAGGCTCTTGAGGTGTTCAAGGCGGTCGAGCAGCTTCTTTTCTTCCTGGCGCGTCAGGTTAAGGATACGCAGGTCGGCGCCTGGTGCTTGCAGCAGCTCTTCGCGGTCGCAGACGCAGGCGCCGGGTGGGCAGGGTTGGCGGATTGTCATGTGCAGTGCCTCCCCATTCCGACGCCGAGCCCTCAGTAGCTCAACTGAACCCCAAGACTGCCCAGGGCCTTCCAGTAATCAGGATAGGTCTTGGCGACGCAGTCCGGGTCCTGAATGCGAATCCCCGAGACCTTCAGCCCGGCCAGGGCAAAGCACATGGCGATGCGGTGGTCGGCGTGGGTGTCGATCAGCGCGTTGCAGGCGGTGCCGGCCAGGGCGGGGTCGCTGGCTACCAGCAGGTCGTCGCCTTCGATGGTCGCCAGGCCAGGGCGGATCTCGTTGAGGCCGTCATGCAGCGCCTGTACGCGGTCGCATTCCTTGACCCGCAGGTTGGCCAGTTCAGTGAAACGCACAGGTGTGTTGTTGAACGCCGCGAGCACTGCCAGGGTGGGGATGGCGTCTTGCATTTGCGAACCGACCACCGTGGCCTGCATGTTCGGGAACTGCGCGATCACGGCCTGGGCCTTGGCGTCCGGCTGGGTGAAATCCTGCGCGGCCACGCCGATGTCGATGCGGCCACCGGTCAACACTTCAGCGGCCCACAGGTAGGTGGCGGCAGAGGCGTCAGGTTCGATCAGGTAGTCGTGGGCGGTGTAGCCGGTCGGGGCCACGCGCCAGGTGGTATCGTCGACTGCTTCGACTTTGGCACCGAAGGCGCGCATGCAGTCCAGGGTCAGGTCCACGTAGCCACGGGCACCGATGTCCTTGCCGGTCAGCGCCACTTCAATCGGCGCTTCGCCACAGGCCGCGAGCATCAGCAAGGCTGACACGTACTGGCTGGAAAGGCCGCCGTCGATCTCGAAACGCTTGGCTTTGATCTTGCCGACGCCGTGCACGGTGACGGGTGGGCAACCGGTGGGGCTGTCGACCTGGATGCCGTTCTGGCCGAGGGTTGCCAGCAGCGGGCCGATCGGGCGTTTTTGCATGTAGTCGTCGCCGTCCAGCACCACGATGCCTTCCACGGTGGCCACGGCGGCAGTGAGGAAGCGCATGGCGGTGCCGGCGTTGCCGAGGAACAGTGGCTGTGGCGGCAGTTGCAGTTTGCCTTGGCCGGTGACGACGAAGGTGGTGTCGTCGGGTTCGTCGATGGTCACGCCCATTTGGCGCAGGGCTACGGACATGTGGCGGGTGTCGTCGCTCTTGAGTGCGCCGCTGAGGCGGCTGGTGCCTTTGGCCAGTGCGGCGAGCAGGAGGGCGCGGTTGGTAATGGATTTGGAGCCGGGGGGCGCGACCTTGCCATTGAGGGGGACGTTGGGCGGGGTGACGGTCACGGTTTTCTGCGAACTCAAGGTACAGGGCTCCTGATTCAAGGCACGGACGGCGGGCGGAGTTGAATAATCGGGTATAGATGTGGTGCTTGTCGAGCTTGGGGTCATGGGCGCTGATATTTACTGGGTGTATATCGTTCCAACTGTGGGAGCTGGCTTGCCTGCGATGGCGTTTGTTCGGTGTACATATCCGTTATTTGGGTAGCGGCGGCTTAGGGTTCCGCCCTTACGGCGGCTCACTTTTGAACAGCGCAAAAGTAAGCAAAATGCTCTTGCCCCAACACTCGGCACCTCGCTTAGGCTCGGTGTGCCGTAACGAAGGCTTGAATCCGTGGGCCGCCGCGATGGGCCATCCTTGGCCCAGCGCGGCTAACCCGGCGTCCTGCCGGGTTACCCACGGATTCAAGCCTGCGTTCGGCCAGCGTGTTTGACGGGGCGCCTAAGATCAAAATCAAGATCAAGATCAAGAGCGACTCGCTTCGCATCGTGGATACGCTTTTCGTTTTCTGTAGGAGCCGGCTTGCCGGCGATGCAGGCGCCTCGGTCCCTGCAGGCTGTTATCGCTTCGCCAACCAGTAATCATGCAGTGCGCGCGCTGCCGGTTCGATTTCGCCGACGCGTTGCTGGTGTGCTTGCACATCGAGGTCGGCCGGGAGTTCGAAGTTGTCTTGTTCGGCGCACCAGGAGATTTTTTCCAGCCGTGCAGCCTGTTCTGCCGGCAGTTCCGGCCAGTTGCCGATGGCGGCGCCGCGGATGTAGCCAAAGCACCATTCTTCGGCAAGGGTCACGGTGTGGCCTTGGTGTTCGGTTTCGTCGAAGCGGGCGTTGAAGCCGGCGGCGTCGGTCGCCAGTTGTGCGGCCAGGGTGTTGAGGTGGCGCACGCACAGTTCGAGGAAGCTTTGCGCTTCGTCCATGTTGTCCCATTCCGGGTTCTGGCCGCCCCAGATCGCGGGGAACCACTCGGCCACGTCCACCTGGGCTGGGCTGGAGACCAGCGCGGTGAAGTAGCCGTCGAGTTCGGCCAGGTTCAGCACCGAGTGGTCGTCACCGTACTTGAGCAGGGTGTTTTCGATGAATTCGAATTCGGCGGCGGTGAGGGGTTGGGCGTGCATGGGGCATATCCTTTAAACGTCGAGCGCCGGGAATGGGGCGGCTTAAAGCGCGAAGGATGGCGTGTGTGCCGGGTTTTATCCAGCTTTTTGCAGCGTTTTTACCCGCGCCGTTGGCACAGCTTGCTCACACACATCGAACCCACCACGGCCAGGATGATCGGCACCATGAAGTCGTGGTCGATGCGAGTGAACTCCGCCACCAGCACAATCGCAGTCAACGGCATGTTCATGCTGGCGGCCAGGAAGGCAGCGGCGCCGATGATTGCGAATGCGCCCAGGGGCACGCCGGGCCAGACCAGGCTCCAGGCGCCGCCGAGGATGATTGCCAGTAAGGCGCCATTGGCCAGGCCTGGGGTGAGCAAGCCGCCTTCGGCGCCGGCGCGCAAGCTGCTGGTGGTGATCAGTACTTTGACCACCAGCAACAACGCCGCCAGGCCTATCGTCAGTTCATTGTCGAAACCCAGCTGCGCCGGGCCTTTGCCATTGCCGAGGATTTGCGGCAACAGCATCGCCAAACCGCCGATCAGGGTGAAGTTGATCAATGACAGCACCGGCAGGCGCCAGCCCCTGGCGGCATTCGCTCGCGCCTTGCCGGTGAGTCGCGTGAAACCGTACGCCGCCACGCCGAAGATCGGGCCGCAGACCACCGCCCAGGCAATCAGGGCAGGGTTCAACACGAAGTGCGGGACTGCATATTGCGATTGCGCACCCAACCCGATCCACGCCACCGAGGCTGCAATCGCTGAAGTCGCCAACGCAATCACCGCCGCCGGCCAACTGAACGCGCCCACCAGCACTTCCAGCACGAACACCGCGCCACCCAGCGGTACGTTGTACACCGCGGCCAACCCGGCACCGGCACCGCAGGCGACGATCAGGCGATGCATCTGCGGGTCGAGTCCAGCGCGCAGGGACAACCAGGTGGCGGCCAACGCCCCGACTTCCCGCGGCGCCACTTCACGCCCCAGGGGCGAACCCAGGGCCACGCTGATGATCTGCAGCAAGGCGTGGGCGAGGGTGGTCTTGGGTGGCATGATCGGCATCTTCTCCGACACCGCTTGCTTGATGCTCACCAGCGGCCTGCCGTAACGATAAATCGCCCACCAGCCCAATCCCGCCACCAGGCCGCACACCACCAGCACCAGCAGCCGCCGCTCAGGCGGCGCCGCCGTCACGCCCAGCAGGAAGGTTTCATGGCTGACCAGGCTGTCAAGGCTATAACCGTAGGCCAGGTGCTGGATACCATGCAGCAGCAACGCCAGCAACATCCCGCCCAATCCGGCGCCGATGCCGGTCAGCACGACCACCAGAGCGAGAATCAAGGATGAGCGAAACGGGGTCGGCATAGGCAGCTCCAGGCAATGGCCCTGATTGTATAGCCGATAAATCGGCTGCCCTGGATGAAATGTATTGGCGCTGCATGAACCGCACGCCCACAACATTCCATTACCTTTGCCCGTCCCGTTTTTGGCCGATGTGCCGTCACGTTCCCTTGTTATAGTTCGGGCCTTATCACTCGCCAGTCAGGGATCACTGCCATGTCCGAATACCAAGCTTTCGTCGTCGAACTCACCGGCAACGTTGCCCATGTGCAGATCAACCGCCCGGAAAAGATCAACGCGATGAACGCGGCGTTCTGGACCGAAATCATCGACATTTTCCAGTGGGTCGAAGACACCGACGCCGTGCGCGCCGTGGTGCTGAGTGGTGCCGGGAAGCATTTCTCTTCCGGCATCGACCTGATGATGCTGGCCTCGGTGGCCAATGAATTCGGTAAGGACGTGGGCCGCAATGCACGCTTGCTGCGCCGCAAGATCCTTGAGCTGCAAGCCTCGTTCACTGCGGTCGACAACTGTCGCAAGCCGGTGTTGGCGGCGATCCAGGGTTACTGCATCGGTGGCGCAATCGACCTGATCAGCGCCTGTGACATGCGCTACGCCGCCGAAGACGCGCAATTTTCCATCAAGGAAATCGACATCGGCATGGCCGCTGACGTCGGCACCCTGCAGCGCCTGCCGCGTATCATCGGCGATGGGATGCTCCGTGAGCTGGCCTACACCGGCCGCCAGTTCGGCGCCGAGGAAGCGCGCAGCATCGGCCTGGTCAATCGCGTCTATCCCGATCAGGACAGCCTGTTGGCCGGGGTAATGGAGATTGCCCATGAAATCGCCGCCAAGTCGCCGATTGCCGTGGCCGGCACCAAGGCCATGATCAGCTACATGCGTGACCATACGGTCAATGACGGCTTGGAATACGTTGCCACCTGGAACTCGGCTATGTTGCAATCCAACGACCTGCGCGTGGCCATCGCGGCCCACATGAGTAAGCAGAAACCCGAATTCGTGGATTGACTGACATGACCCCAGGCTGGATTACCACAACGCTGCTGGACAACGACACCCCTGGCGGCTGGGCCGTCGCCCGCAGCCGCGACGGCTTTTTGCATGACACCAACGGCCCGTTGTTCCCCCGGGAATGGCTCAAGCGTCAGGACCTGTCGGTGTTTGCCGAGCACGGCATTGGCCACCTTGACGGCGAGCCGGTGTACCTGCTGGAACTCAATGCACCTGCTGAAGTGACGGGTTGCAGTTGGCAGGGGTTGCGCGGTTTCATGCTGCAAGGCGATCACACCCTTTACAAGGTGCTGGGCTACGCAGCGCAGATCGGCACTTGGGCGCGGGAACACCGGTTTTGTGGGAGTTGCGGCCAGGCCATGGTCCAGGTACCACGAGAGCGCGCGATGTACTGCCGGGCCTGTGACCTGCGCAGCTACCCGCGTATCTCGCCGAGCATGATCGTGTTGGTGACCCGTGGTGACGAGATCCTGCTGGCGCGTTCGCCACGCTTTGTCACGGGGGTGTACAGCACATTGGCGGGGTTTGCCGAACCGGGTGAGTCGGCCGAAGACTGCCTGATCCGCGAAGTGCGCGAGGAAGTGCAGGTGGAGGTCAAGAACATCCAGTACATGGGTAGCCAGTGCTGGCCGTTCCCCCATTCGATGATGCTGGGCTTTCATGCCGAGTACGCCGGGGGCGATATCGTGCCCCAGGCTGATGAGATCGAAGACGCGCAGTGGTTCAACATCCACGACTTGCCGCCGTTGCCGGCGTCACGTTCGATTGCGCGTTACTTGATCGACCTGTATTTGGCCCGCCGACTAGGTCACGCTGAACCAGTGCTGCCAGGCTAGGCGCACCGTCAGGCCGAGGACCACGGTGATGAACACCGGGCGAATGAATTTGGCGCCGCCGCTGATCGCGCTGCGTGCGCCAAAGAATGCGCCACACATCACCGACACGCCCATGGCCAGGCCGACGATCCAGTCCACCGAACCATTGATGATGAACACCGTCAGCGCCCCCGCGTTGCTGACGAAGTTCATGCTGCGCGCCACACCGCTGGCTTTCACCAGGTCGATGGGGTGCAACAGCATCGTGCTCACGGTCCAGAACGCCCCGGTGCCGGGGCCGGCCACGCCATCGTAGAAGCCCAGGCCGAAGCCCTGGGTGGATTGCCATTTCTTCTTGATCGGTGCATCGGCGTCCACTGGCGCCTTGGGCGTGCCGCCGAACAACAGGTACACGCCACAGGCGAACACGATCACCGGCAGCATCTTGTTCAGGGTTTCAGCCGGCAGGTAGTGGGCGACCACGGCGCCGGTCAGCGCACCGATCAGCGTGCCGACAATGGCATGCACCCACTGGCGCGGATGGAACAGCTTGCGCCGATAGAAGGTGAAACTGGCGGTGGCCGAACCGAAGGTGGAACTGAGCTTGTTGGTGCCCAGTACCAGATGCGGCGGCATGCCGGCGGTGAGCAGGGCGGGCGTGGTGAGCAAGCCCCCGCCGCCGGCGATGGCATCGATGAAGCCGGCGATAAAAGCGACCGCCGCCAGGATGGCGAGGGTGGTGAGGTCTACGCTGAGTTCGAAGGGCATGGGCTGGGCTTATTATTGGCAGGGTGCGCAGCGAAGGGGCTGGGCGAACGGCCGCCATCTTACTCGCGGGGAGTCTGCAAATCCAAATGTGGGAGGGGGCTTGCCCCCGATGGCAGTGCTCCAGCTGACTCATCTTTAGCTGACCCACCGCTATCGGGGGCAAGCCCCCTCCCACATTTGAAGAGTGTTCACCGGGTCATTTGTGTGTTCCCAACCACTCCAGTGCCGTGCGCCAGATACAAATCCCCAGGAAATACGCCGACATCACCGACCACAAGCCAAACGTCCACGGGTTGGTGTTCGGGTAATCCATCACCATCAAGAAGCTGCACAGCAACCAGATCGTGGTTACTGCAATATTGATCGGCATGAACCGCTTCACCCGGAACGGGTGCAGGAATTTCATCGGCGTCACGGTCAGCAGGGCCAGGCCGATCACGGTGAGCAAGGTGACCCAGGCTTCCGGCTGGATGATATAGACGCACAAGGCCACCACATTCCACGCGGCGGGGAAGCCGACGAAGTAGTTGTCCTTGCTCTTCATATTGACGTTGCAAAAGCAGAACAGCGACGACACCAGGATCACCGACACGGTAAACAGGTGGGTAAAGTCCGGCAGGTCGATATAGCGATAGATAAACAGGGCGGGGATAAACACGTAGGTGAGGTAATCGATCACCAGGTCCAACACCGAGCCGTCGAAGCTCGGCAGTACCGTGCTCACATTCACTCGTCGCGCCAGTGAGCCATCAACCCCGTCCACTACCAGCGCCAGGCCCAGCCACAGCAGGCAGGCCTTGGGTGAGTTTTCCAGCAGCGCCAGGGTGGCCAGGAAGGCCAATACCACACCGGTGGCGGTAAAGCCGTGGGCGCCCCAGGCTTTGAGTCTGGCTACATGCAGGGTCGATATCACGGGCGGTTCTCCAAAAGGTGAAACAGGGCAGCCGACGACGTGACGCCGTCGAGTCTGGCCGGGGAATGCAGGTATCGACCGGGAAGGGGGTAAGAAGGTTCACCACCCCGGTGTATCACTTAGCGTAGCAAGCGTAAGACATTTCGGCATCAGCCCTGGCGGAATACCAACGCCTTTAAGCCACTTTGCGCATCAATATCAGGAAATTCCGGCAGGTTTTGCAACCGCTCGACAAAACGCAGGCCCGGTGCTTCGCGGGTGACGCCGTCGATCAGGAAGTCTTCACCGAAGGCCGGGTCGTTCATGCACGCCAGTACGGTGCCCTGTGGCGTGAGCAGATCCGGCAGGCGGCGCAGTACGCGCTGGTAGTCCTTGGTCAACAGGAAGCTGCCTTTCTGAAACGACGGCGGATCGATGATCACTAAGTCGTAGGGGCCGTTGTTTGTGACCTTGGCCCAGGACTTGAACAGGTCGTGGCCCAGGAAGCTGACGTTGCTCAGGTCATGACCATTCAGGCGATGGTTGTCGCGGCCACGGCTCAGGGCGCCACGGGCCATGTCGAGGTTCACCACGTGGTCGGCGCCACCTTCGATGGCCGCCACCGAGAAGCCACAGGTGTAGGCAAACAGGTTGAGCACGCGCTGGCCCTTGGCCTGCTCACGCACCCAGTTGCGGCCGTAGCGCATGTCGAGGAACAGCCCGCTATTCTGTTTTTTACCCAGGTCGATCAGGTAGCGCAGGCCACCTTCGGTGATGGTCAACTCGTCGATAGGGTTGCCCGACAGCCATTCGGTGGTGCTTTGCGGCAGGTAACGGTGTTGCAGCGCGATGGTGTAGGTGCCGAACTCGGTTTGCAGCAGGTGCTTCAAGGCTTCTAGTTGTGCCGCGTCCGGTTCTTTGAACAACGCCACCAGCAGCACGCCTTGCAACCAGTCCACCGTCAGTTGCTCCAGGCCCGGCCAGCAACGGCCACGGCCGTGGAACAGGCGGCGAGTTTCAGCCGGTGGGGTCGCCAGGGCGGTGAGCAGGTGGGTGTGCAGGGTGGCGAGTGCGTCTGGGGTCATCGTTAAACGTCGGTCGTTGAGCGGGCGGCATTTTAAACACAATTGCGGGCTTTCGTCCTGCTTGAGCATAACGTGCTGCCAGAAGCAAAATTGGCAGTGATTCATGCTCAAAATTCAACGTCGAGCGCCTGATAACAGGCAAAAAATCCTCCAGCACCGACATAAACTGGAAAAAAAGCCCGGAGGTGCCCATGAACGGTTTCACGAATGCGGTGATTGATCAGCAAGAGTTGGATGAGTGGCGCGACGCCCTGGCGTCCCTGGTCACGCACGCCGGCCCGGCGCGGGCTCGGCAGATCCTCGACTTGCTGGCGCAGGATGCCAGTGCGCCGCATATCGATTGGAAACCGCACCACGGCACGGCCTACATCAATAGCATCAGCGTCGAGCAGCAACCGGCATTTCCCGGCGACCTCGCTACCGAAGAACGTCTGGCCTCGCTGGTGCGCTGGAACGCGTTGGCCATGGTGGTGCGGGCCAACCAGGCCTACGGCGAGCTGGGTGGCCATATCGCCAGTTACGCCAGCGCGGCGGACTTGTTCGAAGTCGGCTTCAACCACTTTTTTCGCGCCCGTAACGAGGGCTTCGGCGGCGATCTGGTGTTCTATCAGCCGCATTCCGCGCCAGGCATCTATGCACGCGCGTTCCTTGAAGGGCGTTTGAGCGAAGACGACTTGGCGCACTATCGCCAGGAAATAGGTGGGCCCGCGCAGGGCGCACGCGGCCTGTCCAGCTACCCGCACCCGTGGCTGATGCCCGACTTCTGGCAGTTCCCCACCGGTTCCATGGGCATCGGCCCCATCAGTTCAATCTTCCAGGCGCGCTTCATGCGCTACTTGCAGCACCGCAACTTGCAGGACACCACCGACCGTCACGTCTGGGGCGTCTTCGGCGACGGCGAGATGGACGAGCCGGAAAGCATGTCGGCCCTGACCCTGGCCGCTCGCGAAGGCCTGGACAACCTGACCTGGGTGGTCAACTGCAACCTGCAACGCCTCGACGGGCCGGTGCGCGGCAACGGGCGCATCATCGATGAGCTGGAGGCCTTGTTTGCCGGCGCCGGCTGGAACGTGATCAAGTTGGTGTGGGGCTCGGACTGGGATGCGTTACTGGCCAAGGACGCTGACGGTTCGCTGGTCAACATTTTGTCCAACACGGTTGACGGTCAATTTCAGACTTTCGCCGCCAAGGATGGCGCCTACAACCGCGAACACTTCTTCGGCCAGAGCGAGTCCCTGGCCCGGCTGGTCGAGGGCATGAGCGATGAGCAGATCGACCGCCTCAAGCGCGGCGGCCACGACATGGTGAAGATCCACGCCGCCTACCACGCCGCACGGCGGGTCAAAGGCAAACCCACGGTGATCCTGGCCCAGACCAAAAAGGGCTTTGGCATGGGCGAGGCCGGGCAGGGCAAGATGACCACCCACCAGCAGAAGAAGTTGGACCGCGATGCGTTGATCGCCTTCCGCAATCGCTTCCAATTGCCGCTGACCGATGAACAGACCGAATCCCTGAGCTTTTTCAAACCGGCCGAGGACAGCCTGGAGTTGCGCTATCTGCACCAGCGTCGCACGGCGTTGGGCGGCTACGTGCCTAGTCGCAGCCAGGTCGCCGCCCCGGTCAGCGTGCCGGCCGTATCGGGTTATGCCGCCTTCGCCACGGCTGCCGACGGCAAGGAAATGTCCACCACCATGGCCTTCGTGCGCATGTTGACCAACCTGCTCAAGGACAAGGCGCTGGGGCCGCGCATCGTGCCTATCGTGGCAGATGAAGCGCGCACGTTCGGCATGGCCAACCTGTTCAAGCAGATCGGCATTTATTCCAGTGTCGGCCAGCGCTACGAACCGGAAGACATCGGCTCGATCCTCAGCTACCGCGAAGCCACCGACGGGCAGATCCTGGAGGAGGGCATCAGTGAAGCCAGCGCCATCAGTTCCTGGGTTGCGGCGGCCACCAGCTATTCGGTGCATGGCCTGCGCATGTTGCCGTTCTATATCTATTACTCGATGTTCGGCTTCCAGCGCGTCGGCGACCTGATCTGGGCCGCCGCTGACCAACGTGCCCGTGGCTTCCTGCTCGGCGCCACCGCCGGACGCACCACCCTGGGTGGCGAGGGCTTGCAGCACCAGGACGGCAGCAGCCACCTCACCGCTGCCACCGTGCCCAACTGCCGCGCCTACGACCCGGCGTTCGCCGGGGAATTCGCGGTGATCCTCGACCACGGCATGCGCCAGATGCTCGAACACTATGTGGACGAGTTCTACTACGTGACCCTGATGAACGAAAACTACCCGCAGCCCAGCCTGCCGGAAGGGGTTGAAGCGGCGATCATCAAAGGCATGTACCGCCTGCAAGGCGCGGCCGATGCCCAGGTGCGCCTGCTCGGGGCTGGCACGCTGGTACGCGAGGCGCAAGCGGCGGCACAGTTGCTGGCGGATGATTGGCAGGTGACGAGCGACGTGTTCAGCGTCACCAGTTTCAGCGAGCTGGCGCGGGATGCGCGGGAGGTGGAACGCTGGAACCGCTTGCATCCGCAGGCCGTTGCGCGGATCAGCCATGTGAATGAATGCTTGCCCAAAGGCGTGCCGGTGATTGCGGTGACTGACTATGTGCGGGCAGTACCGCAGATGATTGGCGCTTACCTGGATTCCAGCTACACGGTACTGGGTACCGACGGCTTTGGGCGCAGTGATACGCGGGCGGCGCTGCGGGATTTCTTTGAGGTGGACCGCCATCACATTGTGCTGGCGGCGCTGACGGCGTTGGTGGAGCAAGGGAGCGTAGAAGCCAGCGTGTGTCAGCAGGCGATTGAACGGTATGGCCTGCAAACAGAACGCGAAGCCTCCTGGGCCCACTGAACCTGTAGGAGCCCGGCAAGCCGGGCTCCTACAGGTTCAGTGGCGTTGGTTAGAGGGTGGCGATCAGCGCAGGGCCGAATGCTTCCTTGAGGAACCCCGGTGCGATATACCGCTCGTAATGCGCCTCGGACAGCAGGAAAAACTCCCGGTCAATCGCATCCCGCAGATCCGCCAGGCTGCGCTCGCGAAACTCCGGCAGCAACGCCAGCCCATACGCGTCCAGCTTGGAAATCACCCGCGCACCCCGGGCAATCAGCTGATACGCCCAGCAATACGCCGACTGATGCGGCATGAAACGGATCTTGCGAGTCTCAAGCTGCTGGCGCAGCAGGTGCGCATCAAACACCTCCAACTTGCTGGCCATGACCTGTACCAGCAATTGCTCCAGGCGCAGCCAAACCGCCTGTTTCTCGTCGGCGTTGTAGCCGTTCCACTGGATCACTTCATGGTGGTAACGCTTGCAGCCCCGACAGACCAGGTCCCCGTAAACGGTGGAACACAGGCCGACGCAGGGGGTCTTGATGGTTTGATTGGGCATAAAAACTATTTAACGGGTATCAACACCAAACCTGTAGGAGCCGGCTTGCCGGCGAAGGCGCCCGCATGATCGCCATCGCCGGCAAGCCAGCTCCTACACGTTAGTCCCAGCTCAGCGCGCCGCCAGTCTGGTACTCGATCACACGGGTCTCGAAGAAGTTCTTCTCTTTCTTCAAGTCCATGATCTCGCTCATCCACGGGAACGGGTTGGTGGTGCCTGGATACTCTTCCTTCAAGCCAATCTGCGACAGACGACGGTTGGCAATGAACTTGAGGTAGTCCTCCATCATCGCCGCGTTCATGCCCAGCACACCGCGTGGCATGGTGTCGCGCGCGTATTCGATCTCCAGCTGAGTCCCTTGCAGGATCATCTGGGTCGCTTCTTCCTTCATCTCGGCATCCCACAGGTGTGGGTTTTCGATTTTGATCTGGTTGATCACGTCGATACCGAAGTTCAGGTGCATCGATTCGTCACGCAGGATGTACTGGAACTGCTCGGCGACGCCGGTCATTTTGTTGCGACGGCCCATGGACAGGATCTGGGTGAAGCCGCAATAGAAGAAGATGCCTTCCAGCACGCAGTAGTAGGCGACCAGGTTGCGCAGCAGCTCTTTGTCGGTCTCGACGGTGCCGGTTTCGAACTTCGGATCGGAGATCGAACGGGTGTACTTCAGGCCCCAGGCGGCTTTCTTAGCGACCGATGGAATCTCGTGGTACATGTTGAAGATCTCGCCTTCATCCATGGCCAGGGATTCGATGCAGTACTGGTAGGCGTGGGTGTGGATCGCTTCTTCGAAGGCCTGGCGCAGGATGTACTGGCGGCACTCCGGGTTGGTGATCAGGCGGTACACGGCCAGCACCAGGTTGTTGGCCACCAGGGAGTCGGCGGTGGAGAAGAAGCCCAGGTTGCGCATGACGATACGACGTTCGTCGTCGGTCAGGCCTTCGGGATTTTTCCACAGCGCGATGTCGGCGGTCATGTTGACCTCTTGCGGCATCCAGTGGTTGGCGCAGCCGTCGAGGTACTTCTGCCAGGCCCAGTCATACTTGAAGGGTACGAGCTGGTTGAGGTCGGCGCGGCAGTTGATCATGCGCTTTTCGTCAACGGCGACGCGGGCGGCGGAGCCTTCCAGCTCGGCGAGGCCTTCGGCGACGTCGAGTTTGTCGAGGGCGGCCTTGGCGCGGATGATCGCGGCGGAGTCGTTGGCGGTCACGTTACGCGCTTCCAGCGCGGCGGCGGCGCCGGCACCGTCGAGGCGGTCCATGTTGGCTTCGCTGGCGTGGCCGGCGTTGGCGCCCTTGATCACCGCTGCACCGGTGTCTTCGTTGTCGACTTCATCCCAACTCAGCATGGAAATGCTCCTTCCTGGTATTCGAAAAATAAGTGTTTTTGCAGGCTTCAAGGCATTGAAATACTGCGCATAGTGTGGTCGGTGAATACCGGTGCCGCACACTATGTAGTGGTCTGTTTTGTTTGTGGGCACACTATATGGTGTGTAAGAGGGATGGTCAACGCACAAGACGGGCGCCATCGTCGCAGGGGTATGAGCAGAATTCACAGCCCATGGGTTTCACGAGTCCGTGCGCGGCGGAAATGGCGCAGAAGGCACCGATATGATTGTGCAAGTCGCCTGAGCTACCGGCATTGGTGGCAAAGTGATATCTTTTATCCTTTAAACCAACGACTTAGCGCTTTCTGCCCAGGGTGGTAGTTAAGGCTCGGTCGCGAGAAAGGGATATCAGCCTCATGAGTCAAAGTCCATCGACGTCGCCACCGGTTCAACCGCTCTACCGCTGGCCTGTGATTATCGGTGCGACTATCGCCATTTGGGGGGGATGTACCCTCGTCGCTTCGTTCTTTGGCCTCAGGTTTGGTTCGGCGGATTCATTTATCCCGCCTCAGGAACTGCGGGAGAAATACATTTCGCGAGTTGAGCTGGCAGAGTCCTACCTGGCGCTTAGCAAGCTATCGACGGACTACTTGAGCAAGAGCGACGTTGAGAAAAACTATGTGCACGCAGACAAGATAAATAGCCTGTATGTGCCAAAGGCCGAACACCAGCAACTGCAGAAAAGGTTGGATGATCTGATTGAGCGGATCAGCGCGGTGCCTACTCCTTTCAAGCCGCTGACCAAGGAAATGACCGAACGGGGTGTGTGGAATGATGAGCGGCTGGGCGTCAGCATTCGGATGGCTGGTTTTTTCGGTTTTGCGTCTGCCTATGAAGTTCGTTTTCTGCTTACTTTGCCCGACTCGGCTGAACATATAGAAGTGATAACGGCACCGGGGCCGCTTCCCTTCTGGACATTTCGTAAACATAACCGAGAGTTCAAACTGTCGGTAGTCAAGGGAATACCGACGACCTTTGTCATCAAGGAGATCAGCGCGGATATTCGGCAGTAGACGCCCTGTCCAGGACTGGATATGTTGTCTTGCATGAAAAACACCTCTCCCAACGATACTCACCTGATCAGCCAACTCGAACAGATTGCCGAAGGCTTGAGCAAGACCTTCAGCCCGTTCTGCGAAGTGGTGCTGCACGACTTGCGCGACCCGCAGCACTCGATCCTGGCCATCCATAACAACCTGTCCGGACGCGCGTCGGGAGACCCGACCACCGAGTTGGGCCTGGCGCGGATTGCCGACCCGGACTACCCGCAAGTCATCGCCAACTACCAGAACCAGTTCAGCGACGGCCGCCAGGTCAAAAGCACCTCGATCGGCATCAAGGGTGCGAGCGGCGAGTACGTCGCGGCCTTGTGCATGAACGTCGATCTCTCATTGTTCCGTGGCTTGCAGGGCATGCTGGAACAGTTCGGTTCGGTCAGCGGCGACAAGCTCATCGAATCCCTGGACCCTTCCGGCGCCGATGTCATCCGTGCGCGTATCGACCAGTTTGCCGCCCGCCTGGCCACCACCCCGCGTGCATTGAAGACGGCGGACCGGCGTGTGTTGATGCAGGAACTCAAAGACTCGGGTTGCCTGGACATTCGCCGGGCCATGGAAACCGTGGCGTCTCACCTGGGCGTGTCGCGCGCGGCGGTCTACACCTACGCCAAGTAACGCGCCACGGCTTCAATCTCCACGAGGTACCCGTGATGCAACTCGGGCACCGGCACCACCGCGCGGGCAGGGCGGTGGTCGCCCAGCGCGGCGGCGTACACGCTATCGAACGCCGGCCAGTGTTCGACGCCGGCCACGTACACCGTGACCTTGACCAGATCCTCTGGCGCCGCGCCGGCCGCTTTCAAGATCTCCAGTAGATTGTTCAGGGTTATCTGCGCCTGTTCGGCAAACGACGCCGACAGGTTGTGCTGCCCATCCGCACTGATCGGCAATTGCCCGGAGATGTACAGCGTGTCGCCGTGGCGGACGGCTTGCGCGTATGGCCTGCGGGTCTGGCCGCATTCGCTGTCTGGATGATCTTCATGACGCCTCGCTCAGCAGCGCGGCATACTTCTGGATATCGACGTTGCCACCGGTGACGATAATACCCACGCGCTGACCCTTGAACCGGTCACCCTCATTGAGCAATGCCGCCAGCCCCAGGCAGCCGGTAGGCTCGACCACCAATTTCATGCGCTGCATGAAGAACTTCATCGCTCCAACCAGCTCGGCATCCGTCACGGTGAGGATGTCGTTCACTCTGTCGCGGATGATCGGGAAGGTGTAGTCGCCCAAGTGCTGGGTCTGCGCACCATCGGCAATGGTTGCCGGGGTGTCGATATGCACGATGCTGCCGCTGCGAAATGAGCGCTGGCCGTCATTACCGGCTTCGGGCTCGACGCCATACAGCAGGCAGTCAGGCGCCAGGGCGCGGGTGCTCAGTGCGGTGCCCGAGAGCATTCCGCCGCCGCCAAGGCCGACGAACAAAGCATCCAGCGGGCCGGTGGATTCCAGCAACTCCTTGGCGGCCGTGCCTTGTCCGGCAAGGATGTGCGGGTGGTCATAGGGCGGGATCAGGGTCAGGCCGTGTTCAGTCGCCAGGTCACGGCCGATCTGCTCGCGGTCTTCGGTGAAGCGGTCATACAGCACCACGCGGGCGCCATATTCGCGGGTGGCCGCGACCTTGGCGGCAGGCGCATCGGTGGGCATCACGATGGTCGCCGGTATGCCCAGCAACTGCGCCGCCAGGGCAATCCCCTGGGCGTGGTTGCCGGAGGAAAACGCCACCACACCGGCCTTGCGCTGCTGATCATCGAAGCGCGACAACGCGTTGAAGGCGCCGCGAAACTTGAAGGAACCCGCCCTTTGCAGGTTTTCACACTTGATGAATACCTGGGCACCGGTCAGCGCGTCGAGGGTGCGCGACGTGAATACCGGCGTGGTGTGGGCAATGCCTTCCAGGCGTTGGGCAGCGTCGATGACGTCGTGGTAAGTGGGCGATGGCATGGGCGGACCTCGTTATCGTGTCTGGATAAAATATCCATATCAAGACAAATAGTAAAGGTTCGTTTGTCCATGCTAGCTTTTCCGTCTTCTCTGACCGTTAGAGGATTAAACGTTGATCCGACTCACCGACTACATCGCCCCTATCTCTGACTCCCGCCTTGCGCCGTGGGCCGACCTGGCGCCTTGGGCACTGGTCAGTCAGGCGCCCGCCATCGTTCGCCAATTGTTGGCCGAACTGCCGGCCGACGAGTACGTCATTCAGGATGAAATTGCCATCCACCGTACTGCCACGATCGAGGCGGGTGCCTTGCTCAAGCCGCCGCTGATCATCGGTGCCCACTGTTTTGTCGCCAGCGGCTCGCTGCTGCGTGGCGGTTGCTGGCTGGATGAACACTGCATCATCGGCCCCGGCGCTGAGTTGAAGACGTCCTTCGTGTTCAGCGGCAGCAAGCTGGCGCACTTCAACTTTGTCGGTGATTCGGTGTTGGGGCAGGGGATCAATCTGGAAGCGGGGAGCATCGTCGCCAACTACCGCAATGAGCGCGATGACAAGGAAGTACAGGTGCGGGTCGGCGGCGTATTGCAGCGCACCGGTTGCGATAAGTTTGGCGGGTTGCTCGGTGACCAATGCCGGATCGGCGCCAATGCGGTGTTGGCGCCGGGAGCCGTGCTCAAGCCTGCCAGCGTGGTAGGCCGCGGGCAGGTGTTTGACGCAGAGGCGTCCGAATAAACACAACGTTGAAAAGACCATGGTGTGTCGGCACGATATTAAATAGAATGAATCTCATTTGAGACTCACTCGCGCCGCGCAGGTCGCTTGCCATGAATGATGCTGTTGTTCCGACCCACGCCCCCGAACTGACGCTGTCGAGCCTGTACCGTGACCACCGTAGCTGGCTGGAAAGCTGGTTGCGTCGGCGTCTGGGCAATGCCTGGGATGCGGCCGACCTGAGCCAGGATACCTTCTTGCGCGTGCTGGCCAGCGCCCAGCCGATTGCACAGATGCAGGAGCCGCGCGCCTACCTGGTGACCGTCGGCAAGCGTCTATTAGTGAATTTTCATCAGCGGCGCAGCCTTGAACAGGCCTATCTGAATGCCTTGGCGAGCCTCCCGGAAACCTGCGTGCCGTCGCCTGAACAGCGCTGGCTGGTGCTGGAAACCTTGCAAGCCCTGGATGAATTGCTGGATGGCTTGCCGGTGCTGGTCCGCCGCGCCTTCCTGTGGAGCCAACTGGAAGGGCTGGGTTACCGGGAGATTGCCGAGCGCCTCGACGTGTCAGAGCGCACGGTCAAACGCTACATGGCCCAGGCCTACGAACATTGCCTGCTGGTGGACCTGTGAGCCGCGACGTTGCCCGCGCCGCCGCGCAATGGTTGGCGCTGCTGGAGTCCGGCGCGGCCACTGAGCGTGATTACGCCGCATTGCAGCATTGGCGTGACAGCCACCCCCAGCATGAACAGACCTGGCAAAAAGCCCAGACCCTGCGCCAGCGTTTCAGCGACTTGCCCCAGGCCTTGGCGATGGCCAGCCTCGACCGTCCGCAACCGGGACGCCGTGCCGTGCTCAAGCGTGCGCTGGGTATCGCTGCGCTGGTGCCGACCGCTTGGTTGGTCAGCCGCCAATTGCCCATCGAGGCCTGGCGTGCCGACGTACACACCGCCACCGGCGAGCGTAAGCGCATGGGGCTGGCCGATGGCGCCAGCTTGCAGCTCAATACGGCGACGGCGGTAGACGTGGACCTGGCGCAGCGCCGCATCAGTCTGGTGGAGGGCGAGCTGGCGCTGGATGTGCCAGGCACGGCGGCGATGACCGTGCAGACGCGCTACGGCGAGCTGCGCGTCAGTCAGGCTGAAGTGTGTGTACGGCAGCTGGCCGCCGGTTGTCTGGTGTCGGTGCTTGAAGGCTCCGTCCAGGTGCGCGACTTGAACGGGCAGATGGCGACTTTGCAAGGTGGGCAGCAAGCGCCGCTCAAAGCCAGCGGACTAGGGGCCTGGGTGCCTTTCGATGTGTTGCAACTAGGCTGGCGCGATGGCGTGCTGACCGCGCAGAACCAGGCGCTGGGTGACTTCCTGCGGGAGCTGGAGCGTTATCGGTCGGGTGTGTTGCGGTGGGAGCCGAGCCTGGAGTCGTTGCGGGTCACCGGCAGTTTCCGCCTGGACGACACCGACCGCATCCTCAACCTGCTGGCCTCGACCCTGGGGCTGGAGGTGCAGGCGCGGACGCGGTATTGGGTGACCTTGCGCAAGGTCGTCTAGATCACGTGGGCACGTTGCAGCTCAGTCAGGGATTGCGCCTTGAGCTGCGCCAGCAACGGATCACGCCGGTCACGCGGGTGCGGCAGGTTCACCGCCAATTCCTGGCGAATGCTGCTCGGTCGGTTGTCCATCACCAGCACCCGGTCACTCAGGTACAGTGCCTCGTCCACATCATGGGTCACCAGCAACAAGGCGATGGCATGATGTTCGGCCAGTTGCAGCAGCAAATCCTGCAGCTTCATACGGGTAAACGCATCGACTGCGCTGAACGGCTCATCCAGCAGTAACACCTGCGGCCGTGAATACAGGCCCCGCGCAATCGCTACACGTTGCGCCATGCCGCCGGACAACGCCTTGGGCAGCGCCTGGGCAAAACCCTTCAGGCCGACTTCCTCGATCAACTGCGCGACCCAGGCCTTGTCGTAGTGGCTGTCATCGCTGAAGCCGATGTTCTGTTCCACCGTGAGCCAGGGCATCAGCCGGGGTTCCTGGAACACAAAGGCTACTTCGCCATCGGGGCTGCGCAGTTCGCCCTGGAAATCCTGTTCCAGGCCGGCGACGATGCGCAGCAAGGTGCTTTTGCCGCAGCCGCTTGGCCCGAGCAGGCTCACGGCTTCGCGTGGTTGCAGCACCAGGCGCACGTCTTTCAACACGGTGGTGCTGGTGAAACTTTTACGCGCGACGTGAATATCCAACAGCGGTTTTACGCTCATTGTCCTGCTCCCTGGAACGTGTCACGCCAGGCCAGGCAACGCCTCTCCAGCGTCGCAAGCAGGCCATCGCTGACCTTGCCCAACAGCGCCAACACGATAATCGCCGCCAGCACGATATCCGGCCGCGAGGTTTCCCGCCCATCACTGAGCAGGTAACCCAGCCCCTTAGTGGCCGCAATCAACTCAGCCGCCACCAGGAACATCCAGGCCAGGCTCAAGCCACTGCGCAACCCGGTGAACAGGCCCGGCAGCGCGGCGGGCAGCAGGATTCGACGCACCAGCCGCCGCCGGCTGAAACCGTACATTTGCCCGACTTCCACCAGCTTGCGGTCGATATCACGAATGGCCGCGACGCCGTTGAGGTACACCGGAAAAAATGCGCCAATCGCGATCAGCACAATCTTCGACGTTTCGTCGATGCCCAGCCACAGCAGCAACAGCGGTACCCAAGCCAGGCTCGGGATCGAACGTAGCCCTGCAAAGGTCGGTTCGAGGTAGGCCTCCGCCTCACGACTCAAGCCGACCCAGGCGGCAAACACCAAGGCCAGGCTGGCGCCAATGGCGAAGCCCAGCAGCACCCGGCCGAGGCTGGCGCTGATGTGTTTCCACAATGCGCCTTCGGCCAGGTCGGTGAGGGTCACCGCGATCTCGCTGGGTGCCGGCATCTGGTACGACGGCAGCCAACCCACGCGCACCACCACCTCCAGCACCAGCAGGATCAGCACCGGCAACACCAGGCCCTTGAGCCGCCGCGGCCAAGCGCTGCGGTTGATCACCACCGGTGCGGCAAGGGGCAATGCTTGGGTTTTGCTGGTCATCACGGGCTCCTTAATGGCCGAACGAGGTGTCGATCAACTGGTCGATCACCTGGTCCACATTCACGCCTTTGCGCACCAGTTCTTCGGACACCAGGATCGGCGCGGCCGCCTTCGACGCCACTACATCCTTGCTGCTCAGGAACGGCGTGCTCAGGTCGGTGCGCGAGAGTTGCAGCTTGGCCACTTCCAGCGGCAGGCCGGACTCGTCGGCCAGCAGTTTGGCGAATTCACCCGGGTGCTTCACCGCCCAATCCCGAGCCTTTTCATAGGCGCCGAGCACCTTGGTGATGGTCTGCGGATGCGCCTTGGCGAACTTCTCGGTGACGCTGACCACGCCGTAGCTGTTGAAGTCTTTATTGCGGTACAGCAGGCGCGAACCGGCCTGGATTTCACTGGCGGCCATGTGCGGGTCCAGACCGGCCCAGGCGTCCACGTCACCTTTTTCCAGCGCAGTGCGGCCGTCCGGATGTTGCAGGTGCACCAGTTCTACGTCGTCCTTTTTCAGCCCGGCCTGTTGCAGGCTGCGCAGGGTGAAGAGGTACGGGTCGGTGCCTTTGGTGGCGGCAATTTTCTTGCCCTTGAGGTCGGTGACGCTGTTGAGCGGCGAGTCTTTGCGCACCACCAACGCGGTCCATTCGGCGCGGCTGTACACGTACACCGATTTGATCGGGCTGCCGTTGGCGCGACTCAATACTGCCGACAAGCTGGCCGACGAGGCAAAGTCCACACCGCCACTGTTGAGGTACTCCAGCGAACGGTTGCTGCCCTGGCTCAACACCCAGCCCACCTTGGATTGCGGCAAGGCTTGTTCCAGCCAGCCGAAGTGCTTGAGCACCAGGCTCACGGGCGAGTAATAGGCGTAGTCGAGGTTGACTTCGGCGGGATCGGTGTCGGCGGCGTGGACCAGGGTTGGCAGGCACAGTGCGAGGGCACAGGCGCCGAATAAGCGTTGGGTGAAGGCTTTCATGGAACAGCTCCGGCAAGGCGTTGAGAGAAGGCTTTTCTTATATTCAGAAAATTTGGTTTGCATGCTCCATCATGCTTTATAGGAATATGCAGTCTCTGTGCCATGTGCCTGGAAGGCGTATTTGCGGGGGCGTAGGGGCTGAATGCTGTGGTGGCAGAGAGCAGATTGTTGAAGCACTGTTGGCTGGGCAACAGTTTTTATATATCTGTATCGAATAAATAAAGAGTTATATATTCCTTTTAATGTTCGCGTCGATGGCGCATTTTGAGGGCCTGCGCATTCGTGCGGATTGACCCAACAGCCAAAAGGAAAGCCGACATGACCATTAAAGCGATCAACGTGCGCAACCAGTTCAAGGGCGTGATCAAGGAAATCCTGCTGGGGGAAGTGGTGTCGGAAATCGACGTGCAGACCGCGTCAGGCATTGTCACTTCGGTGATCACCACCCGCTCGGTGCGTGACTTGGAATTGAAAGTGGGCAGTGAAGTGATTGCCTTTGTGAAGTCCACCGAAGTGTCCATCGCCAAACTGTGAACCCAATCCCAATGTGGGAGCGGGCGTGCTCGCGAAAGCGCTATATCAGTGATGAATGTATCGACTGACACTCCGCATTCGCGAGCAAGCCCGCTCCCACATTTTGCTTTGCGTACACTCAGGCTATTTTCGGGCCTGAACCGCCGGGTGGATGAGGCTGCGGTCTTTCCGGCGGGGCATCGCTGGGCAGATTCTTCGGTTTCTCGTTCGGGTCTTTGTAATCCTTGTGCAAGCCCCCATCCAGCCGATTGCTCGACGAGCCGCCTTTTTGCGGGGTCTCGTCGAAGTGTTCCCATTCCGACTGCTGGAAACGGAAGATACTGTCGTCGGTCGGCGCGTCACGGCCACCGTAATGGTGGATCTCGTAGTGGGCGTATTCGACCTTGTCAGCCCAGTTGTCCTGCAATAGACCGTCGCCGGCCAGGTCGCGGTACCAGTCGTTTTCCTTCTCGGTAGCCTTCTGCTTTTTGTTGTGGTCGACGAAGTAGCCAATGATCCCGCCGACCACCGCCAACACCACACCCACCAGGAACAACGGCCCGGTCAATGCCGCCGCCGTGCCCGCGCCAAACAGCGCCGCAGCCCCCAGCACGCCCGCCGAGGCACCGAATGCACCGCCGGCCACTTGCAGGCCACCGGCCGCCTGGGCCAGGGGATCCTTATCCTTCACGCCGCTCTTGATCGCCAGCGCGCCCAACACGATGTCGGCAAAGCCACCGGCAATGTCCGTGGCGGGGCCGAGTACCTTGATCACGGACCCGGCGATTTTCGCCGATTTGGACGCGCCCAGCTTGGCCGCGCCCGCAGCCGCGAGGCCGTCATCCAAGTGCGTGGCCAGGCCTTCGGTGGCCTCGGTGACGGCCTTGTCGCCGTCGCCGAACATCTTGGCGATGCCGTCGTATTGGCTGTCCGGCACAGCATCGAGGGCAGTGGCGATCTTGGATTTGACGTCGGAGGGCAATTCACTGACGCGAAACTCGAAGTTCGGCTCCTGCATGCCGGTCTTGCCCCAGATCTCAGGCAGCGTCTTGTCCAGCCCCAGAAAGTCCACCAGCCCACCTTTGCCCAAGGCTTCGCCGATCTTGTCGCCCAGGCGCACGAAGTGGCTGGAGCCGCCGGCAAAGCTCAGGAAGTCCTTGGCGATGGTCATGCGTTGCGCCGGGGTTTCACCGAGCTTGCCGCCTTTGCCCACCAGTTGGTAAATCCCGGAGAACAGGCTCACACCGGCACCCAGGGAACCGAGGATGCCCTTGCTGTTGAGGGTGTTGAACACCTCGCCGAGCATGCCGCGATCGGCCACCGGAATGTAGGGTTTGCTCAAGGCGGTTTTCAGATCGGCTTCGCTGATCGCACCGTTTTTCTGGTACACGGCACCCAGTTCTTCCAGGGCCTTGGTGACGGCGGCGGATTTTTCCTTGCCTTGCAGGCCCTCGTTGAGGAATTTTTCCAGGGTTTCCTGGGTGCGGCGCGGCAAGTCCAGCACGTTGCCCTTGAGCACGCCTTTGAGCAGGCCGAACAGGTCCTTGGTCGCCAGTTCCTTGTTCTCGTCGGAGATCTTGCTCGGGTCCGACAGGATCGCATTGAGGTCGGTGGTCAAACCATCGGCCTGGATGTTCTGCGCAGCTTTGCTCGCGGCTTCCGGGTCGAACAGCGACAACGACGTCAGGGTATCGCTGAGGTCTTTCTGCGCCTCGTAGGTCTTGCCCTGGCTCTGCAGGTCCTTGAGGTACAGCACGTAATCCGGGTTGGAAGTGAGGTCCAGCAGCTTCTGCTTGATCTCGTCCTTGTTCGGCAGCTTGTTGATCGCCTCGTCCATTTTCGACTTGTAGTCAGCCTGCACGGTCGGGTCGTTGAACAGCTCGCCGATCTGCTTTTGCACGGCCTTGCCGTCGATGATGTCGTGCATGTCGGCCGAGGTCAGCTCGGTCTGCTTGTCATCGAACTCGCGCCAGGTGGTGTTGAACGGGCGCTTGGCCTCTTCGTAGCCGGTGATGCCGTGGCCGTTCTGATAGGCCGCCTGGGCTTCGAGGGCCCGGACCAGCTTGGCACGCGGGTCGTCTTTGGGGATCGAGCCGTTTTTCACGCCTTCGCGGTAGGTGTCGATCAGTTGGGTGGTGGCCAACTCGCTGACGCTGAGGGTGGGCGACTTGTCGTCCTTCTCATCGGCATGCACGCCTGTGTCGAGGTTCAGCACATCCAGCTCATCGGCCTTGGGCAGGTTGTGCTTGGCGCGGGTGTCGTCCACCGAGCTGGCGCTCCAGGCTTCCCACTTGGCCGCCACGTCGTCGTAGAGCTGCGGGCTGAGTTCCTTGGAAACGATGACCTTGCCTTCGCTGGTTTCATAGCGGATCAGGCCGTCGCCCAGTTCATCCGGGGAGCCGAAGGTGATGTCGGTGTTCTTCAGGAAGTCATTCGGCCCGGCCAGCTTGTAGCCTTCGCCTTCGCTGGTGTGGATCTTGGCCCAGGTGTCATTGGCGGTGGCGACGCTTTTGAACAGCTCGGGGCTGACGTCGGCCGATACCACAACCTTGGTGCCGTCATGCAGTTCGTAGGTGAGGAGGTTGTCTTTCTGGTCGTTGTTCCAGTTGAAATTCTTGTAATCGTTGAGGCCCGGCACCGGCGTATTGGCGTCGGCCAGCACTGCACCGTTGTTCAGCTCGCCTTCCACCACGGCTTTCTTGCCAGGGTCGGTGTAGACCTCGTGCAGGCCGGCCAGGTAGTCGAACAGTTTGGGGTTGTCGTCGCGGGCTACCACCATTTTTTGGCCATTGCTTTCGAAGCGGATCAGCCCCGGACCGACTTCATCGACCGGGCCAACCGCCGTGCCGCCGTAGGGTGGCCACACTTCATTGTCGCTGGCGCGCTTGTAGCCGGCGTCTTCGCTGCTGGACAGGCCGGTGAAGCTGGCATAGGCGTCCTTGGCTTTCTGGAACGCCTCGGGGTTGTCGCGCTGGCTGATGACGACCTTGGTACCGTCCTGGGTCTCGTAGCGGATCACCCCCGGGCCGGTTTCATCGGGTGGGCCGAGGGATTTGTAGTCCGCGAGCTTCGCCGGGGCGCTGCCGTCGGCGCCGAGGCTCTGGTAGCCGGCATTCTGGCTGGCGACCACGCCGGAGAGGGATTTGAAGTCGGTACTGACCTGCTTGAACAACTCGGGGCTGTCTTGCTCGCTGACGATGACTTTCTTGCCGTCCTGGGTCTCATAACGAATCAGCCCCGGGCCGACTTCATCGGGTGGGCCGATGGCCTTGTAGTCGGCGAGGGCAGGAGGTGGTGTTGCATCCTTGGCGGCCAGTTCGTAGCCGTCCTTCTTACTGGCATCCAACCCGGACGGCGTCTTGTCGTGGGCCTCTACCTTCTTGTTATTGGCGCTGTTCTTGAGCAGCACATGGAACTGCGCGCCGGACTTCGGCGGCGTGCGGGGAAGGGCTTTGGGGTCGGACGAGCGATCGAGGGGCTGGGTCGTCATGCCATGGAACTCCTGCTGTAGCCGATTGTGGCGGTCGGCAAAAACAGTAACAGCAGGGGTTCGGCACTCGTTGCGAAAAGTTGTGAATTAGGCCTGACGGTTACGCAGGGCACGCTCCATGCGGTGCAGGCCTTCTTCCAGCATGGCCCGTGGGCAGCCGAAGTTCAGGCGCACGAATTGCTGGCTGTCGTCACCGAACTCGATACCGGCGCTCAAGCCGACCTTGGCTTGCTCCAGGAAGAACTGCTGCGGGTCATCCAGACCCAGGGCGCTGCAATCCAGCCAAGCCAGGTAGGTGCCTTGTGGCGCGTGCATCACCACACCAGGCAGGCGGGTTTGCACGGCGTCGAGCAGGTAGTCACGGTTGCTTTGCAGGTACTGCATCAGCGCGTCGAGCCAGTCACTGCACTGGCTGTAGGCCGCGCGGGTGGCTTCCAGGCCCAGGGGGCTGACGCTGTCGACCATGCCGCAACGGGCATTGTTGAAGCGCTCGCGGATCTCGGCGTTCTGGATCACCGCGAAGCAGGTCTTCAGGCCGGCGACGTTGTAGGCCTTGCTCGCCGACATCAGGGTAATGGTGCGCTGGGCGATCTCGGGGCTGAGGCTGGCGGTGGGAATGTGACGGCGGCCGTCGAAGCACAGTTCGGCATGGATCTCGTCGGAGATGATCAGCGCGCCGTGTTCCAGGCAGGCGTTGGCCACGGCCAGCAGTTCTTCGCGAGGGAAGACTTTGCCGATGGGGTTATGCGGGTTGCTCAGCAACAGCGCGCCGGCGCCGTTGAGCGCCTGGCGCATCGCGGGCATTGGCGTCAGGTATTCGCCGTTCAACAGCTCGAACGGTACTTCGATGCGCGGCAGGTTCCAGTGGCCCGGTGCCAGGCGGATCGGCCGGTAGTTGGGGGTTTGCAGCACCACAGGCTGGCCCGGCTGGACAAACGCGTGCAGCGCCATGTTGAAGCCGGGCTCGACGCCGGGCAGAAACAGCAGCTCATCCGGTTGCACACGCCAGGCGTACTTGGCCCACAGGTCGGCGATGATCGCCTCGCGCACATCCGGCCCGGCGACGCTGTAGCCCAGCACCTGCTGGTCGAGGCGCGCGTGCAGGGCTTGCAGGACGGCGGGCGGGGCGGCGATGTCCATGTCGGCGATCCACATCGGCAACACGTCTTGCGGGTAACGGTTCCACTTGGTGCTGCCGGTGCCGAGGCGGGGGTGGATCGTGTCGAAATCAAAGCTCATGGGGGGCTCGTATCAGGAAGTCAGGCGCAAGAATGGCGCTGATTCTAGCGCCATTATTTTTATAGGCCAGAGCTGATTGCCACCGCGAGTTGCCGGTGCGCTTGTTCCAGGGCGCGGTTGACCGCTTCTTCACCGCGCACCATGGCCGGCAGGTAGACGAAATCCACCGAGTGGATGCCCACCGTCGACAGGATAGCGGTCATGTACGGGGTCAGGAAGTCCGGCTCATGGCCCTTGCGGGCGTTTCCTGAACTGACCAGGACAAAGGTGCGCCGGTCCTGCAGCAAGCCGACTTTGGCGAACTGTTCATTCACCGTAAAACTGCGCTGGATGCGCACCACATGGTCGATCCAGGCCTTGAGTGCCGCCGGCACGGTGAAATTATGCACGGGGGTGCATAGGATCAGCAGGTCACAGGCTTCCAATTCGACGATCAACTGTTCCGAGAGTGCCGTGGCGCTGCTGGTGATTGCGCCGGGGGTGGTCAGCGCGTTGGCATATTCACGGGTCAAGGGCGGCAGTGCCTGGGCGCCGTAGTCACGCTCGGTCACCTCGGCGTCGGGGACCAGGTCGCGCAACAAGGCGCGGGCCAGTTTGAAGGTCTGCGCGGCTTTGCCGTGGGGGCTGAAACTGAGGAGCAGGGCGCGGGTCATTGGCTCAGGTCCTGGGAAAAGTGCATGCCCAGGGGCAACAGGCCCTGGCGGAAATAGAAGCGTTGGGCCAGGGCCATGTGCATGCCGGTGTCCAGTACCAGCCAGCGGTAGCCTCGGGCGCGGGTTTCTTCGCGTACGCGGTCCAGCAGTTGTTCGCCCAGGCGGCGTCGTTGTTGCGTGGCGTCTATCACCAGGTCATCCACGTAGATGAAGCGGCCATACAGGGTGTTTTCGGTCAAGCGATAGCCGGCCAGGCCTATTACCTTGCCGTGCTCTTTTGCTGCCAGCAGGTGATAGCCGTTTTGCCGTTGGCGGTGGATTTGTTCGGCGAATGCGGTGGCGTCGGTGAGGTGGGGGCGCAGTTGGTGCATGACTGGGAAGCTGGCGATGAGGTCGGCGTCGGATGCCAGGTGGACGAATTCGGTGTGGTCATTCATGGTGGGGGCTTTTGTGTGGTTAGGGATATGCCATTGTTGTGGGTATGGTTGGCTAGGGACAGGGGCATGATTGGACACGTGGGTTGGGGCATGATCAGGGAGTGTGTCGTGCGTGGGGGTTATTGTTGAGTACATATCCGTTGCTGCGGTCACGGTTGCTATTGGTTCCGCTCTTACAGCGGGTCACTTTTTGAAGAGCGCAAAAAGTAACCAAAAACGCTTCGCCCCAACACTCGGCACCTCGCCTAGGCTCGGTGTGCCGTAACGAAGGCTTGAATCCGTGGGCCGCCGCGATGGGCCATCCTTGGCCCAGCGCGGCTAACCCGGCGTCCTGCCGGGTTACCCACGGACTCAAGCCTGCGTTCGGCCAGCGTGTTTGACGGGGCGCCTAAGATCAAGATCAAAAGCGACTCGCTTCGCATCGTGGATACGCTGTTCACTGTAGGAGCCGGCTTGCCGGCGAAAAACGTGAGAACGCCGCGTTCATTCTGGTTTCCCGCGTCATCGTTAACGACCATCGCAGGCAAGCCAGCTCCTACAGAAACCGCGTTTGCCTTTGCTTCACACCACTCCCCGACTCCCCCGAATCTAATCATAAGCCTTCCTGGCAATCGGATTCGCCGTATTCGGCCAAACCCAAAGGCAATACGTCACCTCCGGCAACCCATCGCGGGTTTGCGCTGGCGGGTTGAGGCAGCAAAAGCGCTCCCACCTTGCGTGGGAGCGCTTGGCCGGTCAGTGCTTGACCGGCGTTGGCAAGGTCACCAGGTTGACGTAGCCATCCCAGAATTTCTTCTGGTCCACGCCGAACACCACCTTGGCTTTCTGCGTGCCCACAGGGGCGCCTTTCTGGTAGCCCAGTGCGCGGCCGTAGTCGGCGCCAAAGGTGGCATCCACATCCACCCACAGTTCCCGTGATTCGGTGACGATACCCGGATTGACCAGATACAGCGCCGGCAAGCTGTCCCAGGTAAAGCTGTGGTAGCTCGGGTCCTTGTCGAACAAGGGGCCGAACTCGTGCTTGTACAGATCGGCAATCGCGCCTTTCTGGGCAATCACGCGCTGGTACACCGTTTTGTCGAAGGTGACTTTCTCGCACACATCATTGGGGAAAATCACGTGTTCGATCGGCGAGCGCAATACGATCTTCGCGGCCTCCGGGTCGAACCACCAGTTGAATTCCGCCGCTGGCGTGGTGTTGCCCGGAATCTCCAGGGCACCGCCCATGTACACAATGCGCTTGATCAACGGCACGATATCCGGCGCCGAACGTATCGCCAGGGCGATGTTGGTCAGCGGCCCCACGGCCAGAATTGTTACCTGGTGCGGGTTGGCGCGCACGCTGTCGACGATGAACTGCGCGGCGGTTTCCTTGCGCAATTGGGTGTGTGTCGCCAGGCCATCGGGTGGTGCGATCAACTGCTTGGGCGAAGTAGGACGGGGGGTCTTGAATGCCCCCGGCCAGCCGGAGCCGAACAGCGCCTTTTCCGCCTCGTAGGTGGCGTAGTCATGCAGCAGCGGGTAGGCGGCGCCGGAGTAGACGCCGACCTCTTTCTCCACGCCCATGCGTTCCACGGCCTTTAGTGCATCGACCTGCTCCTGGTCGACCCAGGCGTTGCCGCTGACCAGGGTCATGCCCAGCAGTTCGATGCGTTTTTGCGCGTGGAGCTGGGCGAGCATGATGAAGGCCTGGCCGTCATCGTTGAGCACGTTGAAGTCGGTATCAAAGATGACTTTCTCCGCGGCCTGGGCGGTGCCGGCACACAGGGCGACGGCAACAAGCAGTGCGCAGCTTTTCAGGAAACCTTGCATGGTGATTCATCCGAAAATTATTGTTGTTAACGGTTCACCAGTTTCGCCGGCAAGGCGATGACCAGGAAGCTGCTGAGGATCAGGCAGCCGGCGAAAAACCACAAGGCACCCGCGCTGCTGCCTGTGACGTCGATCGCAACGCCCATCAACGAGTTGCTCACCAAGCCTGCGATATTCGCCACCGAACAGGCCAAAGCAAAGCCGGTGGCTGCCGCGGTGCCTTTGAGAAAGGTCGCCGGCAGGCTGAAGAACACCGGCACCGCGCCGATGATCGCCGCCGAAGCAATCGCAAACAGCGCTACCGTGGCCGCCACGTTATGGGTGAAGAACGTGCTCGTGGCCATGGCCGCCGCGCCGATGAAAAACGGCACGATGATGTGCCAGCGGCGTTCGCGGTGCTTGTCGGAGCTGGCGCCGATCAGCAGCATGCCGAGCAGGGCGGCGACGCTCGGTAGTGCAGTGAGCACGCCGATATGGAAGGTGTCGGTGACCCCGGCGTTGCGGATGAACGTCGGCATCCAGAAGCCCATGGCGTAGGCGCTGAGCAGGATCGAGAAGTCGATACCGCCAAGCATCCAGACCTTGAGGTTGAAGAAGCCGTCACGGAAACTGTGCTTGCTGGCGGTGCCGTCGGCGTCGTCCTTGCGCAACTCGGTTTCCAGCAGGGCCTTTTCCTCGTCCGACAGCCATTTGGCTTGCTGGTAGGTGTTGGGCAGGGCCCAGAAGGTCAGCACGCCCAGCAACACGCTGGGCACCGCTTCGATCAGGAACAGCCACTGCCAGCCACGCAGGCCACCCATATGATCGAAGTGGCCCATGATCCAGCCGGACAGCGGGCCGCCGATCACGCTGGAGAGCGGCAGGCCGATCATGAACAACGCAATGATGCGCCCGCGTCGGTGGGTGGGAAACCAGGTGGTCAGGTAGTACAGCACGCCCGGCAGAAAGCCCGCCTCGGCGGCGCCGAGCAGGAAACGCAGGATGTAGAACTGGGTCGTGGAGGTGACCAGCATGGTGCAGGCAGAGAGCAGGCCCCAAGTGATCATGATCCGCGCGATCCAGATCTTCGCGCCGACCCGCTCCAGAACCAGGTTGCTTGGCACCTCAAAGATGATATAGCCGACAAAGAACAGCCCGGCGCCGAGGCCGAACGCGGTTTCGCTGAACTGCAACTGGTCGAGCATCTGCAACTTGGCGAAGCCGATGTTGATGCGGTCCAGGTAGGCGGCCAGGTAGCAGAAGCACAGGAAGGGAATCAGCTTCCAGGTGATCTTGTGGTAAAGCGTGTTGACGGGGTCTGCGACCGTGGTCGCGGGCGCTGCATTCGCAATGGGCATCGGGTGTCTCCTGGCGGTGACTTATGGTTTTTATACAGCCGCTTTTGTTCCAGCACTTCGGAGTGCTGTAGAAGCGACTTCCAAAGGCAGTGTCAGAAGACTGAGTCGGTCCTGCTGGAGGTGATCAAGTGTGGGAGCGAGCAAGCCCGCTCCCACATTGGATTGCATTCCAAAGTGGACGCTCAGTTTTTTCAAGACCGTGCTCTTTGGCACGGTTCTCATGAATCCTTATTGCTCCCTGAACTTACGCATTGCCTCCTGCTTACTCACCACGTCGCCATACTTGCTGTCGATATCGAACAGGTTGGCCTCATGGGGCGCCGGGTGTCGATCGCCGACGCATTCGCGCACGACGATGGTGCGAAACCCGTGCTGCACCGCATCCACCGCCGTGGCGCGGATGCAACCGCTGGTGGAACAGCCGGCCAGCACGACGGTGTCGATGCCCTGGGCATGCAGCATCGGCGCCAGGCTGCTGCCGAAAAACGCACTGGCGTACTGTTTGGTAATGACGACTTCCTCGGCCAGCGGCAACACCTCGGCACAGAAGGCCGCGAGTGGGTTGCCTTCGACCATGTCTTTCATCACCGGGGCTTTTTTCACCCAGATCCCGCCATCGACGAAATGGCCGGGATGGTAGCGGATATTGGTGTGGACTACCGCAATCCCGTGTTGGCGTGCGGTGGCGAGCAGCTCGACGCTTTGCGCCACGGCCGTGACCACGCCGGGCGCGAACAGCGGCGCGCCTTCGGTGGTGTAGCCCTGCATGAAGTCGATCATCAGCAGTGCGGCCTTTTTGCCAAAGCCGATGCGGTTGCCCCACACGCCCTGGTAGTTGGCGTCGGCGGATTGTTCACTCATCTTTCAACCCCTCATTCATGTCTGTCGTGAGCGCTCTTTTTTGTGGTGAGCGGGCTTGCCCCGCGCTGGGCTGCGCAGCAGCCCCTAAAAAGCCGGGAGCGCTTCGCACTCCAGCGCGAGCAAGCTCGCTCACCACAGAAGCCCGCTCACCACAAAGGGACTTTCCGCGCCCGTTAATAAGCACCGGAAAGCAGGGCGCCGGCCCCTGGTACGATGGGCTCCAGGTCCAATGCCTTAAGCATCGCGTAAGTGGTAGCAATGGCGGCGGTCAGCACCGGTTTGCCGGTTTGTGCCTCGACCTTGGCCACTACCGGCAGGGACTGCATTTGCACGCAGGCCGACAGCACGATCACGTCGACGCCTTCCAGGTTCATGCCGGCGACGATGGCTGGCAGGTTGGCCGGGTCGTGGCGGGCTACTTCAAGGTTGTCGGGGATCTCCAGGGCACGCCAATCGACGACTTCAAAGCCTTCTTCACGGATGTAGTTCACCACCAGCTCAGTCAGCGGTTTCATGTACGGCGCGACGATGGCGATGCGCTTGGCGCCCATCACTTTGAGGCCTTCGATCAACGCGCCGGCGCTGGTGATCACGGGCGCGTTGGCGTCGTTGTCGGCAGTAGCTTTGCGCAAGCGCTGTTCGGAGTTGCGGTGGTAGCCCAAGCCCATGGCCATGATCGCCACCAGGCACGCATAACCCAGCACATCGACTTTGGCGTCGGACAGCTCGACGGCGCAACGGTCGGATTCGCCGTCCATGGCCGCCAGTTCTTCCTTGCGCACTTGCTTCATGCGCATGCGGCTGGAGTGAAAGGTGAAGCGCTCGGGGCGAATCGCTTGGCGCGCGGTGAGCATCGCCGGGATCTCGGTTTCCATGGTGGTGTTGGAGCTCGGCACGATCTGGCCGATGCGGTAAGGCTTCTGCATGGTGGTCTCCGTTCTTATTGTGTGAGGAAGTCGCCGAGGGCGATGAAGAAGCCGTCGAGGTCATCCCACGGGATCATGTGGCCGGCGTTCGGCACGCCGGCGACTTGGATGCTCGGCTGCAGCGCCTGAATCTCGGCAATGTCCTCATCGAGGATCACGCCGCCGCGCCCGGCCACCATCAACAGGGCCGGGGCCTTGAGGTGGGGCAGGTCCTGATGGAAATCCACTTCGTGGAAGTCATTGAAGGCACGCACGATGGCGGGCTCGTAGCAGGTGTGCAGCCATTCGGCGCGCAGTTGCAGTTGTTCCTGGGTCCAGGTGGCGCAGAAGGCGCGCATCGCCTCCGCGTCCATGCCGGCCAGGGATTGGCGGATCGAATCGACGTACCACGGCAGCTTGCTCGGGTATTCACGTCGGCCCGGGCCGGAGACCGGTGGGTCGATCAGCACCACGCGCTTCACGCCTTGAGGGTGTTTGACTGCACTGCGCACGGCAAAGCGTGCACCCATGGAGTGGCCCATCAGGTGGTAGCTGCCCAGGTTCAATGCGTTGGCAAAGGCAGCGATGTCCTCGGCGCAGGCGTCCGCGCTGTAATCCAGCTCGGGACCGGTCGAAGACAGGCCGCGACCGCGCACATCCAGCACATAGGTGTCGAACTGCGCGCCGAGGCGCTCGGCGACAAAGCCCCAGGTGATGGCCGGGCTGGTGATGCCGGGGATCAGGATCAGCGCCGGGCCTTTGCCGCCGTAACGCAGGTAGTGTTGGCGAATGCCGTTGGCCTGCACGTTGCCGCCATAGAGAAAAGTGCTCACGCGGCCACTCCTGATTTGAGTTCCTGGGCGTACAGGTCATAGCCGTAGACCCAGGCCGGATCTTCCTGGGTGCGCAGCCAGGTGTTGGCGTTGGACACGGCCTGCACGCGGGATGCGCGCTCCTTGCGGTTGGCTTCGTAGAGCTGGAACGCGGTGCGGTAGTCGCTGATGCCGGTTTCCTGCAGGCAACGGGTGAGCATGGCGGCGTCTTCGATGGCCATGCCGGCGCCCTGGGCCATGTGCGGTTTCATCGGGTGGCAGGCATCGCCGAGGAGTACCAGGCGGCCACGGCTCCACAACGGCAGCGGGTTGCGGTTGCGCAGCGGCCATTTGGTCACGCTTTCTGTGGACTCGATCAGGGCCTGGACGGTGGGATGGTAGCCCTTGAAGGCGTCGAACATCTCTTCGCGGCTGCTGTCGACGAACGCGCCCTGGAAGTCCCATTCGGCATGGGGCACACCGGTCACGTAGTAGTACTCGTCGCGCTTGCCGGTGGTGTAGTAGACCATCATGTGGCGGTCTTCGGTCCACCACTTGATGCAGTCTTCGAACTTCAGGTCGTACTTGGCGAGCTGGTCACCCCGGATCAGCGCACGGTGTGCGACCCAGCCGCTGTACAGCGGTTTTTCCACACCGAGCAGTTCTTCGCGGATCTTGGAGTTGATGCCGTCGGCACCGATCACGATGTCGGCGTAGGTCACTTGGCCGTCGGCGAAGGTCAGGCGCACCTGGGTGTCGGTTTCTTCAAGGGTTTCCAGGCGCTTGTTGAAGTGCAAGGTGCCGGGCTTGAGGGTGGACATCTGCAGCGCATGCAGGTCGCCACGGTGCACGGTGATGTAGGACGCGCCGTAGCCGGTGAGCGGGATGCGCGAGAGGTAGTCGCCAGTTTCGCCGCAACGGCTAAACCAATGCTCGGGGTGCGAGCCCATCAGGTCCAGCTGCTTTTCGATGCCCATGCGGCGGAAGATTTTCATGATGTTGGGGCCCATGTGGATCCCTGCGCCCAATCGGGAAAACTCCGGCGCCTGTTCGTAGACGTCCACGTCGAAGCCGGCTTGCTGCAACAGGGTGGCCGCGGCGGCACCGCCCAGGCCTGCGCCGACGATGGCGATTTTCTGAGTGCTTCCCATGGGGCGTGTTCCTCTCTCTTTTTGATTTTTGGCGGTGTCTGTCCGCAAGGTTTTTAAAGTGTATACGCTCATTTTTTAAAATGGGAAGCCTGTGTTTGCAAATTTATTTTTTGGCCGTATTTGTCCTGTGTAACGTGTTGTGATTAGTAAATGCTGGGCTTGTTTCGATAGGTAACGTTTTTGTGTGCCGCTTGCAGTCTGCCGCTAATTCGGGTCTTATCGTTATGAAATGGCGTATACGCTATAAAAATGCACTAGAGTGAAGCGCAGTGCCTGAACTTGGTGCAGGCCCACAGGAGACAGGAAAATGCCGGTAAGCGATTGCGAACTGACCCAGATGTTTGAACACGTGTTGACGCTGTCCAAGGTCGACCCGACCCAGAGCGTTGCCGTGCTCAAGAGCCATTACTCCGACCCGCGCACCGTGCGTGCGGCGATGGACGCTGCGCAGCGCCTGGGGGCCAAGGTGTATGCGGTGGAGTTGCCGTCGTTCAATCATCCCAGGGCGATGGGCAACGACATGACCGCCTACTGCGGCGACACCGCGCTTACCGGCAATATCGCCGCCCAGCGTGCCCTGGAGGCCGCCGACCTGATCGTCGACACCATGATGCTGCTGCACTCGCCGGAGCAGGAGCAGATCCTCAAGACCGGCACGCGCATTCTGCTGGCGGTGGAGCCGCCGGAAGTGCTGGCGCGCATGCTGCCGACCGAAGAAGACAAAGTGCGCGTGCTGGCGGCCGAGCAGTTGCTGAAAAAGGCCCGTTCGATCCACGTGAAATCCCGCGCCGGCAGTGACTTCCGCGCCGCCTTGGGGCAGTACCCGTCGGTGACCGAATACGGTTTTGCCGATGAGCCGGGGCGCTGGGATCATTGGCCGAGTGGTTTCCTGTTCTCCTGGCCCAACGAAGAAACCGCCGAAGGCGTGCTGGTGCTGGACATCGGCGACATCCTGCTGCCGTTCAAGACCTACACCCGCGAGAAGATCACCCTGGAGATCGAGAAGGGCTTCATCACCAAGATCCACGGGGGATTCGAGGCCGAGTACCTGCGTGACTACATGAAGTACTTCAACGACCCTGAGGTGTACGGCATCTCCCATATCGGCTGGGGCCTGCAGCCACGGGCGCAGTGGACGGCGATGGGCTTGCATGACAAGAACGACGGCATGTGCATGGACGCACGGGCGTTCTATGGCAATTTCCTGTTCTCCACCGGGCCGAATACCGAAGTGGGCGGGACGCGCAAGACGCCGTGCCATATGGATATTCCGCTGCGTAATTGCGACGTGTACCTGGATGATGATGCGGTGGTCATCGCCGGTGATGTGGTTGCGCCGCCAGCCTCCCTGGCCCGCTGACATCCCCCTGTAGGAGCCGGCTTGCCGGCGATGGCGTCCCTGAGCCTAGCGCAAGATTCAAGAGCCTCATCGCCGGCAAGCCGGCTCCTACATGGGTAGGTGTTTGCGGCACATCCCGTTATCATGCCTCCCCATTGTCAGTCACCCACCGAGCCCCGCCGTGCCAGATTCCTACGTCTTTTCTGAACAAGTCGGCCACCTGTTGCGCAAGGCCTACCAGCGCCACTTGGCGATCTTTCAGCAGAATGTCGGCGACTCCCAGCTCACCGCCGTGCAGTTCGTCACCCTGTGCGCGTTGCGCGATCACGGTGCAAGCTCGCTGACCGAACTGGTCAAGGCGACGGCCGTGGACCAGGCGACCATTCGCGGCATCGTCGAGCGACTCAAGGCCAAGGAACTGATCAGCCTGGAACCGGACCCGCAGGACAAGCGCAAAGTGGTGGTCGACCTGTCCCCGGCAGGCGCCGAACTGGTCGCCCAGACTGCGCCGCGCGCCGCGCAGATCAGCGAATTGACCCTGAGCAATCTCAACCCGGCCGAACGGGTTGCGGTGCTGTTCCTGTTGCGCAAAATGATCGACGACCCGCAGGAATAATTGTTGCAGGAGACTTGTTGTAGTGAGCGGGCTTGCCCCGCGCTGGGTGGCGCAGCCGCCCCAATAATGCCACCGCGTCCTTCCAGATGATTTGCGGTGCCTGGTTTCAGGGACGCTTCGCGCCCCAGCGCGGGGCAAGCCCGCTCACCACAACAAGCCCAATCACCACAACAAGCCCGCCCATCCCCCCCCTTTGGCATCGATCTTGCTCTGAGTTCATGTAGTAGCCACTTCATCCATCAAGTGTGTCGTGAGACCCCAGGTCCACGACGCTTTTTTTTGACTATTTGATGTAGTGCCTACTTCACCAACTGTTACGGGCGAAGCGAATGATCAGCCAGCACATCACGGTAACGCTTGAGGTCAATGGGCAAAAAAGCGACGTCAGCGCCATGGCGGACACGCCGCTGTTGCTGGTGCTGCGCAATGACCTGGAACTCAATGGCCCCAAATACGGCTGCGGCCTGGGGGAGTGCGGTGCGTGCACCGTGATCATCGATGGGGTGGCGGCCCGTTCCTGTGTGTTTCCGTTGTCGGGTGCCGCAGGCCGCGAGATTGTCACCCTGGAAGGCCTGGGCACGCGCCAGGCGCCGCACCCGGTGCAACAAGCCTTTATCGACGAGCAGGCCGCGCAATGTGGCTACTGCCTCAACGGCATGATCATGACCACCAAGGCCTTGCTCGACCGTAACCCCAACCCCAGCGAAGCCGAGGTGCGCAACGAGCTGTCGGGCAACCTCTGCCGTTGCGGCACCCATATCGAAATCCTGCGCGCCGTGCTACGTGCGGCCCGCCTGATGACCGTGGATTGATGACCATGACCGACACCCCCCTTTCCCGTGACCAGTGGCTGGCCAAGGCTGGCGTTTTGTTGATCGTCGATGATGTGTTGCCGCCTTCGGGGCCGGTGGCCAAGGGCGGCTCGCCCACTGTGAAACCCAAGGAGCTTGGGCTGTTTATTGCGGTAAACGATGATGGTCTGGTGTACGCGTTCAATGGCCATGTGGACCTGGGCACTGGCATTCGCACGTCGCTGGCGCAGATCGTCGCCGAAGAGCTCGACCTGGCGATGGAGCAGGTGAAGATGGTGCTCGGCGACACCGAGCGTGTGCCCAACCAAGGGGCGACCATCGCCAGCGCAACTTTGCAAATATCCGCAGTGCCCCTGCGTAATGCCGCAGCCGAAGCGCGGCGGTTCCTGTTGGCGCGGGCGGCGGGGCGCCTGGGTGTGAGCACGGCCAGTCTGAAGGTCGACGCCGGCGTCATTCACGCGGCAGATGGGCGCTCCACCACATATGCCGAACTGGTCAGCGGCCAGCATGACCAACTGCGTATCAGCGGTGATGCACCACTGAAGGCCATCGAGGACTATCGCCTGGTGGGCAAGGGCGCCGCTCGGGTGGACATCCCCGGCAAAGCCACTGGCGAGCTGACGTATGTGCATGACATGCGTGTGCCGGGCATGCTGCATGGCCGGGTGATTCGCCCGCCGTATGCAGGGCTTGATTGCGGCGACTTTGTCGGCAACAGCTTGTTGAGTGTGGATGAAGCGTCTATCGCGCATATCCCCGGTATTGTTGCGGTGGTGGTGATCCGGGATTTTGTCGGCGTGGTGGCGCTGCGTGAAGAGCAGGCCGTCAAGGCTGCCAGCGAGTTGCAGGTGCACTGGAAACCCTGGCACCACGCGTTACCGGACATGAGCGATGTCGAACAGGCGATCCGCGACAATCCCCGCGTACGCCGCACCGTGCTTGACCAGGGCAATGTCGACGAAGCCCTGGCAGGCGCCAGCCAACGCATGCCGCGCAGTTATCTCTGGCCGTACCAGATGCACGGTTCGATCGGTCCCTCCTGCGGCGTGGCGGATTATTCGCCAGCCGGCAGCCGGGTGTGGTCAGGCAGCCAGAATCCGCACCTGCTGAGGGCCGACCTGGCATGGCTGCTGGAGTGCGATGAAGCGCTGATCGATGTGATACGCATGGAGGCCGCCGGTTGTTATGGGCGCAATTGCGCGGATGACGTCTGCGCCGATGCCTTGCTGTTGTCCCGTGCGGTGGGCAAGCCGGTGCGCGTGCAATTGACCCGCGAGCAGGAACACCTGTGGGAGCCAAAGGGCACGGCGCAACTGATGGATGTCGACGGCGGCCTCAACGCCGATGGCAGCATCGCCGCCTACGACTTTGAAACCAGCTACCCCTCCAATGGCGCGCCGACCCTGGCGCTGTTGCTGACCGGCCGCGTCGAGCCGGTGGCGGCGATGTTCGAGATGGGCGACCGCACCTCGATCCCGCCCTATGACATCGACAACCTTCGCGTGACCATCAACGACATGGCGCCCATCGTGCGCGCCTCGTGGATGCGCGGCGTGTCGGCCTTGCCTAACACCTTTGCCCACGAGTCCTACATCGACGAACTGGCTTTCGCCGCCGGCGTCGACCCGGTGGAATACCGGCTGCGTTACCTCAAGGACGAGCGCGCCATTGACCTGGTGAAATCCACCGCCGAGCGCGCCAACTGGGTGCCGCGCACGGCGCCGATGCAAACCGCGAACGAGGATCACCTGTTGCGTGGCCGTGGCTTCGCCTATGCGCGCTATATCCATAGCAAATTCCCTGGTTTCGGTGCGGCCTGGGCGGCGTGGGTAGCGGATGTGGCCATCGACAAACAGACCGGCGATGTGTCGGTGACCCGCGTGGTGATCGGGCATGACTCGGGGATGATGATCAACCCGGCCGGGGTGCAGCACCAGATTCACGGCAATGTGATCCAGTCCACCAGCCGTGTGTTGAAGGAGCGGGTGACCTTTGAAGAGTCGACGGTGGCGAGCAAGGAGTGGGGCGGTTATCCGATCCTGACCTTCCCCGAAGTGCCAAAGATCGACGTGATGATGATGCCGCGCCAGGACCAGCCACCCATGGGTGCCGGTGAGTCGGCGTCGGTACCCAGTGCGGCGGCGATTGCCAATGCGATCTATGACGCCACCGGCATCCGCTTTCGCGAACTGCCGATCACCCCGGAGCGGGTGCTGGCGGCATTGAACGCGGGCAGCTTGGGCGAGCCTGCCAAGTCGCCGGAGAAACGCCGCAAGTGGTGGTTTGGTGCACTGTTCGGCACGTTGGGTGCGTTGCTGGCGACGGCCTGGCCGTTCCACAGTGAAATCGCGCCAATTGCACCCCCCAGCGTCGGCACCTGGTCCAAGGCCACCTTGGAGCGCGGGCGGTTGTTGGCGGCGGTGGGCGACTGCGCGGTGTGCCACACGGCCCCCGGTGGCGCGACCAATGCCGGTGGGCTGGCGATGCAGACGCCGTTCGGCACGCTGTACAGCAGCAATATCACGCCGGATGTGCAGACGGGCATCGGCGCCTGGTCCTACCCGGCGTTCGAGCGGGCGATGCGGGACGGCATTGGTCGTGACGGGCGCAATCTGTATCCGGCGTTTCCCTATACGGCGTTTCGCAATATCAACGACGCGGACATGCAGGCCCTGTATGCCTATTTGATGTCCCAGGCCCCGGTGAGCCAGGCGCCGACGCCGAATGCGATGCGCTTTCCGTTCAATCTTCGGCCGTTGATGGCGGGCTGGAATGCCCTGAATTTGCGGCGTGGTGAAATCACGCCGCAGCCTGAACGCGGTGAGCAATGGAATCGCGGTAATTATCTGGTCAACGGCCTGGGCCACTGCGCCGCGTGCCATTCGCCGCGCAACCTGATGGGGGCGGAGAAGGGCGGTAAGGCGTTCCTGGCGGGCGGCAGGGTCGATGGCTGGGAGGCGCCGGCGTTGACGGGGCTGTCGAAGGCGCCGACGCCGTGGACCGAAGACCAATTGTTTACTTACCTGAGCACCGGCTATTCCGATGCCCACGGCGTGGCCGCAGGCCCGATGGGGCCGGTGGTGAGTGAGTTGGCGAAATTGCCCAAGGCGGACATTCGTGCGATGGCGGTGTACCTGGCGTCACTTAACAGCGAAGCGGCGGCCGAGGCCCAGGTGGCCGCTGCCGCTACCGTTCCAAATCCCAATGGCCGGCGGGTGTTCGAGGGATCATGCAAGGCCTGCCATGCCGACGGCCTGGGGCCGAAATTGTTTGGGGTAAGCCCGTCGTTGGCAACCAATACCAATGTGCACAGTGATCAGCCGGATAATTTGATCAAAGTGATTTTGCAAGGTATCAGCACGCCGGCGACCAAGGATCTGGGGTATATGCCGGGGTTCAAGGACAGTTTGTCGAATAGCCAGGTGGCGGATTTGGCGGCGTACCTGCGCGGGCAATTCGCGCCAAATGCGCCGCAGTGGAAGGGTCTGGAACAGAAGGTGGCCCACCTGCGCGCGAACCCCGGTACGCATTAACCTTGTAGGAGCCCGGCTTGCCGGCGATGGGGTCCTTTGATCGGGCGTTAAGTTTGACGGCCCCATCGCCGGCAAGCCGGGCTCCTACAGGGGGGCTGCATTGCTGTCGGAGGGTGGGGTGACCCCACGCACCACCAAATCACTGATAAACCCCAGCCAATCCTGCTGCTGCCCCTTGTCCGACAGGTCTTCCCCAAGAAACGAACTCAGCGTGTGCCGGTTGGAGTTATAGAAGTAGCACAGCGAAGCAATCATCAAGTACACGTGCTTGAGGTCCACATCCTGGCGAAACATGCCCTGGGCCTGGCCGGCTTCGATGATCGGCTTAAGCACGCCCACGGCTTCCCCCGACAACCTGCGCATCTCGCCAGACTGCTGGGCATGTTTGCCCTGATGCAGGTTCTCGATGCTCAGGATCGCTACGAATTCCGGGTGCTTGACGTAGTAGTTCCAGATAAACGCCACCAAGTCACGCAGGGCCTGCTCCGGTGCGTCGAGGTTCAGCTTGAGCTTGCTTTCGGCTTTGTTGAATTGCTCGTAGGTGTGCTCCAGCACGCAGACGAACAGGTGTTCCTTGCTGCCGAAATAGTAATAAAGCATGCGGTCGTTGGAGTCGGCTTCCTTCGAGATGGTGTCGACGCGCCCGCCGGAATAACCGTCGCGGGTGAACACCTTGACCGCCGCCTGGAGGATGCGCGCGCGGGTCTGGTCGGCCTGTTGGGCGCGGATGCCGGTCTTCTTGATCGCCATGTCAAAGGGGCCTTGCAAGACAGTCTGGGCGCGAAATATAGCATGGGCTTTTTCGCGTCCGTTCTATGACCGACAAGTTCTGTAATAAAAACGCCATTGCGCTGGGGATTAAATTCGCGAAGGGCTATTTTGGTGCGTCTCAATAACTAGAGTAGCCATGGATGAAATACCAACCCTTCAGCCGTACCCTGATTGCCACCGCCCTGGTGTTGACGGTCAGTGGTGTACACGCCGCTTCCCAGGCCCCGGTGGCCGGTGAAAATGGCATGGTGGTGACGGCTCAGCATTTGGCAACTCATGTCGGCGTGGATGTGCTCAAGGCCGGCGGCAATGCGGTCGATGCGGCGGTGGCCGTGGGCTACGCACTGGCCGTGGTGTACCCGGCGGCGGGTAACCTGGGCGGCGGTGGCTTTATGACCGTGCAACTGGCGGACGGGCGCAAGACCTTCCTCGACTTCCGCGAGAAAGCCCCGCTGGCGGCCACCGCCAACATGTACCTGGACAAAGACGGCAATGTCATTGAGGGCCTCAGCGCCAAGGGCCACCTGGCCGTTGGTGTGCCCGGCACCGTCTCGGGCATGGAACTGGCCCTGAGCAAATACGGCACCCTCAAGCGCGCCCAAGTCATCGCCCCGGCGATCAAACTGGCGGAGAACGGCTTCGAGCTGGAGCAGGGCGATATCGACCTGTTGCACACCGCCACCGGCGAGTTCGAAAAAGACAAGGACATGCGCGGGATCTTCTTGCACAACGGCCAGCCGATGCAGGTCGGCCAGAAGCTGGTGCAGAAAGACCTGGCCAAGACCCTCAAGGAAATCTCGGCCAAGGGCAGCGACGGTTTCTATAAAGGCTGGGTGGCCAAGGCCCTGGTGGACTCCAGCCAGGCCGGCAAGGGCATCATCACCCAGGCTGACCTCGACAAGTACAAGACCCGCGAACTGGCGCCCATCGAGTGCGACTACCGTGGCTACCACGTGGTCTCGGCACCGCCTCCAAGCTCCGGCGGCGTAGTGATCTGCCAGATCATGAACATCCTCGAAGGTTACCCGATGGCCGACCTCGGCTATCACTCGGCCCAGGGCCTGCACTACCAGATTGAAGCCATGCGCCACGCCTACGTGGACCGCAACAGCTACCTCGGCGACCCGGACTTCGTGAAGAACCCGATCGAGCACCTGCTGGACAAAAACTACGCGGCGAAACTGCGCGACGCCATCGAACCGCAAAAAGCCGGTGACTCCCAGGCGATCAAGCCGGGCGTGTCGCCCCATGAAGGCAATAACACCACCCACTATTCCATCGTCGACAAGTGGGGCAACGCGGTCTCGGTCACCTACACCCTCAACGACTGGTTCGGTGCGGGCGTAATGGCGAGCAAGACCGGGGTGATCCTCAACGATGAAATGGACGACTTCACCGTCAAGGTCGGCGTGCCGAACATGTACGGTCTGGTCCAGGGTGAAGCCAACGCCATCGCTCCAGGCAAGGCGCCGCTGTCGTCGATGAGCCCGACCATCGTGACCAAGGATGGCAAGGCCGTGATGGTGGTCGGTACGCCGGGTGGCAGTCGCATCATTACCGCGACCTTGCTGACCATCCTGAATGTCATCGACTACAAGATGAACATTCAGGAAGCCGTGGATGCGCCGCGTTTCCACCAGCAATGGATGCCGGAAACCACTAACCTCGAAACCTTTGCGGTGAGCCCGGACACCCAGAAGATCCTTGAAAGCTGGGGCCACAAGTTTGCCGGGCCTCAGGATGCCAACCACCTGGCGGCGATCCTGGTCGGTGCGCCGTCCCTGGGTGGCAAGCCTGTGGGTAACAACCGCTTCTATGGCGCGAATGACCCGCGTCGCAACACGGGTCTGTCCCTGGGCTACTGAGCACCGCTGTAGTGAGCGGGCTTGTCCCGCGTTGGGTTGCGTAGCGGCCCCAATAAAAACACCGCGGTCTGCCAGTCAGAACGCGGTGTTTGGTTTTAGGGCGGCTTCGCCCCCCAGCGCGGGACAAGCCCGCTCACTACAATAATTCTTCTACGGACTTGAAGGCCGCGACTCGGCGTTCTTCCCAATTCCCCTTGATCACCACGACTGCCTGCAGATGCTGCTGCATCCACGCGAGGCTTTGCTGGAAAAACGTCTGGCGATCCGCCAGTTGCGGCTGGCAGCGCTGGCCGTCGGCCGTCCATTCCACATCATCTGGTGACAACAGCAAGTGCAGGTCGTAATGACGGGCCAGCAGTTCGCTGTCGAGCCAGGTCGGGTAGTCGCCGAACAGGGTCTGGCTCCAGAGCTTGTTGGTCAACAGATGGGTATCGAGGATCAACAGTTCTGGCCGCTGGGCGCGGGCGGCATCTTCCCAGGCCAGTTGGCCACGGGCGATGGCCGGGATGTCGGCCAGGGTGGTGTCGCGTTGGTGGTGATCGATGAAATAACGCACGTATTCACCCACCATCAACCCGCCGAAATGCGCCTGCAGTTCCGCCGCCAGCCAGCTTTTTCCGCTGGATTCGGGGCCCGCCAGTACCACCACCTTCATGCGTGCAACGCCGGGTCGGCGCGCCATTCGCGCCAGCCTTGCACGGCAATCACGGTGAATAGCGCGTAGAGCGCGGCGGTAAGGTAGAGACCTTTGTAGAGAAACAGTCCGACGAAGATCACATCCACGGCGATCCACAGTGGCCAGCACTGCACGCGTTTCTGCGCCATCCACATCTGCGCCACCAGGCTGAAGCCGGTGAGGGCGGCGTCGAGCCAGGGCTGGGCGGCATCCGTCCAGTGCGCCATGGCTGCGCCGAGCAACAGGCTGCCAACTGCGCCCACCGCCAGGCTGGCCATGATCGCGGGCACGCCGAGGCTGCTGACCTGGCGCCCTTGCTTGACCTCGCCGGCACGTGTCCACTGCCACCAGCCGTAGACTTGCAAGGCGGCATAGACCACCTGCAACAGCATGTCGGAATAGAGTTTCACGTCGAAAAACACCCAAGTGTAGAGCAACACCATCACCAGGCCGATGGGCCAGCACCAGGGGTTTTGCTTGACGGTCAGCCACACGGCAATCACCCCGAGGGCGGCGGCGAACAGTTCAAGCCCGGACATGGTGGTTCCTTGGGAGAGTGCAAGAGGGCGGTGATTGTAACCAAAGAAGATTGGCGTAGGAATTAACTGCTGTGGTTGTGGTGAGCGGGCTTGCCCCGCGCTGGGCTGCGGAGCAGCCCTAAAACCAGTCGCCGCAGTCTGTCAGCCAAAATGCGGCGTATTTATTGGGGCCGCTCCGCAGCCCAGCGCGGGGCAAGCCCGCTCACCACAGACCATAACAAGCCTTGCCACCACAAGCCCGCCCACCACAGGGTCAGACCTTGAATTGGCGCAGCAGGCCGTCGAGTTGTTCGCTCAGGCCACGTAAATGCGCACTCGCCACACTCGACTGTTCTGCCGCCAACGCCGTGCTGTGGGACAAGCCCGCGGCTTGGGTGACGTTTTGGTTGATGTCCTCCACCACGTGGGCCTGTTGCAGGGTGGCGCTGGCAATCGAGGCATTGAGGCCGTTGAGGTTGCGCAGCGCCTGGCCGATGGCGGTCAGGCTGGCTCCGGCCTGGCCGGCTTGTTCGATGGTCAGTTGCGAGGCGCTGTGACTGTCGCTGATCACCTTGACCGCGGCTTCCGAGTGGCCTTGCAGGCGTTCGATCATGACCTGGATTTCGGCAGTGGATTTTTGCGTGCGCTGGGCCAAAAGCCGCACTTCATCGGCCACCACGGCGAAGCCACGTCCTTGTTCACCGGCGCGGGCTGCTTCAATCGCGGCGTTGAGGGCCAGCAGGTTGGTCTGGTCGGCAATCGAGCGGATCACTTCAAGCACGCTGCCGATCTGGGTACTTTCCGCAGACAGGGTGCGAATCACTTCCACTGCCTGGCTGATGGTGCTGGAGAGCTGGTCAATCTGCTGCAGGCTGCCGTCGATATTCACTTGGCCTTGCTGCGCCTGAGCCTGGGCGTCGCGCATTTCGCTGGCGGCGTGTTCGGCGTTCCTGGCCACGTCCTGCACGCCGTAGGTGACTTCGTTGATGGCGGTGGCCACCAGTTCCATCTGCTGGGATTGTTGCTGGCTGCGGTCATGGGCCTGGGTCGCGTTGCTGCCCAGTTCTTGGGAAGACTGGCCCAGTGCATTGGCGCACACCTGCAATTGGCTCACCACCTGGCGCAGCTTGGCGGTGAAGCTGTTGAAATGCCGGGACAGTTGGGTGACTTCGTCCTGGCCGTGCGTATCGAGGCTGCGGGTCAGGTCGCTTTCGCCGCTGGCGATGTTGCCCATGGCGTTCACCGCGTCCTGCAACGGCCGCACAATACTGCGGGCGATCAGTGAGACCAGCAGCGCCATCACCAGTGCGATCCCCAGGCCGATGAACGAGGCTTTCCAGACCTGGCCGCTGAACTCGGCCTGCACATCGTCGACGTACACACCGGAGCCGATGATCCAGCCCCACGGTTCGAACAGTTGGATATACGAGGTCTTGGCCACCGGCGCTTCGGCGCCCGGTTTTGGCCAACGATAGTTAACGATGCCGGCGCCCTTGGCCTTGGCGAGGATCACGAACTCGTTGAACACGGCAAACCCGTCAGGGTCGCGGATGGCCGAGAGGTTCTGGCCGTCGAGCTTGGGGTTGGCCGGGTGCATGATCATCACGGGCGTGAGGTCATTGATCCAGAAATAGTCGTCATGGTCGTAACGCAAGCCACGCACGGCGCTCAAGGCTTGCTTCTGGGCGGCTTCGCGGGTCATCACGCCCGTGGTTTCGAGGCCATGATAAAACGTCAGGATCCCACTGGCGGTCTGGACCACGTGCTGGGTCTGCTGGCTCTTGGCCTGGTACAGGTCGTCATGAATCTGCTTGAGCATCAGCAAACCCAAGGCCAGCAGCATCAGCACGGCGACTATCAGGATCAGCCACAGGCGCCGGCTGATCGACATATTGCGCAAACTGTTCATCGTCCTGTCACTCCGTGCTTTTATAATTGTGGGTGCTGCATCGACTTTTCCGCCTTGTCTGATAGGCTTTCGGCCTGTATTCGGAAAACCTGAGTACTGTCTGATTTTTCACAAGATTTTTGCAGGTCGGGGTTGAAACTCAACACCGCGTCTTGTCGTCAGTGAACCATTAAAAAGATTAACGAGGCTTGCCATAGCGCAAGACCTTTGGGGGAAGCATGGATTTTTGGACCGCCATACAGGCTTTGATTCTTGGCGTTGTGGAGGGGCTGACCGAGTTCCTGCCCATTTCCAGCACCGGCCACCAGATTATCGTCGCCGACTTGCTCGACTTTACCGGCGATCGCTTCAATGCGTTCAACATCATTATCCAGCTCGGCGCGATCCTGGCGGTGGTGTGGGAGTTTCGCGGCAAGATTTTCGAAGTGGTCAGCGGCCTGCCGACCCAGCGCAAGGCCCAGCGGTTTACCGTCAACCTGCTGATCGCCTTCCTGCCGGCGGTGGTGCTGGGGGTGATTTTCGCCGACCTGATTCACCACTACCTGTTCAACCCGATCACCGTAGCCACGGCGCTGGTGGTGGGTGGCGTCATCATGTTGTGGGCCGAGCGCCGCGAGCATGAAGTGCATGCCGAAACCGTCGATGACATCACTTGGAAAGACGCGCTCAAGGTCGGCATGACCCAGTGCCTGGCGATGATCCCAGGGACTTCGCGTTCCGGCTCGACCATCATTGGTGGCTTGCTATTTGGGCTGTCGCGCAAGACCGCCACCGAGTTCTCGTTCTTCCTGGCCATGCCGACCATGGTCGGTGCGGCGGTGTATTCGGGCTACAAGTACCGTGACCTGTTCCAGCCTGCGGACTTGCCGGTGTTCGCCATTGGCTTTGTGACCTCGTTCATCTTCGCGATGATCGCAGTGAAGGGCTTGCTCAAATTCATTGCCAGCCACAGCTACGCGGTGTTTGCGTGGTACCGCATTGCGTTCGGTTTGCTGATCCTGGCGACCTGGCAGTTCGGTTGGATCGACTGGGCGGCCGCCAAGGCATGATGATCCAGCACCCCCGCCTGAAGGCGGCGATCTTCGTGCTGCTGTGCGCAGCGCCGTTGCTGGGCTCAGTGCTGCTGTGCGCAGCGCCGTTGCTGGGCTCAGTGCTGGTGTGGCAGCGCGGCGAGACTGTGATTCCGCTGGCGGCTTATGGCGTGGTCAGCGTGATCGCGTTCTTCCTTTACTGGAGCGACAAGCGCAAGGCGCGCACCGACAGTTGGCGCACCCCGGAAAATATCCTGCACGCCGTGGAACTGGCGGGCGGCTGGCCGGGGGCGTTGATTGCGCAGCAGGTGTTTCGGCACAAGACGCGCAAGGTGTCTTACCAGGTGTTGTTTTGGGTGATTGTGTTGTTGCATGAGGTGTTCTGGCTGGATCAGTTGGTCCTGGGGGGCACTCTATGGTCATTCCTCTAGTTGGCGTAGGTATCCGCACAACTCCGTAGCAACCATTGCTAACCACAATGCGGAGCGAGCGGCTCTTGATCTTGCTTTTGATCTTAGGCGCCCCGTTAAACACGCTGGCCCAAATCCCTGTCGGATTACGGGCATACCGACGCGGGCAAGCCCGCTCCCACATTTTGACCGCTGTGCAACAGTTGGAAAGCGATCGCCTGTCAGGCCCCTTACCCACAGGCACAGCGCCGCATCCAAACATCTATGCGTCCAGGCGCAACCCGACCTGCGTACGCTTGGGCAACTTGCTGACGACAAGCTGGTGGGAACGTCGCAACAACCCACGCAACTCCTCAGCACCCAACGGATAGGGCGTATTCATAATGACCCACTGCGCCCGCGCCAGGTACGGCGCCGGGTGAATGCCTGGGCGGTCCACATGGCCGAGGAACAACTCCTTGTCGACCTTGAACGCCAACGACTCTCCCCGCAGGTTCTGCAGGGCAAACATCTTGTTGCCCGCAATCGAAAATACGCGCACACCGCCCCATTTATAGTCCTCCCGTGCGCCGGGCAGGCTTAGGCAGAACGCGGCGACTTGTTCTTCGGTCATCTTCATAGCAGGCGGTCTCCGCAACCTTTGAAACCTTCTTCCAGATAATCGATCCAGGCACGAATGGCCGGCAACACGCCACGACGATGCGGGTACACCGCCTGTAACCAGCCGCCGGGCAAGGACCACTCCGGCAGCAGTTGCACCAACCGGCCGCTGGCCAATTCCTCTTCGCAATACATCATCGGCAGTACGGTAAAACCCAGACCCATGATGGCGCTTGCCTTGCGCACGATGAAATCGTCGATACCCAGCCGTGCTTCCATCGCCAGGTCGTGGGTGTTGCCCTGGGGGTCGAGAATGCGTTGATGCACCAGGCGATCCGCCTCCAGCGCACCCAGGATGGGTAGCTGCTTGAGATCCTCAAGGGTGGTCACCTGACGGCCGTGCATGAGCACTGGGCTGGCCACCAGCACGGTCTGGGCCTGGCGCAGGCGCTTGGTCACCAGCAACGGGTCCTCATCACCCAGCTCGCGCACCCGCAGGGCGACATCGATGCCTTCAGCGACCAAATCGACACGGCGGTTGACCAGGGTCATCTCCAATTGCACCTGGGGATGAGCCGCCAGAAACCCTGCCACCAATTCCGGCAGGATGTGCTGGGCCATGCCCACCGGGCAACTGACACGCAGCCGTCCACGGGGCTCGCTGGACATGCTGGCGACCGCCTCATCGGCCATTTCCGCTTCCAGCAGCATGGCCTGGCAATGGCGCAGGTAGCGCTCCCCGACGGCGGTGAGGGTGAGTTGACGGGTAGTGCGTTGCAGTAGTCGCGCGCCGAGGCGTTCTTCCAGCTCGGCGATGCGCCGCGACAGCCGTGACTTGGGAATCCCCAGTAGCCGGCCGGCGGCGGCGAAGCCACCGGCTTCCACCACTTTGGCGAAATAGTAGAGGTCGTTGAGGTCTTGCATGGGGCGGCCTATTGTCCTGTCAGTGGGACGAACTATCGCATTTCAGATGTCTTATCGGCTATTGGTTTCATACGTAGTATCACCTCCATCTGATCGGCACTGACGATCCTAACTGGAGATTCCCCATGAAACTGTTGCATATCGATTCCAGCATCCTCGGCGACAACTCGGCGTCCCGTCAGCTCAGCGCTGGTGTGGTCAAGGCTTGGCAAGCGGCTGAGCCGGGCGTGGAAGTGACCTACCGTGACGTGGCCGCCGAAGGCTTCAACCACTTCTCCGGCGCGACCCTGGGCGCCCTGGGCACTCCGGCTGATCAGCGTAGCGCTGCGCAGCAACATGAAGCTGAGCTCAGCGCCAAGACCCTGGCTGAATTCCTCGCCGCCGACGCGGTGGTCATCGCCGCCCCAATGTACAACTTCACCATCCCGACTCAACTGAAGGCCTGGATCGACCGCATTGCCGTCGCCGGCCAGACGTTCCGTTACTCCGAAGCCGGCCCCGAAGGCCTGTGCGGCAACAAGAAAGTCATCGTTGTGTCGACGTCGGGCGGCCTGCACGCCGGCCAAGCGACCGGCGTGGCCCATGAAGATTATCTGAAAGTGCTGCTGGGCTTCCTCGGCATCACCGACATCGAGTTCGTCCGCGCCCACGGCCTGGCGTATGGCGACGAGTTCCGCAGCAAGTCCCTGAGCGACGCCAACGCACTCATCAACGAACAATTGTTCGCGGCTGCGTAAAGCTTAGGTAAAACCGTGCCGTTCCCCGTTTCATTCTGAAACGGGACGTCTAAACTCTGTATTCTGATCGCCTCAAAACGATCGGACTACGGAGTTTTTTCGTTTACCCGCTGTCATTACTTTGGCCCAGGTTATGCACGCATGGGTTTATCACCCGGTCGAGCGCCTTGAACCATGGACTTTTCAATCCGACATGCCGGTCTTTATGCAGCAAAGGTGGACATCCTCATGATGCGTCTTTGTGCTGTTATGGTTCTTTCCTTGCTCGGTGGCCTGGTTTCAGTGCACGCCGCACCTGCGCCGCACCCGCATTGGAGTGTGGGCTTCCATCGCATGACTTTCCTTGATCCGCTGGATTTGCAGCCGATGAAGGCCATCGCCTTCTATCCCTCCACCGGGCTTGAGCACAGCACACCGCTGGGCGCCTATCGCGTCGCCGCCACGGAAGATTCCAAGATTGCCATCGGCCGTTTCCCGATGCTGATGCTGTCCCACGGCAACACCGGCACGCCGCTGGCCTTGCACGACCTGGCCACCTCGCTGGCGCGCAAAGGCTTTGTGGTGGTGGCAGTGCTGCATCCTGGCGACAACTACAAAGACCACAGCCGCCTGGGCACGGTGAGTAACCTGTATGGCCGGCCGATCCAGATTTCCGAAGCGATCACCGCCACCTTGGGCGACCCGATGCTATCGCCGTTCGTCAATGTCGATCAGGTGGGCGTGATCGGTTATTCAGCGGGCGGCGAAACTGCGTTGATCCTGGCGGGTGCCAAGCCGGACTTCGACCGCCTGCGCCGCTACTGCCAGGAACGCCCGGAAGACCGTGACGCCTGCACCACCAAAGGCGAACTGGTGGTGGACCGCGACGACCTGCAACCGCAATCCGATCCGCGTATTCATGCGTTGATGTTGATGGCTCCGTTGAGCCTGATGTTCGGCCGTCACACCCTGGCCGACGTGCATGTGCCGGTGCTGCTCTACAGCGGCGACGGCGACAAGCTGGTGGCCGTGGACAAGAACGCTGCGGCGCTGGCGCGCAAACTGCCGGAACCGCCGGACTTCAAGCTATTGGCCGGGGCAGGGCACTTCGTGTTCATGGCGCCGTGTGACAGCGATCAGTTGGCGGCCATGCCCGCGATTTGCACCGATGCCGATGGTGTCGACCGCGAAGGTATTCACCGTGACCTGATTTCCGAGGCGGGACGATTTTTCAGCCACACACTCGGCCAATCCACCCGCGCCGGGATGCAGACGGCAGATCAGTAAGCGCGACGCTTGAGCAGAACGGTCACGCCCAAGGCAGTCACCGACAACAGCGCGGCGCAGAAGAAGATCCAACCATAGCCGAGGTTCAGTGCCACGGCGCCCATCAACGGTCCTGCAATCGCCAGGGCCAAATCAAAGAACACCGCGTAAGCACTCAGGCCTGCACCACGGCTGCTATTGGGCACCTGCTTGATGGCTTCTACGCCGAGCGCCGGGTACACCAGCGACAAGCCAAAACCGGTCAGCCCTGCGCCAATCAACGCCACGCCCGTCGATGGCGCCAGCCATAGCAGCGTCAGGCCAAGGGTCTCGATGGTCATGCAGGCGATTGCGGCACGAAAGCCGCCAAACCGGCTGATGGCAGAGATAAACACCAGCCGCGACAGGATAAAGCACACGCCAAACACTGTCAGGCAGTACGCCGCACCGGCCCAGCCGCGATTGAGGTAGTACAGCGTAATAAAGGTGGTGAGGGTGCCGTAGCCAATGGAGGCCAGACACAGGCTGGCGCCAAAGGGCGCGATACGCCCGAACACCGCCCAGAACGGTAAACGCTCACCGCGCACTACCGGCACTGAGGGTTTATTGCGGATCAGTACCAGGCCGAGCGCGGACAATACGGCCAGCGCAATGCCGAGGCTGTTGTAGCTGTATTCAGCCACCATCACCACGCCGAGCGGCGCACCAATGGCGATGGCGCCGTAGGACGCGATGCCGTTCCAGGATATCGAGCGCGCCGTGTGTTCGGCACCTACCGCGCCCATGCACCAACTGATGGTGCCCACGCCGATCAGCCCTTGGGCCACGCCCAGCAACAGTCGGCCGACGATCAGAATGCCCAGGCTCAAGGTGGGCATGCTCTGTAGCAATGTCGCGAAGAACGTCAGCACACCGCTGACCAGAATTCCCGCCAACCCCCACACAATCGCGCGCTTGGTGCCGACGTTGTCCGACATGCGCCCGGCCATGGGCCGACTGAGCAAGGTCGCCAGGTATTGCGAGCCGATCGTGACCCCGGCCACTACGGCGCTGAAACCCAGTTGCTCATGCACATAGCCCGGAATCACTGCGATCGGCAGGCCGATGCAGATAAACGCGATGAAGGTATAGAAGACGATGGAGACGATCTGCAAGGTGATCGACAGGGAGCTGGGGGTGGCGGCAGGCATGGGCACTCGTTCGCGGGCGGGCGGTGAGGGCATCATGGCAAGGGCCCAAGGGAAAAGAAAGCAGGCTAACTACTTTGTCTGATGAGCAGGCGCGTTGTGGTGAGCGGGCTTGCTGTGGTGAGCGGGCTTGTCGAATCGTCGCACCGCCCGCGCTGGGCTGCGAAGCGGCCCCAACAGAAAACACCGCGTTCTGTCGGACAGAACGCGGTGTTCTTTTTTAGGGCCGCTTCGCGCCCCAGCGCGGGCGGTGCGACGATTCGACAAGCCCGCTCACCACAGCTATTGGAGGGGTGTTTTAGAACACCACGCCTTGGCTACGCAGGTAATCATCATAGGTGCCGCTGAAGTCGATCACGCCTGTGGCGCTCAGCTCGATGATGCGGGTGGCCAGGGACGATACGAACTCACGGTCGTGGCTGACGAAGATCAGCGTGCCCGGGTAGTTCTCCAGCGCCAGGTTCAGCGCCTCGATGGACTCCATGTCCAAGTGGTTGGTCGGTTCGTCCATGATCAGCACGTTCGGCTTTTGCAGGATCAGCTTGCCGAACAGCATGCGGCCTTGCTCACCACCGGAAATCACCTTCACCGACTTCTGGATCTCGTCGTTGGAGAACAGCATGCGACCCAGGGTGCCACGGATCATTTGCTCGCCTTGGGTCCACTGGCCCATCCAGTCGAACAGGGTCACGTCGTCTTCGAAGTCGTGGGCATGGTCCTGGGCGTAGTAGCCCAGTTCTGCAGCGTCGGTCCACTTGATGCTGCCGGCGTCCGGGGTCAACTCGTTAACCAGGGTGCGCAGCAGGGTGGTCTTGCCGATACCGTTCGGGCCGATGATCGCCACGCGCTCGCCGGCTTCAACCTGGAAGCTGAAGTCTTTGAACAGCGGCTTGCCGTCGAAGCCTTTGGCCATTTTTTCGACCATGACTGCCTGACGGTGCAGCTTTTTGTTCTGCTCGAAACGGATGAACGGGCTCACGCGGCTCGATGGCTTGACTTCGGCCAACTGGATCTTGTCGATCGCCTTGGCACGGGAAGTGGCCTGCTTGGCTTTCGAGGCGTTGGCCGAGAAGCGGCTGACGAAGGATTGCAGTTCGGAGATCTGCGCCTTCTTCTTGGCGTTGTCCGACAGCAGTTGCTCGCGGGACTGGGTCGCTACGGTCATGTACTCGTCGTAGTTGCCGGGGAACAGGCGCAGCTCGCCGTAGTCCAGGTCAGCCATGTGGGTGCACACGCTGTTCAGGAAGTGACGGTCGTGAGAGATGATGATCATCAGGCTGGAACGCTGGGTCAGGATGTTTTCCAGCCAGCGAATGGTGTTGATGTCCAAGTGGTTGGTCGGTTCGTCGAGCAACAGCACTTCAGGATCGGAGAACAGCGCCTGGGCCAGCAATACACGAAGTTTCCAGCCTGGGGACACTTCGCTCATCGGGCCGAAGTGTTGCTCCAACGGGATACCCAGGCCCAGCAGCAGCTCACCGGCACGGGATTCGGCGGTGTAGCCGTCCATCTCGGCGAACTCGGTTTCCAGCTCGGCCACGGCCATGCCGTCTTCTTCGCTCATTTCCGGCAGCGAGTAGATGCGGTCGCGCTCGGCCTTGACCTTCCACAGCTCTTCGTGACCCATGATCACGGTGTCGAGCACGGTGAATTCTTCGTAGGCGAACTGGTCCTGGCGCAGTTTACCCAAGCGTACGTTCGGCTCCAGCATGACCTGGCCGCCGGACGGATCGAGGTCGCCGCCGAGGATTTTCATGAAGGTCGACTTGCCGCAACCGTTGGCACCGATCAAACCATAACGGTTGCCGGCGCCGAACTTGACCGAGACGTTCTCGAAGAGCGGCTTGGCGCCGAACTGCATGGTGATGTTAGCTGTGGAGATCAATTACTTTACCTATCAATAGCTTAGAGTGCGCTTATTTGAACTGGGACCAATTTGGGACCAATTTGGAGCTTTTCCATTTCGCCCCAATCTGAGCTTGAGTTGATCCAACGCGCATAAGTCGAGAGCAGCATCTGCACGCTATGGCCGAGCTGCTGGGAGATGAAGGCGGGGTTCATGCCAGACATAATGCATATTGTCGCATAGGTGTGACGACAGTTGTATGGCGGCCGACGACGGATATTCAGCGCCTTCAATGTCGGAACCCATTGCTTGTGCAGGTCAGACGTCTGCTTCACGTACTCCGAGTTCTTCGAGGGCGGGAAAATGAAAGGCGTTTCAAGCACCTTTCCCTTGCCCTTTTTCCGACGCTCTGCGTATTCCTTGGCGAACGCCAAGGCGTGCAAAGCGCGGTCATTCAGCAAAACAAAGCGGTCTCCGCCTGTTTTCGTGCGCTCGACCACTTCCCCCAAGGCGATCCCGCGACACACGTGGGCTGTCTTCTTCTCTTCGTCTATCGCGTCCCAGCGCATCGCGAGGGCCTCGGAAAGACGCATTCCTGTAAAAAATACAAACTCAAAAAATGCCGCATAGATCGTGCTGGGCCAGTGATCGTGCTCGTACATCTTGGCGATGATCTGGTTCGCCTCCTCCAGGGTGAACGGATCGATCTCCTTTTTGCTGCGTTTGGGCAATTCGAGGATCGCCGCCGGGTTCTTCGGGATCAGTTCCTCAGACATCGCTGAGTTCAGGATGGTCGATAGCTTCGAGATCGCGTTGCGCTTCACTCCGGGCGACTTCCATTCTCTGGAAGCCATGACCCGGCGGAGTAGGGTGGTGGTGATCAGATCAATCCTCACCAGAGCAAGGCCGGGCATCCAGTAACGGTTCAGCGCGCCCTTGTAGTTCCCCTTGGTGCCGGCCACCACCTCCCGACTGTCCAGCCAGAGCTGGGCATACTCGCCGAAGTTGATCTTGCCGCCGGCGACGTTGCTGGAACTGGGGAACAGCTCGGCGTACTTGTCGTCATCGAGCAGCCCCAGCCTGATCAGGCCTTTTACTTGATCAACAACCTGTGAGGCAGACTTGATTCCTTTCTGTGTCGGGGGATAGGGGAGCGTTTCACTGCGCCGGCTGCCGTTCCACATAAAGCGGATGCGGATCGATCCGTGGTGGAGGTCCATTCCTGCGGGCAAACCCATTGGCTTTCGAGCCATTCGTAATATCTCCTGATGCTGTACAAGACCCGGCTGCCCTGTTTGTTCCAGACGCCGAGGGGGATTTGGTTGCGAGCGCGCTTTGAGCGCAGGGCGGCGAGAGTGGTGCCGAGGATCTCGGCCATCTGCGCCTCCGGCACCTTGTCGCCGGTAACGCCGTCGTTGAGCTGTTCTGCTGCTGACATTGGGTGCTCCGCGCCGCGCTGGGCGGCAGAAGGTGGCCCGCCGCTCACCGGCAGGCATGTAGGGGGATTAGGGTTACATCAACGCCACCAGGCACGCCGCTGCGATTTGCCGCCGCAGTTCCTGGCGTTGTTGAAGGCTGACCAAATCGCACTTGTATAGGCGGTTGGTCCATCTGTCGCATTCCCGGAGGAAGCGATTCCTGGATTTGCGGCTGGTCACTGGTGCAATGGCGACAATTGCTTCTGCGAACTCTCTCATGAGGCTCTCCTTGTTAGGTGAGCCTTGATGGTCGGCGCGTTGAACTGTCGGCTTCCCGACTATTTGCAGTTGAAATTACTCCTAACCTTGGCCCCTTGTAGATGAACCCGTAGGCGGACCAGAGGGTGGCGATCATGGCGTTACCTCGACCAGTTTCCATTTGGTGTTGTTCGTCTGGCTGTGATCCGACTCGACCAGGCCTTCGCGCTTCATCACCTCCAGTTCCCGGCGGATTTGCTTGGTGGTGAACGGCTCAATGTGAAACCGGATCCACCAAGTGCAGAACCAGTTATCCCGGGTATCGTCCGGGCCGCTCATGTAGATGATGATCCGCTGGCGTAGGCTCATGGCGTCACCCGATGGCCGAGCATCACGTCGGCGACAATTTCCCAGAGTTGGGCTGGTGACCACTGGTAGCGATCGAAGTCCGTGTCTGGCTGAGCGCTGAAAGTGCAGGTGGAGTGGGCGCCGGCCGGGTACTCGCCTCGCTTCGTCATGATGGTCGCTACCCGACTATCCCCGCCCGGTGTCGTGGCGTGGTAGTCGTAGGCGATCGTGTTGTAGTCATTGCGCGCCGCAACCTTGAACTCGCCGTCGATAACCAGATTGGCCCGGCCATCGGGTGTCCATGGCCGCCCGCCGCCGGCAGTGCGCGAATCTTCATGCAGAAAAAGCATGTAGGCCCCGTCGTCGCATCGCTCCATCTTGAAGCAGTGATTCAACTCAGGGTGCCAGACATGCAGGCGCTGATTGCCTTCCAGCTGGACCTGCACGAAGTCCAGGCCGTGCAGGGTGATCTTGTCGGTCATTACGTTGTCGATGATGCTCACGGGCACACTCGTCCTTGCCGCTTTAGCGGCTGACTTTGAAGGAAGGATGTTTTATAGTTAAAGTGAATTGTCGTGCCGATTACCCCATTAAGAAAAGGATGTCTTCTTTGAACTCGGTAGATTTAAGAAATTGGCTAGCGGAAACCCTCCCTAAGCATGAGCTCTTAGCGCGTTCTGTATCCTCTATCGTGGAGAATCTTTTAAAAAGCAACGGAGTTGATTATCTCGCTGTCACCGGCAGAGTAAAAGATTGTGAAAGTGTAGTTAATAAAGTTAAAAGAAAAGGGTATAAGGATCCGGTTAAGCAACTAACTGATTTGACTGGCATTAGGATTATTGTGTTTTTTGAGTCGCAAGTTTCTCGTGTTGCAGAATTGATAGGCGAAGCATTTAAAGTAGATCTTGAAAATTCCAGCATTAAGGATGCGTCTCTTTTGGTCAATCAGATGGGGTATCGATCATCGCATTATGTGTGTGATTTAGGTCCTATACGAAAGGACCTTCCGGAGTACGAAGGGTTAGATGGCCTAAAGTTTGAATTTCAAGTTAGAACTGTTCTTCAACACGCATGGGCTGAGCTTGCTCATGATAGGAACTATAAATTTTCAGGAAAACTGCCTCCCGCTGCTGAAAGGAAGCTTTATTTGTACGCAGGCATGCTGGAACTTGCTGATCGTGGGTTTGATGAGCTGTCGAGTGAAATTGATAGCTACATTAGAGACGTTCAGAGGGGTGTGGTTGCTGGCGATTTGGATATGGAAATAAACTCTATTAACCTAGGGGAGTTTATTGATGAATGGACTAGAGTTAATAGATATCCTTTGGAACATCTTGATTTGAAAGAAGGATTGGGTGATTTGATTGAGGAGCTTCGATTGTTTGGGGTGTCCACTCTCGCGGAATTAAATGAAATTATTCCTGGTGACTATGCTAGTAAATCTAATGAATTGGGAGTGACTACTACTATTTATGGTGTGGTTCGTGATTGGATGCTGATTTCCGACTGGCGGCGCTACCTCGCCAATGTGCCGTTAGTATGGGCGCTCAGCCTCAACGAAGATGTTTTGGTTCAGACTTATTTGCCTGAGGACGAACACAACGTATTCAAGGAGGCCTTTCGAGACCATGATGAAGATAGAGTCGTGTAAACAAAAGCTGTGCAAAGTGCTTTGCAAATTAGAGGCCTGCCCATTGTTTGTTCGGCGCCGTTTTACTGTTTTCGATTGCTTTATCACGCGACCATTTGGGCGCTGCTCGCCGCGCTATGAGATGTGATTTTAGTGGTCTAGAAAACCTTGGCGCCGCTCCTGATCGATAACGCTGTTAGGCGGACGCCCTCAAATTCCATTTCGTATGCCTCTCTCTCATCTAGATGGCCGCCCCCTTTGTCAAAGGGGACGCCAGGGACGTTTTCCCAGAAAATATCGCAGGCGGGCTTTAACTGGCCAGCGCGAACATAGTCAACTGCATCTGCAAACTCCACGTATTTGATGGTGAGGGCGCCGCGTGGGTCTGTGAGGCCTTCGCGCATACCGGCCACGCTGAACGCCTGGCACGGGGTGCCGCCGACCAGCACGTCCGACGCCGGGATCTTGCCGGCCAGCACCAGGGCGGCCAGCTTGGTCATGTCGCCGTGGTTCGGCACGCTGGGGTAGTGATGGGCCAGGACCGCCGAGGGGAATGGCTCAATCTCGGCGAACCAGGCGGCGCGCATGCCCAGCGGGTGCCAGGCCTGCGTTGCGGCTTCGATGCCACTGCACACGCATCCATAAGTGATGGGCATGATGGCTCATCGCCGGTATATTGCGACATTAGGTTTCTGGAGGGGTAGGGATGTCTGTTTGGGAATGGCTTAAGGATTACAACGGGACCGTCGCAGTTCTGATTTCCTTAATCACGGCTGGTTTTGCTCTGTATCACTACATCGGCATCAAGAGGTCGGAGGATGAGGCCCGCCGCTTCTCCACTTATCACGGCCTTATTCAGGACCTCAATATCGGCAAAGACAATGAAGCTCAATATGTAGACCGGCAGATGGCAATTATCTTTGAATTGCGAAACTTTCCGGAGTACTACCCTGTAACTCTTCGTATATTGAAACGCTCCCTACCTCGCTGGAGAGCATTTGCAATAACTGCATCAAATCCCCTGTCACCATATTTGGTGCCAGAAGAGGTTTTACTAACCATCAAGTACATCAACCGCGTGATTGAGGAGAGGAGCTATCTCTGCACTCCTGAAGAAGACCGCCAGTAGCCGGTACCTATCCGCCTTTTAATTAGGCTGCCTGAATCTCCTGCTTTGGCGGCCACTCCGAAGACCCAACGCGTGGCGCCTTCGTCTTCGGGTTGATGATCGGCTTGCCTTTGGCATCCACCAGTACGGCCTTGGCCCTGATCTGCATGTCGCGGCACCTCAGGGTCTTGCGAGCCAACTCAATGAATTGCTCGGCGTACTGCGGAGCGTCGAACAGCGGCGAGAGCTGGCGAACCGTACCCCCCCCATGATCTTTTCGGTGCGCTTTGCGACCAGCTCGAGCCATTCCGCTTCCGGGATCGGCTCGACGCCGCCCGGCATCTTAGCGTTCTTGCGGGTGCCAGCCGTCTTCTTGCGGGCCTTGGTCTTGGCGACATCGAGGGTCATTCCAAACACTGCAAAGGTACTCATGGGTTATCTCCAAGCGTGCGCCTGCCTCGCCGGCTGGCGTGATTCGTTGATATGGGGTATTAGGTAGGGTTATGTGAGCGCTATTAGGGACAAGTCATGCAGGCACCAACGGATAATTTGTATAAGTTTCTCTCGATTGTAGGGATGATATGTTTTGTCTTTTTCTTTTTTGATTTGAATAAGAGATCAGATGATCTTGAATTGAAAATTGATAGTTTAACCATTCAGCAGGTCGAGTTCTTAGCGACTCTAGACGCGATTAAGACAGATTCAAATCGCCTTTCCAAGGTGATTGCTAACCTGAATTCTGGAACAACAACACTTAAAGATCTAATGGTGGCTATGCCGAGCCTAGAGGCAACTAGAGATAAAATACAGTCAAGATTTGATGAGGCAAAATTAGTGAATGCAAAACTCAATGCTAATTTGGAGTTGGTCAAAAGCTATTTTGAAAAGCTTAAAAATCTGGCTTATCTATACGGCTGGCTGCAGTGCGTTTCATTAATAGTTGCATTTGTTGGTATGCTTTTGTGGTATTACAGAACCCAAAGATATCTAGACTTAAAGGACAAGCAGTCTGTCATTTGATTGGGTGTCATCGCGGAAACAATGATCGTATGTTCATACTAATTTATTTTGCGGCACCGGCATGGAGCCGGATAAAGAAGGACTAAAGCGTGGATCAATCCCTTTTAATTCCATTGGTAGGCGTATTAGTTGCAGCAGTGATTGCTGCTGCGACCTCCCTAGTCGTTTCCATACTTTCAAAGGATCAGAAAACGTCAGAGTTTCGCCAGTCTTGGATCGATGCATTCAGAGAGGACGCAGCTAACCTTGCGGGGCACTGGTCAACAATGATCGCTGCATTGGAGATCAAAAAAGAAGCCAAGGAAGACATCAAAGCGTTCCTGGCGTCTCGTCACGACGATGTCATCAATGTAGAGGTTCGCATTACGAGAATGAGGCTGAGGCTCAACCCTAAGGAGCACGCACACCTCATTAGCCTGCTGCATCACCTCGGCAATGGAAAAATGTCTCTCCGTGAAGAAATGGACGCGACTATGGAGTCGATCGTCGTAGAGGTACAAAAGGTTTTGAGGCGTGAGTGGAAGCGTGTGAAGCGCGGAGAGATATCTTTCATACTCCTAAAGTGGTTTTCACTTTTCGCCATTATTGGGGGCACATACGCGGCGTATTTCTTGATGGCGCATCACGTGTAAAATGGAACTACCTCATCATCTGGCTCGGGGTGAGCGAACATTCCGTACTCATCGCGCACGACCGGGGCTGGCTGGATCAACTTGATTTCTTCAGGCATGACTTCGTCCTTGCCGCTATAGCGGCTGACTTTGAAGGGGGGATGGGGAGGGGTGGAACGAAAGAGCGAGGCGCTAATTCCAGCGAACGTCGAGTTCTGAAATTTGCTGCTGCAGCTGCTCTATGAGTTCAAACCAAGAATCGAAACCATTTGATTCGTTCTGGACCAGGAACAGGTAATAACCTCCGGTTTCACCTGCGCGGTGATCCTGAATTTCTATCGTCCAACCGGCGTATTCGCCAGTCAATACTGTTCCAGTACGAATGATCTGCATGTGTTGGTCGGAATCCAGTGAATGTTTGAAATGGCAGCTGTACTTTTTACATCAGCTTGAAAAATGTTGGTACTGCGGCATTCTCCCTCGTTACCAGATCATGGGCATTCACAACCGTCATGCCGCTGGCTCCTCCTGATAGGTAAGGGAATTAACTGAATGGAAATCGAAAATGGCGTTCTGGGATTATTGAAACGCTACCGGTACTTGATACTACTGTTGATGGTTGCCGCCTCGCTGGTGAGCGCGACTTCAAGATTCGTGGGGGACTGGAGAAATTTCTGGACCGTGCTGATGCTGCAAGCCTGGTTTGGTCAAGCTGTGTTCGCTTATCTTCGTGGTGGCTGGGTTGCGATCGGGCCTGGAGGGCTCTCCAAAGACGCGTCGCCTACGTGGAGGGCCGTTTTGGCCGGTGTTGCGTTTGCAATCTATCTGATCGGCTTTGGAATCGATGGTTTTCCGAAGAAGGAGTCTGTCCACGACAGGCGGCCCTCCGACTGGACCATGCCTACTCGAGAAGAGATTGGACGATCTTCTGAGAAAACTAGATAGCACTACTTTGTTAGGTACGGAGAGTCCTTGCCGGGCCATGCCCGGGCGGTGGAGGATGGTGAGGGATCAGCTACAGTTCAGCGATCAGCCAAACGGAGGTGGTGATGGACAACTACGTGTGCGTGATCTGTGGCGGCAAAGGTAAGGAGATGAATACCGCTGGTGAGTTCAGAGATGTTGAGTGTCCCGAATGCGGGAAGTACCTGATGTCGAGAACTGTACTTAAACAAATGCAGATCCTGAAAAAACGCTTAAACATACCTGCTACAAGGGCGTGCATAAATGGGTTCATCGCAGCTGGTAAGCCTGCCGTGATTTCTGTAGCCGAGGTGGCGGTCTACCAGCTCTTCGCGACCTAACCCGACAGGGGCACGCTTTATTCACGGCTACGATGCCGCTGCACAAGCTCCCGTAGGTAAGGTCCGAGGTGCGCTGGGCGCGGGTGATGAGCCAGGCGGCAACCGCCGGGCGCACAAGCAGCTTGGCGACAATGCGCCAGAACAAGTTGATCACGGGGAGTCCTTGCCGGGCCATGCCCGGGTGTTGGATGGCAGACAAAGAGCAGTTAAAGTTCAGCGATTACCGGGGAGGGTAATCATGGGCTGCTGCATATGCGGATATAACGTTGTGCCGATAGTGCTGCCGGACACTGAGGAGTATTCGTGCCCAGCGTGCGGGCGGTGCCGAATTACCGGATCTGCAATTGAGCTGCTTAAGCTGCATCCCTGGAAGTTCGATATATACCTGTCACGGCGGTGGATAGCTGATCAGCAAGAGGTTGGCACCACTCCATTAATCGACTCGGATATTGTCACCAGGCTTGTGTACGTCTAAGCGGTATCCGGTAGGCAATGGTGTGCTTCCTTAGACATTGCTTGTCTCGCTGGGCTGTGTTCGGGCGGTGGAGTGGATTGATTTGAACTGCTGATTCCACCAGGTGCCGAAACAGCTCCAACCTAGAGGACGTAGCGATGACTGAAGAAAAGAATAAAGAGCCCGAGCAAGAAACCCCGGCGCATTCCACTGAGGAGGAGCGGGAGCGCCTGAAGGACTTCAACAAGGACGGTATTCCCCCCGGTTCGAGCTGACCATCAAGCTGCCCGCGCTTGGCGTTGCTCAGTGCGCCACGGGTCGTTGGCGCGTGCCAGTGCAGCCATCGGCGGCGGGCTGACGCTGTTGCCGCACATGTGCACCTGCTGAGTCTTGGTGAAAGGTTTGCCGTCGGCACCGTGGCTGATGATGTAGTCGGCTGGGAAGCCCTGGGCCTTGTACAGCTCGGCCGGTTTCAGCATCCGCAGGCAGATGTCGACGATCACGTAGGGCGTGCCCTTGACCATCACGGTGACCATTGCCAGGCGGTCTTTGGTGGTGATCGTCGGCACCGGCGAGTCGCAAGCGCTGATGTTCTCGGTGCCGTAGTAGCTGATCAGGAAGGCGGCAACCCGCAGGGCACCGACTTCATGCTCTGGCGATAGGGTGAGCGATACCAGTGAACTCTTGCCCCCAGCACCGGCAGTAATGGTTGGTGCTGGATCGTCCAAGCCCTGACCCACGCTGCCGCCGAATGCACGTTCCATGAAAGCGCTGACCAACCCGTGGTGCTGGCCGCCGGCACTGATGGTGTGCAGGGGGGCGTTCGCGTCCCGTGCATCACAGTTGCCGCGCATGTGCACCAGGTGTGCCGTCGTGAGGGCGTGATGCTGCCCGGTCGTTACCGTCGGCACGGGGCAGTCAAGGGCAGACGGCGCGTGGCCGGTGGTGTTCGTCACCAGGGTGGCCGTCATCAACTGCTGCTGGCTGCCGGTGTTGGTCACCGTGGTCATCGGGTCCTCGATGCTCTTTGCGCCGGTGGTGTTGAAGCCGCCATTCATTTGGGCCATGAACACCGTGGATATCCCCATAGCGTGAGCGGCCCCCGCCGGACGCTGATAGTTACCGCCGCTGGTGATGGTGGGCAGTGGTTTGTCCAGCGCCTTGCCCGCGTCATTGAAGCGGAACTTCACAAGGTGTGCCGCTGCGATCGCGCGGTGGTTCTGGGTCATCAGCGTGCCCACCGGCTGATCCATGCCCACCGGCTTGCCGGAGTACTCTGGCCCGGCGGCTCCAACCATCAACGGGCTGATCAGCGTAAGCTCGCCGCGATTTGCGCAGGTCAGTGTCGGTAACGGGGCGAGCGGGTCGTTGATGCGGTCGCTACCCTGGTGCGTTGCCGGGGCGATCACAGGGCTGACCACCGAGAAGGCGCCGCCCTTCGGATAAGAGGTGACGGTGCGCAGCGGCTCGTCGGCAGACTGCACTGTCTCGCCCGACCAGTTGGCAATCGGCACAATGAACGGCGACGCGCTGTCGATGACGAACTTCTTCATGCCCTTGGCAACACGGCGCAGGGTGGCGGGCGCCAGGTCCTTCTTGCGGCCAAAAATGCTTTTGCCCAGGTCAGTGAAGTCGATGCAATCAGCGGCCGTCTTCCACTTCTGCTGGCCCTTGGCCGGGTTCTTGGCGTGGGTTGGCTCAGGCCACACAATCGGCTGGCCGTCGCACCGGGCAATCATAAACAGACGCTCCCGGCTGGTCGGCGCGCCGAAGTCGCAGGCCTTGATGATCTTCCACTCAACGACATAGCCCATGCCTTCCAACAAGGCTACGAAGTGTCGCCAAGTGCGGCCGCGCTGTTTCGGATCTGGGATCAGGAATTGCTGGCCCACCGGTACGACTTCGCCAGGAGCAGCAATAGTGCCGTCCAGCTTGACCACGCGGCCTGTGGCCTTGTCCCTCTTGGCGATCAGCCGGCCCCACTGCAGGATCTGCTTCACGTTCTCCAGGCTGATCACCCGGGGTCGTTTCTTGCCTCCCCACTTTAGGCCGATCCAGGACAGGTTGCGGATCTCGCGCTTGCGCGGCTGGCCGCCCGCGGCCTGGGAGTGGTGCGTGCAGTCCGGCGACATGTGGAACCAGCCCACGGCCTTGCCGCCGCATTCGGTGTCCGGGTCACCATCGAACACGTCGGTGGTGAAGTGCTTGGCGCCTGGGTGATTGACGGTGTGCATGCTGATCGCTTGCGGGCTGTGATTCTTCGCCACGTTTACCGTGCGGCCCAGGCCCATTTCCAGCCCGGTGCCGGCGCCGCCGCCACCACAGAAGAAGTCGACAACGATCTCATCGTCCTGAGGGTTGAAGCCGAGTCCGTATTGGGTTTTGAAATCGAAGGGGTGTTTCTTCTGTTGTGCGGACATAGGGGATCCTCGCCGGCTGGCGTGATTCGTTGATATGGGGTATTACGGGTGACCGGCATGGAGCCGGATCAAGGAGAGGTCAATGAGACATTCAAGCTTCGGGGATGCCTATAGAGGGCAGAAGTTCATCATCCGTATATCTGCCGAGGAAAATGGCTTTACTACTGAACTTCAGGTCGGTGAATTGCCCAGCCACAAAGACAGTGACAACCTCTGGAGTACTCGTGACGAGGCGATCAACGCAGGCATCAAGGAGGCTAGGGACATCATCGACAAGATGACTCCCTAGTATCGATGCTTGGTCGGTTTCAGGCGCTAGCGCGCCTGAGCTGATCGGTGAGTTGGGTCGGAAGGCCCTTTATAACCAAGGAGCCGCCGGCCTCGTCAAAGTTAATCTTGTCGCCCAGCAGGTGCGCCTCGAAGCTGATCGACATGCCTTCAGCCCGCCCGGTGAAACGCCGGAATTTGTTGAGCGTCTTCTTGTCCGGTGGCAAGGTCTCTGAAAGCTCGTAGTCCTTGGCCTTGATGAAGTCGTAGAAGCTGCGCGGCTGGTCTTCGTCGATCAGTCCTGACAGCTCGTCGAGGGTGATTGGCTCGCCAAGTTTGGCCTGGGCCATTGAGTAGCTGACCAGCGTGTGCGTCTTCTCACGGGCTGACTCTTCTGGCAGATCCTCGCTTTCAACAAAGTCACTGAACGCCTTCAGCAGAGTGCGCGTTTCGCTCGGCCCGTCGATCCCTTCCTGGCAGCCAATGAAGTCGCGGAAATAATCGTTAAGCTTCCGTCCCTGCTTGCCCTTCAGGTACGAGATGTACTGCTTCGACTGGCGGTTGTTCTGCCATTCGCTGATGTTGATGCGCGCGGCCAGGCGGATGTGATCCAGGTTCAGGCGCTTCACCGTCATCAGGGCCAGTTCTTCGGTCATGGTCACCGCTTCGGTTTCCTGCACAAGGGCAATCACCAGGTAATCGGTCATGCCTTGCTGATAGTGGCAGAAGAGGGCGTGCCCACCAGTGGTGAGGTTTGACTCTTCCATCAGCTTGGTCAGGTGCTCTACGGCCGTGACGCTGAACGACAGGAAGTCGGTGACGCCGGCCAAGTACTTCCCCAGCCAGCCGCTCAAGGGGTACGCGCCTGACTCTTGGTGGAAGAACCCCCAGCCCTTGCCGGCGGTGGCGTTGTAGCTTTCGTTGAGCTGGCTCATCAGGTCGTCCCGGGCCTGGCTTTCGACCTGCTCGGATGCGCCTAGGAACAGGACGGCCGGGCTACCGTCGGGCTTCTTATCGATCTTGTGGATGACGCTATGGCGTACAGGCATTTCGTTTACCTCGGGTAAGCGCCGCCCTCCGTACCCGGTGGTGGCATGATATTGATTAATATGGTGTTTGACGTGTAAGCTCGCAGCCATTACAGAAATCGTTGAAGAACGATTTTTAACGAGCACGGAGTAACGGCTAGCGTAAAAGAAAGACTCTTCAGCAGTTTGGCAATCGCATCGGACCTGGTGACGTTAGGCGGCGCTGTAATTTCACTTGCAGCCCCATTTTTAACCAATATCGATCTGGGAGTAGTACTGATGGTCACAACAGCAGCAGTTGAATTGGGCGGGGCGGTTCTGGGAACGATCGAAGTTCAAATTGCGAAGAGTACAACGAGTAATGCTAGTTTCCGGTCAGCACCGCTGGGGGTTCAACTCCCTCGCGTTCCCGCCAATTTTTGATTCAGGTGTGATGATTTCGTCGCCTGGGTCTTTGCGAATTTCGCTCAAGCTTTGATTGTGAAATTCACGCGCCACGTTTTCGCTAATCACGATTTCGTGGCGCGGATACCGCAAGAACTTGATCAGCTCGTCGTCAGTCATCAAGTCCAGTTTCATGATGACGATCTGCAAGACCTCGCTGATGATCGACACCTGGCCGCGAAGCCGGATACGCTCCATGGCCTGCTCGATACCCGGCCTGACCTTGTGCCGCAATTCCTTCTCGGCGACCGCCAGGCGCTTCTGCGCAGCCTTGGCCGATCGTTCCTGCACAGTCTTGGCCATGGCCTACCTCTTCTATTCCGCTGGCCGGCAGTGCGAGCCAGGTTTGACGTTTGCGTTGCTGGACTCGTTTCTTCATCTGAATGCAGGCTTCAGCTTTGGATAGTCGATTCCGTAGTCTTCGATCAGCCTGTAAAGCAGGTTGTAGCTGATCTTCAGCGTGTTACAGCACTGCTGCCGACTGATCCCCTCCGCAATGCATTCTTTGATGCGAACGACCAGGAAGGCATCCCTTATTGAGTCGATCCGGTTTGGTGGGCTGGGCTGCATGGGCCGGATGGGAAACTTGATTCCGTACCGGCCAGCTATTCCCTTAAGGACGCCGAGGGTTATTCCTTCCTTCGCGCAGATATCACGACGGCTCATCGTTGCCGCCATTTCCTTGATTCTCGATACCTGCAATTCGGTTTCGGTCTTGACTGCCGGCCGGTGAAAAGTGGGTGGTTGCTTCGGGCCTGGAGTTCGAGGCGCGAGCTGACACTGAGTATCGATCTTGCCGCCGGCCGCCAGGTACTGGTCAACCTGGGCGGCCAGTTCGTCCGATGCTGGGCGTAGCGCCTCGACCAGGCTTAGGTGGTTGCTGATCATGATTACCTCACTTGATGCGGATCGAACTGTCGCCGCGCTCCAGATGAGCCCAGGCCGGTTCCGGTAGGAGTTCGTGTTCTGCGTCTTCGCCAGCGTCCATGCGCGTGCGCACTTCGGCATTGTGGTCGCGGACTTCCTTGAGCCTGGCTGCAATCGCGCGCTTGTCTGGAGAGAACACGGTTTTGGTGGCGATGAAGTCGTCCGGGATATCGTCTTCTTTATCGACGATGACTTTTTCGGGCGCCAAGGCCAGCGTGATAGTGAACAGGGGGCGCTTAATCGTCTTGATATCGGCGGCTTCCATGTTGTTGCGCAGGTACTCATCCAGTTTTCCGACTGTGTTCGTTCTCACGCGCTTGAGCTCATTCAGCCGGTCAACTTCTTTTTCGATTGCATCGATATCGCCCTGAATATTGCGGCTTAGCATGACAACGCTTTCTGCCTTGTCACTGAACTCGCCCTGGATCTCGTCCATGGCGTGCTGCAGTGCCTCTTTCAGCCCCTCGTCGTCGGTGTCAGCCATTGCTTGAAGTTCGGCTAGCTTGCCGGTGAGTGTGTAAAGCTGGGTCATGCAGCAGCCTCCTTATCGGCGTCGGTGATTCGTTTCCATTCCAGCGAGATACGCTCGGCACCCTTGGTGTCCTTGCGCAGAGTGAGTTTACGTACCGCAACGTCATGGATCTTTTTCAGCTCTTGGGGAGACTGGGCGCCGGCCATCGTGTCGATAACCGATTTGATGTAGTCCAAGCGCTCCTGCTGCTGACGAGCCCTCTCGGCTTCCTGGTCTTCGGCGTGTTCAATCAGCTCTTCGTCCTTCAGTTGATTGACGTACTCCGCGTCGTCAAACATTCCCAGGAAAACGTCGGCGCTGAAGCCGAGCATCGATAGCGATTTCTTGATTGCATCGGTCAGCGACTTCTTTGGCGCCTCGCCATCGGTTGTCGTACCGAACTTCGATTTGTAGAGGTAGCGAGTGCATCCGTATTGCTCAATCTCGCCGCGCTTTCCGTCCAGTTCGAACCAAAAGCGAATCTTGATGGTGTGGTTGAGCTCACGACCTAGCACAAGGCGTTTGTCGCCTTCGCCACTGAACATTTCTGAGCCTTCGTCGAAACGCTCCTCCATGACCGTCCAACCAAACCCAATTCCGACCGGGCCGAACACTTCGGTGGCCTTCATGATCATCGCCGTACCGTTGAGGCTGGTGATCTTCTGGCCGCCAACCTCGGCAGCTTTGGTGTAGCGGGTATCGGTCGTGCTGACCTTTTCCCAGATCTGCATGTTCGTCGACATGGGGATTCCTTGCCGCGATGCTCGCAGCGATGAAAGGGGTAGGGGAAATAAGAGTTGATAAACGTTCTTATTCGTATTTATGATACGTAATAACGTATCAACTCAATGCAAGGAGCCTCACCTATGAAAGTGCTGTCCTCACTCAAAGAAGCTAAAAACCGTCATCGCGACTGCCAGATCGTGAAGCGCCGGGGCCGGATCTACGTGATCTGCAAATCCAATCCCAAATTCAAAGCGCGGCAGGGCAGTGCGAAGAACAAGAACAAAGGGAAAGGTTGATCAACTCTGCTGCTCAACCCTATAGCGCAGGACCTGGAGGACGCGACCGCCGTAACCAGGTTCAGCGTATTGCTCAATTGGTGCACCGTAGAAGCCGCGGCGCTCTGCCAAGCTGTACGCCTCGCGTAGGTTGTGAGCGCTGATATCCTCAAGCTGCTCGTCGATCAGTGATTGGACTGGTGCAGTAGTCATGGCCTTCTCCTTGTATATGCTCCGCTGATTCTGATGTGCCCGCGAATGGTTTTTCGACGAGTGACGTGTCTAGATCAATGGTTCCAAGGGCATTAGGGGTTGTCACCTCAGAATTTGGTGTTTACTCTGAAAATGTTCGAATTGTTACGAATAATTTCGGAGGCGCCTGTTTGTTTGGCGCGATACTTCAGGACGAGGAACGAAAAATGTTTTCACACGAAGGTCCCGCACTAGAGCTGATGGTGTTGGTTTTTTGTCTGGCTGGGCTGCTTCTGGTTGCTTGGTTAATTCACCATCTGTACGAGCGTAAAAACGGGAAAGGCGTTAAAAAACAACAAAATCGTAACGCAGGTCGTTCAACTTAGGATCGTTGCAGTTCTATCCATTTGAGCCAGCCGCTTCCGGCTGGCTTTCAGCAACCAGGCGCTGTAGTGGTGAAATTCATCCGCTGTGAAGGTGCCGCTGGTGAAGTGACACACTATTAGTTTTTCAACCAGTGCCTCTGCAAAAACTGTGGAGTCGGGATGATCCAAAGCGAGCAGGGCGGTCGAAACTTCGACGTGCGGGCTCATAGCTCGTAATCCACGTCGTCTTCGGCTTCCTCACGCTCTGCTGCTACCGCATCGGCGGCGTAAGGCCTTAGCAGGTCCATGGCGAACCCTTCGACTGTCTCGACTGGGCGCTCATTGCTAAGCAGGTCCGACGCATGATTACGTGCCTCGCCCTGGCTGCCCAGGATCGCCGATAGGAAGAGGCGGGCAAACGAGTCTCGCTCATCCAGACCATCAATCTGGCGCTGATTCAGGATGCCTTGCAGGTAGGTGCAGAATCTGTCGAACGTCACCACCTGTGGCTTGCCGTGTCGGCGCTTCCACTTGATATCCATCCCGCGCACCACTCGTTCCGCTGAGTGGTCCAGCCACTCCTGCTCCTGGCTCACCTCGCTGACCTCTGGAGGCAACTGAGCGTCGTAACCCTCCTGGCATATCTTCAATGCTGCGTTCATGTTCGCCTCCAGGTTGGCGGATATAGATCCAACAAAATTCGGCTGCACTCTTTCGCTCCGCTGACTGCCGTTGGGCGCGGAGGGGAGTGCATGCGAGTGTTGTCTGGGTAATGCAGAGGGGATGCTGCGAGGAGGTGCCAACGGCCGGCGATCGAGCCAGGCCGTCAGCAAAATGGACCTTTACTCTACTGAGCAGATCCAGCGGTGATTTTGCCGATACGGGGCACGGATGAAGTGGACATCAGAAACTAGTTTCAGGCCGCGCTCCCGGAGTGCCTCTGTCAGTTGTACGAGTGTCTCTGCTTGGATAGTCATTGCTGTTACCTCGTCAGATTTACTACGTTCATAATTCTTGACCGGAGGGACAACGGGCTAATTCAAATTTTCTACAGCGCTGATTGATGCATCCGCATCGGGGTGTGAACTGCATGACGTTTGTCTGCCTTTGCTCTCGCGCTGGCTGGCGGTACTCAGTTCACACTCCGATGCAGCCTGGTGCTGGGGAGTACCAGGGCTTCGGGCAGTTAACGACAGGCTGGCGTGGCGCTGGTTGTTCAGGCTGGATTCCAATCAAGAAAATCGACTTTCTCCAGCGAGCGATCTGCATCAGTTGCGTAACGGTATTGGTGGCCATCTTCTTCGCACTCTCGCAACACCGAGGCTGTTTGGTCCTCGTCGGAGCACATAACGCAGTAAGAAGTAGCGCCTGTTCCGATCACGATATTCATCGCTGTTACTCCCGTTGATTTCCAATGCCGCCTCATAGAAGCGGCATCAGGAATCTGTGGTGCCCAGGCCCGCTACTGGCGACGGCCTGGGTTTGTTGCATCAGCGGTGACTCCCTCTACGCTAGGGCGGCGCCGCGTATCCCGCTGCTGATTGCAGGTCTGCAGTTCGTCATGGTTGCGGGCTTCGAGCTTCCTACTCACAGCGTCAAACAGCATCTGTTCGCCGTGGATCACAGGTCCTTACAACATGCACGCTACAGCTCTGAATGCCCTGGCTGAGTGGGGCAGGGTGCATGAGGTCCGGCGCGCCCAGCCGAAGCTATCGGGCTCGCTAATTCAAATCTTTTGGTGCTGGCCGTGACCCGCTACTGGCGTCGGTCACCGGCTTAAATCAAATGTTCTTCCAGCCGCGGGCCTTTCGGTTTGTTCTCCCGCTGGATAACTGTTCTTGGCGCTTTACGCTGCACGCCCGGGTCAGTTGCCAACCCTCTGAACCGTTTAGGCCGGTTCATCGCTGCCTTTGAATCTGGGCCGGTGGTGATCCGGCAAGGGGGTGTCGCTAAAGAACGGTGCAGCTTTCGCTGCTGGCGATTCGCTGTGGCGTCTCGACGGATGCAAATATAGGCAATCCCATATTTATCGTCAATGGGTATTCCCATATATTTTATTGGAGGCGATAAAAAACCCGCTCACTGGCGGGCTCATTTAAGAATCGCAGTACTCGCGCCAGCCGATCCTGACGGCGTCGCCATCCAGTTGCTCGATCCTGATGCCGGCTGTGTCGCTGATATCTTGAATGACCTGGTGCCAGGCTTCAGGGCTCTCGTCGGCGCGCCTGGAAACCTCGACCAGCTGAATCCTCTGGACTCGGGGAGAGGCAATGATGCCTTGCAGGCGGCGGCCAACAAGCTCGTAGCAATTTTTCGGTATGGGTGTGGGGTAGGGTGCCTGGTTCATGCCTCGCTCCTTGCGAATACTGGATGTATACACAGTATTAGCGCTGACATATCTTGGCAAGAGGGTGGCAAGAAGTTTCATGCATAAATGCATATTTTATGGTGAGTGCATTCCGTTAGGTATGAAAAAGCCCGCGTTGGCGGGCTTCAAGCGAATAGGTGAGCGGCGGTTACCCCGCCAAGTCCAAGTCTCCACGATGAGCGATATGTACCTTGTTGCCATCTGGATCACGTAGGTACGCACCGTAGTAACCGTCACCATAGTGGGGGCGTTGGCCAGGTTCACCTTCATCAGATCCGCCCGCAAGAAGCCCAGCTGCATAGGCGCTGTCTACCGCATTTTGAGATGGTGCGGTGAAAGCCACCATGCTGCCATTCCCTGCTCCGGCTTCATTGCGGTCATAGGGGCTGTACACATAAAAACGAGGGAGAAGGCTTTCTGGCTTAATCCAGCATGCCGAAGGTGGTCCGCCATCAGGCGTTACAGGCCTGCGGCAGAGCCCCAGGGGGATTAGCACTGCATCATAGAAGGTCGAGGCCTTATCAAGATCGTTTGTCCCAACGGTTACGTGACTGAACATCCTGTATTCCTACTTACGAAGGCGAGGCGTTATCGTGTCATTTTGACGGTGGGCGTGTATAGCGGTCGTCGGGTAAGTCGGGGAGGGCGAGTGTCGGCCCTCCAAATCGCAGGCAAAGAAAAGCCCGCGATGGGGAGTGGCGGGCTTAAAGGGATGATCGCTAGGAGCTGTGGTAACCATAGGCGCCCGACTGTGAAAGGGGTGTGAAAGGCAGTGGCTCATTAGCCGTGCGCATCATTTATGGAAAATTATCTGTTGTCGGTACCCGTTCTCCCCCATCGGTAAAGGGTACCTGCTCTCATCTGTCAGTGAGCGCAATCGCTGTGAGTGTGTAGATTGACTGAAAAGTACCTGGCACTCAGCGGCATCAAAAAATCGTCTGAGCAATGGAAGGACCAAATGGGTAAGTGGCTTGTCAATTTTCAATGAAACCGTAACCAAATCAAGTTGATCGGTCAGGTCTCGATACAGGTCTATGACCATTAGGCTCTCGCTCACGGCAGACGAATAGACATGAACGTCACCAGCACCAATAGGTGTGTCTTCGAAGTAGTGGTTGTACAGCTCGGCAATGTCTAGCTCGATTCCAGCGGAGCTCAAAGCGGCTTCTAAATCCGCATTGGGTGAGTGCTCGTCCCCTCCCCATGAAACTAAATCGGGCATTGATACGCAGATGTCGAACTCGTTGGCGTAGACGATGGAAGGCATTGGTGGCTGACCCGGATGATGAATTTGGCGGTTGCGCCGGAGGCAAGAATCACGACGCTGAGGATAGGTTAAAGGTCTGTATCAGTATGAAGTCGCGATCGCCTGGGCGAGCTGCATATCGGACATGAGGGGCGATCTATAGCTCAATCGGTAGTGCCGGCACGCTTGCTCAAACTGGGCGCCGCGAATTTCGCCGTCCGAACCTATGTAGGCAAGGGCGTCGGTCTTGGCTGACTTGAAAACCTTCGGCGGTTCGGTCGTGAGGGATGTGGTCGCCCCAATTAAAATGGTTGGCGCGGAAATTGTGAGAAATATCGCGGCAGCGATAGGGTTGGCGCCATCACCTGATACGGCCTGCGTGCTGACCGATGCCAGTAGGGCTATCGCCAGGGTCTTCCATGAGTCCATTCTTCGATGCTTCCATTGCGATCAGAGGGCGCCACCATAGCAGGGCAGGGTACTAGCCAGAAATAAGAAGCCCGGCGCTGGGCCGGGCTCGATGATGGCCGCTTATGCTGCTACCGCCAGGGTATCGGCTCTCACAAGCACCAGGATATTCACAAGGCGGCCTTCAGAAGGACTTTGCATTCGGCGTCGTATTTTTCACGCAGCTTGGCAGTACTAGCTGGCGTCATCGGACCTGGTGTTTCTTTGTGCAATTCCACCATTTTTTGCGCAACTTCTTCCTGGGCCTGCGGGGTGTAGCCAGCGTGCACCAATAGTACATAGGAGGCTCTTGAGGACTGACTGCGGCTTATGTCTGGCTGGTCACCAGCTACTGAAAGCACTTCGTAGTAGGCCGCGCAGTGGATGTCTCTTTCTTTTTTGGTGTCGGCTTGGGCTGTTAAGGACGTGCAGGTGAAGATGGCGCATAAGGCCATTGGCATCGAGGATAGGCGCATGAAAAACGAGTCCATTCGAGAGGGGAGCAGATTTTATCAGCTCAAGGTGGAGAAACAATAAGCCCGGCGCTTGGCCGGGCTTAGGTTTTCAGTGAAGCGTATCGGGAATGCCTTGCTTGATTTGGTCAATTATTACTGACTTTCCCTCCGCCGAGCTGGTGACGCGTATACCCGGAAAGGTCTTCAGCTCTTCAGCGATTTCGCGATACGCCTTAAGTAGCTTCGGCTTGCCTTCTTCAGGTGGTCCCGCAATAAAAAGGGTATCTTTTGCGAGTTGCCCTGCAGCACTCAAACGTCTTATTTTCGAAATCCATGCGTCGCCATGCTCAATGATTTTAGAAGACTCATCGTGCCCCAGGTGGATAGGCTTCAGGGCCTGCACAGGCTCGGTACCAATCATCAGCACAAACGGAAATTTTACGGGGTAATCAGCATTACCTAACTTCTGCTCGCTGTAGCGCTGTTTTAAGTTGGAGGCTGCGAGCAGCTTTCCAAGCTGGCGCTCTAATACCGTTTCCTGATACTCCTTTGTTGCAAAGCTGTGGTTTACGTAATGGTCGAATAGAGTAGCAAGCGCTTGGTCCGCGTTATCTGTGGCCATCGTGCCGGGATCGCTAAACCTCATCATCGTTTCACGAGGATGGATCAGGTGCTTGAAGGTTGAGAGTAGCAGCGAGATATCTTCACGATTAACGGTGAGAAAGCCACTAAGGCGTGCTAGTTCTACATCAATTTCCCTGCGAGCCCTGACGAATATTTTTGCCTCGAGACTGGGGAAAAAATTTGTGATTCGCTGTCTTTTTTTCTCAATTTTGAAGCGAAAGTCACCATTATTGGCAATCAGCACGATTCCAATATTCACGAATTCGCCTGTTTCAGGGTAAGGCAAAAACCTCAGAATTGAATAGTTGCATATGTACTTCATAGCGCTCCCCAGAACCGCTCGTCCTTGAACACTTCCAGCATTTGCAGTCTTTCCGCCAGTGTGGGCTCTGTTTCGTCGATGTGGTCGCGATCTCGATACAGCCAATCGTCTGGCAAAAGGGCCGTGATCGTACCCCAGTTCTTCATAGCCTCGCCAAGCATTTGCTCGCAGTCCTGACGAACGACCAAATCCCTGAAGAATGACCGACACTCTCGAAAAACGTGCCCCTCCATAAATGCATCGCAGTCAAACGTTCTGTCAAACGCAAGATTGTGATCGATTACGGCGAGATCTCCGTTTGAGTTCAGGATGAGGTTGACGTTCCCGCCGCGATCCCCAAGGCACCGATCCTCGTTACGGATCCACCAATCAAATAGAAGAATTCGTCTTCTGAGGTCTACGGGAGTTCGATTGATATTGCTGAGACTGAAGTCAGTGGCGTTTTCTACTGCGAGAGAGGCAAATGCAAGCCCTCCTCCAAGATCCCCAACGTTAGGGATTGCACTGAATGCAATGAGGTCTTGTGGAATGTGCATCAAGCGCCAAGGAGGTATTGGTAGGTTTAGCGCCTTGCCAAGCTCAGCGCCAATCGCCTCTGAGATCAGAGCAAATCCACCGGCCTTATCGAGACCTTTCACGAAGTATGGAAGACCATCGTCCCCGCGCACAATGAAAGGCTTTATAGAATATCCCTGATGACTCTGCCGGACGATTTCAATCGCTGTAATGCTCTCAGGCATTCTTATTCTTCCATGTTCGATACACAGTGCGTGTCCGGTTTTGCTGGCCGCTTTGCCTGCGTGCTTCCGCAGTGGCCCGCTTTCAATAAAACTTTTGTAGCGCCTGCACAACCACGCCCACGATCCGGCAGTTCTCGTCGACGGCCTCGATGGGGTAGCTCGGGTTCAGCGGCTTCAGGAACAGCCGTCCGCCGTCGCTGACCAGCTTCTTGAATGTGGCTTCGTTGCTGTCCGGCAGCTTGGCCACCACCAGCTTACCTGGTGCAACTTCAGCCTCAGTGTCCACCAGGATCAGCGTGCCTTCGGTGATGCTCTGGCCGGCAGGCGCTGTCATCGAGTCACCTTTGACCGTCAGCCAGAACGCAGGTCCTTTGGAGTCGTACTCCGAAAACTCGTAGGTGTCCGAGATTCCGGCCGGGTAGGGCTCCACTGCTTCCGCCCAGGCGCCGGCTGCAACCCAACTCACTACCGGGTAGCGGAATGATTTGGTAGGTTGCGCGGCGGGGGAGACGTTCGATTCACCAGAGCTGGACGTCGACCCGGGCGCCAACATTGGCCCAATCTCGTCTGAGAGCCATTTAGCGCTCACCCCGCATGCGTCGGCGATCTTTACGACGTGCGCGGTAGCTTTCGATTTTCCACGCTCAAGGTCAGAAATTGACGTCTGCGTGATACCAGCTTTAGCGGCCAATTCGCCCTGGTTGAGCTTGGCGTGCCGGCGCGCTGCCTTTAAACGATCTTTGAATTCCATCCGGCGAGTATTACGGGTGCTCCCATATCCTTGCAAATCGGTATTCCCATAAACTACCATATGGGTATTCCCGTATGGAGGGGCAGCATGAACACTATTTATAAGGACCTCGTTGCCTTCTTCGGCACTCAGGAGGTCACGGCTGAAAAGCTCAAGGTTGATCAAAGCACCGTTTCCGGTTGGGTTCGCGAGAAGCACGGCATGTCTCCAGTGGTTGCCAAGCGAGCGGAGGCGTTGACCGGAGGTGCATTCAAAAAAGAATCCCTTTGTCCGTCGTTTCCATGGGCCGAGATGGCCGCCTAAGCGACTTCCCTGTCCGCCGTTCCATTGAAGCCAGATTAGAAGAGAGCAGTCCCCATGCAAACGTCCAGTTCCAGACACACCGTACAAACCCGTGATCAGGTACTGGTCGCCCACGCTGCAAACCAGATCGCTCGCACAAGCTTGAGCCAGGACGACTTCGCTCAGGCGCTGAGCCGTGAGCTGTACCTGTCGATCCCTGACCGCGCCAAAGAAAAGGTCGTCCCTGATTTCAATTCGCCCGGACTGACCGGCGACGTGAGTGAGTTCGTGAAGGCGACAGGCCGCTGGCTTAAGCGCGTACAGCGCTGGCTGAACGGCGATCAGGAAATGCCGTCCTGGCTCGAAGAGTCTTGGGTCAACGCCCTTGAGCCTGAGTACCGCGATCACTGCCTGAACGAACTGGCGAGCCGTCACGGCTTGACCGGTGCCCGCCAGATGACCAGCGACCAATGCGCGAACAGAAGCTTCGGCGCACTGATCCGCGCCCTGGGCGATGTGATCGACACCGGCAGCGAAGTTTTCGACGACCAGGTGATGTGCGAACTGGATCTGCCGCACTTGCCGGCGTTTGCCAAGCAGTGCCGCCAGGTTGAAGCGAAGGCGGGGGAGCTGGGGCGCCGTGCCGAGCAGTTGCTCGCGGCGGCCCGGCCACTGAAATCCATAGCCTGAATCACAGGCACAAAAAAGCCGACGTACGAGGTCGGCTTCTTCAACAGCTTTAAGCGAGAGAAATCATGCCAAACATTGTTCCGATACACAACCCTCGGGGGTTCACCCGAATGGACAACCAGATGATGGATGGCTTGATGGCCATCGATTTGTCGGCGCGCGAGATGAAGATAGTTCTGTATGTGGCAAAGGCCACCTTGAACTTCAGCACGGGCGCCCATCGCATCCCTGCGGTCGATATTGCCAAGGCTACTCATATCCATCCTGACACGGTGTCGAAGGCTATCTCTGGGCTGCTGCGCCGTCGCGTGCTGTACCGTGAAGGCGGTGCGCGCGGCGACATCGGAGTTAGCGACCCAAAAGAGTGGATCTTCGTAGTAGAGCCGAAACAGACCATATCGTCTGATTCGGCTCAAGTGGTCCGAATCGGCTCAGCCGCGAAACAGACCAAAACCGACGACTCCCTTCTTTATACAAAGAAAGAACCCCTATTAACTCTTTCTTCGAAAGAGATTAATCCGCCCCAACCAAAAACCGAACCGGCGAAGGTTGATCGCAAGGCTCCATTCGGCATGGCGCAGTTGCTGGCCGACAACCCGCACAGCATCCCTGAGCAATTGCTGGCCGACTGGCTCACCCAGCGAAAGGCCAAGCGCGCTGCCGTAACCGCAACTGTCTGGTCAACAGTGAACTCCGAGCTGGCCAAGTGCGCCGAAGCCGGGATCACCGCCGACGACGCAATCACCGAGGCGCTGAATTCCGGCTGGCAGGGTTTCAAGGCCTCCTGGGTGATCAAGCGATTGGCTGAGTCCGCACCACCACAGGCGCCACAATCTCGCCACACCGGGTTTGCAGAGCGCAACTACACCGATGGACTGATCCAGCGTGAGGACGGTTCCTATGCGATCTGAGTCCGCTGAGAAACCCGCTCCTGAGCTACCGCCAGGAACACGCATCCAGCCAGGCGACTGCGAGATTCACGGTGCTTTCGAGCAAAAGGTATTCCCTGTGCTGGGCAAGGAGCTGAAGAGCGCCTGCCCTGAGTGCAGCCGACTCGCGCGCGAGAAGACCGAGGCCGCCGAGTTGGCTAACAAGGCAATGGAGCTGCGTATGGCCATGGAGCGCAAGCTCGGTGCGGCACTGATCCCCAAGCGTTTCGCCAGTAAAACTCTGGATGGGTACATCGCCACCACAGCCGAACAGCGCAAGGCGTTGAATACCTGCCGCCGATATGCCGCGGAGTTCAAGCAGATCGCCGAGGCCGGTCGATGCTTGTTGCTGCTGGGCAAGCCTGGTACCGGCAAGACGCATCTGTCGGTCGCGATCGCCAACGAGATCATGGCCAGGTCCAGCGCCACGGCTGTGTACCGCACCATAGGTTCCGTGCTGCAGGCCATCCGTGCCACCTACGACCGCACCAGCGACCAGAGCGAAAGCCAGATCCTCTCGAGCCTGATCAGCCCCACGCTGCTGGTGCTGGACGAAATCGGCGTCAGCAAGGAGAAGCCCAGCGACTTCGAGCTGACCACCCTGTTCGCAATCATCAACGGTCGGTACGAGCAGATGCGCCCCACGGTAATCGTTTCCAACCTCGAGGCCAGCCAGTTGCCCACCGCCATGGGTGACCGATGCATTGACCGGCTTCGGGAGGGTGAGGTGATCGTGGTCCCGTTCGATTGGGAATCTCAGCGCGGCAAGGAGGGCTTCTGATGTCCGACAAAATCTCAGTCAACTGCCAGGCCAAGCTCTCCGAGGTCATCACCAAAATCAGCGCCATGTACAAAGACAAGAAGTTTGTCGTGGTGACCCTGCGCGCGGGTAAGGACCGAACGCTTGACCAAAACCGGCTGTGGTTTGGGATGTACAAGCGCATCGCAGAAATGACTCAGATCGGCGACCCGGCCGATGCCCGCCGTTACTGCAAGCTGCACTTCGGCGTGCAGATCCTGCTGAACGAGGACGCTGGCTTTCAGGCCGAGTGGTACCGGGCCATGCGCCATCTGCCCTACGAAACGAAGCTGGCCATGATGGGCGAGTGCCATTTGTTCGGCCCCGACGGTTTCCCAGTGACCAGCCTGTTCAATCGCGCCCAGGGCATCAATTACACCGACCGCATCGCCGCCTATTTCACCGGCCAAGGTGTGGTTTTCACTGATCTACTCAGCAAGGAGGCTGCATGATCGCCAAGCAACCCAAACCGAAGAAGTGCAAGAACCCGGCATGCGGCATCAGCTTCCCGCCGCAGCGCCAGGGCCAGGCTGTATGCAGCCCGAAGTGCGGCCTGGCCATCAAGGACGTGAACCAGGCCAAAGCGCGTAAGTCGCTTGCCGATATTGGCCGCAAGGAGCTGCGCGCGGCGAAGGTGAAGATCAAGTCGCGCGCCCAGCACATGAAAGAGGCGCAGACCGCCTTCAATGCCTGGATTCGCGAGCGGGATATCGGCCTGCCGTGCGTAAGTTGCGGCCGGCACCACAACGGCCAATGGCACGCCGGGCACTACCGCTCTGTCGGTGGCAACCCAGAGCTTCGCTTCGAGCCGCTGAACGTCTGGCGCCAGTGCGCGCCGTGCAACAACCACAAATCGGGCGACATCGTGAATTACCGGCTGGAGCTGGTGAGGCGCATCGGCGCCGACAAAGTGGATTGGCTGGAAGGGCCTCATGATCCCCAGCGCTACACCATCGAGCAGTTGCAAGCCATCAAGGCCAACTACCGAGCCAAAATCCGTGAACTGAAGAGGGCTGCAGCATGACCTATCGCAACGTTGTTTCAGCAGTAGTTCGAGCTCTTGCGGCCGAGACCATCAGTTCGGCCGGTGGCTGCGACTTTGAGCCGAAGGTGCAGTGCGCCAAGCAGAAGGGGGAGATCGTCGGCAAGGAGGCTATGTTTCTGCAGGATTGCTGGGTGTTCGGACGGCTGCACAAGGCGCTGACCCCGGCGCACTGGCGGGCCCTGGTGGCGAAGTACTCGACGCATGTTGAGCGCAAGCATGCAGCCATTTCTGAGCTGACCCGATCTGTACGGTCACCGGCACCATCGCGATTCGTGCACTGCGCCGTGGTGACCTGGGCACTGCCCATGCTTCCTGGAGTGGACGGTAAGCGCTCCACCAACGTGCTGCCGGCCGGCTGGTATGAGATGGACAACTGGTCGGATGAGCCGCATCCGATCAAAACCCAGGAGCGGTGGCGGCGCGACATTCGCAAAGTCCTCAATCGAGAAGTGGACGAGGCTCTAGTTTGCGCTCAAACGCTACTGGACACAGAAGATCTCATCGATACACAAGCCGCTTGACACCAAATGATCCAGTGAGCCAATATATATTCATCCTGTCATTCCTGCGTTTGTAGGATTGAATAGAAAGCCCGGCCATCGCGTCGGGTTTTTTATTGCCTGTAATATTTTCAAATTAATGCGTATAGGTGCATTCGGCCAAAATGTATGTGAAAAATGACTGGTTGAAAAATTATTGAACGTTTTGGAAGCGACCATCCTCTGAGGGTCTCCAAAATCCGTAATTACCTGATTTTTCAATACTAATTGGTCATAAAATGAAGAAAATAGTACTCGCTGCACTCGTGCTTTCCTTTACAACCCTGAGTGTGCAGGCTGCTGAAATATCTGGCGCTATCGGTGCGACTAGTCAGAGTGGCTTGACTGCCCGAGCGGCGCTGGGTTTTGGTTGGGATAAGGCCTGGTTGCAAAGTTCGACAGGCAAACTGACAGGTTATTGGGATCTGGGTTACACGTATTGGGAATCGGGCAAAGAAGCAGGTGCCCGTCATTCTGTTTCCTTCTCGCCAGTTTTCGTTTACGAGTTTGGCCAGGGCGAGATCAAGCCATTCATCGAAGCTGGTGTCGGTGTCGCGATGTTTTCGGGCACGACCGCTGGCGATCAAAAATTTGGATCCTCCTTCAACTTTGAAGATCGGATCGGCGCAGGCTTGAAATTCGGCGATACGCAGCGAGTCGGAATCCGCGCTACTCATTATTCAAATGCGGGCATCAAACAGCCAAACGACGGCATTGAGTCTTACGCGCTTTTCTACAGCCATTCGATCTAAATAGCACACAGAAACCCAGCCATCGCGCTGGGTTTTTTATTGCCCATGGAAAGGGCGATTCAGCAAAAGGAATTTGCAGATGTTGAAAGAATTCAGATGCGGTAACTGCAAAAGACTTCTCGCCCGAACGGGTGGGTTTACAGAACTCCAGATCAAATGTTCCCGATGCGGGACGTTGAATCATGTGAAGGCCACGAGCCTCGAGCAATCGCCTTTGAGCGACATGAAAGCGGAATCCTCCGCAACAAATCATTCGACTCAATAGGTGAACAGAAATGCCTGTACGCGAACTTGGTAAAAAATTCAAAAACCAGACCATCAACGGGATGACTAATCCCATCACGGTGCTGATCTCTCCAGCAGATAATGTGAATGGCGTCATCCTTCGATCTTTCTACGGTGCCGGCACCATGGCTTTTGGGCCAAAGGTTCCTACCGTCAAAGATCGGGACGATAGTGTTCTGCAGGAAGTTGCCCCAAACGTCCTCGCCTACAACGATTTGGCCGTACCGGCTGGGCTTGGTGTCTATATCTACAACATTCAGAACTACGTTCTGCCAACCAAACTGTCGTGGGACACCCTGAACGCAGACGGTACCGTTGCATAGGCCGCGCTGAAGGACATAGCCCTGATCTCGTACTGGGCTTTTAGGCAATACCGCGCGGCATAGGCCGCGCAACTATTCAAGGCCTCGCCATCGTGCGGGGCCTTTCCGTTTTCGGCTCCTCCACACCCATCGCTCCGAGCTGGGAGTGCTGTGTGAGCCGGATTTATCAATCTCCCCAAGGGGGAGGCAACCCGGATGCCAAACATGCCTGACAAGCCAGACACATGGGCCAAGCTCTGGCTGGCGTTGAGCAATCCGCTAATGGCGGGCGTCATCATGGCCATCACCGTTTGCTTGCTTCGCGTCATCTACGACGGAAAAGAAACCAGCGTGCGCCGGATCATTTTTGAGGCGCTGATTTGCGGATCGCTGAGTCTCGTCGCGTCCAGCGTTATTGAGTGGATGGCCTGGCCTTCAAGCTTATCGATTGCCGCCGGAGGGACTATTGGGTTCCTCGGCGTCACCGCCATACGTGAATTGGTGACCCGTTTCCTGGGCCGCAAGGCGGATGCCGCATGAAGGCCTTCGCTGCAGCAATCATCATCGCCCTGGTAGGCCTGCTCCTCATTGGGATCCAGCAGTCGCGCGTCGTCGCCCTTCGCGGGGAGGTGGCATTCGAAGCCAGCGAAAAGAAAAAGGCGGTCGACGCGAACGTCGAAAGCCAGGCTACGATCACCACCCTGCGCGCCGAAGCACAGCGCAACGCCGATTACCAGAAAGACCTGAACAAGCGGTTACAGGCCAGCCAAGCCAAAGCCAGAAAGGCGGATAAGAACTTTGAAGAACTCAAACGCAACAGCAAGCCTGTTCGTGATTGGGCTGCTCAGCCTCTGCCTGACGGCCTGCGCGGGAAAGCCGCCACTGGTAACAAAGACAGCGGCGGTAAGAGTCGAGCCCCCTGAGCTGGTGCCATGCAAGCGGGTGGCTGACGAAGACCTCGCCGACAACGGCCAGCTGTGGGAATTGAAGAACCAAGCCATCAACCTGCTCGACACCTGCGCAGACCAGGTGGACGCGCAGATCAAACGTAGTCAGAGCAAGTAGATCGCGCATCCTTCACATGGAAGTAGTCAGTTCGCGTGCTACTCGAACCGAGCCTTCTTGATATCGCCATGCTTGTTCTGAAGATAAATGGAATAAGGCAGTAAGACTGTGTCTGCAACAGCTGAGAGTCCCATGTCGAGAACAATCAGTGCGGGAGCAGGGTATCCATCGAAGCCAGTGCTTCGCCGTTGTTCCGCGTCTAGTGTGCAGTAATCAAACACCGTACCGCTGTAGATTCGGGGAACCGAGTCACAACGGGAATGCCAGCGAGCCAGCTTATTACTAGCCACTGCATCATCTCGGAACGTCGTATTGATCGTTCCACATCCCGACGCTGAAGCGGCCGAAAGTATCAACAGAATCCATCTGAATTTCACTGAGTCGACTCCTTTGAAAGGATTTCGATTGTAGCCGAGTTGGTGAAGTCACGGAGTCATAGTCGATGAATCGCGACACGTTTCGCGAGAGTGGAAATTGTGTCGCGACACGGAGAAGGGCATGACCGGAAAGATTCTTGAGTTTAAGCCGCAAGAGGCGCCGCATTCTGCCGGCGAGGCCATCTGCTCGAACTGTAAGCATGAGTGGGTGGCTGTAGCGCCCGCTGGATGTCGCAATCTCGAATGCCCGTCCTGCAGCTCTCACCGTGGAGTATTCTAATGGCCGTATGGCCCGAGCGAGAGAGAAGAGGGCTACCAGTGCAACTGTGGCTCCGACGACTTCTTCATCATGCGTCGGGGCACCCAAGCGAACGGCGCTGTGTTCTGCCGGGGCTGTGGTACAGAGGCCACTGGCTGGTTTAAGTAGAGGTGAGTATGGGCAGGCCAATGCCTCCGGAGTCTTTGCTCGACCTGTCTGAGCTATCGAACTTCGGTATTCGCCTGGTTCCTGCTCCCGAGGTCTGGGAGTGGCTCCAAGCCGAGATCCTCGCCGACACCGGTAGCATCCACAACCCAGACCATGCCCATCTACTGGATGTAGGCATCCGGGTCATGTGGGCGTCGTCTAGCTTCGAGAAGCAGGGAAGGACAGTCCTGGGCCAGGCCGAGCAGGTAGCGTTCCGCGCGGGTGGCTGGCAGAAAGCCCGAATGGAGCAACAGATGCACGATTGGTTCGGCGATGTGCCGGCCTTCATCATCACCTTGGCCGCTGACTACTGCGCCCAGTGCAGCGACCTTGAGTTCTGCGCCCTGATCGAACACGAGCTGTATCACCTGGCTCACGCGACCGACAAGTACGGTCAACCAGCATTCACCCAAGACGGTGCACCGAAGATCAAGCTGCAGAGCCACGACGTCGAAGAGTTCGTCGGTGTGGTCCGCCGCTACGGTGCAAGCCCTGACGTTCAAGCGTTGGTGGATGCTGCAAACAGTCCTGCTGAGGTGGGGAAATTGAACATTGCGAGGGCCTGCGGAACCTGTCTGCTCAGATCGGCCTGAAATTTGACAGGCATTAGACGGAATCCAATTTATGGCAAACCTGAATAGTGAGGTGAAAGGCTTCATCGTTCAGGCCTTGGCGTGCTTTGACACCCCCTCTCAGGTGGTAGAGGCCGTCAAACAAGAATTCGGCATTGAGATCTCCCGTCAGCTTTGTGAATCGCATGATGCGACCAAGCGGGCGAGCAAGACCCTCGCGGCCAAATGGGTGACCCTGTTTCACGACACCCGCAAGCGATTCAGGGAGGAGACGGCCGAGATACCAATCGCCAACCGTTCTCACCGACTTCGCACGCTTGGGCGCATGGCTGAGAAAGCCGAAAGCATGAAGAACATTGCACTCACTGCCCAGCTATTGGAGCAGGCAGCCAAAGAGTGTGGCGACATCTACGTCAACCGAGCCCGGAAGGAAGAGGCGGGCGACGAACCGGTGATCCCGACCCGTATCCAGGTCGACGTGGTGGATGCGAGGAAGCCGAATGCCGAGCCTTAACGTTCCCCAGGCTCAGTTCCTCACACTGCCCCACAAGTTCCGCGCGTTCGTTGCCGGGTTCGGCTCGGGCAAGACCTGGGTGGGCTGCTCAGCCCTGAGCAAGCATTTCATGGAGTGGCCCGGCGTCAACGCTGGTTACTTCGCACCGACTTACCCGCAGATCCGCGACATCTTCTATCCGACCATGGATGAGGTGGCATATGACTGGGGGCTGAAGACCAAGATCAACCAAGCGAACCATGAGGTTCATATCTACAGCGGCCGGCAGTATCGCGGCACTGTGATTTGCCGGTCGATGGAGAAGCCGCAGACGATTGTCGGTTTCAAGATCGGCCATGCCCTGGTGGATGAGCTGGACGTGCTGACAGCCATCAAGGCACAGCAGGCCTGGCGCAAGATCATCGCCCGGATGCGCTACAACTTGCCCGGGCTGAAGAACGGGGTGGATGTCACCACGACGCCGGAAGGCTTCAAGTTCGTCTTCCTGCAGTTCGTGAAGCAGCTGCGCGACAAGCCGTCGCTCAAGGAGATGTACGGCCTGGTGCAGGCCAGCACGTTCGACAACGAGCTGAACTTGCCGGATGACTACATCGCCTCCCTGATGGAGTCGTATCCGCCGCAGCTGATCATGGCGTACCTCAAAGGCCAGTTCGTCAACCTGACGTCCGGCACGATCTACACCGCCTACGACCGCAAGCTAAACGGATGCTTCGACACCGTGCAGCCTGGCGAGCCGCTGTTCATCGGCATGGACTTCAACGTCGGCAAGATGGCTGCGATCACACACGTCAAACGTGACCAGGGGCTGCCCAGGGCCGTGGATGAACTGATCGACGGCTACGACACGCCCGACATGATCCGCCGCATCAAAGAGCGCTACTGGCAGCACGACGGCAACGACTTCAAGAAGACCTGCGAGATCAGGATCTACCCGGATGCCTCGGGCGATTCGCGCAAATCCGTGAACGCCAGTATCACCGACCTGGCCATGCTCAAGCAGGCCGGGTTCTCGGTCATCGCTCCAGCGGCAAACCCGCCCGTGAAAGATCGAATCAACGCAATGAACGCCGTCTTCTGCAATGCGCAGGGCGAGCGCCGCTACCTGATCAATTCGCTCACCTGCCCGACCTATGCCGATGGCCTGGAGCAACAGGTGTGGGGCGCGAACGGGGAGCCAGATAAAACCGCCGGCATCGATCACGCGAACGACGCCGGCGGCTACTTCATCCACCGCGAGTACCCGATCATCAAACCGGTCACCGCTATCAAAATGGGATACGCCCGATGAGCAACGACGTCTCCTTTAAGCGGGCGGAATACACGGCAGTGATGGACCGCTGGGTGACCGTTCGCGACGTTTGCGCGGGCCAGCACCGGGTAGTCGATCGACTGCCGTATATCAACGCGCATGACAAGTCGCCGGAGAACGAAGATCGGAACCGGGCATACCGCGAGCGGGCGGTGTTCAAGAACGCCACCGGGCACACCCGTAACGGGCTGCTGGGCCTAGCCTTCCACAAAGATCCGACGCTGGCGGTCCCGAAGAAGCTGGAGTACCTGCAGGACAACGCCAATGGCTCCGGGGTGAGCATTTACCAGCACTCGCAGGGCACGCTTGAGAAGGTGCTTGAAGCTGGCCGCCACGGCCTATACGTCGACTATCACCAGGATGACGGCATTGGCGGTCACTCGGTGATCCTGTCCTATTGCGCCGAAGACATCATCAACTGGCGCACGGGCATGGTGAACGGTCACAGCGTGCTGACGCTGGTGGTATTGCGCGAGTCTCCGGAGATTCCTGATGGCTTCGGTTACAAGACAGCTGAGCAGTACCGGGAACTTGCGCTTGAGGATGACGGTTTCGTTTGTCGTGTTTGGCGCCGGTCCGGGCCGAAAGGTGGCGGGCCGCTGGCGGTCATCGAAGAGTTCAGGCCGGAAGGCGTCACCGGGCGTCTCAAGGAGATCCCTTTCACCTTCGTCGGCGCGCAGAACAACGACCCAAGTATCGACGAGTCACCGCTGTACGACATCGCCATGATCAACCTGGGCCATTACCGGAACAGTGCCGATTACGAAGACAGCGTCTTCTGGTGTGGCCAGGCCCAGCCGTGGATTTCTGGATTGGACGAGCAGTGGCGCGACTGGATGGAGAAGAACGGCGTTTATGTTGGCTCCAGGGCTCCCATGATGCTGCCGGCGGGTGGTGCATTCGGCTACGCGCAACCGGCGCCGAACACGCTGGTCAAGGAGGCAATGGCCGATAAGAACCAGATGATGATCGAACTGGGTGCCCGGATGGTGGTGGCGTCACTGGCCACCAAGACCGCAACAGAGTCCCGCGGCGATCAATCGGCATCTACCTCTGTGCTGGCTGGCTGTGTGGCGAACGTCAGTGAGGCCTATACCCGGGCGATCATGTGGTGCTGCGCCTACATGGGCATCGCTGACAAGAAGGTCGCCTACCATGTGAATCAAGAGTTCGTCGAGTTGACGGCTGATCCGCAGATGATCACAGCCTTGGTTGGCTTGTGGCAGAACGGCGGCTTTGCGAAAGCTGACCTTCGGGCCTACCTGCGCAAGCTGGGCCTGATCGCACCAGAGCGTACTGACCTGCAGATCGACGGCGAACTGGAAGAGCAGGGCGATGGGCTAGGCTTGGACGACAAGGAAAAACCAAATGGCGGCAAACCAAGCAATCCTTGACGCCACGATCCGGCACGCGGTTTTCCTCGAAAAGCTGAAGGCAGGGGAGGTGGGCAAGTTTGCTCCTTTCCTCAAGGAGATTGACCGCTCAATTCGCGACCGACTCACTCAGTCGGATCTGACCGAGTACAACGTCAAGCGCCTGGAAGTTCTGCTGAACGAGGTGGATAGCCTGTTGCTGGGCATCTTCGACCGCTACAGCGCGCAACTGAACCTCGACCTGGTGGACATCGCCAACTACGAGGCCGAATTTGAGGCGACCAGCCTTGCCAGGTCGGCGCCGGTTGGCGTTTCGCTGGATGTGGTCGCGCCGACGGCCGCTGCAATTCGCACCGCGGTGCTGACGAACCCGCTCAGTGTGCGCGGCACCGGCGGCGGGAAGCTGTTGAAAGCCTTCATCAAGAGCTGGACTGGCGCAGAGCGTGAGCGCGTCACGGGCACCATCCGGCAGGGCTTCTTCGAAGGGCAGACGAACTTTCAGATCATCCGCAACATTCGCGGTACCAAGGCGGCAGGGTACAAAGACGGCATCCTGGCCACCACCAACCGCAATGCCAGTACGGTCGTGCACACAGCTATTCAGCATGTGTCGTCCCAGGCTCGCATGGAGGTCGCGAAGGCCAACACGGATATCGTGCAAGAGATCCAAATGGTGGCCACGCTGGACAGCAAGACCAGCCAGCAATGCCGCTCGATGGACAAGCGCAAGTTTCCAGTGGATTCCGGCCCAAGGCCGCCATTTCACCCGAACTGCCGCACCACCTTCATCCTGCTGACCAAGCTCAGCGCGATGTTCGCCAAGGGCGCTACGCGGGCTTCGGTGGGCGCAGATGGCGGCAAGCAGGTAAGTGCCGACCTCAACTACTACCACTGGCTTCAGCTTCAGCCCGCAGCGTTTCAGGACGTTGCCATTGGGCCGGTGCGAGCGAAGTTGTTTCGTGAGGGCGGCCTGACCGTTGAGCGTTTCGCAGAGCTGCAGCTTGATCGCAACTTCGCGCCGCTGACCTTGGTGCAGATGAAGAGCCTAGAGCCGATGGCGTTCGAACATGCTGGAATCTAGGCTATTCACACGCTCGACGCTGTTTATCAAGTGAATTCAGCGCATCGTAATAAGCAGTGTGCCACTTTCCAAAGGAGTCATTGATAGTACCCATTGCTGCGTCTTCGTCGAGCTTATGCATGGACGCAAGCGCTCCAGCCCTTACGGAGTTGGAGATCATCATTGATCTAAGACCTAGCTCCGGTGGGGCATAGGCGGACATAACGATACCCGCCTTGATTAGTGGGCCCGCGTTTTCAGCCAACTCTTGCGGTGTAGAGGTTTTCGGGAAGATCGTGTAGTTGAGCATGTCTCCCAATGCTGCGAGAAAGTTCTCACCTTTTTCTCGAAGAAGTTTTTCTTGTGTGTCGATACGCTGAATGCAAGCGTTTTTTTGACTTAGAGATGCCGTTTGATAACTCGTCAACCAAGTGAAAGTACCAGTGGCAAATACGCCAATTAGGGTGCATGCGACGGGAAAGATAATGCTGAATTTGCTTGTGCTGGCTTCGCTCATTGGCTTCCTATCCGATAAGTCACTTTTCTAGAGGAAAGTGAGACCAAAATTCTAAATGAATATGCCCGCCTCACGCGGGCTTTTTTATGCCTGCAAAGTGGGCGAAACATACCCAAGGGGTGCATCAACGTGGCAGAAGAAAACGAAATCGACCTGGACAATCCGGCAATCAAGGCCGCTATCGCGACTGCCGTTGAAGCATCCGTTTCCGGTTTGAAAACCAAGAACTCGGAGCTGCTGGGCAAGCTGAAGGAAACCTCCGGCAAGTTGACCCAGTTCGAAACCCAGTTTGAAGGCATCGACATCGACGCCGTCAAAGGTCTGCTCAGTCGGGCTGGACAAGACGAAGAAACCAAGCTGCTGACCGAGGGCAAGGTGGACGAGGTCTTCAACCGCCGCACTGAGCGCCTGCGCGGTGACTACGACAAGCAGTTGAAGGCCATCAGCGAGCGCGCTGAGAAGGCTGAATCTTTCGCTGCCAAGTTCCAGGGCAAAGTCCTGGGCGACTCGGTACGCGGCGCAGCACTTAAGGCCGGCGCGCTGCCGGAAGCAACAGACGACATCATCCTGCGCGCCAAAGGCGTGTTCACCCTCAACGAAGATGGCGATGCGGTCGCCGTTGATGAATCTAGCCAGGTCATCCTCGGTAAAGACGGCAAGACCCCTCTGACTCCGCTCGAATGGGCGGAATCTCTGCGCGAAAGCGCACCTCATCTGTGGCCAAGGGCCTCAGGGACATTTGCCCCGGGCGGGGGTGGCGGCAAGGCTGCATTCAAGCGCTCCGAAATGACCTCCGAGCAAAAGCGTGACTTCCAGCGCAAGCACGGCCAAACCGCATACCTCGCATTGCCCAAATAAGGGGATTAACCCATGGCTACAACCGTTAACAGCGACCTGATCATCTATAACGATGAGGCGCAAACTGCATACCTGGAGCGTGTCCAGGACAACCTGGATGTGTTCAACGCATCGTCCAACGGCGCGATGGTGCTGGATAACGAGCTGATCGAAGGCGACTTCCGTAAGCGTGCGCTCTACAAGCTGAACGGCTCGCTGGAACACCGCGACGTCAACTCTGAAGGCAAGGTGACTGCCAAGAAGATCAGCGCCGGCGAAGCTGTCGGCGTCAAGGCTCCGTGGAAATACGGTCCATACCAGACCACTGAAGAGGCGTTCAAGCGCCGCGGTCGTCCGGTCGAGGAGTTCTCCCAGATCGTCGGTGCTGACGTTGCTGACGCTACCCTGGAAGGCTTCATCCAGTACGCAACTGCTGGCCTGCGTGCCGCCATCGGCTCCAACGCTGACATGGTGGTTTCGGCCAACATCGAAACCGATGGCAAGAAGACGCTGACTCGCGGTATGCGCAAGTTCGGCGACAAGTTCGGCCGTATTGCTCTGTGGGTCATGCACTCCAGCGCCTACTTCGACATCGTCGATGAAGCCATCACCAACAAGATCTACGAAGAAGCTGGCGTCGTGATCTACGGCGGCCTGCCGGGCACCCTGGGCAAGCCGGTACTGGTGACCGATACCGCGCCGGCGGACGTGATCTTCGGCCTGCTGCCAAACGCTGTAACCATCACCGAGTCGCAGGCGCCGGGCTTCCGTTCCTATGAAGTGAACGATGAAGAAAACCTGAGCATCGGCTACCGCGCGGAAGGCACCGTGAACATCGATGTGCTGGGTTATAGCTGGAAAGCCACCACTGGCGGTTCCAACCCAACCCTGGCTGCCGTCGGCTCCGCTGCCAACTGGGTCAAGCACGCGGGCAGTAACAAGGTCACCGCCGGCGTGATGATCCAGCTGACTGCAACGCCTCCTGCAACTGGCGGCTAAGCCAAAAACTCAACGCGCGGTCAGCGATGGCCGCCTTGGAGAAACACATGGAATTGACTTACAGCAACCAGCTCAACGGCTTCGATCCGGAGAAGCGCTACCGCAATCCGGAACACTTCGATAAGCCTGAAGCCGGTGTGACCAGCGTGTTGGTGATTGGAGATTGGCCAAGCGTGGTCAATGCGTACGAAGCAGTCGGCATCGATGTGTTGGTGAAGGAGGCCAAGCGGGTGCAGCTTGTTGGCGCGGCAGACCAGGCCGAATTGGTAAAAGGCATCGCAGCTTTGCGTGCTGAACATGGATCGATCCAGATCCTTATTGACGGTCTGGAAGCAGGCGAGATTCACCGTCCCGAGTCTGGAGAGCTGGCGCTGCGCTTGTTCGAAGTGCTGGGCATCATCCATGCTTCGGTAGGTGAGTTGACCATCGAGCGTGACGGCCTGCTGCTGACGGTCGATGCGCTGCGCGGTGAGATCGAATCGCTCAAGAAGGGCGCTGCCGCACCTGGTGATGAGGTCGGTGAAGTCACGGCGCTCAAAACAAAGCTCGACGAAGCCAACGTCCAGTACCGGGCCAACGCCTCGAAAGAATCCCTGGAAAAGCTCGTCGCTGAGCTGCCCAAGGAGTAATACTGCTGGTTGTCGGCGATCCGGCGGCCAATCTTCAAACCATCCAGCGAGTTGACGCATGACACTCATCATCGAGGACGGCACAGGCAAGCCTGACGCCGAAAGCTATGCGAGCGCTGAGGACCTTGCCCTGTATGCCGTGAAATTCGGCACGGTCATTCCCGCAGGTGTTCCCGAGCAGGAAGCGTTGTTGCGCCGGGCGGCTTTGGCGATGGATGGCATGACCTGGAAGGGGCGCAAGACCAACAGCGATCAGGGCTTGTCCTGGCCGCGCCGGGAGGTGCTACTGGATCACGAAATCAAGCCGAACAACTACCTGCCGGCGCGGATTCAGTATGGGCAAATGGCCTTGGCTGCAGAGATTCATCAGGACGATATCGACCCGGTGGAGAAGCGCAAAGGCGCTGTGCTGCTGGATCGTGTTGAGGGGGCGGTGACGCGGCAGTATGCGGCGATCCCGTCGACCAGTAACCGGTTGCTGCCTGCTGCGCCGGACCGGCCGAGCGCCACGCAGTTTGCGGATTACCTACAAATGCGTGGCTTGTTTGCTGTGAGAGCGTAGTGCTAGTGTTCTGCTTCCATTTACAGGAAGTAATGACATGTCTCCGAACTTAGAAGAAAAGCGAATTTTTTGGACTCAGGCTTATCTAGCTGCTATCGCAGGGCTCTCTGGAAGCTCGCAGGATCTTGAAGTCGCCAAGCGTGCGGTTCAAGTTGCGGATGAAGCGCTCAAAGCTTATGTGTCGAAAATGTCCCACTTTTGACTTGAGTCCAAAAGCAAAAAAGCCCAGCCATCGCGCTGGGCTTTTCACATCCGGAGCCCCCATGGCCTTCTACGACGAAATGGCCGTGATGGCTCTGGAGATGATCACAGAGTTCGGCCAGCCTGTGACCATCAGCAAAACTGAGCCGGGCGAGTATGACCCGGAGACGGGCGGCGACGCGCCGGGCGCAACAGTCGAGCAAATCGCCCAGGGCATCCTGCTCGACTTCACCGGTATCGAATTCCAGAGCAACAGCCTCATCAGGCAGGGCGACAAGAAGCTCAAGATCGCGGCGCGGGATTTGGTCTGGGTGCCGGGTCTGCTCGACATGGTCGTTGCCCAGGGACGCATCTGGTCAATCGTGCCGCCGCTGAAAGAGATAAACCCGGCAGGCACGCCAATCCTGTATGAGTTGCAGGTGCGATCGTGAGCCGGGCAGGCGCCGGACAGTCCGGTAACTTCGCCCTTAGCCTGGCTGAGTTCGCCGCGCAGACCAGTGAAGCCATCGACGCCAGCTTCCGCGAAATCATCATTGAGGTCGGCAGCAGCCTGATACGTATGTCCCCCGTGGGTAACCCGGAGATCTGGGCACAGAACGCCGTTGCGACCGAGTACAACAAGGCCGTTGACGATCACAACAGCGCGCTGCGCAGTGACCCGGCCACCCTCACGAAGGGCGGCAGGCTCAAAAAGGGCCGCAAGCTCAACGACGGCATGGACGTCAAGGCTCCAGAGGGCTACGTCGGTGGCCGGTTCCGTGCGAACTGGCACATCTCGCTCGACGTGGTCGAGAACGTCACCTTTGACGAGGTAGACCCGAGCGGCGCCGAAACCACTGCGGCGCTGGTTGCTGCGATGAGTGACTTCACCGCCGGCCAGATGGCCTACATCATCAACAACTTGCCCTACGCGATACCGCTGGAGTTCGGCCATTCGACCCAGGCCCCCAGCGGCATGGTCCGGGTAACCGTAGCTCGCTTCCAGCAGATCGTGCTGGAGGCCATCAGGAACAACCAGGTATGAGTCACGCACGAGCCCGTCAGGCCATCGAAACGAAGCTGGCTGCATGGGCGGCTGCGCGCCCGATACGAGTGGCCTACCCAAACCAGCCTTTTACACCAAGCGCTTCTGAAACGTATCTGCGAGCCTTCCAACTGCCGGCCAGCACAACCTGCCGCTATCTCGGCGGGGAGGCTTACGAGTACGCCGGTGTTTATCAGGTCAGCATCGTCTGCCCCTCTGCGCAGGCCATGGCCACCGCCGAAGCGCTTATTGACGAACTGACCCGGATGTTTCGCGTCGACACGCCACTGGCCCGCAATGGCTTCGAGGGCTTGATCACCGAGCCAGTAGATCAAGGCCCAACTATTACCGAGTCGGCGACCTACACGGTCCCGGCTAGCTTCACCTATCTGGGTGTCGCAGACCAACCGCCCGCTGGGGCATAACCTACCGCCGTCAGGCGGGCACTCAAGAGGAAATACACCATGGCCGCACGCTTCCCGCTGCCGAACGGCGCTGTGCTGGAGATCGCCAGCGTTTTGGGACCTGCTGTCCCATTCACCGCCTTGACCAATGCCAAAGCTCCAGTCGCTGCATCTGTTGGACACAGCATTGAAATGGGCGACATCTTGCTGGTCAATTCAGGCTGGGCGCTCATCAATGATCGCGCTGTAAAAGCATCCGGGATTACTGCCGATGCCTTTTCCTTGGCTGGCCTCAATACCACCAACACCGACAAGTACACCGTCGGCGCAGGTGCCGGCTCAGTGATTCCTGTATCCGGCTGGACGCAGATCTCGAAGGTCACGTCCTTCACATCTTCCGGCGGCGAGCAGCAGTATCAAACTGTCGGCTACCTGGAGGATGACGACGACAAGCAGTTCCCCACCAACCGCAACCCCACAACGATCACTATCGTGGTGGAGGATCAACCCACGGCGCAGTACGTCGAAACCGTCGAAGGCTACGACGACACCAAGGAGCTGGCGGTGGTCCGCATGAAACTGCGTAACGGCGATCAGATCCTCTATCCGGGCTATGTGAGCATCACACCCGACCCGACCATGGAGCGCAACAACGTCATGACGCGCACCATCAGTATCGGGCTTTCCGCTCGTTCGCTTCGCTACCTGGCTGGCGCATAAGGACTTCTCATGGCAAAGATCAGGATCGCCCAGAACCCAACATTCAAGGCATTCGTGTTGATCCCGGTAGTTGGGGAGGAGCCCGAGAAAATCGAGTTCACCTTCAAATATCGGGATCGCCCGGGACTTGCAGCCCTGTTCGATGATTGGAGCGCAAAGGGAAAGGAGATGCGCGCCAGTTTCGGTGAAGGCACCACTCTGTCTGATGTCGTTTCGGCCGAGACCGAGCTTCAGGTGCAGCAGATCAAAGATCTCGTTGTTGGCTGGGGCTTTGATGACGAGTTCGACGACAAGAGCATCCAGGCTCTTGTTAAATCGTGCTATGGCACCGCTGAAGCGGTCGTGAGCGCCTATCAGAGCGCTTTTAGCCAGGCCCGCCTGGGAAACTGATATCGGCAGCCAAAGCCATGTACGAAAGTGGCCCATCTGCTGAGCAGTTGGGTGTTCTCGGGCTGACGGCTGCCGACCTTGATGATGAAGATGTCGAGGTCTGGCCCTGCAACTGGCCGGCCTTCCTGCTTTTCAACCGCATGTCCACCCAGTGGCGAGCAGGCTCCGGCGGCGCTATCGGCCTCGACTACAGCAGCATCCGCGACGTGGCGGGCTTCCTCGGCATCAAGAAAAAGAAAATCGCTGAAATCTTCCCTGACCTTCAGGTGCTGGAAGGCGAAGCCCTGCGCGTTATGGCGGAGGAAAGGGAAAACAGCCCGTAACCACGGGCACTTATTCAAGGTGAGTCGATGAACATTGCAGAACTCGGCGTCAAGATCGACTCGGCCGATGCAGTCCAGGCGAAAACGGACCTGGATGAAATGGCGAACGCCGGCGGCCGGGCCGAGAAGTCCGCCTTTTCGCTGATGAACGAGATGCAGGCCCTGGAAAAGTCGCTGTCTACCAGCGCCAAAAGTACCCAGGACCTGGCAAAGCAGCGTGACGCCCTGGCGAAGCTTACCAAGACCGGCGCCTATGGTGAGGCCGAGGCGGCGAAGATCTCGGCACAGCTCGACAAACAGCAGGTGGCACTCGCCAAGTCGGCGATGGACGAGCAAAAGGCCCTGAACAGCCTGCTGGGTGCCATTGACCCAGCTCGCGCTGCACTCGCCAAACTGGACACGCAGGTCGAGCAGCTTGGTAAACACCTGGATGCCGGGCGGATCAGCCAGGACCAATACAACAGCGCTCTGGGCAAGATCGACAAGGATTACGCCAAGCTCGAAAAGACCACCACCGGTTTCGACAAACTGCGTCTCGGCACCCGCCAGGCTCAGGAAAACGTAGTTCAGCTCGGTAATGCGTTGTCGTCGGGTGACTGGGGTAGCGGCGTTCGCGCAGTAGCTCAGTTGGGTGCCGGAGCTGGTGCCGGCGCTGCCGGCCTACTCGCCATCCTGGCGCCGCTGGCCTTGGCTACCGCAGCCGTGGGCGGCCTGGCATATGCCTACCACAAAGGCAGCGAAGAGCAGGACAGCTACAACAAGTCGCTCATCCTGACCGGCAACTACGCGGGCTTAAGTGCTGGTCAGTTGGGCGATATGGCGCGCCAGGTCAGCGCAACAGTAGGAACAACCGGCCAGGCCGCAGCTGTCCTGGCGTTGCTGGCGGATAACGGAAAGATCGCCGGCGAGAGTTTTGCTGGCATTACCCAGGCCGCCGTTTCGATGCAGGAGGCGACCGGTAAAGCCGTCAGCGAGACGGTATCCGAGTTCGTCAAACTTGCTGACGATCCGGTAAAGGCATCCGCAGCGCTGAACGAGCAGTACCATTACCTAACTGCCTCGGTTTACTCCCAAATCGTCGCTCTGGAGAAGCAAGGCGATCACGCCGCAGCGGTAAAGCTCGCAACCGATACTTATGCTGAAGCAATAAACGAGCGCACTCCAAAGATTCTGGCGAACCTAAGTCTTTGGGAAAAGGCGTACAACGCAGTCGCGCGCGCTGCTGACGGCATCAAAAATATCGGCCGACGCGACATCAATTCGGACATCGAAAGCGCGAAAGCTGACCTTCTTGAAGCGCAGAGCATGGACGGTTTGTTCCAGAACAAGAAGTCCAAGGATGCACTGATAGAGTTCCGGCAGAACCGTCTGAACATGCTGGAGGACGAGAAAGCGGCCCAGGCCGATATCGCTAAGTGGGAGGGTGAGCAGGCCAAGGCCCAGGGCGAAGCAGTGTCGTCCATGGCAAAGATTGATGCTCTGACGAAATCATCCTGGACGAATGAGCAGAAACGAGCCGATGCGCTCAAGGACTACAAAAAACAACTCGACGATATCCGCAAGGTTGCGCCGAATGATCCGCGCCTGGCCCAGGCGACGGTCGACAAAAACATCGCCAACATCAACGACAAGTTCAAGGACCCGAAAACCGCCGGTACCCAAGTCGACCTGACCAGCTTCAACAACGCCAAGAACGAACTGGCGGCCATCACAGACACGTACAAAAACTACCAGAAGGAACTGGAAGCGGCGCAGAAGGCAGGCTTGCTATCCGAGGCTGACTACCTGCTACGGCGCCAGGCGCTGATCGGCAACCAGCTAGACCAGACCACGGCAGCTTACGAGGTCGAGATTTCAGCGCTGGAAGCCGCCAAGGGCAAGAAGACAACGTCAGCCGCTCAAAGCATCCAGTTGGACCAGAAAATCGCTGACGCGCGCGCAGGGATGGTGAAGGCGCAGAAAGACGCGGACAGCCAGCTTGAAGTGCTGGCGACCAATGAAGCCGGGCGACTCGCCAAGCAGGAGCGGGCGATAAGTTCGTACGTGCAGGCGCTGGGGCAACAACAGAGGGCCTTGGAGTTGGCCGGCCAACGCGCCGTGCTGGGTATTGGCCAGGGAGACCGCCAGAACGCGCTGAATGGGGAACTTAACAGCCAGCAAGACCGGTTTGCTCAGCAGTCACTGGAGTTGGAAAACCAGCGCTCCGACCCCTCGCGCAACATGTCTGACGAAGAGTTCACCCGCAAATCGCAGGCGCTCGCCGATGCGAACAAAAAGGCGACCGACCAGATCCGGCAAAACTACGCGGATGTGGAGGCCGCCCAAGGCGACTGGACGAAAGGCGCGACGGCAGCCTGGGAAAACTACCTGGACTCGGCGCAGAACATCGCGGGCCAGACCAAAAGCCTGTTCGGCAATGCCTTCAGTTCCATGGAGGACTCGCTGGTCAACTTCGCCATTACGGGCAAGGCATCGTTTGCTGACTTCACCAAGTCCATCCTTGCGGACATGGCGCGCATTGCTACACGTCAGGCCAGTTCGGCATTGCTGGGTAGTTTGGTGGGGGCGGCAGCAAGCTACTTCGGTGGCAGTGCGGCCGGCGGCGGTAATGGTCTCGCGGCAGGTTCCGCTGGCGCAGCGTCGTCGAATCTCGGCGCCTCGGCGGCTGGTTACTCCAACACCTACTTCCCACAAGCCAACGGCGGCGCATGGTCGGGCGGCGTGCAGCTGTTCGCCGATGGCGGCGCCTTCACGAACTCCATCGTCAGCAAGCCCACAGCGTTCGGCATGGCCAATGGCAAGACCGGCGTCATGGGCGAGGCTGGGGAGGAGGCAATTATGCCCCTGACCCGGACGTCGAGCGGCAAGCTCGGGGTAATGGCCATGGGCGGCGGTGAGGCTGGCGGAACGCAGATCAATGTCGAGGTGCATATCGATGGCGACGGCAACGCTACCTCCTCGGCTGATGCACCTGGCTATGACCTCTTCGGCAAGGAGCTGGCGACGTTCGTAGAGCAGAAATATCAGGAACTGCGCTCTAAGGATATGCGCCAGGGCGGCGTCATCAACAAAGCAATTAAGGGGCGCTGATGGCTATCGAGCGATTCATCTGGGCAACGGAGAAGGGCGCGGAGGGTGATATCACCCAGCGCGTCCGCTCCAAGCAGTTTGGCGATGGCTACGAGCAGTCGGTCGAGGATGGCCTCAACAACCGGTCCCAATCCTGGCCCGTAACCTTCACGGGGTTGAAGGGGCGTATCAAGGACATCATGGACTTCCTCGACCGCCACAAGGGGGCTAAGGGCTTCCTCTGGGAGCCCCCCCTGGGTGAGCTTGGCCTCTACAAGTGCAACGGCTACAAGCCTGTGCACCGTGGCGGCCAGGTCTACGCCATCACCGCGACCTTCGAACAAACCTTTCACCCCTGAGTAACCGCCCATGGCACTGATCACGGACATCCAGAAACTGGAGCCCGGCGGCGAAATTCGCCTGTTTGAAATCGACGGGACTGAGTACGGCGCCGATTACCTTCGCTTCCACGGTCACGCCATCCCGCACACGCCAGAGGAATTGCTGGCCTATGAGGGCTCGGAAGAGGACCTGCCCGCCAAGTCGATTATCTGGCAGGGCCAGGAGTACGCGGCCTGGCCTGTTCAGATTGAAGGCATTTCTTCTAGCAGCGACGGCACCGCCTCTCGGCCGACTTTCGCCGCAGGCAACGTCAACGGGCGCGTAACGGCGTTGTGTCTGGCCTTCGAGGACATGCTCAAGTTCAAGCTGACGGTTCGCGAAACCCTGGCCCAGTACTTGGATGCAGCGAACTTCCCAGAGGGCAACCCCACTGCTGATCCGACTCAGGAAGCGCTGGAGATCTGGTACATCGACCAGAAAACCAGCGAGGACGGTGAGGCGGTTGTCTGGGAGCTGTCTTCGCCGGGCGAGATCGACAACCACGGACTTCCCGGCCGACAGATGACGACTTTCTGCCATTGGGCAATGACCAACGGTTACCGGGGTCCTGACTGCGGATACACCGGCGCGGCCATGTTCGACGATGAGGACAACCCTACGGACGATCCAGCCAAGGATCAATGCAAGGGCTGTCTGTCGTCTTGCAAGCTGCGCTTCGGCGAGAACGAAGAATTAGGATTTGGGGGATTCCCCGCTGTGTCCATGATCGCTCGGAGCTGACCATGCTTAAACACATCATTGCGGCAATCCAGGCGCACGCAGCAGCCCAGTACCCGAAAGAGTGCTGCGGCCTGCTGGTGGCCGTCGGCCGGGCGCAGAAGTACTTCCCGTGCAGGAACATCGCGACGGAGCCGAGCGAAGAGTTTCGACTTGATCCTGAAGACTACGCTGCGGCGGAAGATCTGGGCGAGGTGATCGGCATTGTCCACTCGCACCCGGACGCAACCAGCAGGCCGTCACCGCATGACCTGGCCATGTGCGAGGCTACGGCCTTGCCCTGGCACATCCTGTCGTGGCCAGAGGGTGACTTGCGCACGATCACCCCGACCGGCAGCACGCCGCTGCTCAGGCGCCCGTTTGTACACGGTGCCTGGGACTGCTGGCAGGTCTGCGCTGACTGGTACCAGCGCGAATGGGGGATTGAGTTCGAAGCCTTCCAGCGCGTCGATGGCTGGTGGGAGAGCGCGGAAAACGCCAGTTTGTACGAGCAGCACTACGAGGCTGCCGGCTTTGTGCGAGTCGACCGGCCGCAGCGCGGCGACCTGATCGTCATGCATGTTGGGCGGACTGTTCACCCGAACCACGCCGGGATTTACCTCGGCACCGACCCAGTGCTGCCTTTAGAGGAGTCGGACACCTTCGGGCCGGGGCCTTTCCTGCTGCATCACCTGTACGGCAGGCCGTCCGAAATCATCGTCTATGGCGGCCCATGGCATGACCGCACATGCCTGATCCTCAGGCACAACGAAGCTCAGTCCAAACTGCCTAGCGAATAGATCGAAAATCCGTTTTTCGTTAGATGAGTGACCTCTGCCGTGCCGCCTATGTAAACGCGATCCCCGTGCTTTTCGTCCTCCTGTCGCGATTGTGCACGCATGATTTGGGGCGCACACGCAGGGAACGAATTCCAGTCTATTGCCGCTTTGTCTATAAGCTCTGGCTTTACGCCAAGCCCATAATCCAAATGCTCGGATTTGAAGTCCGACCCAGAACGGTAAGCGAATCCATGGACTTTTCCAGAGTCGTCGGAAATCCCGAAGTGATAGATCGTTGCAGATTGGTTGCCGAGGGCGGGGAGATGGCGATTCAGTTCGCTCCAGAGGGCCTGAAGCTCTTGGGGCGCATGAGTATCGACCGCATCTACATCGAGGGCAAAACCTTGGTTATTCACAAGGCCGATCCATCGGCTGAAAAGAAGGGCCGATCCGGTAGCGGCAATGATCATGCGCATATGAGGGATCGAGATGGCTTTGCTGGCGAATCCTGGTGGCGTGTCGACGGAATAATGTAAAAGCGTATCTGTGGCCACAATTGCTTCGTTTTCATCCGTGTAGAACAATAGCGACGACATAGGTCCGTCCTAGCTGACATTTAGGGCAAAATACTTGGCTGGGCTCCTACCATTAAGTCGCTCAGCTGTTGTGCTTAGATCATTGCGGGAAGTCCTGCCCTGCTCGCGCTGAACTCCCTCTCTAGATAATCTCCCGCTCTTAATGAGGAGGCGATATCAAGGAAAAAATAGGAAGCGTTGTGTAAATCATGAGTTCGAAGTGATAAGCCCCAGACATCCATTTTTAGCCCACGGTGTCTAAGCTCGATGATAATTGACTGCATCCTTTGGCCCAGCTTTCCTCGTACTCTTTCCTCTTCCCTTGATTCTGCCTGACGAGCCTTTACCCAAGAGTCATGAATGTCTTGTTCGTCACGAATGCCCCAATGATTTTCCGCCCTCAGGCGTTCGATCTGAGATGCGCTCTCATATAACTCACCCCCTAGGACTTCGCATTTTTTCGCCAAAGCCTCGTCGGCATCTTTATTTCGGTGGCGCTGACGACGTTTCTTTAGCCACTGACCTAGCAAAGGCCAGTCCCAAGCTGAAAAAATTGCGGCTCCAGCAACAAAACCGATACCGAATCCGCTCGTTAAGTAATTCAGGAAGGCACTCAGATAAGCAAGTCCAGCACCAATGTTCTGGCCGTTTGCGTTTCCGTCTAGCCACTTGTTGAATGCCCAGCTAGCTACTTGCAATGCCAGCCAAACCAGCACTGCCCACGAAAAAGCCCTCCATCTTGTCATTATTTTTTCAAATCTTATGTCAGCGAATGATGCCGGAACGCTACTATTTATCCTTCCCATAGCGCCACTGGCATTCCATCCACGCTGGATGCCTGGACAGGTGGGTGCATGGGATAGGGAAAACATGGCGCTTCCGCTCACACCCGCTACGATCTTGTTGTGGCAATAAGCCATATAGGGGAGGGTGAGGGTATGGAACGGGTACTAATTTTCTCGGTGATAGCAGTTTTGGTTGGGTGCTCAGGTAAAGTTATCACTCATACTTCTTGTAGCGATAACATCTGTAAAGGCGTCCCGTTTTACACGATGAAGGAAGTAACTGATCGTTATTTCTATGACCGCATTCTTGATGCGGATGGCAAAGCCATAAGAGTAGCTGGAAAGCCCAGTGGACAAGACTGCACTCCTGTGGAGGTTGAGGAGCGGAAGCTTGTGGTTTCGAGTACCGCAAACTATATATATTACGATGCAGGTATTTTTGAGACTTCAAAGTTTTCCGTTGATTTAAATACTAATGGCACAATTTCTAAGGTCTCCACGGAGTCAACTCCAGCAATCAAGGAGACTGCTGAAGCGATCGCGGCATTAGCAACGGCATATAGAACAGTCAAGCCAGTGAAGTCGGGGTTTGTCGGCGAACTGGCATGCACCTCAAGGGCTCCTTAGTTACATGGCTTATGCCCAGCCCCGCGCTGGGCTTTTTGCATCTGCCTCGCTCAGTGCTAACGTCCCGCCAAACCAAAGAGGGAACGACATGCGGATTTTGATAGCGGCGATGGCAGTTTCGGAGCGTTAAGATGGGGTTCGCAGCAACGCTATGGGAGTGGTATGGGCAGGGGGAGTACAGACGGGTACTCGCCGCTAGTGAAGCGTTTCCTGCCCTTGAGTTCTTGGCGATGAGTGCAGATGAGCAGCGAGAAACAATTCCGGACTGCCCTGCATGCGAAGCCTGGTCTATGGCAATGCTGCCTTTAAACGATCCCCTTATCGCCTGTGACAGTGCGTTGCCAGACGATGTTAGAGGCGGTTTGCACCGCATCTGGCAGCTTTGCAATGGCCTGACTGAAGACTCATTTCATTGTGGCGATCGGTTGATATTCGATCATCAAGATTGGCAGCCCATCCGTGATTCAGCCACTGATCTGCTCGGGCTGATGGAGCATCCGGAGATAAGCCCTTTTCTGAATGATCTGACAGTTGATTGCCATAACGAGGTCAATGGGTACGTTGCAGCTCAGCCCGAACGTTCTTAACAGGAACGAAACAAACCAAGCCCCGCGCTGGGCTTTTTTTCATCTACTGCCCGTGAAGTGCATGCATGGCCAGCATCAGGACGCTTAATGACCTGCTGTAGTCTGGTTTAGACACTAATCTCGCTGTTTTATAGGTATACAGGACTTATATTTGAGTGCGTCACCAGAATTTTTTTTATCTCTGATATTTCCTGAGCTGCGTTCCTCCACTCGACGTCGCCTAAGTTCCTAATTTCACGAGCAATAATTTGCCCATAATGTTGTGCAGAAGATATTTGAAGGTGTTCGCAGATAACTTTAACCGAGGAAAAATTTTTGTTGATGTATTCGTGGAGTTCTTTTAGGTGTGGTTGCGTTTCGGTGATTTGCCGGATTCGATACAATCCTATTGCTCCGCGGCCTTCTTCGGTTAAGGTGAATGAAATGTCGTCTTCAGCTGAGATTTTTATAAGCGCATTAACCAAGTGGAGTTCGTTTTCAGGGAAGTAGGATGGTGAGGATGTGTCATTGCCAGAGAAAAATAGAATTTGGTCAATTATATTTTGTAATTTTCTAATTTGGATCTCGAAATTATGAATATATATCCCGGATTTTTGGGAGTCTATTATTAGCTCTCCACCTAATATTTCTGAATTGCTAGAGTATATGTTTAGATTTTTTGTTATCTGAAATATTGATTTGGCAATATTGGAGCTTGAAGTAAATTCCTGAGCATGTATAAGCTGGTATTGAATTTTTGCTAACGTGCTGACGCAGGAAAATAGAGGGTTTGAGTTCTCTCCTGTGTGTTCTAGATCTACGAAAAATTCGCAATGAGTCGGTCGATTTTTCTGAAAAATAGAATGGTAAAGTTTTTCTATGTCACGGAAAAGAATATTATTTTTATTTCCCTCTTTCTCTAAGGTTTCAATAAAGTGTGCTCGATGGTTTTTGTACTGCTCAAAGGTTAAGGAAGCTATCTGCTTCTGTATAACGGCGACCTGGCGAAGTTGAAAGTTTTTAGAGTTTTTCTCGGATTTTGCTTGCGTTCTCTCATTTGCCTTTTGTTGTTTATAAAGAAAAATAAGAGTTAGGGATGTTGCGAGGCCTCCTAAGAGTGTAAAGGCGCCACCTAGCACTGAGCCAAAATTACCCCAGTCGGAAGGGCTGGATGAAATTTCTCCGCTTAAGTGAAAGCTGTAAGTACAAAGTATCCCTATTGGTATTAGTAGGCTTGTGGCTAGTATTACTAAAATAATGTTCTCTATTCTTTTCATGGCTGCCGACTTAGTTTGTTGGTGGTTTTCATTTTTTAACCTCGCGTTAGTGCTAAACGAAGATGTGTTCCTCAAAATAGTAAAAACATTTCTTTGCTAACTATATTTTATTGATGTTCCAGCGAGACTTAACTGCCCAGTTTACTCTTGAATTTCTGCAGCTTGCGGATCAAGAATCTCAAGTAGCATCTTGTCGTGCTCCGCGCGGGTAGCCCTGTAAAACATGCACCGGTCCAGAAGGATCCTCTTCATAATCCGGGCTGAAGCTAGGTGCCTGGGCTCGACAGAGAGCGTCGCGGTCTTGCCGCTGCGGCTGTCGGTCACTTCAAGCTGGTAGCGCACAACCAGGCCATCTTCTCGCTTGGTGTGGCCCAGGCATTTGAAGGTGAGGGTGGGCTCGGACACGATGTCCTCCGAATGAATTGAATGTCGATGGATTTTTTATCTCGCTAATCTTTAGGCAAAGGAGGGCTCTGGAGTGCGGTCAGCAGTTGTCCGAAGGTTTTTCGCCGATTGGGGTGGTTACTGCCGTCAGATGGCTTGCCTACCGACGGACAGAACTCTTTCTGCCATACGACTGCTGCGTTGTGATTACGTAGGCGCTTTTCAAACAGGTCCAGAAGCTGGGCGTCTGTTAGGACGGTTTTGCGCACGCAGTCGAGATACTTGGTTCTTTCTTCGCGTAAGTAGCGAATCTCTTCGTTTAACGCTAATGCAGACCTCTCGCAATCTGGCACGGCTATACCTTCGAAGTCTGGCAGCATTACGAGGGATTTGGCTTCAGTGCTGCTTGGTTTTAGCAGAGCCGAAAAGCGAGCGTGAGACTCCTCAAATAGAGCCTGATACTCAGCTCCCTTTTGGGCGAAATCTTTATTAATCATAAGCTGATTTTTGGCGCTTTCGAGCGACGTTTCGATAACGAGTCGCTCTTGGTGAATTGCTACATTCAGCGGCCGTACTGCTTGCATCACAAACTGACGCACCGTCAGCTTATCGTTAATTGAGGCTGCGTATTCGCTGATCTTTTCTAGCTGAGTGGATGGTTCTTTTTCGGTCGTTGGCGTTGCAGAGCTGCACAGCCAGTAGCTACCCCAGATCGTCAGTAACTGCAGCGCGGTAAGCGGAGATGTGTAGACAAAGGCCAGAGTGAATAATGTCCACGCAATACATGCGAGAAGCAACACACGGGACCCAAAGCGGGAGCTGACGAATATACTTGTGGTGACGATAAGCTGAAAAATTGCAATCGACATGCGCCTCTCCTTGGCAGCGGAAAAAAGCCCGGCGGGCCGGGCTAGGCTTTCGATTACTTGAAGTTACGCTCGTAAAGCAATTGGCTGCACCGCCGTGCGACGTATAGAAAATACCAACTGCTCACTGCTAGGCCGCCCAAGAAGAGAAACGCCAGAATGGCCTCGAGAGGGAGTCCGTGTATCTGTGAAAGATCGACCAGTTCCGGCGCTACCTTCTTAACAACCATCCCATAGAACAAGCCTACCATGAAGCTTGGTACGCCTATGAGGGCTAGCGCCCAGTCGTTAAGTTCGGTCCAGGTTTTCTTTGGGCGATTACGCCATGCGGTTGAAATAGATTTGAGCATTTTCATAGCGACTACTCAGTGTTGGTGACTTCAAAGAAGCGCGGCGGGCCGGGCTGGGGGTGTTGCTTACGAATCGGGATCTTCATTAGGGTCTACAAGCTTCATTTTGGTGCCAAACAAGATTCGGGCGAACACGTTGTAGAAACCTGCTGTGGCTATGTCGCCAGACTCCGTGGCTTTTTTGGCCATCTGGATGAAGTTTTTCTCAGCTTTGTCCATGACGTATTTTTCAAAGGGAATTCCTGCTTCCTCAGCATCTGCCCTTATCTTTTGAATTTCCTCTCCATCCATTGCCGCTAGCTCATCAAACATTTGCTGTCGGAGTTTGAATGACGGATCGCTTGTTTCGCGCTCATCCACAACGACTTGAAGGATTTGATCCGGGCTCAGTTCCGCGACTGTAACGCCAAGGGCCGTAGCTAACTTAAAGAGGACGGTTCTTCTAGGGTTTGCCTGGCCAGATTCGTAGCGAGAAATCTGCGACGGGGTAATGCCAATGGCATCCGCAAGCTGTTGCTGCGTAAAGTTTTTTTCACCTCGGAGTGAGATGAGCCGATTAGCAAAATCAGTCGACATGTTGACCCCCTTATATGTCTCTAGAAGCGTACAGCAAACGCACAAAAAGCAAAAATTGTTTGACGAAGTCACAAAAAGCACTAAACTCACAAAACGCAAATAAGGAGACGTTATGAAAGCCCTGAAAATTACTACCGCTGTACGGATGCTGTGCGAAATGCGAGAGAAGCTTGAGATGATGGCGGCTGAAAACGGCCGTAGCCTCAGCGGCGAAATCGTATTCCGGCTGAGAAAGTCCCTTGAGCAGGAGCAGGACGATGAAAAACAGCAGGCATAAAAAAACCCCAGCGCTGGCAGGCGACGGGGCTTTGGTTAACGAGATCAACTTCGAGGAAGAAATCGTCATGAGCGATATTAGCACAGCTACATCCAATGTCATCCCTTTCAAATTTGGCAAGCAACAGGTACGGACGCTGCTGATTAATGATCAGCCGTGGTTCGTTGCCGCCGATGTGTCGTCTGCACTGGAATACCGTATTGCTGGTGACATGTGTCGAAACTTGGACGAAGACGAAAAGGGTACGCAGATTGTGCGTACCCCTGGCGGCGACCAAGAAATGCTGGTCATAAACGAATCCGGCCTTTATTCGGCAATCCTGCGCAGTCGTAAGGCGGAAGCCAAGCGCTTCAAAAAATGGGTGACCGCTGAGGTTCTTCCTGCGATCCGTAAGCACGGCCGGTATGAAGACACCCAGAGCGTTATGACGCCTATGGTTGATGAACTTCTCGGCAAGGTCGGAGCCCTTCGGCTTGGCAACGTCATGCGATGCCGTGTTGCCAAACTTGATGCTGAGCATCAGCGCAGCGCTACTGCCAAGCTGGCATCCGCACTTCACGCTCGCTTCGATGTTCCGCGCATGGAGCTGATCCCCGCCGACCAAATGGATGCAGCCTGCAATTTCGTCGCGAGCTACGCGATCGAGGGCGAATACTTACCGAAGGGCGGTAACCAATCTGTCGTCATCCCGACCGACCTTTCGGAAAACCAGCGTTACCTTGTTTTCACTGACGGTTCTGGCAAGCGTCAGGTTCAGCCTGTCCCGTTCGACGCTTGCGTGATGTCGCCGACTCAGTTCCTGGCGGCCGTCACTGGATCGAATGGTCTTCATGTGCCACCTGCGACGCTGTTCGACTTTGCCCTAGCGGCGATGGAGAAAGTGAAGTGGAGGGTGGCAGCATGAACTTCACCTTTAAAGCTGGCGGTCGCGCCTTGATCCTGACACCGGAGCGGCCAAATTTGGTCGGTCGCTCCGGCCAGTTGATCCGCAAGATCGAAGAAAACTGGCTGATGCTGGTCGAGGGCAAGCGCTACTCGGTCAGCGAGAAAAGCCTGATGCCGCTCGACGGCTTCAATCCTGGTGCAGCAGCCTCGGTCGAGTGGAGGAAAATAGCATGAGCAATATCGTTCCGTTTGATTACGAAGGTCATCCGGTGCAACTCAGCGCGGATGGCTGGCTGAATGCGACAGCGATATCAAAGAACTTTGGCAAAAGGCCAAGTCACTGGCTCGCGCTCCCGACCACGTCTGAATACCTGGAGGCTCTGGCCAAACGACTATGTGTCGGATCCTCTGACACATTAATTCGTCGGAAGATGGGGCGAAACGGTGGGGTATGGTTGCACCCCAAGTTGGCTGTCGCATTTGCGCGGTGGTTGTCCGCCGACTTCTCGGTGTGGTGCGACTTGCAAATCGACGCGCTTCTCCATGGCGACGTGGATGTTCGTAAGCGCTTCGACTCCGCATGTCTCGCGCTTGAGCGGGGCCAGCAGCTCGCGAGCCTAAGTGGAAAAGAGCTTTCGGGCTGGCGGTGGGCCAAGCCCGGCCTGGAGCATAACGTCGACTATTGGAGGGAGCAGCTTCAACTAACACTGCAGCTCGACGCAGCGTAACCCTTCTCACGAACCCGAAGAACCCCGCCCGTGCGGGGCTTTCGTCGTACCAAAATCAGATTAAAGGGATTCAAAATGGATTACAGCAAGATCGAAGCTAAAGAACGCATCAAGCTAGCAGTGAAGGCTATGGCCAAGCAGGATCTTGCTGAAGTGAAGTTGCTTTCTGATTCTGCTCCCGTCGAGTCAGTGTTGGTTTCCGAACTGGTGTTCTCCAAGGCGCTTCAAGGGCTGATTCAGAGCGTCACTTCTTTCGAAATGGAGATGAGAGGGCTTGCGCTCACGTTCGCTTGCTACAGAGGAGATGATCGAGGGATGGTCCTTGGCGACTGCGTCGACCAAGCAACAGCAGCTAAGAAAGCCTGGGCCGACTTTTCTGCGGATAAGGGTTTCTCTTCGCAGGAACTGATGGCCATTATTGGTGGGCACCATCAAATGGTGCATAACCTTTTCGATACGAACCTTGAGCCTAAGCCCGGATTGGTCGAGCATTGGAGGTCATTGCTTGAGTTCTGCTTTGCCGGCCATATGGAAGTGAAGGGCCTCCATTGATTTGACGGTCAGCAGGCGCATGTTAGTTTGTCTTCTTTCATCACTATTGAAGGGCGACTGTCATGCGTTTTGTTGGAGTTCTTGCATTGCTTTTTACTGCGCTGCTAGGTGGTTGCTCGAGCGTGGCAGAGACCCGAGAAAATCCACCGATCCTTCAACTCTCCTCAGCCCACAAGGCCAAGGACGTAGCGGAGTGCATTCGTGACGGATGGCAGGGAACTACGGTATTAGGCGCTGGTATTGGAGGTATTTTGCAAACGTCCGGTGATCGCTACACGATCCTTGCGCCGGATGCTCAGTCGCCTTTGCATCTGGTCGATGTAATTCCGAATAAGGGCGGCTCAAGTATCCGCTATCACTTTTACAGAACTTGGCAATCTCCATTAGAGAGAGTCACTGATGTAGTGAGGTCCTGTGCCAAATAGGCGGGATAACCAAGAAGCCACCTTCGGGTGGTTTTTTATTACCTGGAGAAAAGCTATGCCTGCATTGGCTATTGAATATTCACCGCTAGAAACTATTCGTCTTGGTGGAATGCTGCGTCAGTTTGGCAAGGAGTACAGGTTATCGGTGCGCACGCCTGCCGAGGCCATAAAGGCGTTATGCGTTCAAATTCCTGGTTTTGAGAGATTCATCTCTAATGCTAAATCCAGAGGCTTGGAGTTCGCCGTTTTTCGAGGAAAGAAAAACATCGGAGAGGGCGAACTCTGCTTTCAGGGCAAAGGAGAAATCAGGATCGTCCCCGTCATTACGGGCTCCAAGCGTGCGGGCTTGCTGCAAACCATTATTGGGGTGGTAATCGTTGCATTGGCGTGGTGGAACCCACTTGGCTGGTCAGCAGCTACGGCTCTTGCGGTAGGAATGGGGGGCGGTTCAATGGCCATTGGGGGCGCGATTCAAATGCTCAGTCCACAAGCTGGCGGCCTCAAGATGAGCGCTGCGCAAGAGAACACGCCTGGCTACGCCTTCGGAAGCGCCAAGAACACCACGGCATCCGGTAATCCGGTACCGCTCTGCATCGGCGAGCGCCGCTGGGGCGGGGCAATCATCAGTGCCGCGATTTACGCCGAAGATCAGATGTAGCTGTTATGTCTCCCTTATTGGGAAGACTGCTAAAGGAGCGTGAGGGTAATTGGGCACCTAATGACTACAGAAACCCTCACTAAGGCTACGCAGCATCAAATAGTCGGGAAACCGACACCCAGAGCCGCAGATGATCGAGAGATCGCCGGGCCAGAAAAGCAAAACCCCCGGACGTTCGCAGCGTACCGGGGGTTTTTATTTCAACCCCATGACCATTCCATGAGGAGAACTATTTGAAGAATACCAAAGGGGAGCTAACCGTGACAGGAAAGATGACGGAAGGCGGCGCCAACGTTGCTGGTGTCATGTTGGCATTTGGCGCAATGGCGCTGATGATCGGCGGCGCGGCTGCTTTAGTGCTGCATGCGATTCACTAACACTTCGAAGAATTGAGCACATGACCGCTTTAGGCGGTTTTTTATTGCCTGGAGGAAAGCATGGGCGCAGCACGCAAGATTGAAATCCACGGCGCCAAGGGCGGAGAAGACAAACCAAAAACGCCAACGGAAGCCCCGGACAGTCTGCGCTCAGTCGCTATTGCCAAGATGCTCATCGCTATCGGTGAGGGTGAGTTCGAAGGCACGCCTACGGCGCGCGACATCTATCTCGACAACACCCCACTGCAAGACCCCCAGGGCAACATGAACTTCCCGAACGTGAAGTGGGAATGGCGCACCGGTGCGGTGGACCAGACCTATATCCAGGGGATCCCGTCGGTCGAGAACGAAACCACAATCAGCACTGAGCTACGCAGCGGCACGCCATGGGTCCGGGCGATCAGCAACACCCAGCTTTCCGCCGTGCGCGTGCGCTTCGCCTGGCCGGCGCTCCAGTCTGTGGATGCCGGCGGGAACATCAATGGGTACCGGATCGAGTACAAGGTTGAACTGGCAACCGACGGCGGTGCTTACCAGCAGGTGCTTAGCGAAGCTGTCGACGGCAAGGCCACCAGCGTGTACGAGCGCACCCGCCGCATCGATTTGCCGAAGGCTACTTCTGGCTGGCTGATGCGCATTACGCGACTGACGATCAACCAGAACAACAACAAAATCTCCGACACGATGCAGATCGCCGGCTTCACGGAGGTGATCGACGCCAAGTTGCGGTACCCGAACACCGCACTGCTCTACATCGAGTTTTCGGCCGAGCAGTTCCGCAGCATTCCAGCGGTAACAGTCGGCTGCAAGGCTCGTAAATGGCAGGTCCCCAGTAACTATGACCCCGTTTCGCGGACATACAGCGGTATCTGGGATGGGACGCTGAAAGAGGCATACACCAATAACCCAGTCTGGGCGACCTACGGAACCACTACCGTCGACCGCTTCGGCCTTGGCCGCCGCATAAAGCCGTGGATGGTCGATAAATGGGAGCTCTACAGGATCTCCCAGTATGCGGACCAGTTGGTGCCCGACGGTAAAGGTGGCATGGAGCCGCGCTTCATCTGCAACCTGAACCTGCAAAGCAAGGCTGATGCCTGGTCGCTTCTGCGCGATATCTCGGCGATCTACCGGGGCATGACTTACTGGGCTCAGGGCCAAGTGTTCACCCTGTCGGATATGCCGCGCGCTATCGACTACGACTTTGCCTATACCGGCGCGAACGTCATCACTGAGGGGCGTCAGCCGTTCACCTATTCGAGCGCATCGGAGCGTACTCGCTACAGCAGGGCGTTGGTCAGCTACGACAACCCGGCGAACAACTACGACACAGACGTCACTGCCGTGACTGACCAGAAGCTGCAGCGGCGCTACGGCGATAACCCGCTTGAAATCAGCGCGATCGGCTGCACGCGTGAGTCGGAGGCCCAGCGCCGCGGCAAGTGGGCGTTGCTCACCAACTCCAAGGACCGGGCGGTAACGTTCCGTGTCGGCCTGGACGGTCGTATCCCGCTGCCTGGCTACGTAATCCCTATCGCTGATGAGCTGTTGGCCGGCCGGCCCGTGGGCGGGCGCATCTCGGCGGTGAACGGAAAGGTCATCACCTTGGACCGCGACACCAAGGCCAAGCCCGGTGACCGCCTGATCCTCAACTTGCCCGACGGCAAGTGCGAGGGGCGCACCGTGCAGTTGGTTAGCGGCCGGCAACTCACGGTCACCACGGCGTACTCCGTGGCGCCTGAGCGTGAACTGGTGTGGGCGCTCGACGCTGATGACCTGGCCATCCCGCTGTACCGGGTGACCAGCGTTTCCCGGCCAGAGCCTGGCGTGTTTGAAATCTCGGCCGTGCAGTACGACCCCAGCAAATTTGCTCACATCGACACCGGCGCGCGCCTGGAAGAAAGGCCGATCAGCGTAATCCCGATCACCGTAGTTCCGGCGCCGGCCAGCGTCACGCTGACGTCGAGCTACGCCGTGAACCAGGGCATCGCGATCAGTACCATGAATATCTCATGGCCTGCCGTGGCTGGCGCTGTCGCTTATGACGTGGAGTGGCGCAAGGACAGCGGCAACTGGATCAAGGTGCAGCGGACGGGCTCGACGAGTATTGACGTCACCGGTATTTACTCGGGCGCCTACCTGGCCCGTGTTCGGTCGGTGAGCGCCTTCGAGATATCTTCGATCTGGAAAAGCTCCAACCTAACCAACCTAGAAGGGAAGGTCGGCCTGCCGCCTGCGGTTTCGTTCCTAACCACCACCAGCCTGGTCTATGGCATTGGCATTCAATGGGGCTTTCCACCTGGTGCGGAGGACACGCAACGATCGGAGCTTTGGTATAGCCAGTCACCGAATCTGGCCACCGCGAAAAAGCTGAGTGACTTCAGCTACCCGCAGGCCAAGCATGAGATGCAGAACATCCTGGCGGGTGCGAGCCTTTACTTCTGGGCCCGCCTGGTGGACCGCACCGGCAACGTTGGGCCGTTCTGGCCTATTCCCGGTGCAGTGAATGGCCGGGCCAGCTCGGACCAGACTGAATACGACAAGTACTTCGCCGGGAAGATCGGCAAGGGTGCGTTGTATCAGAGCTTGCGTGAAGAAATTGATCTGATCACTGGCAATGGACCTGGCTCGGTCAACGATCGGCTGGAGAAGGCCAAGCAGGAGCTGGAAGACCTGATCTCGGAAGTGGTCGACGCATTGGAATATGTTCCATCCAGGACCTACGCCAAGGGCGACATGGTCCGGGTGGGACAGCAGTTGTTTCAGGCGACCATCGCGGTACCGGTCAATACGACGCCGCCGAACGCGAAATACTGGTTCAACTTGGGCACCATCGCCGAAACCAACGCAGCCATGGCCCTGGAGATTAGCAAGAACAAGGCCGCTATCACCGAGGTCGACGGGAAGGTCGCAGCAACCGCCGAGAAATTGGATGGGGTTTATGCTTTGGTGAAGTCCGACTCTGCAGGTTCGGAGGAGGGCAGTGCCGGCGACAGCACTTCGTCCGCCGGCGCCTGGTCTTTGATGTCTGTTATTGCTGAGCGAGATTTTGCTCAGTCACAGCGGACCGACATTGTTGAGGCCAAGGTGGGGAAGAACGCTGCCAGCATTCTTGATGTTGCTACCACCGCCGCAACGGCTACCTCTGCCCTTGCTCAGAAAGTCACGACAATAGGGGCGAAGGTCGACAGCAATGAGGCCGCTTTCAAGTTAGAGGCCACTGCATTGGCCAATGCGGACAAGGCGCTGGGCGAGAAAATCGAAACGGTACAAGTCGCATCAGGCGATAACTCTGCCGCTATCGAGGTGGTCAGTAAGGCTCAGGCCACCACTGACGGGAAGGTTTCGTCGATGGTGACCTTCAAGGCAGAGACGATTGTTGGGGGCAAAAAAGTCGCATCGGGGTTTGCGTTCGGATCGGATGGAGAGCAGGCGGAGTTCCTCATATTCGCGCAGCGATTTGCGGTGGTCGATGAGGTCAGCGGTCAGCTGGTGCCAATGTTCGTGGTGCAGAACAACCAGGTAGTCCTCAATCAAGCAATCATCAGCATGGCCTTCATCCGGGAAATCATTCTGGGTATGACGCTGAGGTCTGAGGCTGTCGACTCTAAGGGGCGTCCGCTGCTGGAGATCAACGTCAAGGCGGGGACGTTCACGCTGCGAAGCGCAGGCACGACGGGTTCCACCTTGCTCAACAACGACGGCCTCACGGTCTTCGATGCGAATGATGTTGATCGGGTAACGGTGGGGAGGCTTTCAGTATGACTTATGGCATGCGTGTAAAGGGCGAGGATGGCGCGGTCCAGCTTGATGAAAACTCGTTTACTTGCAGAGTCGTTTATAGCGCGATAGTAAATCCTGCGACGTCGCCAACAGGGTCTTTCTTTGATGTGGTAGTGGCCGGAGTAACGCCTGCAAATGCTGCTGTTTTTTGCATGCCGGCCGGACCAATTAACTATAGTACTGATAGTCAATTAGAGCCCGAGGTGGTCAACGGTGGCGTAAGAGTTTGGCGAGTAATGAAGGGGTATTCGTACCCTGCTAGCTGGGTCAGCCAGACCGCTATGATTCTTATTGTAGTGAGGTTTAAATAAGTGGAGGACTCTTTTGGTTTGACGTTTCAAAACTCGGCAGATAACAGGGTTGTCATTGATTCTGAGTTCACGCGCCTGTCTGTTATATGCAAAGGACGGTACGCCAATAACTCTGGGCTCTACGCCGTAACATATTTCCCGTTCACGATAACATCGCAGTGGCCTCCCTTTGTCTTTATAAGGCCCGACTCCGCTGGCGGGCAGATAGGCATGACTCAGGCTGAGGTTTTAGGCAGCTCGGGTGCGTGGACTGGCTTTAAGGTGCGGGCATACGATAACAATAGTATTCGGCCAAATGGCCGGTATTTCGCTGCGGGGTTCGGTGCCGAGATTTTAAGCGATTATGGACTTAGGCTGCGAGATGGAGGGAGAACGGTATTGTTTGACAGCGGCACTCCAACTGCTTTATTTGCAAACTATAATTCCTCTTGGGCTTACGCTGGGAGCGGTACTACCGCTCAGGGGCAGAGTATTGTGTACTTTGCTGCACCCTTCACCATGACAGAAAACGAGTTTATTTTAATCAACACATTGAGCATGCCTGTTATTCGGTCATTACCGCAACAAAGTGATCTACAAATGATTTGGGATTACCCCAACAGTCGTATGCTTGCGGCCGTAATCTATATTCCTGGATACAACACTACTTCTCTGGGGATAACAACTATGACCGCCAAGATGGTGATGTAGGAGAAGCGCATGGCAAGACAAGAAATCATCCTCGGCACGCCGCCGCAAGGACTTGGCGGTGATCCGCCGAGAGTGGCCAGCATGAAGATCAACGCGATGACCCAGGAACTTTACGATAGCCTTCCGACAAATGCTGCTCCGTTGGCTGTAAGCAGGGGAGGCACGGGGGGCAAGACGGCTCCCGAGGCAAGGTTGTCTCTCGGCCTTGTGCCTGCTGCGTCTAACGTTGATATCTCCGCCGGCTGTCTTCTTGTGCCGGGCTCTGGTGGCGTCCTGGGCCCACCGGTTGCAATCACAAACGCCAACGGGGTCACCTTCCTTGGGGGGACTCGGGGCGTTTTCAGCGGCACGGACGACCAGTGCGCGGCCGCGAACTATCCGAGCCTTGGGGGCGGCTCAGTTCAGCGCCGATGGTACATTCAGACCGACCTACTCGACGGGACAAGCTGCATTCAAACGGCCACTGAAAGCATCGGTGCAGGAACGATTCCGGGTCGCAAGTTCACTCGAACGCTCCAGGGCGGTTGGCGCCCATGGGTAGAGGATGCAACCCTATCCAACGCTACATTGGATCCGCAGACCGCAGGAGGGCTGATGAGCCGTACCGTCGTTGGCGGGGTGGCGATTCAGAAGTTTGCGAGTGGCGCCATGCGAATGATGAGCACCATAACTTCAAGCCAGGTCATAGCCGCAAACAGCATTGGCGCAATTATACAGTCCATGCCTGCCGGATTTCAGGCCATAGACGGCCTGTCAGTGACAGCTCAGCCCGCGACAAGCGTCGACGCTTACGGCGTTATTTTCCCAGTCGCGACTTCGGTGACTTCGTTCACGGCCTATGTTCGAAACGGCGCCACTGCTCAAACATTCACGCTGCGCTACATAGCTGAAGGGAGGTGGAAATAATGCGAATCACTCTATGGCCAGACCTCGTTGACTGGCCCATCAAGGCGTCGGTGAGCGGCGATGTAATCAAAATCAACGGCGAGAATGTTGACCTTTCCGGCATCCCTGAAGGATATCGGTTGCCCGGTGCAGCAGTTGGCAATAAATGGTTTGTCGAATCAGATTACGTAGAGCGTGTAGACGGAGAGCTTCGTATCACCATTCGCCTACCCGTCCAATGGGACAGTCCTGAAGAGCTCAGAAACCCAGCCACGCCGCTGGTATTGAGCGTGCTCAATGGGCAGGTCAGCTTTCCGGATACTTCGCCGCCTGCCATAGAGATTGAACAAACACCCTTGGAGAGCCAACTGAATGATTGACTTGAGCAAGCTGGAAAAGATCAAGACTCCCGCCGATATCGCGCAAGAAGTTTCAGCTGAAGAGGCGCGCCGCTATCTGCGGGATACCGACTGGTACGTCCTTCGCCAGATAGAGACGGGGCAGGCTGTCCCTGACGATATCAAGTTGGGCCGCAAAGCCGCCCGAGACACCATCAGCGCTGTAGCCGCTGACGCCTGACTCATTGATGCCCGAACACACCAGCCGCCTTGAGCGGTTTTTTTTCGCCTGGAGAAAAGTATGCCGAATGCCGAAACCCGCGGGGTGCGCAACCGAAACCCCGGCAACATCGACTACAACCCGGCCAATCAATGGCAGGGCCAGCTCAAGCCAGATCCTGCCGTCGAGAAGCGCTTTGCTCGGTTCGATACGGCGGAGAACGGCATCCGTGCCCTGGGGAAAGTGCTGCTGACCTACCAGCGGAAGCACGGCCTGAAGACGGTGAAGGCGATCATAAGCCGGTGGGCGCCGTCGGTGGAGAACGACACCGACGCCTACGTGCGCGCCGTCGAGGCGAACACCGGCACCCGGCCAGGTGCTGAGGTTGACCTGACCCGGCCGGCGGTGATGGCTGGCTTCGTAAAGGCGATCATTCATCATGAGAATGCTGGGTATGCCTACCCAGTGGCGGTGCTGGCCGAAGGCGTGCGGAGGGCGCTGGCATGACGCCGGTGCAGAAGCTGGCCGGTCTGGTGGTGCTGATCCTGGTGCTGATGGCCGCCGCCGCCGGCGCCACCTGGCAGATACAAGACTTGCGGATGGACGAGAAGCTCGCGAAGCAGAGCGCGGTGCACCAGAAAGCCCTTGATGCCATCACCAGCGAGGCATGGCGCCAGCAAAATGCCGAGCAAGATAAGCGCTTGGCCACCGAGCAGAGAGCGAGCGCTGCCGACCAACAACACTCCCTGGAGCTTTCCAATGAACAACGCAAGCAGGCTCTTCTGCGCGATCGCCTTGCCACTGCTGATGTGCGGCTGTCAGTCCTTCTCGACGCCACGGATTCAGCCATTGGCTGCAGCGTGCCTGCCACCCCCAGCGCCGTCGGCGTGGTTCATGCAGCCCGTCGAGCCCAACTTGACCCAGCGCATGCTCAACGAATTATCGCCATAACTGATGAAGGTGATAACGGCTTGATAGCGTTACGAGCATGCCAAGATTACGTCCGAGCTATCAAACACTCATATTGAAACTCAAAAGCTCGAATGTGAGATAAGGCGTATTATTCGGATTCATTCAGCAGCGGGGGGGTAGTGAAAAAAACGCATCCGATCAACGTTGCAAATAAAGCTAACGTCTCTTCCAACTCAGGGTCTTCAAATAATATCGAGCACGAATCTAGCGCGCATAGAGCCCCATAAAGCTGCCCATCGGGAAGGAAGATGGGAACACCTGCATAGCTTTCTATCGCATACCGTTTAACCACCGCACGACTTGAATATCTGCCGTCTTCGCTGATTTTAGGAATAAAAAGTGCCTTAGGATCTCTGCGGAGCTCGCTGCAAAGCGTGATTTCCAGCTCTAGCGTATCACCAGCCTCTATCCCCATATGCATCGGGTCGTAAGCTGAGCATACGACCCAGTCTGTTTCGGTGAACTTCGCGATCCCGGCAAATCGCATTCGGGTCAGGCGTGTTACAAGCTTTAAAATGCTAGTGATAGCTTCAATCTCAGCCAACGCTGAACGCTCGTCTAAATTCAGCACAGAGTGCAAGCTGATTTCGGGCTTATTCATATTCCACCTGTGCTGTATTTGATTGGGCGCGCGGCATTGGCGTCTGAGAGATCCTTCTACCAACCGAAAATTGTGGTTGGCCGACTTACTACGTCCTGAATCGAAGAACCAAATCGTTTAGGTTAACGGCTAAGCGAGAAAGCTCGTTGCTCGCTGTAAGCGTCTGGCGGGTGCCTTCACTACTCTGCACTGCAAGGTCGCGGATGCTTATCAGGCTACGATCAACATCCCGCGCGACGTGAGCTTGTTCCTCGGATGCGGTTGCAATTTGGATATTCCGATCGTTAATTTCGAGCACGGAATCAATAATTTGCCGCAGCGACTGGCCCGCTTGTTCTGCAGTATCTCGCGTGCTGTAGACCTCGGATGTACTCTTTTGCATAGATTCGACCGCGGCAGAAGAGCCTGCTTGAATCGTGGATATCATCTGTTCAATTTCTTGCGTCGATGTTTGCGTTCGGTGTGCCAGCGCACGAACTTCATCTGCCACTACTGCGAAACCGCGACCCTGTTCTCCTGCACGAGCCGCTTCTATTGCGGCGTTCAAAGCGAGTAGGTTGGTTTGCTCAGCAATCGCCCTGATCACGCTCAGAACTTTACTAATGTCTTGAGCCTGGTCTGCGAGCTCTTTCACCTGATCTGATGACACCTCAACCAAGCCTGTCAAGCCGCGCATCGCTGTCAAGGTCTCAGTGACTTTTTGATTGCCGAGATCTGCAGATATGCTTGATTGCATCGCTGCTTCAGATGTGGAATTGGCGTTACGTGCAACCTCTTCAACAGCCGCACTCATTTCATTTACCGCGGTAGCAGCTTGCTCGATTTCGCTATTTTGCTGCTGAAGTGTGCGATCAGCGCTTTCAGTGATCGAGGTCATTTCGACGGCCGCGGTACTCAGTTGGGTTGAAGCTCCCGAGATTTCTAAAATTGTGTGTCGCAAATTTTTCTGCATAAGATTCAGCGCATGCATCAATCGCGAAGCTTCATCTGAACCTGTTACATCAAGATCGTGGGTAAGGTCGCCAGCAGCGATCTTTTCCGCCAATTTAAGTGATGAACTGATTGGACTTACGATGCTCCTAGTGAACAAGATCGCCAGTGCTATGGTTAAGACAAATGCAACGATCAGCACTGCTACCAGGACTCTTACGCTATGGTTATATACGTCGGTCGCGTCTACTCCAGACACCACGGCTTGGCGTGCATTTTGCTCTCGCAGTAGTGCCAGCTGTTCTTGATAGGCCGTAGCTCTTTGTGCCTGCTCTGTGTTGGCAAAATTCACAGCCTGATCATGATCAGATGAATCCAAAGCGATTACTTTTTTGAGGCCGTCGACGTAAGCATTCATAGCCTGGTTGGCTTTCGCGAACTGGATTTCGTCCTGCTCTCCAGACATCAAATGTGCACGATAGAAATCAGTCTTCACCTGAAGTGTCTGTATAGCTTCTTCGACCTTTGACAGCGAGAAATCATGCACCTCTGCCGTGGTACTTGAGAGCATGCGGATACTTTCAAGACGGGCGTGGAGGAGGGCGATCTGAATATCGTCAATGACCTGAATGCTTGGAAGGGAGTTTTGCTCAATGGCCTGTTCTGTAGCGCGTAGCCGATCAATTTGCAGATAAGAGAAGCCCGCCAAGCTGATCAGTAGGAATGTGATTAAGCCAAAACAGACGAAAGCTCGCCGCGCGATACTCAAGGATCTCAATTTCATTTAGGCCTCCGAGGGCCGGATTTAGTAGCGTGGCATTTCCACGTAATTTCAAGGATCACGAACGCAGGCAGCATTTTCATGCGGCACAGTGACTTCCAGCTGCAGCTTGCAGGCATATACCTGAAACGAGGTATGCAATAAAATGTATTAGAATGATAGATGTGCTAAATAATTGCGCGCTAAGTAATTTTGTGTGCGCTCGCTATGTGCGGTTCACCATTTTTTTGGCTACGGCACGTCGGGGCGTGCCATGCTAAAAGCGAGCATTTACAAGCACAGCACATGGCAGGACTCTCCAGACATGCTGTCGTATTGGGGGCGTTTGGATTTGGACAGAGCACTATGGACAAGCGGCTTGCAGGTCTTTCATTTCTACTTACCCTTGGTTGGGTGACCGCTGTCGTGTTCGTCATGTGGTTTTTCAGCGGATAGATCCAGTTCAATAAGCTCTGAGCCCTGGTTCCTAACGTTGCCCACAGCCTTGCTAACAGGGAACCACTCAAACTCTTCAGTGGGCTGGCATAGGTCCTTTGCGATTTCTTCCGCGCGTGCAGGCGAAATATCAGGATCAAGCCATTCGTTGGCGTGCTCCGGAGTAAGAACCAATGGGCGGCGGTCGTGAATATCAACCATGCCCTGATCGCTGGCAGCAGTGATGATGACGAAACCGTCACCTTCGTGCGGGTCAAGGCCTAGGTGTACCTGGGCAAGTGCTCCGAAGAACATCGGTTTTCTGCTTTTGAGCCGAATGAAATATGGCTGCTTCTTTTTCGGATCGTCCGGGTCTTTGACCCACTCATACCAGCCTTCGCTAGGCACAATCGCACGGCCAGTCGGCCAAAGCTGTTTGAAAAATTTACCAGTCGTGACGGTTTCTACCCGAGCATTTATCGGGTCAGGCCGTTTGCCTTTGGCCCAGAAGGGCGCCCACCCCCAATGCACAGCGTCAATGTGCAACCCATCCTCTTTGCTGTGCAGCAGTTGCACACGCGTCGACGGTGCGACGTTGAACCGGTTTATAGGTTCTGCGTCGTAGCCACTGAAAAGCTCGATCTGAGGGCTCAGCTCCTCGATATAGATCGCCATCCCCTCGTACTGCACGAATCGGCCACACATAGACTTCTCCACACGTCGGGTGCCTGGAACGGTTCACTGCCGCCCATCTCTACACGGTAGACGTTTACGTGTGCGATTCGTCATGACCTTCGATATTCGACAGATAAGCGAACTTAGAGCATGGCTTGCCCTTGATGATGACCCGGCGTTTGTCAGCGGGACGCCTGAGTACAGGTACGAGACCCGCCTGGCCATGACTGACGACCTCAAAAGTCGCGGAATTATCGACACTGGGGAGTGGCTCATGCTGGTGGAGGAAGCTAGTACCTCCTACACCGAAGAGGTAGCTTGAAGCGCCCGCTTGTCAGATATTTCTTACACGAAATTGACCGCAAACCCTTCTACGATATTAACTGTACGTCCGTACAGTGTTTGTATAAGGCAGCACCATGAGCTTCAACATCCTGGGTCCAATTGCCAGCGGCGGCGTAAAACTGCCTTTTTGCTCGTTTCACGTACCGGCCGGTTTTCCGTCCCCTGCGGCCGACCATATCGAGCAGCATATTTCCTTGGATGAAGTACTCAACATCAGGGCTCCGCATGTCTACCTGGTGATGATCACCGGCGAAAGCATGCAGGGCGCCGGAATATTTGAGGGTGACCTGGCGGTGGTGGACCGATCCATTGAGCCGGCCCACGGCCATATCGTGGTGGCGTTGCTCAACAATGACCCTATGTGCAAGCGCCTGTGCAAGCGTGGCAAGGAAGTGATCTTGCTATCCGAAAACCCTAAGTACCCGGCACGCTATGTGTTGGAAGGCGACGAGCTGTCTATCTGGGGTGTGATTACCAGCACAGTACGCAGCCATGTCTAATCCGCCGGTATTCGCGCTGATCGACTGCAACAGCTTCTACGCCAGTTGCGAGCGAGTGTTCAGGCCCGACCTGGCCAAGACGCCTATCGTGGTGCTCAGCAACAACGATGGCTGTGTCATTGCCCGAAGCTACGACGCTAAGCCTTTCATTAAGATGGGCGAACCGTATTTCCAGATCAAGCACAAGCTCCAGCAGAACGGCATTGTCCCGTTTTCGTCAAACTACGCCCTGTACGGGGACATGAGTGAGCGGGTCATGACGCTGATCGAGAGTATGGTGCCCGCCGTCGAGATCTATAGCATCGACGAAGCCTTCGCCGACCTCACTGGGATCGGTGAACTTGACGCGCTCGGCAGACAGATCCGAGCCCAAGTACTTCGTTGTACCGGCATTCCCGTTGGTGTCGGCATCGCCAGTACAAAGACCCTAGCCAAGCTGGCAAACCATACGGCTAAACGCTTGCAGGCTCAGACCGGCGGAGTCGTAAACATTACTGACCCAATAAAGCGTGATTGGGTTCTGCGCAATACGGGCGTATCTGAAGTTTGGGGGGGTGGCCGGAAGATGAAGCTTCACCTTGACGCCCTGGGCATTAAGTCCGCAATGGACCTGGCGAAAGCCGATCCTTGGACGCTTCGTAAGAAATTCAGCGTTGTCATCGAGAAGACGGCGCGCGAGCTTGCCGGTACCTCATGTCTGGAACTGGATGAGCCCGATCTGCCAAAGCAAGAAATTTGCTGCAGTCGGATGTTCGGCAAGCGGCTGACAGAGCTGGCACCTATCAAAGAGGCGGTGGCCACCTACATGATGCGGGCCTCTGAAAAGCTCCGCGCCCAGAACTCGCTCTGCAAGAAGGTCCGCGTCTGCATACGCACCGGCATGTTCAACCCGGACGAGGCGAAGTATGCGAACGGGGTGGTGGTGGATATGCCGTATCCAACCGATGACGTTCGGCTACTCACCAAAGCTGCCGTTGATGCGCTCGACCGCATATTCCGGCCAGGATTCAAGTACAGCAAGGCCGAGGTGATGCTGCTGAACCTCTACCAGCCTGGCGAGTACACCGATGATCTGTTCGCGGTTTCGCAGCCTGCAGAAGCCACGCGGGTAATGTCGGTGCTGGATCAGATCAATGATCGTTGGGGAAGGGGAACACTGCGGTCTGCCAGCGTGCCTACCAATCCTGATTGGGCTATGCGGCGCGAGATGATGAGCCAGAGCTACACCACAAAGCTTGACCAGCTGTGGACGATTGCCTGCAAGTAGCAATCACTCAGGCGACATCAGAACGCCCAGTGTCAGTTTGATGAACTCTTCGTTCTCGTCGATGGTGTGCAGGGCGCCCCGGATGTTCTCGGCGACTTCAGCGGAGCCGCGCTGCTCCACCCAATTTGTTAACTCCATGATGGATGCCTCTAGGGCTAGCTGATTCTCATAAAACTTGGAGAGCAGTGAAGGTAGAAGGTCTGAATTTGGCATGCTTGTTCCTCTTTTGAGTGAACAGCTTAGCAGCCGGCGGAAGCTTGGGATTTGATGTAGGTCGGCAGGACGCCAGAGGAGGGTTATGCAGTTTCGGCATGGGACGAAATTTGCCCGTTGGGACCAGTTTTGGGACCAACGGGTGCATTTGGGGGCGTTATGGTTGATCACTCATGACGACTTGGCCCAGTAAACACTGATCACCAGTAATCATCAGAATGCGTTTCATACCGCATGGTGATGTTAGCTGTGGAGATCAATTACTTTACCTATCAATGGGTTGCGAGCGTGGCGGCAGGAGCCTTCAGGCATGCGTCAACAGCGACATCAAGGCGCGAAACCCGGTCGCTGAGCAGAAAATTTTGGATGTGTGTTGGAATTTGGCGCGCATTGTCGCATATGTCAGGCGACAGTTGTATGTCCGGCGAAGGATGGTTTCGCCAAGGTCTCCGGCATCGCCAGCCACAGCAGCGCCAACGCCAGCGCCGCCACGCCGGCCAGAGTCAGGAAGGCCGCGTTGTAGCCGGCCTGTTGCACCACGAAACCGGCCAGGCTGCTGCTCAATGCCGCACCCAGGCCGAAGACGGTGGAGAGGGCGCCCAGGCTGACGTTGAAACGTCCGGTGCCCTGGGTCAGGTCCTTGACGATCACCGGGAATAGCGCACCGAAGATCCCGGCGCCGATGCCGTCGAGCATCTGCACGGCCACCAGCCAGTACGGATCGCTGGACAGCGTGTAGAGCACGCCACGCAGCGGCAGGATCATGAAGCCAGCCATCAGCAAGGGTTTGCGTCCCCATGTGTCGGCCTTGAGCCCGACTAGCCAAGCCATCGGGACCATCACCAATTGCGCCGCGACGATGCATGCCGACGTCAGCGGCGTAGCCATCTGCAGGTTGATCTGCGAGAGTTTCTGGCTGACCAGCGGCAGCATCGCGGCGTTGGCCAGGTGGAACAGAGCGCAGCAGATGGCGAACAGCAACAGTGGGCGGTTGGCGAGCAACACGCGGATACCAGAGGGTTGTTCGTGGTCGGTGTGATGCTCCGGGTCAAAACCCCGGGCGACTTCATGGTCAATCGCTTCGGCCGACACGCAACTGATCGCGATGACGCTGGCCACCGCCATAAACGCCATCAGGTAGAACACCACCACCGGTCCAAACAGATAAGCCAAGCCACCGGCCAACAGCGCCGCCACGGCATTGCCGGCGTGGTTGAAGGTTTCGTTGCGCCCGGTACGGCGGGTGAACGCGCGTGGCCCGGTGATGCCCAGGGAGATCGCGCTGATGGCCGGTGCGAACACGGACGCGGCGACGGCGCTGGCGGCTTGGGTCAACGCCACCAGGCTGAAGGAACTGACAAAGGGCAGCAGCAGGCAGCTGCCTGTCACCACGATGGCGGCCAATGCGACTACCGCGCGCTTGCTGCGGGTGCGGTCGATCAGTGCACCCGCCGGTCCTTGGGTGAGTAGGGCAGCGATGCCTGCCAGGGTCATGACCACGCCGATGCTGGCCGGGTCCCATTTGTGTACGGCCAGCAAATAAATGGCCAGATAGGGGCCGAGGCCGTCGCGCACATCCGCCAGGAAGAAGTTCAGGCTGTCCAAGGACAAGGTGTTGCGCAGATCGGAGTGTTTGGCCACGGCGCGGTCTTCGAAGATGGCGTTCAAGGGCTGAACACGCATTGCGTTAATGACCTGTAGAGCCTGCGTTAAGTTTCGTGCGCTTCTCGGGTTTTAATCCGAGGGCACTTGGCTTATTTTCTGACACCCGCTTTCGTGAATACTTGGAGAAGCAATGGACATGCCTTCAGCTCAACAGGCGATTGCCAGCAACAAGGACGCCTGGGACCAATCCGCCAACTTGCACAAAACCACTGACACCTGGAGCGCGTTGCTCAACAGTGTCGGCGCGGCTGACTTTTCTTGCCTGGACCCCACGCTGACCGGCGTGCTGCAGGAAGTGGGGGTGGACGGTAAGGATGTGGTGCAACTGTGCTGCAACAATGGCCGCGAAAGCCTTTCGCTGTATGGCCTGGGCGCGCGTTCAGTGGTGGGCGTCGATCAATCCCGTGCGTTTCTGCAACAGGCCCGTGAACTGGCCGAGGTCTCACCGCACAACCCTGAGTTCATAGAAAGTGATATCCACCAGTTGCCGCAAGAGTTGCAGGCGCGCTTCGATATCGCTTTGGTGACCATTGGCGTGTTGGGCTGGATGCCGGATGTGGGGCAATTCATGCGCCATGTCGCCAGCACCTTGAAGCCAGGTGGCACCTTGGTGATGTATGAAACCCATCCGTTCCTGGAGGTGTTTGATCCACGGGCGCCGAACCCTTTCCTGCCGGCCAGTTCCTACTTTCAGCGCGAGCCGTTTGTGCTGCAGGAGTCAATTGTCTACGAAGGCCAGGGCGAGGTTGCTGGGCCGACTTCTTATTGGTACGTGCACACGTTGGGCGACGTGATCACTGCCGCGATCTGCGCACAGTTGCAGATCAGCCACCTGCAGGAGTATCCGCATTCCAACCGTGAAGAGGTGTACGACCAGTACGAGCAGCAGCCTGCGCAATTGCCGATGTGTTTTACGTTGACTGCCACCAAACGTGCCGATTGAAGGACTTTTCAGGAGCGTCGCAGGAACGTGCGCATGGTTTGCCCTGGGCCCGTACTGAAAATGGTCGGCCTGGGCATACCTTCGTCGGCTGCAATGAATGCAAATTCATCACCGTCAAGGCGATAGCTGGCGGGCAAGTGTTTGCCTGCGTCATCTCCCATGGAGTCAATCCAGGTAATGCTCTTTGGCACGGTGCTGCTGTCCAGGAAAAAACGTCCTGCCAGCAACACCTCGCCGCTGACAGTCTTCACTTCGAAGCAGTCGCCGCTGATCGTGGTGATCGCGCCAGGCGCGCTGTGGGCATCGATGGGATTGAGCACGCCGCTGTCTTCGAGTGACGTCTGCTCCCACGCACCTTGGAGGGCTTGAAAGTCCGGGTCTGCAAGGGATGACATACAAATTCCATTTTGCTGAAGGATAAATCGTCGATGGCGACGCCAAAGCGGCGCCCTTTTTATCATTTGAGTGCTGATTGCGCATCACATTCACAAGACAGCTTTTCACAATTCCTAGTTAACTTTTAGTTACAACCTGTGGCTAAATAACTAGCAAAGGGCCACGAACCGGGTTGTCACTGAGCCGGTCGAGCCGATTGTGTGAATCGTGATTTCAGGTGCTGCTATTCAACCTCGGCCGTTGTGGGCACGCAGGAGCAGCCTGTTCTCTTCTGACATGTGACGAAATCTCTTGAAACTCATCATTGTTGTTCTCTACGTTGCCTCGATTGCGTATGTACACCTGCGTGGCCGGGTACGGCACAAGCTGGGCCGCCAGCTCAGTGATCATTCGACCTTCCTGGCGCCGATCAACTGCTTTCTCTACCTCTTCTCCAAGCTGCCCAGCCGGCCGTATCTGTCGCCCAGCGATTTCCCTGACCTGAGCCCGCTCCAGGAACACTGGGAAGAAATCCGCCTGGAAGGGCAGAACTTGATGCGTGCCGGCGAGATCAAGCGCTCGGACCAATACAACGACGTGGGTTTCAACTCGTTCTTCAAGTCCGGCTGGAAGCGTTTCTACCTGAAATGGTATGGCGACAGCCATCCGTCAGCGATGAAGCTGTGCCCGCGCACCACTGAGTTGGTACAAAGCATCGGTTCGATCAAGGCCGCGATGTTCGCCGAACTGCCACCCGGTTCCAAATTGGTACGCCATCGTGATCCGTATGCCGGTTCGTACCGCTATCACCTGGGCCTGGATACCCCGAATGACCCCGGCTGCTACATCAACGTGGACGGCGAAAACTACTACTGGCGTGACGGTGAGCCGGTGATGTTTGACGAGACCTACATCCACTACGCCGAAAACACCACGCAGCAGAACCGCATCATTCTGTTCTGCGACGTCGAGCGCCCGATGAAGTACCGATGGGCCGCTGCGTTCAACCGCTGGTTCAGCCGTAACGTGATGGCGGCTGCAGGTTCGCCCAACGATGACGGTGACAAGACCGGTGGGCTCAACCGCGCGTTCACGCGCCTGTACAAGATTCGTCTGCGTGGTAAAGAGCTGAAAAAGCGCAATCGTACGCGCTACTACCTGGAAAAATGGGCGATCTTTGCTGGGTTGGCGGCGATTTTCCTGCTGATCTGAGTTTCGCTGTGCGGGCGCCTTTCACTTCGGTGGATGGGCGCCCAGTTTGTCCCACATCTTTTTGCTGATCTTCTGTCGATTGGCATACCCCGCCCAGGGATCCGTTTTCAAAGCGTCCAAGCGCTGCTGCAGATTGGCGACTGTCCATTGCTGCGCACCGCGTAACCCCTTCAACTCCTCACGACTGATCGGCACCGACACCGGCAAGCCTGGCCGTGCTCGCACGGAATACGCGGCTACGGTGCTGGCTCCCCGTGCATTGCGCAGGTAATCGATAAAGATCTTGCCGACCCGGTTCTTGGGCCCCGATGTCGCGGTAAAGCGTTCCGGCAATTGCTCGGTCATGAACTGGGCGATGGCCTTGGCGAACGCTTTTACGGTGTCCCAATTGTCTCGGCGCGCCAACGGCACGATCAGGTGCAGGCCTTTGCCGCCGCTGGTCTTGACGAATGCTTGCAGTCCCAACTCATCCAGTACCGACAGGGTCAGTTGCGCGGCTTCGAGCATGGTTTTCCAAGGCAACGCCGGGTCCGGGTCGAGATCGAGTACAAACAGGTCCGGGGTTTCGATCTTGTCCGAGGTGGCGCCCCAGGTATGAAACTCTACGCCGCCCATTTGCACCGAGCCTATCAGGGCGCCGACGCTGTCGATTTCCATCAGCCGCGCATGGCCGGGATCAAGTGCCTGTTCCAGTTGCTTGATGTTGGGGATGGCCAGGCGCTCCGAGTGTTTCTGGAAGAATTGCTCGCCCTCGATACCCTCCGGCGCTCTCAGCAGGGACACCGGCCGGTGGCGTAAAAAGGGCAGAATCCACTGGCTGATGCTGTCGTAGAACTGCGCCAGTTGCTGTTTTTGTGTACCACTTTGTTTGTCGATCACACGGTCTGGATGGGTGATGTTGACATCACCGCGGGTCTTTTTGGCGGGTTTCATGGATCTGGCCGTTCGCGGTTGTTCATGCACGATCTGCGCTGCGGGTTTGTCGGTGCGCAGCCCGACGAACGCGGCTTGGCGGACCACGCCCTCGCGTGTCCACTCGGCAAACTGCACCTCACCGACCAACGTGGGCGCTACCCAATGCACGCCACGTGCTTGGGTGCTGGTCAGCGGTTTCTCAAGCGGCGATGTCTTGCGCTCCAACGGTGTGAGTTGCGCATAAATAGTCTTGAGCGACGCTTGATCAAAACCCGTGCCTACGCGGCCTGCGTACACCAGGCCAGTCTCATCATTTACCGCCAGCAATAACGCGCCGAACCCCGTGCGTGAGCCTTGGGGGCGGGTATAACCGACAATCACAAACTCCTGGCGCAACCGGCATTTGAGTTTGATCCAGTCGGCATTGCGACTGGATACGTACGGACTGCCCAGGCGCTTGCCGATCACGCCTTCGAGGGCCAAGTCGCAGGCGCTTTCAAAGATGTCGCGATGATGCGCGGTAAATGCCTCGGAAAACCGCAGCAATTGGCTGCGGCTAGCGGCCAGCGCGACTTTGAGGGCGGCGCGGCGATCCTCCACCGGCGTCTGGCGCTGGTCCTGGCCATTGAGAAAGGGCGCGTCGAACAGGTAGTAAACGATGTCCAAACTGCGGCCGATATCAAACGCATTTTGCAGCGCCTGGAAGTCCGGCAGGCCATCGCCATTGAGGCTGACCACCTCGCCATCCAGCCAACTGTCCTTGAGCTTCAGAGCCTGCAAGGCCTTGACCTGGCGGGGCAGACGGTCGGTCCAGTCGTGTCCGTTGCGGGTAAACAGTCGCACTTCACCCTCGTGAATGCGAGCGAGCATGCGGTAGCCGTCGAATTTGATCTCGTATTGCCAATCACCTTCGGGGGCGCGATCCACCAGGGTGGCCAATTGCGGATTGAATTGCTCGGGGAGGGCGGCTTTTCTGACGTTGGCCTGAGCCTTGGGTTTACCCACCGAGGCATCGCTGAGCACACTGTTCGGCTGGGCCTGGACGATATCGTAGTCGTCGGCCGCACGCGCCTGCTGGTCCTTTTCCTTGATCAGCAGCCATTGTTCCTTGTCGCCGCTGCCTTTCAAGCGGGTACGCACCAGCGCCCAGTCGCCGGAGAGTTTCTCGCCTACCAGGGTGAATTTGAGCTTGCCGGCCGCGTAGGCCTTGCGGGGTTCGTCATGGGGCTGCCAAATGCCACGGTCCCACACGATGACGTCACCGGCGCCGTATTGACCGGCGGGAATGCTGCCTTCAAAGCCGCCGTAGCTCAGGGGATGATCTTCGACGTGAACGGCCAGACGCTTCTGACTGGGATCCAGGCTCGGCCCTTTGGGCACGGCCCAACTGAGCAGCACGCCGTCGAGTTCCAGACGAAAGTCATAGTGCAGGTTGCGTGCGTCATGCTTCTGGATCACGAAGGACAGCGCCGAGGCTTTGCGCTTGCGTGCGGGCGAGTTGCCTGCGGGTTCGCCGGTAATGCCGAAATCACGCTTGCGGTTGTAGTCGCTGAGGGGCTTGGGCATGACTCAGGAGGCCTTGGTGGATTTTTTCGTGGCAGGCTTCTTCGCGGGTTTGCCGGCCAGGCTGCGCTTGAGCAGTTCCGTCAGGTCGATCACATCGGCGGACTTGCGCTCTTCGCTGTCCCTGGTCTCCACATCCTCGATCTTGCCGGCCTTGGCCTTCTTGGCCACCAGTGCCATGATTTTTTCCTGGAAGCTGTCGCGGTAGTCGTCCGGCTGCCAGTCGGCGCTCATGTCGTCCACCAGGCGCTTGGCCATGTCCAATTCGCCCTTGGCCAGGCTCGGTTTGGTCACGTCACTGCCCAGCTCCAGTTCGTCCAGGCTGCGCACCTCGGCGGGCCAGCGCAGCATCACCAGCACCAGCGCCGAGTCCAGGGGCATCAACGCCGCCAGGTGCTGCTTGGTGTGCAGCACCACATTGGCCAGGGCGACCTTGCGGGTTTTTCTAAGGGTTTCCCTTAGCAATGCGTAGACCTTGCCGCCACGCTTGTCCGGTGCGAGGAAGTAGGGGGTATCGATGTTCTGCAACGGGATCTGGTCGCTGGCGACAAACGCGATGATCTCGATGGTCTGGGTCGATTTGGGGTGGGCCGAGCGGATTTCTTCTTCGCTGAGCACCACATAGCGGCCTTTCTCGAACGCAACGCCTTTTACGATGTTGTCCTTTGTCACTTCTTTACCGGTGGTCTTGTTGATGCGCTTGTAACCCACCGGGTCCATGCTGCGCTTGTCCAGCCAGTCAAAGTCAACGCCTTGAGAGGAGGTGGCCGAAACCAGTGAGACCGGGATATGCACCAGGCCAAAGCTGATGGCGCCTTTCCAGATTGCCCGTGGCATAGGTGCGATTCCTTACGAAGAGGCTGTGTTCTGGTGACTCGGATGATGTGGGAAAAGTTTCCCCAAGCAGATGCGCGGACAGATCGTGTTACACCTGATGAGAAACTATTTAGTGTCGAAAGCCGAACCCAAGGCGTAGCGTGTTATCGAAAGCTCGTACTCCTCGCCCCAGAGAGGCTTTGTCATGAACAGTTGTACGCGTCACGTAGCAGCGCTGTTGTTGGGTCTGGCCCTTATGCCTGTGGCCCAGGCGCAAAACCTGCCCGGCAACAACAACGGCAACAACGGCCCGATCCACCGGGCCAATCCCAACAGCATGCAGGGCACCCAGCCGAATGTGCCGGCCGTTCGCGGTATCCAGACCGGGCCGACCACGCGCACACCGACCCTGGAAAACGGCGGCATCGGCAACAGCTATCCAAAACGCGACGCTGCCCCCAGCCGCCCGGCCACCGAAACCAAAGCCCCCACTTATGATGCCAACGGCAATCGCCGGTAAGGATCTCGCCTTATGTTTCTACGCAAAAGCCTGCTAGCCGCCCTTTGCGCCACCACGCTGCTGCCGTTGACAGCCATTTACGCCGCCGACGTCCAGCAGTTCCCCAGCGAACAGGGGAGCATCACTGCGACGCCAATCGCCAAAGGCCTGGACCACCCATGGGCGGTGGCCTTTTTGCCGGACCAGCAAGGCTTCCTGGTGACCGAGCGTCCTGGCCACCTGCGCTTTGTCAGCCCCGACGGCAAGCTGTCCGCGCCACTGAAGGGCGTGCCGGAAGTCTGGGCCAAAGGGCAGGGTGGTCTGCTGGATGTGGTGTTGTCGCCGGACTTCAAAGAGGACCGCATGGTCTACCTGTCCTACGCGGAAGGCGGGGGCAAAGGCGGTACCGCCGGCACAGCAGTGGGCCGTGGGCGCCTGGCGGCAGACCTCACTGGCTTGACCGACTTCAAGGTGATCTTGCGCCAGGAGCCCAAGCTGTCGACCGGTAACCACTTCGGCTCGCGCCTGGCGTTCGACCGCGATGGCTACCTGTTCGTGACCCTGGGTGAAAACAACGATCGCCCGACGGCCCAGGATCTGGACAAGTTGCAAGGCAAGGTCGTACGCATCTACCCGGACGGCCGCGTGCCGGATGACAACCCCTTCGTCGGTCAGCAAGGCGTGCGCCCGGAGATATGGTCCTATGGCCAGCGTAACCCTCAGGGGCTGGCGCTGAATCCTTGGAGTGGCACGATCTGGGAAAACGAGCACGGGCCGCGCGGAGGGGATGAGATCAACATCATCGAGCGCGGCAAGAACTACGGTTGGCCATTGGCAACCCACGGCATCAACTACTCCCTGACACCGATTCCCGAAGCCAAGGGCAAAACGGTGGAAGGCACAGTGCCGCCCCATCATGTGTGGGAAAAGTCGCCGGGTATCAGTGGCATGGCGTTTTACGATGCGGATCGCTTCAAGCCCTGGCAGCACAACGTGTTTATCGGTGCGCTGGTCAGCCAGGAGTTGATCCGCTTGCAGTTTGATGGCGACAAGGTGATCCACGAGGAGCGCTTGCTCGGTGGATTGAAAGCGCGGATTCGTGATGTACGGCAAGGGCCAGATGGCTTTTTGTATGTGCTGACGGACGAGGATGATGGCGTGTTATATCGACTTGGCCTGAACCAGGATTGACGCTCCATACAATCCGTAGGCGCCCGGCTTGCCGGCGATGGCAAGTTTGATACCGTCATCGCCGGCAAGCTGGGCTCCTACAAGGGAGGGGTCATAGGCCTAGTTCAGACAACCCCGGATGATCATCCGGGCGTCGACCCAGCGGCCAGTGGAACTTGCGCTCGCTTTCCTTGATCGGCAGATCGTTGATGCAGGCAAAACGATTAGCCATCAAGCCGTTCTCGTCGAATTCCCAGTTTTCATTGCCGTAGGAACGGAACCAGTTGCCCGAATCGTCGTGCCACTCATAGGCATAACGCACCGCGATGCGGTTATCGGTGAATGCCCACAACTCCTTGATCAGGCGGTAGTCCAGTTCCTTAGCCCATTTGCGGGTGAGGAAACCTTTGGCTTCTTCGCGGTTATGCGCGAATTCGGCGCGGTTACGCCATTTTGTGTCCAGCGTGTAGGCCAGGGACACCCGCTGCGGATCACGGGAGTTCCAGCCGTCTTCGGCCAGACGGACTTTCTCGATCGCCGACGCGCGCGTGAACGGCGGCAGGGGCGGACGTGTTTCTACAGTCGATGACATTGGGCAGTTCCTCAATGAATAAGGATGTATCGGAAGTTGCGCCTACTTGCGGGTTCAAAGTCCCAATAACGTTTGCGCCATGCATTGCGCATTATCGGCAGCTGTTGAATCGCCCATCACCAGGGCAACGGTAATGGCGCCATCGATCAGGATCAGCAGTTGCGCGGCCTGCCGCTCGGGATCGGGGGTGCCATGTGCTTGACACAGTTCAAGTGCGTACTCGAACAGTTTTTGTTTGTGCGCCTTGGCCAGCAGGCGCACCGGGTCGTGCGGATCACCGGTTTCGCCACTGGTGTTGATGAACGCGCAGCCCCGGAAGTCGGCAGTGCCGAACCAGTCCTTGAGCGCGCTGAACAGCGCCAGCAGGCGGTCTCCGGTATCTTCGCGGCGTTCCACTTCAGTGCGCAGCCACTGCATCCAGCGTTCATCGCGACGTTGCAGCGCGGCAATCACCAGCTCGTCTTTATTGGCGAAGTAGCGGTAAATACTTTTTCTCGACACGCCGGCGGTTTTCACCAGGAAGTCCATGCCGGTGGCGGCGATGCCATGGCGATAGATCAACTTTTCAGTGACGTCGAGGATAATGTCGCGGGTGTCATTACGGGTCATGTCGTTCATGCCGAGAACAGTAGAACGATCGTTCTTCTTGGTCAATTAAAATTTTTCCATGCGCCGCAGCGAGACCTGAGCACCCCCATGGTGTAAGCTCGGGGCCTCTTCGGATTCGACCCATTGCGAGCCTTATGCCGTCGTTCTTCAAACGCTCCCTGTTGCCCAAACTGCGCGGTTTCCCCCTCACTCCCGATGCCCTTGAGGTGCTGTCCGGTGCCGACGCCTATCGTCGTTGCCTGCTGGAGAAGATTGCCCAGGCCACCCGGCGCATCTATATCGTCGCACTGTACTTGCAGCAGGACGAAGCGGGGCAGGAGATCTACGACGCCCTGCACGCCGCCAAGGCTGCGCGGCCGGAATTGGACATCGTGGTGGTGGTCGACTGGTTGCGCGCCCAGCGCGGCTTGATCGGTGCCGGCAAGCAGCCGGGCAACAGCGCCTGGTACCAGGCGATGACTCAAAGCCATAGCAGCGAAGTGCCGGTGTATGGCGTGCCGGTGCAAACCCGCGAGTTGTTCGGTGTGTTGCACCTCAAGGGCTTCGTGATTGACGACACAGTGCTGTACAGCGGCGCCAGCCTGAACAACGTGTACCTGCACAAATTCGACAAGTACCGCTTCGACCGCTATCACTTGATCCACAGCAAAGCGCTCGCCGACTCGATGCAGCACCTGGTTGAGCACGGCCTGGTGGCGTCCAAGGCGGTCAATCGTCTGGACCTGCCCAATCCGCCCACCACCCGCAGCCTGCGCAACGACATCGGCGATTTGCGCAGCCGCCTGAAACACGCGGCTTACGACACCACGGCCGGGCAACTGCCCAATGGTCACCTCTCAGTCAGCCCTTTGCTCGGGGTCGGCAAGAACAACCCCCTGAACCGCGTGATTCTCGAACTGATCGCCAGCGCCCAACATCAGCTGACTATCTGCACCCCGTACTTCAACCTGCCGCTGCCGGTAACCCGCGAAATCAACCGCGCGCTGGCGCGTGGGGTGAAGATCGACATCGTCGTCGGCGACAAGACCGCCAACGACTTCTACATCCCGCCCAGCGAGCCGTTCAAGGTCATTGCGGCGCTGCCTTACCTCTACGAAATCAGCCTGCGCCGCTTTGCCAAGCGCCATCAGCCGATGATCGACAGCGGCCAGTTGAACCTGCACCTATGGCGCGACGGCGATAACACTTACCACCTCAAGGGGATGTGGGTCGACCAGCGCTACACCTTGCTTACCGGCAACAACCTCAACCCGCGCGCGTTCCGTCTCGACCTGGAAAACGCCTTGTTGATCGATGATCCCAAGAGCGAGTGGCTGGCGCCGCGACGCACCGAGCTGGCGCAGATTTTCCAGCATACCACGCGTATCGAGGGGTACCAGGATCTGCAAACGCTGCTGGACTATCCAGAGGCGGTCGGCAAGTTTCTTCGTCGGGTCAGCCGGGTGCGGATCGAGCGGCTGTTGTACCGGATTCTATGAGCTTCCTACAGTCCTCTGAGCTGTTTTTCTCATCGTTCCGGAAAAGTCTGGAGGCTAGGCTGCCGATGGATTTCTTACTCTCTCTAAACCGTTCATGGACTTACGGTTTCATCCTTTAAGGTGCAATTGAGAGAACATACCCATGTTGGCAAGTCCTGCGTTGACCCGAGTGCCTGCGGCCCAAATCCCTGTTTATCCCGGCGCTACCATCGTTGCTGAGGAAGCGATAGGCCCTCAATCTCCCGTACCAGAGGCCCCCGGGCGACGTCTACGGCGTCAGTCGGGCAGCGTAGAGCAACAACACTCTACGCCCGGCTGGACCTTGCCTGCCGCACCTCCCGCTAACTCTGGACGGGCATCTGCAGATACCGCGCTGGGTAAACGCTTGCTGGCCTCCATGGAGGGCGGTTATTCCACAGTAGAAGCCCCGGCGGACAGCTCCTTGGCGCCTGCACTCGACATTTACGCAAAAGTACTGGCTCATCCGCAGTTACAGGCATGGTTCGCCAGCAAAGGTCTGCAAATGTCTACCTTGACACTGCACCGCGACAGTATCAGCGGTTATGTCTACCGTGACGGTGTCCGTACGGCCGTAACATTCAGCACCACGGACAGCTCCGGATGGGGGCAGGCCAGCGTGAGGCTGCGCAGCATCAAAGATGTGTTGGACCCGGCCGACGAGGGGCTTCCTTACTTGCAGGCAGGTGAATCCTGGGTGCCCCATTCCTTGGTCTTGCAGGTCTTTGGCTTGCAACTTCCCGTCTTTACAGAGGACCGGGATGAGTTGTTGGCATCCTTGCGTACCTCCGGGCTGGTGATGCCTGCGCAGCAGTATCAGCAGCTCAGCGTCAGTCTTGAGCGCGTCCGGCAATCCGTTGGTGATCTGGATGAGCGCGCCTTCCTGGCGGACCAATTAGACAGCGCCGTCAAGGACCTGCCTGACGATACTCCTTATGACTGGTCAACCCAGCCGGCGCAGTTGTCGGTGAGCACGCCACTGGCGGCGGGAGATGAGCTTGCACAGGCCCGGTTGAAACGCTTCAGTGAATCGCCGGCCGTGCAGGCATTGATCAAAGACCTGATATGGCCGGGCCAACCGTTTCGTGTGTCCGAGGGGCGGTTCGAGCACAAGACCCCGGCAGGGGAGTGGATTGATCTCACCGCGTACATCACCCATGTTGCCGAACTTGACCAGGAATTTCGCCCGTTGGTCACCCTGAGCCACACCTGGGGGAACGCCTTGTACTCCACGCCTTACTGCGATATCCGCCAGTACCTGGATCACAAAGGGTTGGGTTCACCGCGCACCGCCGGTGAGACACGCAACGTGGTCCAGTGGTTACGCACCGCGACCTTGCCCCCCGTGCCGCCGTTGGGAAATTATGCCGCGCTGATGGCAAGGGAGTGGTCGCCTGGCCAATTGACTTCGGACGATAAAGCCATCCTTAAGGCCAGCGCCAGCCAGCGTTTTGGCGGCGAAGTTCCTCAGGGTTTTTACGATCTCAGCGAAATATCCGTGCAGGCATTGCGAGACAACCCTACTGAGCAGCTGGAAAAACTGCTGAACGGACGCGACGCCTTGGCCTTTGGCGAATCCTTGGCACGCGACTTGATATGGATGGATTCGCCGTTGCCCAAAGCGGTGAGCCAACAGTTGGTTCTCGCTGCGCTCGCACTGCACTCGGACGCCGAGGCACCCGCGAAGCCAGGCTTCATCGCTGGCTACAATGTTTATCAACCCGCGAATATGGGGCGCTCCTTCAGCGCGGTACGCCGCGATGTTGAACAGCACCTGCAAGACACACAAGGGCTCGATCCAAAACTCGCCGTGCTGGTGGCCCACATCGGCCTGGCGCAGGCCGCTCCCGAGTTTCTGGTGAGGGATGTACCTCCATCCATCCGCGTCGGTACGCCTGCATGGGTGGAGCTACGCCTAGGGGCTGCGATGGCGGATCGCATAGCGCCCGGGACATCCCGTGGAATGACTGAAGAGCACGTCAGCGAGCTGACCACGCTGGCGCCTACCAGCGAGGCGCAGGCGTCATTGATGCAACTGCATGCGATGAAATTATTGCTGGATTGGGCGGTGCTCAACGGGGTCATTCCAGCGCTGATTGACGGGGAACACCCTCCAGAGGCGCTCAAGACCGCCAGCGAAGCGTTTTTCAAACAGCGCGAAGAGGTTAACACCGCCTTGAGCGCGGTGACGGCGATGCCGGATCGCAAAGCCATGGCAATCCAGGAGTTGCTAAAGGTATTTCCAGATTTCACGGCCAGCCAGTTGGAAGCGATGAAGGTAGTGATCGCCGACAGTGATGTACTGCGGAACATGCGCGTCTCCGAGCCGCGTACGCGTTCTCTGGTTGAAACGTACATGACCGGCGACTTGACGACGGGTAAGTGGGTGCTGACCCACGATATGCCGCAAACTGCGGTTCGTCCCCGGACTTCTCCCTATCAGCGGAGCCATGAAGTCATAGCGCCCCAAGAGAAACGCGATGCGTTGGATGCACGAATCCGCAAGTTGCCGATGCTGGACACCCTGCTGCAAACAGCGGTCAATGAGCACCGACAATCGCTCCAGACCGTCTATACCACGCGGCTCAAGCTGATGTTCTCCGAACTTTCATTGGAGGATCGCCAAATGTTGGAGCTGGGGACGGTCCAGTTGTACGGCATACGCGGGGAAACCGGGTTGCCCCCGGCCACGGAGACAGCCGCAGATCGGGCTGCGACTCGGGGTCGGCAAGGTACGCTGTTGCGCGCCGAACTGGATGGCAAGGTGAATTATTACGAAGTGTTTGCGAACGGCACGATCGTCAAGCGCACCAATCTGCCAAAACAACTCAAATTGGGCGATGCCTCGGGTGGCAAATCCAACCCTATGGGCTTGAGTGGCATTTATGTGACCGCGTTTACGGGCGGATTCAGCCTGGGCGTGGACTATGAAGCCTACGCTAAAGGCACTGAAGCGAAGCCTGGTAGCACGTCCAAAGTCATTGTTGGAAAACTCGGTGGGCCTATCGCTGGCCGTTCACTTGCGGCCGGTGAGGCACTGGAAACCTACGTACCTGGCACTTATGCATCGTCGAAGATACACAGTATTGCGTCGCGTATTGCCGAGCTCAATTTCTATGAGGCCGATGACGCCATGCTTGCCCGGGCCAAAGGGAGTTTGCCCCTGGAAAAGCAACGCGAGGCGCTGGGGGCTGAAAAAGCAATTTTGCTCGGGCTGGTGCCATTTGTGGGCGCCTACCAGGAGTTTGCCACCGGCAATATCGGCAAGGGATTGTTCAACCTGGGGCTGGACCTGGTCGGGCTGGCCCTGGGCGCGGGAGGTCGGGCACGGGCGTTGATACGCGCGGGCAGATCAATCACGCACAACCCGCTGGGTGGCGCCCTTCGAAAGCTGGGCAGCGTAGTGCATCCCCTCGCGCCAAAAGTCGCCTGGGCTAAACCCGTGGAGAGCTTCGGTGATCGGGCATTCAACTTCATCAAGGCGTCGGCGCTTTTCACCAGTGCAGCCATGAACCCGGCGGATGGATATGGGCAACTGGTCAACTCTGCGCTCAAAGGCTTGATCAAACTACCGTTGCTGGCCAGTGGTGCGACGAGGCTTGGCAACGCGGCTCCTCATCTGATAACCGTCGAGGAGAAGTTGAGAAGTTTCTGGCTTGCTGGCGCATGGGACTCTAAAGCGCCGACTGCGTCGGCCGGTTCGTCCGGTGTGTATCAGGGGGTGCCGGTGTCGGCGCAACGACACGGGGGCGATTGGTACGCGATCGATCCAAAAACGAATCAACCGTTTGGTACGCCATTGCGTGATTTCAGGCTGGGCGCTTGAGCCGCGTAGCGCTCGCCCGCCAGCGTGGGCGAGCGCTACGACGGTCAGTTCAGGCCTAGCTTGCCACGCAGGGTCGACAGGTCTTCAGCCAGGGTATTGACTGGCCCCACCAAGGCCTTGCGGTCATTGTCCTTCACCTTGTCATAGGTCTCGAAACCACCGTCCTTGGTCTTGTACTTGGCCAGGATCTTGTCCACGGTGGCGAAGTTCTTGTCGACCTTGGCCAGGAAGGCCTTGTCTTGCTTCTCGATCTGGCCACGGAACAGGTCGACGATTTTCTTCGCGCCGTCGATATTGCCCTGGAAGTCATACAGGTCGGTGTGGCTGTAGCGGTCTTCTTCGCCGGAGATCTTGGTGGCGGCGACTTCTTCCAGCAATGCTGCGGCACCGCCCACGACTTTCTCAGGCGGGAAGGTCAGACCATCGACGCGGGTCTTGAGGTCGTTGACGTCGGTGTTGAGCTTGGCGGTCAGCGCTTCCAGGCCCTTGGTGGTGTTCTGCGAGAACAGCGCGTATTCGATACGGTGGAAGCCGGTGAAGTCTTCGGCGGTCACGCCTTTTTCATGGTCGTCGACGCGGGAGTCGATGGACGCATCAAGGTCGCTGAACAGCTCGGCGATCGGCTCGATGGACTCATAGTGCACGCGGGTCGGTGCGTAGAGCTTCTTGGCGGTGGCCAGGTCGCCTTTGTTGATGGCGTCAGTGAAGGCCTGGGTCTGGGTGACCAGCTCGCCGATTTCTTCGGTGACGTAGATTTTGTAGTCCGACACCGGCCCTACCAGGTCCAGCGGCGCGGTAGCGGCGAAGGCTGCCAGCGGCGAAAGGGTCAGCAATAACGACAACGCGATAGACGACTTTTTCATGGGACGATTTCCGCTCTGGGTTTGTTTTAGGTCTGGGCAGTGGTTTGAGGGTGCGTTGCAGTCAGCAGCGTGCGCCCGATGAAATCCTTCGGCCCCGTGACGCCCGGCAAGGTGAAGAAGTACCCGCCACCGACTGGCTTTAGGTATTCCTCCAGGGGCTCGCCATTGAGCCGGGTTTGCACGCTGATAAAGCCTTTCTCCAGGTCAGCCTGGTAGCAGATGAACAACAGCCCCATGTCCAGCTGACCGTTTTTGTTGACGCCGTTGGAGTAGTTGAACGGCCGGCGCAGGATCAGGTTGGCCTGAGTCTGCGGGGTGCGCGGGTTGGCCAGGCGGATGTGGGCATCGAGCTTGGTCACTTTGCCTTCGGGGTCCTTGCTGTAGTCGGGCACCTGGGTCTCTTTGTCGCCGTCCATGGGCGCACCGGTCGGCTTGATGCGGCCGATGATGCTCTCCTGTTCTTGCAGCGGGGTACGGTCCCAGCGCTCGACGAAGTTGCGGATGATGCGCACGGCCTGATAACTGCCGTTGGCCGCCCAGGCCGGTTCGTCGCTGCCCGGTTGTACCCACACAATCTGGTCCATGGCCTTGGCATCGTTGGAGTTCGGGTTGGCCGAACCGTCACGAAAACCCAGGAAGTTGCGCGCGCTTTGCGCAGGCTCGCCGGGTTTGCTCGGTGCCTGGGGCGGCACGCTGCCTTCCTGCTTCCAGCGCACCAGCAGCAAGTCCGGAAGATTCTTCACGATGTCGCGCAGGGCGTGGATATTGGTGTCCGGCGTGTTGGAGCTGAATTGCAGGCTCAGGTCGCCGTGGCACTGCGCCGGTTCCAGTGCATCGTTGGGGAAGCCAACCATGCGGCTCAGGCGCTTGGGCTTGACTGCGGTGAGGCCGAAGCGCTCATCGAACAGTGATTCTCCGACGGACACGGTAATGGTCAGGTTGTCCGGCGTGACCACCGGGCCGAGGATGCCGGAGTCGGTCGGCGGCAGTTTCGGGTCGACTTGCGGCACGGTGCCGCCGGTCATCAGGAAGGCGATGCGTTCGTTCAAGGTGCGGAACAGGCGCTCCAGGTCTTCACGATCACTGGCCAGTACGTCGAACGCCACGAGCATGCCGCAGGCTGGGCGCGGCGTGACGATACCGCTCTGGTGCTTGCCAAAAAAATCGTGGTGGTCCTGGGTCTTGTCGCTGCGCGGTGCGGTGGTGACTTGTTCGGCGGCCATGGCCGGGCAGGTCAGGGTGCTGCCGGCAATGGCGGCGCCGGTGGCGGCCATGCCCAGCAGGACACGGCGGCGAGTAAGGTCAAATTGTTCTGAATCACTCATGTTTGCGGTCGTCTTCACTGCAGGCCGGAGAGGCCAAGGGCGGGGTCGATTCCATCGAGTGCAGCGGCCAGAGCCTTGGCCTTGTCGGCGATCTGCTTGCGCTGATCGGCGGTTACGCTGTCGTAGCGGCGGTACTGGCCGTCGACTTTCAATTCGTTGAGTTGGCTGTCGAAGGCCGTGAGAGCGCTGTCGACTTTAGGCAGCAGGTCTGCGGCAGACTTGGTCAGCAAAGGGCGCATCAGGTCGACGACTTTGTGGGCGGCCTCCAGGTTGGCGGCGAAACCATTCAGGTCGACGTGGCTGTAGCGCTCTTCTTCACCGCTGATGGCACGTACATCGGCCAGGCTGTTGAGGTTGCGCACCACAATGCTGACCAACTGCTCCGGCGGCAGCGACTGGGCGAGCAGTTGTTGCTTGAGGGTGGTGACGTCGTTCAGCAGGCGCTGAGCAACCGGCGCCAAGCCATCGAGACTGCGTTGCTGGAACAGGCTGTATTCCAGGCGATGGAAGCCGCTGAAGGCCGGGTCCTGCTCGCGCTTTTCAAAGTAGTCGGCGCGGGCGTTGATCGCGTTGTCCAGCTCGGCCAGGCGTTGCGATGCGGGGGCCAGGCGTTGGTAAGCCTCGCGCGCCGGAACATAGAGCGCTTGAGCCTGGGCCAGTTCGCCGGCGTCGACGGCCTGTTGCAAGGCGGTGACGGCCTTGATCAATGCGCTGCCTTGGCTGCTCAGGTACACGCGGAATTCCGACAGTGGCCCGATAAACGCCACCATCGACGGCTTGGCCTTGGCTTGCGCATCGGACTCGGCGGTCGGCGTTACGTGCAAGGTGCCGCGCGGGTTGCTCAGCAGGCCGCAGGTGATCGCGTAGTCGCCGGGCAGCAGGTTAGCGTTGATCACCTGGCTCAGGCCGGGGGCGATATTTTCGCGCTCTTCGACCACTAGCACGCCGTCGAGGATTTCCCATTCCACCGCACGGTCGGAGCGGTTGATGATGCGAAAGCTGGCGCGGCCGGCGGGCACGGTCAGCTCATTCGGTTCGCAGGCGTGGCCATGGATGGTCACGGCGATTTCATTGTGGTTGGTCTGGCGCTTGCTGGCCGCCAGTTGCGAGGCGTAATAGAACAGGCCTCCGGCGGCGATCATCACGACCACCGAGCCCGCCACGGCCCAGCGCAGGGCGCGGGGTGGCGAGGACGGTTGAGGAGTAGGGTTGGACAAGAGGCGGTCCTTACTGGTTGGCAACAGAAGAAGGTGAGGCGGCAGGCTTGGACGGTGCGGTGGGCAGGAAGAACATCACCAGGGCTACCACCAGGTAAATCAGGTAGGCGCCGAGGGTGCTGATGGTGGGCGCTTCCTGATAGCCGAACATCCCGGCCAGCACCGAACCCAGTGGGCTGTCCATGGGTAGCGCGGCGCTGAAGTCGAACAGCACGGTTTGCAGGTGATTCCATACCCCCGCTTCGTGCAGGGCTTGCACCGAATTGGCCAGGATGCCGGCGGCCACCACGAGGATAAACAAGCCGGTCCAGCGGAAAAACGCGCCCAGGTTCAGGCGCATGCTGCCGGTGTAGATCAGGAAACCGACGATGATCGCCAGGATCAAGCCGAGCAGGGCGCCAATCGGTGCGCCTGGGCCTTCACTCTGTTGGAACACGGCCAGCAGGAAGAACACGGTTTCCAGGCCTTCGCGGGCCACGGCGAAAAACACCATGAGAATCAGTGCGGTGACCTGGTGCTTGGAACCGGCCAACGCGTGATCGAGAGATTCGTGCAGGGAATGCTTGATGGAACGCGCCACCTTGCGCATCCAGAACACCATGGAGCTGAGGATGCCCACGGCGACCAGGCCGACGATGCCTTCGAACAATTCCTGTTGTTTTTGCGGGAACTCGGCGCTGACCAGTTCCAGGCCACCACCGACCAACAGGGCCAGTGCGGCGGCGAGAAATACACCGATCCATACGGCCGGCATCCACTGGCCACGGCCGGTCTGTTGCAGGTAGCTGGCGATAATGCCAACGATCAATGCGGCTTCAATGCCTTCGCGCAGCATGATGAGGAAAGGAACGAGCATTCGGCACCGCGTGACAACTAGATAGGGTGCTAAGTTGTAACATAATGATACTCATTGCTAAACAACAATTCTTGACGTTTGCTGAACAGTGGCTGAACGGTGGTGGCAAAGCGCATCCGCCCTTATGATGCGTGCCATTCTTTGCGCAGCTCTGGATATGCGGCCCACCATGTCGGAAAAAGACACCATCTCTATTCACCTTGTGCGCGAAGCCTTGCTGCAAAGCTGCGCGCCTGGGGCGACGAGTGCCGAAGTGCTGCACAAAGCCGGGATTGACCCGCAGTGGCTGGCCGAGCCTGCCGCGCGGGTTTCGGCCACCACCTACGCACGGCTGTGGCGTCTTTTGGCACGGCGCACCGATGATGAGTTCTTCGGTATGGACCCGCGCAAGCTCAGGTCCGGCAGCCTGGCGTTTCTCTGCCGCGCTGCAATGGCGCAGCCAACGCTTGCCACCGCCCTGGAGGCCGGGCTGGAGTTCCTGTCACTGATGCTGGAGCGACTGCCCGCTGAGTTGGTGCGTCAACAAAGTCTGGCGGAGATCGTATTGGTCGAGCCCGAGGCTGAACCTAATCGGGCCTTCACCTACTTCACTTACTGGATGATCGTCCACGGTGTCGCATGCTGGTTGGCAGGGCGACGGATTCCAATCCTGGCGATTGAGCTGCGCTGCGCAAAGCCGGAATTCTGTCACGACTACCAGGTGATGTTTTCCGACAACCTGCGTTTCGACCGACCCCGCACGCGGATGATCTTCTCTGCCGACTGCCTGGACCTGCCGATCAAGCGCACCCCGGAAGAACTCAAGCGTTTCCTGGCCCATGCACCGGCCAATATCCTGGTCAAGTACCGCGACCCTGACAGTCTCGCCACACGGATCAAACACGATTTGCGCCAAATGCCCCCCGAAACCTGGCCGGAAACCGAAGGCCTCGCGGTCAGCCTGTGCATCTCGGCCTCAACCTTGCGCCGTCGTCTTGCGGAGGAAGGGCAGACCTATCAGGGGCTGAAGGACAGTGTGCGTAAGGAATTGGCGATTGTGTGGTTGGCGGAGCCGCAGATCAGCTTTGCCGAGATTGCGGCGCGGCTGGGGTTTGCCGATACCAGTTCGTTCTACAAAGCATTTCGCAAATGGGCGGGGTCGAATCCCGGCCATTATCGTAGTTTGATTGTTGATGATCCTACATAACGCGTAAGGGCGCGGATGAAATACATTTTAATAATCAGCTGTCACCGGGGAAGTTTGAATAGGGTTACGCACCTAGCATGCGGAATGTTTAGTAAGCCCACACTGGTCCAAGCGTGTTTATTCAAATATTTTTTGTCCGCCTAACATCAATGTTGCGCTCACACACAGAAAACCGATAAAACAGCAAGCTGCAACTATAATTAAAGTTGGCGAAAAACCGTAAGCCTCTAGTAACCCGCCGAACGCAGTATAGGAGATGCCAATGATAACTGAATTAACTAAATTCGCAGCAGAGATGCAAGATGCTCGTATATGTGAATCAATGTTGCTGTGAATATATGTTTCATATGAGGTTTCATATATGGCGGGTATCGACATAATTAGCAAGAAACTTATAGTTGAGGTAATTATTCCGATATTTAATGATAGAGTAAAAAGAAGGAGCGAAACAATCGCTGTGGTAGTAAAAGCAATGATTCCGAGAGAGAATCTAGAGCAAATAAAACCAGCAATGATGAATATCACCGCCGATATCGCTTCTACTGCAGCATAAATGCCAGCAATTAATGAGACCCCCAAACCCTGCATGGAAAAAAATGGCTGACCATAGATGAACAAGGGGATGGTTGAAAGCTCGAATAAAGCATATCCAATAAATAAAGGTATGAGTAAAGCGCCTCTTTTAGAACGGAAAAAAATTATTAGCGAACTGAAAATCGGCTTTGCATCATCATTGCCGACGTTGCTTTTTTCGTTGTGGTCTAGTGGCGTTGATGGGGGCGTCATTTCAGGGATTAATGTTACAATAAAAGCTCCGATAAGTTTTGAGGCCGCAAAGGAAATGTAAACAATGTCCCAGGACCAAGTGTCTTGTAATACGCCACCAAGAAGCATAGAAAAACCTAATGAAATTGCACCAATAGCGCGGGCATGTGATAATATTTTAGGGTAGTATTCAGTTCGATGCTCGGCTAATAAGTTGTCATACAATAATGCTCTGTCTGAACCGGAGGCCATAGCAATACTGGCGCCGAATAAGCAAAAAACAATTGCGAAAGGAATGAAAGAAGAAAATAGCAAAAAGCCAACGCCGCTGATCGATAGCCCTAAAAAACCGATGATAAGAGAAAGCTTTCGACCATATCTATCCGCAAGCAAACCAGATGGAATTTCTAGAGCTACGCAAGAAAAGAATAAAAAAGATTGAAGGATACCTATCTCTCCTTGTGTGATGCCTAGCTGTAGCAGGTAAAGCACGAACAAACTTCTCTGAACATCCAGATTCATAAATATCGATAGGGTATAATATAGGTTGTCATTTTTGTTTTTTAATGAATTAAACAGGTTGGTTTTCATTTAAATTCCTGTTTTTTGGTAAGCGCAAAGGTTTTGAAGTCTAAATTTAAAATGCATGACTCTGTCTTTGAAGGACCGGTTTTTGCCAAATGCTGAAAAGCTTCCCAAGCGATGAGGTTTGCAATAATCGAATTTGTTATTCCATTGGACGGAAACCGTGCAGGAACGATTATTTTTTCACAAGCGCGGCGTACCTCTCTAATCCAGCTTAGATAGGCTGCAAATGAGGAGCTATCTTTAAGAAGCGGCCCAATTATACCGTTGCTAACACCAACGGCACCAAACAGTGCTGATGTGACTGCTTTCAACGCTGCGTTAGCTACGTAATTTTGAATGGCTCCTTTGGGTTCATCAGCACAACAAATTATTAAATCAGCCCCTTTGGCTAACTTTGCCAGCTGGCCACTGGAAGTTATCTCGGCTATTATGGGTTTGGCATCGAGGACTATTTGATTCTCTATCAATCGCTTCGCAAGTATATCTGCCTTGTATTGTCCTATATCGCGCGCGCTAAAAACAAATTGACGATTAAGATTGCTCTGGCTCACTTTGTCGAAATCAATCAAGGTAAAAGAACCAACACCGGAGCCTGCGAGGCTTTGTGCAATTAATGATCCAGTACCGCCGCATCCAACAATTACTATTGAGGAGTTTTTTAACCGTTGACTCACGTCTTGATTGGGTGCAACAGCTTCATTCCAAAGCCAATGCATCGTTTGCAGTGGAGTAGTTCCGCAGGGCGGGGCAGCATGAATGAGATTAGCGTCTTTCAATCGTCGAAGAAGATTTTTTTGTGGCTCATTGTCAAACTCGAACACCACACCTTTTGTACTAAGCAGATGAAGCAGTTTCACAACATCAGGGTTATGGGATTTGATGATTTTTATACCATTCTCAGTGATGAGTTTAACTTGATCCTCATCACTGAGAATGACAACGTCACTGCGTAATATCCAATGGTTGCTATTTTTAAGCACTGGAAGAATCCTTTGTCATATTCATATCATTTATGTTTTTCGCAAACATAGCCATTGGTCTGTAAACCGTTTCGGCCAACAGCATAGGTAAAGCGTCTCTACTAGATTTGGAGTACAGCTTTAGAAAAATAGATTTAATAAGTTTTATGGATTCAACGGAGGTGTCCAAGCCAGTCACTTTTCTTTGAAATACAGTCAGACGCAAACTTTTTTCACTCGCGGCATCGACCAGTAGTGTCTTCAGTAATGTCCTCTCATTACTTGTAAGTTGTTGCCAGAGTTGACTGCACTCTTTGAGGAGGTGGAGCGATTTCTTTTTGTTTTTTTGTCGTGGTTCAACGAAAGCTTGAAGCAATGTCTCCGCGTGGCTCATTATTTCAAATGGGCTATTAACCCGTTGATAGCCTGCGAGAACAGGAAAAGAGTAATATATAGAAAATGCAGACCATGATAATAGTGTTTTTGTATTTGAGTCAGGAATGATATCTAATGCTTTAGTCAATCCAATGCCACGATACTGTGGATGTACAATAACTCGAAATGATTGTAATATGTTTTTATTGATCTCTGAGAATTCAGAAAATACTTCAAAGGCTTTTGGCCAAGGACGAATACACAAATTTACGCCGACCAACACCCCTTTAGCGTAAGCAGTCACAACATGGTCAACTAAAGGCGCTAAAATATCGATGTCATTCGGATTGTCATTTTCATAATGATAGCGTGAAAGTTTTTTATAGTCGTCTATAGTACCTTTCTTGATTGTTATTTCTAATCTTTCTAATATGTTCGTGTTTTTTGTTTCTCTACTTGAAATGCGATGTTTTCCATCTGTGCAAAGCTCAGTATGAACATCAGGTCTTAAATAATCGGCAATGTCCTCATGACAGGTTGCGATAAATGCACTTTGTCTGCTGGTGCGGAGGATTTTTCCTAAGTTTATAGCGACTATTTGAGCAGTACGTCTATCCAGCCGTGTAGTGAACTCGTCAAGGACTAGAGGCCCCGCTCCGTGGAGTAAAGCTGACGCAATAAGGAAGCGCTCTTTTTGTCCATCTGAAAGGTGAGAATAAGGAGCTATCAGGATGCGCGGCTCTCCCAATCCGAATTTTGAAAGATAGCGGATAACTTCGCCGGCATCGTCGTAAGGTATAATTTCCGCTATCGACTTCTCTTTATCAACATGGCTTGGTGTTCGTTTTATGGCTGAAAACTGTCGAGAAATATCTTTTAATAGCAAGCTTTTACCCACCCCACTTGCTCCTGTTATTAGAGTGATTCCGTTTCGAGGGATGTCTAGATTTGATAACGACTCCTTCCACCCATCTTCAGACAGGCCAAAAGTTTTAATTATGTCTTGGCATACTTTGCTTGAGCTATTCGGTGGTGGAGTATATATGTCTACTTTTGTATTTATAATATTCATAGAGTAGTTCATCTCAGTGTATTAACTATAATAGGCTTATCAGTTTTTAAGGTTGACATTGCTAAGGCATATGCTCGGGATGGAACCAATTGTCACGCTTGGACACAAGTCGTCTAACAAGTCATTAAGCAATTGTTGGTGCGCATTACTGAATATCGGGGAGCTTAATGTGTCGATATATAGTTTTTGGAGGTGCGGCGCACTTCTCCAAACTGGACATAATATTAGCGATGCATATCTGCCCCAAGCGTCATCGGTGGGGCCGGAAACGATCATTAGTCGCATAGAAGCTTTAACTTTAGGGTTTGAATAGCTATCAGATACGGGAGTGCAGCGTATACCATTTTTATGAAGGATAGTCGCAATAGACCAAGCTACTGTGGCGTTGGGATAATAATCGGAGAATGCTAGAGTAAGGCCACTTCTCGACGCTATAGGCGACCAATCGAGGTCTACCAAATTTTTCAACGGCAACGGATCATCAGATGGTGTAGAAACTTTTGCCCAACCTACATGTTCTGCACAGTTAATTTCTTTTAAAATATCTTTAATTTCTTGGCGAAGCGGTTTTTTGTTGCCTTCAACAAGCTCGCCTGAAAATACAAGAATACCTCTTAGCGATGTTTTCTTAATAATACGCAGTCCGTTGACTGTGCTTGAGTTAAATGGGGTGGCGGTATCTGCAGTTTGATTAATAATTCCTTTTTCGTAAAGAGTGATATTTTCTTCAGGATTGCGCACAACTTCTACAAGAATAGTGGGAAGAGTATTGTAAGGGCAAAAAGCTTCCCACCGGTTAGGAGCGATTTCAGAGATTTGTCGTGCTCCTGGCCATTCATCAGTACGAAATGGTATCCATGCGGGAGATGATAATAATCCTTCAAAAGCCGGGACTTTATTTTGAAATCTAATAATCGCATCTCCATCTTGTGTTAACGCTAAATTTGCATCGCGTAAGATTAGATGACGGATAATCAAATCATGCTTGGCCAGATAATTAAGCCCATTCAAATAATCCGTTCCTGAAATATCGCGCCGGCTGAAGTTTCTACTGACTTTGGGAGAAAGAATGTACGTACATCCATTATCCTCAATACTTATGTTACATCCGCCTTCCACACTTACGTTTGGGAGTGGTGCAGACAACGGTGAGCGTGGAGGAAGCGCTCCCAAACTTGCTATTTGCAGAGCTCCGTAGTTGCGAGGAGATCGTAATGGTCCAGGCGGTGCATCTACAGCAATTCTAATCAATTTATCATGCTCCGCCACATGGCCTCCTTACGCCCTGATAGAAGTTTTCGTAAAAACGCTAGATAGTGATATTTTTATGGGTCGAGTTATTCTGTGTTAATTTTATGAAAAAATATGCTGCTTGGAGCAGTGCGAAAATATTTGATTTGTGCACTGTCAATCACCGACTAATGAGTGCTCTTGTTATTCGGTGTCAGAATTTTGCATGCAATATGTTTTTAAGTGCTCTTGAGACTTCTTGGCTGATTTTTTAAGAAAGGCAATGTATTTTTTCTCGTGCTCAATAAAGCCGCCAATCTTATGGGATGGCAGGGGAGGCATTATTGTTTTTGCTCTCAGTAATTCTTGCCTGGCGGCCGTTCCTAAATCATCAATTTTTCTTAACATGGGTAGTACGAGCGCACGCATTTGCTGTTCAAAGAGCGGAAATCTATGAGTGTCTACATGTAAGTTTTGAACAGCGATAGTGAATCCGCGATTGATTACGTTATGCCACCATCCCGGGGGGATATAAATGGCATCACCCGCCGATATCGTACCTTCGAAAATATCGGCACCTTGCTCCAATACGTCACTAGCAATTCCAGAATTAAATAAATCTTGTCCATTCGAAACTGCGAATGTATGAGAGGGTGACACCAAACGTGCTTTTTTTTCGCCCACAATCATGGTTAATACAGAGTTCACAAAAAAAGAATCTGTGTGGAGAGGGCTTGATACCTGTTGGTAGCCGATAAGTAAATTCGTCGGCGGTATTGAAATCGAAGAAGGCAGTTTGTATAACCAGTTGTCAGGGAAGCAGGGCAGCGTCATGTCTATATCATCTAGAAGTTCAGGGAACTCTGTGTGATAGATCCATCCTCCCAAATAGGGTGGCTCATCGACTTCATCTGAAAGATAATTTTCCTGTGCTAACTTTAAATAGGTTTTCAAAAGCATTTTATATTGATTATTATAAAGTTCTTGCTTTTTTGTCTTGTAGTAGCAGACAGGAACCTCAACATGCCCGTAAGTATTTATGAAGTACTCGGCAGACCACCGTTTAATTGCAGGCCAATCCTTACCCATTCCTTTTAGAATCACTGGCGTTTCATTCATCAGATAGTTTTCTTGAAATAGCCTCGTATCGTCGGCATCAATCTCATCAAGAAAAATTATATTTTTGTTTGGCAAATGGATAATCCTCGTTGATGAGTTGCTATCGGTTTTTGAAAAAAGGTCAAACTAATGAATGACCTTTTTTCTGAGCTTCCTAGCGGGCTGTTAACAACGGCTAAAAACGGCTTGAAGCATCAGTTCATCATCTGCCAAGTCTAAGAAGAAAGATATATCTTCACTTTCATTGGTTACGGCAAAAACAATATCTGTTTCAACTTCAGAATCGATCACTTCATCGTTTTTCATTTTGTATTCTCGCTTTGGGTTTGTGAGTAATAACTGCTTTGGATTAAGCAGTAACTGACTAATCCCACATTCCGAACTCTCTAAAGCTGCGCGCAGCTACTCATTGTTGAGAGAAGCGCCTCGGAATTGCTGAATCAATCAGCGCCTCTTGAGTAAAGGTCATATCGCGAGCATTACGCAAATAGATATTTCATGGTTCTCCGTCTCAGAGCCTTCGAAAATAGAGGAAATGGCCGCTGCTACAAAAAAAATTAATTCTGATTGTCAGGCATAGTGCAATGTTAGGATATTTCCCACGGAGAACTACTTTTTTGTCTTACAGAGGTAACTTTCAACATTTTAGGACGTTCCACACAAAAAAAGCCCCGTGACCGAATGGATCACGGGGCAAAAAATTGGCTGGATGCGACCAACCAAAGGAGCTCTTTACATCACTTGGCGCTGGCGACCACCGTATCCGGCTGCCAGCCACCGCCCAACGCCTTGTAGATCGCGACAATGCCGCGATACAGATCCACTTCGGCCTGGGCCTGGGAGTCTTCGGCGGCCAGGCGCTCACGTTGCGCGTCGAGCAATACCAAGAAGTCCACGGTGCCTTCGCGGTAGCGGATCGCGGCCAGGTCGGCGGCGGCGCGGCTGGATTCGCTTTGGCGGATCAGCGAAACCAAACGTTGCTGGCGCTTGCCGTAGTCGCTGAAGGCGTTCTCGGACTCTTCCAGCGCCAACAGCACTTGCTGCTCGTAGGTCGCGAGGGCGCCATCCGCCTCGGCATCGGCGCCGCGCAAACGGGCGCGCACGCTGCCAAGGTCGAAGGCTGCCCAGGTGATGCTTGGGCCCAGGGCCCAGGCGTTCGCGGCGGACGAGCCGATCTGCGAACCACGCCCAGCGGTGAAGCCGAGGAAGCCGCTGAGGCTGACCCGTGGGAACAGGTCGGCCTTGGCCACGCCGATACGCGCGGTGGCGGCGGCCAGTTTGCGTTCGGCGCTGAGGATGTCCGGGCGACGTTGCAGCAGTTGCCCTGGATCGCCGATCGGCAACGCTTTGGCAATCGCCGGCAGGTCTTTAGGGCCCAGGTCGACGGTCAGCTTGTCCGGACGCTGGCCGAGGAGGGTGGCGATGCGGTTACGCTCGCGCACTTGTTCGGCCTGTAGTTGCGGCACGCTGGCTTCGACTGCGGCGAGGCGTGCGTCGGCACGCTCCACGTCGAGTTGGTCGCCCACACCGGCATCCCGCAGGCTGACCGTGATGGTGCGCGATTCCTGCTGGTTCTTCAGGTTGTCCAGGGCAATGCGTTCACGCAGTTGCACGCCACGCAATTGGCCATAGGCGTCCACCAGTTCGGCAATCATGGTGACTTGCAGCTGGTACAAGTCAGCCTCGGCGGCTTGCTGGTCGGCGTCGGTGGCTTCCAGGTTGCGCTGGATGCGGCCGAACAGGTCCAGTTCCCAGGCCATGTCCAGGCCGAGGTCGTAACGCTCGGTCTTGACGCGGCTAGTGGTCTGGCCCGGGATCTGGCCTTTGCCCTGGTCACTGCTGACCCGGCTGGTGATGGTCGGCATGGCGTCATTGCTGGCGTCATCGCGGATCGCACGGGCCGCCCGCAGGCGGGCAAAGGCGACGCGTAGATCACGGTTGCCCTGCAGCGACTGGGTCACCAACTGGTTGAGGGTCGGGTCTTCGAACTGCTGCCACCAGATGCCTTCGAACTTGGCGTGGTCATACTGCTTGGCATCGGCAGCGGCCGTGATGTTGGCCGCCTCCGGGGTCTGGGCTTTGTAGTCCGGGCCTACGGCACAGGCGCTCAGCGCCAGTACCAGCAAGCTCGGCAGGAATACTTTCACACTCATTGCTGTGTCTCCAGCTTCAAGGCCTTGGCCGCTTTGCGTGCCTCTTGGCGCTCCACATAGCGACGGATCAGTACGTAGAACACTGGCGTCAGCAACAGACCGAAGAAGGTCACACCGATCATCCCGGAGAACACCGCCACGCCCATGGCATGACGCATCTCGGCACCCGCACCGCTGGACAACACCAGTGGCACCACACCCATGATGAAGGCGAACGAGGTCATCAGGATCGGCCGCAGACGCAGACGGCAGGCTTCCAGTACCGCAGCGAGCGGGTCGAGGCCTTCTGCCTGTTTGTCCTTGGCGAACTCGACGATCAGAATCGCGTTCTTACACGCCAGGCCCACCAGTACGATCAAGCCGATCTGGGTGAATATGTTGTTGTCGCCACCCGAGATGATCACCCCGGTAATCGCCGACAGCAGGGTCATCGGTACGATCAGGATCACCGCCAATGGCAGGCTCCAGCTTTCGTATTGGGCGGCCAGTACCAGGAACGCCAGCAGTACGCAGAGCGGGAACACGAACAGTGCGGTGTTGCCCGAGAGGATTTGCTGATAAGTCAGGTCGGTCCACTCGTAGGTCATGCCGTTGGGTAGTTCTTCTTTCAGCAGTTTCTCGATCGCCGCTTCAGCCTGGCCCGAGCTGTAGCCCGGTGCAGCGTTGCCGTTGATTTCTGCGGTGATGAAGCCGTTGTAGTGCATCACGCGGTCCGGCCCGGAGGTGTCGCTGACCTTGATGAAGGTCGCCAGCGGGATCATCTCGCCTTTGTTGTTGCGCACTTTCAACTGGCCGATCTGGTCTTCGTCCAGGCGGAACTGCTGCTCAGCCTGCACGTTGACCTGGTAGGTCCGGCCGAAGCGGTTGAAGTCGTTGGCATACAACGAGCCCAGGTAGATCTGCAGGGTGTCGAAGATGTCGCTGATCGCCACGCCGTGGGTCTTGGCCTTTTCACGGTCGATGGCGGCATCGACCTGGGGCACGTTGACCGTGTAGCTGGTGAACAGGCCGAACAGTTCTGGCGTGGTGCGGCTCTTGGTGATGATGTTCTGCACTTCTTTGTACAGCTCGTCGTAACCCAGGTTGCCACGGTCTTCGATCTGCAGGCGGAAACCACCAATCGTACCCAGGCCCTGTACCGGCGGCGGTGGGAAGATCGCCATGTAGGCTTCCTGGATGCTGCTGTACTTGCCGTTCAGTGCACCGGCAATCGCTCCGGCAGACATGCTCGGGTCTTTACGCTCGTCGAACGGTTTCAAGGTCACGAACACGATGCCGCTGTTCGGGCTGTTGGTGAAACCGTTGATCGACAGGCCTGGGAAGGCCACAGCGGCTTCCACGCCCGGCTGTTTCAGCGCGATGTCGGACATGCGCTTGATCACGTCTTCGGTGCGGTCCAGGCTTGCGGCGTCGGGCAATTGGGCGAAGGCCACCAGGTATTGCTTATCCTGGGCCGGTACGAAACCGGTCGGGGTGTGGGCAAAGCCCAGCCAGGTCAGGACCATCAGGCCGGCGTACAGGAACAGCGCGATACCACTGCCACGGATCACGCGGCGCACGGTGCCGACATAACCATGGCTGGCCTTTTCAAAGAAGCGGTTGAACGGTTTGAACAACCAGCCGCCCAGCAACTTGTCGAGGAACTTGGAGAAACCATCCTTCGGCGCGTTGTGGCTCTTGAGCAATACCGCAGCCAGGGCAGGGGACAGGGTCAGTGAGTTGAACGCCGAGATCACCGTCGAGATCGCAATGGTCAAGGCGAACTGCTTATAGAACTGCCCGGTCAAGCCGCTGATGAAGGCCGCAGGTACGAACACCGCACACAGCACCAACGCGGTGGCGATGATCGGGCCGGTCACTTCGCTCATGGCTTTTTCAGTGGCCGGGAACGGTTCCAATCCCAGCTCGATGTTCCGCTCGACGTTCTCCACCACCACGATGGCGTCGTCCACCACGATACCGATCGCCAGTACCAGGCCGAACAGCGACAGCGCGTTGAGCGAGAAGCCGAACAGGTGCATCACCGCAAACGTACCGATCAACGATACCGGCACCGCCACCAAGGGAATGATCGAGGCGCGCCAGGTCTGCAGGAACAGGATCACCACCAGCACCACCAGGATCAACGCTTCGAACAGGGTGTGCACCACCGCTTCGATGGAGCCGCGCACGAAGATGGTCGGGTCATAGACGATGCTGTAGTCCATGCCTTGCGGGAAGCTCTTTTTCAGCTCCTCCATTTTGCCGCGCACTTCGTTGGAGATCTCGATGGCGTTGGAGCCAGGGCGCTGGAAGATCGGGATCGCCACGGCCGGCTGGTTGTTCAGCAACGAACGCAGGGCGTATTGGCTGGAGCCCAGCTCCACCCGTGCGATGTCTTTGAGGCGGGTGATTTCACCGTTATCGCCGGAGCGAATAATGATGTTCTCGAACTCTTCCTCGGTCACCAGGCGACCTTGGGTGTTCACCGACAACTGGAACGCAGTGGCGGTCGGGGCAGGTTGTGCACCCAGGGCACCGGCGGCGACCTGGCGGTTCTGCTCACGGATTGCCGTCACCACGTCAGTGGCCGTCAGGTTGCGCGAAGCGGTCTTGTTCGGGTCCAGCCAAACACGCAGGGAGTAGTCGCCCATACCGAACAGCTGCACATCACCGACGCCGCCCAGACGCGCCAACTCATCCTTCACATTGAGCAAGGCGTAGTTGGACAGGTACAGCATGTCGTAGCGCTGATCCGGGGAGGTCAAGTGCACCACCATGGTCAGGTCGGGGGAGGCCTTGTCCACGGTGATACCGATGCGCGTCACTTCCTCAGGCAGTTTCGGCTGAGTCCGGGTCACGCGGTTTTGCACTTGCACCTGCGCGTTGTCCAGGTCGGTGCCCAAGGCGAAGGTGATGGTCAGGGTCAGCTTGCCGTCGGCGGTCGACTGCGAGGACATGTACAGCATGTTCTCGACGCCGGTGATGGCTTGCTCCAGCGGCGCGGCGACGGTTTCACCGATGACCTTGGGGTTGGCGCCCGGGAAGTTGGCGCGCACCACGACAGTCGGCGGCACCACTTCCGGGTATTCGCTAATCGGCAGTTGGAACAGCGAAATTGCACCGGCGATCAGGATCAGCAGCGAAAGCACCGCTGCGAAGATCGGCCGCGAAATGAAGAACTTGGAAAAATTCATCTTGAGTCGTATCCCTTAACCGCGTGGAGTCGCAGCGCTGGCAAGTTTCGGCGCGGCTTTATCCGGCGCCACTTGTTCCAGGTTGCTGGCTTCAAGCGCTTGTCGTTGTTGGGCCAAGGCGGCGAGGGTTTCCTTGCTGGCCATCGGAATGGTTTCCGGAGCGACCGGCGATCCTGGGCGCACGCGTTGCAGGCCCTTGACGATAATGGTGTCTTCTTTGTTGAGGCCGCTGCGCACGATGCGCAAGCCTTCGATTTTCGGCCCCAGTTCTACCGAGCGATACGCCGGCTTGTCGCCTTCCATCACCAATACGAACTTCTTGCCGAGGTCGGTGCCGACGGCTTCGTCGTTGATCAACACGGCGGAGTAGGTGCCGCTGCCGACCAGCTTCAGGCGGGCGTACAGGCCAGGGGTGTATTCGCCCTTGCTGTTATCGAACACGGCGCGACCACGGATGGTGCCGGTGGCCGGGTTGACCTGGTTGTCGACGAAGTTCATCTGGCCCAGGTGCGGGTTGCCGGTTTCGTTGGACAGGCCCAGGTACACCGGGGTGGTCGCACCGCGACGGCCTTGGCGAGCCAGTTCGGTGTACTTGAGGAACACGCGTTCATCGGCATCGAAGTAGGCGTAGACCTTGTCGGTGGAGACCACACTGGTCAGCGCGGTGACATCAGCGGTCACCAGGTTGCCGGCGGTGATTTCGGCACGGCTGACACGGCCGCTGATCGGCGACGTGACGCGGGTGAAGCTCAGGTTCAGCTTGGCCAGGTCCAACTGCGCCTGGATCCCGGCGACAGCGGCGCGGGCTTCCTGAGCGGCGGTGGTGCGCGAGTCGGCCAGTTCGGCGGAAATCGCATTGCTCTGGCGCAGGCGTTCGCCACGCTGGGCTTCGTTATCGCTACGGGTGGCGGCGGCGCGGGTTTGTTGCAACTGAGCTTCAAGGCGACGCACTTCAGCCTGGAACGGTCGCGGGTCGATCTGGAACAGCAGGTCGCCTTTCTTGACCAAAGCGCCTTCGGTGAAAGCGACTTGGTCAATCTGGCCAGAGACCCGAGGACGGATCTGCACGGTTTCCGGGGCTTCCAGACGACCGGTGAACTCATCCCACTCGTTGACCGGTTGTTCCAGCACCTTGGCCACGCTGACTTTGGCAGCTGGCATGGCGGCCGCTTGTTCCGGGGTCTTGCCGCACGCGCTCATCACCACCACGGCCAAAATCGCCAGGGGGAAGCGCAAATGTTTGAGTGACTGTTCCATGAGGTGCATCCGCCAATGTATTTGAGATGGGCGGATCATGCGCGGCGATGTGCTATGTCACGAATCGAATGAAGCAAAGGTAACTATCATTCGGAATGATATAAGCGCGAGATTAGCCCTCTAGCATGGGGGTTTCGTTAGGAGGCTATCAATGGGCTTGATGGCAAAGGACTGTTGCAAGGACTGCAAGGAACTCGCGCGCTCGCCGGTGTTCTCGCGAGCGCGTCCTTGATTATGCCGCCCTTGTGGCGACGTGTCGGCCAGGGATCGCAGCAATCAATTCACGGGTGTATTCGTTGGCGGGGTGGTTGAAGATCCGCTCCACGCTGCCTTGTTCGACTACCTTGCCATTGCGCAACACCAGCACCTCATGGGCAAAGTTGGCCACCACCGAGAGATCATGGGACACCAGCACATACGCAATGCCCATCTCCCGTTGCAACTCTTCCAGCAAATCAAGAATGTGCGCCTGCACGGATACATCGAGCGCACTCACCGGCTCATCCAGCAGCAACAGGTCCGGCTTCAACGCCAGGGCCCGGGCGATGGCGACGCGTTGGCATTGGCCGCCGGACAGTTCGCGCGGCAGGCGGTCAAGGTAGCTGGCTGGCAGGTGAACGCGGGAAATCAATTCGCGGGCGGCCTGTTCCAGCGCGGGCCCTTTGAGCAGCCCGAACGACACCAACGGCTCGACGATGCTATCGAACACCGTGAAACGCGGGTCCAGCGCGGCAAATGGGTTTTGTTGCACCAGTTGCAGGCGCTGGCGCAGCGGGCGGAAGTCGCGCCAGCTCAGGTGCGTGACATCCTGTTGTTCGAACCAGACCTGGCCTTGGCTCGGTTTCTCAAGGCCCAGGGCGATGCGCAATGCGGTGCTTTTGCCCGAGCCTGATTCGCCGACGATGGCCAAGGTCTGGCCGGGGTATACCTCCAGGCTCAGGTTTTCCAGGGCCACGAATGTGTTGTCTTCACCCTTGACCTTGGGCAAGGCGAACGTCTTGCCGACGTTTTTGAGGCTCAGGATGGGCTCTATCATCGGGTCGATATGAATCAGCGGTTCCCGCCGCTTTGCGAAAGCAGGAGCGGCGGCGATCAGTGCGCGGGTGTAGTCGTGCTGCGGCGCGTCGAGAATCTGCCGCGGCGCGCCCTGTTCGACCAGTTCGCCTTGTTGCATCACCAGGATCCGGTCGGCGCGGTCGCTGGCCACGCCCAGGTCGTGGGTGATGATCAGCAGCGAAATCCCACGCTCGCTGACCAGGCGTTGCAGGTGGTCGAGGATCTTGCGCTGCACGGTGACGTCGAGGGCGCTGGTGGGCTCGTCGGCGATGATCAGGCGCGGGTTGCCGGCCAGGGCAATGGCGATCAACACGCGTTGGCGCATGCCGCCGGACAGTTCATGGGGATACTGGCGTGCGCGCAGCACGGGGTTGTCGATACCCACCTGTTGCAGCAGCTCGACAATGTCTGCATCCACAGCGGGGTAGCGTTTGCCCTTAGCCAGAATCAGCGCCTCGGCGATTTGCTGGCCCACGCGCAGCGTGGGGTTGAGGCTGACCATCGGGTCCTGGGGCACCAGGCCGATGGTGCGGCCGCGCAAGGCACGCTTTTGGCGTTCGCTGGCGTGGGTCAGGTCTTGGCCGTCTACCCACAGTTGGCCGGCGGTGATCTGCGCACTGTCCGGCAATAAACCCAGGATAGCGTTGGCCAGGGTCGATTTACCCGAGCCGGACTCGCCGACAATCGCCACGGTCTCGCCCTGGGCGACGCGCAAGGACAGGCGATTGACCGCCGTGTTGCCGTGCCGATAGCGGACACTGAGTTGGCGAATATCCACTAAAGCATTCATCGCTGGGTTTCCTCGAAGGTGCGGGCGATATGGTTGAGACTGAACACCACGGCCACCAGGAACAGGCCTGGTAGCAGGGACACCCACGGGGCGGTGATCAGGAAGTGTCGGCCGTTGGCAATCAGCGTGCCCCATTCGGCGGCGGGCGGCGCGGCGCCGAAACCGAGAAAGCTAAGGCCGGCGGTGGCGAGGATGGCGGCGCCAAAGTCCAGGGTTGCCAGCACCGCCACCGGCCCCCAGGCATTGGGCAGGATGTGTCGCAGCAGGGTGCGTCCCCAACTTGCGCCGCCCAGGCGCGCGGCCTCGACGTACGGCAGCGTCTTGACCCGCAGCACCTCAGCGCGGGTAGTACGGGCGAACCCTGGAACAATGCCGATACCCACGGCAATCGCCACTGGTACCGTGCCGAAGCCGATGGCTGTGACAATCGCCAGGGCCAGCAGCAGGCCGGGCAAGGCCAACAGCACATCGACGAAGCGCATGATCACTGCGTCAACGCGGCCACCGGCAAAGCCCGACAGAATGCCCAGGCCCAGGCCACCCAAGAGGGCGATGCCCACGGCTAGAAACGCCGCCAGCACCGAGAGGCTTGAGCCAAACACCACGCGGGTATAGAGGTCGCGTCCCAGCTCATCGGTGCCAAACCAGTGGATCAAATTCGGCGCACGCAGCTTGTCGACGGGCGACGTGGCGTAGGGGTCGAAACTGCTCAACAGGTGCGGTGCGATGGCCGCCACCAATGAAAACACCACGACCAGCAGCGCCAGACTAAACCCCGGCCGCCGCAACAGGGGCAGCAGCGTCGCCGTCACGCGTTGCAGGCGGCTGCGGCGGCGCCACAGCCCAGGGCTGGCGGACATGGTTTTGCGGCCCAGGTTCTGCTCAAGCATGTTCATGGTCTAGGACACCTTTGGCGTGTGGGTGATGCGCGGGTCGAACCACGGGTAGAGCAGGTCGACTAGCAGGTTCACCAGTACAAAGGCCGCTGCCGACACCGAAACGATCGCCAGCACCACCGGAATGTCCTGGCGCAGCACGGCCTCCTGGGCCAGCCGGCCAATGCCTGAGCGCGCAAAGATGGTCTCCACCAACACCGCACCGGACACCGTATTGCCGACCTGCAAGCCGATCAGGGTCAGGATCGGCAGCGCGGCATTCTTGAACCCATGCCGCGCCTGCACCTGCCCACGACTCAGGCCCTTGGCGTAGGCGGTGGCGATATAGGACTCTCGCCAGACACCCTGGAAACTGCGTTGCAACACTTGGGCATACACCGCCGCACTGGGAATTGCCAAGGTGATGGCAGGCAACACCAGACTTTCAACGCCCTTGCTACCGGTTGCGGGAAACCAGCCCAGACCGAACGCAAACACCTGAATCAGCAACAACCCCATCCAGAACACCGGCACTGAAAAGCCCAGCGATGGCAGGCGTGCCAGTGCCTTTTTCAACGGTTGCCAACGAAGGTAGGCGGTCAGATAGGCCAGGCCGATTCCGCCGAGCAGCGACAGCACAATGGCCAGGCCTGCCAGGGATAAGGTTTGCGGCAAACGTTCGGCCAGCAGTTCCGCGACCGGCCGGTTCAATGAAAGTGACTGCCCGAAGTCCCCCCGCAGCGCTCCCAGCAGCAGGTCGAAATACTGCTCGAACAAACCCTTGTCCAGGCCGTAATAGGCCCGCGCCTTGGCCAGGTCTTCCACCGACAGCGAGTCGGCTTCCATACCCGATGCACTGAGCATGATCGACAAGGTGTCACCCGGCAGCAGATAAAGGATGAAATACGTGATGCTGTAGGCACCCCACAGCACCAGTAAGGCTTGTCCGACCCGGCCGATCAGATAACGGCTCATGGCGTGCCGATCTCGATATCACCCAACAGCGCAAAACCCTCGGCGGTCCAGCGGAAGTTTTTCACCTTGGGCGAGGTTGCCGCCTGCCACACGCGCTCGTAGATCGGGAACGCCGAGCTTTCGTCAATCAGCAGGTCTTGTAGATCACCATAGGCGGCTGCGCGCTGCGGGCTCTGGGTGGCGGTGATGCCGGCATCAAACAACGCCTTGGCTTTATCCAGTACCGCCGGTTCGAAGGTATTGGTCGCCACGGTGGAACTGTTGGCGCTGCGCGGATCGAGGATGGTTTGCAGGATGATCGGGTCGGCGCGGGTCATGTAGTTGATGGTCAGGTCGTAGTTGCCGGCGGAGTTATTGGCGACCCATTCGGCGCGGGTGACCACGCTGAGTTTCAACTCGATGCCGACCTTGCGCAGTTGGTCCTGGATCAGCACGTCGCCAGCGGTCTCGGCCGGGCTGATGTTGTAGCTCAGGCTCAGGCGCTTGCCGTTTTTCTGCCGGTAGCCGTCCGCGCCCTTGGCCCAGCCGGCCTGGTCGAGCAGGCGCTCTGCACCGGCCGGGTCATAACCGAGCTTGGCGGCCTGGCTTTTGACATACGGCGTGGTCACATCAAACACGCTGTCTACCACCGGGAATTCGGCGTTGTACACCGTGCTGGCGTAGCTCTTGCGATCAATCGACTTTTGCACGGCCAGGCGCACTTGTTTGTCAGCCAGCAGGCGCTCGCCACGGGTGTTGGGGAAGAGGTTGAGCGCAGGGCCCGGCAACGATCGGCTCTGGATCGTCGCGCCCTTGGACTGAAACAGCTTCAGGTCAACTTCGGAGAACGGGTTGCGCGGCCACAGGATGTCGGCCTTGCCTTGCAGGAACAGGCCGTTTCGTACGCTTTCCTCGGGGATGTAGCTGATGTCTACCGCGTCCAGGTGCGCTTCGCCCTGGTTTTTCATATTGGCCGAAGCCCAGGCGTAGCCCTTGCGTTTGGTCAAATGTGCGCCGACTTCCGGCGTGTAGCTGGCCAATACGAACGGCCCGGTGCCGATGATCTTGCCCAGGGAGCGCTCTTTCACCGTCAGTGCGTAGGAGGCGGGCGCGAGGATCGCCAGGTTGGTGGTGGAAGTCGCCTGCAGGAAACCCGCGTTGGGCTTGGACAGCACCAGCTTGACGGTGAAGTCATCGACCACTTCGGCATGGTCGTAACCTGCCAGGTAGGTGGCGCCGAAGGTGGCGGGTAGCTCGGTGGCGAGTGCTTTGTCGCTGTCGAACGCGATTTTCACCGCCTTGGCATCGAAGCGCTCGCCATTGCTGAAGGTGACGTCCTCACGCAGGTGGAAGGTATAGGTCAGCGCGTCGTCACTGACTTCCCAACGTTTGGCCAGCCAGGGGATGATTTTGCCGGTCTCCGGGTCCTGGTCGGTCAAAGACTCGGCGACATTGCGCAACAGCACGCGGTGTTCCAACCAATACACCTGGAACGGGTCGACGCTGACTAGGGTGGTGTTGTCGCCAAAAAACGCGATGTTCAGGGTCTTGCCCGCCTGGGTGTCAGTCCCGGGCGAGCAGGCAGCGAGGCTCAGCGCCAAGGCGCAGGGGGCCAACAGACGGCTCATCAAGTTGGAGGTATTCAATGGGGTGCCCTCAGGTGGCGTTTGGATCAGAAGTCGTAGGCGAGCTTGGTGTACCAGTAGCCGCCGCCGGGGTAGAACGGCGGGTTGCCATAGGCGGCCAGGCCGAGGTTGCTGTACACCGCGTGCTTGTCGGGGCGTACGTCGAAGATGTTGGTGCCGCCGATGCTGACGGTGAGGCTGTCGACGAAGGTGTAGCTGATGTCCAGATCGGTGATCCACTTGGCGCCGAAGCTGCGGTCGCCGCTCGGGTTGACCGCCAATGTCTTGACCGCGCCGTAACGGGCGGTTTGCAGGTTGACCGCCAAGTCCTCGACCTTCCAGTTGGCGCCCAGGATCCACTTGGTCTTGGGTGATGCATCGGTGAGATCGCCTTCACGGTCACGGCCCACCAGGGTCACGCCTGAACCGGCCAGCGCACCCGGCGTGTCACGTGTGCCTTCGATGGTGGTCTTGTTCCAGTTGAATCCCAGGCTCCAGCGCACATCGCCCCAGGCGTCCAGTGGCGTGGTGTGGTCGGCGACCACGTCCAGGCCCTTGGTGTGGGTGTCGAACGCGTTGGTGTAGTAGTTGACCCAGGTGCCAGTGGGCACGCCTTGGGCGGCGAGGATGGCGTTGATCGCGCCGTTACCACGGTCGTAGATATTGCTGGTCAGGGCGATGCGGTCGTCGATGTCGATCAGGTAGGCATCGGCGGTGATGCTGGTGCGTGGCGCCGGTTGCCAGGTCAGGCCCAACCCGAGGTTGCGCGACTTCTCCGGCTTGAGGTCATCACCACCGAGGGCTTTGGCCAGGTTGCTGCCGGACGGGGTCAGGCGGGTTACGGCTGGCACCACGTTGCCGTTCGCATCGATGGCCACACGGTTATCGGCCACGGTGTAGCCGATCTGGGTCAGGGACGGTGCACGGAAACCGGTGCCCACGGTGCCGCGCACGGCCACGGTGTCGGTCAATTCATAGCGTGAGTTCAGTTTCAGGCCGAAGGTGTTGCCCGAGTCATCGTCGTAATGTTCCACACGGCCGGCGACGTCGAGGAACCAACGGTCGGTCAGGTCGAAACCCAGGTCCAGGTAACCTGCGTAGTTATTGCGGATCAGGCTCACTTCGTCTTCCGGGCGAATCGTCACGGCGGCCTGCGCGCCGGAAGCGGCGGGGTAGGTGCCGGTGATATAGGCCTCGCGGTCGCCGGCGAACGTACTGAAATGCTCCCAACGATGCTCCAGGCCCGCCGAGACCTGCACCGGCGGCGTCAGGTTGAACAGGCTGTCGTAGCGGCGGGTGAAGTCCAGGTTGTTGACCCATTGCTCGAAGCGGAAGGTCGCCAGGTTATCGAACTTGGTCGGTGACGCTGTGCCCAGCGATGGGTTGATGTTGAGGTCGCTGGAGTGGTGCACGTTGTTGCGTCCGTAGGTGGTGCTGAGGTCCCAGTTCCAGTCGGCCACCAACCCCTTGCCGCCGAACAGCAGTTGGTAGTCGCGGTCCTTGATGTTGTTGAGCGGGAAGTAACCGTCCGGAAAAACCTCGGGCACTGCGGCCGTGCCGGTGGGCAGGCGAAAGTAGTTGGCGGCCTCGGCATCGCGTTCGCCGTAGGTGGAGAACGAATACAGCGTCAGGTCTTCCAGCGGCAGTTCGGCGTTATAGGCCAGGTTGAAGGCCTTGAGATCCGGGTCGCCGTTCTTGATCGCGACGCGATCCCAGGCGGCTTCCTTGGCCGGGTCGCTGAACGCCCGCACGCTGCTGTCCGCCTTGTCGTTCCAGGAAGCGCTGCCGCGTTTGCGCGCATCCGCCGAGAAGTGGAAAAAGCCGCCCTGGCCCAGTTCGAAGCCTTGGTCACCCGCGACCTTGATGGTCTCGCCCTGGCCGGAATACAGCTGGCCGTAACTGGTCTCCAGGTGGCCGCCGCTCTTGGTGTTCTTGAGGATGATGTTGATCACGCCCGCCACCGCGTCGGAGCCGTATTGAGCGGCAGCGCTGTCTTTGAGCACTTCGATATGGTCCACCGCGCTGACCGGGATCAGGTCGATGTCCACCGCATTCGCGCCACTGTTGTCGATCGAGCCGCGCTGTCCCGTCGCGCCGTTGTGGCGGCGCTTGCCGTTGACCAGCACCAGCGTGTAGGCCGGGCCGAGGCTGCGGTTGCTCAGGGGACGTGTCACTGAGTTGTAGCCGGCGATGTTGGTGCCGAAGTTGAACGATGGCAGCAGCTTGGCAATTGCCTCGGACAGCTCGGCGCGACCGGTCTTGAGCAGTTGGTCGCTGTTGATCACATCGATGGGCGCTGGGCTGTCGGCCACCGTGCGCTCCTGGCCGCGCAGGCCGGTGGAGATCACCGTCACGGTGTCGAGCTTGGCGTCTTCAGCGAAGGCGGGCGCCGCTGCCATCAGCATGGAGCTGGCCAAGAGTGACAGGTGAAATTTGTTAAGGGAGGTGGGGAGTGCGATGTCTGGCATGTAGGCGACCTGGGGGATAGGGAATACGTCCTCCGCCAGGTATGGGGTCGGTCTGTAGAGCGAAGATAATCCTATAAAAAACCTGAGTGAAAGGCTATTTTGGAATAAGCTAATTATCAGTTAATATTATTTAATTTAACCATATGATTAACTGTTTTTATTATGTCTTAGGGCGGGCACAGGGTTCATAGGTAAATATCGTCTACATTCCTAGGGTAGTTCCCATCTGGAGAAGACGACCATGTTCAAATCTCGCATGCTGGCAGTTGCATTGACCGGCACTGTTTTGCTTATGGGCTCGGTGGCGACTGTAGCCGACCCTGGCAACGGCAAGGGTCAAGGCCACGCAAAGGGCAACGCACAAGGGGGCCAAGGTCATAAGGGCAAGGGCTCCGACGTAGATGATTGGCGGCGCGGCCCCAGCATCGACCGGGGCAGCATCCTGGGTGTGGTCGGAGGCTATCGTGACTATTGGAGCCCAGCCCCATCACTGCCGCCTGGGATACAGAAGAATCTGGCGCGAGGAAAACCTATGCCTCCGGGCATTGCCAAGAAGTTGGATGGTCGCTTGCTGGGCAGGTTGCCACATTACGACGGCTATGAGTGGCGGCAGGCGGGTACGGATTTGATCCTCGTCGCCATTGCTTCCGGCCTCATTTATGAGGTGCTCAATGGTGCTTTCGATTAGCGTCGGGGTGGCGATCAGACAACAATGCCTGCTCCATGCTGGCAAGCTTGATTTGGGTTTCCTCATATTCATTGGCAGGCGAGGAGCCCTCGACAATCCCGCACCCTGCGAACAAATGACAGTGGTTTGCAGTGATCAGCGCCGAGCGCAGAGCGACCAGGAAATCCCCATTGCCCTGTGAGTCCAACCAACCCACCGGCGCCGCATACCAGCCTCGGTCGAAGCCTTCGTTGCTGCGGATGAAATCCATGGCGGTCGTACTTGGCAATCCACCCACCGCTGGCGTTGGATGCAGTGCGTGGATACCGTCCAGCAAACGCTTGTCCGGGTTGAGTTGCGCCATGATCGGCGTGCTCAGGTGCTGCACGTTGGCCAGCTTGAGCAAGTGGGGGGATGACGCGGCCTGGAGGTTGCTGACCTTGCCGTCCAGGGCTTGGGTAATGGTCTGTACCACCAGTCGGTGTTCATGTTGCTCCTTGGGATCGGCCAATAGCCGTTCACCGATAACGTGATCCTCGTCGGCCGTAATGCCTCGCCGCGCGCTGCCTGCCAGGGCGTGGGTGGTCAGGCGACCCGCCTGACAACTGAGCAGTCGTTCGGGGGTGGCGCCCATGAAGCAATGCTCGCCACGGTGCAGCGCGAACAGGTGGGAGGCGTTGCGTCGTGCATGCAGGCGCTGCATCACTGAACCACTGTCGAGGGGCGCGTCCAACTGGTACTCGATATGCCGCGCCAACACTACTTTGCTCAAGTCGCCGCCTGAAATGGCCTGCAACGCCGTTTCAACCTTCCTCTGCCACTGGTGTGAGGGCAGCGCGTTGCGTTCGATGACGTCCGGCGCAGTGGCCGTCGCGGAGGGCGGGTTGAGCAGTTGCGCATAGGCCGCGATGCTGTCGCGGGCCAATGCCTGCGGGTCGCTGTCGGGTTGGACCAGTTGCTGGCAGCGTAGCCAGCAGCCGTCGGTGTCTTCGCTGAGCAGCCAATGGGCCAGATGAAAACTGGCGTCAGCGAAGGCGGCCCAATGTGGTGCGCACGGCCGTTGTTCATCGAAGCGCATGCCGCCCAGCAGCAAGGGTGCCTTGGGCCCGTCGATCACCGCGTCGGCGCACAGGGCGAACCACTGCCGGTCGACGTCTAGCATGCGCTGGGGGCCGCTGGCCTCGATCTGCCAGGCGCAGCCCAGGCCGAATAGTGTCAGGTCTGGCGAGTGCGCGCGCCAGAAGAAACCCTGCCGGTGGGCTTCGTAAAGGGCCAGGGCCTCCAGCGTCGGTGCGGGGTGTGAAGATACGGCGATGACTGGCCGTTGATACGCGACCGCACGCTGGTGCGCGGTCTGGAATACCTTGAGCAACGCGTCCAGGTTCATACTACCTTGCTCTTTTTGTGCAACCAGAAGGCGGTCTGCTCGGCGATGTACCAGTGGATGATCTGGTTGAACAACCCCTCGATAAACTCTCCGTCCAATCCAGCCTCCTGCGCCCATTGCCGACGTTGCGGCAGCATCGCCGCGACACGTTCCGGGGCGGCGATGCTGGCCTGGTCGGGCTTGAACGCGGAGGCGGCCTTGACGTACTGCATGCGCAGGCCGAGGGTCTCGATTATCTGCTGGTCGAGGCTGTCGATGGCTTCACGAATGTCCGAAAGGCCAGTGCAGTGTTCCGGGGTTTTCATACCGAGTCTCCCTGTAGGTAGGCAGTGCGTTGCAACAGGTGATGGATCACCGGTCGCGGCTGATGCTTGAGGTAAAAGTGGTCGCCGTCGAACAGGCGGATATCCGGGGTGTGGTCGCTGAGGTCAGCCCAGGCACGGGCCTGCTCAAGGCTCACTTCTGCGTCATCGCGGGCCAGCAGCACGTCGAGTGGCGCCGACAAGCGGGTAAGCTGCTGGGGGCGCCAGGTTTCGATGGCCTGGTAGTCGCTGCGCAGGGTTGGCAGGAACAACGCACGCAATTGGGGATTGGCCCACAGGCCGGCGGCGTCGGCGTCCTGGCGCAGGATGTCGGCGATCAGCGCGGCGTCGTCCTGGCGGTGCAGGTCACTGTCTGGTTGCCGGTGTGGCGGCGCGTGACCCGAGACGAACAGATGGGCGGCGCCAGAGCCCGCCGCTTGCAGGCGCACTGCCACGGCGTAGGCGAGGGCGGCGCCCATGCTGTGACCGAACAGCAGCAAAGGCCGGGCGGGCAACGTTTGCAGTGCTGCGCCAATGTGCCCGGCGAGACTATCCAGGCAGCGGATATGCGTTTCGTTGAAACGCTCTTCGCGTCCCGGAGATTGCACGGCCAGCAGGTCGATATCCCCCGGTAGGTGCGCCAGCCACGGACGGAAAAAACTCGCGCTGCCCCCGGCATGGGCCAGGCACACTAGGCGTGCCCGCGCCTGTTGGCTTTCTCGCAGCACACGCAGCCATGGCGATGCAGTGCCGCTCATAGCGCCAGCACCTGTTCTGCCAAGGCCTTGCGGTTGACCTTGCCGAGGCGCGTCAACGGGAACTCGCGCAGCACCTGCAAGCGATCTGGCAACTTGTAGGCGGCCAGCCCACGTTCGCGCAGCCAGGCGTTGATCGAGGCCAGGTCGGGTCGCTCGCCGTGGGCCAGCACACAGGCGCAGGTACGTTCGCCGAGCAAATCGTCGGCCAGCGCCACCAGCGCTACATCGCGAATCAACGGATGGCCGAGCAGCAGGTTCTCGATCTCTTCCACGGGGATTTTCTCGCCCCCGCGATTGATCACATCCTTGCTGCGACCCTCGACAATCAAATGCCCTTCGGGCAGGCGCCGCACCAGGTCGCCGCTGCGGTAAAAACCGTCGGCGGTAAACGCGCGCTGGTTCTGCTCGGCGGCGTTGTAATAGCCGCGAATGGTGTAAGGGCCGCGCACCAGCAATTCACCGACGGTGCCGGGGGCGACCGGCTGGTCGTCGGCGTCGACGATGCGGATCTCGTCGTCGGCGGTCAGCGGCAACCCCTGGGTGTCGAACACCCGCGCCTGCGGATCATCCAGTGGCGTGAAGCACAGCAAGCCCTCGGCCATGCCGTACACCTGTTGCAGGCCGCAGCCCAAGACCGGGCGGATGCGTGCGGCGATCTCGGCCTTGAGCCGGGCGCCGCCGACCTGCAGCCATTGCAGGCTGCTCAGGTCGTCATCGGACCATTGCGCGACTTCCAGCCACAGCATCACCAGCGGTGGGATCAGGGCCGTGTGGGTGATGCGTTCGCGTTCGATCAGCTCAAAGGCGGTGTCCGGGCTCGGTTCCGGCGCCAACACCAGGGTAGCGCCGACACTGAACACGCCCAAAGCACCGGGAGAGGCGAGGGGGAAGTTGTGCGCCACCGGCAGTGCGGCGAGGTATCGGGTATCGGCATCGAACCCACACGCCTGGGCGGCCAGGCGCGCATTGCACGCGTAGTCGTCATGGGTGCGCGGGATCAGTTTGGGCAGGCCGGTGGTGCCGCCAGACAACAGCAGCACCGCCACCTCCCGCGAATCCGGCGCAGGCAGTTCGCGCGGACTGGCCACGCACTGCGCCAGCGGCACGAATTCCTCGGCGGCACCGACCACCCACACCTGTTGCAGGCTCGGCACTTGCTGGCGCAGCGTGCGCGCCAACGGGCGATAGTCAAAGCCCAGATGCTGATCGACAATCACATAGGCCACTGCCTGGCTGAGGTGTGCCAGGTGCGCCAGTTCATGTTCGCGATGGGCCGGCAGCGCAAACACCGGGATCACGCCCAGGCGCAGCAGGGCGAAGGTCAGGCTGAAGAATTCGGCGATATTCGGCAACTGCACCAGCACCCGCTGGCCAGCCACCAGCCCGCGCTCGGCAAGGCCGGCGGCCAGGCGGTCGGCCTCATGATCGAGCTCGGCGTAGCTCCAGCGCCGCGAGCCGTCTACCAGCGCCTCCTTGTCTGGCGTGCGCCGGGCCTGCTCGCGCAGCAGTTCGCCCAAGGGCACGCCGCGCCAGTAGCCTTGCTCGCGGTAGCGGCGAATAAAGTCGTCGGGCCAGTCAGTGCATCCATCAAGCATGGCAATCTCCTTGGGCAGTCGGGCAGCCCAGCAACTGGGCACCGTGCAGATTCAGCGGGTGCGCAAGGCCGGTGACTTGCACCGCCTGTACGCCGGTGTGCGTGGCCGGTTGCAGGCGCAGCAGCGGATCATCGCCAGCCAGCAGGTGAAGGGCGGCGTGATCGTCGGGGTGTACGCCCAAGTGAATCGCGGCCAACCCGGTAGCGCCATTGGGGTGGACCCTGTGCGCCGGGTGCTGGGACGGTGAGTAGGGCGTGACCAGGAACGGCAAGCGATCATGGCGCGGGTACACGAAACGAAAGCGCGTCTGACTGCCATCGACGCAGGTGCGCCGCCAATTCACCGTACGTCCCATGCTCACGCCGCAAGCCGCCAGGCCCTTGAGGCGTGGCGCCAGGACCGGGTCTTCGCACAGCAGGGCCAGGTCGCAGAAGCCTTCGCCCTGTGCGGCCCAACGCAACATGCGCCGCCCGGCCCCCCGGCCGGCCAGGCAGTCAATGGGCCACTTGAACAGCCAGGCATGGCGCGGCGTGGTCAGCAGTTCGATGATCGGCCCCTGGCTGAACCAGATGTGCGCGTGTTGTGCGCTGGCTTCAGCGGTGGCGTAAGTGACCTCAAAGCCGGCGGCGCGAAAATTCGCCACGGCCTGATGCAAGTCGCGCACCCACAGCAGCACATGGCTGCAGGCGGAAGAGGATAGGGCAGTGTTCAAAACGGCAGGGCTCCCAGCAGTTGGGCGGTGTCGTCACCGCAAGGGGGTTGTACGGCGTCGGCACGGGCATGGAGTTCGGCCAGTGACAGCGCACGCGGCACCCTGGGCTCGATCAGTTCGGGCATGCCGATCAGGCCGTTCATTTCGCGCCAGGCCATGGACACCTCGGTGGCCCACACGCCGCTGCGCAGGCGGCGTGCGGGGTCGTCGATGTCGCGACACAGTTCACCCAGCGCAAGGCTGACCGCGTCGGGCCAGAGCTGGTTGAACACCTGGTGGTAGCTCGCTGGAATCTGCGGGTCGAGCACCACCATTGTCGGGCCGGCCAGGCGTTCGCTGCCGGGGCCGGCCATGATCAGGCGGTCGGTGTTGTCCCGTGGGGCATGCAGGCGCGGGTTCCACAGCACCGGGCCATGGGTGTCGCCCAGGCTCAGCACGCCGGCTTCGCAGCCCACTTCGAGGCGATGCAACAGGAAGGAATGGTTGTCCGGATCCCGGGGGTGCACCTGGTTCTGGATGCGCAGGCTGATTGGCACCCCGTTGAAACTCGCGTTGAGCCGCGTGAAAGGCTGCGCCCCGACCCCGGCGGCAGGCGCTGCGAACATCCAGGGCCGCAGGCCACCGGCCAGGCGCCCGAGAATGTCCAGCAGCGGGTAGGCCACCTGGCTGTTGCAGGCCGCGTCTATGTACGCCAGCCCCTGCTGTTCGCGCAGGTACTCGGCCACGGCGAGAAAACGCCGGATCGCGAGGATATTCGGGTACAGCGTGTTCACCGCGTAGGCTGCCTGGCCTTGACGAGCGGCCTGCATGCACGCCGCGATTTCGCGGTGGTGCACCGGGTGTTCCTGCAGCACGTGGATGCCGCGTCGCAGCAGTTGCTGGGCCAGCTCGCTGCCGGCACCGCCTGTGGCGCCGGAGCGCACCACCACGCAGGCGATGTCGACGTCATCCGGTACTTGCTCCACCGCCTCGTACAACGGTACGCCGTAGTGCGCGGCGCAGGCGCGCGAGTAGGCATTGCCGCGTGACAGGATGCCCACCAGTTCATAGTCGGCCTGGGCGCGTGCCAGCGCTTGCAGGTAGATACGGCCAAACGCAGTGCCGGCGACGATCACGCGTTTGCGTGCAGTCGGGCGGCTCATGACCAGGTCACCGGCAGGCAGTGGGCGCCGCGAAAGAACGTCGCGGTTTTCCATTGCACGTCGCCACAGCGCTGCAGGCTGGGCAGGCGCACCACCAGGGCGTGCAGCGCCTCCTGCAATTCGACCCGCGCCAGGGCTGAGCCGATGCAGTGATGCAGGCCGTGCCCGAAGCCGAAATGGCCGCTGGCATCCCGTTGCAGGTCCAGCGCCTGTGGGTTTTCAAAGCGGGCCGGGTCATGGTTGGCGGCGCCGATCGAGGCGAACACCGCGTCGCCCTGGCGCACCAGGGTTTCACCGACCTGAATGTCTTCCAGCGCGTAGTGCACAAACATCGCCGCCGAGGCCAGCGGGATGTAGCGCAGCAGCTCTTCGACCGCCTGCGGTATCTGCTCGGGATCGGCCTTGAGCTGTTGCCACTGCGCGGGGTTGTCCAGCAGCACCTGGATAAAGTTGGGGATCTGCGAGGCACTGCCTTCGTAACCGGCGACCAGGATCGCAATGCACAACAGCAGCAATTGCTCCTCGTTGAGGGACTCGCCTTTTTCGTCGGCCTGGGTCAGGGCGGTCATGAAGTCATCCCGTGGCGCGCGTCGACGTTCGGCCACCAGGCCTTTGATGTATACGGCCAGCTCGCCCAAGTGACGCTGGGTCTGATCCGCGTCTTCAGGGCGGGTCGACAGCAGGGAGTCGTTCCACACCTTGAAACGGTCACGGTCCTGCACCGGCACACCCAGCAGCTCGCAGATCAGCGCCAGCGGCAACGGCAAGGCATAGTCGTTGACCAGATCGGCCGGCGGGCCGGCGGCGAGCATGCGGTCGATCAACTGATGGGCGTAGTCGCGGGCGTGGGGACGCAGGGCTTCGACGCGGCGGCGGGTGAAAGCCTGGGCGGCGCGCGAGCGGATTCGCGTGAGTTGCGGCGGACCCATCATCACGATGCCACCGGCGATGCGTGGGAAGGCACGCGGGCTATCGTCGCGGCGGAACGCTTCGCTGCGGCTGAAGCGCCGGTCGCCGAGCACCAGGCGTACGTCGTCATAGCGAGTGGCAAGCCAGGCGGGGGCGCCGATGGGCATCTGGATGCGCAACAGCCCCGGTGCCTGTTGGGCATGGCGATAGGGTTGCGCCAGCTTGAGGTCGGTGAAGCGGTTGAACGGGTAGGCCAGCGGGGTCATGGCAAGTCCTTGGCGGTGCTGAGGTCGGGCAAATGGTCGAGCAGCTCAAGCTGCAATTCGGGGTCTTCCAGATGGGCCGCCAGTGCGGCGCGGCTCAGGCGTTGGGCAGGGACCTGGGCCACGAATACGCGATGGCCCAGGCGCGCCAGCGGGTGTGTGGCGGCGGGCAGGCTGCGGTTGCCGTGGAATCCGGCCCGCGCCAATGCGCTTTGCCACTGCGACAGGTCGAGGAAGGTGGCGCTGCTGAGCTGGCGTTCGTCGCTGGCCTGGTTGAGCATGAAAGCCTGGGAGGCCATCACCCAGAATTCCTCTTGGGTCGGTTCGCTGAACACCAGCCAGCCGCCCGGCTTGAGCAAGGCGAGCAGGGTGGCCAGGGACCGCTCGGTGTCGCGGGCTGCATTCAGTACGCCCCCGGCAACGATCAGGTCCCAGCTCTGGCTGGGGTAACCCTGGGCCAGGGCCGGGCGGTCGATATCGAACACGCCGTGACGCACCCATGGCCAGTCCTTGAGCCGCTCGGCGGCTTGCTCGCTGAAGTAGCGCGATACGTCAGTGCACAGATAGTCCACGCTGGCATTCGCCAAGGCGGGCAACACCGCTTGGGTGGTGGACCCGGTGCCCGCGCCGACTTCCAGCACGCGCAGCGGCACACAGGCCGGCTGGCGTGCGGCCCAGGCGCCGATCCAGTGCGCGACGGCGCGGTGCTGGTATTGCGCTGCGAGGCTCTCGCGGTACAGCGCCGCCGCACGTTCGGTGCGGCCTTCGGGAAACAGCAGGTGCACCGCCGCACACTCACCGCGCATCAACAACGGCAACTGCCGCGCATTTTCCCGCGCATAGTCGAGGGTGCCGCTGCCGCCTGTGTTGCGCGCCCACTCCACGCTCAACTGCGCCCAGATAGCTTCCAGGGCGATATCGCTCCAGGCAGTCGTGTCGAGGGTGGGCTGCAACCGATCGGCGACGCGTTGCAACAGGCCTTGGGACTGCAGCACATCCAGCCAGCGCGCAATCAACGGCCGGTGACCAGGGGCAATGCCCGCCAGTGCCAGGCTGTGGGCCACGTCATTAAGCGGTGCCGGCAGCAACCCACACTGCTCAAGCCCATTGAGCATGGAGAGGAGCGCGGCGTGACCCAGTCGATCATTAAGTCGCACCGCCTCCACCAGTTGCGCGGGTTCAAAGGCTTGGTCGAGGGCGGCCTCGGTTGCGGCCAGGTGATCGTCCACCGGCCTACTCGGGCAGGGACGCGGCACCACGAACAGCGTCTGGCCGTGCAGGGCAACGGCACTGACTTGCGGATGGCCCAAAGCGCGCTCACGCCAGCGTTGATGCGCCAGCTTGACGCTGGCCAAGTCGTGCCATTGCTCCGTGAAACCTTGCACGCGGCAATCGAGTTGCGCCGCCGCACGCTCTGCGAGCTGCCAGTCACCCGGGCGGTGGCTGACGAACAGCACCTGTTGCAGGTGGCTCAAATCACTCAACGCCAATGCGGGGAAATCCAGCAGGCGCTCCAGCTGTTCGGCGCTCATCATCACCACAGCCGGGCGTTGGCGCTCAAGCAAGGCCAACAGCCGGGCCGGCGCCAATTGATGAACGCCCAGGTCGGTAAACGCAGGCAGTTGCCAGGGCGCAGTGGGCAGGTCGATCAGCAGGGTGTCGACGTTCATCGGGAAACTCCGGTGGCATGGAACAGACGTTGCCCGGCGGCGGCCAGCGGGTCGATCGCCGCGGGCCACAGGTCGAGCAACTCAAAGCCCGCGACGTGCAAGGCCTGGCGCCAGACTTCGGGTGGCATGAACACCTCATCGGTGGCCCGTAGCGGCGCGCCGGCCGGCGGAGACAGCAACAGGTGCATGAAGGTCAGCATCGCCGGGTTGTCGGCGATGGATTCGCTGAACAGCAAGGTGCCGCCGTCGCGCAGGCAAGCGCGGATTCGCGCCAGGCTGCGCGGCAGGTCGCAGGCGTTGTGCAGCACGTTGCCGGCGATCACCAGGTCCTGGCTACGGGGCGCGATGCCTTGCTCGCTGAAGTCGCGGTCCAGGTCGAGCAGGCCCAATTGCATACCGGGCTCCAGGCGGAATGCGCGCTGAGCCACGCCGGTGAACAGTGAGCTGATATCAGTGAAGCGATAAGCTTTTTCACGGTTCTCCAGGGCTGCCAGCACGGCACGCGTTGTACAGCCGGCCCCGCCGCCGAGCTCCAGCACCTGCAACACGTCGTCGGCGGCGCTGGCTTCCCGCGCACGGGCCGCGAGTGCCTGGTTGATCGCGGCGGTGAAGTGGTTGTGCTGGTACGCACCGAGTACCGCCACCGGGTCCCCGGCGAGCAGCAGCAACGGCGCCAGGGCGATGCGGTCGCGCAGCAACTCGGGCAGGCACTCGATGACCTGGGCATGGAGTTGCGCCATGCTCGACGGGAAACCCAGCTCGGCATACAACCCTGGCAAATCGCCGATGGCGGCTTGAGGCGGCGTGCCATTCCAGGCCAACCGCTCGCCGTCTACCTGCACGGCTTCGGTACGCGACAACGCCGCGAGCCAGCGCCGCACGATCCAGGCGTGGCGCGGTGCGGTGCCGAGCGCTTGGTTAAGCTGTGCGGCGGTTCGCCAGACCTGCATCGGCAAGGCCTGGGTACGCAAGAGCACGTCGGCCATGACACCCAGGCTCAGTTGTTCCAGTGCGTTAAGGGCGGTGTTCATAGGCAACCTTCTTCGGCGTGTTGCAGGTGTGCGAGTGGGTGGTCCAGCAGGGTCAGTGCGCGGATCGCCTGAGTACGTTGCAGGCGCTCAAGGCTGGCGGCGGGCGGCAACGCGTACGCGGCGTCATGGCAGCCTGGGCGGATTTCGCCTTCGAGCACACTCACCACCGTGACTGCCGCCATGGCGCCGGTCAGAGGCGCATTGCCCGCGCCGCTGACGACCAAGCTGCGGGTGTACGCCTGGTCGTCGCAGAGGCCATCGAGTTGCAGCAACAACGTGACAAAGGAAGGCTGGCCACTGAGGTCCAGCTGGCTGGCCGTACATAAGCGTTGCACCGCTTCGGCACGCGACAGGCTGTGCGCCTGGTCGAGGACCTTGAGTACATGGCCGTCGGTCATCACGTTGAACCACTGGCCTGTTTCCAGGCGCAGGTCCCTGGCCAAGCGTTCGCCTTCCCGGTTCAGGTAGGGCAGCACATGCACCGGCCCGGGGAAACACGGCAGCAGCACATCGCGCCTGCGTCGCAGTGCGCGGCTGCAACGGCCGTTGTGCCAGGCCGCCAAGGGCTCGCTGGTGCCGTCTACCGCCCCTTGCAGGAAGTCGTCGGCGGCGACTGCAGTGAAGTGGTCACGCAGACCGAAATAGCTGTTCAGCCCCAGCACCCGTGTAAACCCCTGCAGCGCCAGCCAGCGTGGCAGCAAGCCGGTGAGGCCCGGTTGCAGACCCGCACCAAGCACCGCGCTGCGCCCGCGCCATAAAGCCGGGTCGAGCTGGATATCGCCCGCAGCGTCGACGTAATGCGCATCGGCGTTCAAGGCGGCCTGCGCGACACGGTCCGCCACGCGCCAGGCGGGGCCGGCGCAGTTGAGCAAGACGTCGCAGCCACGGGCAAACCTGGCCAGGGCTGGCGTGTCGTTGAAATCCACGGCCGTCCATTGCAGGCGTGCTTCGGGCCATTGTTGCTGGAGCAGCGCCAGGCAGCGCGCGCCGTTGTGCGCGTCACGCCCGCCCAGGCGCAGGTCCTGCAGGCCCAGGCTTAACAAGGCCTGTGCGCTGGCCACGCCGACGTCGCCACTGGCGCCCAGCACCCCGATCAGCATGGCTTGGCCTGCGCATTCAGGCGCCAGCCACCGGCGCGCTGACGGTCATGCCAGAACCCGGCGTAACGACCGTTGAGGCTGAGCAGGTGCGCGTGGGTGCCTGACTCCACCAGGCGACCTTCGTCCAGGACCAGGATCTGGTCGGCGGCCATGATGGTCGGCAAACGATGGGCGATCACCAGCACGGTCGAGTGTTGCATCAGGCGTTGAATCGCGGCCTGTACAAAGGCTTCGTTGTGTGGGTCGAGCGCGGCGGTGGCTTCGTCCAGCAGCACGATGGGCGCACGCTTGAGCAAGGCGCGCGCCAGGGACACGCGTTGGCGCTCACCGCCGGACAACGATGCGCCACCTTCGCCCACCGGTGTGTTCCAGCCTTGCGGCAGGCGGGCGACGATTTCATCGACACCGGCCAGTCGTGCCGCTTCGGCGACGTCGCGGGCACTGGCGTCCGGGCTACCGACGCGGATATTCGCTTCCAGGCTGTCGTCGAACAGGTACACGTCCTGCATCACCAGCGACAGTTGCGCCATCAGCGCCGCGTTGGACAGCTCGCGCACGTCCACGCCGCCGACCTTGACGCTACCCGCCGTGGTATCGAAAAAACGCATCAACAGGCGGGTGACGGTGGTCTTGCCCGAGCCCGACGCGCCGACAATCGCGGTCATCGAATGCGCCGGTGCGCTGAAGGTCAGGTCGCGCAACACCGTCGGGCCACTCGGGTAGGCGAAGCTCACATGTTCGAAGGCCAGGCTGCCGGGCGCTGACAGGGGCAGGCTGACGGCGGGTTCGGGCAACGGCGGCTCACGTAGGATACTCGCCAATTGATCCAGGTCGTTGCCGGCCATGCGCAACAGGCCGCTGCGTGCTGCGGCTTCGGCCAATGGCCCCACGAATCGTGCTGCCAGGGCGAGCAGGGCCACCAACTGGATCGCATCGATTTCACCATGAGCCGCCAGTGCAATGCCCACGCCGACCAGAAGCGCAAAGGCCAGCTGCACGGTCAAACCACCGGCGAGCAGCTTGGGAAAGGTCTGCGACAGCATCGAACCACCCGCCAGCTTTTGCGCCTGATTGGCCGCCTGTAACGGCGCGTAGCCGTCCTGGGTGCGGCCAAATGCGCGCAGCACTTGCTGATAGCGGGCGAACTCCACCACCCGGTTGCCAGCCAGTGTCGCGGCGGCTTCCACTCGCGCATCGTTGCTGCCGATGGCGGCGGCCGACCAGTGATGGGTGAAGTAGATCAGCGGCGCACACAACACAGCCGTCAGGCCCAGGCGCCAGTCGAACACGAACAGCGTCAGCGCCACGGTGGCCGGCACCACCACCCCCGACACCACCGGCCCCAGGTAATGGGCAAACAAACCGGTGACCATCAACGTACCGCTGGTAGCGCTGCGTGACAGACGCCCGACCTTTTCCGAGTTGAACCAGCCCAACGGCAGGCTGACCAGATGCTGGCCGAGGCGATCATGCAAGGTCGTCAGCACCAGCAAGGCCAGGGCGAAGCCCTTCATGGCCTGCTGGTAGTGGGCGATGCAGGTCAGCACCACCATGGCCGCCAGGCCCGCCAGCCAGGCGGTGGCCGTGGGCAGGTCGCCAGCGAACAACGCGTGCAGGATCGGCACCAGCAGCGCCACGGCGAGGCCTTGCAGCACGGCGCTGGTCACCAGCCACGCTAGGTAACGGTAGAGGCGCGGGGCATGGGCCGGGCCCAGTAAGGTCACAAGGCTGCGAATCACAGGGACATCTCCACGGCAGGGGTTTCGGTGCCGGCTCGCCATAGTCGGGCATAGGCGCCATTGGCGTTCAGCAGGTGTTCATGGCGGCCGCTTTCCAGCACGCGGCCCTGATCGAGGACGACGATCTGATCGACCCCGCTGATGCTCGCGAGGCGATGGGCAATCACCAGCACCGTGCGGCCACGTGCCAAGGCAGACAGCGCATCCTGGATCAATGCTTCGGACTCGGGATCGGCGTGGGAGGTGGCTTCATCGAGGATCAGCACTGGCGTGTCGGCCAGCAGCGTGCGGGCGATGGACACGCGCTGCGCCTCGCCACCGGAGAAGATCGCATCGTCGCCGATCACCGATTGATAACCCCGGGGCAAGGCCTGGATACGCGCATGGATCTGCGCCGAGCGCGCTGCCGCCTCGACCTCTGCATCGCTGGCATCCGGGCGGCCCAGGCGCAGGTTGTCGGCGACGGTGCCGTGCACCAGTTGGGCGTCCTGCAACACGAAGCCCACGTGTTGATACAACTGGCGCGGATCGATCTCGCGCACATCGGCGCCGCCCACACAGATACGGCCGGCGTTGACGTCATGAAAACGTGGCACCAGCTTGGCCAGTGTCGACTTGCCGGCGCCGGACGCGCCGACCAATGCGGTCACGCTGCCGGCCGGGCAGTGCAGGTCGACGCCCTTGAGGATCAGGTGCTCGGCGTCGTAGCCGAACTGCACCTGTTCAAAGCGGATGTCGCTGCCCTGGGGTTGGACGCAGGCCTTGGGCGTAGGCAATTCCTCAACGTCCAGCAGCGCTTCGATGCGATCCGCTGCCGCCAGGGCCGTACGCTGGGCCGTGAGGCTCTGGTTGATCACCAGCAACGACTGCGGGATGACCACCGCCACCAGGGTTTCGGCAAACAGTTCCAGCGGTGTGATCCAACCGTGCGCCAGCAACAGGCTACCCACCCCCAGGCTCACCAGCAGGATCACCGGCACACTCAAGGCCATCGAGGAAAAGGCTTCCAGGCGCAGCAGCGGCTTGACCCAGCCGGCGTACTGCTCGCTGAACTGGTTGACCGCCTGCTGATAGCTACGGTGCGCCTGGCCGATCTGGCCGAACGCCTTGACCACCGCAATGCCGTGCACGAATTCGACAATGGCCGCGCTGACCCGGGTCATGCTCTTGTCCAGCAACTGCATCTTGGCGCCAAAACCGCGCATCATCAGGGTGTAGGCCACCGCGTAGATGGGCAGTGTCAGCACCGCCAGCAGTGCCAGCCGCCAGTTCAGCGTCGCCAGCCACAGCAGGCCCGCCAGCGGCGTGACGATGGCTGCGGTGAGTTCCACCGCGTGGTGGGCGACCAAGTGGTGCAGGTCTTCGAGGTCGTCCTGCACCACCTTGCGCACGGCGCCGGAGGTGGTGTCGGTGTACCAGCCCAACGGCACGCGCCCGAGCTTGCGCACCATGGCTTCGCGCAAGCGCGATTGCAGCCGGTGGTCAGCCACATGGGTCAACCACAGCGCCACGCCACTGGCCATCCACCCCACACTCAGGGCGATCACCACCAGCGCGGCCCACAGCCACAGGGTCTTGCTGTCGGCGCTGCCGGCCAACAGCAAGCGGCCCAGTTCGGTGAGGCCGATAAAGGGCACCAGGTTGACCAATGCGCCGAGGGCGGCGAACGCCACACCAAGACGGATGAGGCGATTGACCGGGCGTTTCAGAGTATCCAAGGCAGTGGTCATGAGTTTTTCCGAAGGGCCTCAAGCAGGTGCGCAGTAACGGTGTGGACGTGGGGCGGTTCGATCACGCTGAAGTGGTTGCCAGGCACGTCGATCAGCTCGAAGCGGCCCAGGCACGCGTCTTCCCAGAACGGCGCGGCCAAATGCCCGACGCCGCCGGTAATGCCGAACGATTGCTGCTCCAGGCAGCGCAGGTAGGTCATGTTGCCGAGGAACGGCGGCGGGTCGAACCGCGCCGCCCGCATGCTGTGGCGGCACACACGAAACAGCGTCGGTACCAGTTCGGGGCCGATCGGCACCCCGGCCTGGCCCGAGGCCAGGCGTGCGTATTCGGCCAGGCGCTCCTCCTGGCTGCGCGCCGATTGCTGTTGGACCGCCAGCGCCAGCGCGTCCAGCCCCGGATCGCCGCTCAACGCCGCCATGGCCCCGGCCGGCACGCGGCGGTTGTCGCGCGCCATCAACAAGTCGATGGCGCGGTACACGTCGTAGTCTTCGATGTGCGCGCCGAACACGGTTTTCACTGGGTCCAGGTTCAGGTTGGGCACGAAGATCGCCTCGTAGGCCAGCTCTTCGTCGGTGTCGATGAACATCGGGATGCTGTCGATCAGGCTCATGTCGACCACCTCCATGCCGCGTTCGAGCAAGCGCCGGGCAACCTCAGTGGCCAGCAGCCCGCCGAGGCAGTAGCCGATCAGCTGAAAACGTTGATGACCGTCGGCAATCAAGCGCTCGGCGTAGTCCTCGGCCACGCGCTCGATCAGGCGTTTGGGCTCCAGCGCCAGGTACTGTTCGGTGTCAGCCACGGCGAAGCCAATCACCGGACCGGCCTGCTGGTCGGCAAGGGCGCGGCCCAGGTGCTGGAAGTAATCCAGGGTGCCGAGAGCGGCGTGGAACATCACCCGGACCGGGCCGACGTCACCCCCGCCAAATGGCACCACCAGCGCGTTGCTGCTTGACGAGCGTTGCGCTTCACCGCTGGCGGCAATCGCGCCCGGCGTGGCTTCGCCCTGATTGAGCAAGCGCGCGAGGGCGGCGACATTCGGCTCGTTGAGCATCTGGCGCAGCAAGGTGTCGTAGCTCAGGCGTTGGGCCTGGGGCAGTTGCTCACGCAGTTGGCCAGCGACGCGGGCGAGGATCAGCGAGTCGGCGCCTTTTTCATAGAAGCTGTCCTCGACGCCGATCTGCGCCAGCCCCAGGGCGTCGGCCCACAGGCGGCACAACTCGGCGCTGAGCGGATCGCTCGGCGCTTCCTGGCTGCTGGAGGCCTGGGCATCGGCGGCAGGGCGCCAGCCGGCCAAGGTCTTGCGGTCGACCTTGCCATTGGCGGTCAGCGGCAAGCGGTCGAGTACCTGCAGGTGCGCTGGCAGCATGTAGTCCGGCAGGCGCTGGGCCAGGGCGCGGCGCAGGCTGTCGACACTCAGGCGCTGCACGCCGGCCTTGAAGCGCGCAGCGAATACCTGCATGCCGAGGGCGGCCAGCGGATGATCGGCCTGGGGCAGGGCAGGCAGGCATTCGCCACCGAAGGCCTTGACCCGCGCCCGCCAGATATCGGCGTCACGCAGGCCACTGCGGCCCTGGTCGTGGTCGCCATTGGCCGGCGTCATCATGAAGCCCTGTGTCAGCAGGATCGGCGGCCATTCGCCGGTCGGTTCGCTGAACACCAGCCAGCCGCCAGGGCTGAGCAACTCGGTGATCTGGCCGAGGGCATTGTCGATGTCCTTGACGCTGTTGAGCATGCCTGCACACAGCACGATATCCACGCTGTTGCTGGCCAAACCCTGGGGGCGGATGTCCTGGTCGATGTCCAACACGCCATAGCGCACCCAGGCCTGTTCAGCAAAGCGTTGCTTGGCCGCCGGCAGGAAAAACGCGGTCATGTCGGTAAACAGGTAGTCGACTTCCAGCCCATCGAGCAGGCCGATGACCGGCGCGCTGGTAGCGCCAGTACCCGCGCCGATTTCGAGGATGCGCAGCGGGCCGTCGCCTTGATGGTGGGTGGCCAGGCGGTTGATCAGCGCCGCGATGCTGTGGTTGTTGTAGCGCGACACGGCATCCCCGCCGTACAGCTGCAAGGCCAAGTCCAGTTGGCCTTGGGGGAACAGCAAGTCGAACGGGTTGACCTCGCCCTTGAGCAACTGCGGCAATTGCCACACATGGTTGAGCTGGTAGTCGAGCAGCGCCTGGCTGCACAGCCCCGAGGCGACCGCTTGTTCCACCCGGCCCCACGCCAGCGCCGGGTTGGGCGCGGGTTGCGCGAGGCGGTAGTGCGAGTGGGTGTAGTGCAGCAGACCAGCCTCGCACAGCGCGCCCAACCAGCGGCGAACCAGCCAATGGTGGCGCGGCTCGGCCTGCAAGGCGTGCAGGATTGTGGCGGCGTCCGGTTCGGCCCGTTCGCCGCTGAACAGTCCGGCCTTGAGCAACACCTCCAGCATCGAACTCAATGCGGCGGCACTCAGGTCAGCCTGGTACTCGCGCACCTGTTGCGCATCGAAACTGCCCACCTGGCTGTCGGCATAACGTTTGACCGCCGTGAGCAACGGCGCGCCTGGCAGCGGCTCGGGTTCGGCGCGTGCGGCGGTGACGAACGCCAAGAGGTCGCCACTGACCAGGCTCACCGCACTGTCCACGCCAGGGGTGGCGAGCAGTGCGGCCTCGACCTCACCGAGTTCCACCCGATGGCCGCGGATTTTCACCTGGCCGTCTTCACGGCCCAGGAATTCCAGCTCACCCCCCGGCAAATAGCGGCCACGGTCACCGGTGCGGTACAGGCGCTGACCGTCGAGCGGGTGAGCAAAGAAACGTGCGTCGCTCAATGTCGGATCGCCCAGGTAGCCCTGGGCCAGGCCGACACCGGTGATATACAGGTCGCCCGGCACCCAGGTCGGCGCATCGCGCCAGTGGCTGTCGAGTACCCGAAAGCCCTGGTTGGCCAGCGGCAGGCCGTAGGGAATGCTGCGCCACGCCGGGTCGATGGCGCCGATGGGGTGCAGGTTCGACCAGATCGAGGCTTCGGTGGCGCCGCCCAGGCCCACCAGTTTCAGGTGGGGCAGCAACGCCAGGAGTTGCGGTGGCAGGTTCAGCGGGATCCAGTCACCGGACAGCAAGGCCAGGCGCAGACTGTCCAGTGGGCGGGGTTCGGCGTGCAGGTAGTCGGCGAGCATGTGCAGTTGTGCCGGCACTGAGTTCCACAGCGTGACCTGATGACGCTGCACCAGTTCGGCCCAGTGCGACGGGTCGGCGCCACGTGCCGGGTCGGGCAGCACCAGGGTTGCGCCCATGGCGAGGGGCCCGAACAGGTCATACACCGACAGGTCGAAACTCAACTGCGCCAGGCCCAGTACGCGGTCATCGGCGTTGACGTCGAAGCGTCGGTTGATGTCTTGCACGGTATTGAGCGCGGCGCGATGGCTGATCATCACGCCCTTGGGTTCGCCGGTGGAACCGGAGGTGTAGATCACGTAGGCGAGGTCATCGGGGCCGCCCTCGATCAGCTCGAAATCCGCGCCCGCGGAGGGCAACCGGTCTACGGCGTGCCATTGCAGTGTCTCGGGCAACGGCGTGTTCGGCTGCGCCAGGGAATGCCCCAGCACATGCCGCACCTTGGCGCTTAGCAGTACGCGGTCGCGGCGTGCGACCGGGGCGTTGCTGTCCAGGGGCAGATAGGCCGCGCCGGCGAGCAACACGCCGTAGGCCGCCACCACCTGGTCGAGACCTTTGGGCATCAGGATCGCCACCGGTTCCTGCGCGTCGCACCCGGCCTCACGCAGGGTGGCGGCCACGGCCAGTGCGCGTTCGGCAAGGGCGGCGTAGGTCAGGCTGCCACTGGCATCGATCACCGCCAGGGCGTGAGGATGTTCCCAAGCCATGGCCAGCAGGCCGTCATGCAGGCGACCGGTGGGCAACGGGGCGGCGGTGGCATTCGCCGCCAGGCGTTCACGCTGTTGCCAGGCCGGCAGCGGCACTTGCACCGGATGTTCCCAGGCGGCCGGATCGAGGGCGAGCAACTGCAGTTCGGCGACAAAGGCCTGTTGCATGTCGTCCACCAGGCCGTCGGGGAATACGCCTTGGCGCACGTCCCAATGGATGTGCAGACCGTTGGCGTCATCCATCACTTGGCAATCGAGGCTGACTTGCGGCGTCTGGGTGATGCCGTGGCCCACCCGGCGTTGACTGGCCGGCGATGCCTCGATCCCCAGGCCGATGGCGCTGGTGAAGACCACCGGCATGGCCGCCGCTTCACGCCCACGACGGCGACCGATTTCGCGCATGACCTGGATGCCGGAAAATAGCCGGTGCTCCAGGTCGGCAAACAACTGGCTGCCCAACTGGCGTGCCTGGGCGGTGAAGTCCAGCCCTTCGGGATCGTTGACCTGCAACAGGCTGACCGAGGTGAAGTCGCCCACCAGGCGATCCACCTGCGGGTGCAGTGGCAGGCGGTTGAGCAATGTCAGGTTGAGGCTGAAGGCAGGCTGCTGGCTCCAGCGTTGCAACGTGGCGACGTAGGCCGCCAGCACCACGATGGACGGGGTAAGACCGCGTTCGCTGGCAGCGCTTTTCAGGGCGGCCCATGGCTGCGACTCAAGCTGCGCCGAGTGCCGTTGGAAACGGGGCACGCGGGTGTCTTCGCCGCTCAGGGGCGTCGGCAGTTGTGGGGCGGCGGGCAATGCGTCGATGCGGGCCAGCCAGTAGTCACGGTCACGTTGGTGGCGGCTGCCTTCGAGCAAACCGCGCTCGGCCAGTAGATAGTCGCGGAAGGTGATGTCCAGGGCTGGCAACGTTGCCAGTGGATCCTGTAGCAACAGCTCCAGCTCATTGAACAGCAGCTGCGCGCTGGCCCAGTCGGCAATCAGGGAGTCCATGGAGAAGTGCAGTGTGTCGCCGTTGTCGCTGCGGCTCATACGCAGTTCGAACAGCGGCCAGACCTCGGTGGGGTAGAGCTTCTGCTCCATGGCCTGGCGAATCTGTTGCACCGCGTGCTGGTGCTGCTCGCGGGTGGCGCCACGCAGATCGGCGATGGCCAGAGGATAGTGGTCGACGTCGGGCAGCACACGCTGCGAACCTTCGCTGGCGATCACCGCTCGCAGCATGTCGTGGCGGGCGATCAGGCGGTTCCAGGCCTGTTCCACCTGCTGCGGGTCCAGGGTTGGCCAGCTCAGTTCCAGGTAGCCATGGCAGGCGACATTGCCGTAGCCGAAGGACGATTGGCGGCCCAGCAGGTAGGCATTCTGCACATCGGTGAGGGGGAAGGGCGTGTGGTGCTGCGCCGGATCGGCCTGCACGAGCGGGCGTTCCTGTGTCTCCAGCAGATGCAGGATCTGTTGCTTGTGTTCGCGCAGTTGCGCCAGGCGTTCGGTGTCGAGCAGGCCCTGGGGCGCGCGGAATTTCAGTTGGCCATCCTGGGGCCAGAGTTCGACGCCCAGGGACTTGAGTTCGCTTAGCAGTTTGGCGGCGGGCATGGGGACAGCTCCTGGAAAAAAGGGTGGTTGCGCGGGCATCAGATAACGCCTTCTTCAACGGTGTGCGGGGTGGGTAGGCGTTCGAGGGTCTGCGCCACTTCCAGCAGACTGGCGGCACCGAATAACTGGCCCATGGGCAGTTCCACGCCCAGACGGCTGCGCAGCATTTCGAGAAAGCGCGTGGCCAGCAGGCTGTCGCCGCCCAGGCGGAAAAAGTTGTCGTGGCGCGAGACGCTCGGCACCTTGAGCAAGTGCTGCCAGAGCTCGGCGATCACCTGTTCGCCGGCGCTCAGTGGTTGCTCATCCATTGCGTCCCGTGGCTGGGCAGCGGCGCTCAAGGGGGCGAGCAGCGCACGACGGTCGACCTTGCCATTGCTGCTCAACGGCAGGCGTTCCAGCACCAGGATCTGTTCCGGGCGCATGTAGGCCGGCAGGCACTGCTCCAGATGCTGTGCGAGCACCTCGGCGCAGGTGCTGGCCGTAACGGCGGCCATCAGTCGGTGGTCGGCGACCAGCGCCACGGCGCTGTTCACACAGGGGTGACGCGCCAGGGCGGCTTCGATTTCGCCCAGTTCGATGCGATGGCCACGGACCTTCACCTGGCTGTCGGCGCGCCCGAGAAACTCCAACAGGCCATCGGGGTGGTAGCGGCCGAGGTCACCGGTGCGGTACCAGCCATCGACAAAACGCTCGGCATTCAGCTGCGGCGCGTGGCGATAACCACGCGCGACGCCGGCACCGCCGATCCACAGTTCCCCCGTGACCCAGTCCGGGCAGTCACGGCCCAGGGCATCGACTACCCGGTAGGCCTGGTTGGCCAGCGGCACGCCGTAGGGGATCGAACGCCAGCCCGGCATTGCCTGGCGTACTTCAAAGTGGTTCGACCAGATCGCCGCTTCGGTCGCACCGCCGAGGGCGATAAAGCGGCAACCGTGGGCCTGCTCTCGCAGGCGTTGCGGCAGATCAAGGCCTATCCAGTCGCCGGACAGCAGAGCGACCCTCAGGTCCAGGGGCTGGCGGTCTTGAGCGTTGGCTTCCAGCAGCATGTCGAGCAGCGCCGGCACGCTGTTCCACAGGGTCACGCGGTGCTGTTGCAATGCCTTGAGCCAGGCGCGGGCATCGCGGCGCTGGTCTTCGTCGATCAGCACCACCGCGGCGCCCACCGAGAGCAGGCCGAACAGGTCATACACCGACAAGTCGAAGTCCAGCGCCGACAGTGCCAGGCCCCGGTCGGCGGCTTGGACGCCATAACAGCGGTTGATTTCGGCCACGGTATTCATCGCCGCGCGGTGGGTGATTTCCACGCCCTTGGGCTGGCCGGTGGAGCCGGAGGTGTAGATTACATAGGCCAGTTCACCCGCTGCGAGAGGCCGTGGAGCCGCCAGCGGTTCGGCCTTCAACGCGGTGGAGGGCTTGACGTGCTTGACGCCGGGCAGTTGCGGGTCGTGCTCGGCGAGTATCAGGGTCACGCCGGCCTGTTGCAGGATGCGCTGGCAACGCTGCAACGGCTGATCGACACCCACCGGCAGATAGGCGGCGCCGGCCGCCAGAATGCCCAGCACACAGGCTACCTGCTGCGGCCCTTTGGCCAGGGACACGGCCACCAGGTCGCCGGGTGCGACACCTGCGTCCATCAGACTGTGGGCGATACGCAGCGCGCGGTCGGCCAGTTCGCCGTACTTCAGCGTGCCGTGTTCACCCCATAACAAGGCGGGGCGCTGCGGAGCGTGGCGCGCCTGTTCAAAGAAACCCTGGTGCAGCGTCGGGTCGCCCGGCACGCAGTCGACCGGGGCGTTGAGTTGGGCACGCCGTTGCGCTTGGACCTGGGGCAGCAGGTCGGGTGGCGCGCTGTCCCAGGTGTGCTCGGCCAACCAGTTGAGGCTCTGCAGGTAAGCGTCAAACATCGCTTCAACCAGGCCTTCGGGAAACAGGCCGACCACACGGTCCCAGTTAAGGGCAATGCCACCGTTGGCTTCGACGACCTGGTGGTCGAGCCACACTTGCGGGGTTTGTGTCAGGCCGAACACTTGGTGGGCAAACGGGCCGTCCACCGGCGCCGCCGTGCCATCCGGGACGCCCAGGGCGCTGGTGAACACCACCGGCATGCTCACCTGTTGCTCGCCATTGCCCCGGGCCAGCTGGCGCAGCAGGCTGACCGAACCCACGCAGCGATGCTCCAACGCCTCGCCCAGGGATTGTTGCGTACGCCGTGCACGGTCAACCCAGCGATCACCCGCCACGGGCACATACCCGAGCAGGGTCAGCGATGTGAAGTCGCCCATTACCTGGTCGATCTGAGGGTGTACGGGGCGGCGATCGAACAGTGTGAGGTTGAGGCTCAGGTCCGGGCGTGCACTCCAGCGGCCGAGGGTTTCGGCAAAAGCGCAGAGCAGTACCGCCGAGGCGGTGAGCCCCTGTTGCTGGGCCTTGGACAGGATCGCTTGCCAGGCGCTGGCATCAATCTGCCCTTGCAGGCGTTCAAAGCGTGGTCGGCCCAGGCTGGCGGGGTCGGCGGCCAGCGGCAACTGCGGATGCGGCGGTAATTCGGGCAGGCGTTCCTGCCAGAAGCGCTGCGCGGCGTGCAGCTCTTCAGGTGCTGCGGCGCACTGCAGTTGGTAATCGCGAAACGACAGATCCAACGGGGCCAGCGCTATGTCGGGCTCGCGGTACAACGCATCGAGTTCGGTGTAGAAACGCAGGATGCTCAGGGCGTCGAGGATCAAATTGTCCAGGCTGATCGCCAGGCGTGTGTGCCGGCCGTGGGGCACCGTTTGCACATCGAACAGCGGCCATTAGTGAGGGGCGAACACGCGATGGGCACAGTGTTCACGCAGCTCTTCCAGGCTGGCGTGGCCCTGGCCGATCACGAAGGCCGGCACTTGTTGCAGGATACGCGCCTGGCCACTGTGATCGAACACAGCGCGCAGCATTTCGTGGCGTTCGATCAAGCACTGCAAGGCGTGTTGCAGGCGTGGCAGGTCAAGGTCCTCGACGTCGTATTCACGGTAGAAGTGGCAACTCACGCCCCCTAGCACCAGGCTGGGGTCGCGGCCCAGCCAATAGGCCTGCTGCACCTCAGTCATAGGGAAGGGCGCGTGGCGTTGCGCCAGGTCTGCAACAACGGTGTGTGCGGGTTCGGCCTGTGCCTGTTGATGCAGGTCGACACAAAACTGCGCCAGTACCGGCTTGGCAAAAACCTGGGCGATACGTGCACCGCCCAGCCCTTGTTCGGCGAGCAGGCGCACCAGGCGGGTGGCGCTCAGGGAGTCGCCGCCCAGGGCAAAGAAGCTGTGTTCGCGGCACACCTCACCACAGCCAAGCAACTGCTGCCAGGCGCGGGCCACCTGTTGTTCGATAACGCCGCAGGGCGCCGTCAGGTTGGCCTGCTGCACCGGGCTATGCTCGGCAAGCCACGCGTGCAAGGCCTTGCGGTCGACCTTGCCGTTGCCGGTCAAGGGCAGCTGCGCGCAGCCAAGGATCAGCGAGGGAATCATATACGCCGGCAGGCGCTCGGCCAGGCCCGGCAGGTCGATCTGCACAGGCTGCATGGCGCCGTGCGCCAGACGGACCACCGCCGCCAATTGCTGGCCGGTCAGCAACACGACCGCGTGCTCCACGCCTGGGCAGGCCAGCAGCGCCTGCTCGACTTCGCCGGCCTCGATGCGGTAGCCATGTAGCTTGAGCTGAAAGTCGCTACGCCCGAGGAACTCCACAGTGCCGTCGGGGTGGTAGCGCGCCCGGTCGCCTGTGCGGTACCAGCGCAGGCCTTGATAATCGACAAAACGTGCGGCGCTGCGTACGCGGTCGCCGCGATAACCCTGGGCCACCCCGGCGCCGCCGATCCACAGCTCCCCGGCCACCCAGTCCGGGCAGTCATGGCCCTGGTGGTCGACGATGCGCAGGCTGACGTTGTCCAGCGGTTTGCCGTAAGGCAGGCAGTGCCAAGCCAATGGCTGGCCGGGTAGGGCTTCGAACAGCGTCGAGTGGATCGCCGCTTCGGTGGCGCCGCCCAAGGCCATGAAGCGACAGCCCGGCGCCTGGGCCCACAACCGTGGCGCCAGGTCCGGGGCGACTTTGTCACCGCCGAGCAACACCGCACGCAGCGGCAGGCGCGCGTCGGCCGGGGCGCAACCGAGCAACATGTCCAGCAACGCCGGCACGCAGTTGAGCACGCTGGCGCGGTGCTGCAAGGCCAGTTCACGCCAGCGCGGGGCATCGCGCTGCGCTTCGGGCTCGATGCCAATCACCGCCGCGCCGGTGGACAGCGCAGCAAACAGGTCGAACACCGACAGGTCGAACTCCAGCGCAGAGAGCGCGAGGATGCGGTCATCGGCGGTCAGTTGGAGGCGTCGTTGCAGGTCTTCCACCGTGTTGGCGGCGGCCAGGTGGCTGATTTCCACGCCCTTGGGTTCGCCAGTGGAACCGGAGGTATAGAGGATGTAGGCCAGGTCGCTGACCGCACCGGGCCGGGACGCGTCCAGCGCGGGGCCCGCAGGTGGCAGGGCCTTGAGCAGCAACCGCGCATCTGAGCTTTCGCAGATTTTCTGGCAGCGTGCGTCGGGCTGGTCGATGCCGATCGGCAGGTACGTGGCGCTGCAGGCGAGGATGCCCAGTACCGCGATGACTTGCTCGGGGCCCTTGGGCAGTTGCAGCGCCACGACATCGCCGCGCTGGATGCCTTGGTCTTCCAGGTACGCTGCAACTTGCAGGGCCCGCTCGGCCAGCTCGCCATAGCCGATGACGGTAGAGTGGCCCTGCAGCAGCGCGGGCAAGGTGGGCGTCAGGCGTGCCTGGGCAAAAAAAGCCTCATGCAGGCGCTTGACGGGCAGGGCAGCAGGCTGGCCTTGCATGGTTTGGCGCAGGGCCAGTTGCTCGGCGGGGATCAGCGCAGGCGGCGCCTGATGCCAGGCGTCCGGGTCAAAACACAGGCGTTGCAGCAGGTCGGTATAGGCCTTGAACACGCCATCCAGCACACCGTCGGCGAACAGCCCTTCACGCGCATCGAGGTTGACCAGGATGCCGCCGTCCAGCTCGGTGACTTGCGCATCGAGCCACACCTGCGGGCCTTGGGAAATGATCCAGGCCGGCTGGCCGAAGCTGGCCTGTACGCCCTCGGCGAACAGCTCACCCAGGCCCAGTGCGCTGGTGTATACAACGGGAGCCAGCACTTGTTCACCGCGTTGGCGGGACAGTTCACGCAACACCTCCAGGCCGGAAAACGCGCTGTGTGCGACATCGCTGTGGAAGCGGCGTTGCAGGGTGGTGGCGCGTGCGGCAAACGTGCCGGCGACCCGGCCGTCCCAGGCCAGCAGGATCGACGAAGTGAAATCCCCGACCAGGCGATCAACGTCGGCATGCAGCGGCGTGCGGTTGAATAGCGGTAGGTTGAGCAGCAACTCGGGGGTATCGCACCAAGCACCAAGAGCTTCACTGAACACCGCTGCCAACGCCATGGCCGGCGTGAGCCCATGCTCCCGCGCCTGGCGTTCGAATGCCTGGCGTTCTGACGGCGGCAGCCAATGGTGACGGCGGCAGACCTGGCGGTCATCGCCCTGGGGCTTGATCGGCAGGCTCGGCGCACCGGGCAATTGATCGAGGCGCTGCAACCAGTAGTCGCGCGCCTGTTGGTGACGATCCCGCTGCTCGGTGCTGGCCTGTTCCTGGCGCAGGTCAGCCAGGTAGCGGGCAAAGGTGTAGTCCAGCGCGGGTAGGGGATGTTGGCGGTACAACAGCACCAGGTCGCCGAGCAGGGTGCGCAGGCTCAAGGCATCGGCGGCGAGCATGTCGAGGTTCAGGTGCAGGCGGGTGCCGTCGGGCAACAACGACAGCTGGATATCCAGCACCTGGCCTTGCTCCACGGCCAACTTGCGATGGGACAGCTCGGCGCGCAAGGCTGCCAGCCGTTGTTGCACCTGTTCGGCGCCGGCCTGGCGCAGGTCATGCACCGTGAGCCCCGGCCACGGGCTGTGCGCGAGGACCAACTGGCGGCCGTCATCGAGAAACTGCGCCCGCAACATCGGGTGCCGCGCGAGCAGGGCACGCACCGCGGCTTCCAACCGTATCGGGTCAACGTCGTGGCCATCGAACTCGTTATAGAAGTGCGCGGCCACGCCACCCAGCGCTTGGCCAGGGGCGCGACCGATCCAGTAAGCGTGCTGCATCGGCGCCAGTTCGAACGGCAGCCCGTCATCGGTAGCGGTGCTGACCGGCGCGGGGGCCGTGGGGGCGGTGTCAAGCAGGGCCAGCCAGCTACATAGGCGTGGGTCCGCCACCAAGTCGGCGAAACGCGCGGCCAGGCCCTGGCGCCGCCATTGGCCGGCAAGACGGATCAGGGTGACGGAGTCCAGGCCCCATTCGATCAGGTTGGCCTCCAGGGGCACCTGGTCGGCGGGCAGTCCAAGGGCGTCGGACAGGGATTGGCGCAGCAGTGTTGCGGTTGAGGTGCTGGGAGTGGCCATGGCTCAACGTCTTCTCATCGCTAGGGCCCGGGCCGGGGTTGGCCCAGGCGCTGGGGGCAGGCAAATGCATGGGGGGAGATGCTAGTCATTCTCATTTTGGCGACTACCCGGATCGAATCGTTTTTGCCCCGTATCCGTTTGCCCAGTGCCGATTGCACGGGCGCAGTTGCGGGACATGGCGCCGATACGCCGCGCGATGCGGTTGGAAAATGACTTGAATCGGGTAGAGCCCGGCCCACGGCCTTGACTACCGTCGCTCGCCGCCCTCTTGCAGGGCCTCTTCATGGAGTTGCGGATGTCTGTCGATTCGGGTTTACAAGTGCGCGGCCTGCGCAAGCGCTACAACAATGGCGTCGAAGCGCTGCGCGGCGTGGACCTGAGTGTTGGCCCCGGGATGTATGGCTTGCTCGGTCCCAACGGCGCCGGCAAGAGCAGCCTGATGCGCACCCTGGCGACCCTGCAGCTGCCGGACGCCGGCAGCATTCACCTGGACGGCGTGGACGTTCTACGCGGCCCCGACCATCTGCGTCGCCGCCTGGGTTACCTGCCGCAGCAACTGGGCGCGTACCCCGGCGTGAGTGCGCGGGATTTGCTCGACCGGTTCGCCTGGCTCAAGGGCCGTACCGATAACCGCCAGCGCCGCGAGGAAATCGAGGCCCTGCTGGATAAGGTCAACTTGCAGCAGGCGGCCCACCGTGCGTTGGCGACCTATTCGGGCGGCATGTTGCGCCGGTTCGGTATCGCCATGGCACTGGTGGGCTCGCCGCGCTTAGTGATCGTCGATGAGCCAACGGCGGGCCTCGACCCGGCCGAACGCAACCGTTTTCATCGAGTGCTGGCGGATGTCGCCGCCGAATCCATCGTGCTGCTCTCGACCCATATCGTCGAAGACGTCGAGAACCTGTGCAGCCGCCTGGCGGTGTTGGCCGGCGGGCAGATTATTGCCGAAGGTCGCCCGGCCGACTTGCTCGCTGCCGAACAGGGCCGCTTGTGGGAAGCGCCGTTCAGCCGTGGTGAATCGTTGCCCGAAGCATTGCATGTGGCCGCCAGCCCGCAAGGCAGTCGCGTGATCGTGCACGGCGAGCGTCCGGCAGACTCGCGTTTCAGCCCCCACGCGCCGCGCCTGGAGGATATCTATTACCTGGCGCTGGCCCAGGCCGGCGAGGCGGTGGACGCATGAATACCTTCGCCTTGCTGGTGCGTGAAGCCTGGGTGGAAGTCCGCGCCGGGCTGCGCAGTGGCATTCCCTTGTTGGTGTTTCTTGGCCTCACCGGCTACCTGCTGATGTCCCTGACGAATGCCGACTATGTGCAGAAAATGGGCGCCAGCGACATCGCCCGCAATGCACCCAGCCTGATTTACTTGATGTCGTGCGGTTGCATGTTCTTCCTGTTTTTTGCCTGGGCCTGGGTGTTTGCGCAGCCGGCCCTGCGCGACCGCAAGGCGCAGTTGGAAGAGGTGCTGCTGGCCTTGCCGCTGTCGCTGCCGGCGCTACTGTGGGGGCGTTTTATCGGCGCGGCGCTGGTGGGTGGGTTGCTCGCCAGTGCGTTGATTGTTGGCTTTCTGGTCAGCCCGGTATTGGGCTGGCTCGGTTGGGTACCAGCGGCGAGTATCGGTGCGCCGGTGTGGTCGGCGTTGGCCTTTGCCTGGGTTGCCTTGTTGTTGCCGGTGAGTACGGGGATCGGTGCGTTGTATTACCTGCTGGCGTTGCGCAGCCGTGGCCTGGCTGCGCCCTTTGCCCTGGCGACGGTATTGATGCTGCTGTGGATGTTTGCGGTGGTCGTACTCAAGGGCGGGCATATCAACCCGCTGTTGGCGGCCAGCCTGGACCCGTCGCTATTTACCTTTGCCCAGGCCCAGGTCGAAACCTGGAGCGCCGCGCAGAAGTCGCAGTCGCTGCTGGCGCTGACGCCAGGGTTCTGGCTCAACCGCGCATTGTGGTGTGTGTTGCCGCTGCTGGTGCTGGCCGTGGTGTTGGCGCGCACCACGCGCCAGGGCCTGATGGGCCGGCGCAGCGGTGCGGTGCTGGCGGAACCGCCGATGCTGCGCAGCCGTGACGTGCAATTGCCGGGTCCGTTGACGGCCAGTCGTTGGACGCACGCGTTGTGGCATGAAGCGCGCTGGCAGGTACGCCAGTTGTTTGCACGGCGGATCTGGTGGGTGGCGCTCGGCTTGCTGCTGGTGATGGGCGTGCTCAGTGGTTTTGTCCACGGCGTGTGGCATGCGCGCGGGCCGATGGTGCCACGGGCGGATCTGACCCTGCCGCTGTTGTCGAGCGCGTTGTTCCTGGTGATCGCCTTTATTATCGCGGCGCTGGTGGGCTTGGTGTGTCGGCGTGATGACGTCGAAGGCCTCGGGGCGATGTTGCAGGCGACCCCCGCACCGACCTGGCTGCGATTGTTCGGCCGTACGGCCTGTGTGTTGTTGGCGACCCTGACCTTGGCGCTGGTGCCAGGCATTGCCAGCCTGCTGATCAGCGCCATCGCTGCGCCCGATAGCATGGCGCCGGGCTTTGTACTGGTCTACCAAGCGCTGGTGTTCGCGCCGCCGCTGCTGGAACTGGCCGCGCTGACGGTGCTGGTGCACGCGTTGATTCGCCGCTCGGGGCTCGCGTACGCCACGTCGATGCTGCTGACGTTTTTCCTGGTGCTCAACCACGAATTGGGGCTGGTCAGCTACCCCGCCTATGCGATAGGGATACCGGCGCATGTGGCGTTGTCGCAACTCGCCGGCTGGGCGCCCTGGTTACCGTATCTCGGCACCCTGGCAGGCTGGAAACTTGCAGGTTGCGCGGTGATGGTCGGCGTGGCGTCACTGGTGTTGCCTCGCGGTCCCGAGCGCCGCCGTTTCGCTGACGTGCGCCAGCCGTTGCCGCTCGCCGTGTTGGCCCTGGGCGCCTTGAGTCTGCTGGGCAGTGGCGTGGCTTTGCACCATCACCTGGTGGAGCAGGGCGACTACCAATCGGTGGCCGAGGAGCGTGTTGAACGCGCCGCCTGGGAACAGCGCTGGCTGCCGGGCGCAACGGCTTGGCAGGTGGCGGGTGGGCGCGTGCAGCTGCGCGTGGATTCTGCTGCGCGTCAGGTTGAGGGCCAGTGGACGCTGGACGCCGTGGTGGCCAACCAACTGGATGCCGAGTTGCCGCCAGGCTTGCAGGTGACGGCAGTCAGCGTGATGGGGCAACCGGTCACGTTCGAACAGGCGACCGAGCACCTGCGCGTGCCCCTGGCACCTTGTGCGACGAACGCCTGCACTGTGGCATTGAATTGGACGGTCAGCGCCAACGGCTGGCCGTCGGAAGGCGAAGCGTTCTGGTTGGGGCCGCAGGGTGTGTGGCTGCAAGCGCGCCGCGTTATGCCGCGCCTGGGGCTGGACAGTGAGCGGCTGCTGCGTGCGCCGGTGCAACGCAGCGAGGTCGGTTTGGCAGCCGACGTGCCCACCTTGGCGGCAGGTTCCGCCGTCGCTGTGGAGGCCATCGCGCCGGCGGGCGACTGGCAATGGCACGTTGAGATTGATGGACAGGACTTCAACGGCCACAGCGCGGCGCCCTTGGATTTTGCCTACAGCTTGCAGGCAAAGGCGGATGCCAGTCGCCAGCAAACGGCTGTTGAAGTGCGCGAAGACCTGGACCTGATGAGCGCCTGTGTGGCGCGACGCCTGGGCAGTCGCCCGGTGGTGGAGGGCGTGAGCCAGTGGCCGACCGGCATGGGCGACAGCCGCTTGAGCCACGGTCAGCTGTTGCTCGCCCAATCGCCGGATTGGGACGTGGCCGCGACCGGCGTCGGGCGTTCGGCACGCCGTGCGCATATTGCCGAGTTGCTTGCCCGCCGGGTGTTGATTGACGCCAGCGACCTGCGCCAAGTGCCGGGTTACCTGTGGTTGAGCCAGGGCGTGGCGGGCGCGATCGGCTTGCTGTGTGTGGCGGATGTAGACGGTCCTGAGGCGCGCGCGGCACTGGTGAAACTCATGGCCGATGACCTGACCCGCGCGCTGGGCAATGACGGCGAACCCGTCGGCACCCTGGCTGATGCCCGCGAGCAGGGTTGGGCCGCCACTTATGCAGCGCTGGCGAGCCTGGCATGGACCACCGAACAAAACCCCGAACAACTGACGGCAATGACCGCCGCCATCCGAAACGGCCAGGGATGGCCGGCTGCGATCCAGCCCTTGTTGGGCGCGCCTGATCCTCACGCGATTGCCGCTGCGCTTGAGCGCTGGGGCCCTGCGCAATGAATTCGAACCATCCCTGCCTTTTGGAGCTTTGTCATGTCATCTGCACTGTTTATCCAGCCGCTGCGTCGTCCCCTCGGCTGGCGGGCCAACGTCTTGACCCAGGCCATGGCGCTGGGCTTGTCCAGCCAGATGTGCACGGCCTATGCCGCTGACTATCAGCCGCAGGCCTCCGCGGAGGCCATCGAACTGGCACCGCTGACGGTCAGCGCGCGCTTGAGTCAGGAGAGTGCCAAGGACATCCCCTTTGGCCTTTCGGTAATCGATGGGAAAACCCTCGAGACCCGGCGCCTGCGCACCCTGGAAGACGCGCTGCGCACCACGCCGGGGGTGGATGTGAACTCCTGGGGCGGCGCCAATGACGCCAATGTGCGTATCCGTGGTGTCGGTTCACTGAACCAGATGAGCATGGATGACGGTTCGGTGGTGTTGAATGTGGACGGCGTGCCGATGTCAGTGCGCAATGCCGCGCTGGCGACGCTCGACGTGCAGCAGGTGGAGGTGCTCAAGGGCCCGCAGGGCACCTTGCTGGGGCGCAACAGCGAGGCGGGCGCGATCAACGTCACCACCCGCAAACCGACGCGCGAGCTGGAGGGGTATGTGCGCGGCGAAGTGGGCAACCAAGGCCAGTTCATGACGGAAGGCGCCGTGGGCGGGCCGTTGACCGACTCGCTGGCCGGGCGTATCGCGGTGCGCCGCAGCGGCTTTGATAACTGGGTCGATGACCAACAGGACGGCGACCCGCTGACCAAACCCCGTGACTTGGCCCTGCGCGGCAGCCTGCTGTGGGACAACGACCAGGGCACCACCGGCCTTTTGACCGCCGAGCGCCAGCGCGCCGAGCACTATGCGGGCCTGGAACTGCTGCGTCCGTTTGGCAATCGCCCGAGCCTGGACTACACGCCAGGTACCTTTGATGGCAACCAGAAGACCAACGAGCGTTACTCCTTCGAACTCAACCACGACATGGCGCAGTCGCGCATCACCTCGATCAGCGCCTACACCAGCACCGACTTCAATGCCGTCAAAGGCTACGATCGCAACATCACGCGGGCGTTGTACGGTTCCCCGTTCGAATACCTGATCGAAGACTCGGCCCATGAGCGGGTATGGAGCCAGGACCTGCGCCTGGGATCACTGGCGGATGCCGATGTGTTTTGGGTGACGGGTCTCAACCTGTCGCGCTCCGAACGCAGTTTCGATTCCAACAACTTCACCAATGGCGCGCAACAGTTGCGCGACTTCAGCACCAACAGCTACGCGGCCTATGGCGAGGTGACGTACCCGATTGCCGAAGACTGGAAACTCACCACCGGCCTGCGCCACACCTGGGACCGCAAGACCTATGGTGCCGATTATTCCAGTGGCGGCGCGCAGATCAGCGACAGCCGGCGTTTGCAGGACAACTACAGCACCGGACGCGTGGCGCTGAGCTACGCGCTGACGCCGCAGACCAACGTGTACGCGGTGCTGTCACGGGGCTATAAGTCGGCGGGGTTCAACGACTACGCCACGTCGATCAAGGACAGCGAGCCCTACAAGGCCGCCAAGGTGAATTCCGCCGAACTGGGCTTCAAACATGAAAGTGCCGGGGGCGACCTGAGCCTGGAAGGGGCGTTGTTCATCACGCGCGTGCAGGACGACCACCTGCTGGGCTACGACTTCAACACCCTGGCGGTCAGCGCAGTGAACGCCGACACCCGCAGCAAGGGCGCCGAGTTGTCGACCACCTGGCATGTCACCGATGAACTGACCTTGGGCAGTGCCGTGAGCTACACCAATGCGGTGGTGACGTCGGATGCGCCGGGTGTGTCCGGCGGTGACGTGGCGGCGGGCAGTCGCGTGCCGGATGTGCCGCTGTGGAGCGGCAACTTCAGCGTCGCCTGGCAAAAGAACCTGGGGGCCTTGCTCGGGTTGCCGGCGCCGCGCCTGAACACCTTGCTCAATTACCGCGTACAGAAAAACCGTCCGGCCGACCCGCAGAACCACTACGACCTCAAGGGCTACGCCAAGCTGGACCTGCACCTGGGCCTGGAGAGTGGCGGCTCAGAGATCTACCTGTGGGTCGACAACCTGCTGGATGCACGCTACGACCTGTACGGCTCGTACTCCACCGACCAGGTACTGACCGGCATGCCGGGACGCGGGCGTTCGGCAGGCGTGGGGTATAGCTACCAGTTCTGACCGACCTGTAGGAGCGAACTTGCTCGCGAAGAGCGCCCAGGCACCGAGATATATCAGGTTGTCCGGCTAGCAAGCTCGCGCCTACAGCCAGATCGCATCCCACAATGGGTACTGACCGATGTGCTCGACTAGGCCAGCGCGCAAAGGATTGGCGATGATATAGCGGGCCATGGCTTTCAGGTCGTCTTCGCGACGCAATGCCCGATCAAAGTAGCCCTTCTGCCAAAGCGCTCCATGGAAGCCCTTCACGGCATTGATCGTTCGTGCACTTCGCGATTTGGTTATTCGCATCAACCTCGGCAAATCACCGTTGTGCAACTCCACCAGCCAGTGAAAATGATCCGGCATGATGACCCAGGCCAGTGAAGTTGCCTCGCCGTCTACTTGGGCTCGCCTGAATTCGCTGACCAGTAGTCGACCGATGCGCCAATCCTGAAAGATTCGTTGTCGTTGGTGGGTAACAGCGGTAAGCAGGTAAATACGGCCAGTTTTGGAGTAGCGTCCTAAGCGCAGGCGATGTGCGTTTTGCTGGGTGGACATTCCTTCGTCCTCTTCTGTGGATGGAAGAGAAACGGTAGGAGCCATCAGCGTCTATTGCCGTTTAACAGTAGTACCAGATATGTCCCGACCCTGTAGGAGCGAGCTTGCTCGCGAAGAGCGTCAACGATGACGCACGCATCCAGAACAAATGCGGTGCCTGAGCGTTCTTCGCGAGCAAGCTCGCTCCTACAGTGAGGGGTGGGGTCAGAACTGATAGGTGTAGCCTACGCCCAAGGTACGGCGGCGTGCCGGTGCACCGTAGGCCACCGGGTCACTGTAGAAACCGTAGGTGTCGTAAGTCTGGTTCAGCAGGTTGTCGGCGAAGGCATAGACTTCGCCGTATTTGCTGTCGAGGCCCGCGCGCAGGTCGAGTTTCTCGTAGTTGTCCAGGTTGAAGTGGTTTTGCGGGTCGGCTGCGCGCTCGCCCACCAAGTGATAGTTCAGGCGGGTGTTGAGGGTGGTTTCACCGAGGCTGGCGAAGGTGCCCAGCGGGTGTTTCCAGCTGGCGTTGAAGTTGCCGCTCCAGCGCGGAACATCCGGGGTGCGGTTGCCGGCAGCGACGTCACCGGCCTGGATGCCTTGCACGCCGCTGGTGATCTTGGCATCCAGGTAGGTGGCGCTGGCGGCCAGGGTCAGGCCGTAATCGAAACGCCAGCTGCCTTCCAATTCGGCACCACGGGTGCGGGTGTCGGCGTTGAAGGCATTGGTGGCGAAGGTTGCTGCGTCGTAGCCGAGCAGGTGATCGTCGTGCACACGGGTAAAGAACAGCGCACCGTTGAGGCTGCCGCGACGGTCTTCGGTTTCACTCTTGAAGCCCAGCTCCACGGCTTTGCTGACAGCGGCCTTGTAGGGTTCGCTGTCGGTGACCTGTGAGGCATAGTCATTGAAACCACCGGATTTATAGCCCCGCGCGAGTTGCACGTAGACGTTGGTTTGCGGCGTGAGGGCGTAGCTCAGGGCGACGCGGCCGGTGCCATAGTCGTCGGTCAGCTTGCGGGAGTCTTGCACCGCACTGCTGCCGGAGAAGTACTGACCGTCGTAGGTCTTGCGGTCCCAGGAGTGGCGATAGCCGGTGGTGAGTTTCAGGCGCTCGGTGAGGGGGAAGGTGACTTCGCCGTAGCCGGCGTAGGTGGTGGTGGTGAAGTCACGGTATTTGGCGCCGGAGGTGCCGTAGGTGTTGCGTGGCGTGTCGTAGCTGCGCTCGTTGCGGCTGGCGGCGAGGCCTGCCACCCAGAACACGTCGGAGTCGGGCAGCGAGCTCAGGTGCAGGTCCTGGCTCCAGCTGCGCTCGAAGGATTTGTCCACCACCCAGAATTCGCCAGGGGTTCCGTACAGGGCGCCCATGAGTTTGCTGTCGTAGGCGATCAAACCTTCGAAGTCGGCGGTGGACGTGGCGGTGGTGGAGGTCAGGCGACTGTTGGCGAAGTCGTGATCGACCTTGAGCGTATAGCGCTCGGTAGTCTTGTAGTTGTCGTCGAACAGGCCTGGCGTCAGGTTCAGGCTGGGGTCGCTGCCGTAAGGGCGCAACACCAGCGAGTTCGTGGCGCGCTCGGTTTTCTGGCGTTCGGCGCTGACCAACACATGGGTGTCATCGTTAAGGTCCCAGAGCAGGCTGCCTCGGTAGGCTTCGTTACGCGGCTTGGTGATGGAGTGGTTAGTCTGGTCGTTGTCGATCCAGCTGTCATAGCCGGCACGACGCACAGCCAGGCGACCGCTGAGGCTGTCGCTGATCGGCCCGCCGATGGCGCCTTCGGTGAGGAACTGGCCTTCCTGGCCGACTTCGCCACGCACATAACCCTCAAGTTCGCGGGTAGGTTGGCGCGTGGTGATATTCACCGCGCCCGCCTGGCCAATCGCACCGGACAACGTGCCCTGAGGCCCCTTGAGCACTTCAATGCGCTCGACGTCGAGGGTGCCGAAACCGAGGCTGCGCGACGACACTGGAACGCCATCGATATTGAACGCCACTGAGCTGTCATCCATCGACATCTGGTAGAGCGAGCCGACGCCACGGATCAGCACGTTGAAGTCATTCGGGCCTCCGGAGGAGTTGACGCTCACGCCGGACGTGTTGCGCAGCGCGCTTTCCAGTGTGTCGAGGCGCTGGGTGCGCAGTTGCTCGCCGCTGATCACGCTGAGGCTGATTGGGACTTCTTTCGGGTCTTCCTGCTCCATGCGCGCAGTCACCGTCGAGACCGGCAGTTGCACGGGCTCGGCGGTGGCGGCGAGCGCGGAATTGGCAAGTGTGAAGCTCATGGCTATTGTTATAGTATTACGTTTGTAGCAAGATTGGCGGGTAGCCGTCGTGTTGCATCGTGCAGACATGATGGGACCTTGACTGAGGATTCTGATCGGCGCGCGTTGCGGGGTGGCAGCGGCGATTTGGCGGAGTCTTTGCGGCGCGCCAGATGCTAATAATTATCAATTGCACACATCTACCCCGATGTGATCTGATTCGAGCCGTATCCGGTCAGCCAGGAGATTTACGATGTCAGCCGTTCAAGGAGGCGCAGGGGAGCCGATGCCGGTCTCGCGAATCATTACGGGAGGATATGGAAGCGACCTCGGGCCAGGGGCGCACTGTCGCGTCACCCGCGTGTCGCTGCAGGACGGGCTGGACATCGTGCGGTGGCAAAGCACGTTCGAACAGCCGATCGAGTTGCCCTTGCAGGACGACAGCGATTGCATCCATTTCAGTTTCACCAACCTGCTCAAGGGCAAGGCCTCGTGCAGCTTTCAAGAGGGGCGTCGGCAACGGCGCTATGCGATTGACGAGGGCGCCGGCAGCATCAGCTTTGGTCGTTGCCGCCATGGTCTTTATCATCAGCACGGCGAGATCGATAACATCACGGTGATGATTCGCCCTGAAGTGCTTGAGCAGTGGGAGCTGAAACTCGACCCACTGCTGAACAAAGCATTGGCCTGTGACCATTGCTTTCTCGATGGACATCGCAGTGGCGAAATGAGCGCGACTGCGCACCTGCTCGGTACCGCCATGGACCAGGGTGCCGGATTGCCCCCGGCCCAGCCGCGCAGCAGTCTGTGGCTTTACGGGCAGAGCGTTACGCTAGTGAGCTTGTTCCTGGAAGTACGCCAGGACGCCGAGTGTACCTGCCGCGTCAGTAACACCGATCGCCAACGGCTGGTGCGTGCCCGTGAGCGTCTGCTTGAAGACCTGGGCAAGGCGCCGAGCCTGTCTGAGTTGGCGCGTGAGTCCGGGTTGAGCCAACCCAAACTGACACGCGGGTTTCGGCAACTGTTCTTCAACAGTGTCTACGGCGTATTCCAGCAAGCACGCATGATCCAGGCACGCAGCCGCTTGATGAGCGGTGATGACTCCGTGATGCGCATCGCCTCGGACCTGGGCTACGCCAATGCCAGTCATTTTGCGACAGCGTTTCGTAAGCAGTTCGGAATCAACCCGTCGACGCTCAAGAATGGCGGGAGAAGCAAATCACTGGGTATTAATGCGTCGTAAATGAAGATGTGCCTAAGCGCACTGATTTCGTTTGACGCACGGGCGGATGCGGCATGGAGCTGAAGTCAAGCATTCGCTAGAGGCTATCGGGATCCCCAAAAAACATTTTGACTGGGCTCTAGGCCGGTAGTTACAGCTTGAAAAAAACGAATTATGCCCCCAGTTATGCCCCCAATTGCGTCGAGTGTTCGAGCGATCGCGAATGGCGATTTCTGACGCGGACCTGGGTGGTCGTGGCTGGCATTCAGTGCACCCCCGTATACTGGATGACCAAACCGAATCGGGCAAATCCTTGATGGTTCGATGATTCGATATCCTTAATCGGAGTTGTCGGGCTGTCCTTCAGCACCTGTCCTGAAATTGGCATCGCCAGATAGTCATGCTCTGCGCGATGTTCCAATGGCGCTGGTCGCCAGAGGGATCGATGCGAGTATCCATCGGAAGTTGGGGCCCAATGCCAGGCGTCTAAATACGCAATCGGCGTTAAAAAAGCGGGGCAAAGTTGAGTATCGTGTTTGTGGTCGTAGACCTCGATAGTGCACTAGGGCCTAAAACCCTGTGCTCCAATTGACCGTTGAGTCGGCTGGCAGCGCGGGGGTTGAGGTTGAGATCTAGAGGGGGCGTCTCACCTTTGTTGTTCCTGGCCAGTCATGTCTGTGTCCTGGATCGCTGATCAGTCATTAGGCAAGTGCAATTGCACGTCCATGGCGTCATGAAGGAGTCGGACGACCTCGATCACCTCTTCATTTGCCACGCGATAGAACACGACGTGGCGTGGGCTTTTGACCGTCCCATGAGGGTGTTTAGCTTGCTGGCGTGAATATACGAGGTGATAGCTGCGAAGGCCCGGTGCAAGCTCATCGCGCTCGTGGCTGCCAATGCGATAAGGCGTGCTGGCAAGAGCTTGCAGCGCCGCGAGGATCAGCGCCTGGTAGCGATGGCGTGCTTGATCGCCGAACTGCGTTTGGGAGAGCCTGAGGATGTCAACAATGTCGGCACGAGCCGCATTGGAAATCCGATACTGCGACATGCTCAGTGTTTCTCTTTCGTCGGGATTGTTGCCTCCAGGCTCAAGCCCTCGAGGTAGTGCGCCAGATCCCCTTCGTTGAGCTCAGTGGAGCGCCCGCGCTTAAGGTCCATGATGCCGATCGATGTAGCCTGACGCAGGGCCTCAATTTTGGCGGTGTCTTCGGCGATGCGCTGCTCCAGTAAACGCAAACCTTCTCGCATTACTTCACTGGCATTCTGATAACGGCCGGACTGTACCAGGTCATGTATGACCTGTTCCTGGTGAGGGGTGAGCACAACGTTTCTCGTTGCCATATTGAACTCCAGCTTTCAGCGAGTAGTGTCTTTCGGTAATTGGCATATTATGCCATTTAACTTTCCGGTACATGGTTTAAGGCTTGGGTCTGCCAAACTGGGTTGTATGGTTGCTTTTTGGGATGTTTCGATCCTTAGTCTCGACGAGACGTGGCAAATTGCCCGTACAACACGGCCACCAGTCTGCAGTGGCCGCCGGCGTGTACTCAGGCATCATCTGGGCCGTTGGAAACCTTGACCGCGGGACCTTTGAGCCGGAACAGAAGCGAGTGCTGGAATGCTCTGCCTTTTCGAAGACAACCTCACCGACTGGTCGCCTCCAGACACCATCAATGCCTTGTTCCACGAGCCTGAAGGTGAACTTTGCCCGTGGCAGTTTGAGCACTTTACCGCTGTCCAACTAAGGTCGGTCACGAATGGAAAATCTAAGTATTGAGTACACCGACAAACAACGCTGGTTTGCCTTTACCAAGATAAACACCCTCTCGGCCCTGTCGCAGATCGTACAGATCGGTACAGTCACTCCGCTGCTGTCACTTTCGCTTGAGCAGCTAGGGGTCGAACCGGCAAAGATCGGGGTGATTGTCAGCGCCTCGTGGTTGGCGATCCTGCTGCTCTACAAATGGCTTCCGCGTCTGCTGGCCCATCTGGGGCTGGTCAAGACGAATGTCCTCAGCGCAACGCTAACGATTGCTGCGCTGATCGGTATGACCCTGACAACCCATTTGGCACTGGTTTTTTCGCTGAATTTCGTGCTTGGTATCGGGTTGATTCTGCGCTGGATCGCCTGCGATACGTGGATTGTCGCGGTTGCATCGAAAGACGAGCGCGGTCGGGCGATCGGCATACATGAGACCTTGATGGGCCTGGGTATTGCTGTCGGTCCGCTGCTGTTGGTTGTACTCGGCGTCGGGAGTGCCGCGCCTTACTACGCATGTATCGTGATCGTGTTGTTGTCCGGCGCGCTGGAATTAGCCCTCAAGGACTACGATACGCGACCGCAAACCCCGGCAGAAAATCGCCATGGCAAGTTGTTCAGCATCATTCCAACGGCACTGTGTGGCGCGTTTATCGCGGGCTTTTCGGAAACCTCATCCGTATCGTTCCTTGCAGGCTACAGCCTCTCGGCCGGTTATCTGTTGACCGCCGCCGCCCTGCTGATATCGGCGTTCGGAATTGGCGGCACCATCCTGCAACTGCCAATCGGCTGGATGGCCGACCGCAGTTCATACAAAGTCGGCCAATTAGTCTGCGGCTTGATACTGTTGCTGGGCACCCTGGCCATTCCGTTCAGCCAGCCGCTTCCTTGGCTAGCGACGATGTCATATTCCTCTGGGGCGGCGCCATTGGTGGCATGAACACCTTGGCTGTGATCGAGGTGGGAGACCAGGTCGGCGAACATCAAGTGTCCACCGCCATGACGGCTATTGCGATGTTCTACACCTTGGGCAGCGTATTAGGTCCCATTGCCACGGGCGCCACAGTTTCCTATGTCAGTGAGCACGGATTGATGATCTCGGTGGGGATAGTCGGTTTGCTGTTCATTGCAATGTTGGTTTTGCGCAGGGTTCCCCATGCATGAACGTGCAGCACCTCAATGATGAGGACTTACGCGTACACAAGACCTGGCTGTGGTACGGGCGCTGGCCCCTGATTTGATCGTGATCAAGGACGCCGTGGTGCTGGGGAGGCAGCGAGTACCCGAGCAGTTGTTCGACGCGCCGAAGCAACCCTATCACGGGACTTGTCAGCGGCGTCTGTGTTGACGTCTCAGTGAGTTCCCGGATACCGAGTCTCCATCACAATCGACAACGCATCCGGGCGCCAGAATTCCTGGTCGAATTCCACCGGCCGGTTGTCCTCGCCGAAGTTCAAGCGTTCCAGGTACACGCTGGTGGAGCCCGGCGACAGTTGCAGTAACTCGGCTTGTTCTTCGTTCACCGTGCCGATGTGCATCTCCAGCTCACACCGCGACTGCACCCGCGCAAAACGCTCGCGCAGCAGTTGGGTCAGCGAGGTATTGAGGTCGGTTTCGAGCAGGCCAGGGCACCAACTGGCGAGCAGCGCGTTGAACTCCAGCAGCACCGGGCGGCGGTCGATCCAGCGTCGGCGTTGCAGGAAGAACACCGGCTCGTCCGCCGAGGCCAGGCCCATGCGCTTGGCCAACCAGGGGCCGGCGGGGCGCAGTTCGGCGTGCAGGCATTCGGTGCGCGGGGTGCGGCCCTGGGCGCTGACGTAATCCATGAAGCCGCTGATACGCGTGGGGTCGTAGCGGATGCGCTGGGGGCTGACGAACCAGCCCCGGCGGTTTTCGCGGTACACCAGGCCTTCGGCTTCCAGTTGCTGCAACGCTTGGCGCAGGGTGACGCGGGTGCAGCCGAAGCGTTCGATCATGTCCCGTTCGGAGGGGAATTTCTCATCGGCCTGGGGCACGCCTGCGGCGATGTCATGGGCGATCTGTTCGCGGATGCGCTGGTAGTGCGGGGAAATGGGGTCGAAAGGCATCCTGGGGTTCCGTGAGCAGGCATGACGTGGGGGTGACTCTACCGTTCCTGTTGGCGCAGGTCACCTTCTCCCACGCAGGGGCTATGCAAAGCGGAATGACGCGCCATGGGCCGAGGCCGGCAACCGGTCACTGCCATCGGCGCGCAGGCGCGAGCGCAAGGTGCCGCTTTGCGCCGTGGTGCGGTACAGGCCACGTTTTTGCAGGGCCGGGATCACCAGTTCGACAAAGTCGTTCAAGGAGCCTGGGCTGATCAGCGGGTTGAGCATGTAGCCGCTGGTGCCGGAGATGCGGGCGTGCTCCTCGATCTTTTCCGCGATCTGCTCCGGGGTGCCCACCAGGATCAGGTCGCTGCCCCGGGTGACATTGGCGAAGCGCTGGCGCACCTCGCCGGCAGTGAGCGGCTTGCCGCTGCCATCGGGCTTCATGATGTAGGAGGTCATGCCTTCGGTGTGGGTCGACAGCGCCTCGTTGTCTGCATAGCGGTTGATGTCGATGCCGGTGTCACCGGCGTAGCTCACCAACTGCGCTTGCAGGTGATAGTTGCTTTGCAGGGTGTCGTATTTTTTCTGCGCCTCGATGGCCGTGGGAGCAGTGACGATGCGCAACACGGTCAGCGATTTCACGTCGGCCGCCTGACGGCCTCGGGCCTCGGCCTGGCCCCAGATATCTTCCAGGCCCTGGCGGATTTCCAGCGGGTTGGACTTGGCGATAAACACCAACTCCGCGTGCTTGGCGGCGAATTGTCGACCACGCCCCGACCAACCGGCCTGGATCAGCAACGGCGTGCGTTGCGGCGACGGCGACGTAAGGTGCGGCCCAGCCACCCGGTAATGTTCACCGGCATGCTGGATAGGCCGCACGCGCGCGCCGTCCGCGTAGGTGTGCGCGAGTTTGTCGGCGATCACTGCATCATCGGCCCAGCTGCCTTCCCAGAGCTTGTACACCACGTCGAGAAACTCTTCGGCGCGCTCATAACGGTCGTCGTGCTTGATCATCTGCTCCAGGCCGAAATTGCGCGCAGCACTGGACAGGTACGAGGTGACGATGTTCCAGCCGATGCGCCCGTCCGACAGGTGATCGAGGGTGCTGAAACGCCGGGCGTGGGTGAACGGGTGCTCGTAGGTGGTGGTAACGGTGACGCCAAACGCGAGTTTTTCGGTGAGGGCCACCAGCGCTGGAATAATCGTCAGCGGGTCATTGGCCGGGGCTTCCACCGCCCATTTCAACGCCATGGCTTCGGAGCCGCCGAACACATCGTAAAAGCCCAGCACGTCACCGAAGAACATCAGGTCGAGGTTGGCTTCATCTGCCGTGCGGGCCAGGTTCGACCAGTATTTGAGGGTATTGATGCCCAGCCGCTCATCCGCCGGGTGGGTCCACAGGCTGGGCGCACCGCCGCAGCCGACGCTGGCTTGTTCATAAAGGCCGAATAACAACGGGGTGGGATCGGACATGGTGCTTCCTGCAGGTAAAGAGTAGGGCTAGCGCCCGTGGAGATAAGCCTTGCCGTAGTGCCGTTCCAGCCGGGCCTGGATCAGTTCCAGACCGATCGACAGCAACCAGTAGATGACGGCAGCGGTGGTGAGCATTTCGATATAGCGGTAAGACGAGCGGCCATAGGATTGCGCCAAAAACATTACTTCCCACACGCCCATCACCGAGACCAGGGAGGAGTCCTTGAGCATCGAGATGAACTGGCTGGTGGTGGGCGGAATGATGGTGCGCATGGCCTGGGGCAGGACGATCTGCCAGAACGTTACCGCCCGGCCCATGCCGAGAGCGGCGGCTGCGTTGCGTTGGCCTTGGGACACACCCAGGATGCCGGCGCGGAAGATCTCGCTGAGGTACGCGCCGTAGTTCAGCGACAACGCGATGATCCCGGCACTGATGGCGCCCGGCACCACCCCCAATTGAGGCAGGCCCAGGTAGATCAGCAAGATCTGGATCAGCAGTGGCGTGCCGCGAAAAAACGAAGCGTAGAAGCTGGCGATACCGAACGCCACCGCGCTGCTCGACAACCGCGCCAGGGCGGTGGCAAAACCCAGCGCCACCGACAACCAGATCGAGCAGAAACACAGGAACAGCGTCAGCGCCGCGCCTTGCAGGAAACCTTGGGGCGACAGGTGCAGCCCCACCAGGTTTTGCCACTTGGCGGCGACGATGGCGAACTGCAGGTCGAAGCTCATGAACAGGCCGGCGAACAGGCACAGCATCACGCCCCAGGTCAGCCACAGGCGTACTTTGAACGACAGCAGCGTGCGCTTGACCGGTGGTGGTTTCACAACGGCAGGTGGGGTGGGGAATACACTCATTGGGTAATGTCTGAGCCGATCCATTTCTGGGAGATCTTCGCCAGCGTGCCGTCACTTTTCAGCTCGGCAAGGATCTGGGTCAGCTTGGCATCCCACGCCGGATCGCCTTTCTCGGTGGCCACGACATTGGGCTCGGCGTACAGCACGTCACCAGTGATCTTGAAGCGCGGGTCGTGGTCAATGCGTTCCTTGGCGGTGACCAGGTTGGTGACCATGGCATCCAGGCGTTTGCCGGTGCCCAGGGCCAGGTCCTGGAAGGCGATGGTTTCGTTGTCGTAGGGCACGGCTTGTACGGCCTTGAACGGGTACACGATGGGCTTGCTCGCGCCTTCGATCACCAGGTCTTTGGCCAGGTAGGCCTCGTAGGTGGACGCACTGCCCACCCCGACTTTTTTGCCGGTCAGGTCGGCCGGTGACTTGATGCTGTTGTCGGTTACATTGACCACCACCACGGCAGGCGAGGCGTAGTACTCGAACGGGAAATTGAACACCTGGCCGCGTGCGGCACTGGGGGTCATAGAGCAGATGCACACGTCGTAACGGCCGTTCCAGCGGCCCGCTGCGATGACTTCCCAGGACGGGGTTTCCAGTTTGAGTTTCACGCCGAGTTTGGCGGCCACGGCCTTGGTGACATCAACGTCAAAACCATCCAACTGGTTTTGTTCGTTGAGGAAGGAGAACGGTGGGTAGTTCTCCATCAACACGCCGACCAACTGCTTGGATTGGGTGATGCGGTCCAAGGTTTGCCCGGCGAACACGGCCGGGCTGGCCAGGAGAAGGGTGACGCTGAGGGCGGCGGCAGTGCGTAAGTTCATAAAAGCATCCAGGCGAGTTTTGTTATATTTAAACGCGATAGATGCCCTAATGTTTAATGATATTAAACGCTGTAAACCGACGCTTTGGTTATATGTTCCTGTTGTTGCAAATCCCGGTGCCAGGCGCGCAAACCATAGGCCGCCAGCACCACGAATCCGGCGTACAGCGCGGCGGTCAGCTGCAGGTCTTTGTACAGGAACAGGCCCACATAGGCCGCATCCACCACTATCCACAGCCACCAACTGACCACGTATTTGCGCGCCGCCCACAGGCTGGCCACCAGGCTGAAGGCGGTGAGCAGCGAGTCGAGCCAGGGCAGGGCGGCGTCGGTGAAGTGGTGCATCACGGAGCCCAGGGCCACGGCGCCGACTAGCCCCGCCAACAGATGCCGCCACGCCTCCTGAGGCGGCAGGCGCTCTACACGCACCTTGCCCGCGTCAATGCGCCCAGTGCTCCAGCGCCACCAGCCATAACCTTGCAGTACGGCAAACACCAGTTGCAGCAGCATGTCCGAATACAGCTTCACGTCGAAGAAGATCCAGGCATACAACAACACCGCGACCACGCTGACCGGCCAGCACCAGCGCACCCGCTGTGCGGTGAGCCAGACCCCGGCGATGTTGAAGAACACGGCGACGATTTCGAGTGGCGACATAGGGTTCTCTCGGAACTAGTTTTCCAGATGCAGCGCCTGTTGCTTGAGCTGGCGCTTGCGTTCGAAGGGCAGTTTTTCCTGGTCGCCATAGGGCGCGCTGTACCAGTTGCCGTAGGTGGGGTTGGGCAACAGGAACCAGCGTTGGCCAAGCCAGGCCAGGTACGGCGCGGCGGCCTTGCGTTGATCAGCCAGGGTGTTGTGTTCAGCTTGCACGAAGTCACCGAAGGAATCGCCCGCCAGCATCAGCACACGGGCATGGCTGGCCACCCATTGACGCCGGCAGTTCTTGCCGTAGCCGGCCTGTTCGCAATGGCCGGTGGGCGTACTGGCAGCCAGCACCTGTTCGTTGCTCGCCACCGGAAAGCCGCGCAGGCGCAGGTTGTTGACCGTGGCCTGGACGTGGCTGTGTTCGCGGTTGGTGATGTAGTAGACGCTGACGCCTTTTTTATCGGCCGCCTGCAGGAACTCGACGGCTCCGGGCAGGGCCTGGGCCTTGGCCTGGTCGACCCAGGTGTTCCAGCGGTCGTAGGAGTAGACCTGGTTGCTGAGAATGTCCCGGGCGTTGAGCGGCACGTTGTCGAGCACGGTTTCGTCGATATCGACCACCACCGCCGGCGGCAGCCCGCTGAGGTTGCGGGGTGGCAAGGGCAGGGCGTCCCAGGTCGGGTCGGCCAGGGCGACGTCCAGCTGACGGGTGGCGCTGGCGAAGATTTGGCGGTAAATCAGCTCGTGCTCGATGGAGGTCTGGGTCCACAGCACCGCGTCCAGTTGGTCGTTGGCGGGCGGTTGCTGCTGGCAGCCGACGATGGCGGTGGAGAGCAGGCACACACTGGCAAACATCAGATTACGCATGAACACTCAGCGTCAAAAATTGACGGTGGCAGACAGCCGCGCAGTGCGTGGCGCGCCCAGGAACAAGTAGCCATCGCCTGCGGATTCACCCACATCCCGCCAGTAGCGTTTGTCGAACAGGTTGTCGACGGTCAGGCGCAGAACAGTAGCGTAATCGCCGACCTTGGTGGTGTAGCGGCCGCCCACATCGAACACCGCGTAGTCGTCGACCTTCACCGTGGCCTCGCGGTTGGCGTATTTATTCGCGCTGTATTGCACCCCGCCGAGCAGGGCCAGGCCGGGTACGCCGGGGATGCTGTAGTCGCCGTGCAGGCTGGTGCGTAGCTTGGGCACGTTGATCGCCTGATGGCCGTCATAGTCATCGGTGCCGCTACCGCTGACCTGGGCGCGGATCGCCGCGACGCTGGCCGACACTTGCAGGTCGGAGGTCACACGGCCGTTGGCGGACAGTTCGATGCCGACGTTCTTCTGCTTGCCTTGCTGCACAAAGGTGATCGTGCCGTCGTCGTTGGGGCGGTTGTATTGCAGATCCTGGGTGATCTGGAACAGTGCGGCCGTCAGGCTCAGGCGCTGGAAGTCACGCTTGATCCCGACTTCCAGCTGGCGCGAGGTGGTGGGTGGCAACACCTCATCGGAGTTGTTGCTGAACCACGCCGCCTCGCCACCCAGGGACAGGCCCTTGCTGTAGCTGGCGTACAACGACGTGTCCGGGCGCGGCTTGTAGATCAACGCCACCTGGGGCAGGAACACGCTGCGCTGGGTATGGCGGGTGGTGGCGCCGGCCTGGTTGTAGGTCTCTTCGTCGAGACGCACCTGGCGCCCGCCGAGGATGGTTTGCCATTGCTCGTTGAAGCTGATGCGGTCGCTGGCGAACAGGCCGTACTGGCGGCTGTCGAGGCGCCGGTAGGTGTGGCCCAGCGGGCCGTCGTAGGGTTCCAGCACGGGTGACGGCTGATAGATATTGCCTTCGCCGATGTACTCGTTGACCGATTGGCGCCGGTCCACCATGCGGCGGAATGCGCTGGTGCCAACGGTCAGGTCATGCTTGAGAAAGCCGGTGTCGAACTGGCCGTTGAGCGCGGCCTGGGCTTCCTCATTGCTACGCGTGTCATCGGGGCTGCGGTAGTCGGAGATGTCGTAGTCGCCCTCGGCGCTGAAGTGGTTGGGCACCGCGGTGCCTGCGCAACTGGCGGCGCCGTAGCAGCCCCAGGCGAAGGTGTTGTAGTCGTCGATCACCACGCGGCTGCGGGATGCGCTGAAGCTGGCTTTCCACGCGTCGTTGAAGCGGTACTCGAACAGCCCGTCGAGGTTCAGCGACTGGATACCCACCGGGTTCGACCAGCTCTGGTACGCCAGCAGATCCTTGGGCGAGACATGATGCGGCACCTCGGTCCCCCCGAGCAATTGATAGCCCGGCACCGAGCGCTGCTCGCGGTTCTGGTACTCGGCGTTGAGTTGCAGCAAGGCGTTGGGGCTGATGTTCCAGTCCAGCGCCAGGGAGGCGAAATCGCGCTTGCCGTCGGCGTGGTCGACGTAGGAGCGAATATCTTCATGGGCCAGGTTGATGCGCACGCCCACCTGCTGTTCGGTGCCAAGCCAGCCGCCGATATCGGTGGCCAGGTAGCGCTCGCCCTGTTCGTTGGTAGACACGGTGACCGAGCGCACATTCTCCGGGCGTTTGCTCACGTAGTTGACCAGGCCGCCGGGCTCCGAGACGCCGCTCTGCAAACCGGCCAGGCCCTTGAGCACTTCTACCTGCTGCTTGTTCTCCAGCGCCACGTTTTGCTCGCCGGTGATGGTGCGACCGTTGATCTTGTAGCTGCTGGCCGGGTTCAGGGCAAAGCCGCGTATCACGAAATTCTCGTAGTAGCCGACGGGGGCATAGCTGTCGCCGACCGAGGCGTCATTCTTCAAGACCTCGCTGAGCAGGCGCGCCTGCTGGTCTTTCAAGCGGCCTTCGGTGATCACCGAGACGGACGCCGGGGTGTCCAGCAACGGCGCGTTGTCGAAGCCGGCCACGGCGGCTTTTTTGGCCTGGTAGTCGGTGGCCTCCTGGCCGACCACGGTGACGGTGTCCAGGGTCGTGTCCTGGGCGTGAGCCGCCGCAGCGGCGAGGGTGATGCTCAAGGCGAGCAGGGTGTGACGGTAAGGTGTAGCCATGAAAAGAGCGCTCCAAAGGCCTGCCGCCGCTGCCGTACGCTTTTATCGGACAACAGGGTGCCCAGCGCTGCGCAACGAGGGGTTGCCAGTACGAAATGAAAAAGCCGAGTTCGCCGCAGAGGGCGTCAGGCCGGAGCTGCTCCGGTAGTCATTGGTAAGCGTGCGTCGGCGGCCCATTCCTGCAGGGAGCCGTCGTAGAGTGTGATGTCCTGGCGCCCCAGCAGGGTCAGGGCCAGGGCGTTGGCGGCGGCCGAGATACCGCCGCCGCAATACAACACCAGGGGGCCTTCGCTGTGCAGCAGCGTGGGGCCGATAGCCAGGGCCAGGGCATCCTTGGGCAGGTAGCGGCCATGGGCGTCGAACAGGTTGCGCGCCGGCAGGTTACGGCTGCCGGGGATATGCCCGCGCCGGGCGTAACGGGTGGCGGCGCTGCCGTCGAAGAGTGCCGCGCCCAGGGCGCAGATCAAGACCCCGGGCGCTTGCCCGGCGACGATGGCTTCGACGCCGACGCGGTCGATCCACGCCTGCGGGCGCCGGTTGATCGGCCAAGGTTGCACCGCAGCAATCGATGCCTCAGGTCCACCGTGTTCGGGCAAACCCGCTTGGCGCCAGGCGTTGAATCCGCCATCGAGTACCGACGCTTCGATGCCCACGCCGCGCAGCATCCACCACAGACGGGCGGCCCAGAAACCGTCGGCGCGATCGTAGATTACCAAGGTTTTATCCACCCCCGCGCCGAGCGCTGCCAAGCCTTGCACCAGCGCGTCGGGCGCTGGCAAGGCAAAGCTGAAACTGGCCTGGGTATCTGCCAGTGCCGTCAACAAATCAGCGTGCCGCGAGCCGGGAATATGCGCTTGCAACCAGCCGTCATAACCGCTGGCAACCCGATAGTCACCGTCGAATTGCGGCGACGGCAGCAGCACCGTGGCGTCCAGCACCACCAGCGCCGGGTCGGCCAGATGTGCCTGTAACCATTGGGCATCGACCAGCAGGCTCATACGCTTTGGCGCCGGATATGCTCAAGCAGGCGTTGCCCCTCGGCACCCGCAAACCAGCGCAGATGACCGAGCAGGTAGGCGTAGTAGGCCACGTCGGCGCTGGCGCTGGAACCGACCACGTCTTGGTAATACGCCACCTCGGACAGGGCGAAATCCACATGCACCAGCGGCAGCAAGGCGCTGAGTGTGTGTAGGTCGTGTGCACTCAACGGGCGCACCTGGTGATAACCATTGAGCAGGGCATCAACGCTGTCGAGGTCGGCGCTGGCCGTGCCGCCGCTGTCCAGGTCCAGCCAGGGCACGGCGTTGCGTTCGATGGCGGTGGCCAGGTCGAAGAGCGCGAACGTGCGGTCGGCCAGGCCGAAATCCAGCACGCTGGAGACGCTGCCGTCTGCATTCCACAACAGGTTGGAGGCGTGCCAGTCGTTGTGGGTCCAGAGCGGTGGCTGGTTGCGTAATAAGGGCTGTAGCGCTTGGTGCCATGGCAGCAGCAGCTCGCTGAGCTGGGCGTGCCAATCCTTGTCGGCGAGGTAGGCGTTGTGGCGGTTGGCGATGGCGTGCAGCGGTGCCTCGTGCTCGATCAGCCGCGCATTGGCCAGCAGCACGGCGGTGCGGCGTGGCGGCGCTGCGTAGTGTTCGGCGGCTTGATGCAAACGGGCCAGGGCCTGGCCGGCGGCGAGGGCATGTTGATGGTGCTGGAACGGCGACCACGACAGCGCGTCGCGGTACAGATCCAGACCCTCGGCCAGGTGGTGCACTTCATAGGTCCACTCGCCTAGCACGGTGGCCGTCGCCCCGTGGCGGTTCGGCACCACCGCTGCCACCGGCGCGCCCTGGCGATACAGGTGGGCGATCAGCTGGTGTTCTTCTTCCAGCCACGCGGCCTGGCGCACCTGCTGGTGATGGCGTTTGACGAACAGCGTCGCATCGGCGGTGGTGATCAAGCCGGCAGCGGAAAATGGCCGCGGGCTGTGCCAGTGCAGGCTGTGCAGCGGGCCGAGTTGCGGGTAGTCACGCAGCAGGTGTTCGATGTCGGTTTCGTGCAGGGCCGGCCAATCCGCAGTGACAGGCTCCAGCCCCAGGCCATGGGCGGTACGTTGCGGGTTCATGGGCGCGCCTCGGGCAGGTAGGCGTTGCTGGTCGCGCCTTGCCATACCTGCGGGTTGTCGAGCACCGCGTGGTGGTGCAACCACTCGGCGTAAGGCGCGATCAGCGCCTGGCGTTGCTCGCCCCAGCGGCCTTGGTGCAGCCAGGTGGGGGCGATTTTATGCAGCGAGGCACTTAGCAGTTCTGCCGGGAAATACGGCGTGGTGTGTTCATACGCGCTGAGGGCAATCGACGGTTCCTGGGCTACGGCCAGGTAACCGCGGGCGGTGGCGGCGAGAAAGTCGCGCACCACTTCGGGCTTGTCCGCCAACGTGCGTTCGTGGGCGCCGAGCAGGTAGCTGTGATAGACCGGCGCGCCGATCTCGTCCACCGGCAACACCACGCGGCGCGCCGCCTCGATGGGGCTGTGCATCAGTGCTTCCCAGGCCCAGTAACCACCGAAACTGGCGTCGGCGACGCCTTCTGCCAATTGTTCGGGGCGCAACTCGCGCACACCGCTGTCCACCAGGATCACGCCATCGGGGTCGCCGCCGTCGCGGCTGACCAAGTGACGCACCATGGCCAGGCCGCGCGGCGTGGGGTTAAGCGCGAGGCGCTTGCCCACCAGGTCGCGGGGGCGACGGATGCCGGAATCGGTGAGGGTCTGGATGGACTCCAGCCCGGCATGGTTGATCGCCGCGATGCCTTGCAACGCCTGACCCAGGCCACGGCGTACCAGCAGGCGGTTGCTGGGGAATACGCCGAAGTCGGCGGCGCCAGTCAGCAGGTGCTCCAGGGTGTCGCCACGGTAGGGGTCGTGCACCACCAGTTCTACATCCAGGCCCAACTCCGCATACCAGCCGCGCTCCCGTGCCAGGTACAAACCCGCCGAATTCGGCCATGGGTGAAAGTACTCCAGCATTACCTTTACCGACACCATCGCGTGTTACTCCAGCCCAACGTCCTTTGATGGGAGCGATTTATAAGCGAGTAATCTGGTATATACCAATATCCTTTGTTGCTATGGATATAACCGCCGCGCGCGGTCTGAATTCGACGTTCTGGACCTTAGGGCGTCAACCGAGGAGCGTCCATCATGTAGCTCAACGTCATCCGACTCAGTGCCCGGATCCCCACTGCCAGGCTCGGGTCATCCACCTGGAAGCCCGGCGAATGGGTAGGCCACACGGTTTTGCCCTCCAGCGCGGGGGGTGTCACGCCCATACGCATGAAAACTCCCGGAACCTGGCGGGCGTATTCAGCGAAGTCATCGGCACCGTAGGTACCGTTGTCGATCCGCACCGGCGTGGTCGACACCTGTTGCAGCACCGGCATCAACTGGTCAACCAATGCAGTGTTGTTGTAGCCAGCGCGGTAATTCCCCGGCAGGTAGTCCACCTTGGTGGTGGCCCCCGAGGCTTCAGCGATGTGCTCGGCGGTGCGGGTCATGCGCTGCAACACGTCCTCACGCTGTTCATCGCTGACGGTGCGAATCGAACCTTCCAGGCGCACTTCGGCGGGGATGATGTTGTGGCGGTCACCGGCCTCGATACGCCCTACGGAAATCACCGGCGCCGGCAACAGGCTGAGGTTGGATTGGCGACTGGGAATGGTCTGCCAGGCCAGGATCACCTGGGCGGCGACGGGCACAGGGTCGATGCCGGTCCAGGGGAAGGCCGCATGGGTCTGGCGGCCGATGATGCGCGCGACAAAGGTGTCGGCCGCCGCCGTGGTGCGTTGCCGGCTGAGCGTGAAAGTCCCCGCCGTGCCCGCCGTTACGTGGATGCCGAAAATGACCGCTGGCGCCGGATTTTGCAGCGCGCCTTCCTTGATCATCAATTGCGCGCCACCTTGTTCGCCCAGCGGCGGCCCTTCCTCGGCCGGCTGGAAAATCAGCTTGAGCGTGCCCGGCAATTGCTCGCGATGGGCCGCCAAAACCTCGGCAACCCCCAGCGCCATCGCCATATGTGCATCATGACCACAGGCGTGCATCACGCCGACGTCCTTGCCTCTGCTGCGAAAGTCTGCGCCTTCATCTTTGCTGCGCACGGTCGACGCAAACGGCAGGCCGGTTTGCTCGGTGAGCGGCAGCGCGTCCAGTTCGGCGCGAATCGCGACCACCGGGCCAGGTTTGCCGCCACGCAAAATGCCGATGACACCGGTATGCGCGATGCCGGTCTGCACCTCTAGCCCCAGTTCCCGTAGGCGTTGGGCGATGCGCTCGGCGGTGTGGAACTCGCGATTGCCCAGCTCGGGTTGTTGGTGAATCGCGTGACGCAGCTCTATCACGCCGGGCAATGCCTGGCTGATCTGCGCGTCCAGGTCGTCCCAAGGCTCGGCGGCCGACACGGAACCGGACAGAAGCAGCAGGGAAATCGGTAGCTTCAACATATCCAGGGCTCAATAAGTAAACGCAATCGGCGGTGCTTTCGCGTTCAGCAAATAATCGCCAATTGCCTTGTACTTGTACGCCAGGGCGTCATGGGTGGTGTGGGTGCGTGCGTTACGCCAGTGACGGTCGAAGTTGTAGCGCGACTGGGTGGTGGCTGCGCCGCCGACTTCATACAGGCGTTCGCACACGAAGAGGGCGGCGCGGGTTGAGGCGATTTTGGCTTCGGCCACGGCAATCGAAGACTTGACCAAAATAGCTTCCAATTCCTCACCCTGCGCCAACCCCTGCAACTGCGTGCGCGCGGCCAGGTCGACCGCCCCGGCGGCTTTCTCCACCAGCGCTTCGGCGCCATGGATGCGCGCGGCCAGATCACCGAGGGTGTGCAGGATGTACGGGTCGTGGCGCGCCTGGTCCACGCCACTTTCGCGCACCGGTCGCGAGCCCGTGCGCGCCCACGCTACCGCGTCATCCAAGGCCGCCAGGCCGATGCCGACATCGAGGGCACAGTGGATCAATTGCGCACTGGCGCCGACATAGTTGCGGCGTTGATACCACTGCGCCAACGGGATCACTTGCTCGGGGCGCACCGGCACATTTTCCAGCAGGGTACTGCCGCTGGCGGTGACGCGCTGGCCCATGCCGTCCCAATCATCCAGCAGCGTAATGCCCGCAGTGTCGGCGGGCAGCATCACGTAGATCGCGTTGCCGGCCTCGTCCACGGCCTGGATCTTCAGCAGGTCGGCAAACAGGCAACCGGTGCTGTAGAACTTGCTGCCATTGAGCACCAGTTGATCGCCGCGACGCTCCAGGCGCGTGTGGATTTCACCGCGAAAGGTGCCGCTGCGTTCGGCAATCGCGCCAGATGACAACTGGCGCTCGGCAAAGGCACCGAGGTACTCACGCTGCTGTTCGGGGTTGGCGATCAGGCGCAGGTGCTCGACCGTGGCGAAATGCGGAAACAGCGCCTGGGCCACACTCGGATCGGCCTTGGCCAGGGTGATGAAAATCTGTGCCACCTGCAGTTGGCTGACGTCGCCGCCGCCCAGCTCAGTGGGGACCCGGGCGGCGCCCAGGCCGGATTCGCGGATCAGGTCGAGCTGCGCATACGGCAGGATTCTGCCGGCGTCGCGGTCGGCGGCACCGGGTTGGATCTGCGCGGCGAGTTGGTGGGCGAGGGCAAGGTAATCGGTCATGGAAAGGTCCATCAAAGAGGTCAGGAAGCGTCGCGCAGAGCACTACGCGGTACGCCGAGCAACAGGATCAAGGTGCCGCACGCCACCAGCGCCGCCACGATATAAAGCGCCAGGCTGATGCTGCCGGTGGAGGTCTTGATCGCACCGATCATGATCGGCGTGAGCAGGCTGCTGATCTGCCCGCAGCAATTGACCAGCGCTAGGCCGGCGGCCTTGGCGTGATCCGACAGGTAGTACGTGGGGATGGTCCAGAAAATCGCCGTGGCCACCAGGTAGCCGCTGGTCATCAGGGTCAGTACGGCGATTGCCGAGTACGGGCTGAACAGAAAGTTGGGCAGCACCAGCATTGCCAGCGCCGCCGTGAGGCCGCCCAGCGCGAAGTGCCAGCGCCGCTCCTGATTCACATCCGAATGGCGGCACGCCCACAGCATCACGCACACGCCGACCACATAGGGCAAAGCCGAGAGCAAGCCCAGTTGCCCAAGGTTGCTCACGCCGGAATCGCGAATGATCGACGGTGCCCAGATATTGGTGACGTTGCCGGTGCACATGATGGTCAGGCAGTAGGCCAGGGTGATGAACCACACCTTGCGGTCCTTCAGCGCCTCGACGAAGCGCGTATGCCCGCCGGGTTTGCGCTGCAGCCGTTCACGCGCCAGGGCTTGCTCGATGGCGTGTTTCTCCGCGTCGCTCAGCCACTTGGCCGAGGCTGGTTTGTCGTCCAGCCAGTACCAGGCGAACAACCCCGCGAGCACCGGCGGAATGCCGGTGATCACGAACAGCCATTGCCAGCCGGTGAAGCCGCCGACCCCGGCGAAGTGCCCCATGATCGACGTCGACAGCGGCCCGCCGATGATCCCGCACACCGCAATTGCCATGATGAACCGCGAGGTGATGCGCGCACGGTGGCTGGCCGGGAACCAGTAGGTGAGGTACAGGATCACCCCTGGGAAGAATCCGGCTTCGGCGGCGCCCAGCAACACCCGCAGCACATAGAACTGCGCCGGGGTCTGGGCAAACGCGGTGGCGATGGTCACCAGCCCCCACAGCACCATGATGCGCATCATGGTTTTTTTCGCGCCGATCGTTTCCAGCAGCAGGTTGCTCGGGATCTCGAACAGCAGGTAACCGATGGAGAACACCCCGACGATGATGCCGAACGTGGCGTCGCTGATGTTCAGGTCGGTCTTGAACTGCAAATGCGCAAAGCTGATGTTGACCCGGTCCAGCCAGTTGAGCACGAAGCACAGGAACAGGAACGGCATGATCCGCCACGCCAGTTTGCGGTACAGGCGTTGGTCGAAGGTCGCCTGCGGGCGTTCGAAGTTCGTCATCACCAGCTCACGTCGACTTTAGCGAAGTAATAAGCACCTTCCAGGCCGTAGGGCGAGTACCAGCTATAGGTCGGGTTGTCGGTGGGGAAGAAGTAGAAGCGCTTGGCCTCGTCATTCAGTTGCTGGGGGCGGCGGTCGAAGATGTTTTCGCCGCCGACGGTGACTTTCACCGCGTCGCTCAGCCAGTAGCCCAGGCTCAAGTCAGTGATGAATGCAGGGCGGATCACCTCATCGCGACTGGCGGAAATCTGGTTGCGCCCGGTGACCTTGGAATAGCGGGTTTCCTTGAGATTCACCTCAAAATCCCCCAGTTGCCAGGCGGCATTCAGCGACGTGGTGTTTTTCGGGTAGGCCGAGGTCAGGTTGCCCTGGCGGTCACGGCCCATCACGCTGACGCCGGTGCCGGCCAGTGCTGCGGGCTCCTTGATCTTCTCGATGGTTTGCAGGCTCTGATTGCTGAGCAAGGTCCATTTGGTCTTGCCGTAGCGGCCCAGGTCATAGCGGTAGTCGGCCACCAGGTCGATGCCACGGGTGCGGGTATCGGCCAGGTTGCCGAAGTACGAGACGATCTGGTTCGGGTTCAGGCCCTGGGCGGCCAGCACGTTGGAGACCGCCGTGCCTTGCAGGTTACTGGTCTGCAGGATGCGATCCTTGATGTCGATCTGGTACAGGTCGACCGTAATGTCCAGGTTCTCGGTCGGTGTGGCGACAAAGCCGAGGCTGTAGTTCATCGAGCGTTCAGGCTTGAGCTCCTTGGCGCCCAGGGCCTGGCCGGCGGCGTCGTTGACGGTGACGTAGCGCGTGGTGGCCTGCTCCAGTTGCCCGGAGAGCGGGCTGGTGCGCCAGGCGGTCAGCGACGACGAATAGAACTGCTGTTGCAGGGACGGCGCGCGGAAGCCGTTGCTCACGGTGCCGCGCACGGCGAATTGCGGGGTGAACGCGTAACGCGTGGAGAACTTGCCACTGCCGGTGTCGCCGAAATCACTGTAGTGCTCGAAACGCCCGGCCAGGCTCACGTCCCATTGGTCGGTCAGGCTTTGGCTGAAGTCGACGTAGCCTGCGGTGTTGGTGCGTGAGTAGTTGTGCGCGTCGGCCGGGGTGAAGCCCACCAGCCCAGGCGCGCCGGGGTTGGGGCGTTGGCCGGCGAGCGGGCTGCCAGCGGGGAAGACGTAGCCGCCATCGGCGTAAGAGGCGTATTCGCCGGCCTGGATTTCGAAACCGTCACGGCGGAACTCAAGGCCGGTCGACACGTTCAGCGGCTTGGCAAACAGCCCGGTATCGAACGCACGGGTCAGGTCGAGGTTATTGGTCCATTGGCTAGCGATCAGGTTGCCGCCGTCCATATCCTGAGGGCTGTTTGGTCCCAGGGAAGGGTTCAGCGAGCGTTCGTTGCGGGTGTTGGCGTTGTTGTAGCCGTAGCTGGTGCTCAGGTCCCAAGCCCAGCCCAGCAGGTCGTCGTTGCGCACGCCGAACACGCTTTGGAAGTCGTCTTCTTCCACCACGAAACGCGGCGAAAAACCGTCCGGGTACACCGAGACAATGTTCTGTGGCGAGTTGGCGGTGCGGTAGGTGCCCCAACTGGTGGAGTTGCGGTGGCTGAGGGTGGAGAACGAATACAGCGTGTAATCCTCGTTCAGCGGCAGCTCGGCGTTGTAGCCGAAGTTATAGGTTTGCGAACGGGGCTGGCCCAGTTGCTGGCGGTAGCGGCTTTCGCTGGTTTCGCGCGGGTCGGGCTGGCCGTTCTGGCGGAAATAGATGCTGGTGCGGTCCGGTACGGCACCGGCCACGTTGGAGCTTTCCTGGAGGCCGATATCGGCGCTGAGGCTGAAAAAGCCGTCATTGGGCAGCTCGAAGCCCTGGTTGATCTGGCCCTGTCCCCGCGCACCGAAATTGCCCTTGCCGCCCACACGGTTGGCGTACTGCCCATAGAGGGCGCTGCCACTGCCGCCGGAGCGGTTGGTCTTGAGGATGATGTTGATCACCCCGGCAATCGCGTCCGAACCGTATTGCGCCGCCGCGCCGTCGCGCAGCACTTCCACGTGGTCCACCGCGGCGATGGGGATCAGGTCGAGGTCGGCGGGCGACTGGCCGCTTGAGGTGGCGGCGGTCTGCACAAAGATCAGCGACGTATTGTGGCGGCGCTTGCCGTTGACCAGCACCAGCACATGGTTACCGCCCAGGCCGCGCAAAGTCGCGGACTTGACCGACAACCCGGTGCCGCCGGTAAACCCTGCAGCATTGGTGTAGGACGGCACACTGGCGGCCAGGGCGTCGCGCAGGTTCTGTTTACCGGAGCGGGCGAGGTCGTCGGCGCTGATCACATCGATCGGCGCCAGGCTCTTGGCGACAGTGCGACCGCTGTCCCGGGCACCGGTGACCACCACGGTTTGCAGGGCGGTGTCACTGGCCGCCGACGGACGTGACGGGTTCTCTTCAGCGTGGGCTGCCGGCTGGGCGCACAGCCCGAGGATGCCGGCGGTCAGCAGGCTGAACCTGGGACGAAAGCGAGTGTATGGGCGAGACATGGTGAGGCTCCGATGGTTAGGTGCCGCTTTCCATTCCTGGTGGTGGGAGTTCCTGACAGTACTGGGGAGGCTTATGTGTTGGCTGTTTCTAGTTATGGGTTGAGGTCAACGCCCCAGCATCACGTCCTGGCGGGCCTGGTCGACCAGTGCCATCTGCCGCGTCAGTCGGGCTTTGCGTTCGGCCAGCAGCAAGGTCTTGGTCCATTCCACGGCCTTAGAGGAATGGCTGGCCAGGCGTGCGGCCAGTTCCAGCGCGCTGGCGTAGGCGTCGTCCACCACTTGGTTGACCAGGCCGATGGCCAAAGCCTCTTGGGCATCGAATTTGCGCGCGCTGAGCATGATGTCCAGGGCCGCTGCTTCGCCTATCAGGCTGGGCAGGGTGATCGCACTGAAGCCGGACAACATGCCGTGCTGCACTTCGGGGAAGTGAAAGCGCGTGTCGTGCCGCGCAATACGGAAATCGCAATGAATCGCCAGGCTGATGCCCAGGCCCAGGGTGTAGCCGTGCAACGCGGCAATCACCGGCTTGCTCAAATCGTTGCCGACACCGGGCAGGGCACGGGCCAGGACTTCGCTGCTGACGGTCTCGCCGGTGGCGTCGATCTCCTTGAGGTCGGAGCCGGCGCAAAACGCCCGCTCGCCGGCACCGCGCAGCACGATGGCGCGCACGGCGGTGTCTTGCTGCGCGCGCTGCCAAACCTCGGCCAGGACGTGCTTGGCCTGGCTGTCCAGTGCGTTGAGGCGCTCCTGGCGGTTGAGGGTGACCACCAGGATTCCTTCGCCAATATTTTGATACTCGACTGTCATGGGGGGCTTTTTATCCGGTGTGAAAGAAAGACGCGATTGCCCCTTGAGGTCCGCGTCAAAGTGAGGAAAACTTAATGGATGTGCACAATGCAAACAAGATGTTTGTTATATGAACATATTCTTATCGGGTCAGAAACGGTTATAAAAAATGAAAGCCATAGTTCTAAAAGCCTTCGGCGGGCCGGAGCAATTGCAGCTCGAGGAGGTGCCTACGCCTCAGGTGGGTGCGGCTGAAGTGCTGGTCAAAGTAGCGGCTGCAGGGGTTTGCCATCACGACGTGCTGCATCGCGCCGGGCACTTGCCAGGGGCGCACACGGGCGTGGTGCTCGGCCATGAAGTGGCGGGTGAAGTGGTTGAGGTCGGCGCCAACGTGCATCAACTGGCGGTGGGTGCCCGTGTCGTGGTCTATCAGCGCCGTTTTTGCGGCCAGTGCCGCGACTGCCTGCGCGGGCGCCAGGACCTGTGCCGCGCCTTGGGCCTGCCATCGGTGGATACCGAGGGTGCCTACGCCGAATACCTGCGGGTGCCGGCGATTTCCGCCATCGAACTGCCCGACGGGTTGGACTACGTGCAGGCCGCCTTGGCGTCCTGCCCGATTGGCACCAGCGTGCGCGCCCTGCTCGGCGAGGCGGCGCTTAAACCTGGCGAAAGCGTGTTGATCAACGGCGCCAGCGGTGGCCTGGGCGCCCATCAGATTCAATTGGCCAAAGCCTTTGGCGCACGGGTGATCGCCGTGACGGGCAGCGCCGACAAGCGCGACTTTCTCCACCGCCTGGGGGCCGACGAGGTGATCGTCAGTGCCGGCAGCTACAGCGCCGAGGTGTGGAAACTCACCGGCAAACGCGGCGTGGACGTGGCCATGGAAAACCTCGGCAGCACGTTGGAAGACACCCTGCGCAGCATGGCCCTCGGCGGGCGCGTGGTGGTGTTGGGTAACGTCGCACCGGCCAGCGTGCCGATCAACCCCGGCTTGTTGATTGGCCGTCGCCTGCGGGTGCAGGGTTCGGGCAGCGCGACGCTGGAAGAAGTGCGCCTGGCACTCGCTTTGATCAAGGGCGGGCAGGTCAAGCCGCTGATCGACCGCGTGCTGCCGTTTCACCAGGTGGCCGAGGCCCATGCGCTGTTGGAATCGCGCCAGGTCAGCGGGCGCATTGTGTTGAGTGGGTGGTAAACATGGATATCAGTACGCTGCTCAGCCAGGCCGCCTGTAAATGGCCGGACCAGATCGCACTGCACGAACCGGCCAGTGCGCGCACCTTGACCTTCGCCGAGCTGGATCGCGCCCTCAGCGGCGTCGGCCAGGCCCTGGACCACTTGCAGATCGCGCCTAGTGCGCGGGTCGCGCTGCTCGCCGACGCGAGCCTCGACTACTTGCTGGCCGACTACGGCTGCATGGCCAGCGGCCGTGTGCGCGTGCCGCTGGATCCGGCCCTGGCGCTTGATGAACTGCTTGCTCAGCTACAGGACGCGGGCGCTGCCTTGCTGCTGTTTTCCGAGCAGTACGCCGGTGTGGCGCAAGGCTTGGGCATCCGTTGCGTGCCGCTGCACACCGTCACCGAATCCAACCCCGTCGACAACCTCCCACGCCCAGCGCAATCACCCCAGGCGCTGGCCTCGCTCAACTACACCGGCGGCACCACCGGCACGCCCAAGGCGGTGATGCATCGGCATGCCAGCTTGTGCGCGGTGTTGCAGAACATCGTCATGGGCCGCGGCGCCGTGGTCGGCGATGTACTGCTCAACGTCCGCCCGCTATGGCCGATTGCAGCGGTGGCGGTGCTGGCCCATTTGCTCATCGGCGGCCGAGTGGTGTTGGGTGGTCGCTTCGACGGCAAGGCATTCATCGCTCAGCTTACTGAGTACCAGGTGGCGTTCAGCTCTCTTGTGCCTACGCAATTACTGCGTCTGTTGCGCGAAACCGGCCCTGCAGCGGCCGATCTTCCGGTATTCAAGAGCCTCGATATCGGCGCTGCCGCGTTGACCGGCGACGTGCTGGAAGGCTCATGCAGTTTGTTCAGTGAACGCATCGGCGTGCTCTACGGCATGACCGAAGCGCCCTGGAGTTGCTACCTCTCGCCCGCGCAAATGTCGGCGGTGCGCGCGGCCGGCGACAGTGGCGAAGGTGTGGTGGGCCGACCGTTGTTCAGCGCCGCGATCCGTATCGATCAACCGGACGCAAACGGTGTGGGCGAGATTCTGCTCGGCGGCCCGCAATTGATGAGTGGCTACTGGCAACTTGAAGCGCTCAGTGCTAAGACCCTGGACAACGGCTGGCTGCGCAGCGGTGACCTAGGGCGCATTGGCGCCGATGGGCTGCTGCGAGTGCTGGGGCGTTGCAAGGACATCATCCGCAGCGGCGGCAAATCCGTGCAGCCCGGTGAAGTCGAACAGAACCTGCTGAGCCATCCCGGCGTGCAGGACGCCCACGTGTTTGGCCTGGAGGACCTGGAGTGGGGCGAGCAAGTATGCGCAGCCGTGGTATTGGAGGGTTCGCAAGAGCTATCGGCACAGCAGTTGATGGACCACTGCCGCGCCGGTTTGTCGCGCTACAAGGTGCCGCGCCGCATTTACTTCATCGACGAACTACCGCGCTCCCACTACGGCAAGGTGCAGAAAAACCGCCTGCTCGCCGCACTGGGCCTCAAGCCCTAAAGGTTGCCCAACTGCGCCGCGATACCTTCACAGGCGCGGCGCACGTGGCTGGCCAGGGAAGAGCCGGGGTGGGTTTCGTCTTCCATCTCAAGCCCGGCAACGACGACCGCGCCAATGGCTTGCCCGGCTTCCACGCGAATCGGAAACGCCACCGAAGACAGGCCCGGCTTGAACTCGCCGTGGCCGAAGGCGAAGTCCTGCTGGCTACGAATTTGCTCCAGTGCCGGCAGGGCTTTGGCGTAACGCGCTTCGCCGAGGATTGCCTGTGCGGCCGTCTCGCTGTAGGTGGCGAGTACCGCACGCCCGCTGGGGCTGCCGTCGATGGGGAATTGGTCGGCCAGGTCGACAATCACGTTGAGCGGCGTGGTCGGTGTCCACATCCGCTCGATCAACACCACTTGGTCACCCACCGGCACCGACAACGACACAATCGCCTGGCGCTCGCCGATCACCCGTTGCAACTCGATGGCGTAGGGCAGGGCGATCTTGCGCAGGTTCAGGCGGTTCAGGTACGCCGCCGAGTAGATCAGGCATTCCGGGCCGATGCGATAGGTGCCGCCCTGGGATTCGATCAGGCTCCAGTGGGTCAGGGTCTTGAGCAGGCGATGAATGGTGGTGCGGTCTATACCGGTCAGTCGCGCCAGGTCCAGCGCGCTGGCGCCATGCTTGAGGCCCGACAGGGTGCGCAACAGTACGATCGAACGGTCGATAACCTGAACGCGCCCACCGGCGTTTTCCTTACTGCTGGTGGGCGGGGGAGGAGCTGAAGAAATATCCATGGTGGCAGCGGCTTCCGAAATCATTTTGTTCGGCAAGCGCGGATCGCAGGCTTGGCCGGTGACCAAGGTTAGCCGCGATCCGTTGCTGGGTGAAGCCTTGATTTACGTGTCGAAGAACACCAGTGCGCGCAATTCGATGCTGCGCCGTGGCGGCGCGTCCTTTGGCGTGGTGGGGTCATCAAACGCGGTGTGTGCACTCAGCCTGGCTACATCCCGCCGCGAATCGTGGATCTTCAACAGTAAGGCCTCGTCTGGTCGCAACTGCGGATAGTAAAACCAGCGGTGAGCCGGGTTAGCCTTGACCGAAAACGTTTCGCCGACCTTGTCGCGATACACCAGGTCGCTGGGCAACAAATCGCTATCGACCATGCTACGCGCATCGCACAAGGCAAGGGGCGTGCTCAGCACTGTCGCGCCGATGGGCCGCCACACATTGATGATCGCAAAGCGTTTGAGCAGGCGCTGTTCGGCTTCGTCTGGGTCGAGGTGGTCGCGCACACGGCGAATCGCCGAGCGTTCGGTCTGGTCGTTGTGCACGTAGCGCACCGGCTCGCGCAGGCCACGCGCCTCACGGCCAGGGTCATCGACGCGAATCGTATGGTCGAAAATCACCACCTTTATCGCACCAGTCTGCTGTTTGAGCAGGGCTTCGGTTTCCGGGTAGTAATGCAGGCGCACCTGTTCGTCATCCTCCAGGTTGACCACTGCGCTGGCGTGCTCGACCTTCTCGAAGCCCTCACGCTGCAGGCTCGCAGATGTATCCAGCAACCGCGCGTTATGGATGGTCACCTGGGTAGGGTCAAGTACGCCGCTGCGCTGGGCCGCGCCATCGGGTGGCGGGTAGGTGTAGTTCACCGGGCGCTCGCCGGTGTCTTTCAGGTAATTGAGCACGCCGAGCACGGAGGCGGGCGCGAGTTGTGTCTGATGGGTTCCCATAACCATCTCCCGGTGTCAGAACGGTTCCTTGAATGGCCGCAAGTCCAGCTCCTGGGTCCAGGCGCTGCGCGGTTGGGTGTGCAGATACCAATAGGCGTCGGCGATGTCTTCGAGCCGCAATGCGCCGTCCTCGCCCAGCTTGGTCAGGTAGTCGGGCGCACGGCTTTTCACGCGCTCGCCATCGATGGAACCGTCGATGACCACATGGGCGACATGCACATTCTGTGGGCCGAATTCCCGCGCAAACGACTGGCTTACCGAGCGCAGCCCGGCCTTGCCTGCCGCAAACGCGGTGTACGGCGGCTTGCCGCGCAGTGAGGCGGTGGCGCCGGTAAATAACAGGCTGCCGCCACCATTGGCGAGCAAGGTGCGGGTGGCTTCGCGGGCGAATAAAAAGCCCCCCAATGTCGAGGCGCGCCAGGTTTGCTCGAACAACTCGGCGCTCAACTCGAGCGCCGGCTTGGACACCGAATTGCCCACGTTGAAGATCGCCGCCCTGAGTGTGCCGAGCTCATTGACCTGGGCGATGGCGGCGAGCACGTCGGCTTCGATACCCAAGTCGGCCACGATTGCATTGGCTTTGCCGCCGTTCGCTTCTATATCAGCCACCACCGTCTGCAACTTGTCCTGGCTCCTGCCGCTGACCGCTACGCGGTAGTCCTCGCGGGCAAAACGCCTTGCTAAGGCTGCACCCAGCCCGGCAACCGCGCCGACCCCGGCAATCCACACCACTGATTCAGCCATGCGCCACATCCTCCAATGGGGTAAGTGGCTACCAATCTACCCATGGCCGAGCGTGAGGAATAAGAACATCGACAGCTAAGGTTATGCTCGTCTTTTCAGGCATAGGGGATCAGAGGGTTGGCCTGCAATTAAGCCCCCTGGATCCTTTCTTATCGTTCGCCCATGTAAGCGATTGGTTTATGGCCGGTCGAATTGCATTCTTGTTGCGAGGTTATATCCTCATGTTTTTTTAATATTTCTTGTTATATGGCGCGAGCAGTAAAGTGCTGTTGACTCCTTCATGGCCGCCATTGGAAATTGTCTATGAACATCCCGCGCGGACACCCCAGCCCGATTTTGACATTGCCTCAGGGCGATAAAGATCCTCTTTCAATCCGAGCGAAAGCGCTGGTATTTGCCGACCCCCGGTCTCGGCAGTTGCTGGAGTATCTGCAGCGGGTGGCGCCCAGTGACGCGCCAGTGTTGATCAATGGAGAGACGGGCACCGGTAAGGAGTTGGTGGCGCGCTACATCCATTCGAGCAGTGGCCGCACTGGCGCTTTTATTGCGGTCAACTGCGGTGCGATCAGTGAGACCTTGGCTGAAAGCGAGTTTTTTGGCCACGAGGCCGGTTCCTTCTCAGGAGCTGTCGGTCGACGAGCTGGCTGGTTCGAGGAGGCAGATGGAGGGACGCTGTTTCTCGATGAGATTGGTGATCTGCCGCTGCCTTTGCAAGTTAAATTGCTGCGTGTTCTACAGGAACAGGAGGTGGTTCGGGTCGGCTCGCGCAAACCGATCAAGATCAACATCCGATTGGTGACGGCTACCAACGTCAATTTGGAACAGGCCATTGAAGCTGGCAATTTTCGGCTCGATCTGTTCTATCGAATAAACGTCGCCCAAGTGGAAGTTCTGCCGTTAAGGGCACGTCCCTTGGACATTCTGCCGTTGGTGGAACACTTCAGGAAACTCTACAGCGCCCGCCTTAAAATCAATGAGCCTATGCTTTCGGAGTCGGCTACTCAGGCGCTGCTCGATTATCCCTGGCCGGGGAATATCCGAGAGCTCGAGAACGTTGTTCACTTGGCTTTACTGGTGGCCGGCGACAGACCGGTCCGCCCCGAGCACTTGAAGTTCTCGGCAGGCCTTAGTGCATTGCAAGGCGCAAGTTCCAACGGGGTGCAAAAGCTTCCTCAGGAAGTGCTTCGCGAACAGTTTTTGCGATTGTTCGATGTTCCAGGTGATTCGCTCTTGCACGATATTGAGGAGTTGATGGTGCGCGAGGCTTTTGCCTACTGCGGTTTCAACCAGTTACGCACCGCGCAACTACTGGGTATTACCCGCAACGCCATGCGCACCTTACTGGTCAATCACGGCATGCTCAAAGGTCGAGCAAAACCCTGATCTGCGTTCAACCTTGTTTGACCTGGCTGGGTGGGTTACCTATGCGGCGTAGCTGAGGCAGCAACTGCGCGCCCAGGTGAATCGCTTCCTCCAAATGGGGAAAACCCGACAGAATAAAACTGTCCACCCCCAACTGGTGGTACTCCTCGATTCGCTCTGCCACCTGCGCATAACTGCCGACCAACGCTGTTCCTGCGCCGCCGCGTACCAAGCCTACCCCGGCCCAAAGATTGGCTGACACCTCAAGTTCCCGAGCGCCGCGCCCACGGCCCTGCATCAACTGCGTCTGCCTGCTTTGCCCCACCGACTCATATGCCGCCATCTGCCGTTGTGCATGGTCAATGGTATCCGTTGGGATTTCTTCCAGCAGCCGTTCCACGTGGGCCCACGCCGCGTCGTCAGTGACAGCGGCGAACACGTGCAGACGTAGACCGAAGCGCAGAGTACGGCCTTGGGCGGCAGCCAGGTCACGCATGCGTTGGATGCGTTCGGCGATCATGACCGGCGGTTCGCACCACATCAGATATGTTTGCCCATGGGCCGCACCGACACGCTCGGCGGCTTCGGAGGCGCCGCCAAAGTAAATTGGCGGTACGTGTGCGCCTGGCGCAATCGGCGTTTGAATGCCACTGCGGTAGTAACGTCCCTGATGCGCGGGCGGTTGGGCTGCCCACACGGACTGGAACACCTGCAGAAATTCTGCGGTGCGTGCGTAACGTTCATCGTGTTCGAGAAAATCCCCGAGGGAGCGCTGTTCAAAACGGCTGGAGCCGGTCACCACATGCAACGCCAGACGATTCTCGCTGAGCAGTTGCAACGTCGCCGCGCGGTGGGCGGTATAGGCTGGAAGCTCGGTGCCCGGTCGCAGCGTCAGGAGGAATTTCAGGCGGCGCACTTCCTGGGCCAGCACCGCAGTGATCAGCCATGGGTCTTCAAACCCGGCAGCGGTGGGCACCATGATGCCGTCGAAGCCGGCCTGCTCGGTGGCGCGTACGATCTGGCGCAGGTAGTTCAGCGTCGGTGCACGCTCGCCTTGCTGGAACAATCCGACCTTTGGCAAGCCGCTGCTGGTGAGGTGACGGCCATCGCCATTGGTGGGTAAAAACCAGTCCAGTTGGATCGGTGGGCGTAAATCATCAGTCATGGTGCAGGCGCTCCTTGCGCAAACCCTGTTGGAAAAGCAACGGTAAAACCTGTTCGCCAAAGCGCAGCACTTCGCTGACTGACGGCCCGCCCTCCAGGATCAGGTGATTCAAGCCAATTCCGTGCAGTTCTTGCAGGCGTGTAGCGACTTGTTGCGGGGTGCCCACCAGGATCAGCGGTTGGCCGGCTTCCCTTTGCAGCAGGTTGGGATGCACTTCCCACTGGCGCAGCGGGTGGCGTGCACGGGGCAGGGTGGCCAGGGGTTCTTCGGGCAATTGGGGAGCCGATAATAAAGCGGCGGCGGTCTCCCAGGCGAGGTCTTCGCTGTCGCCGAGGATCAACCCAAATGTGCAGGCAAAGTCGAGCGTAGGTTGGACCTGTCGCCAGTGCTGTATCTCCTGGGCCAGTCGTTGTGGATGGCCAGGCGCTAACAGGCAGGTCTGGGCATGTGCCGCCACCAGCGCATGGCTCTGGGTGTCGTCCAGTAGCAACGATGGGGCGGGTATTTCGCGGCGGGTGAAGCCGGCGTTCTCCAGTTGGAAATAACGGCCCTGATAGTCGAACCCGCCGGTGTTGGAAGCCAGCAGTCGTTGCAACAGTTCCAGATATTCGCCAATGCGTTCGCTGCGTTGGTCGCGGTTGAGCCACTCCCCAAAGGCACTGTGTTCGCTATTGGGTAAATGTAGCCGCACACGGTGGCCGCTGATCGACTGCAGGCTTTGCAGGGTAGTGGCCAGCGCGGCTGGAAGCATCACTTCCGGCGGCACACTCACCGACAACTGCACGCTGCGTGTATGCGCACACAAGGCTGCCGCCACGCCCAGGCTGTCGGCACATAACACGCCGCCGGGAATCCAAAGGCCATCGAGCCCGGCGTATTCCACAGCCTGGGCCAATTGAACCCATTGTCCCGGCCGCGCCGCCCAGTCTGGGGTACACAAGGGCATCAACCAGCTGAATTCCAGGGGCATGCATAAGCTCCATTATTCATGGTTTTTTCCAACCCAAGGCCGGGGCGATATCCTGGGCCAGGATTTCCAAACGTTTGAGTATTTGTGCCTGGGTCGAGCTTTCGGCCTGAACCACAGCAATCATGTAGTCAGCATAAGGCAGCAGCGACGGGTCCTGTTGCAAGCTTTCGATCACTTCATCGGGATGGCCGTGGTGCACGTTCATCAAGCGCAGGTGTTCCTGCAAATCCAAGGCTTCGTCGATCAGGCCCTCACGTCGCAGGCGCGGGATATGCCGCTCGATATCCACCGACAGTTCGGCCTGGGCGCTGGCGCGGTCGATGGCGGGGAAAATCGCACGCACCACGCCGATACGCGGTGCGCGGTCAGTGCGGGACCAGGCTTGCAGGTAGGCGTCCGCCAAAGGCTTTTGCACGGTGAGCGGATCATGGGTGGCGGTGCCCAGCAGCAGTCCATTGCCTTGTCGGGCGGTATAGACCGCGCCGTCAGTGCTGCCGTGGGAATGCCAAAGGCGTTCGCCCAGACCGATGGCAGGCGGTTGCAACGTCAATTCGGCGGTCAGCGGTTTACCTTCCAGAAGGCGCTGTAAACGTTGCTGGCGCTCGGCAAAATCCGCCTGGCGCCGGCTTGGGTCGCGATCAAAAGCGCTGAAGTTATCGAGGTTGGCGCCACCACTGCCCAGGCCCAATTGCACCCGCCCGCTGCTCAGAGCATCCAGCACACAGGCGTCTTCGGCCAGGCGGATCGGGTCTTCGAATGGCAACACAATCACCCCGGTGCCCAGTTCGATATGCCGCGTGCGTTCGGCAACGGCCGCCAGCAGCACCAAGGGTGAAGGAAGACGACCAAAGCCATTGCTCAAGTGGTGCTGGGCAATCCAGCCACCGTCGAAGCCGAGGGCTTCAGCCACTTCGAATTGTTCGATCAGGTCGCGGTAGACCTGCTGCGGGTCATCACCAAAAGCGTGGCTGAGGAACCCCAATTTGAACGTCATGAGGAGGCTCCTGTGGGCTGCCAGCCCAGTGCTGGTGCGATGTGTTGGCGGATGATCTCCAGCGCACGGATCGCCTCGCGCAACGGCGTGCTGGTGGTTTGGACTTGAAGGATCAGTTGGTCGTGGGCTGTCAATGGCGGGCCTTGCTGCAATTGCTCGATTATCTGCTCCACCGGGCCGTGCAACACACCGAGGCGCTTGAGGGTGGTGTCGAAGTCAGCGTCCGGCATGCCCTTGAGTACGCCGATTTTTTGCTGGCGTTGCACATAGGCCTGGATATCGCGGCGTGTGGCATCGTCCGGTGCGGCGAGCAACGCCTGCACCCGTGCGACGCGGGCGGGCGTGCCGTTGTCGCCGGTCCAGGCGTTGCGGTAGCGGTTCACCAGTTCAACACCGGCTTGGGCAGGCAAATGCGGATTGGGTGCCATGATCAGGCCGTGGCCACGCTCGGCGACCTGTTCTACCCGCGAAGTGGCTTCCCACAGGCGATGTCTCAAGCCGTTGGCGCGTGGCAACAGGCGTGAGCCGCTGTCGGTCAGCGGCATATTGCCCAGGGCGTTGCGCAGTTGTTGCAGGTGCTGTTCGTAGTCACGATGGCGCGCCTCATGTTCGCGGCCAAACGCCAGGAATGTCTCGGGATCGAAACCCGCGCCAAGGCCCAGTTCCAGCCGGCCATTGCTCAGCACATCCAGCACGGCCGCATCTTCGGCCAGGCGCAGCGGCACTTCCTGGGGCAGTACGACAATCCCGGTGCCCAGGCTGATATGTCGCGTGCGCTGGGCAATGGCGGCCAATAACACCAGCGGCGCGGGCAGGCGCCCGTGTTCACTGGCGAAGTGGTGCTGCGCCACCCAGCCGCTGTCGAAACCCAGTTCTTCAGCGACTCTGAACAGTTCCAGGGTGTCGCGATATACCCTCGGATCAAATTGCGGGCTATAGACCCGGCTCAAAAAGCCCAGGGAAAAACCGCCACTCATGGCTTCATCTCACGGGCCAATTGCATTTGCAACGCGGGTCCGGCGTTGATGGATTCCGGCAGGCCACTGAACGGGCTGATGGTCAGGTAGCCCTTGTTCAGCCACACCGCCTCATCGTTTTGCTGCGCGGCAGTCGCGGCGGGGCTGTATTGGAAGCCGATGCCCGGTTTGCCCGGCAGGTTGAATTGCTTGAGGTCATCGGTGTAGCGCGCTTCGAAGCCCACGTAACTGCCCACACGGGTGAGTTTCACGCCCTTGATCTGCGTGTCCTTGGGCAGGTTCATATTCAAGCCCAGTCCCAGCGGTAGCAGGGCTCCGTCGGGTTGGCGATGCCGGTCGAGGGTGGCGACCAGTTTTGCCACCAATTGGGCGGCGCGCTGTGGGTCTTGCTCCTTCAGGTCGGTGCTCACCGCCAATGCCGGAATACCCGATTGCAACGCCACGCTGGCCGCATTGAAGGTGCCGGAAGCCATATTGATCGCCCCAAGATTATTGCCGGGGTTGGGGCCGACGATCACCAGGTCGGGGTGGGGCAGCACCTTGTCCAGGCCCATCAGCAGGGCCATCACCGGCGTGCCGCTGATTTCGATCTGGACCTCTTTGCCGGCGCATTCGGGACTCTGGCACACGCCTTTATCGGAGGTGCTGATGTAGTAGCTGTCGGGGTAGGCTGGGTCGGTGTCGTGGCCGACCGTGACTTCGCGTCCGAAAAAGAACGCGCCGCCGCGTGCACTCTGGTCACTTTGCGGCGCGGCAATCTTCACGGTGTGCCCCTGGGCTTTCAGCACGGTGTAGAGTGCGCGAATGTTCGGATGCTGATAGCCGTCGTCATTGCTCAGCAAGATGTTCAAGGCGAAGGCTTTGGGGGCGATCAAGCTGGCGAAGGCGAGCATCCAGGCGCTGCGTTTCATGCCCTCTCTCCCGTAAAGCGGTTGTCCGGGCGCGGCAGGCCGAGGTTTTCGCGCAGGGTGGTGCCCTCGTATTCCTGGCGAAACAGCCCACGCGCCTGCAGCAACGGAATCACCTGATCGACGAACACGTCGATGGCGCCAGGGAAGTAGGGGAAGAACACATTGAAGCCATCGCAGGCGCGTGCCTGGAACCATGTCTCGAAGTGATCGGCCACGTCCTCGGCGGTGCCTATCACCGGGTTGCCGCCCGCCAGGCGCAGGTACAGTTGGCGGATGCTGAGGTTTTCCGTGCGCGCCAGTTCCAGCACCTTGTCGCGACGGCTGCCACGTTGGCCCACCGGTGTATCCGGCAACGGGCCGTCAAGGTCATGGCCGGACAGGTCGATGTCATCGCCGAGGGTATCGGCCAGCAGGCGCAGGCCCAGCACTGGGTCGATCAGGGCCTGGAATTCCTTGAACAACGCCTGGGCCTGTTCGCGGGTGTCGGCGATAAATGGCGTGACGCCGGGCAGGATCTTGACGTGGTCCGGGTTACGACCCAGGGCGGCGGCACGGGCCTTGATGTCCTGGTAGAACGCCTGGGCGTCTTGCCGATGATGGGCGTGGGCAAAAATCAGCTCGGCCACACGGGCGGCGAGCTGTTTGCCCGGCTCCGATGCACCGGCCTGCACCAGCACCGGGTGGCCCTGGGGCGGGCGCGCCACATTCAGTGGGCCGCGCACGGAGAAATGCTCGCCGCGGTGGTTGAGGGTGTGCAGTTTGGTCGGGTCGAAATACTCGCCGCTGGCCTTGTCGCGGGTGAAGGCGTCGTCGTCCCAGCTGTCCCACAGGCCCTTGACCACGTCGTGGAACTCTTCGGCGCGCTGGTAGCGGTCGCCGTGGTCCACATGGTGTTCGCGGCCGAAATTCCAGGCTTCATCGGAGACGACCGAGGTCACCAGGTTCCAGGCGGCGCGGCCTTTGGACAGGTGGTCCAGGGAGGCGAACTTGCGCGCGATATGGTACGGCTCGTTGTAGGTGGTGGTCGCGGTGGCGATCAGGCCGATCTTGTGTGTGACGGCCGCCAAGGCCGACATCAAGGTCAGCGGTTCGAAGTGCTCGGCACGGGCGGTACGGCTGAGCGCGTCGTGATGATGCCCCCACAGCGCAACCACGTCGGCGATGAACAGGGCGTCGAACTTGCCGCGTTCGGCGGTTTGGGCGATGTGCTTGAAGTGCTCGAAATCCAGGCTCGCATCGGCCTGGGCCAGTGGGTGGCGCCAGGCGGCGACGTGATGGCCGCTGTTGGCGAGGAAGGCCCCCAGTTTGAGTTGATCGGTACGGCGGGTCATGGACAGGCTCCCATTTGAGTCAGGCAAGGGGCCGGCGAACCGGCCCGTGGAGCAGGATCAGAAGTTGTAGGTCACGCCGGTGTACCAATAGCCGCCGGTGGTGCCGTACGGCGAGAAGTTGCCGTAGGGGAATGCGCCGGAGCTGCTGGCCAGCTTTGTGCGCTCCGGGTACTGGTTGAACAGGTTGTTGGCACCGGCATTCAGAGTGATCGCTGGCGTCAGGTGGTAGTCGATGTTCAGGTCGGTGATCCACGCTGGCGAGAACGTGCGGTCGAAGGCTTCGGCGGTACCGTACTGGGTGTACTCACCGTAGCGGGTCAGGTTGAGGCCGATCTCGAACTTGTCGACGGTCCAGGCGGTGCCCAGCAGCAGTTTGGATTGCGGCAAACCGTACTTGAGGTTGCCCTGGCGCTGACGGTCATAACCACCGGTTGGGCCGAGGGCTTGTTGGGCCACGCTGGAGGCGTGGATGTCGTCGATCTGCGTGGTGTTCCAGTTGAAGCCCAAGGTGTAGCGCAGGTTGCCGTAGGCACCGATGCTCTGGCGGTAGTCGCCGACGAGGTCGACGCCACGTGTGGTGGTATCGAGGGCGTTAGTGAAATAGGTAACCGCCTGGTTCGGGTTGAGGCCCGCTGCGGCGAGGATCGCGCTGATTTGCGGTGTGCCGCCCAGGTAGCCGGTTTGCGCGATGCGGTCCTTGATTTTGATCTGGTAGGCATCCAGGGTGATGCTGGTGGCGTCCGTCGGTTGCAGGGTCAGGCCCAGGCTGAAGTTGGTGGACTTCTCGGGTTTGAGCGTCTCGGCACCAAGCGCCTTGGCCACGTCGGAGTCGACCGCCACGTTACGGTAGTCGAACAGCTGGCCGTTGACGCTGGTTTGCGAGGTGGAGCTATAGATTTGCTGGGCCAATGACGGCGCGCGGAAACCGGTGCTGAAGGTGCCGCGTACTGCCAGGATCGGTGTGAGTTGGTAGCGGGTGGAGAACTTGCCGTTAGTCGTGGTGCCCGAGCCATCGTTGTAGTGCTCGTAGCGACCGGCCAGGTCGACGTGCCATTTATCGGTGAAGTCCTGGCCGATCTCGCCATACCCGGCGAGGCTGGTGCGGCCTTTTTGCGCAGCATCCTGCGGGGTGGTACCGGCACCGGAGATGGTGCCCGGTGCGATCAGGCCACCGCTGGCTCCGGTGGTGAAAGGGCCGCTGGCGTACGAGGCGAGGTCACCCTTGCCGATCTTGTAGTTCTCGTAGCGTTGCTCCAGGCCCCAGGAAATCTGCGTGGGTTTGTGCAGGCCGAGGTCAAATGCGCGGGTCAGATCGAGGTTGTTGGTCCATTGGCTGAAGGTCTTGACGCCGGTGTCCACCGAGGTCGGCGAGTCCGGGCCGTAGCTCAGGTTGTAGGTGTGACGCAGGGTCGCTTCGGCGTGGTCCTGGCCATAGGTGCTGGACAGGTCATAGTCCCAGCCGGCGAGTTCGCCCTTGCCGCCAAACGCTACCTGGAAGTCATTTTCGATAAAACGCAGGGTGTCTTCGATGCCTTCGGGGAAGGGGGTGCGGATGCCATCGAAACTGGCGGGCTGGTGGAAAGCCAGCGGTTTTTCCGAGTTGCGGCGGGTGTAGGTGGAGAATGAGTAGAGCGTGAGGGCATCGTCCACCGGCAGCTCGGCGTTGTAGCCGAAACTGAAGTTGCGTGCCTCGGGCAGGCCGGTGCCGTAGTAGGTGTGTTGCAGGCTGGTGTTGCCGGCCGAGTCGGTATACGGCGCGTTGTCGGAGCGGTCGGAGATCTTCTGTTTCTTCACGTCCAGGGCGAGGTTGATAAAGCCGTCATTGGGCAACGCCAGGCCGATATTGCCGGTTTGCCGCGCGGTTTCGCCGTCGCCGTTCTCATAGTTCTGGCCGTAGCTGGTGGACAGGCTGCCGCCGTGGTCGGTCTGCTTGAGCACGATGTTCACCACTCCACCGATCGCATCCGAACCGTACTGGGCCGAGGCGCCGTCGCGCAGCACTTCGACGTGATCCACCAGGGCGGTGGGGATCATGTCCAGGTCGACTGGTTGCGAGCCAGAGTTGAGGTAGGTGCCGTTGTTGAGCAGCGCGCTGTTATGGCGGCGCTTGCCGTTGACCAGTACTAGCACCTGGTCGCCATTGAGGCCACGCAGGCTGATCGGGCGCACCACCGAGGTTGAGCCGAAGCCCGACGACGCCGGCTGGTTGAGGGACGGCAGCACTCTGCTCAAGGCGCGGGTCAGGTCGCCCTGGCCGGTAGCGAGCAGTTGTTTGGACGAGATCACATCCACCGGTGCGGTGCTCTCGGCCAGGGTGCGCGCCTGGCCACGGTTGCCGATCACCACAACGGTGTCCAAGGGGTTATCGCTAGCCGGCGCGTCGGCGGCAAGAGTCAGGCTGCTGTAGCTGGCGGCTTCGTACAGGGCAATAAACAACAACGTGTGGGCGAAGGCCTTACTGGGTCGGCGACCTGTGGCGCGTGATGCATTCATGATGGGAAATACTCCAGTGGTTTAAGGTGTTGGGCCTTGATAGAGGACGGCTTGTTGAGTTCAAGCTCTGGTGGGAAGGCTGGAGAGCAAGGGCTGTGCCATCTGTTAAAATTGTTTAAAAACATAGGCTTATTGCGTAGTAAGCGGGGGTGTTGGTGTTTTTTTAACAAGCCGAAGGGCAGGGTGTTGGTTTTTGTGCAGGGGCTGTCATCGGCAACCGGGTATTGAGCCGTAAGGCTTGGGTGGTTGTGCTTGGCACACGACTTGCTCTCCCCACGCAACACCCTGAACCCAAGGAAGCTATTTCTGTATGCCTAGACCCGGCCCGCGCAATGCCCTCACCGATATCCCAGGCCTCACGGTCGGCCACGCCACGGACCTGCGCGTCGACACCGGCGTCACAGTGATTCGTCCCAATGGTTTCTGGACTGCCAGCATCGACATTCGCGGCGGTGGCCCTGGCGGGCGTGAAACCGCCGCCTTGGAGCCGGAAAACATGGTCGGTCAACTCCACGCTCTGGTTTTCGCCGGCGGCTCGGTGTTCGGCCTGGGCGCGGCGGATGCCGTGGCGGCAAAACTGTCTCAGGACGAGGTGGGCCTGCACTTGAAACCCGGCGCCCCGGCAATCCCCATAGTGCCCGCCGCCGTGTTGCACGACCTGGCCAACGGCGGCGACAAGGACTGGGGCCTGGACCCGCCTTACCGACGCCTGGGCTTTGAAGCGCTGGCCAATGCTGGAGAAGATTTCGAGTTGGGCTCGGTGGGCGCCGGCCGTGGCGCCATGGCCGGTGTATTGAAAGGCGGGCTGGGTACCGCCTCGCTGGACCTGGGTGACGGATTGATCGTCGCCGCACTGGTCGTCGCCAACCCCATTGGCTCGGTGTACATGCCCGACGGTAAAACGTTCTGGGCCTGGCCCTGGGAAGTCGCGGGGGAATTCGGTGGCCGGCGGCCTGAAGCCGAGATGGACTGCAGCGACCCGATGCCGGAGTTGTCACGCCTGGATTCGATGGGCCGCCTGCAAGCCGGGGCCAACACGACGCTGGTGGTGGTCGCCAGTACCGCTCGGCTCACTGTGGCTGAGTGCAAGCGCGTGGCGATCATGGCTCAGGACGGAATTGCCCGTGCGGTGCGTCCGGCGCATTTGCCGTTTGATGGGGACACTGTATTTGCCTTGGCGTCGGCGGCGGTTGAGTTGACCGATGGCCCACGGCGGCAGGTGGAGATTGGTTGTATTGGCTCGGCGGCTGCGGATTGCGTGGCGCGGGCGATCGCCAGAGGGGTGTTCAGTGCCAGGGGCTAGCCACTATCCACTGTAGGAACCGGCTCGCCGGCGACGGCGGCGGTTTAGCTTGCGCCTGTATTAACTGACAGACCGCTAACGCCGACAAGCCGGCTCCTGCTGCTCAGGTGAAAGGTGATAGGCGCGTCTGTGCCTTTGCCGCCAGCTCCGGCAACTTCAACGCCTCATACACCCGTACCAAACTCCGATTCGTCGGCACATCCCACCCGTCATACCGGCGCCGCAATTCCAGTGTCTGCTGCGCCCCCAACCAATCCCCGGCCTTCACGCGTGCATCCAGCTCCACCAGGGCAAACAGATCGCGCTGTGCGTGGCTGCCACCAATCTCATTCAGCCGGGGAAGGGCGATCGTCAGTTGCGCCAGCGACTGTTGCCAGTCGCCACGTGCATGGGCCAATAAGCCCTTCGCCAACGGCAGGGTCACTTCGCCCCACACCGGCCGTGCGTCAAAGCTGTACTGGCGCAACGTCGCCAGCAACCTATCCGCCTCCGGCTTGCCCGCCCGGGCCAAGCCATACAGGTACTGCACGCTCAGGAACGGCTGTACCGTATCGCAGACCCGGCGTTGCAGGTACGGTGCCAGCGCCTGCCAGCGCTCGCCCACATCGATGCCGGCCAGTTCCAATCGCGCGAGCAAGGACACGGCGCCGACCTGGTCCTGGGAGTATTCCGGGAGAATGCCCCACACGTGTTGGTCGTAAATCTCCAGCACGCGCTGATTCTCGCCCCGCGCCAGGTAGAACAACGCCAGGTGCCACCAGTTGTGGGTGTACATGAACGAGTTCAAACCGTCCCAGTGATGGGTCACGCTTTCCAGGAATACCGTGCCTTCCTCGATACGTCCCTGGGTCAGCATCACATGGGCCAGGGCGTGCTGGGCCCAAGGCTCCGAGGGTTGCAGGCGCAAGGCTTGCAGCGCGCTGGCTTCGGCGTCTTCAAGCAGGTGGCATTGCTCGTAGGCGAAGGCCAGCAGACCGTGGCTGTGGGCAATATCGGGTGCGCCAGCGGTGGCCTTTAGGCCGATGCGCAACAGGGCGGGCCAGTTGCCGCGGTTGAATTCCAGGTACTGGTTGAGCTTGGCGGCGAATAGGTCGCGGGGGTAGCGGTCGAGCAGGTTTTCGCTCAAATGCAGGACCTGATCGAGGTCGTCCTTGATCCAGGCTTGCAGCACGCCAAGGTACAGCTCAGCGCGCGGGTGAGCGGCGTGCGCCGCACGTTGGTGGTATTGTTCCGCCAGTGCCGGGCCCTCGGGCGACTCGCTGAACATCAGCAGCAAGCCGGCAAACGCATTAGCCAGCGCGGAGCCGGGATCGGCATCGGCGGTGGCAAGGATGCGTTCGGCACGGGGCTGGTAGCCGAGGAAGCCGCCTATGAAGTCGTCCAGCCCTTGGCGGGTGGTGGGGTCGGTGGTGTCGATGGGGTTGCCCAGGTAATCCAGTGACATAGTGGCGAGGCTCGTTTATTCAGATGACGGTTACAGGGGCAAACCTTGTGCCATCGACCAGCGATGAACCCCTGTGGGAGGGGGCTTGCCCCCGATAGCGGCGTGTCAGTTGGCTCATTCATTGATGACCGACCGGTATCGGGGGCAAGCCCCCTCCCGCATTTGAAATGCTTTGCTGCTGCTTTTTGCACACTCAGGCGCAGCTCTGTGGTTTTTTCATCAGCGCGATCACCACCAACCCCAGCAATACCCGCCCAACCGGCCATGGCACAACGCTTGCAAAACCCTCGTTATATTTTTCAATTCGAGGAGACTCCATGCGCTCATTCTCTTTCCGCCGTGCCCTCACGTCCGTGGCACTGTGCACCACGTTGTTGGCCGGCCAGGCTCAAGCGCAACCCCAGGAGGGCGGGGTGCTCAACCTGGTGGCCCAGCCGGAGCCGCCCTCGCTGATGCACGGCGTAGTCAGCCATGTGTCGACCCAATACGTGAGCGGCAAGGTGCTCCAGGGCCTGCTCACCTTCGACACACACCTTGCGCCCAAACCGGTATTGGCCAAAGCCTGGACTATCTCCCCTGACGGCCTCACCTATACCTTCGACTTGCAGGACGGCGTGCACTGGCACGACGGTCCAGCGTTCACCGCCGATGACGTGGTGTTCAGCTTCCAGACCTTCTACCCCGAGGTGGACAAGCGCCTTGGCGGTATCATCACCGAGTACGTCGAGAGCATCACCGCCAGAGGTACGCTGCAGGTGGTCTTCCACCTGAAGAAACCTTTCGCACCGTTGCTTTCGGCCTTGGGCAGCGGCTTGCGCCCGGTGGTGCCGAAGCACCTTTACGAGAACACCGACTTTCGTAACAACCCCTATAACCTAAAACCGGTGGGTACCGGGCCGTTTGTGTTCGTCGAGTGGAAACGAGGCGCCTATATCAAACTGGCTAAGAACCCCAACTACTGGAAAAAGGGCCTGCCGCACCTCGACAGCATCATCTTCCACGTCATTCCTGATGCCTCTTCGCGTGCCGCCGCGTTCGAGCGTAACGACGTGCAAGTGCTGCGCAGCGGCGATGCGGATTACTCAGACCTTAAGCGCCTAACCGCCTTGCCCGATGTGCAGTCGTCGGAGAAGGGCTGGGAGTTGTACTCGGGTCTGGCCTTCCTGCAAATCAACACGCGCAAGCCACCGTTGAACAACCCCAAGGTGCGCCAGGCGATCCTGTATGCGCTGAACCGACAGTTCATCGTCGATAACATCTTCTTCGGCTCGGGCAAGGTCGCCCAGGGGCCGTTTGTGTCCAGCTCGCCTTACCACGATCCCCAGTTGCCGCAGTACGCCTATGATGTGAAAAAGGCCAAAGCGCTGATTGCCGAATCCGGCGTTGATGTCGGCGCGGTGCGCATTCGCCTGCTCAATGGCGAGAAGGGTGGTGCCTGGGAGCGCCTGGCCGAATACACCAAGCAGTCCTTGCAGCCCCTGGGTTTCAAGGTGCAGGTGGTTACATCCGACGCGGCGACCTGGTTCCAGCGCGTGAGCGACTGGGACTTCGACCTGACCTACAATTTTATCTTCCAGATCGGCGATCCCTACCTGACCAGCGCCTATCTGTTCCGCTCCGACTACATACTCAAAACTTCTCCGTTCGCCAACGTCAGCGGCTACAACAGCGCAGAGGCCGATGCCTTGTGGGCGAAAGTCGCCGATACCCCGGAAGGCCCGGAGCGCAAACAGCTCTACAGCCAGCTGGAGAACCTGCTGAACACCGACCTGCCCATCGCACCGATCTTCGAAATGCGTTACCCGACGCTGTTTCACAAACAGGTGAAAAACCTGCTGCAGACCGCTACCAGCCTTAATGAGGACTACGAGAGCGTGTACCTCGAGGCCCTGACGCCATGAACGGCGTGTTGTATTTCAGCGGGCGGCTCGTCAAGGCGTTGCTGATGGTGGTGGCGGTGCTGGTGCTGAGTTTCCTGCTGATTCGACTGGCGCCGGGCGATCCTGCATTGCTGTTGGCCGGAGAGGCAGGAGTGGACGATGTGCAGTTTATCGAGCAACTGCGCCAGACCATGGGCCTGGATAAACCGTTGCTCCAGCAGTTGCTGATATACCTGGGCAATATCGCCCACCTGGACCTGGGTTATTCCTACCGAAATCAGACCTCGGTGTGGTCGCTGATCGCCGAGCGGTTGCCGGCGACGCTGGCATTGATGGGCTCGGCCTTTGTAGTTTCTTCCGTGCTCGGCGTGACCTTAGGTGTGCTGGCGGCGCGGGCACGGCAGAAGCGGCATTGGCTGGACGGCGTGATCTCCCATGGTGCTTTGTTGCTGTACGCGATGCCGCCGTTCTGGCTGGCGATGCTGATGATTTTGCTGTTCTCCGTCAGTCTGGATTGGTTGCCGGCGTTCGGTATGGAGACCGTGGGCCGGGACTTCTTGCTGCTGGATCGCCTGCGGCATCTGTTGTTGCCGTGCCTATCCCTGAGCGTGCTGTTTCTGGCTCTGTATATCCACCTCACCCGAGCCGCCGTGCTCGATGCTCTTGGTCAGGAATACGTACGCACTGCCCACGCCAAAGGCCTGTATCCACGGCGGATTCTGTATGTACATGTGTTGCGCAATGCACTGCTGCCGGTGGTGACTTTCGCTGGTTTGCAACTCGGCCAACTGGCCAGCGGTGCGTTACTGGTGGAGGTGGTGTACTCCTGGCCTGGCATTGGCCGCTTGATGTATGACTCATTGGCCCAGCGTGACTACGGTGTGTTGATGGGCGGCTTTCTGGTGATCTCGATTTTGGTGGTGGGCTTCAATGTGTTGACCGATGTGATTTGCCGTTTGCTCGACCCACGTATTGGCGCTGGAGGACAGGGCTGATGGCGGTGCTCACACGCTTTATTCACCAGCCGTCGGCGCTGGCCGGCGCGGTGTTTTTGCTGGTGTTAGCAGCACTAGCGACTGCCGCACCGTGGCTCACCAGTAGCTCGCCCTGGGAAATGAACACCCAACCGATGCTACCGCCGTTCCACGATTCGGCGCACTGGCTGGGCAGCGATATGCTTGGCCGCGACCTCGGCAGCGGCTTGCTCTACGGCGCCCGTGTGTCCCTGGCCGTGGGGGTGTTGACCAGTCTGGCGACCTTGCTGGTGGGGCTGCTCGTCGGCGCTGTCGCCGGTTATTTCGGTGGATGGCTCGACGGCGCGCTGATGCGGATAGCCGAGTTCTTTCAGATCATTCCGCAGTTAGTGTTGGCGGTGATCCTGGTGGCGGTGCTGGAGCCGTCCCTGGGTTCCATCGTGCTGGCGATTTCGCTGGTAGCGTGGCCGGGCGTCGCGCGGCTAGTGCGCAGCGAATTCCTTACCCTGCGACAACGTGAGTTTGTGCAGGCGGCGCGGGTGCTGGGGCAATCGCCATTAGGCATCATCAGCCAACAAATCCTGCCCAATGCCTTGGCGCCGTTGTTGGTGACCATGACCTTTGTGATGGCCACTGCAGTTCTCACCGAAGCCGCGTTAGCGTTTCTCGGCCTGAGCGACCCTGAGGCCATGAGCTGGGGTTACATGATCAACGCATCACGTGGGCTGCTGCGGGATGCCTGGTGGATGAGTTTCTTGCCGGGGGTGGCGATTGTGCTGTGCGTGCTGGCCGTGAACCGGGTGGGCGAAGGCCTGCGCGTGGCCTTTGAACCGGGGAGGTCACTATGACGTTGCTCAGTGTGGAAAACCTGCGTATCGCCTTGCCGGCCGGTGCCGACCGCAGTCACGCGCTGTATGACCTGTCGCTGCAATTGCGCAGCGGCGAATGCCTATGTGTAGTGGGCGAGTCCGGCTCGGGCAAGTCGATGTTGGCCAAGGCATTGTTGCGCCAGTTACCGACGCCGCTGAGCGTGGAAAGCGGGCGACTGGTGTTTCGTGATGAAGACCTGGCGAAGCTCAGTGAAACCGCGATGCGCCAGCTGCGCGGGCGAGATATAAGCATGGTGTTCCAGGAGCCCATGAGCGCGCTGAACCCGCTGCTGCGCGTGGGTGAGCAGATCGATGAAACCCTGCGCGCCCACGGGGTGAAATCGGCCCAGGAGCGTCGCCGACGGGTTGTGGAATTGCTGGGTTATGTCGGCCTGCCCGAGCCTGAACGCCTGCGCCTGGTCTATCCCTTTGAGCTCTCCGGTGGCCAGCGTCAGCGCGTGGTCATCGCCATGGCGTTGGCGTTCGATCCCTCGTTACTGATCGCCGACGAACCGACCTCGGCGCTGGATGTGACCACCCAGGCGCAGATCATCGATCTGTTACGCAAGATTCAACAGGATAAGGGCATGTCGCTGTTGTTCATCACCCATGATTTCGCCGTGGTCGAGGCCATTGCCGACCGCGTGCTGGTGCTGGAAAAAGGTCAACTGGTGGAGCAGGGCAGCGCCCATCAAGTATTGCGCAAGCCTCAGGCGCTTTATACCCAGCAACTGCTGGCAGCGGTCTCGGCGCAACCTCGGGCCCCGCGCACAACGGTGGACGGGAGTGTGGTGCTCAAGGCCGAGCAACTCAATAAAGTGTTTCGCAGCAACAGCGGTTGGTGGCGCAAGCGTGCTACCCAGGCCCTGGCGCAGGTTCAGCTGACCCTGCGCGAGGGTGAAACCCTCGGCATTGTTGGGGAGTCGGGCTCGGGGAAATCCACTCTGGGCCGTTGCCTTGTTCGGCTGCTACGTGCTGACAGTGGTCAAATTCAATGGCTGGGGCAGGATGTAACGGCGCTGTCCGAAGGGCGTTTGCGAGCATTGCGTAGCGATGTGCAGATGATTTTCCAGGACCCGTTTGCCTCGCTCAATCCGCGCCAGACCGTCGGTCGTATCGTCATGACCGGCCCGCAGGTACAGGGGCACTCAAAGGCCGAGGCCGAGCGGCGCACGCGCTCATTTTTGGCGTTGGTTGGGCTACCCGCCACGGCGTTCGAGCGCTATCCCCATGAGTTCTCCGGTGGCCAGCGCCAACGTATCGGTATCGCCCGTGCCTTGGCTGTGGAGCCGAAAATACTCATCGCGGACGAATGCGTTTCCGCTCTGGATGCGCTGATCCAGGTACAGATTCTCGAGTTGCTTGAAGACCTGCAACGTCGGCTCAAGCTGAGCATTGTGTTCATCACCCACGATTTGCGAGTGGCCGCCAGACTGTGTGATCGCATTGCCGTGATGCAGGGCGGGCATGTGGTGGAGCAGGGGGAAGCGGCAACGCTACTGGTCCATCCGCAACATGCTTATACCCAGACCTTATTGCGTGGCTTCTCCAGAACCCTCCTCCCTTCGACAGTCACTCCTCAAAACCTTGAATTCAAAGAGGCTTGTCCCACTCATGACTGATTTACACGCATTTTCTGATTTACCTCTGGTGCGGGGCGAGCGGGTGGAAATCCGTCCAGGACGGTACCTGAGCATCGCTTATCAACCAGGCACGCATCAGGCAGATACAGTCTTGTTCTTCGGGCATGGTGGTGGTGGTCACAAGGATCAATGGCGCGAGTTATGGCAGTCGTTGTCCGATCAGGGATACAGCCTGGTGGCGTGGGACCTGTTGGGGCACGGCGATAGTGAAAAGCCGCGCCAGCCGCAGGCCTATGCCTGGTCGGAACTGGTGGCAGATCAGCTGGAAATACTGAGCCGCTACGCTGCACGTCGGAATATCCTGGTTGCACATTCCTTTGGTACCGGACTGGGGTTGAGTGCCTTGCTGGAGCTTCCACGCAGGTTGCCGCAGGTGACCATAGATGGCGCCCTGTTGCTAGGCACACAACTGCATCGCCCGTTGAGCCGTGGTGGTCTGATGTCTCTGCCTGCCTGGGTGTTGGAGCTGCTGCGGCCGTTGCTGGCCAAGGGCTTTCGTCAGCGTGCGTGGCACTCCGCAGCCGATCCCCGGCTGGTCGCCTACGAGGAAAGCTTGACCCGTCGCAATCGTCTGTATGTGTTCAAGTCTCTACTGCAAAACGCCCAATGGCCCGACGCCGATGCCCTGGCCCGACTGACGTTGCCGACTTATGTGTTAGCGGGAGACAGCGACGGGCTGACGCCCTCCAGTGGGGGTGAAGCGCTCGCCCGACAGCTGCCAACGGGTAGCTTTGAGGTGTTGGAGCGGTGTGGTCATCAATTGATGTTGGAGCGGCCTGCGCAGGTGCTGGCGGCGTTCCAGAGGCTGATGAAAAAACTTGATCAGCGTCCAGGTTCGTCCGGTTGAGCTGGCTTCAGTTGATAAAGCGCGCAGCTGAGAAATGCACCGTTGGCGCTGACCAGGCGTTTACTCCGGCTCGCCGACAACACGGCCACGCCTTCGAAAGCCCAATGCTCGAGAAAGGCGGTCTCCGACACTTTTATAACTATAAATTCATATTTTTTACTTATTGATACCTTTTAGTTATTTTTATTTTAATAATCAGACGCAGATAGCCGGCGTGAGAAGGCTTAAGTTAATTCCAAAAAGATATTTATTTGTTCTTTTTAAGATCGATTAGCTTTATGTCTGTGGAAAGCGTTGCGCTCCCTGCGCGGCGCTTTTTTTGCTTCAGGACACGGTGTTCGGATCATGGCCTGAGGCTCAGCCAATTTTCTACTCTGGGGCGAGCGCGTTGCCCGCATCCAGGGGTCGCTTGCCCGGAGCTCCTGTGACACTTATTCAAACCTCTTTGGCAACTGCCCGGATCGACTCATCTCAACAGCGTGCGCAACCCTCCAGCGATCACGCCAATGAGGCCGATGTTGTGCTTGAGTTGCGAGACGTCACCAAAGCCTATCTGCGCAAAGGTTCGTCAGTGCTGCCGGCCGTCAGCAATGTCAGTTTGAAGGTGCGGCGCGGTGAAGTTCTGTGCCTGATGGGCACATCAGGAAGCGGGAAATCCACGCTGCTGCGGCATATCAATCGCTTGATTGAGCCCTCGAGCGGCGATGTCTTGATCGAAGGGCAGACCATCAGCGGTTTGAGCCACAAAGCTTTGCGCGACTTGAGATCGCGCCGCATCGGGATGGTGTTCCAGCATTTTGGCCTGTTGCCCCATCGTACGGTGCTGGACAACGTCGCGCTGCCCCTCGAATTGCGTGGTGAACCCGAGTCGATTCGTCATGCTGCGGCTATTCTGCAGTTGCGGGCGGTAGGTCTGGAGGGGTGGGGCGAACATTATCCCCATGAGTTGTCCGGTGGCATGCAGCAACGGGTTGGCCTGGCACGCGCATTGGTGACTGATCCCGACATTCTACTGATGGACGAGCCGTTCAGTGCGCTGGATCCGACCATTCGACGCGATCTGCAAAGTCATTTCCTGGCACTGGTGCATGAGCGCGGTATCAGCACATTGCTGGTCACCCATGACCCGGCCGAAGCCATACGCCTTGCTGACCGCATCGCAGTGCTGCGCCGAGGACGGCTGGTACAATTGGGCACGCCCAAACAGTTGCTCGAGCATCCGGTTGACGCCGAAGTTGCGGACTTTTTCCGGGACTTCAATTCAACCCATACACCCCTTCACAGCGTCGACAGCGTTGGCCTTCAGCCCCCAGAAACCGCTCCTCGTGGGCCGCACGTCCAGCCCGGCCTGCGCGGGTGGCAGGCATTGTTGCTGGGGCCTGCAGCGCTTGCTGCGAGAGGCAAGGGCGGTTTGTTTTGGCTCGGCTTCGCCGTTGAGCTCGCAGCGCTGGCGGCACTGGCTCAGGGCATTGCCAGTTCATCATGGCTGGCGATTCTGGCGGCGGTGATGGTGTTCGCGGCCAGTCGTTTCACAGCGCTCTCGTTGAGCCGCCAGCCTGTGCTACGCAACGTATCGGGTTGGGGGCTGCCTTTGGCTGTGCTGGTGGTCAGTCAGGCACTGGTGATCTGGCGCGTCGTCACACCTGACGCCACTGGTGTGTTGCTGCAGTTCCCGGTCAATCGCCAGGCCTTGCTGCTGGCGGCACAGAGCATTGATGAATTCATTGGCTGGTCGCAGGTGACGTTCGAGGGTGCATTCGTCGGCGTGATCGTTGCCGTTCGCACCGTCATCGAAGGCATTGAAAACCTCCTAGGTTGGTTGCCATGGCCGGTTTCGGCACTGACGCTGGTGTTTCTGGCGTGGCGTTCAGCTGGCTTGCCGCTGGCACTGACCAGCAGCGCAGCCTTGTTGTACATCGGCCTGTTTGGCTTTTGGGAGCGAACCATTGCCACGCTGGCGCTGGTCGGTTCTTCGGTACTGATTGCCCTGGTCATTGGCGTACCCACCGGCATCCTGCTGGCGAAGCGTCCGCTTTTACGGCGGGTGATTACGCCCCTGCTGGACGTCATGCAGACCCTGCCGACGTTTGTGTACCTGATTCCTGCCGTGGCGTTCTTTTCTGTCGGCAAGACCCCCGCCGTGATCGCGACCGTGATTTTCGCCCTGGCGCCGATGATTCGTCTGACGTCGCTGGGTATCCAGGAAGTTGCGAAGGATGCTGTCGAAGCGGCGGTGGCACACGGTGCCAGTCCTTGGCAGACCCTGATCAAGGTGCAACTGCCCTTGGCTCGCCGCTCGCTGTTATTGGGGATCAACCAGACCATCGTCATGAGCTTGTCGATGGTGGTGGTCGCTGCCCTGATCGGCGCCGGCGGCCTGGGTTATGACGTGATGACGGCGCTGCGCAACATCAAGGGCGGCGAAGGCGTGCTCGCCGGCGTGGCGATCGTCCTGTGTGCACTGATCCCTGACCGAATCATTCAATCGAGCTTGCGCAAGCAAGACCACCGGCACAACTAACTGAGAGATTTATCGTGAAGACACATCTGTCGCGTACCTTCGGTGCGGCCGCATTGCTGGCATCCTTGATTCTCCCGGCCACCGTCTTCGCCAAGGACAAAATTGTCATTGGCGAGCAGAACTGGACGGGGGCTATCGCCATTCAACACATCCTTGGTGAGGTAATCAAAAGCCGACTGGATGGCGATGTGTCGTATCTGGCCGGGGATGTCGCGGTGCTGTTCAGCGCAGCCGCCAAAGGCGACGGTTCGGTCGACGTACTGACCGATATCTGGCTGCCTAACCAGTCGGCAGCCTGGGCTAAATACGTCACGGGCGGCACCCGGTCCTTGGTGCCGAACACTCATCCGTATGCGGGCGAACAAGGGTTTTACATTCCCGGTTATTTGCAGGACAAGTACGGGGTCAAATCCATCTACGACCTGAAAAAACCTGAAGTGGCCAAGCTCTTTGAGCCACTGGGCGGCGGTAAGGCTGAGTTGCTGGTGGGGCCGGCGGGCTGGGAGTCGACTTACATCGGCCAGATCAAGGCCAAGGATTACGGGTTTGCCGATAAATTCGAGTCGGTGTCCACCGAAGCCTCGGTGACCTACGCCAAACTCGCCTCGGCTTACAAGGCGCAACGTGGCGTGGTGTTCTATGCTTACACCCCGGACTGGATCTTTTCGGCCTTTGACCTGCGTCGCCTGGAAGAGCCGGCATTCGACGGTTACGCCCAGGACAACAAAAAAGATGACCCGCTTTACAAGGCTGATGGTTGCTGGAAATTCATCAGTCCGACCGTCGACCCGGACTGGCTGAACAAGAGTCAGATCACCTGCGCCTTCCCTGATGCCAAGGTACATATCCTGGCGTCCGCTGCCTTGCAGAAACGCTCACCGAAAATTGCCGAGTTCCTGCGTAATGTCGCGATCGAACCTGCGCAACTCAATGAGCTGATCCTGAAGATCGAAAAGGAAAAACAGCCAGTGGACGTCGCGGCCAAGGCGTGGGTACAGGTGAACAGTGCCACGGTTGATCAATGGCTCGCCGCCTCGGCGCCGAAAGTGAGCGCGATCCAATGAGCCAGGCGTCCTTGCGTTTGCTCGATGGTGGCATGGGCCGCGAATTGCAGCGTATCGGGGCACCGTTTCGCCAGCCGGAATGGTCGGCCCTCGCGTTGATCGAGGCGCCTGACTATGTGCTGCAGGCTCATCAGGCATTTATTGAGGCCGGTGCGCGAATCATCACCACTAACAGCTACGCGGTGGTGCCGTTTCACATCGGTGATGAGCGCTTTGCCGAGCAGGGCCGTGCGCTGGCCGAGCGGGCCGGACGCCTGGCTCGTCAGGCGGCGGCCGGCAGCACCGAACCGGTCATGGTGGCCGGATCGTTGCCGCCGGCGCTAGGGTCTTATCGACCTGACTTGTTTGATCATCAACGTTCGGTCGTGATCCATCGCGAGCTCATCGCCGGATTGCAGGCGCACGTTGATGTGTGGCTGGCGGAAACCCAGAGTTCCATCGCTGAAGTCCGGGCAGTCGTCGAGGCGCTTGGCGCAGAATCGAAACCGCTTTGGCTGTCGTTCACGCTGCTTGATGAAGCCGGCGAGCCACCGCGATTGCGTTCCTCGGAGTCAGTCGCCCAGGCGGTACACGTAGCGGTCGAATTGGGGGCGAGGGCGGTGCTGTTCAATTGCAGCCAGCCGGAAGTCATGGCAGCGGCGCTGGCGGTGGCCGGGGATGTCCTTCTGCGTCTCGATCAAAGCATCGAGCTGGGGGTTTACGCAAACGCGTTTCCGCCTGTCAGCACAGAGGCAAAGGCCAACAGCACGCTGCTGGAGATTCGCCGCGACCTGGGCCCTGAATCCTACCTGCACTGGTCCAGAACCTGGGTAGCGGCGGGTGCCAGTATTGTCGGTGGATGCTGCGGTATCGGGCCTGAACATATTGCGCAGTTGCATGCGCATCTGCTGCCAAACGAAGTGGTTGTCAGCGCATGACTGATTTTCGCCAAGACGTGATTGTTGAGCAGGCGACGTTCGGTGCCGGCTGTTTTTGGAGGGCTGAAGCGGCATTCAGATCGTTGCCGGGCGTGCTCGACACGCGGGTGATTTCCGACTGCTGTCTGATCGAACATGTCTGGACACTGCACGATCCAACCTCATTTGATCGCCGGGGCGCGGATGTTGAATCGCCCTTGCCCTCGTAGACATTTTCCGGCGTCAAGGTAAGGCAGTTTCGAAGGCATCAGGACTTGCACCATCGGTTTGATGATCTGTCGCCCAACTGGCTGTGGGTAGAATCCAGGAGCCTTGCTTAGAGTTACCCCTTTTTTTGCTCTTGAAACACCCTAAAAACAAGTCCAGAATTATGTCTTTTCTTGCGCCGGCAAGAAAAGAAACCCCTTAGATTTCAATGGGTTGGACGCTAGATGCGAGTCTCGTTTCCCGCTCCAATCTCCTGATTTGTATTCGCTGTATCGTCAATCTGTGGTTATTCGCGCCGCGTTTTGACGCAACTGATCTAGGTAGTTCGCCCATTGTTGGGCAGCCTCTCGGCGTTGCGCCAGCAATTGAGCCCGTGCATACACAGCCCCGAGCGCACCCGGCATTCGGTGGGATAAAGACAGTTCAAGCACGATAGGATCTATACCCAAATGCTCGTGGGCTATGGTCCGGTAGGTGGCGCGAAAGCCGTGGGCAGTAATGTTGTACTCCGGCCAGATACGCTGAAAGGACTTGAGCATGGAGGTCGGGTTTATGGGGCGTCCCGGATAGACCGGCGAGACGAACACCCAGCCTTTGCCTTCTTCATCCACCACGCGGGTTTTATGTAGCTCGCGTAACAGAACCAAGGCTTGTTCAGGCAACGGCACAATGTGTTTGCTCTTGTCCAGATGCTTGGTCTTGCTCACCACATAACGCCAATCGGCGCCCACCAAGTCGACATCTTCCCAGCGCATCTGCACCAGTTCGCCTGGTCGGACCGGCAACATGACCAGCAGGCGCATTGCGGTGGCAACGCTGCCGTCGTTGCAGTCATCAAGGCGTAGAAGAAACCTGCCCAGGTCGAATGGCCTTTCGATCGCCGGGTTGCTGGTCACGATGTGGCGGATCTTCAACTCCTCGATGTTGCTGAGCGCCACGTTGCGCTCCACCCAGCCGCGACCTTCGGCAAAGCCCAGAACGGCACGTATGATGGTGCGCACGCGCCGGGCCATGGCCATGGTGCGCTGGCGACGCAACTCAGTGATGATCGTAGTGATGTGCTCCAACTTGATCTCGCTGATCGGTTTTTTGCCAATGGCAGGCAAGATGTGGTTGTTCAGCGCTCCGTTAAACCCCGAGATGGATTTTGTCACCAGTTCGGCAGACTTGAATGCCAACCATTGCTCGGCCACGTAAGTGAAGGTGCGCTCTTCATTGAGCAACTGTGCCTCGATCTTGGCGTTCTTGGCCTTGAGCGGGGCGGTGTGGTTAGCCACGTCGCGGCGTGCGCCGCGGGCAATGTCGCGCGCCTCCTTGAGGCTAATGTCGGGGTAAGCGCCGATGGAGAAGCGGTTTTCCTTCCCATTCAGCCGATACTTCAATCGCCAAACCTTGGAAGGGGATTTGCCGACCTTGCTCGACGCCCTCACCTCCAAGTAGAGGCCAGGAACTTCGCCATCGGCGTGTTTGCCAGGTTCGGTCAGTGAGCGGATCAAGGCATCGCTGAGTTTTCGTTTGAAAACAACCTCATTATCTGGGGGCATCGGTGGGGGCATCCTTTTTGAGGAACCGAAATTTGCCCCCAATTATGCCCCCATGAGTCGTGGAATCCATTGGATTTAGACAGGCGGCAATGGACTGAAATTACCAATAACTACTTGTTATAAAACAGTTTTATGGGATTTACTGGAATTCCATTACAGGCTATCGGGGTCCCCAAAAAACATCTGAATCCGCGACCTTAACCACCGCTCCCCCGGGTCATTATCCTGCGACCCACGCCACGCCATATGCAGCTCAAAGCTACGCACTGGCAACGGCGGATCTTCTGCTCGCAAGCCACCGGCTGAGGTCAGCGCCTCGGCCGCATAGTCCGGCACGGTCGCCAGAATATCCGTGCCTGCCAGCAAGGTACCCAATCCGTTGAACTGCGGCACGGCCAATACCACGTGGCGTTTGCGGTCGAGTTTTTCCAGTTCTTCATCGATGAAGCCGCTCAGGTCGCCTGCGAAGGACACTAGGGCGTGGGGGCGGGCGCAGAAGTCGTCGAGGCTCAGGGAGCCCGGCACGCTGTCGGCGCGCAGCAGTTTCGGCAGGCTGCGGCGCAGTACTTTGCGCTTGGCGTTGGCCGGGAGGTCGGCGGTGTAGCTGACGCCGATGGAGATCTCGCCGGAGGCCAGCAGGCCTGGCATAAGGATGTAGTTGACGCGGCGTACTACCAGGACGATGCCGGGGGCCTCGGCGCGCAGGCGTTTGAGCAGTTGCGGCAGCAGGGCGAATTCGACGTCGTCGGACAGGCCGATGCGGAATACGGCGGTGCTGGTAGCCGGGTCGAATTCGGCGGCGCGGCTGACGGCGGTGGAAATCGAGTCCAGGGCCGGAGAGAGCAGGGCAAAGATTTCTACCGCCCGGGCCGATGGTTCCATGCTGCGGCCGGTGCGCACGAACAGGGGGTCGTCAAACAGCCCGCGCAGGCGCGACAACGCCGCGCTGATGGCCGGCTGGCCGAGGAACAGTTTCTCGGCTGCGCGGGTCACACTGCGCTCATGCATCAAGGTTTCGAATACGATCAAGAGGTTAAGGTCGACACGACGCAGGTCGTTACGGTTCATCTTGTGTCCTGGAAGAGTCAGCAAACTTGACGAGAGCGGCCATATGTAAACAATGGCCGGCATGAATCTTACGGGGAAAGGCTGGTACTCTGCACAGGATAATTGAGTTTTCCTACGATAGCTGAGGTCTATTCCTCACATGCGGAATCAATGACAGGCATGTCGACTATTAATGGCGACCGGTGGTCTTACCCGGAAAGCCCAGATAGAGTTCATGGCATTAGAGGTTACTTTGACGAGGTTTGCGATGTCCCGCACGATCCGTTTTCACAAGTTTGGTCCGGCCGAGGTGCTCAAATGCGAAGAGCATGCAGCCGCGCAGCCCGCACCGGGCGAAGTGCAGGTGCGTGTCGAAGCGATTGGCATCAGCTGGTACGACATTCTGTGGCGCCAGAACCTGGCGTCTTCCCATGCACGTTTGCCGTCCGGCCTCGGCCATGAGATGGCCGGAGTCGTGGTCGCTGTCGGCGATGGCGTGGATGATTTGGCAGTGGGCGACAAGGTGGCCAGTTTTCCGGCCGAGAGTCCCAATGATTACCCGGTGTATGGCGAACAGATCGTCCTGCCCCGTTCGGCCCTGACCCGTTATCCGGATGTCTTGAGTCCTATCGAGGCCAGCGTGCACTACACGCCGTTGCTGATTGCCTACTTTGCCTACGTGGATCTGGCACGGGTCAAGCCTGGGCAATTTGCGCTGGTGACTGATGCCAGCCACTGCGCCGGCCCTTCCTTTGTACAACTGGGCAAAGCCCTGGGTGTACGAGTGATTGCCGCCACCAAAGACAGCGATGAGCGTGAATACCTGCTATCCCTGGGTGCGGAAAAGGTCATCGTCACCGAAGAGCAGGACCTGTTGATGCAAATCAACAAGATCACCGACAACCGTGGAGTTGATGTCGTGTTCGACGGTTTGGGCGGCCCGCAGATGTCGCTGCTCGGTGATGTCCTCGCACCGCGTGGCAGCCTGGTGCTTTACGGCTTGCAGGGCGGCAACCAGACGCCATTTCCAGCCTGTGCAGCGTTCCAGAAGAACATTCAGTTCTTTGTGCACTGTATTGGCAATTTCACCGGCAAGCCTGAGCTGGGCATTATCCAAGACCAGGTCGCCTTGCAGCGAGCGCTCCGGGATATCAACCAACTGACCGCCGACCGTGTGCTGGTACCGCTGAAAACCACGGTGTTTCCGTTCAATCAGTTCGTGGAAGCACACCGTTACATGGATGAATGCCCTTGCCGCGAACGCGTTGCGTTGCAGGTTGAAGCTGTTTAGGGTGTAGGAATATTCTCAAAAAGGGTGTTTCTTACACCTGTCATAGGTGGCAAAAGCGCCATTTGACGGGAGTGAAACGGTGGTGCCCGACAGCAGCCAGACTGGCACGTTAACCCCTAAAACCTGATCTTTTCACCGACGCCGCCCTGAATTCCAGTGCGGCGTTTTTGTATGCGCGTGTTTTACAGGTCTGTTGTTATTCATCTGCACTGGTTTTCAGCAGCGTTCTGTATCTATTAATCATTATTCCAGCACTGATAATTGCGCCTTCACTTTCATCTCAAGGATTGAGCAATGATTGAATATCCAGTGCCGCTATTGCGAGTTGAAACTGATCTCGCGCAAAGCGCAGGATGCCAGGCGGATACAGGTGCCTATGTAAATCCTCAACAAAATAAGTTGGAAAGTTGGTTGCGGTTATTTGTAAGACGCTTCCCTAGGTGGTTGCCAATATGGGTGTAAGAATTTGTCGGAAATATCCTAGGATCGCAACCCTGCTTGTCAGAGGCCAGTACACACGGCGCTTTTGGCGCTTGCAGGGCGCAACTCTAATACGACGGGACTGATGTCATATTGTTGTGTGGTGCTAGTGTTTGGTCATTGGCGCGCAAAGCTGCGCGCGAATTTTTTACACGCCTTATAGGTCGAGCAAATACTGCAAGCAGTTGCTTGAAACTAATATCCAAACTCAGGTAATAGAATGATGAGCACTATTCACGAACAGGCTATGACTTATGTTTATCAGCAAGTGCTACAACGCTTGATCGGGCACTTTGCTCGTGAAGAACGCACGGCACTCCAGTTGTTGGTCCAGCGAATCGTGGTGGCGGCAGGCGGCATGGAGCAAGTAGGGGGTTACAAAGTGCTGGTGGCCCACGGCGGCGGCAAAGTGAGTAGCTACACATTGGCCTTGCTGCGGGCCGCGCAATTGACCATCGCTGGCCGAGCCCCGCGAACTTTTCAGTTGCGGGTTGCGACATTGCGGCATTCAGGAATGACCGAGGGCATGCTTGAGGATATTAATCAGGCCTACAGTCGGCTGTTTCTCCACGATGATCCAAGGGTTGAGCTGCTGATGGTGGAAAACCAGGAAGTTTTGCCCTTCAATCATCTGCGGCCCGCATCTAACTTGGGACGAGAAATCAGCCAGCGCAATATGTTGATGGTCGGCCACCTGAGTTCTGGCGACTGCCGCGCCACGTTGTGCAGTGATACCTACCTGGCGCTTGGGGATTTCTACCAGCGCGTCACCTCCTGGAATGGCGGAGTGCATGCGTTGGTCAGCGGTGACTCGCCACGCAAGCAGGCTCAGCTTCTCGCCTGGCTCAAGAACACAGTGCTCGGTGCGGGTATTGCGATACCGGAGATTTGGCCGTCGTCGCTCACCGGGCTGTTCGCACGCATGGACGAAATGAGTACCGATTATTACCGTGATCTATACGCAGACCATTATGTGCCGAGTGAAAACCCCAGCAAGACAAGCCATCGTCACTTGGCCTACATCGGTATCGCCGATTTGCTGGACGATGTAGACCTGCCATCCTCGTCCATGCTCAACGTGTTCATGGCCTTCACGCCTGACCCGCAGGGTTTTCACTTCAGCCATCCCACCTATTCGAACCCGCAGTTGATGGCACACCTGCGTGGGCTGCAGGCCCAATGCCTGCGTGACCTGGAATATGAGGAAGGGGTGCAGGGTTTTATCCAGCAAGCTGCACAATACATGCCCGAGGCATTGCTCACGCAGATGAACGTCAGTGAACGGCGCATCCTGTCGAGCACCTACGCCCAGCAGTACTTCGGCTTGGACGAGACTCAGTTGGTGTGCCTGCTGTTTTCCCCGTTTATCCATCATGGTGAACGGCTGGAAGGCTATTTGCGACAATGTCACCCAGGCATGCTGGTGGCCTTGCCGGAAATGCACAAAGTGCTGCAGGGCAAGCCGTCTGCCGACATGCTGCAACAATGGCTTACCGATACCAGCGGTTTACCCATGCCTTTGTTGCAGCAACTCTATCGCAAACGTCCGTCAGGCTACTCGAGTGGCAAACTGCGCAGTGCTGGCGCCATGGCCCATGGCAGCGCGCAAGCCTGTCTATCGTCCGGGCGATGACGCTGCGCGGCGAACGACAAGCGGATTTCGCGTATCAGGCGGTCTATCGCTACATGATCAACCTGATCAACGAAGTCAGTACCGACGCACGGGTAAAACTGCCCTCCCTGCGGCAATTGGCAGGACGCTTGAACGTGTCGATCTCGACGGTTCAGTACGCCTACGCGTTGCTTGAAAAAGAGGGCAGGGTCTATTCGGTAGCCAAATCCGGTTATTACGCCTGGCCACTCTCCACAAATCCGCTGGCAGGCGCCAGCGGTGACCTGCTTGACCGACTCTACGCAGCGGCGCGGCGCCCCGGCATGGTGGTGCTCAGCGGAGATGAGCCCGCGCTGCTGGCTTCGCTGGATGGCACCCTGTTGCGCCTGGAGCGTGAGCTGGTCCGCCAGTATCCGCGCCATCCGCAACCCTGGTCTCAGCCTTGCGGTGTCTGGGAGCTGCGCGCAGCGTTGGCGGCGCGTTATACGTCGTCGCCGACCCGCTGCTGGCAAGCCGACGATGTTTACATCGGTGCCGACTTGCGCGGTGTACTGGACATCCTCATTGAAGTCTTGGGCTTGAGGGGGACGTCGGTGATTGTTGAATCGCCTTGCGATTGGCTGGTACTGCGCCTGCTTCAGGATGCTGGCGTGCATATTGTCGAGCTGCCCTGGACGCCAGAAGGACGCCTGGATCTGGTAAATCTTGATCAGTTGTTATGTGCCAAGTCGGTGCATCTGGTGGTGCTGTCATCAAGGGTCAGCGTGCCGGCTGGCGTTTCAATGCCGCCCCAAGATCGCCTGGCCATTGCGCGAATGCTGGAGCAGCACGGCTGCTGGCTGCTGGAAAACGACACCTTTGGCGAGTTGGGTTTCGACGAGCCACAGACCGCATTGCGCGAGCTGGTGAACCCTGAACGGCTGATAGTGTTTTCCTCGTTCGAGAAAGTGTTGGGTTCGGAGGCGCCCTATGGCTATCTGCTGTCTCGGCGTATGAACAGCGAATTGCAGCGTCATTTCCTGTTGCGCTGCTTTCGTTTGTCGCCGATCCGCCAGCGCGCCATTGCGCGCCTTTATCACAGTGGGCGAATCGACCAGCACCTGCGTGGACTACGCCTTCAATTGCGCGAGCAGGCGGACGAAATGTGCGAGCGTCTGGATCGGCATCTGGGAGACCAATTGACCTACCGTGCGCCCGCTGCCGGCGCGGCGTTCTGGCTGGCCTCCACGAGGACAGTAGATATGCGCCAGGTGTTCCAGCGGCTACTTTCCCAGCAAGTGGTGATTGCCCCCGGCGAACTGTTCAGCGTCAACGGCCTGCATCAGCAGCATTTGCGCCTGAGCCATACCTTTCAGTCGCAACCGGACCTGGATATTGTCCTGACGGCGCTAAGCGAAGCGTTGCGTCAGGCCCAGTTGGGATAAATGCGTGAAGTTTCTCTGGCTATTGTAGGATCGATTACATCGCGCAGCAGTCCAACTCCCAGTAAACTGCCGTTTTATCCTGAATTCTTCTTTCCGAGGTTTATGCATGACAATCAGTCCTTTTGCGGGCAAGCCGGCGCCAGCTCAACTGCTGGTGGATATCCCGCGACTGGTCACGGCCTACTACACGGGCCAGCCTGATGCAGCAATCTCCACTCAGCGCGTAGCGTTCGGTACTTCCGGGCACCGTGGCAGCTCGTTTGAATTGAGTTTCAACGAATGGCACGTGCTCGCCATCAGCCAGGCCATCTGCCTGTACCGCGAAGCGCAGGGCATCAACGGTCCGTTGTTCGTCGGTCTGGACACCCACGCGCTGTCGACACCTGCCGGTGCCAGCGCCTTGGAAGTCCTGGCGGCCAATGGCGTGCATGTGATGTTGGCCGAAGGCGACGAATACACGCCAACGCCTGCTGTTTCCCACGCCATCATCTGCTACAACCGTGGCCGCACCACCGGCCTGGCCGACGGCATTGTTATCACCCCGTCGCACAACCCGCCGCAGAGTGGCGGCTATAAATACAACCCTCCTAATGGCGGACCGGCTGATACTCACGTCACCAAGTGGATCGAAGCCAAGGCCAACGAACTGCTGGCCAACAAACTGGCCGGAGTCAAACGCATCACCCACGCCCAGGCGCTCAAGGCCGACACCACCCACCGCCATGACTACCTCAACAGCTATGTGGCTGACCTGGTCAATGTGATCGACATGGACGCTATCCGCAGCGCCGACCTGCGCCTGGGCGTGGATCCGCTGGGCGGAGCAGGAGTACGCTACTGGTCGGCGATTGCCGAGCATTACCGCCTGAACCTGGACGTGGTGAATACTGAAGTCGACTCCACCTTCCGTTTCATGAGCGTCGACTGGGATGGCCAGATCCGCATGGACCCTTCCTCCAGCTACGCCATGCAAGGCTTGATCGGTCTTAAGGAACGTTTCGACGTGGCCTTCGCCTGTGACCCGGATCACGACCGCCACGGCATCGTCACCCCGTCCGGTGGCTTGCTTGCGCCCAACAACTACCTGGCGGTGTCCATCGACTACCTGTTCCAGAACCGTCCTGACTGGCGCGCAGACGCCGCCGTGGGCAAGACCGTGGTCAGCAGCGGCTTGATCGATCGCGTCGCCGCACGCATGGGCCGTCGTCTGTATGAAGTGCCCGTAGGCTTCAAGTGGTTTGCTGATGGCTTGTTCGAAGGTTTGTTGGGCTTTGGTGGCGAAGAAAGCGCCGGTGCTTCGTTCCTGCGCAAGGACGGCACTGTATGGAGTACTGACAAGGATGGCCTGATCCCGGCGTTGCTGGCTGCAGAAATGACTTCGCGCACAGGCCAGGACCCAAGCCAGATCTACCGCGGCCTGACGGATGCCCTGGGCGAGCCGTTCGCGATTCGTGTGGACGCCAAGGCCACTCCGGCGCAGAAAGCCTTGCTTGGCAAGTTGTCGCCGGACCAGGTGACCTCTACCGAATTGGCCGGGGAAAGCATCCAGCAGATTCTCAGTCACGCGCCGGGCAACAACCAGGCGATCGGTGGGTTGAAGGTGATGACCGAAAACGGTTGGTTCGCCGCACGGCCATCGGGCACCGAGGATATCTACAAGATCTACGCCGAGAGCTTTATCGGTGAGGATCACCTCAAGCAATTGGTGGAAGAGGCGCAGGTGCTGGTAGACGGTGCTATCAGCCAATAACCGATAGTAGGAGCCCGGCTTGCCGGCGATGGCCTTCGTTTGAGCGCTATCGCCGGCAAGCCGGGCTCCTGCAAAGTCAAGCGAGGTCAACCAAGACAATCTCGCTGTCTTCAACCGCCGTCACCCGCAACACCTGCTCATCTTCAATCGCTACACCATCTCGAGCTTGTGCACGCAAGCCGTTGACTTCAATGGCGCCAGTCGCCGGCACCAGATAAGCCCGACGCCCGCTGTCCAGCCGGTACTCGGCACTTTCCCCAGCCTTCAGGTTCGCCGCGACCAGCCGTGCATCAGCACGAATGCGCAGGCTCTCGGTGTCCCCAGCCTTGCCACTCGCCAGCGTTACAAAACCTTCGCGATGACCCTTGGGGAACGGCTTGGCGCCCCAGGAAGGCGGTAAACCAGCCTCGTTCGGAATGATCCAGATCTGGAAAATCTTAGTCGGCATGTCTTCCAGGTTGTACTCGCTGTGGGCGATCCCGGTGCCTGCGCTCATCACTTGCACATCACCCGCCTCGGTGCGGCCCTTGTTGCCAAGGTTGTCGGCATGGCTGATCGCGCCTTCACGCACATAAGTGATGATCTCCATATCGCGATGCGGGTGCTGCGGGAAACCAGTACCCGGCGCGATGATGTCGTCATTCCATACGCGCAGGTTGCCCCAGTGCATGCGCTTGGGGTCGTGGTACTCGGCAAACGAAAAGTGGTGATGAGCGTCAAGCCAGCCGTGGTGGGCGCCGCCCAGGGAGTTGAAAGGTCGAAGTTCAAGCATGATCGTCTCCTGTGGATTGCCCTATGATCCTGCAGCTCATGATCGATAAAAAGCGTAAAAACTGCCTGATTCCTATCAGTCGATTAGATTGATTAGTGGCGTTTTGACTTTCAGTTCACCGTCTAACTGCATGACCGCAAAGCAATTGGCTGGAACTGAGCGACGATTCCGGCGACCATGGCGCACTTGTTTGAACCCAATTCATCGCAGGAGTCCGCGTGCCGCAACAAAAGCCTGATCTTCCTCCCGAACTGCGCCCTTTGGCTGAAATGCCGTTATTCAAACGCTTGGCTGCGCGCCTGTTTGGCCATGGCTTGACCCGTTTGCGCGCCCAGCATCGGTTTTCGTGGTTGCACGGACAGGCCGACGGTTTTCGCAGTGGGCATGAGGCGGGCGTGGAGTACGGCTATCGCGAAGGCAAAGCCGACGGCATCGAAGAAGGTCGCCAGGTGCTGTTGATTCGCGATTTCCGTCCGGATGAGCACCGTGCGCCGGGCGTGGATGACAACCTGTTCGATGATTGGCGCCTGCCGCTCACCACCGAGCTGAAGAAACGCATTAAGGTCGATGTCGCGCGATTGCTGCCGGCTCATGCCCAGCCGAGCGCGGCGCAATGGAAGATGATTTTCAGCGAGACGCCCTCGACCTCAGTGATCGCGGGGGCCGGGGCCGGCAAATCCACGTCGCTGGTACTGCGCATTTTGCTGCTCACCCATTACCTGGGCTTTGAGCTGAGCTCGATGACGGTGGTGACCTTCACCCGTGAATCGCGCAAGGACTTCATCAACAAGCTCATGGAAATTCTCAACCTCTGGGGCCAACCCCTTGGTATGAAAGAAGCGCAAGCCGTGGTGCGTACCTTTCACTCGCGCATCCTGCCCATGGTGCGCAGCCTGCCGGGCTTCGAGCGCTTGCAAGCCTTCGAAAACCTGAATGCCGGTGTTGAAGACGCCGACAGCAATCCTTTTGACCTGCGTATCAACGATGCCCAGCGCCAGCAGATGAATGCCTGCTTTCACCGGCTACAGGGGCAGCACCCGCGATTCCGTGAGCTGATTGCGCCGCTGGCGCGGCACGGGCTGCAGCTCAAGGAGCTGGAGCGTGACCATCCCGATGTGCAAAAACGGGTGGCAGTGACCGAACTGGCGGCCAAACGCGATGAAGAACTCTGCGATGTGATCGAGGACCTATGGTTTCGTGCAGGCGCCTGGCCGATCAAGGGGATCGAACCTAACCGCCAGACCGTTGAAATCAACGGCGCGCAATTTCATTGTCATGGCTACATTCCTGAGCTGGATGCCTGGGTGGTGCTGGGCTTCGACTCGCGGGAAAACGCGCAGACCAGCCGACCTCACTCAAAGCTGTCGGTGCGCGCAGAATGGGCGGTAAAGCGCACCTTGTTTCAAGCTTTCTGTCGTAAGCCATTGATATGGCTAGATAGTTACGAGTCGTCGAAGCGCCTGCTGAGCAGTTTGGCCGGTGATGCTATGGCCGGCCCCGGCTTTGATTACAAGGTCAAAGGCGAGTTGGCATCAGCGCCGCTGCTGGACAGTTTCGTGATGGCCGCCGGATTTATCGAGAACCTTGGTCTGGACGTACCCACCGCGGTCGGGCAGATGAGCTTTGCCAAGGATGATCCGGACCGCTTCTTCTTCGAAGCCCTGAGCATCTTCTGGAAAGCCCTGGAAGATCACTTGCTGGACCAATCCCCCCCGATCATGACCTATAACCGGATGTTCTCGCTGTTCGGAGAGAACACCCCGGAAAACCTCAAGCTGCTCAGCGATCCGCTGCTGCGCCCCTTGTCGCACGTGATGATTGACGAGTTCCAGGACGTTTCGCCGCAGATCGTCTCATGGATCCGTGCCAGCCTGCGCGAGATCCGCAGCCGTGGTCCGGCCATGCATGTGGGGCGCGGCGCCCAACGTTCATCGTTGTTGTGTGTGGGAGATGACTGGCAGTCGATCTATGGCTGGCGCGGCAGTTCACCCAAGTACTTCATGGAATTCGACAGGGAGTTCCCATCGCCATCGACCACCCGCGTGATGCTGGCCGAGAACTACCGCAGTCATCAGCACATCATTGATGCGGCCGAGCATATCGTGCGCGCGGCGCCGGCGATTGCTGGCAAGAAAGCCAAGGCGAGTGGCGCGCCCAAGGCGTTGGTACCAGTCGCGGTGCTGGAGCGGGACGATGCGGCATTGGGGCGACGGTTGTCGGAGCATTATCAGAAGGGTGATTCGATCTTGATGCTTTATCGAAAAAGTAGCGATAAGTTACTGATTCAAGAGCATATTCAATCGGTAGTTAATGTGGATTCTAGCTTGCCGCCCCAGGCGCGCAGGCTGAAACAATTGACCTATCACAGCGCCAAGGGCCTGCAGGCTGACGCGGTGTTTCTGCTTGGGGATTGTCAGCATGTCACTAGCTCGCCGTATAAAAACCAGGTGTACCGGATGGCGGGCCTGGGCAAGGCTGGCGACAGCGAGCCCTATGACAATGCGCAAAAGGACGAAGTGTTGCGCCTGGCTTATGTGGGGATTACCCGCGCCGTGAGCCATTGCTATTGGTACGTGGAAAAATCCGAAGGTCAGGCCCTGAATGTGCCCAAGGCGTCGGAGCGGGTGGATGGCAAAAAAGCCTTCTTTGATGATCAGCGCATCTGAAGGCGCGCCGGACCTAATGTAGGAGCGGGCTTGCCCGCGAATGCGGTGTATCAGCAACGCATCCAGTGACTGACACTCCGCTTTCGCGGGCAAGCCCGCGCCCACATTGGAAACTCATTGCTTGATGGGTTTGGGTCATGCCCTTAGTGACACCGGCGGCACAAACGACTCCAGCTCATCCTCCACGGCCTCGATGATGCGCTCCACATCGGCGGCATTCATCACGGTAGCGCAGGGAATGCCGGCGATGGCGATCAGCGTCTCGCCACTGGCGCGGTCGAACAATCGCGCGATCATACTGCCAGGCGCATCCATGCTGCCCTCGAAACCCATTGGGTGAAAATGCCAACGCATCAGCTGGCAGGCGTTGGGGAACGTCACTTTGTTCATGTTGCCCACCTTGTTCATTGAGCGCTTCCTTTAGCTCGCGGCAGGGGCCAAGACCTTCACTGGTCATGGCGTCGCAGAACTTAAAAATAGCATCCGTTCGCAACGGCAAGGTGACTTTTTGAGCCCCGTTCGGCGGTTGTCTTTCATAAGTTTGATGTAGGTCATGTCCCACTGGAGGCTGGGCAATAGGCCACTAGTCAGAAGTGCCAATTGGCCATTGAAGCTCCCGGCAAAATTCGGCAATCTCCAAGGTCTACCCGCCGCAGAGCCCCTCTATGCCCGACATCGCTCCAGACGATGAGCCCCAGCAATCCCACGCCACCCGCGATTTGGTGCTGCGCCACCACCTGTGTTGGCGCCATCGGGATCTGGAGGGCGTGATGTCCTACTACCATCCGGACATCCAGTACCACGACTTTTTCCAGAACCGAGTCGTCGGTCACGCGCAGTTGCGTGATTACCTGCGAGCCAGCATGCCGCGCGAGGCCGATGAAGCCATTGAGCATACCGACCGCATCCGCGCTGATGGCGATACGGCCTTCATCCAGTACTGCATCACCTTGCGTGGTGGCCATGGCTTGGTGTCATTTCGCACCACCGAAGCCATCACGGTGCGCGACGGGCTGATCTGGCGGGTCAATGAATACGCCTCCCTGGTGCATGAGCAACCCGTCCAGGCTGCGCGGCCTTCGGTCAGCCGTTTAGGCTTGTCACCCCAGCAATTGGGGCATATGGCCAATGACCTGCAGCAGTATTTCGAACGCAAGCAACCGTACCTGGACCCGGAGCTGGACTTGCAGCGGGTGGCCAAGGAGTGTGGCTACAGTCGCAATCAGATTTCCTATTTGCTGAACCAGGTGCTGGGGCAAAGCTTCTATCGCTACGTCAACCAGGCCAGGCTCCACCACTTGCTGGCCGCACTGGACAACGCCTTGCCGCCGATAAAGGTCGACGACCTGGCGTTTGCCGCCGGTTTCAACTCGCTCTCGGCGTTCTACAGTGCGTTTCGCCAGCACACAGGGCAGTCACCCAAGGCCTACGTCAAACAAATTTCCCTGCGTGCACGCGCGCAAGACAGCCCATAACGCCGCGCTCTAGGATCCACCCTATCGAAACGAGGTAGGGGAGCCCGGCATGCCGGCATGGCGCAACATCAGCTTATGGATGGACCAGTTGGATGACCCGCTGCATGCGCGGCCGTCGCTGGAACAGGACCTGGACGTCAACGTGGCCATCATCGGCGCCGGTTATACCGGGCTGTGGACCGCGTATTACCTGAAACGCCAGGCGCCCGAACTGAACATCGCGATCATCGAAGCGCAAACCGCCGGCTTCGGCGCTTCCGGCCGCAATGGTGGCTGGCTGATGGGCAACCTGCTGGGCGAGGACCGCCTGTTGGCCGGCCTTAACCCCGAACAACGGCGCGCCTCGTTTGACCTGCTGCACGCCATCCCGGATGAGGTGGCCCAGGTACTCGCGCGTGAGGGCATCGACTGCGACTACCGCAAGGGCGGCGCGCTGTACTGCGCCGCGCGTTACCCCGAGCAGGAGGGCAGCCTGCGTCGCTACCTGGACAAACTCTACGCCCAGGGCCTGACCGAAGCCGACTATCGCTGGCTCAGCCCACAGCAACTGGCCGAACAGATTCGCATCGCCAAGCCTTATGGCGGTATCTACGCGCCCCACGTGGCGACCATCAACCCGGCCAAGCTGGTGCGTGGCCTGGCGCGGGTGGTGGAAAGCATGGGCGTGGCGATCTACGAAAACAGCCCAGTGACTCAGTGGCAATCCGGCGGCCTGCGCACGGCGAAGGCCGGTGTCCGTGCAGCCTGGGTGGTGCCGGCAGTGGAGGGCTATGCCAACACCTTGCCGCCTTTGGGCCGTTATCAACTGCCGGTGCAAAGCCTGATCGTCGCCACCGAGCCGTTGCCGGCCAGTGCCTGGGATGAAATCGGCCTGAGCCACGGCCAAGCCTTCGGCGAAAGCAGTCGGCAGGTCACGTACGGCCAGCGTTCTGCGGACAACCGACTGGTGTTCGGTGCCCGTGGCGGTTACCAGTTCGCCGGGAAACTGCGCCACAACTTCGATCTGACCGACAGCGAAGTGGAGCTGCGTCGCTACCTGTTCGGTGAGCTTTTCCCACAGCTCAAGCACGTGAAGATTACCCATTCATGGGGCGGCAACCTGGGCATGTCGCGCAGTTTCCGACCGCACATGCTGTGTGACCACAAGACCGGCATCGCACTGTCCGGTGGTTATGGCGGGGAGGGCGTTGGCGCCACCAACCTCGGCGGCCGCACCCTGGCCGACCTGATCCTGGGCCGCGACACGCCGTTGACCCATCAACCCTGGGTGATCCGCGAACGCGGCCTGGACGCGCTCAAGCCCTGGGAGCCCGAACCCTGCCGCTGGCTGGGCTACAACGCGATCATTCGCAGTTTCGTCCATGAAGACCAGGTGTTGGCCAATCCCAACACCGCCCCTTGGCGCCGCAAGTTGGCGACCGGCGTGGCCGGGTTCATGGAAGGTTTCATGCACTAAGTCGTTTCACTCACACGGGAAAATCCCATGAGCATCACGCAATTCAAAGACACGCTGAACGCCCACCTGCCGGACTCGTCGCCCGTCACCGTGCCGCTGGGTGAACCCATCGCCGTGGCCTCGACCCTGAGCGTCGAACGCAACGATGGCGTCGAAACCGGCATCTGGGAGTGCACCCCAGGCGTCTGGCGTCGGCAGATCAAATCCCAGGAGTTTTGCCACTTCATACAGGGCCGCTGCACCTTCACCCCAGACAACGGTGAAATCGTCCACATACAAGCCGGTGATGCACTGATGTTGCCGGCCAACAGCACCGGCATCTGGGACATCCAGGAAACCGTGCGCAAGACCTACGTATTGATCCTGTAACGCTTTGATTCTTGATCGCCTGCCATAAAAACAGCCCTAAAACCGCCAGGAAATCGAACCATGAAAGCCATTGCCCTGTTGCCCTTGATGTTGGTCGCCTCTATCAGCCAGGCCGCCGAGACGGTGAAAATCTACAACTGGTCGGACTACATTGCGCCGGACACCACCAAGAACTTCCAGAAAGAAACCGGCATTGGTTTCACCTACGACGTGTATGACAGCAATGAAACCCTCGACGGCAAGTTGATGACCGGTAAATCCGGCTACGACGTGGTGTTTCCGTCCAACCACTTCATGGCCCGGCAAATCCAGGGCGGCGCGCTGAAGAAGCTCGACAAGAGTCAGTTGCCCAACTGGAAGAACCTCAACCCGGTGCTGCTCAAGGCCCTGGAAAACAACGATCCGGGCAATGCCCACGGTTTCCCGTACCTGTGGGGCAGCACCGGCATCGGCTACAACATCGATAAGGTCAAGGCGGTACTGGGCGACAACGCACCGGTCGACTCCTGGGACCTGATCTTCAAGCCGGAGAACATGGCCAAGCTGCAGAAATGCGGCGTGGCCATTCTGGACAACGGCCCGGAACTGCTGCCGGCTGCGCTGAACTACCTGGGCTTGCCGCACCACAGCAAGAAACCTGAGGACTACAAGAAGGCTGAAGACTTGCTGATGAAAGTGCGTCCTTATGTCGCGTACTTTCACTCCTCGAAATACACCGCAGACCTGGCCAACGGCGATATCTGCGTGGCGGTGGGCTTCTCCGGCGACATCCTGCAGGCCGAAAGCCGTGCCAAGGAAGCCAAAAACGGCGTGAACATCGGTTACAACATTCCCAAGGAAGGCGCCGCGATCTGGTTCGACATGGTCGCCATGCCTGCCGACGCACCGAATGAAAAAGCCGGGTATGCCTTCATGAATTACCTGCTGCGCCCGGAAGTGATGGCCAGCATCACGAACTATGTGCATTACGCCAACGGTAACCAAGCCGCCGACAGCCTGGTAGACCCAGCCATCAAGTCTGACACCAAGGTGTATCCGAGCCCGGAAATGATGGGCAAATTGTTCGCGTTGGAAGCGATGCCGTTGAATATCGACCGGGTGCGTACGCGCGTGTGGAATACCATCCGCACCGGGCGCTGAACACCTGTTATAAATTGTGGTGAGCGGGCTTGTGTGGTGAGCGGGCTTGTCCCGCGCTGGGGCGCGAAGCGGCCCTAAGTTCAGGCACCGCTGTGTTTCAGTAAGACTGAGGTGTACCGTTTGGGGCGGCTTCGCCCCCCCCAGCGCGGGACAAGCCCGCTCACCACAACAAGCCCGCTCGCAACAGCAGCCCAAACACGGCTCAAGGGTTTTCCAGATCATGACCCAACGACTGGATAAACAACGAAAACAGCTCCGGCTGTGACGAGATATCCAGCTTCGCGTACAAATGCCGACGATGCACCTTCACTGTATCCGGCGAGATGTTCAGCCGCTCGGCCATGGCCTTGGATGAAAACCCGCGCAACACCAGGCGGGCGATCTCCAGCTCGCGGTCCGAGAGCACGCCGCAACCGAACTGACTCAACGCATCCCTGATCTGACTGTCCATCGCCGGCGCACGCTGGGTGCTTTGCTGCCAGTGCTGTTGCATCAGCGGTAATACCCAGGCGGCCACAGTGGTCATCAGCCCGGTTTCTTCAAAACTGAAGCGTCGTTGCATGCCCAGCGACAGCGATAACGTCCCCGCGCCCGGCAATTGCAAGATGAACTGCACCTCGTCTTCCAGCACGTTGTCATGGAAGTAATTGAGGAAGTATTCACTCTGGCGAAAATGATCCGGCGCCACTTCCTCCAGGCGGTACACGCCGCTGGCATAGCCCTCGCGACAGGCCTGGAAAAACGGGTCGAGCAAATACAAGCCATTGAGGTACACCAGCATCGACGCTGGTTTGCTGCTGGGTTGGGCGTCGTATTCTTCGAGGGCCTGGGGCGGGCCATCCACCGGGTAGTAGATCGCCAGGGCGTTATCAAAGGGCAGGCACTGATGCAGCAACAACACAAGCTGTTTCCAGAAGCGCTCGGTGCCGATGTGCGCGACGGTGCGGCCCAAGCCGGCGTGCATGCCGACTTCTCGAAACAGGCTCATATGACAGGCTCCCACCGCAAAAGATCGGCCAAGGGTTCGGCTTTTGCCGGGTGGCGTCAAGGGGAGTACGCCAATAGGGGAATTGGCCGACATGAGCGTCGTATTTATTGTCCTCATCATTCAGCGGGAAACATATCCCGCAATTATCAGACGTTTCGTTTCTGCCTCACACCAAGAACAACGACAGAGGATAACGATATGAGCACTTCCCCCACGCCCGACGGCGTGCTGAAACCCACCTTGAGTGTCTTCGATGTGGTCGCCATTACCGTGTCGGCGGTGACGCCGGCCAGTTCCGTATTTGTGATCGCGCCCTTTGCCATCCAACAGGCCGGTAGCGGCGTGTTCCTGGCGTTTGTGATGGCGGGTTTGCTCGCGTTGATGTTTGCCTTTTGCTACGCCGAACTGGGCCGCGCCCACAACAGCGCAGGGGGCGAGTATGTGTACGCCAAGCGCGTATTTGGTGGCATGGCGGGCTATGCGACGTTCCTGACCGTGCTGGTGATGTTGCTGTTTATCCCGCCAGTTCTCGCCACGGGCGCGGCAACCTATCTGAATAACGCCCTTGGCACGAAGTTCGATTCCCAGACCGTCGCGTTGGTGATTGTGGTGTGCAGTTACGCCTTGGGCATTCTCAATATCAAGCTGAATGCCTGGATCACCGGCACCTGCCTGTTACTGGAAGTCGCGGCGTTGCTGGTGATCGTCGTCATTGGTTTCGGCAACCCGGTACAGCCGGCCAGCGTGCTGTTCCAGCCGCAAATCGTCGAAAACGGCGTGCTGCACCTGGCGCCCTGGGCCCTGGTGATCGGCGCGGTGGGCATCGGCCTGTTTTCCTACAACGGCTATGGCCCAGCAGTGTTGCTGGCTGAAGACATGAAATGCGGCGGCAAAGGCGTGCACAAGGCAGTGCTGTGGTCCTTGGGCTTGGTGGTGATCATCGAACTGGTGCCGATCACCGCGCTGTTGATCGGTGCGCCATCGCTCAGTGAGATGATCAGCAGCCCGGACCCCATCGGTTACCTGTTGACCAGCCATGGCAATGAAACCCTCTCGCGGCTGGTCAGTGCCGGGATCTTCCTGTCGGTGTTCAATGCGATTGTCGCGATCGTGATCCAGATTGGCCGCGTGGTGTTCAGCAGCGGACGCGACGCGCTGTGGACGCCAAGCATCAACAAACTCTTTACACGTATTCACCCACGCTGGGATTCGCCCTGGTTGGCTACGCTGTTCCTGGCGATTCCTTCAGCATTGTTGAGTTTCAGCTCCAACCTGGCCGACCTGACTTCGTTCAGCGTGTTGCTGATCATGCTGGTGTACCTGGTGGTGGCGTTGAGTGCGTTGATGAGCCGGGTGCTGCTGCGTGATCGCGAGCATCCCTATCGCATGCCGCTGTGGCCGCTGCCGGCGTTGGTTGCGGTACTGGGCGCGGGTTATCTGTTGGTCACGCTGGTGGCGGCGGCCTCGATCCGCGACATCATGATCATCATCGGCTTGCTGGCCCTGTCGGTGATTCTGTATTGCATCAGTGGCCGGTCGAGTCCGGTCTTCCAGAAATTGTAAGGAGTGGTTATGCGCGCACGTCAATTGGGCATCACGTTGGGGCTGGGCACGCCCGGTGAGTGGAACGCCATCACCGATGTGCCAGGTGTCCGGGTCGGGCACAGCACGATCAAGACACTTATCGACGGCAAGCACGTGCGTACTGGCGTCAGCGTGATCCAACCGCGTGCTGGCGAGGCACGCCAGCAACCGTGCTTTGCCGGCTATCACGTGCTCAATGGCAATGGCGACGCCACCGGCCTTGAGTGGATCAGCGAAGCGGGGCTGTTGACCACGCCGCTGGCCATCACCAACACCCACAGCATCGGCATTGTGCGCGACAGCCTGATCGCCCTGGAGCGCGAGCGCCTGGCGGACCCGGCGGTGTACTGGTGCATGCCGGTGGTGATGGAAACCTATGACGGCCTGCTCAATGACATCTGGGGCCAGCATGTCGGCCCCGAGCATGTGCGCGAAGCCGTGGACAACGCCGAAACCGGCCCGGTGCAGGAAGGCGCAGTCGGCGGCGGCACCGGCATGATCTGCCATGAATTCAAAGGCGGCATCGGCACGGCCTCGCGGCGCCTGCCGGCGGAACAGGGTGGCTGGACTGTCGGCGTGCTGGTGCAGGCCAACCATGGCAAGCGCCAGGAACTGCGGGTGGATGGCTACCCGGTGGGGCGCCAGTTGATGGAAATTTCTTCGCCCTTTGCCGAGCAAGGCACGCCGGGCATGGGCTCGATCGTGGTAATCCTGGCCACCGACGCGCCGCTGTTGCCGCACCAATGCCAGCGCCTGGCGCAGCGCGCGTCCATCGGTATCGCCCGCACTGGCGGCGGCACCGAAGATTCCAGCGGTGACCTGTTCCTGGCCTTTGCCACCGGTAACCAGGATCTGCCGCCAGCGGATTATGGGCGCAAGGGCCTGCCGTTCAGCAGCCCCTTGCAGATGGTCAACAACGACCATATTTCGCCGCTGTTCAGCGCGGCGGCTGAGGCGGTGGAAGAGGCGATCATCAACGCGATCCTGGCTGGGGAGAGCATGCTCACCGATCAAGGTGTCCTGGTGCCCGGACTGGAAGGTGAAACGCTATTGGCGGTATTGCACAAGACGGGCTGGAGTGTGTCCCGGTAATAGGGGGCACGCCAAGTTATTAATACAAGTAGTGGCTGTTTAATGTTGCCAATGACACCCTGCCAATATATTGGATCCATTAACTAACGGCGCCGCTAAATTTGAGCGGCGTTAGTGCTATTTAATATTTAAATAATCGCGCTGCTTTTTTCAGGGCGAAAGCCAATACCGGCCAACAAACACGGCGCTGAACTTGTTTCAGTTGTTTGCTTGCCCGGTTTTAGTGCGGGAAAAGATGTAGACGAAAGATTTCAAGTTGTGTCAGTTTTCTTACGCCTTCAAAAGAGGCGAGTGATAGGACGATCTCGCCCGCGAGGTTCCTATCGAACAAAGACTGATGCACTTGCAAACAAGGAAGTACGTTTATGTCAAAAGTAAAAGACAAAGCTATCGTGTCGGCGGCGCAAGCCAGCACCGCTTACTCGCAAATCGATAGCTTCAGCCATCTGTACGACCGTGGCGGCAACCTCACGGTCAACGGTAAACCCTCGTTTTCCGTGGACCAGGCGGCTGACCACCTGTTGCGTGAAAATGCGGCCTATCGCGACGTGGATGGCAACGGCAAGATCGATCTGACTTACACCTTTCTCACCTCGGCGTCCTCGGCAACCATGAACAAACATGGCATCACCGGGTTCAGCCAGTTCAACACCCAGCAGAAAGCACAGGCCGTATTGGCCATGCAATCCTGGGCGGATGTGGCCAATGTGACCTTCACCGAGAAAGCCTCGGGCGGTGACTTCCACATGACCTTCGGCAACTACAGCGGAGGCCAGGACGGCGCGGCCGCGTTTGCTTACCTGCCGGGCACCAACGACAAGTATCACCAAAGTGGCCTGGACGGCACCTCATGGTACCTGACCAACAGCAGCTACACGCCAAACAAGACGCCGGACCTGAACAACTACGGCCGGCAGACCCTGACCCACGAAATCGGGCATACACTGGGCCTGGACCACCCTGGCGACTACAACGCCGGGACCGGCAACCCTTCCTACAAAGACGCGGACTATGGACAGGACACGCGTGGCTACAGCGTCATGAGTTACTGGAGCGAGAGCAACACTAACCAGAACTTCAGCAAGGGCGGCGTCGAAGCTTACGCGTCCGGCCCGCTGATCGACGACATCGCAGCGATCCAGAAGCTCTACGGCGCCAACTACAACACCCGCGCCGGCGACACCACCTACGGCTTCAACTCCAACACCGGGCGTGATTTCCTCAGCGCCACCTCGAACGCCGACAAGCTGGTGTTCTCGGTGTGGGACGGTGGTGGCAATGACACCTTGGACTTCTCCGGTTTTACCCAGAACCAGAAGATCAACCTCAATGAAACGTCGTTCTCTGACGTTGGCGGCCTGGTGGGCAACGTGTCCATCGCCAAGGGCGTGACCGTCGAGAACGCTTTCGGCGGCGCCGGCAATGACTTGATCATCGGCAACAACGCGGCCAACGTGATCAAGGGTGGGGCCGGCAACGACCTCATCTACGGTGGCGGCGGTGCGGACCAACTGTGGGGCGGCGCGGGCAACGACACCTTTGTGTTTGGTGCCAGTTCCGATTCCAAGCCAGGCGCTGCGGACAAGATCTTTGACTTCACCTCCGGTTCGGACAAGATCGACCTGTCGGGCATTACCAAGGGTGCAGGCCTGACCTTCGTCAATGCCTTCACCGGGCATGCCGGCGATGCTGTACTGAGCTATGCCGCAGGCACCAACCTGGGCACCTTGGCAGTAGACTTCTCCGGGCACGGCGTGGCGGACTTCCTCGTCACCACCGTCGGCCAGGCAGCCGTCAGCGACATCGTGGCGTAATGCACGGGCGCGGCGTTTCGGCGCCGCGCTTTACCGATGGAGCGTGAAGATGCAGCGTTTTTTCACAGTGATCACCCGCGTGTTGCAGGTGATGTTCGTGTCGGCAGGAGCCCACGTCATGGCGAGCAGTCTTGTATTACCCACCACCGCCCAGTTGGCCGGGCATTGGCAGTTGCACCAAAAGGATAAGGTGTGCGCACTTGACCTGCTGGAGCAGGCGAATGCCTTGGACGGCGACCTCGATTGTGTCGCGCAATGGCTCGGTGAGAAACCCCTGACCTGGACACCCACACCGGATGGTATCTGGCTGATGAACGCCGAAGGCAGCGGGATAACCCATCTCAATCGGGAGCAGGCGGACGAGTATAAAGGCCGCACGCCTACGGGCCTGGAAGTTGTATTGCAACGCACACCTTAGTTGTCGTTATAACTATATAACTGAATTTATTAGTTGACCGCTCCGTTGTTTGGGGTTGGGGAAACTATTGCGCGAAATTTGTTTCAGGGAAGATCAGAAACCATGGCGAAGTCCCATGCCGTCGCGCCCTTATTCAAGGCGCTGGGTGAATACAAAAGCATGTTGATCAGTGTTGGCTGTTTCACAGCATTGATTAACCTGCTGATGCTGGTGCCGTCGATTTACATGCTGCAAGTGTATGACCGCGTGCTGTCCTCCCAGAATGAAACCACCCTGGTGATGCTGACCCTGATGGTCGTGGGCTTCTTTGCGTTTATTGGCACGCTTGAGGTCATTCGCAGTTTTATCGTGATCCGCATCGGCAGCCAGTTGGAGCGGCGTTTCAACTTGCGCGTGTACAAGGCCGCGTTCGAGCGCAACCTGCAACGCGGGCAGGGGCATGCTGGGCAGGCGTTGGGCGACTTGACTCATATCCGCCAATTCATCACGGGGCCAGCGTTGTTCGCGTTTTTCGACGCGCCGTGGTTTCCCATTTATCTGTTTGTGATCTTCCTGTTCAACGTGTGGCTCGGTGTGCTGGCCACCGCGGGCGCGGTGCTGTTGATCGCCCTCGCATGCCTGAATGAATACCTGACCAAAAAGCCGTTGGGCGAGGCCAGTGGTTATTCCCAGCAGTCCACGCAACTGGCGACCAGCCACTTGCACAATGCCGAGACGATCCAGGCCATGGGCATGCTTGGTGCGCTGCGCCAGCGCTGGTTTGCGGTGCACTCGCAGTTTCTCGGCTTGCAAAACCAGGCCAGTGATACCGGCTCCGTGGTGACTTCCCTGAGCAAATCCCTGCGGTTGTGCCTGCAATCCTTGGTGCTGGGCCTGGGGGCCTTGTTAGTGATCAAGGGGGACATGACCGCCGGGATGATGATCGCCGGTTCCATTCTGATGGGCCGGGTGCTCAGCCCCATCGACCAGTTGATTGCGGTGTGGAAGCAATGGAGTTCGGCCAAGCTGGCCTACCAGCGGCTGGATGATCTGTTGCGCGAATTTCCGCCGGAAGTCGAGCAGATGAAGCTGCCGCCGCCCAAAGGCCAGGTCAGCTTTGAACAGGTCAGTGCAGGCCCGCCTGGGCGGCGGATGGCGACCTTGCATCAAGTCAGTTTCAACCTGGGCGCGGGTGAAGTGCTCGGTGTGCTCGGCGCCTCGGGCTCCGGTAAATCCACCCTGGCCCGTGTGCTGGTGGGCGTCTGGCCGACGCTGGCCGGAACGGTGCGCCTGGATGGCGCGGACATTCATCGCTGGGAACGCGACGACCTCGGCCCGCACATTGGCTATCTGCCCCAGGACATCGAGCTGTTCAGCGGCAGCATTGCCGACAATATTGCGCGCTTTCGCGAAGCCGACCCCGAGCAGGTGGTGCAGGCGGCGCAGCAGGCTGGCGTGCATGAACTGATCCTGCGCTTGCCCCAGGGCTACGACACGGTGCTGGGTGACAACGGCGGCGGCCTGTCCGGCGGCCAGAAACAACGGGTGGCGTTGGCCCGCGCCCTGTACGGCGGGCCGCGCCTGATCGTGCTGGATGAGCCCAATTCCAATCTCGACACCGTCGGCGAAGCTGCGCTGGCCAGTGCCATCGTGCAGATGAAAGCCCAGGGCAGCAGTGTGGTGCTGGTCACCCATCGTTCGTCAGCGCTGGCCCAGGCCGACAAGTTGCTGGTGCTCAGCGAAGGGCATTTGCAGGCGTTCGGGCCGAGCCAGGAAGTGCTGCGGGCGTTGTCCGGACAGCAAGAGCCGCCCAAGGAGAGACCGGGCGTGAGTTTCAGTCGTCAGTACCAGGCCGGAAGGAATCCAGGCGCATGAGCAACATCACTGTTGAACCACGCTTTAAAGAACACGACGCTAATTTCTTCGCACGCATGGGCTGGTTGCTGACGGTGGTCGGGGCTGGCGGCTTTTTCCTGTGGGCCAGCCTCGCGCCATTGGACCAGGGTATTCCGGTGCAAGGCACGGTGGTGGTGTCGGGCAAGCGTAAGGCGGTGCAAACCCTCAGCCCCGGCGTGGTCAGCCGGATTCTGGTGAAGGAGGGCGAGTGGGTGAAGCAAGGCCAGCCGCTGTTTCGTCTCGACCAGACTCAGCACCAGGCCGACGTGCAGTCCCTGCAAGCCCAGTACCGCATGGCCTGGGCCAGTGTGGCGCGCTGGCAGAGTGAACGTGACAATCAGTCCAGCATCACCTTTCCCACCGAACTCAGCGCCAATCCCGACCCGGCCCTGGCGTTGGTGCTGGAAGGTCAGCGCCAACTGTTCAGCAGCCGTCGCGAAGCCTTTGCCCGTGAACAGGCCGGTATCCGCGCCAATATCGACGGCGCCACCGCGCAGTTGGGCGGCATGCGCCGCGCCCGCAGCGATTTGACCGCCCAGGCGCAGTCCCTGCGTGATCAACTGAGCAATCTGCAACCCTTGGCCGACAACGGCTACATCCCGCGCAACCGGCTGATGGACTACCAACGGCAGTTGTCCCAAGTGCAACAGGATCTGGCGCAAAACACCGGCGAAAGTGGCCGGGTAGAGCAGGGCATCCTCGAGTCACGGCTGAAACTGCAACAGCACAGTGAGGAATACCAGAAGGAAGTACGCAGTCAGTTGGCCGACGCACAACTGCGCAGCCTGACTCTGGAACAACAACTCACCTCGGCCGGGTTCGACCTGCAACACAGCGAAATCAACGCCCCGGCGGATGGCATCGCGGTCAATCTCAGCGTGCATACCGAGGGCGCCGTGGTCCGCGCGGGTGAAACCCTGCTGGAGATCGTGCCCCAAGACACGCGCCTGGAAGTGGAAGGGCGTTTGCCGGTGCATTTGGTCGACAAGGTCGGCACGCACCTGCCGGTCGACATTCTGTTCACCGCCTTCAACCAAAGCCGCACACCGCGTGTGCCGGGGGAGGTCAGCCTGCTTTCCGCCGACCAGATGCTCGATGAAAAAACCGGCGCGGCCTACTACGTGCTGCGCACTACGGTGAGCGAAGCGGCGTTGGAAAAACTCCACGGGCTGGTGATCAAGCCGGGCATGCCCGCCGAGATGTTCGTGCGCACCGGCGAGCGCTCGCTGCTCAATTACCTGTTCAAGCCGCTGCTCGACCGCGCCGGCTCCGCGTTGACCGAGGAATAGACATGAAGCACGTGTTTATCGCCTTGCTGTTGACCAGCGCGAGTGCCCAGGCCGCCATGGGGCCGTTCGATGTGTACGAGCAGGCTTTGCGTAACGATCCGGTGTTCCTCGGTGCCATCAAGGAGCGCGACGCCGGCCTGGAAAACCGCGCCATCGGCCGCGCCGGTCTGCTGCCCAGGCTGTCGTACAACTACAACAAGGGGCGCAACAATTCCGAGGCCCACTTGCCCGATGGGCGCGGCGGTAGCTATCGCGACGACCGCAACTACAACAGTTATGGCTCCACCTTCAGCTTGCAACAGCCGCTGTTCGACTACGAGGCCTACGCCAACTACCGCAAAGGCGTGGCCCAGGCGCTGTTTGCCGATGAAAGCTTTCGCGACAAGAGCCAGGCACTGCTGGTGCGGGTGCTGACGTATTACACCCAGGCATTGTTCGCCCAGGACCAGATCGACATCGCCCGCGCAAAGAAGAAGGCGTTCGAGCAGCAATTCCAGCAGAACCAGCATCTGTTTCAGCAAGGCGAGGGCACACGCACGGATATTCTGGAAGCCGAATCCCGCTACGAATTGGCCACCGCCGAAGAGATTCAGGCCTTGGATGAACAGGACGCGTCCCTGCGGGAGCTGGGCGCATTGATTGGCGTGCAGAGCGTCAACATCCACGACTTGGCCCCGCTGAACCAGGGCTTTGCCGCTTTCACCCTGACCCCGGCCAACTATGACACCTGGCACGAACTGGCGATCAGCAACAACCCCACGCTGGCCTCGCAGCGCCAGGCCCTGGAAGTGGCGCGTTATGAAGTGGAGCGCAACCGCGCCGGGCATTTGCCCAAGGTCACGGCCTATGCCAGCTCGCGTCAGCAGGAATCCGACAGCGGCAACACCTACAACCAGCGCTACGACACCAACACCATCGGCGTTGAAGTCAGCGTGCCGCTGTATGCCGGTGGCGGCATCTCGGCCTCCACCCGCCAGGCCAGTCGTGCCATGGAGCAGGCCGAGTACGAACTGGAAGGCAAAACCCGCGAAACCCTGATCGAGCTGCGCCGGCAGTTCAGTGCCTGTTTGTCGGGGGTGAGCAAGCTGCGTGCGTACCAGAAGGCGCTGGTGTCGGCCGAGGCGTTGGTGGTGTCGACCCAGCAAAGCATCCTCGGTGGCGAGCGGGTCAACCTCGATGCACTCAACGCCGAGCAGCAGCTTTACAGCACCCGCCGCGACCTGGCGCAAGCGCGCTATGACTACCTGATGGCCTGGACCAAGTTGCATTACTACGCCGGCAACCTGCGGGACACCGACCTGGCGAAGGTCGATGAGGCGTTCGGCCCCCTGAAGTAAGCCTCCATAACAACAATAAGGATGGTTTCGATGATCACCGATTCACCCCGTTTCAAACCGTTTACCGCCGGTTCCTTGCTGCTGTTGTCCGTTGCGGCGCAGGCGGCCTATACCGAGACCGGTCAACCGGGGAACGCCGCCAGTTGGCGCTCCACCGAGTTCCAGAGTGACTGGGGGCTTGGGCGCATGAAGGCCGATGAAGCCTACGCCGCCGGCATCACCGGCAGCGGGGTAAAGATCGGTGCGCTGGACTCAGGCTTCGATCCCAATCACCCGGAAGCTTCCAAAGACCGCTATCACGCGGTCACCGCCAGCGGCAGTTACGTGGACGGCGTTCCCTTCAACACCACGGGTGCGCTTAACCCCAACAACGACTCTCACGGCACCCATGTCACCGGTACCATGGGCGCCGCCCGCGATGGCGTGGGCATGCACGGCGTGGCGTACAACGCGCAACTCTACGTGGGCAATACCAACGCCAACGACAGCTTCCTGTTTGGCCCGACACCCGACCCCAAATACTTCAAGGCGGTGTACAGCGCCTTGGTGGACTCCGGTGTGCGGGCGATCAACAACAGCTGGGGCAGCCAGCCCAAGGACGTCAGTTACCGGACCCTTGCCGACCTGCACGCGGCCTACGCCCAGCACTACAACCAGGGCACCTGGCTGGATGCGGCGGCGGACGTGGCCAAGGCCGGTGTGATCAATGTCTTCAGCGCCGGCAACAGTGGTTACGCGAATGCCAGCGTGCGCTCGGCGTTGCCGTATTTCCAGCCGGAACTGGAAGGGCACTGGCTGGCGGTGTCGGGGCTGGACAAGGCCAACAACCAGAAATACAACCAGTGCGGCATTGCCAAATACTGGTGCATTTCCACCCCCGGTGCGTTGATCAACAGCACCATTCCCGACGGCGGCTACGGCGTGAAGTCCGGCACCTCGATGTCGGCGCCCCATGCGACCGGCGCGTTGGCACTGGTGATGGAGCGCTACCCCTATATGACCAACGAGCAGGCGTTGCAGGTGTTGTTGACCACCGCCACGCAGCTCGATGGTTCCATCACCCAGGCGCCCACCACCAGCGTAGGCTGGGGCGTACCGGACCTGGGGCGGGCGATGCACGGCCCGGGGCAGTTACTCGGACCGATGAACGTCAGCCTCGCGGCCGGGCAGGGCGATGTCTGGAGTAACGGCATCTCCGACCAGGCCTTGCTGCAGCGCCAGGCCGAAGACACTGCCGAGCACGGCGCCTGGCAGCAGACCCTGATCGACAAGGGCTGGCAAAACGGCGTGGGCGCCGGCGCCAGCCAGCAGGACCAGACGGACTACGCCATCGGCACGGCACGCGATCAGGCGGCCGCGACGCGGATCTATGAAGGCAGCCTGATCAAGTCCGGCGCAGGTACGCTGGTACTCAGTGGCGCCAGCACCTATCGCGGGGCGACCATTGTCAACGGCGGGCTGCTGGCGGTGAACGGGTCGCTGACGTCTGCGGTGACCGTCAACAGCAACGGCACCCTGGGCGGCTCCGGTCGGATTGCCGCGCTGTCGGTCAACCAAGGCGGCCGTGTGGCTCCCGGCAATTCCGTAGGCACCTTGCAGGTGGCGGGCGACGTGAACCTGGGGGCAGGTTCGACGTATGCGGTGGAACTTACACCTACCAGCAGCGACCGTATCGTCGCCGGCGGCAAGGCGATCCTGGGCGGCGGCAACGTCACCCTGGCGTTGGAAAACAGCCCGACCCTGCTCAGCGGCGCACAGGCACAAAGCCTTATCGGTCGCCAGTACAGCATCCTCCAGGCGGCTGGCGGCATCCAGGGTCAGTTTGGCCAGGTGTTGCCCGACTATCTATTCCTTGGCGGCACCCTCGCTTATGCCACCGACAGCGTGCAGTTGGACGTGGTCCGCAATGACGCCACCTTCGCCAGCGTCGCGGCGACGCGCAACCAACGCAACGTAGCCGCGGCCGCCGAGCAATTGGGCGCGGGCAACCCGGTGTACGAAAGCCTGCTGCAGTCGGAGTCCATTGCGGTTGCGCAACACGGCTTGCAGCAGTTGTCCGGTGAAGTCTACCCGGCGATCGGCGCCATGCTCATCAACGACAGCCTGCAACTGCGCGACGCGGTGGGCGAGCGTTTGCGCCAGGTGCCGGTCGCCGCTGACAGCAACCTGTGGCTCAAGGCACTCGGCGCCTGGGGCAAGACCGACAGCCGCAGTGAGACGGCGGGTTCCACCACCTCCCTCGGTGGTCTGTTGGGCGGCGTCGATGGCGCGCTGGACGAGCAAACGCGTGTGGGCCTGGTCGCCGGTTACAGCGACAGCTCATTGAATATGGGCAGCGGCACGCATTCCTCGGCATCCATCGACAGTTATCACTTCGGTGCGTACGCCGGGCGCGAGCTGGGCGATTGGCGCGTCAGTGCCGGTGGCGCCTACAGCTGGCATCGCGGTGACGTGAAGCGCGACCTGCAATACGGCGCTGTCAGTGGCAAACAAAAATCCAAGCTGGAGGCGCGCACGGTGCAACTGTTCACCGAGGCGGCCTACCGGATCAACCTGCAATCTTTGGCACTGGAGCCCTTCGCCAACCTGGCCTATGTGCACCTGGACAGTGATGGGTTCCATGAAAAAGGCGATGCCGCGGCCCTGGAACGTGGCAGCGATCAGCGGGACGCCGTGCTCAGCACGCTTGGCGTGCGTGCCCTGAAAACCGTTGCCCTCAATGACCACCAGCAGCTGCAGCTCTCCGGTTCGCTGGGGTGGCAGCACAGCCTCACCGCCGTTGAATCCGAAGAGCACTTGGCGTTTGTCGCAGGCGGGCCGTCATTTGCCGTGCGCAGTTCGCCGTTGCTGCGCGATGCCGCGCTGGTCGGTGTGCAGGCCAGCCTGGCGCTGAGCCCGGCCACACGGGTCAACCTTGATTACAGCGGCCAATGGGGTGGCCGGGAGAAAACCCAAGGGGTGGGGCTGAGCCTCAACTGGCAGTTCTGAAGCGATTTACACATGTGCAATAAGAAAACTAAGGAAGGTCACCGTGAAAACACGCAAGTCAGGGTTAACTACCGCCATCCACACCGCCTTGGGCTACCCGCCCAAGGCCAGCCGCAGCGCGCCATACGGTGCGTTGCTGTGTTGCCTGGCAAGCCTGGGAACCGCCCAGGCCGCACCCTATGTGGAAACCGGCAAACTGGGCGATGCCGCCAGTTGGCGCAGCAATGAGTTCAAGGCCGACTGGGGCCTGGGCGCCGTGCATGCCGATACCGCGTACGCCGCCGGGTACACCGGCAAGGGCGTCAAGCTGGGGATCTTCGACCAACCGGTGTACGCCCAGCACCCGGAGTTCGCCAGCCCTGGCAAGGTGGTGACGATTGTCACCGAGGGCATCCGTCAGTACACCGACCCGTACATCCCGGTGAAGGCCGGCGATGCGTTTCGTTACGACGGCACGCCTTCGCTCGGTTCGAACGGCAAGCTGGGCAACCATGGCACCCATGTCGGCGGGATTGCAGCGGGTAACCGCGATGGCGGACCGATGCACGGCGTGGCCTTCGATGCGCAAATCATCAGCGCCGAGAACGGTGACCCGGGCCCGGAAGACGGCATCATCCTCGGCAACGATGGCGCAGTGTACAAGGCCGGCTGGGACGCATTGGTCGCCAGCGGCGCGCGGATCATCAACAACAGCTGGGGCATCGGCATTGGTGAGCAGTATGCGAAGGGCGGGCGCGACCCAGCGTTTCCAAATTTCACGGTCAACGAAGCACAGGCACAATTCAACAACATCCGGCCGATCCTCGGAACCATTGCTGGTGGCGCCTACCAGGGCGCGATCGATGCGGCCCGCAGCGGCGTGCTGACGATCTTCGCCGCTGGCAACGACTACAACCGCAACAATCCGGACGCGATTTCCGGGCTGGCGTACTTTGTGCCAGAGATTGCGCCCAACTGGCTCTCCGCCGCGGCGTTGCAGCAGAACCCGGACACCACGAGCGCCGATCCGTATGTGATCAGTACGTTCTCCTCACGTTGCGGCTATGCGGCGAGTTTCTGCGTGTCGGCGCCCGGCACCAAGATCTACAGTTCTGTCATCAATGGCACCAGCCTGGACAACCTCACCACCGACTATGCCAACTTCAACGGCACGTCCATGGCCGCGCCCCACGTGGCCGGCAGTTCGGCCGTGCTGATGCAGCGTTTTCCGTACATGAGCGGCGACCAGATCTCGACACTGCTCAAGACCACCGCTACGGACCTCGGCGCGCCGGGCATCGACTCGTTGTACGGCTGGGGCATGATCAACCTGGGCAAGGCGATCAACGGTCCGGGAATGTTTGTCACGGCCGAAGACATTCCGGCCGAGTTCCGCATTGACGGCGCTTATGGCAGCGGACAGTTTGTCGCGGATTTACCGGGCGTGGGCGCGGTGGTCGATGCCGGCAAGCCGACTCAGCGAATCTGCAACGATGTGCATTGCGGGCTGGACTTGTGGAGCAATGACATCTCCGGGCACGGCGGCCTGACCAAACAGGGCATTGGCACGCTGGTACTCACCGGCGCCAACACCTACAGCGGCCCGACCTTGGTCAATCAAGGCTTGCTGGCCATCAATGGCTCGCTTACTTCGCAGGTGACCGTCAGCCAGAGCGGGGTAGTCGGGGGGGCCGGCCGCATCGGTTCGTTGCTGGCGAAAAACGGCGGCACCGTGGCACCGGGCAACTCCATCGGCACTTTGAACGTCGCAGGGGATGTGACGTTTGAGGCCGGGTCGACCTATGCCGTGGAGCTGTCGCCTACCAGCAGCGACCGCATTGTGGCGGGAGGCACTGCCACCTTGAACGGGGGCACGGTGACCCTCGCGCTGGAAAACAGCCCGACGCTGCTCAGTGGCGCACAGGCGCAAAGCCTGATCGGGCGCCAGTACAATATCCTGCAAGCCGCCGGTGGCATTACCGGCAGCTTTGGTGCGGTGCTGCCCAACTACCTGTTCCTCGGCGGCAACCTGAACTACGCGGCCAACGGCGTGCAACTGGACGTGGCACGTAACGCCAACAGTTTTGCCAGCGTGGGCGCCACCGACAACCAGCGCGCCGTGGCCGCTGCCGCCGAGCAATTGGGCGCCGGCAACGCGGTGTATGAAAGCCTGCTGTTGGCGCCGAATGCGGCGTCGGCACAAGGTGCTTTCCAACAACTGTCGGGGGAGATCTACCCGGCCCTGGAAACCGCTTTGGTGAATGACAGCCGCTATGTGCGCGAAGCCGTGGGCGAACGCCTGCGCAATGGCGAGATGGGGGTATCCAGCGAGACGCTCGACAGTCGTGGCAACGTATGGGTCAAGGCCCTGGGCGCTTGGGGCAAGACCGACAGCCGCAGCGATACAGCCGGCTACACCACGTCCATCGGCGGCATGCTCGCCGGGGTGGACGGTGCACTGGACGAGTCCACGCGCATCGGCCTGGTCGCGGGTTACAGCGACACGTCACTGAATATGGGTAGCGGCACGCATTCCCGTGCTTCGGTCGACAGCTACCACTTCGGCGCCTATGCCGGGCATGAGATCGGCGCCTGGCGCCTGAGCGGTGGCGCCACTTACAGTTGGCACCGCGCAGACGTGAAACGCGACCTGCAATACGGCAATGTCTCCGGCAAACAGAAAGCCAAGGTTGATGCACGCAGCACCCAGGTATTCACCGAAGCGGCCTACCGCATCAACCTGCAACCGTTGGCCCTGGAACCGTTCGCCAACCTGGCCTACGTGCACCTGGACAGCGATGGCTTTACCGAAAAAGGCGACGCTGCGGCGCTGAAAAGTCGTGACGACACACGCGACCAGGTGTCGAGCACGCTGGGTCTGCGTGCCTTGAAAACCTTCAATGTGAATGACCACCAACAGTTGGAGGTATCCGGCACCCTGGGCTGGCAGCACACCCTCAGCAGCACCGATGCCGAGCAACACTTGGCATTTGCCTCGGGCGGCCCGTCGTTTACGGTGGAAAGTGCGCCGATGGTGCGTGACGCGGCGCTGGTTGGCGCACGGGTCAGCCTTGCGCTGAGCAAGGATGCGCGGGTCAACTTTGACTACAACGGCCTGCTGGCCAGCAAAGAAAAAGTCCATGGCGTGGGCTTGAGCCTGGATTGGGCGTTCTGATGGTTTAGCGACCTTTGCGGGTGTCGGCGCCACCGGTGCCCGCAGGTTTGGCTTTCTCTACAACTCCAACAAAAGAGAGGCACTACCAATGGGTATCTTTGACTATAAAAACCTCGGCACCGAGGGCTCCAAAGCGTTGTTCGCCGATGCCATGGCGATCACGTTGTATTCCTACCACAACCTGGATAACGGCTTTGCCGTGGGTTACCAGCACAACGGCCTGGGGTTGGGCTTGCCGGCGACGCTGGTCGGCGCGTTGCTGGGCAGCACAGACTCCCAGGGCGTGATCCCCGGCATTCCATGGAACCCGGATTCGGAAAAAGCCGCGCTGGACGCGGTACAAAACGCCGGTTGGACGCCGATCAGTGCGAGCACCTTGGGTTACGGTGGCAAAGTCGATGCGCGAGGCACCTTCTTTGGCGAAAAGGTGGGCTACACCACGGCCCAGGTCGAGGTGCTGGGCAAATACGATGACGCCGGCAAGTTGCTGGAAATCGGCATTGGTTTTCGCGGCACCTCGGGGCCTCGGGAAACCTTGATCAGCGATTCCATCGGTGACCTGGTCAGCGACCTGCTGGCAGCGCTCGGCCCCAAGGACTACGCGAAAAATTACACCGGGGAAGCCTTCGGTGTTTTGCTCAAAAATGTGGCCGACTACGCCAGTTCCCATGGCCTGAGCGGCAAGGATGTGGTGGTCAGCGGCCACAGCCTGGGCGGGCTGGCGGTCAATAGCATGGCCGATCTCAGCAACAACAAGTGGTCGGGGTTCTACACGGACGCCAATTATGTGGCCTATGCCTCGCCCACCCAGAGCGCCGGCGACAAGGTGCTGAACATTGGCTACGAGAATGACCCGGTGTTCCGTGCGCTGGAGGGTTCGTCCTTCAACCTGTCGTCCCTGGGCGTGCACGACAAACCCCATGAGTCGACCACCGACAATATCGTCAGCTTCAACGACCACTACGCCTCGACGCTGTGGAATGTGCTGCCGTTTTCCATTGTCAATCTTCCGACCTGGGTTTCGCACCTGCCCACCGGTTACGGCGATGGCATGACGCGGGTGCTTGAGTCAGGCTTCTACGAGCAGATGACCCGCGACTCCACCGTGATCGTCGCCAACCTGTCCGACCCGGCGCGGGCCAACACCTGGGTGCAGGATCTCAACCGCAATGCCGAGCCGCACAAGGGCAACACCTTCATCATCGGCAGCGACGGCAATGACCTGATCCAGGGCGGTAAGGGCGCGGATTTTATCGAGGGCGGCAAGGGCAATGACACGATCCGCGATAACAGCGGGCACAACACCTTTCTGTTCAGCGGGCATTTTGGCCAGGACCGGGTGATTGGCTATCAATCGACGGACAAGCTGGTGTTCAAGGATGTGCAGGGGAGTGTGGACTACCGTGAGCACGGTGGGGATACGGTGATCAGTGTTGGCGGGGATTCGGTGACGCTGGTGGGCGTGAGTGGCTGGTCGGGGGAGGGGATGGTTATCGCGTAAGGGAGGCGTGTGGGGGCCTGGCCCCCACACCATTATTCATTAGTCTTCCTTGCGCACGGTGGCCACGTCAGCCGCCTTGACCCGTACATGCTTGCCAGCAATATCAGTGAATTCGTAGAAGCCATCGGCAGTCTTGGTTTTTGGGGTGTCCTTGGTCAAATACTGTGTGCCATTTTGCAGCGTCACTACGGTTTGCGTCGCGCAACCGGCCAATACCAGAAAAGTGAGTGCAACCAGTGGCAGACCCAAATTCTTCATGTTCATAACCCTTACCTTAACCTTGAAAAGTCCCACGCCAGAGGCGCGGGCGACAAATGTTACGCCATCGACTTCACCATCTGATCACTTTTATGCAAAAAGTTGCAGGCACCATTTATCTATTAGCGATTGCAACCTCGCCTTGGCGACGGCACTCTGTATGCATAACCAGTATTTGATCGCTGTACACCATGGCCAATACCCTCGAAGACCCGCTCTATTACCTGCATAACTTCCGCCAGGTCCTGCATTGGCTGGGGCAACGCTATGCCGATCTGCTCGATGCAGACGAACAGCATTTCATTCAGCAATTTGACAGGTTGCCGCAGGCGTCTCAGGCGCTTTTGGTGCGCATGGTGATGCGCAAGGGGGTGCACTTTCGGGCGAGCAAACTCAATTACGTGGAGATCGGCTGCACGCACACCGCTGCTGCGCCATTGCTTGCATTGGGCTGGGTCGACAACAAATCCATGCTGGCTTTTGAAACGCTGTTTGGCTTGCTGCAAAAAGGCGAGATATTCGGCGCGTTCAAGCCGTGGATCGACCAGCCCAGGGGCAGGAAGTCCGATTGGTTGGAAGGGCTGGCGGCACAATTCACCGACAGCCGCAGTTTTGCCGGTTGGTGCCCGGACCTTACCGACACGCTCTTGAGCCTTACTGTGATGGAATTGTGTGATCGCCTGCGCCTGATGTTCTTCGGCAACCTGCATCAGGATTGGTCGGAATTCGTGCTGGCTGACCTGGGCATCTACACCTACGAAAAAGTCGAGTTCTGCGCAGAGTCCCGTGGCCTGCGCAGCCGGGATGATGTGCATGGCTTTCTGTTCCTGCACCAGTGCCAGCAGGCCTTTGAAACCGGTGAAGCGCTGGAGGCGGTGCTGGCCCGGGTCGCAACCCTGAGTACCGACAACCCCTGGCTGGAAAAACGCCGGGCCAAGTTGTTGTTCCAGGTCGGTCAATATTGCGAGCGCATTGCCGAATTGGCGTTGGCGGAACAGATTTACCGCAGCTGTGCCTATCCCGGTGCCCGCTCACGATTGATCCGGGTATTGGAACGTCAAGAGGACTACGGCCAAGCCATGGCCCTGGCGAGCGCCGCCCAACAGGCGCCGGAAAGCGCCGCCGAGCAGCAGCACTTATTGCGTGTCGTGCCACGCCTGCGCCGCAAACTGGGTGAACCGGCCTTGCCGAAAGTGAAGCCACGCCCGGTCGTGCGCCTGGACCTTGCCCTTGCGCTACCCGAACCGCTGATGTCGGTGGAGTATTGCGTGCAGGCTCACCTCAGCGAGCCCGATGGGCCGGTGCACTACGTTGAAAACGGGCTGATCAATTCACTGTTCGGGCTGCTGTGCTGGGACGTGATCTTTACACCGCTGCCGGGTTCATTTTTCCACCCGTTCCAACGCGGTCCCGCAGACCTGCACAGCGAAGACTTCCATCAGCGCCGTGCACCGCTGTTCGCTGCGTGTTTCGAGCAATTACAGGACGAACGCTACAAAACCACCATTCGCCAGCGTTACAGCGACAAGTGGGGGATCCAGTCACCTTTCGTGTTCTGGAACCTGCTCAGCGAAGACCTCTTGGAGCAGGCCCTGGCCTGCCTGCCCGCCGAACACCTGCGCTATTGGTTTGAACGGCTGCTACTGGACATCCGTGCCAACCGCGCCGGTATGCCCGACCTGATCCAGTTCTGGCCGGCGCAAAAAACCTACCGCATGATCGAGGTCAAGGGCCCCGGTGATCGCCTGCAGGACAACCAGCTGCGTTGGCTGGAATTCTGTGGCGAATACCAGATGCCGGTGACCGTCTGCTATGTGCGCTGGGCAGAATCCGCTTGAGCTACAGCGTTGCCGTGCGGGCGCTGTGCGAGTTCACGGCCAAGGTCGGTGACCTCGACCTGCGCTTCACACCGTCGCCCAGCGCCCAAGAAGGCATTGCCGGCCACCGCACCGTCGCCTCACGGCGCAGCGCGCACTACCAGAATGAAGTCGCGCTTGAAGGCGAGTACCAGCAGCTCAAGGTGCGGGGCAGGGCGGACGGCTATGACCCGGACGCCAACCGCCTGGAAGAGGTGAAGACCTATCGCGGCGACCTCGACGCCCAGCCCGCCAACCACCGGCAACTGCACTGGGCCCAGGTCAAAGTGTATGGCTGGCTGATGTGCCAGAAGCTCAACCTGTCAGAGATCAACCTGGCGCTGGTGTACTTCGATATCGTCGGTGAAGGCGAGACGGTGCTCGACCAACGCTTTCAAGCCACCGAACTGGAAACCTTCTTCAACCAGCAATGCGCGCTGTTTCTCGGCTGGGCCGAGCAGGAAATGGCGCACCGCGAAGCGCGCAACAGCGCCGCGCAAACCCTGGCGTTTCCCCATGCCGGTTTCCGTCCTGGCCAGCGCTCGCTTGCCGAGTCGGTGTACAAGGCGGTCAGCACCGGCCGTTGTCTGATGGCCCAGGCGCCGACCGGCATCGGCAAAACCATCGGTACGATCTTCCCTTTGCTCAAGGCCTTGGCGCCCCAGCAACTGGACAAACTGTTCTTTCTCACCGCCAAGACCCCCGGCCGTAAGCTCGCCCTGGATGCTGCCCAAGTGCTGCATGCCAGCAGCCCTGGCCTGCCTTTGCGTGTGCTGGAGTTGGTGGCGCGGGACAAAGCCTGCGAGCACCTGGAAAAAGCCTGTCACGGCGATTCCTGCCCGTTGGCCAGGGGCTTCTACGACCGTCTGCCCGCCGCACGCATCGCGGCTTCCAAGGTGCGCCTGCTGGACCAGCGCACTCTGCGCAATGTGGCCCTGGCCCATGACGTTTGCCCGTATTACCTGAGCCAGGAAATGGCGCGTTGGGCCGACCTGGTGGTCGCCGACTACAATTACTTCTTCGATTTCGGCGCCATGCTGTTCGGCCTGGCCCAGCTCAACCAGTGGCGCGCGGCGGTGCTGGTGGACGAGGCGCACAACCTGGTCGATCGGGCCCGCTCGATGTACAGCGCCAGCCTTGACCAGTACCACCTCAAGACCCTGCGCGATACAGCCCCCGAACCCTTGAAGAAACCCTTGCAGCGCCTCAACCGTGAGTGGAACGCGCTGCACAAGGACCAACTTGCGCCGTACCAGGCCTACACCGCTCGCCCCGAGAAACTGTTGCAGGCCTTGAGCCTGTGCGCCAGCACCATGGGCGAGTACTTCAACGATCACCCCGAGTCTCTCAGCGGCGACCTGCAAAGCTTCTATTTCGAGGTGCTGCAATTCGGCAAGGTCGCCGAATTGTTCAACGAACACTTCATTTTCGATATCAGCAAGCGGCAGTTCAGCGGCAAACGCAGCAGCTCGACCCTGTGCCTGCGTAACGTGGTGCCTGCCGAGTTCATCCGTCCACGGCTGACGGCCGCCCGCAGCAGCGTGCTGTTTTCCGCGACCCTGAGCCCACGGCATTACTACGCCGACTTGCTGGGTCTGCCCGCTGATACGGCGTGGATCGATGTGGAGTCGCCGTTCAAGGCTGAGCAATTGCAGGTACGCATCGTCGATGCAATCTCCACGCGCTTCGTGCATCGCGAGGCCTCGCTGGAGCCTATCGTCGAGCTGATCGCCCGCCAGTACACCCAGCAGCCTGGCAATTACCTGGCGTTCTTCAGCAGTTTCGATTATCTGCAACAAGTGGCGCAGTTGCTGGCCGAGAAACATCCGGCCATTACGCTGTGGCAACAGTCACGCGGCATGGCTGAGGCCGAGCGCCAGGCTTTTCTCGACCAATTCACCGAACACAGCCAGGGCATCGGGTTTGCCGTGCTCGGCGGTGCATTCGGTGAGGGCATCGACTTGCCCGGCACCCGCTTGATCGGTGCATTCATTGCCACCCTTGGCTTGCCCCAGTTGAACCCGATCAATGAACAGATGAAAGTGCGCATGGGCGCGATCTTCGGTGCGGGCTACGACTACACCTACCTGTACCCTGGTATCCAGAAAGTCGTGCAGGCGGCGGGTCGGGTGATCCGCAGCCAGCAGGACCAGGGTGTGGTGATGCTGATCGATGACCGATTTGGCGAGGCTCGGGTACGTCAATTGTTGCCGCGCTGGTGGGCGGTGGCTTGAGTCATTCCTGTCGTCAATGATGCTGGCGGCTTGAGCAGCCATGGTCCACGCTGGGAAAAACCTGCAAAAGGCCATGCCCATGCGCCAGCTCCTCATCAGCGTCAACGGTATTGAGTTAAGTGTTTATAGTGCGGGGCCCGAACAGGGCGCGCCGATCTGGCTGCTTCACGGTTTCCCGGAATGCTGGCACTCGTGGCGCGAGCAAATTCCCGCGCTTGTGGCGGCGGGTTATCGGGTGTTTGCCCCGCAAATGCGCGGTTACGGGCGCAGCAGTTCACCGGCTGAAATTGCCGACTATGACCTGTTGACGCTGTGTGGCGATATCCAGCAGGCCATGAACCACTTCGGCCATACGCAGGTGGTGATGGTCGGCCATGACTGGGGCGCCGTGGTGGCTTGGCATCTGGCCTTGCTTGAGCCTGAGCGTGTCACACGCCTGATCACGATGTCCGTGCCTTTCGCTGGGCGCGCCCGTCGACCGGTGATCGAAATCATGCGCGAGCTGTACGCTGACCGCTTCAACTACATCCTGTATTTCCAGGTGCCGGGCGTTGCCGAGCAGGAGTTGGATGCGGATATCGAGCGCACATTGCGCCTGTTCATGCAGGATCAGGACGTGTTTCTGCAACAGAAGCCGGCGACCGCGACCTTGCTCGAAGGTGTTTCAGCGCCCGGAGCATTGCCGCTGTGGTGCTCCCAGGAGGACCTGGACGTTTATGTGGAAACCTTCGCCGAGCACGGTTTTCGTGGCCCACTGAACTGGTATCGCAACTTCGAACGCAACTGGCAACGCACCGAGTCCCTCGCTGGGCAGAAAGTGCTGCAGCCCACACTGTTCCTGATCGGCGACCGCGACCCGGTCGGGGTCTTCGAAGCCCACACAATCAAACGCATGCCGGATTCAGTGCCGCAGCTTGAGCAGCATGTGTTGGCGAACTGTGGTCACTGGATCCAGAACGAACAAGCCCAACAGGTCAACGCCCTGATGCTCGGCTTTCTAAGGAAAAGGTAAAGGTTGCTCCTCGACCCGGTTGATCCACCAGGCAAATGCTGCGCCCATGCAATTGCAGGATGCGGTGCACGATGCGCAGGCCCAGGCCGCCGTCACGACGGGCGCCGCCGATGGTGAAGGCGCGCAGGAACAAGCCTTCGCGCAGTTCGGCGTCGATGCCTGGGCCGCTGTCGCTGACCGTGACGGCGACGGCCTGGGTTTCAGGCGCGAGCGTCACCTCGATTTCGCCGTTCAGCGGTGTATGGCGCAGGGCGTTATCCAGCAGGTTGGTCAGTACGCGTTCAATCAGGCCCAAGTCCGCCAGCACCGTAGGCACCTGCGGCGGCAACGTCGCGGTGAGGGTGATGCCGCGTGCTTCGGCGGTCAGTTCGAATTTCTGGAAGATGTCCTGCACCAAGTCCGGTAATGAAAACCCTTCGATCACCGGCTGGACAAAGCCATGCTCCAAGCGCACCAGCTCCAGCAATGACTGGGCCAGACCGCCAACCTTGCGGCTTTGGTCCAGGGCAATGCCGAGGTAACGGCGGCGTTCTTCGGGGCTGAGGCTGGCATCCTTGAGCGCCAGGGTTTCCAGATAGCCATGCAGCGAGGCCAATGGCGTGCGCAGGTCGTGGGAGATATTGGCGACCATTTCGCGGCGTTCCTGGTCCTGATGGGTGATGGCGCGCCACTGTTCGCCCAGACGGTTTTCCATTTGCGCGAAGGCGTGATCGAGCACGGCAATTTCATCGCCGCTGGTGAGTTCCGGCACAACGGGTTCAGCCGCTTTGGGTGCACCATTGATGTCGAATTGGCCGACTTTATTGGTCAACTGGCGCAGCGGTCGGGTGATCCAGGTGAACGCAATCAGCCCGGCCAGCAAGCAGAGCAGGGCGACCAGGCCTATGGACCACAGCGCGATCTTCAATGCCATGCCGGTGGCATCCTTGGCGTCATACACGTCATGAGCCTCACCGAGCAGCACGACATAGAGGAAGCCGGTCTGCTGGCCGCCAGCCATGAGTGGTGCGGCGCTGAACACCTTGCGGCCATCGAGGCTGCGCGGGTCATCACCGAGGATCGGCAGCATGAATCCGGCCAGGAAGCGCCGCACGGGCGCGAGGTCGACTCGATCGCGCAGCAGATGACCACTGGGCGCGGCGTTACCGACCACACGGCCATCGATGTCGAGCAGGTAAACCTCGACACTCGGGTTGACCAGCATCAACTGACTGAACAGGTTGCGCACCGCGTCCGGCTTGAGGCCATCGGCGTCCATCAACTGCGTGTCGCGGGCAATGTGCGCCGCCAGGTCGCGGGACAGGCCTTGCACCACCTCCAGTTCATGCATGCGGTTGGAGCGCACCTGCAACCAGGCCGAGGTGCCGCTGCAAATCAGCAGCAATACGGCGAACACCACCGACAGGCGTTGGGTCAGGGTCAGCTTCATGGTGGGCTCTCGGCAAACTTGTAGCCACGGCCCCACACCGTAAGGATGCGCGCCGGGTTGGCCGGGTCGGTTTCGACCTTGGCGCGCAGGCGGTTGATGTGGGTGTTTACCGTGTGTTCATAACCTTCATGGCTGTAGCCCCACACCGCATTGAGCAGGTCCATGCGTGAGAACACCTTGCCTGGTTGACGGGCGAAGAAGTACAGCAGGTCGAATTCCCGTGGCGTGAGGTCCAGGCGCTGGCCTTGCAGGGTAGCGTCACGGGTCAGCGGGTTGATGAACAATTGGCCGAGATCAAGGCTGCCGGCGTCCATCTTCAGGTTGCGCGCCATGGCGTCGACCCGGCGTAACAGCGCCTTTACGCGAGCAACCAGTTCCGGCATGGAAAAGGGTTTGGCGAGGTAGTCATCTGCGCCCAACTCCAGGCCGAGGATGCGGTGCAATTCGCTGGAGCGCGCGCTGGTGATGATGATGGGGGTGTAGCGCGTCATGGCGCGGGCGCGGCGGCAGATCTCTAGGCCGTCGACGCCGGGCAGCATCAAGTCGAGGATCAGCGCATCCCAACCGCCTTGCTCCAACAGGCGCAGACCTTCGGTGCCGTCGGCGCTGTGGACGACGTGGAACTGTTCGTCACGCAGGTGCAGGCAGATCAGGTCGGCGATATGGGCATCGTCCTCGACCACCAGCACACGTTTTGGCTGATCCATGTAAGAGAAACCTTCGCTTGTAGTCCGCGCATTGTGCGGGTTTCGCAACAGTGTAGTTATCACGAATTGTTTAACTCTGCGTGAGGATTCCGCGACCGGCCAGGGTTCAGGATGAAGTCATTGATTTGGCGAAGCGCATGTTGTGGTGAGCGAGCTTGCTCGCGCTGGGCTGCGCAGCGGCCCCTAAAAAAAGCGGGAGCGCTGCGCACTCCAGCGCGGGGCAAGCCCGCTCACCACAGGTTCATCGCTAGTCATCAGGCCAATGTGTTTAGGAGAACTCTATGTACTCACGCCGACAATTACTCCTGTACACCAGTCGCGGTGGCGGTCACCTAGGGCACGTGTTCGATGACGGCCCGCCACCCACCGGCCTGCGCTACTGCATGAACGGCGCCGCCATGACGTTCACGGCGACTTAAGCCGATGTCTTTCTCCTATAAGGTTCCCTGCCATGTGGCTGCTGGTTCTCGCGTACCTGGGCGGCGTGCTGACAATCGTCAGCCCGTGCATCCTGCCTGTTCTGCCTTTTGTCTTCGCTCGCACCGGGCAGCCGTTTTTGCGCAGTGGCTTGCCGCTGTTAGCGGGGATGGCGGTGACATTCGCCCTGGTGGCACCGCTCGCAGCGGTGGGCGGCGGCTGGGTGGTGCAAGTCAATCAATACGGTCGCTGGCTCGCGTTGCTGTGCGTTGCGCTGTTCGGCTTAACGCTATTGTTGCCGCAGCTGTCGGAACGCCTGACGCGTCCGTTGGTGGCCGCCGGCAGTCGTTTGTCGCAAGCCGCCGGGGCCGATGCCAGGCCGGGTCCGGGCGCATCGTTGCTGATCGGCGTCGCCACCGGGTTGCTGTGGGCACCGTGCGCCGGGCCGATCCTGGGGCTAGTGCTTACCGGCGCCGCGTTGCAGGGCGCCAGCATCGGCACTACCTTGCTCTTGCTGGCTTACGCCGCCGGGGCTGCCACCTCCCTCGGCGCAGGTGAATGGCTGCGCCGGGGCCTGGGCGCGTTGATGCTGGCCGGGGGCGCAATCCTCACCATCGAATTCCTCGACCCCAACGTGTCGGCGTATGCCTTCATCTTTGGTTAACCCGGAGTGCCTGCCATGAATGTATTCAAATACCTGCCCGCACTGGCCTTCGCCGCCTTCGTCGGCCAAAGCTCAGCCTTCTCCTTCGGCGCCTCCGACGATGCCGTTGTCATCGCGCCACCGGCCCTTGACCTGCCTGCAACCTCAGGCAACCTGCAAACCGCCGTGTTCGCCGGCGGCTGCTTCTGGGGCGTGCAGGGAGTATTCCAGCACGTGCAAGGGGTGAAAAATGCCGTCTCCGGCTACGACGGTGGGGCGGCGAGTACCGCGCAATATGAAGCCGTCAGTGAAGGCGATACCGGCCACGCCGAGTCCGTGTCCGTCACCTACGACCCGAGTAAAGTCAGCTACGGCAAACTGCTGCAGATCTACTTCTCGGTCGCCCACGACCCCACCGAACTCAACCGCCAGGGGCCGGACACCGGCACCCAATACCGATCTGCAATCTTCGCGCAGAACGCCGAGCAGCAAAACGTCGCCCAGGCCTACATCGCACAACTGGATGAGGCCAACGCTTTCGGCAAACCCATCGTCACTAAAATCGAGATGGGCAAGGTGTTCTACCCGGCGGAGTCCTACCATCAGGACTTTCTCACCGAAAACCCGTCTTACCCCTACATCGTGATCAACGACCTGCCGAAAGTGGCGCAACTGAAAAAGCTGTTTCCGGCGCAATACAGCGCCGAGCCGGTGCTGGTGAAAAACCAGTAATCAGCCTTTGGCTTTGGCCAGGTAAGGCGCCAGGCGTCGGCCCATTTCCTCACCCAGGGCTTGCAGCCCGCTCAACGGGCGGATCATCACTTCAAACTCGATGATCTGCCCGTGTTCGTTGAAGCGGATCAGGTCGATGCCCTTGAGCTGCTTGTCGCCCACGCGCGCGCTGAATTCCAGCACCACACTCAGGCCATCGCCGGTGGCGAGTTCACGGTGATAGGTGAAGTCTTCGAAGACGTTGATCACCGTATTGAGGATCATCGACACCACCGGCGCGCCAGGGTAGGGCGTATGAGCCATAGGCGAGCGGAAGACGGCGTCGGGCGCCAACAGTTCGGGCAGGGCCTTGAGGTCACGATTGGCTAACATCGCGTGCCAGCGTTGCAGGGTGTGTGCAGCCGCAGGGTTGAGCGTGAGTTCGGACATGTTCTGTACCTGTTCTTATGGTGGGAAGGCATTTCACCTGCCCAACATAAGAGCGGTATCCAAATAGGGTCAATCACCCTAACTTACAGATAAGTGACCTAAACGCACTTAGACCACCTCCAGGTACGAGCTGTGAATCGCCCGCGCCAGCTCGCGCACGGTGTCGATAAAGTCCGTTAGACGGGCGTGCAATCCCTCCTCAAGAATCTCATCGATCCCGGTGTACCTCAGCCGCGCCTCGAACTCCGCCGCCAGGCGCTGTGCCGTGCGCCCATAGCTGCCGGGAAGGTCTGCCAGGATATGGCTCAGTTCTTCGATGCAGGCATGCAACGAACGCGGCACATCACTGCGCAACAGCAGCAACTCGGACACGGAGCGGGCATTCAGCGCGTTTGGGTACAACTCGGTATACGCCTCGAATGAGGACAAAGCGCGGAGCAGGGCGCTCCACTGGTAATAACCGCGTGCCGACAAGTCGCTGACTTCTTCCGACTCCTCGCCAAACATTTCGTAGCGCGCATCCAGCAAGCGCAAGGTGTTGTCGGCGCGCTCGACAAAGGTACCCAGGCGGATAAACCGATAGGCGTCATTGCGCATGATCGTCCCCGACGTCGCTCCCCGGAACAGGTGCGAGCGCTGCTTGACCCAATCACAGAAGTGGCTGATGCCATGCCGCGCCAGGCCGCCGGCGGCGATGCTGCGCATTTCGAGCCACGTGGCGTTGAGGTTTTCCCACATATCGGCGGTGATGCGCCCGCGTACCGCATGGGCATTGCCGCGAGCGGCACGCAGGCAGTTGTAGATGCTCGCGGGGTTCTCTTCGTCGAGGGCGAAAAAGTGCAGCATGCGCTCGGCGTCCAGCTGTTTATGACGTTCCAGGTAGCTGTCCAGGGTGCCGCTGCTGAGCAACGACATCGCCAGTTCATCCAACCCGTCACTGCGCCCGGCCTGGGGCATCAACGACAGGGAATAACTGACTTCGAGCATGCGCGCCAGGTTCTCGGCGCGTTCCAGGTAACGGGACATCCAGTACAGATCTGCGGCGGTTCTACTCAACATACTCAGCCCTCCACCACCCAGGTGTCCTTGGTTCCGCCGCCTTGCGACGAGTTGACGATCAACGAGCCTTCCTTCAGCGCCACGCGGGTGAGGCCGCCGGGGACCAGGCGGGTTTCCTTGCCCGAGAGCACAAAGGGCCGCAGGTCGATATGCCGTGGGGCGATGCCGTTTTCGACAAAGGTGGGGCAGGTGGACAGGCTCAGGGTCGGCTGGGCGATGTAGGCGTGGGGCCTGGCCTTGATGCGTTGGCGGAAATCCTCGATCTCGGCTGCGCTGGAGGCCGGGCCGACCAGCATGCCGTAGCCGCCGGAGCCCTGGGTTTCCTTGACCACCAGTTCCGCCAGGTTGGCCAGCACGTGGGACAGTTCATCCGGCTTGCGGCACTGGAAAGTCGGTACGTTCTGTAACACCGGTTCTTCATCCAGGTAGAAACGGATCATTTCCGGCACATAGGGGTAGATCGATTTGTCGTCGGCCACGCCGGTGCCAATGGCGTTGGCCAGCACCACATTGCCGGCGCAATAGGCGGCGACCAGGCCGGGAACGCCGAGCATCGACTCAGGGTTGAAGGCCTTGGGGTCGAGGAAGGCGTCGTCGATACGCCGGTAGATCACATCTACCGGCTTGGGGCCGTCGGTGGTGCGCATGAACACCTTGAGGTCCTGCACGAACAGGTCCGCGCCCTCTACCAACTCAACGCCCATTTCACGGGCCAGAAACGCATGTTCAAAGAACGCGCTGTTGAAGCGGCCTGGCGTCAGCACCACCACGTTAGGGTTGTCCAGGCGGCTTGAGCTTTTCAGGGTCTTGAGCAGCAGGTTGGGGTAGTGGTCCACCGGCGCGATACGTTGCTTGGCGAACACCTCGGGGAAGAGGCGCATCATCATCTTGCGGTCTTCGAGCATATAGCTCACGCCGCTGGGGGTGCGCAGGTTGTCTTCAAGCACGTAGTAGGTGCCGTCACCGTCGCGCACCAGGTCCACGCCGGAAATGTGCGAATAGATGTCGCGGTGCAGGTCCAGGCCGACCATGGCTTTCTGGTAACCCTCGTTGCCCAGCACCTGGTCCGCTGGAATGATCCCGGCCTTGATGATGCGCTGGTCGTGGTAGATGTCGGCGAGGAACATGTTCAGCGCGTTGACGCGCTGGATACAGCCGCGTTCGATTACGCTCCATTCGCTGGCGGGGATGCTGCGCGGGATGATGTCGAAGGGGATCAGGCGCTCGGTGTCTTGCTCGTCGCCATACAAGGTGAAGGTGATCCCGGCGCGATGGAACAGTAAATCGGCTTCACGGCGACGTTGGGCCAGCAGTTCCGGCGGCGTGTTGGCCAGCCAGCGGGAAAAATCCTGGTAATGCGCACGGCATACGCCGTTTGCGTCATTCATTTCATCAAAGAAAGATCGAGCCATTCCAGTACCTTGTCAGTGCCGAGGGGAACAGGGGTGGCACTGCCGTTTCAAAAAACGCATTTTTTATGAGCCCGTGGCGGTGGGTGCCAATGGACCTGGTCCTTACTTTCTTATGGGGTCGGCTCTGGGTCGGGGGGTAACCAATGCTCCTGTATCCGGGCAGATGAATGGATAAAGCAATGCTTGTGCCGGAAACCCTATTCAAGCTGTCGAGCTGAGAGGCTTTTGTAGTGAGCGGGCTTGCCCCGCGCTGGAGTGCGCAGCGCTCCCGCTTATTTTGGGGCCGCTGCGCAGCCCAGCGCGGGGCAAGCCCGCTCACCACAGAAGCCCGCTCACCACAGAAGCCCGCTCACCACAAAAGCCAGGCCACCACAAAAGCCAGATCACCCCCAAAAGCCAGTCCAGCACTGAACCCCGCTCAACACAGTGCACTCCATGCTCCGACTTGGTGCATGAACCAACTTGAACTTCACCCGCCCCCGATTCTTCTAACGGGACACGAACCCGCATGGAGCACCGCCGTGCCCAGAATCATCTCACCGCAAACCCCGGAATCGAGCCTGCCCGATCACAGCGAGCACAACGCCAAGATCTTCGGCTCGCCCAAAGACCGCCTCGACTTTTACCGGCGCGAAATCCAGTACGAAACCACCATCCTTGCCAACCGTACCGACGCCTACCTCACCGCGCAGTCGTTCCTGGTGATCGCCTTTGTGTCGGGCATGGGCAACCTCAACCCCGAGTGGGGCAAGTTGTTCACCGTGGTGGTGCCGATTTTCCTCGCTGTGTTGGGCATCCTCAGCTCCCTCAACGCATGGCCTGGGATCCGTGCGGCGTATGACATCATCGATCACTGGCACTTCAAGCAAAGCGAGCTATTGCGCAGCGAGCCGGTGATGGGCATGGCGTACGACGAGTCGCCGCTGTTTTCCGAAATGGAGTCGTCGCACAAGGGTTATCGCAAGTCGTTGCTGTTTTCCATGCGCGCGCCCTGGTTATTCATGGTGTTCTGGGTGCTGCTCGCTGCGTACGCGTTTTACATCCAGGTCGACAACCCCGGGTCCTAAGCCGATGGAACTTCATCACCCTGGGCATGACCTTAACTCTACCCAGGCGACATTTTCCGAGAGGTAAGCCATGAGCACAGACAAACAACCCGCCACCGGTGCCGATGCGCCCAAAGACCCGGTGCCAGCAAAAGATCCCAAGGCCAAGGAAAACGACTACAGTCCAGACTTCAAGCCCAAGCCTGAGCCCAAGCCTGAAACCGATGCCGATATCGACACCCAAGGCGGTTAGAGGAGACGGTCATGTCCAAAGAACTTGATGAAGAACTCAACGACCCCGGTAATGAAGACCCCGGGTCATTGATGGACGATGCAGAAGTGCCGCTCAACGATCTGGATGAAGCGGCGGATGTGGGTAACACCGAGCGTCAAGACTGAGTATTCACCCGGGCACGTCGTTCATACCACACCAGCATAGGCTGGGTACTCAGGCCATGAACGACGATGCTCAGGGCGATCACCGACAAGGTCAGGTTCACCGCCACGGCGCTGCTGGTGCCAATCAGTCCGTGATTGAGCGCGTAAAACAGGTAGTAAATGCTGCCGATCCCGCGAATGCCGAACCATCCCATCAGGCTGCGCTGCTGACGATCAATCAGGCGTCCCCACGGCATCGCCAGCACACTGATCGGCCGAATCACGCAAAACAACAGCGCCGCCATCGGCAATGCGCGCCAATCCCAGTGGCTTATCAGCACGATCCCCAGTACCGTCACCAGGAACACCTCCATCGAGCGTTCCACCAGGCTGCCGAATGACAGCATGTCGCCCATCATGACGCCGGCGGCGATCTGGGTGTCCTTCAGTTCGCTCACATCCCCTTGCAACGCGCGGTCTGGCTCGATTTCCAAATGGCCCACCACCGGCAACGCCAGATGCTCCGACGGCGTTTTTGAGTTTCCGGTGGAGCGGAATTCCGCCTGGCGCAAACCAAGCCCGGCCGCAAACACGGACAGAAAGCCATAACCGCCCACTGCCTCGGCGACCACGTAGGCCAGCGCAATCAGAGCGAGGGTCAGGTAGTCATTGGGCGAGAGCGTGCTGTCACTGTTGGTGATGCGCAGCCACAACGTCGCGCGGCCGATGCCCCGGCCCATCCAGTAGCCGATCAACAACCCGGCCGGCACCGCCCACAACAAGTTCTTCAATACCCAACCGCCTAGCCAATCGCCGTCAAACCCGCCGTGTTGCATGAACAGCAGGGCAAAAATCACAAAGGGAAAGGCGGTGCCATCGTTCAAGCCCGCTTCGCCGGACAATCCGAAGCGCAGCGGGTCGTAATCCTGAGCGTTATTGACCTGCACCAGGCCTGCCAGCACCGGATCCGTTGGCGCCAGTATCGCGCCCACCAGCAGCGACACGCCCCACGACAGCGTAAACAGGTAATGCAGCGCGAGGCTGATCCCCAGGATGGTCAGCAGCATCACCGGCCCGGCCATGCCAAACGCGATGCGCCAGGTACGGTGCTTGAGCGGCAAGCGCAGTTTCAAGCCGCTGACAAACAGCGAAAACAGCACGGCGACTTCCGTGAGGTGCTCCATCCAGCGTGCGGAGTGCTGGATGTCCAGGTGCAGCAGGTCTACGCCAAGGGGGCCAATTCCCACGCCCAGCAGTAGGCACACCGCCGAGGTCGTGACCGGCATCCAGCGCAGAAAGGAAGAGGTGAGGGCGAGCGTGAGCAACACGGCGCCCAGTACGGCCATCCACAAAATAAAAGTCATCGAACGTGTACCGGGCCGTGGTCTGTTCAGCTTGGAGGACTGCGGCGCGTCACCGGTTCAATGTGATTGGATCAATTGCGAACCGATGGTCTTCAGGCGAATCATGTCCATCAATTGCCGCAACCCCGGCTGTGACTGGCGCCGGCTGGGGTAATACATGCACAACGGCTCGCCCATGCAGGCCCAGTCCGGCATGACTTCCAGCAGGCGCCCCTCCTTGAGTTCCTGCTCCACGCGGTTGGACAGGCAGTAGGCAATCCCCACCCCTTGCAACGCGGCATTGACGATTGTTTCAGTGTCGGCCGCGCTGAAGTGGCCGGGCACGTCGATGCGTTGTTGCCGTGCGCCGTTGCCCAATTCCCATTTGTAGGTGGTCTTGTCCCCCAGGTACATGCGGATGCAACTGTGTTGCAGCAGGTCTTTGGGCTCCTGCGGCGTTCCGCTTCGAGCAAGATAGGCGGGGGAGGCGACCATGATCCAGCGCAGTTCGCCGGTCAGCGGCACGGCGACCATGTCTTGGGGCACGGTGGCACCGTAGCGGATACCCGCGTCGTAACCTTCAGCGATGATATCGATCATCTGGTCCTGCACGATCAGGTCCAGGCGCAGTTGCGGGTAGGCAGCGCAAAAATCCCCAAGAATCGGCGCCAACAGCAAGACCGCCGCGTCCCGTGGCACATTCAGGCGCAGCCGGCCGATCGGTGCCTCGCGGTACAGCTCCAGGGTGTCGAGGCCGTCCTTGATGGTGGCAAACCCCTGAATGAGTTTTTCCGCCAGTAGCGTGCCGGCATCGGTGGGTTCCACCGCGCGGCTGGTGCGGTAGAGCAGCTTCACGCCCAGGCGGGTTTCCAGGTTGCGCATGGTGTGGCTCAACGCCGAGGTGGTCACGCCCAGTTCATGGGCGGCGTGGCGGAAGCTGCGGCGGCGGATGATCGCCATGAACACGTTGAGATCAGCCAATTCGGAACGGTTGAAAGCAGCCATTTCAAGTCTCTTGCGCAGGAATTCGGCTGCATGCGGCGTTGAGCCCGATTCAACCGTGGATGACTTAGAGTAATTGTTTTTCTAAGCATTATTGCGCGCCATGGGATTTTTTTATGCACGTTGAGACCATCAGAATTGCCGGCATCGACCAAGCGGTCTCGCGGATTGCCCTCGGCACCTGGTCCATGGGCGGGCACCTGTGGGGTGGGGCGGACAATGAACAAGCCATCCGCACCCTGCGCCATGCCCTGGCAATCGGTATCAACCTGATCGACACCGCGCCGGTGTACGGCTTTGGCCTGTCCGAAGAGCTGATCGGCAAAGCCCTGCGTGGCGTGCGCCACAGCGCGGTGATCGCGACCAAGGCCGGGCTGCAATGGGACACCGGCACTTCCCGGCGCAACGCCACGGCCCAGCGCATCCGCAAGGAAGTCGAAGACTCCCTGGTACGCCTGCAAACTGACTACATCGACCTTTACCAGATCCACTGGCCCGACCCGCTGGTGGCCCAGGAAGAAACCGCCGATGAGCTGGAACGCCTGCGCCGCGAAGGCAAGATCCTCGCGGTCGGCGTGAGTAACTATTCCTCCGCGCAGATGGACGATTTCAGCCAGTACACCGCACTCGCCACGGTGCAGCCGCCCTATAACCTGTTCGAACGGGCCATCGACAGCGACATACTGCCTTACGCCAAGCAGCATTCCCTGGTGGTTTTGGCTTACGGTCCGCTGTGCCGGGGGTTGCTCAGCGGCAGCATGCACTCGGCGACGGGCTTTACCGGCGATGATGTGCGCACGCTCGACCCCAAGTTCAAGGCGCCGCGTTTCGAGCAATACCTGGCCGCCGTGGCCGCGCTGGATATGTATGCCCGCGAATGCCACGGCAAATCGGTACTGGCCCTGGCCCTGCGCTGGGTGCTCGACCAAGGCCCGACCATCGCCCTGTGGGGCGCACGGCGGCCGGAGCAGTTGAAGGGCTACGAAGAAGCCTTCGGCTGGCACCTCACGCCCGAAGACCTGACGCATATCGACCGTATCCTGGCCAGCACGATAAAAGATCCGATCGGCCCGGAATTTATGGCCCCGCCCAAGCGTTAACGACCTCTTTGAACCATAAACGACACGGCCGCAAACTTACCCATTGAACGACTGTTCAGTTTGAACTATGTTGACCGCATCCACCCGTTTCCACCCGACGGGTTCGCGCTGTTTCTTCTTGAACAAGAGGCTCTGGCATGCGGTTTTCCCCCTTCGTCGAACGAATTGCAGGGCAGGGCGTAGCTGCCTGGGACATCCACCACGCCGCGTTCCAGGCGGCCAGCCAGGGCGAAGACATCATCATCCTCAGCGTTGGCGATCCGGATTTCGCCACGCCATCCTTCATTACCGACGCCGCGGTGAGTGCCTTGCGCGACGGTGACACCCACTACACCGAAATCCCCGGTCGCCCGGCATTGCGCGATGCAATAGCTGCACGCTACAGCCAGACGCTGGGCCGTCCACTGACTGCCGAAAACGTCATCACCGTGGCCGGTGCCCAGAACGCCTTGTTCGTGACCTCCCTGTGTCTGCTTCAGGCCGGCGATGAAGTGCTGGTGCTCGACCCGATGTACGTCACCTACGAAGCCACACTCAAGGCCAGCGGTGCGACACTGGTCCGTGTGCCCTGTTCGCCGGAATCCGGCTTTCGCCTCGACGCCCAGTTGCTCGGCGCAGCCATCACACCGCGTACGCGGGCGATTTTCTTCTCCAACCCGAACAACCCCACCGGCGTGGTACTCAACCCGCATGAGCTGCAAGCCATTGCCGACCTGGCGATTGCCCACGACCTGTGGGTGGTGGTCGATGAGGTCTATGAAAGCCTGGTGTTCGACGGCGAATACCACAGCCTCGCAGCGCTGCCGGGCATGGCCGAGCGATGCGTGGTGATTGGCAGTCTGTCCAAGTCCCATGCCATGACCGGCTGGCGCATCGGCTGGCTCATCGCCACGCCGCAAATGGTCGCGCATGCGGAAACCCTGGTGCTTAGCATGCTCTACGGGTTGCCGGGCTTCGTGATGGAAGCCGCCACCGCTGCCGTGCTGGCCCATGACGAGGTGACCCAGGGCATGCGCGAAATTTATCGGCGCCGGCGCGACCTGGTGGTGTCGGGGCTGAGTGGGTGCCCTGGCATCCAGGTGCAGGCACCGCAAGCCGGGATGTTTGTGCTGGTGGATGTGCGCGGCACCGGCCTGGGCTCCCTCGACTTTGCCTGGCGCCTGTTCCGTGAAGCCGGGGTTTCGGTACTCGACGCCGCCGCGTTTGGCGAGCCGGCCCAGGGTTTCGTGCGCTTGTCGTTCACCCTGGGAGAAGAGCGCCTGCGTGAAGCCTGCCAACGCATCGTGCGGTTTGTCGCCAAGCTGGCCGGTGAACCGCGTACCGCGGCGGCGCCCAGGATCGAAGTGGTGCAGCCGGCCGCAGCCAAAAAGATGATCGAGGTCATCGACCTGCACAAGCGCTTCGGCAATATCGAAGTGCTCAAGGGCATTTCCCTCACGGCCCACGAGGGCGATGTGATCTCGCTGATCGGCGCCAGCGGCTCGGGAAAAAGCACCTTGCTGCGCTGCATCAACATGCTCGAAGTGCCGGACCAGGGCAGCATTCATGTGGACGGCGAAAGCATCAAGCTCAACTACGGCCGGCCCGGCGCGCCTCTGGTGGCGGACGCCAAACAGCTGGTACGCATCCGTTCGACCCTGGGCATGGTGTTCCAGAACTTCAACCTGTGGCCACATCGCACGGTCCTGGAAAACCTTATTGAAGCCCCCACCCAGGTCCTGCGCGAAAGCCGCACCGAAGCCATCGAACGCGCCGAAGCCTTGCTCGACCGCGTCGGCCTGGCCGCCAAGCGCGACGAATACCCGGCGTTCCTGTCCGGCGGCCAGCAACAGCGGGTGGCGATTGCCCGAGCGCTGGCCATGCGTCCCAAAGTCATGTTGTTCGACGAGCCCACCTCGGCCCTTGATCCGGAACTGGTGGGTGAAGTGCTGCGGGTGATCCGCTCCCTGGCCGAGGAAGGCCGCACCATGATCCTGGTCACCCATGAAATGGCGTTCGCCCGGGATGTGTCGTCGAAAGTGGCGTTTCTGCACCAAGGCATGATCGAAGAAACCGGCTCGCCGGATGCGGTGTTTATCGACCCACGCAGTGAACGTTGCCGACAGTTCGTCAACGCGCATCAAACTCGCTAACTCCATAAAAAGACGGGGCAAAATCATGAAATCCAAGCGTATGGCAACGTGGTTGAGCAGTGCAGTGTTGGTGTTGACCGCGGGTTTCACCTGGGCGGCGGAAAAGCCCATCGTGTTTGCGGTGGCCGCAGAACCCTATCCGCCATTCACCGTTAAAGGTGGCAACGGCCAATGGTCCGGCTTTGAAGTGGACTTGATCCACAAACTCTGCGAAGGCATGAAAGCCGAGTGCCAGATCAAGGAAGTGGCGTGGGACGGCATCATTCCTTCTTTGCTGGCGAAGAAGATCGACGTGATTTTCTCGTCGATGTCGGTGACCGATGAGCGCGAAAAACAGATCGCCTTCAGCCGTGCCTATTACGATTCCCTGTTAGGCGTCGCCGGGCCGAAAGGCAGCGAAGTCGAGATTTCCCCGGCGGGCCTCAAGGGCAAGTTGATCGGCGTGCAGATCTCCACGGTCAGCGCCAACTACTTGAAGAAGTACTACGAAAACATCGCTGACCTGAAGTACTACGACACCCAGGAATCGGCCAACGCCGACCTGATCGCCGGGCGTATCGACTACATGATGGCCGACGACACCGCCATCGCGATGATGGTCAAGACCCCGGAAGCCAGCGGCCTGGCGCATATCGCCAGCGTGCCTTACGACCCGATCATCGGCCGTGGCGTCGGCGCCGGCCTGCGCAAGGAAGACACTGCGCTCAAGGCCCGGCTGGATAAAGCCATTGGTGAATTGCTGGTGAGCAAGGACTACGACGACCTGTCGCAGCACTATTTCGGCCTGTCGGTCAGCCCGTGCAAGCGCGGTGACACCCCGGCGTTTGTCAGCAAGACCTGTGACAGCCCGTATCAACACGTCGCCCAGAAGACCGAATAATGCTCGACCTCTTAAGCTTCGGTGAACAAGGGTGGGGCAATGCGTTGCTCAAAGGGTTATGGATGACCCTGCAAATCTCCGCCGGTTCGTTTGCGGTGGGTTTGTTGATCGGCCTGGTGGTGGCCTGCGCCAAGCTCAGTGCGCCACGCCCGATTGCGCTGCTGATGCGCGGCTACACCACGGTGTTTCGTGCGGTGCCGGAGCTGCTGCTGATCCTGCTGCTGTATTACGCCGGTTCCATGGGCCTCAATGCGCTGATGTTGTGGATGGGCTTCGAGCAGATGAACATCAGCGGCCCGCTGGTGGCGATCCTGGTGTTGGGCCTGGTGCAGGGCGCTTACGCTTCGGAGATTTTTCGCGCGGCAATCCTGGCAATTCCCCACGGCCAGATCGAAGCGGCACGGGCATTTGGCTTGAGCGGGTTTGGCCTGTTCCGCCGGGTGACCTTGCCGATCATGGCGCCATTCGCCCTGGCCGGTATGTCCAACCTGTGGATCAACCTGATCAAGGACAGCGCCTTGATCAGCGTGGTCGGCACCAACGAGTTGTTGTACACCGCCAAGCAGGCGGCGGGCTCGACCCGTCAGTATTTGCTGTTCTACCTCACGGCCGCCGCCTTGTATTACCTGGTGACGCTGGCTTCCAACTACCTGTCCGGGCGCCTGGAGCGACGTATCCGTCGCTGGATGCCGGTTGTCGAGTGAGCGACCATGCCTGAATGGATAAGTTACTACGCCGGCCTTATCGCCAAAGGCTTGCAGACCACCTTGTCGCTGCTGGTGATTTCGGCGGTGTTGGGTTTTGCCTTGGCGGTGCTGGTGGCGCTGGCGCGCTTGTCGCGGCGCAAATGGCTGGCCCGTGGCGCGCTGGCCTACACCAGCGTGTTGCGCGGCACGCCGCTGCTGATCCAGATCTACATTTTCTACTACGGGCTGGGCAGCCTGTTTGCGCAGTTTCCAATGATTCGCGGCAGCTTTCTGTGGCCGTACTTGCGTGACGGCTACTGGTACATCGTGTTTGCCCTGGTGTTGTCGGTGGGTGCCTACGTCGGCGAAGTGATTCGCGGTGGCCTGCTGGCGGTGCCCAAGGGCGAAATGGAAGCCGCCTCGGCATTCGGCATGACGCCACGCCAGGCCTTGTTGCGCGTGCGTTTGCCACGGGCGATGCGCCTATTGTTGCCGACCTTGGCGGGGGAGACGGTGATGTTGCTTAAATCCACCGCGCTGGCCTCGACCATTGCCGTGGTCGACCTGTTGGGCGCGGCCAACGTGGTCCGCGCGCAGACCTTGCAGATCTACCAGCCGCTGCTGCTGGTGGCGGCGGTCTACCTGTGCCTGACCTTTCTCATCGAAGGTGTCTACGCCATCGCCGAACGGCGCGGCACGCCGCTGCGCAGGTCGGCCGGATGAAACAGGACCGCTCGTTGCAAGGGATTGCCCTGTGTTCGCTGGCCTATTTGTTCCTGGCGCTGCAGGACGCGGTGGTCAAGTGGCTGGTGGCCGATTACTCGGTGTTCACCATTCTGTTCTGGCGCAGCCTGGTGGTGGTTGTCGCATGCTTGATCGCCGGGCGCATGGGCCTGATGCGCAGTGCCTGGACGTCAGTCAGCCGGCGCCTGCTGATCATTCGTGGACTGTTGTCGTTGCTCGCGTGGTTGTTGTATTACACGGCGGCCAAGGACCTGAGTCTGGCAGAAATGACCACGCTGTACTTCTCTGCGCCGATCATGGTCACGCTGTTGGCCGCGCTGATCCTCAAGGAGCGCGCCAGCCGGGGACAGTGGATCGCGTTGATCATCGGGTTTGCCGGGGTGGTCATTGCGTGCCGTCCCACGCATATGCTCGACCCGTGGCCCATCGCCCTGACCTTGGGCGCGGCGCTGTGCTGGGCGTTTACCTATATCCAGTTGCGTCAGGTCGACCCGAGCAGCTCGGTGCTGGAGCAAATGCTGATCACCAACGTCGTGTTTGTGATGTGCATGGGCGTGACCTTGCCCTGGACTCACACACCGGCACCCACGCCAGCCTGGCTGGGCATGCTGGCGGCAGGTTTGGTCGGGGGCATCGGTCAATTCCTGCTGTTTGCCAGTTTCCGTCGCGCCACGGCGACGTTACTCGCGCCATTCGAGTACACCGGGCTGATCTGGGCGTTCCTCCTGTCGAGCCTGGTGTGGGGCACGTTGATGGATGGCTCGCTGATCATCGGCGCGGTGTTGATTGCCATCAGCGGCACCCTGGCCATGCTCAGCGCGCGGCATCCCGTGTCACAGGACGTGGTCGGCGCCGAATGCACCGTGACGCAACCCTTGTACCCAGCAGCGGCAGATGTGCAGCCCGTTGTCGGGGCTGAAGGTGCCGGGGTTGAGGCAGCCCTCGAGCCAAAGTCCGTCGAGCATCGCCGATAAACCGATGGCGGCCAGGTGGCTGTCGTGGATCACCAGGTTTTCACTGCGGGCCAGATCGTCCAGCAGTTGTTGGATCAACGCCAGGTAGGCGTGGTAGCTGTTTTCGTGGGACTGGTTCACATGGGGCGAATGGCGGATCAGGCTCCAGAACACTACCCACACGCCGAGCAGATCGGGGTCCATGACCCGGGGCGAGAATGAGGCGCTGAGGAATGCATCCAGGCGCGCGGCAGGGCCTTCTGCCTGTTCCACTTGCGCCCAGAGGGCACTGGTCAGCTCGTTGGCCAGCTTATGGTAAGTCTCGGCGATCAGTGCATCGATGCTGCCGAAATGGTGGTTGAGCAACCCCACCGACACTCCGGCCTCGGAGGCGATACGGCGCACGGAAATCCCCGCATGCCCATCGCGGGCCAGACAGGTGAGGGTGGCAGCAATCAGCAGGTCCCGGCGTTCGTCGGGGTCGGCACGGCGCAGTTTGGGAAGCTCGGGGGTCATGGGCAGGCCTTGGGTGAAACAGCACAGTGCTCAGGTTAGTTGAACATGTGTTCAATCTCTACCGATTAATTGATCAGAGGAGGGCAAGGCATGGCAAAAGACCTTTCGTGGCAGGTCACCGGCGATTCCGGCAATGTGTTGCATATCGGGGCCTGGCGTTTCGAAGGCGACGGCAGCGGGCCGAAGGTACATCTACAGGCCGGTGTACACGCCGACGAAATCGCCGGGATGCTGGTGCTGCATCAACTGCTGCCGCGCTTGCAGGCGTGCGCCGCGCAGGGCCGACTCAAGGGCACGGTCACGGTAGTGCCCCAAGCCAATCCCTTTGGTATCGGCCAGTTCCGCCAGGGGCGCTTGCTCGGTCGGTTCCACGAAGCCACCGGACAGAACTTCAACCGAGCCTTCGATTGTTCGCTGGCCATGGAGCGCCCGGCGAGCAACCTGGCGCAATGGCAGAAACGCTTGGTGCAACTGGCCGCCGATGCCGACCTGATACTGGACCTGCACACCGACGACGAGGGGTTGCCCTATCTCTACATCCACCGCAGCTTCTGGCCCGAGCAAGGCCTGGCACTGGCGGCGGCGTTGCAGGTGGACCTGGTGATTGTCTGGGATGAAGGTGGCGATGGCTCCTTTGAAGAAACCGTCATCAACCACGCTTCGCCGCAACTGGCGGCAACTATTGAATTGCGCGGGCAGGCGGACGTCAGTGATGCCCTGGCGCAACAGGACGCCGATGGGCTGTGGGCGTGGTTGTGCATCAATGGCGTGATCGACGAGGTGGCCAACATTGCCGAATGGCAAGGCGAGGTGGTCGACATGGGCTGTATGGAGACCGTCCTTGCACCCTGCGCGGGTGTGCTGGTGTTCGAAAAGGGCTTGGGCGACGACCTGGAAGAAGGCCAGCGTTTCGCGCGGATTATCGGCCGACCCGGTGACCCGGCCTCCGAAGTGACCCTGCACGCCGCTCAGGCCGGGCGCATGGTCACCGCCCACCGTGAACGCCTGGTGGCGCAGGGCTCGGTGGTCGCCAAGTTCACCGGCACACGGTTATCCGACAGCTACAGCGGCGGCGTGCTGGACCCGTAGCGGCGCCTGCAACTGCAGCCACTCCCGCGGGCTGGTGCCGATCTTGCGCCGGAACGCACGGGCCAGCGCCGAAGGGCTTTCGTAACCGACTTCATCGGCGATCAGGGCAATGGGGCGACCTTCACGCAGACGTTTCTGCGCCAGGCTCACGCGCCAGCTCAGCACATAGTCGGCCGGCGTTTGCCCCACCACCTTATGGAAGTGCGCAGCGAAACTGGCCCGGGACATGTTCGACTCCACCGCCATTTCCTGCACAGTCCATGGGCGTTCGGGATTGTTGTGCAGCAGGGTCATGGCCCGCGCCAGGCGCAGGTCCGCCAGGCCCGACATCATGCCGGTAGTCATGCTGTGATAGGCCATCATGTGGCGCAGGAACTGAATCACCATCAACTCGAACAGCCGGTTCATCACCGCCTCGCGTCCGCAGTGTTCGGCGAAGGCTTCATCGAACAGCCACTCCAGCGTGCCGGCGATCATCGGAATCTGCTTGAGTGGCATCACAATGGTATCGGTCAGCGCCACGGACAACGGGTTATCGATCCCCCCATCAAAGCGCAGCGAAGCCGCCACCACCTGGGCGCAATCGGCTTTGGCCGCCACCAGCCGATGGGGCAGGGGGCGCGGCACCAGCACCAGGCTGGGCTCGGGGATACGCAGGGTGCCGTCGGGCATTTCCAGGCTGGCCTGGCCGTCCTTGAGCAGATAGACCCGGCCGCGCTGCTGCAAATCGCGGGTGTCGAGGGCACCGTGCAACGGCCCGCTGTGAAAGGTTTCGGCACCGATGCCGAAGTGCACCAGCAGTGTGGACAAACGATCCATGGCTCACCTGATTTCAATAAGCGATCTTTTAGACGATCTGCGCCATATCGTCGACTATTAGCCTCCATTTGTAAAACACGTTTCGGCATCATGGCCTCACGTTCAACGCCTTGAGCGCCCAACCCCACGGAGCAAACGTTCATGAAAACCTTCAAGTTCTCCCGCGTCGCCGCCGCCCTGATCACCGGCGCACTTGCCTTCGGTGTCGCCACCACCAGCTTCGCTGCCCCACAGAAAGCCACCGTGGTACTGGTGCATGGCGCGTTTGCCGACGCCTCCAGCTGGAACGGCGTGATCGCCGGGCTCAAGGCCGAAGGCTACCCGGTGGTCGCTGTGGCCAACCCGCTGCGCAGCGTCAAGACCGACTCAGACTACGTGGCCGACATCGTCGAACACACCCAAGGCCCGGTTATCCTGGTCGGCCATTCCTACGGCGGCTCGGTGATCTCCAACGCCGTGCACGGCAGCAGCAAGGTCAAGGCGCTGGTCTACGTTGCCGCGTTTGCCCCGGAAAAAGGCGAGACCGCGTTTGAGCTGTCCGGCCGTTACCCTGGCGGCACCCTCGGCCCGACCCTGGATAAACCCGTGGTCTCCAAAGACGGGGTGACCGACCTGTACATCCAGCAAGACAAGTTCAACAGCCAGTTCGCCGCCGACGTGGCGCCCAAGGAAGCTCAGTTGATGGCAGCCGGGCAACGCCCGATCACCGAAGCCGCGCTGAAGGAACCGTCGGGTGACCCGGCCTGGAAAACTGTGCCGTCCTACTTCATATACGGCTCAGCGGACAAAAATATTCCCGAGGCCGCGCTTAAATTCATGGCTGACCGTGCGGGCTCCAAGGAAACCGTGGACGTCAAGGGGGCTTCCCACGTGGTGATGGTGTCGAACCCGGCGCGGGTGGTGGCGATCATCAACGACGCGGCCAAGGCCAACGCGCAGTAACCGGCGAGGCTCAGTGCGGTCTCTGTGGTGAGCGGGCTTGCCCCGCGCTGGGCTGCGAAGCCGCCCCAAAACCGGATACCCGTTTATACCTGGAGAAACGCGGTGTCTTTATGGGGGCTGCTACGCAGCCCAGCGCGGGGCAAGCCCGCTCACCACGGGAAGCCCACTCACCATGAGTAAACCTACTCACCACAAAGGGTTTCACTGCCAACCGTTGGCGGGGTCACTCAGCGACCCACCGAGGATTGATCGAGTGCCTGCGCGAGGAGCTTTCACGGAGTCTCTGAACGCTCCAGCAGCAGCCGCTCCAAGGTTGCCACCGGCAACGGCCGGCTGAACAGGTAGCCTTGGATCTGATCGCAGCCGGCGTCCTTCAGGAACGCCAATTGCGCCTGGGTTTCCACACCTTCGGCGACCACCCGCAGGTTGAGGCTGTGGGCGAGTTCAATGATGGTGCGGGTAATCGCGGCGTCCTGGGGGTTGCTGGTGACTTCGCGGATAAACGCGATGTCGATCTTCAGTGTATCGATGGGAAAACGCCGCAGGTACGCCAGGCTTGAATAGCCGGTGCCAAAGTCGTCGATGGAGATTTTCACGCCCATGGTGTGCAAGCGTTGCAGGCTGGCGATGGTGTGCTGGGTGTTCTCCATCAACGAGCCTTCGGTCAGTTCCACTTCCAGCCAGTGCGGCTCGACGCCGGTTTGCGCCAGGATGTGCGCGATATCGGCAATCAGGTCGCCCTCTATGAGTTGATGGCCGGAAACGTTGACCGATACCTCCACAGCGCCAATGGCAGTGCGTTGCCAGGCGCCAATCTGTTGGCAAACGGCTTCGATCACCCAGCGTCCCACCGCTACGATCAGGCCGAGGCTCTCCAACACGGGTACGAACACCGCTGGGGACACGGCGCCATGCCCCGGTCGGTCCCAACGTAGCAGGGCCTCAAGCGCGCAAAGCTGGCCCGTCGCAAGCTCGACTTTGGGCTGGTAATGCACGATGAATTCATTGCGCTGCACGGCCTGGCGCAGGGCGTTTTCCAGGTCCCGACGGTCGACGTCGGGTTGCAGGGCTTGGCGTATATTATCCGCCCGCTCGCCATGAGCGGTGAGCCGCAGCAGGTTGCGCACGCGCAAGGACAGTTCGATACGCTCGATCGGTTTGCTGAGGAACTCTTCGGCACCGCTTTCCAGGCCGCTGACGCGCGCGCCAGCATCACTGAGTGCCGATAGCATGATGATCGGAATACCCGCCGTGGCGTCGTCACTTTTCAGTTGGCTGGCCACCTCATACCCATCCATCCCCGGCATCATGATGTCCAGCAAGATAAGGTCGGGCGCCTGTTGCGCCACCACCTGCAGCGCCTCTTCACCGCTGCTCGCGCAGACCGTCTGGTAGCCCTCGTGTTGCAGCAAGGTCTCCAGGAGCTTGCGCACCTGGGGCTCATCATCGACGATCAACAACGTTGCGGGTTGGCTGGCCATGGAGCGGACTCATGTGAGGGGACTGTTGGGCTTTTGCAGCAAGGTGTCGATCACTTGGTATAACTCTTTGTAACGCAGCGGCTTGATGATATAGGCGTCGCAACCGGCCAGCCGAGTCTTCTCGCGGTCTTCCTTCATCGCCATGGCTGTCAGGGCGATCACTGGGATATGCGCGGTCAGCGGGTCTTGTTTAATCAATGCCGTGGCCGCCAGACCGTCCATGCCCGGCAGTTGAATGTCCATCAGGATCAAGGCCGGTTGCTGTTCGCGGGCCAGGGTCAGGCCAGTCTCGGCGTCAGGTGCCCACAGCGATGTGTGGCCGGCGTTCACCAGCAGCAGACGCGCCAGGCGCATATTGGCCTCATTGTCTTCAACGATCAGGATCTCGGCCACGACGCCTCCGGCTCACGATGCAGCGGCAACCATGCGACAAACCGAGCGCCACAGCCTTCACGGCTGGCCACCGCGACACTGCCACCGTGTAGCTCGGCCAGTTGCTTGACCATCGCCAGCCCCAGTCCCGTGCCTTCGAATTTGCGTGCCAGGCTGCTGTCGATCTGGCTGAACGCCTTGAACAGCTTGCCCATGTCGTCCTCGGCAATGCCGATACCGGTATCGCTGACGCTCAACTCAAGGAATTGTGGGTACTGGCTTTCGGGCAAGGCAAAGCGGTACACCGGCCAGTCGCCAGGAATCTGACCGACCTGCTCGCGGCTGACCTGGCGCACCGTCAGCGTCACCGAGCTGCCGTGTTCGCTGAATTTCACCGCATTGGCCAGCAGGTTGTAGACGATCTGCTTGGTCTTGCGCAGGTCCAGTTTCAGGTGGCCGAGGTTGTCGGGGCATTCCAGCTTCAATTGGATACGTTGCAGTGCGGCCTTTTCCCGCACGATCAGCAGGCTGTTGGCCAAAAGGCCCGCCAACTCAACGCTTTCCAACTCCAGTTCCATCATCCCGGCCTCGACTTTGGACAGGTCGAGAATGTCGTTGATCAACGAGAGCAAGTGTTGGCCGCTGGTGAAAATGTCGCCGATGTATTCGCGCTGGGTCGCGCTCATTTCACCGACCAAGCCGTCCTTGAGCGCCTCGGAAAAACCGATCACCGCATTCAACGGCGTGCGCAGTTCGTGGGACATGGTGGCGAGGAACTCGGACTTCATGTGGCTGGCGTGTTCCAGCTCCAGGTTCTTTTCTTCCAGCGCACGCTCGAAGCCTTTGCGCTCGGCTTCTTCCTGCTTGCGCGCGGTGTTGTCGGTGCCGATCAGCAAGTAGCCAATGATGGTGTCATGCCGGTTGCGCAGGGCGGTCACCGAAACCATGGCCGACAGGCGACTGCCGTCCTGGCGGATGTAGGTCAGCTCGTAGATGTCTTCGATGCCGCGGGAAGCCTTGAACACCAGGGCTTCGAAACCCGGCGTAATGGGCGTGTCCAGTTCCAGGCTGAGGGCAGCGGCGCGGGTGATCAACTCGACGGGGTCGGAGATGTCGGCTGGGGTGATGCGGTTGACCACGTCGGCGGCGGCATAGCCAAGCATGCGTTCGGCGCCGACGTTGAAGATCTGGATCACGCCTTTTTCATCGGTGGCGATGCTGGAGAAGTAGGCGCTGTTGAAGATGGCGTCTTGCAGCGCGCCGGTCTTGAGCAGGGTTTTCTGCCGTTTGAACTCGACGATCTTTTCGGCGCGCGATTGCGGCTGTTCGGGTAACGGTTTGTCCATCGCTTGGGCTTTCCGTGACGTTCAGGCCCGCCATCGTCAACCGACAATGGCGCAGAGCATGCTCGCAGAAGATCGCTGGAGGGCGATGAGGAGGAGATGAGGTCCTTGGACAATAGCAGACAAACGGTAAAATCGATGCTTTGTGTGCCTATTCAACAAACTGGCTTGATGAAACGTTTCTTCAAGCACAAAAACACTCAAGCAAGCGCTTGCGTAAAGAAATGTTTCTACATTAGAGTCGGCTCACTGAAGACAAAAATAATAAAACCAGGAGCTCATTCATGAGCCTTGAACCCTTGCTTGAAATGCAGGGCATCAGCAAAACCTTCAACGGTTTGCGCGTGCTCAAGAATGTCGGCCTGAAGGTCTACCCCGGCGAAATCCACGCCTTGATGGGGGAGAACGGCGCCGGCAAGTCCACACTGATGAAAATCCTCTCCGGCGCCTATCAAGCCGACCCCGGCGGTGAAATCCGCATTGCCGGTCAACGCGTTCCGACCTTCGACCCCGCCACCGCAAAAGCCCTCGGCATCGCTGTCATCTATCAAGAACTGAGCCTGTGCCCCAACCTGAGCGTGGCCGAGAACATCTACCTGGGCCGCGAACTGCGGCGTGGCTGGACCATCGACCGCAAGGGCATGGAAGCGGGGTGCATCGAGGTGCTGCAACGCCTCGGCGCCGAATTCACCCCGGCGACACGGGTCAGCAGCCTGTCGATTGCCGAGCGCCAGTTGGTGGAGATCGCCCGCGCCCTGCACGCCCACGCCAAGATCCTGGTGATGGACGAGCCCACCACGCCGTTGTCCTCCCGCGAAACCGACCGGTTGTTCGCGCTGATCAAGCAACTGCGCGGCCAGGGCCTGGCAATCATCTATATCAGCCACCGCATGGCCGAGATCTACGAGTTATCGGATCGCGTTTCGGTGTTGCGTGACGGCCAATACATCGGCGAGCTGACCCGCGACGCGCTGTCGGCCGAAGTGCTGGTAAAAATGATGGTGGGCCGCGACCTGTCGGGTTTCTACAAAAAGGAACACGCCGCGTATAACCCCGGCAACGTGGTGATGCGTGTGCGTGACATGGCCGACGGCAAGCGCGTGCGCCAGTGCAGCTTTGACCTGCATGCCGGCGAGGTGCTGGGCATTGCCGGGCTGGTCGGGGCGGGGCGCACCGAGCTGGCGCGGCTGATCTTTGCGGCCGACCCCCGGACCTCGGGCACCTTGGAAGTGGTCGGCAAGACTGTCACCCAACTACGCACCCCGGCGGATGCGATCCGCGCAGGCGTGGTCTACCTCACCGAAGACCGCAAGGCCCAGGGCCTGTTCCTCGACATGAGCGTGGCGGACAACATCAACGTCTGCGCCTGTGTGCCGGATGCGCATGCCGGTGGCGTGCTGGATCGCGGGCATGCCTTGCAGCGTTCGAATGACGCGATCAAATCGCTGTCGATTCGCGTGGCCTCGGGCAAGGTCAATGTCGGCGCGCTGTCCGGCGGCAATCAGCAGAAAGTGCTGTTGGCGCGACTGCTGGAGGTGAAGCCTCACGTGCTGATCCTCGACGAACCCACACGCGGCGTCGACATCGGCTCCAAGTCCGAGATCTACCGCATCATCAATCAATTGGCCCAGGCCGGTGTCGGCATTGTGGTGATCTCCAGCGAGCTGCCGGAAATCATCGGCACTTGCGACCGCGTGCTGATCATGCGCGAAGGCCAGCTCGTCGCTGAAGTCGGCGGCGCCTCCGGCCAGGCTATTTCCCAAGAACGCATTATTGACCTCGCCACCGGTGGCGATCAGGTGGTTGCCCATGGCTGAGTTGAATATCGCAACAACAGGTAAAGCGGAACGCGCGCGCGAGTTGATGCGCACGGTCGGTATGTTGCCCGTGCTGATCCTGCTGCTGGTGGGCTTCGCCCTGGCCAGTGAGAACTTCCTGACGGTGCAGAACCTGTCGATCATCACCCAGCAGGCGTCGGTGAACGTGGTGCTGGCCGCGGGCATGACCTTTGTGATCCTCACCGCCGGCATCGACTTGTCGGTAGGCGCGATCCTGGCCGCTTCGGCGGTGGTGGCGCTGCAGGCGTCGATGTCACCGCAGTTCGGCATGTTCGGGATTGCTGCCGGTATTGGCTTTGGCTTGCTGCTGGGCTTGGTTAATGGTGGGTTGATCGCTTTCATGCGCCTGCCGCCGTTTATTGTCACCCTCGGCGCGCTGACGGCCATGCGTGGTCTGGCGCGGCTATTGGCGGATGACAAAACCGTATTCAACCCGGACCTGCCGTTTGCCTTTATCGGCAATGACTCGGTACTCGGCGTGCCCTGGCTGGTGATCATTGCCGTGGCCGTGGTGGCGCTGTCGTGGTTCATCCTGCGCCGAACAGTGATGGGCGTGCAGATCTACTCGGTGGGCGGCAACCCGGAAGCGGCGCGACTGTCGGGGATCAAAGTGTGGAAGGTGCTGCTGTTTGTCTACGCCATGTCCGGTGCGCTGGCCGGATTGGGCGCGGTGATGAGCGCTTCGCGGTTGTTTGCCGCCAATGGCCTGCAACTGGGGCAATCCTATGAGTTGGACGCGATTGCGGCGGTGATCCTTGGCGGCACCAGTTTTACCGGCGGCGTCGGCACCATCGGTGGCACGTTGATTGGTGCGCTGATCATCGCGGTGCTGACCAACGGCCTGGTGCTGTTGGGGGTGTCGGATATCTGGCAATACATCATCAAGGGCATCGTGATCATTGGCGCCGTGGCGCTGGATCGTTATCGCCAGTCCGGTGCGCGGACCTGAGTTCACTCCTATAACAATCACAAGAGAGACCCGCATGAACCTTAAACGTATCTTTCCCGTCATTGCCTTGGCTGCCTTGATGTCCCAAGCCGTCGAAGCCCGTGAGTTGAAGGCCCTCGGCATCAGCATGGGCTCGCTGGGCAACCCGTATTTCGTGACCCTGGCCGACGGCGCCACCGCCCGCGCCAAAGAGTTGAACCCCAGCGTCAAGGTCACCTCGGTGTCGGCCGACTATGACCTGAGCAAGCAGTTTTCGCAGATCGATAACTTCATTTCGTCCAAGGTCGACCTGATCCTGATCAACGCCGTCGACCCCTCTGCTATGGCCTCGGCGATCAAGAAAGCCCGTGACGCCGGCATCGTCGTCGTAGCCGTGGATGTGGACGCCAAGGGCGTGAACGCGACCGTGCAGACCGACAACGTCGAAGCCGGCAAGCTGGCCTGCCAATACCTGGTGGACAAGCTTTCCGGCAAGGGCAATGTGATCATCCAGAACGGCCCGCAAGTCACCGCCGTGACCGACCGCGTCAAAGGCTGCAAGGCCGCGCTGGCCGCCGCGCCGGATATCAAGGTGCTGTCCGACGACCAGGACGGCAAAGGCTCCCGCGAAGGCGGCTTGAACGTGATGCAGGGTTACCTCACGCGCTTCCCGAAAATCGACGGTCTGTTCGCGATCAATGACCCACAAGCCATCGGCAGCGACCTGGCGGCCAAGCAGCTCAAGCGCAGCGGCATCATCATCACCTCGGTGGACGGCGCGCCGGATATCGAGAATGCCTTGAAGACCGAGACGCAGATCCAGGCGTCGTCCAGCCAGGACCCCTGGGCCATGGCGCAGACCGCAGTGAACGTGGGCAATGACATTCTCAATGACAAAGCCCCGGCCGAAGCGGTTACCCTGCTCACGCCAAAGCTGATCACCCGTGACAACGTCGCTACGTACAGCGGTTGGTCGAGCAAACATTGATCCACTGAGAAGGAACAGCGTCGTGGTCACCATGGATGACGTGGCAAGCAGGGCGGGGGTGTCGACGTCGACGGTGTCCCACGTGTTGAACGGCACCCGCAAGGTCAGCCCGGCCACTGTGCTGGCGGTGCAGCAGGCGATCCAGGCGCTGGGCTACATCCCCAACACCCTGGCGCGCTCGCTGGCCCGGTCGAGCACCAACACGATTGGCGTGGCGATCTCGGCGCTGTCCAACCACTACTTCAGCGAAACGGTGCACGCGATTGAAACCGCGTGCGCCCTGCACGGCTACATGATGCTGTTTGTCGACACCCATGACGATCCGGAGCAGGAGCTGCGGGTGGTCACGGCGCTGCATCATCGGCGGGTTGATGGGATTGTGCTGGCGCCTTCCAACGGCTCCAAGGCCCTGGAGTATCTGCGCGCCAACGAGATTCCAGCGGTGCTGGTGGACCGCATGATGAGTGAGCACTTCGATCAGGTTGGGGTGGAGAATGCCCAGCCTACCCAGGTGCTGGTTGAACACCTTATCGCCCATGGCCATCGCCGGATCGGCTTTATCGCCGGGCGTGAAGGTTTCAGCACCACCGATGAGCGTGTCGCCGGTTACCGCGCCGCATTGCAGGGGGCGGGCCTGACGTTTGATCCGGATCTGCTGGTCAATGGCGGCTCCAATACTGAGCCGGCGCGCCAGGCCACGGTGCAGTTGCTGGGCTTGGCGTTACCGCCGACGGCGATCATGGCCGGCAACAACCTGATGACCCTCGGCGCCATGCAGGCCCTGCGTGACGCGAAGATCGACGTGCCTGCGCGCATGGCGCTGGTGGGGTTTGATGATTTCGACTGGGCGGATTTTTTCGTGCCGCGGCTGACACTGATCGCGCAGCCGGTGCAGGCACTCGGCGCCCAGGCGGTGAACCTGTTATTGCAACGCATGGCTTCACCCGGCGCACCGACCCAGAGTGTGCGCCTGGCGCCGACCCTGCAATGGCGTAATTCATGTGGCTGTAATAGATTGGAATGACCCCCGTATGAGCAGTCCCGTTTCCCTCGGCATCGACCTCGGCACCTCGGAACTCAAGGCCATTCTCATGGACCTCGACGGTACAGTGCTGGCCCATGCCGGCGTGCGCTTGAGTGTGTCGCGGCGCCACAGCGGCTGGTCCGAGCAAGACCCGCTGGATTGGTGGCAGGCGTGTTTGCAGGCACTGGAGCAATTGCGTACTCATGACGCCTTTGCCCGCGTGGCCTGTATCGGCCTGTCCGGGCAGATGCACGGTGCGGTGTTACTGGGGGCGGACAACCGCGTGTTGTACCCGGCGATCCTGTGGGATGACTCCCGCGCCGTCGCCGAGGCCGAGCAGCTGGGCCCTGAGTTCGCCGACATCACCGGCAGCCTGCCCATGGCCGGGCTGACGGCGCCGAAACTGCTGTGGCTGCAACGCCATGAGCCCGAGGTGTTCAAGGCCATTGATTGCGTACTGTCGCCCAAGGATTACCTGCGCTTGCGCTTGAGTGGCGAGCGCATCAGCGAGATGTCCGACGCTGCGGGGACGTTGTGGCTGGATGTGGCGCAACGTGAGTGGTTCGCGCCGATGCTGCGCGCAACGGGACTCGCGCCGGAACAAATGCCAAGGCTGGTTGAAGGCGGTGCTGCAAGTGCTTGTTTGACTGCGATGGACATTGGATTGTCAGCTGACGTCGTGATCGCTGGCGGCGGCGGCGACAACCCGGTAGCGGCTGTCGGTATCGGTGCGATCAACGCTGGCGACGGCTTCATCACCCTCGGCACCAGCGCTGCCATCGTCGCAATTACCGACCACGCCGCCGGCAACCCGGCCAGCGCCGTGCACAGCTTCTGCCATGCGCTGCCGAACCGTTGGTACACCATGGGCGCCATGCTGGCCGGGGCGAGTTGCCTGCGCTGGGTTACGCGGCTGACGGGTATGCCGGATGAACAGAACCTGCTGGACCAGGTGCAGGCACAATTGCCGATCGAACAACCCGTGCCACTCAGCACGCCGTTGTTTCTGCCGTACCTTGCCGGAGAGCGCACACCCCACAACGACCCGCTGCTGCGCGGCGGTTTCATGGGCCTGGGCCATGACTGCACACCCGCGATGCTCGGTTATGCAGTCATGGAAGGCGTAGGGTTCGGCTTGCTGGATGCGCTGCGCGCCGTGCAATCGGCCGGCGCCGACATAGGCGCCTGCGCCTTGGTCGGCGGCGGTGCGCGCAGTGAATACTGGGCGCAGCTGCTGGCCAACATCCTTCAGCGGGAGATCTTCACGTTGCACGGCAGTGAGTTGAGTGCCTGCATCGGCGCCGCGAAGCTGGGATTTCTGTCGATCGGGCAGGGGGAAGGGTTGTTGCAGGCGGGGATGGCAGTGAAGGCTCGATATTTGCCGGATGCCAAGCAGCAGGCGGTACTGCAAGTGCGATATCGCAAGTTCCAAGGCTTGCTTACTGCGGCGAAAACGCTGCACGACTGACGGCTGCTCTCTCTGTGGAGCAGGCTTCCTGTGGTGAGCAGTCTCCCTGTGGCGAGCAGGCTTGCCCTGCGTTGGGGCGCGAAGCGGCCCCTGCCAAAGCCACAGCGGTGCGTCAGGAAAACCGCGCTGCCTGGACTTAGGGCTGCTTCGCAGCCCAACGCGGGGCAAGCCCGCTCGCCACAACAGGCCGGCTCAGCACAGAAAGCTAGGTCTTCAAACACTTCATAACCAGGCCGCATCCCACAACGGATAATCACCAATGTGCTCAACCAACCCCGCGCGTAATGGGTTGGCAATGATGTAACGAGCCATCTTCAACAGGTCCTCATCCGTGCGTACAGCCCGGTCGTGGTAACCACGTTGCCAGAACTTGTCCCGGCTGCCACGGGCGTTGTTAATGCTCAAGGTGCTGCGTGACTTGGTCTGCCGCATCACATCAGGAAGCGTTGCGTTATTGAGGTCAAACAACCAGTGAAAATGGTCTGGCATGACTACCCAGGCGAGGGAGTTCACTAGACCCGCGTCATGGGCTCGCTTGAACTCAGCGACTAATAACCGACCTAGCTTGAAATCGTTGAATATGGGCTGGCGTCGATGCACCACAGCAGTGACCAGATAAGATCGGCCTGACTCTGAATAGCGACCACGACGTAAAAGATGAGAGTTTGGCTGGCGAGGCAATCCGTTGCTCCTTTGAATGGATAGGGATTTTTCACGCTAGCAGCGCAGATGACTCCGTCGCGTTGAGCTCAGTGTCTTTGTGTTACACCCGTTCTGTGGTGAACGGGCTTCCTGTGGTGCACGGGCTTGTTGTGGTGAGCGGGCTTGCCCCGCGTTGGGGCGCGAAGCGGCCCCTATCAAGACCACCGCAGTGTTTCAGGCAAAACCGCGTTGCCTGGACTTGGGGCCGCTTCGCAGCCCAACGCAGGACAAGCCTGCTCGCCACAGGAAATCTGTTTCTTTATTCATCAGTCCCCCAGCGGCGGCAGCCGTCGTTTCACCGGGGTTTTCTTGACTATCGCGGTGTTGGTCTCGGCGTAGGCATTCAGCTTATCGAGCAGGCTGTCCAGATGATCCATGGTGCGCACATGCAGCCGTGCGATGAAGCAGTCCTCGCCGGTCACCTTGTCGCACTCGGTGAACTCGGGAATCGCCTGGATCTGCCGCTCCACCTCCTGCAATTTGCCGGGCAACGGACGGATGCGCACGATGGCTTGCAGCAGGTAGCCAAAGTGCCTGGGGTCGATGTCGACGGTGTAATGGGTCAGCACGCCGCGCTCTTCGAGACGACGCAAACGTTCGCCGACACTGGGCGAAGACAACCCGGTAATGCCGGCCAGGGCCTTGAGGGATAGGCGCGAGTCATCCATCAAGGCGGCGATGAGTTGCTGGTCGATGGTGTCAATCATGGTGTTCACCTAATAAGTAAAGGCAATCCAGCGGTTTGGCCTTTTTTAGGCGCTGGAGCCGCTGCTGAGCAGATTGCCATAATTGAGCCTCACTTGAGGAGCTTCAATCATGGACACATCCATCCGTCGCGGGTCGTGGGAAATGATCGCCGCCATGCTGATCTCGGGCACCATTGGCTGGTTTGTACTGGTCTCTGGCGTGTCAGTGATCGAAGTGGTGTTCTGGCGCTGCGTGATCGGCGGGCTGACGCTGTTGCTGGTCTGTGCACTGCTGGGTTATTTGCGCCTGGACCTGCTGACCTGGGCCAAGCTAGGCCTGGCGATGCTCAGTGGCGTGGCGATTGTTGGCAATTGGTTGCTGCTGTTCGAATCCTATTCCCGCGCGTCGATTGCCATCAGCACGGCGGTGTACAACGTGCAGCCGTTCATGCTGGTGATGCTGGCGGCGCTGTTCCTGGGGGAAAGGATTACCGTGCAGAAACTGGCGTGGTTGAGTGTGGCGTTCCTGGGGATGCTGGCGATTGTCACCGCTCATGGCGATCACAAAACCGGCGACGATTACCTGGGCGGTATCGCCTTGGCGCTGGGCGCGGCGTTCCTGTATGCGATTGCGGCGCTGATCATCAAGCGTTTGAAAGAAGTACCGCCGCATTTGATGGCGTTGATCCAGGTGACCACCGGCGCGCTGTTACTCGCGCCGATGGTGCCTTGGAATAGTCTGCCGGCCACCCCCAATGCCTGGGCGGCATTGGTGACGCTGGGTGTGGTGCATACCGGTTTGATGTACGTGTTGCTGTACGGCGCGATCCAGAAACTGCCCACGGCCATTACCGGCGCGCTGTCGTTCATCTACCCGATTGCGGCGATCTTCGTCGATTGGATCGCCTTCGGACACCGCCTGGGTTGGCTGCAATGGCTGGGTGTGGCGGCGATCCTGCTGGCGGCCGCGGGGTTACAGCGGGGCTGGTGGTGGCCCCGCTCTCAGAGGGTCAGTGCGTACCCTGGAAAATGATGTTTTCCGGGTTGAAGTGCTCCACTGCGCTGCCTGGCTGCGGCAAACCAAGGATGTGGCCCTTGATCTTGCCCACCACGTGCATTTCGCACGGCTTGCAGTCGAACTTCAGGGTCAGCACTTCATCGCCATGGATCAACTGCATCGGCGCGACCTTGGTCTTCACGCCCGTGACACCTTTGGCCTGTTTAGGGCACAGGTTGAACGAGAAGCGCAGGCAGTGCTTGGTGATCATCACCGGCACTTCGCCGGTTTCTTCGTGTGCTTCGAAGGCGGCGTCGATCAGCTTCACCCCATGACGGTGGTAGAAGTCGCGGGCTTTCTGGTTGTAGACGTTGGCGAGGAACGACAAATGCGCATCCGGGTAGACCGGCGGCGGGGTGGTTTCGGCTTTGCGTCCACCGCGCGGATGAGCGGCCACACGGGCAGCGGTCAGCGCTTCGATCACTTCGCGGCGCAAGGCCTTGAGCTGTGAGTTGGGGATGAAAAACGCCTGCGGCGCATCCAGTTGGATGTCGGTCGCATGGTATTCGGTGGTGCCCAGTTGGCCGAGCAGGTCGCGCAGGGTATCCAGCGCCTGTTCCGGCTTGTTGGCTACGCCGAACGGGCCGGGCAGGATGACGCTGGCACTGATGCCTTCTTCGCTGGTGGCGGTGACTTCCAGCTGTGCTTCGCGCAGACGAGCAGCCCAGGTCAGGCCGATACGGCGCTCGGATGAAGTCTTGAGCAGCGCCTGTTGCCAGTTGTGGTCGAGGTTACGGTTCAACGGGTGGTTCGGGCGCAGTTGGTGCAGGCCGGCCGGAATTTCGTTCGGCTCGACGCGGTAGCGGTAGCGCTTCTCGCCATCTTCCTCGAACTCGCCTTTAGGCTCGGCGATGTTGGCACGGAAACCCACCACTTCGCGCTTGATCAGCACGTTAAGACCGTCGCCATTGGACAGCGGCTCATGGGTGACCACTTGTAGGTCACGCTTGCCGGCTTTTTCCACTACACCCACCGGCAGGCCGGTGAAGGTCGGGGTGTCGAAGGCGCCGATGTCGACCTTGCGGTCGGTGACGAAGTAGTCAGTGCTGCCGCGGTGGAAGGTTTTTTCCGGGTCCGGCAGGAAGAAGTGCGCGGTACGGCCGCTGGACGCGCGCGCCAGGTCCGGTCGGTCTTCAAGCACATCATCCAGGCGCTGGCGGTAATAGGCGGTGATGTTTTTCACGTAGCCCATGTCCTTGTAGCGGCCCTCGATCTTGAACGAACGCACGCCGGCTTCGACCAGTGCGCGAATGTTGGCGCTCTGGTTGTTGTCTTTCATCGACAGCAGGTGCTTTTCAAAGGCCACGACGCGGCCCTGGTCATCTTTCAAGGTGTACGGCAAACGGCAGGCCTGGGAGCAATCACCCCGGTTGGCGCTGCGGCCATTCTGTGCGTGAGAGATGTTGCACTGCCCGGAGAACGCCACGCACAGGGCGCCGTGGATGAAGAACTCGATGGCGGCATCGGTTTCGTCAGCAATGGCACGGATTTCCTGCAGGTTCAGCTCACGGGCCAATACCAGTTGCGAGAAACCGGCCTGGTCGAGGAACTTGGCGCGGCCCAGGGTGCGAATGTCGGTCTGGGTGCTGGCGTGCAGCTCGATGGGCGGAATATCCAGCTCCATCACGCCCAGGTCTTGCACGATCAATGCGTCGACGCCGGCATCGTAGAGCTGATGGATCAGCTTGCGCGCGGGTTCCAGTTCGTTGTCATGCAGGATGGTGTTGATGGTGGTGAAGACGCGCGCGTGATAACGACGGGCGAATTCCACCAGGGACGCGATATCGCTCACGTCGTTACAGGCGTTATGGCGCGCGCCGAAGCTCGGGCCGCCAATGTACACGGCGTCGGCGCCATGCAGGATCGCCTCGCGCGCGATGGCGACATCGCGGGCAGGGCTGAGCAATTCCAGGTGATGCTTGGGCAAGGACATAGTTTTTTTAGTCAGGCTTGTCACGGTTGAGGCGCGCATTGTAGCTGTGAAATGCCTGACCGGCACCCACTCAGGCTTGAGCGGCCATCGCGGTGACTTCCACGCGCATGCCGTCTACCGCCAACGCGGCAACGCCAACCGCCGCACGCACGGGCCAGGGCTTGGCAAAGAAGCGTTTGTAGACCTCGTTGAAGGCGGCACGATCAGCCATATCCGTCAGATAAATGGTCAGGTGCATCACCCGGTCCATGGAGCTACCGGCCTTTTCCAGGGCGACTTTCAAGGCTTGCAGGGTGCATTCGCTTTGCAGGGTGATATCGCCCAGTTCCAGGCTGCCATCGGCGCGGGTCGGGATCTGGGTGGACACCAGGATGCCGTTGAAGCCAATCACATCCGAAGAAATCGAGTCGGCATCGGGATCCGGGGTGTAGTGCAGGTCGTGGTTAGCCATGGGCGCCTCTCGTTGGCAGGTGCAGAAAGGCGCCCATGGTCCCCGAAAAATACCGCAGGGGCAAACTACGCCCAGCGGCGGAACAGCACGCTGGCATTCACGCCGCCAAAGCCGAAGCCGTTGGATAGCGCGTATTCAATGGGCATCGGCCGGGCTGCACCGCGCAGCAGGTCCAGGCCATCCGCAAGCGCGTCGGGGATTTCCAGGTTGAGGGTGACCGGGGCGACCTGATCGCGCAGGGCGAGTACGGTGAAGATGGCTTCGATACCGCCCGCAGCGCCCAACAGGTGACCGGTGGCGGATTTGGTCGAGCTGATCGCCGGGCTGCCGTTAGCGCCAAATACCGTCCTGATCGCCGCCAGTTCGCCTTTATCGCCCACTGGTGTGGAAGTAGCGTGAGCGTTCAAGTACTGCACCTGGGCCGCCTCGATTCCTGCCTGGCGCAAGGCTTGCTGCATGGCACGTCGCGCACCATCGCCATCTTCCGGGCCGGCCGTCATGTGATAGGCGTCGGCACTGGTGCCGTAGCCCACCAACTCCGCAATCGGCTGCGCGCCACGGGCCAGGGCGTGTTCGAGTGCTTCGATGACCAGGATGCCAGCGCCTTCGCCCATGACAAAACCGTCGCGCGCCTGGTCGAATGGCCGCGAAGCCCGCTCAGGGCTGTCATTGAAGTCGCTGGACAGGGCTCGCGCTGCCGCAAAACCGGCCAGACTGACCCGGTGAATCGCCGCTTCGGCGCCGCCGCACACCGCTACATCGACTTCACCGGCACGAATCATCCGCGCCGCATCACCGATAGCCTGCACACCCGCGGCACAGGCGGTCACCGGCGCACCCAACGGGCCTTTCAAACCGTAATTGATCGACACATGCCCGGCGGCCATGTTGCTCAAGAAGGACGGGATGGTAAACGGGGACAATCGGCGCGGGCCTTTGCTGTCAGTGGTGCGCACTGCATCGGCAATCGCCGGGAAACCGCCGACGCCAGACGCAATGATGGTCGCCGTGCGTTCCTGTTGTTCCACTGTGTTCGGCGCCCAGCCGGCCTGCTTCAAGGCTTCATCCGCCGCCGCCAGTGCGAACAGGATAAAGCGGTCCATCTTGCGTTGTTCCTTGGCTGCCAGCAGGCGATCCGGGTCAAATCCGGTTTCAGGGTCCTGCACGCTGCTTTGTACCTGGCCACCGATACTGACGGCCAAGTCACCGATCAACTCTTCCGGCAGGCGACGAATGCCCGATTGCCCGGCCAACAGGCGGCGCCAGGTAGATTCCACGTCAGCGCCCAACGGCGTCAGCGCGCCCATACCTGTCACAACAATGCGTTTACTCATGATCAATCGACTCCGGTTGCGGTGAGGGAACAGACCCTATGGACGTCACTATCATCATGAAAGTAACATGGCGTCACACACATTTGCACTGACCCACAGGAATCCCCATGCAACGCAAGTCCCTCATCAGCGACGAATGCCCCATCGCCCGCAGCCTTGAGCGGGTAGGGGAGTGGTGGAGCATTCTGATCATGCGCGACGCCTTGCACGGCCTGCGCCGCTTCGACGAGTTCTCGCGCAGCCTGGGCATCGCGCCGAATATGTTGACGCGCCGCCTCAACGCGTTGGTGGAGGCGGGCATGCTCGAACGCCAGGCCTACAGCGAGCGTCCGCCGCGCTACGAATATGTGCCGACGGAAAAGGGCGAGGATTTCCGCATGGTGCTGATGTCGCTGGTGGCCTGGGGCAATCGGCATTACGCCGAGGAGGGTACCAGTGTCGAGTTGGTGGAGCGTGGGACGGGCAGGCCGGTACAACCAATGCTCGCAAGTGCCGAGGGGCAGGTCGTGCCGATGGATCAGTGCGTTTTGCAGGCTGGCCCTGCTGCGAGCAGCGGCATGCGAGAGCGGTTGTCACTGCCCGACGCAAAGCCCTGAGTAACGGGGCCTCCAGCAATAATCTGGCGCCAAAAAATAAACATTTATGCCGCATAAAGTCGCGTATTTCCCAGCCGATAGCCAATCAAGAGATCGGTTTTTCCGCACGGCTGAGGGTACGTCATGTTCAATAAAGCACTCAAAACAGAACTGGCGGCCAGGACGGCCGAATCCACTGAGTACAAAGGACTGATTGTCGCGCTGGAACGCTCCATGGCCGTGGTCGAATTCGATCTCAATGGCAAGGTATTGCGCGCCAACGATAATTTTCTCAAGACCCTGGGCTACAGCGCGGATCAATTGGTCGGCAAATCCCACCGCGACTTTTGCTTGCCGGCGCTGACCAGTAGTTCGGCCTATAGCCAATTCTGGAGTGATTTGAAAGCCGGCAAGTTCGTTTCAGGCACCTTCAAACGGGTTCATGCCAACGGCAAGACCATCTGGCTGGAAGCGAGTTACAACCCGGTCCTGGATGAACGCGGACAAGTGCTGAAAGTGGTCAAGTACGCCTTGGACGTCACCGATAAAGTGGAGGTGGAAGCGGCCACCTCCAGCAAACTGGTCGCCCTGGACCGGGCCATGGCCGTGATCGAGTTCGACCTTGGCGGCCAAGTATTGGACGCGAATACAAACTTCTTGAACGTGATGGGGTATTCGCTGCCGGAAATCAAAGGCAAACACCACCGCTTGTTTTGCGAGCCGACCCTGATCAACAGCCACGAATACAACGATTTCTGGCGTCGCCTGAACAATGGCGAATTCTTTACCGGGCAATTCAAGCGCCTGGGCAAACATGGCCGGGTGGTGTGGTTGGAAGCCAGTTACAATCCTGTCTACGACGGCGACGGCAAGCTGATCAAGATCGTCAAGTTCGCCAGCGACATCACCGAGCGCGTGGAAAAATTCGAAGAAGACTCCCGTGGTGCGTCGCGGGCCTACCATATTTCCTCCGAGACCGAGCGTTTTGCCGAACATGGCACCCAGGTGATCCAGGAGACTGCCAGCGAAATGCGCCGCATCGCCGACAGCATCGGCGCCTCTGCGCGGCTGGTGGGGCAACTGGGCGATCGTTCCGAGCAGATCACTGCCATCGTCAACACCATTCGTGGGATTGCCGACCAGACCAACCTGTTGGCCCTCAACGCAGCGATTGAGGCAGCGCGTGCGGGGGATCAAGGGCGAGGCTTTGCGGTGGTAGCCGATGAAGTCCGGCAACTGGCCGGGCGGACCAGCCGCTCGACCGCGGAAATTGCCGAGATGATCGGCATGATCCTCTCGGAAACCCGTGACGCAGTGACCAGCATGAACGCCACCCAGGAGGGCGCGCAACGCGGCGTCAGCTTGGCTGATCAGGCGGGTTCGGTGATCTTGCAGATTCGCACCAGTACCAGTGACGCGGTGGAGGCGGTGAGTATGTTCGCGTCGAAGCTGGATGAGTCGGAAGTCATTCCCAAGACCGCAGTGGGTTGGGTGGGCTGATGCAGCCCAGTGGTGAGGGAGCTTGCCCCCTCACCACAAAGGCCACTTACAGCAGCGTAAACGGATAGTCGACGATCAACCGCAGCTCATTGAGATCACCATCGCGCTGGTCGGCGTTTGAGGCCACGATCGCATCACGCAGGCGCAACGACAGGTTTTTCGCCGGACCGCTCTGGATCACGTACTTGGCTTCCACATCCGTCTCGTGGTGGGCGCCATCGGCACCGTAGTCGCCTACGTAGGCGCTGTGGTCCGGTGTGTGGGTGCCATTGATGTCGGAACCGTTGATGTAGCGCGCCATGAAACTCAGCCCCGGCACGCCATAACTGGCCACGTTGAGGTCATAACGGATACCCCACGACTGCTCGCCCGGGCCGTTGAAGTCGCCCCATTGCACCGAGTTGGCCAGGTACACCGAATCACCGCCTTCGCCCGCACCGTTGTTGCCAGTGCCGATGTAGTCGAACGGCGTGTCGCCATGCACTTTCTGGAACGACAGCGTCAGCGTGTGCGCCTGCAGGAACGAGTAGGCTGCCGCCACCGAGTAGGTGGTGTTGTTGATCGCCCCGGCCTTGGCGCTGCCCGTGTCGAGGGTGCGGTACAGGTTGCCGTCCAGCGCCAGGGACTGGTCATGCGCCAGCGCAATCACATAGTTGAGGTTGGTGTAGTACTGGCGCCAGATGTCTTCCAGCTCGCCGGCATACAGCGTGGCGCTCAGGGACGGGGTAAAGGTGTATTTGCCGCCGACAAAGCTTGCGCTGTTGGCGGCGATGTTGGCGTAGGTCGCATAGATATCGTGGTCATGGTTGCTGGTCATGCCGCTGTTGGTGCTGGTGAAGTGCCCGGCTTCCAGGTCCAGGCCGGCGATTTCGCTGCTGGTCAGGTCGAAACCGGTGGCGGTCTGCGGCAACAGGCGCGTGCCACCGGTGGCGAAGACGGGCGCGGTGGGCTGCATGTCACCAAATTTGAGTTGGGTCTTGGACACTTTGATTTTCACGGCGGCGCCGACCGAGCCGTAGGCGTCTTCGGGATCGCCGTGCCGGTCGGTCGGCAGGTTGCCGGTGCCCGCGTATTCATGGGTGGCATCCAGTTTCAGCCCGCCGTAGGCATAGGCATCCACCCCGAAACCAATGGTGCCTTGGGTAAAGCCCGAGGCGTAGTTGAGTATTGCGCCTTGGGTCCAGTCGCGGTTATCAGCCCGACCGCCTTCACGGTTGCGGTTCATGTAGTAGTTGCGCAGCAGCCCGGTGATGCTGCTGCCCTCGATAAACCCCTTGGCATCTGCCTGGTCGCTGACGGACTCTGCAAAGGCCATTTGGCTGATACCGGCACACACCGCCAGTGCTAACAGGCTCGACTGTTTAATCATGTTGTGACTTCCCCGGAATAATGAACGCGCGCACAGAAACACCGCACTTATTGGATGGTGCATAACGTGGTATGGGCAGATGTTTGCAGGTGAGCTGTTACGGTTTTTTATTGTGTTCGGCATGGTTGCCGAGGTTGATTCTAAGCCCAGTCTGCGCGGCCTGTAGCGGTCTTCCGGATGAAACTCGATTAATTAAACTTCACGGTATTTAACCCGGCGCGGGTGTAGCGTTGGGCCTGTCTTAGCCGCTCTGCTTCGACAAAATCCTTTGGTTGCCGCCGCAGACTCTGCGGCGGATTTTTTTGCGTGGGCAGTATTTTCAGTGGGCGGCTTAGTTGAACTCACTTATGCTGCGCAACACTGTTGGCTTAACCCGTCGAGACGCTGCATGAGCCTGAAATCCACCCACTTGCCGGCGCTGATCGCGTTCGAATGTGTGGCCCGTCATCTGAATTTCGCGCGGGCGGCAGCCGAGATGGAGGTCACGCCGACGGCCATGTCCAAGACCATCAAGCAGCTTGAAGCGCAATTGGGTGTGCGCCTGTTCAACCGCACCACCCGCAGCGTGGCACTGACCGAGTCCGGCAGCCAGCTGCTCGACACCCTGGCACCGGCACTGGAGCAGATTCGCTTCTCAGTGCAGCAAGTGCACGACACCGCCAGCCGCCCTTACGGCGCGTTGAAGATCAACAGTTCCTACGTGGCCTATGCCTCGCTGATCGAGCCGCATGTGGCGGCATTCCTCACGCAGTACCCGGATATCACCTTGGATATCGCCCTCGATAATGGCTTGAGCGACATCATTGGCGAAGGTTTCGATGCCGGCATTCGCCTGGGCCAGGCCTTGCAGCGCGACATGATCGCCGTGCCGCTGGGCACGTCGCAGCCGATGGTGGCCGTGGCGGCGCCCGCGTACCTGGCGCGCTCGGCACCGCTGGACACACCCGAAGACCTGCTGGCCCACGACTGCATCCACCAGCGCCTGAGCAGCCGCGGGCCGTACATGGATTGGACGTTTCGCATCGGCAAGGCCACTGTCGCGATTGAGGTGAAGGGGCGCCTGGTGCTGGATGAAATGCGCACCACCTTGTCGGCTGCGCGCCTGGGTTGCGGCGTGGCCCTGGTGTTCCGCCCGTTTGCCCAGGCGGATATCGCCAGCGGTGCACTGGTGGCGTTGCTGGAACACTACGCGGCGCCCGCCGAGACCTTCCACCTGTATTACGCCAACCGTGCGCAAATGCCCGGAAAGCTCCGGGCATTTATCGACTTCTTCCAGACCCGTAACCGTCAGGCCACCGAGTAGCCGCCATCTGCCAACAAGGCGTGGCCGGACACGTAGCTGGCATCTTCCGACCCTAGGAACGCCACCACCGTCGCCATCTCTTCGGCGGTGCCAAACCGGCTGGCCGGGGTGCTGGCGGCGAAAGCGTGCTGGGCGTCCACCGACGGCCAGATCCCGCGATGGTGGAACGGCGTCTCGATCAGGCCCGGGCACAGCGCATTGACCCGCACGCCCTGCTTGAACCATTCGAGGGACGCGGTCTTGGTCATACCGACAATGGCGTGCTTGGTGCCGATATACAGCGCGGCATTCTCGAAACCGATCACGCCGCCCATGGACGCGTTATTGATGATGCTGCCAAAACCCTGTTCGAGCATTACCTTGGCTTGGTACTTCATGCAGTTGAAAACCCCGCGCACATTCGGCTCGAACACCAGGTCGAAGCGTGCATTGTCCTGTTCGACCAGCGGCGCGAACACGCCTTCGGTGCCGGCATTGTTGAAGGCGATGTCCAGCTTGCCATAGGTGTCCACGGCAAATTTGACCATGGCGATGATGTCGGCTTCGCGGGTCACGTCGACGACGATGGAGGACGCGGTGCCGCCATTGGCAGTGATCTCGGCAACCACGTCGTCCAGCTCGCTCTGACGGCGGGCAGCAGCCACGATCTTCGCGCCGCGCTGGGCCAGGACGACAGCGGCCGCGCGACCAATGCCGGAACTGGCGCCGGTGATCAGCGCGACTTTGCCTTCGAGTTGACGGGTGTTGGAAAGGGTCATGGGAAGCTCCGTTTGTGTGCTGCGCAAGGCGGTATGCTTGCGCTTTGGAGCACAGGTTACGGCGCGTGATTAGCCCTGATAATCCATGCAAATACACACGAGTTATGTGCTATGGGTTCACAGTGCTCAACGACGCATAATGGCTGGAGGAGGAGGGTGTTGCACCCCTCGTCCCGGCTTGCGTATTACTCTTTGACGTCCATGAACTCTTCAGCCCAGGCCACGTAGTTTTCAGGCAAGGTATAGGTGTGCGTCAACTCGGTAGCACTGAGGTTATCGGTGCTGTGGGTCAACCGGCGCTGTGCACGCAGGCTGTCATAGGTCGCCTTGATCGCGGCAAAGTAGGCGCCATGGCCGGCAACCACCACACGTACACCGAGGCTGGCCAGACGCTTGGCGTCATTGAGCTTAGGATTGCCATACGTCACCAGCATCAGCGGCACGGTCAGGTTCTCGGCGATCTTCTCCAGGTGCTCGAAGTCAGCCACACCCACCATGCAAATCCCATCGGCACCGGCTTTCTGATACGCCAGGGTGCGCTCGATCACAGCCTCGGTCGGCAACACACCGGCGTTGGTGCGGGCAATGATCGACAACTCTGGATCAACACGGGCTTCCAGCGCCGCGCGGACCTTGCCGATGCCTTCTTCAATGGAAATCAGGTCGGTGGACTTGCGCCCGAATTGCGCGGGCAGCAACGTGTCTTCAATGGTCAACGCGGCCACACCGGCACGCTCAAGCTCTTCGACAGTGCGCATCACGTTCAGCGCGTTACCGTAGCCATGGTCGGCATCGGCGATGAACGGCAACTGGGCAACACGGCCAATACGGGTGGCTTGCTCAACGAACTCACTCAGGGTGATCAACGCGAAATCGGGCGCGGCCAGTACCTGCAACGAAGCAACGGAGCCACCGAGGATGCCGACTTCGAAACCCAGGTCAGCGGCAATACGCGCGGACATCGGGTCAAAGACGGACGCGGTTTCAACGCAGGTTGGGGTAGCAAGCAATTCACGGAATTTGCGGCGCAGGGCTGAGTGAGAAATCTTTGGCATGGGCTTTCCTGGTTCTGGTCATCGTCTTGTGACGATCAATGTCTATTCGTGGTGGAGCGAGATTAACATGCAGAAGAGCGGGGGATGATGACGTTTCAGCATTAGGGTTATGGAGAGGCGGGAATGGCTCCAGAGCAAAAATGGGGTTAGCATTCCGCTTCACTCGGCTTAAACAGCCTGTTTTTCAGATCAGGGTCGTATCGTGGAAAAGCTAAAACGCCTTCAAAGTGGAATCGAAGGGCTAGACGCTCTGCTCAAGGGTGGGCTGGTAGCAGGCGCTTCATACATCATCCAAGGGCGCCCAGGGTCTGGAAAAACGATCCTTGCCAACCAGCTTGGGTTCCATCATGCGAACAATGGAGGAAGGGTTCTGGTCGCCACGCTGCTGGCCGAATCACACGACCGACTTTTTCAATTCCTTTCGACTCTGAGCTTCTTCGACGCCTCCAAGGTTGGCGCCGAAATCCAATTTGTCAGTGCGTTTGACACGTTGGAAAACGACGGACTGGACGAGGTGGTGAAACTGCTGCGGCGCGAGATAAGCCGTCAAAAAGCCACAGTGATGGTAGTAGACGGCTTGCTCAATGCGCGCTCCAAAGCAGATTCGCACATCGATACCAAGAAGTTCATTTCCGAGTTGCAAGGGCACGCCGCTTTCGCAGGTTGCACAGTGCTGTTTCTCACCAGTTCCCGTCTGGACGACGGCAGCCCTGAGCACACCATGGTTGATGGGGTGATTGAAATGGGCGAGGAGCTGTTCGGCACTCGGTCAGTGCGTCGAATTCAGCTTCGTAAAACTCGCGGCAGCTCAGCAATGACCGGTCTTCACGAGTGTGAAATTACCGAAAATGGCTTGGTGGTTTACCCGCGACTCGAAAGTCTCTACAGCCACCCGTCGTCTCCCGACAGCGCCGACATGACCCGTATCGCCAGTGGGATTGAATCACTGGACGACATCCTAGGCGGGGGGCTGCACAGTTCCAGCGTGACTCTAGTAATCGGCCCTTCCGGTATTGGTAAAACCACCCTTGGCCTCAAATTTCTGGCTGAGTCGACTGTGGAAGCACCGGGCCTGCATTTTGGCTTCTACGAAAGCCCGGAACGGTTGCGACTCAAAGGCCAATCACTCGGTATCGATATAAAGGGCATGGAAGGCAGCGGCGCCTTGAGCATTGCCTGGCAGCCTACTACTGAGGGGTTGCTGGATGGGTTGGGCACACGGCTACTGGGTCTCGTAGAAGAGAAGGGCATCAAGCGCGTGTTTCTCGATAGCCTTAGCGGTATGACGCGAGTCTCGACGAATCCCGCACGGATTACTGACTTCTTCAGTGCACTGATGAACGAGCTGCGATCCAGGGGCGTTACGGTATTTGCCTCCTGGGAAATGCGCGATCTATTTGGTTCAGAGGTCAGCGCACCAAACTCTGACCTGTCTAGCATCGTCGACAACCTGATGCTGATGCGGTTTTCTGAGAATCACTCTGAACTAAGCCGGACGCTATCCATTCTTAAGGTAAGAGACAGCTCTTACGATCCCTCACGATTTGAGGTCATCATCCGTGATTATGATGTTTTCCTGAAAAAGGCTTCAAGACATGAACCATCGGTCCCCGCTGAGTCATCGCCCGGTTCAATTTCTTAAGCTTTTGTGTGGGTTGAATTAACATGACCACCATCCTGGTCGTCGACGACGAGTATTTGATCGCTGACATCCTTAGCTTCGCGCTGGAGGATGAGGGGTACATGGTCGTAACGGCGAGCAATGGTCGAAAAGGACTTGAGGTTCTCGATAGAGAACGGCCTGCTTTGATCATTACCGACTATATGATGCCGGTCATGGACGGCGAGGAATTCGCCACCGCCATTCGAGCGCTGCCTTCGGCAAATCAATTGCCGATCATCTTGATAAGCGGTGCTCAGGCGCATATCGGAATAGAGAGATCGGATCTTTTTGATGCTGTATTGGCCAAACCCTTCAACATCGACTTGATCATCGCCGAAGTCAAAAAGCTCCTGGCAGCTGATTAGTCAGCTGCTGGAGCAGGGTCAGCTTTTGCTGCGCCGGCAACGCTCCGAGCAGTAACGCACTTCATCCCAGCAGCGTGCCCATTTCTTCCTCCACGTGAAGGGAAGTCCACAGGTCACGCAGGTTTTTACGGGAAGCTCACTCTTTTTCACAGATATAACTACCGGCTGGGTCGATCACTCAATCACGTCGACAAGAAGAGGCGTGGTTATCATTATCCTGATCATTGTGTGACAAATGAATATTCCGTTTTTTGTTTCCCTGGATGGGCCCAAAGGCACCGGCAAAACTACGCTGTTGGAGGCCGTAACGGCAACGCTGAGGGCGCATAACAAGAAAGTCATCCGACTTTGCGAGAGAAAAAGCGATCCCTACAGAAGGGAAACGATGGCCCTGGTTAACGAACTTGCCAGAAATCCCTCGCGGGATCTGGAATGGGCTGTGTGCGAGCGTTTTGCCGAGAGTCGCAGCTGGATATCCCGGAACGTACTGACTCAGCAGCCGTTGGACAGCATTATCCTGATTGATCGCTGGTATCCGTCCGATGCTGCGTTTCGACACACCATCTTGTTTGCAGAGATTCTCCAGTTGAACCGGGAGCGGGACGTGCGAGTGCCGGATGTGCATGTCGGCGTTGTCACCGCGCCGGATATTTCGTGGGCAAGGGCAGCTGCACGGTCGCGAGGATTGGGCGGTACGGTAATCCAGAAGTATGCAGAGCATGTTGCATGCACAGAGATGTTCGAGCAGGCGGTTGCGGATCATGGCTGGGTGATGTGCCGGAATGAAGGTGCGATCGAAGACGCAGTGAAGCAGGTGGTTGCTGAGATCTACAAAGTCGCTGGGTGACACGCATAGCGTAATATATCATTTAACATAATATACATTATGCGTAATATCATAATGCGCAATCAGGGGCAGTGCCCATCACATTTCAACAGGCAAAACCCCTATCTCACTCAAACCTGAGCAAAGCCACCATCGACAAACATCTCACTGCCGGTCATGAAGCTGCTTTCATCCGATGCCAGGAACAACGCTGCCGCCGCAACTTCCTCAGGCTTGCCAATACGGTTCAATGGAACCTGCGCGGTCATGTCGTCAATGATTGCGTCTTTCTGTCCAGTACCTGAAAGCGCCAGGTCCAGACCCGGTGTCGAGATCGGCCCTGGTGAGAGTACGTTGACACGAATGCCTGTACCTTTGAGATCCAGCGCCCAGCTCCTGGCAAAGTTACGCAGCGCCGCTTTTGTTGCGCTGTACACACTGAACGCCGGTGTGCCCATGGTGCCTGTGGTCGAACCCGTGAGGATCACCGAGCTGCCGGCGCTCATCAGTGGCAAGGCTTTTTGTACGGTGAACAGCGTGCCTTTGACGTTGATGCCGAAGGTACGGTCAAACGATTCCTCGGTGATCGAGCCGATCGGTTGGAAATCCCCCAGGCCTGCGTTTGCGAACAGCACGTCGACCCGGCCTTTTGCTGCTTTGACCTGGGTGAACACGCGATCAAGGTCGTCCAGTTTTGAAATGTCGCCTTGTATGGCGATAGCTTGAGGACCAATCAGTTGCAGCGCCTTGTCCAGTTCCTCTTGTCGACGTCCTACAATGACGACGTGTGCGCCTTCCGCCGCAAAGCGAATGGCGGTTGCCAGGCCGATGCCGCTGTTGCCGCCGGTAATGACTGCGATTTTTCCGATGAGCCTGCTCATGGTGAACTCCGATGAATAAGGTTGAGGCCCAACTGTAGATCTGAGCTATTCTTTTGAATAGTATGCACCTTTAAGTAAGTACCCTATGCGGAGTCCTCTGGATCATGGCCAACAACTCATTCAATTGCGGGCTCGAGGCCGCCCTGGCGGTGATTGGCGGTAAATGGAAGCCGCTGGTGCTGTTCAACTTGGCGCAAAATGTTCATCGATATGGGGAATTAAGGCGCGCGATTGGCGGCGTGACCGATAAGGTGCTGATCCAGCAGCTCAAGGAATTGGAGCGTGATGAGATCATTTTCCGGGTGGATTTCCAGGAAATACCGCCCAAGGTCGAGTACTCGCTGACACCATTCGGGCGATCCTTGGCAACTGCGTTGGGCGCGCTGTGCCAATGGGGCACGGAACATATGCAAACCGTTGAGCGTATCGCCGAGCGGCGTATGGCCACCCTCTCCCAGTCTTGAGCCCCCTGCCCTGAGATCCAACTCAACTAAATGACTATTTAGTTGAGTTAAATCAATGAGTTACATTTGAAATCGATCAACCGACTGTGACAGCTTTCCTGCTAGGTTGGACAGTTCATCGGTGGTCGACGCTGTCTGCTCGATCACTCGGCTATTGCTCTGCGACATCCCCGCAATCATCTCCACTTGGTGCGCAATTTCATTGCTGGCCAGGCTCTGCTCGCCGATGGTCCGAGAGATATCGTTGACCATTTCCGTGGTGTTCAACGTCGCTTGGAGAATCTCGCGAATTGCCCGCTCCACTTCGGCGGTTACCGCCATGCCTTTGTCCACCTGAGCAACGCCCTCCTCCATGCTGGTCACCGCTTCCCGGGTGTTCTGCTGGATACGCCCGACCATGGCGGCAATTTCCTGGGTCGATGCGCTGGTGCGTCCGGCAAGGTTGCGCACTTCATCAGCAACCACAGCAAATCCACGCCCCTGCTCACCGGCACGGGCAGCCTCAATCGCGGCATTCAGGGCCAGCAAGTTAGTCTGGTCAGCGATCCCCTTGATCACTTGGATAATGCTGAAAATGGCCTCGGACTCCTTGTCCAGCGTGCGAATCACTTGGGCGGATTGCTGTGCGGAACGAGCGATGCCGTCCATGTCACTGACCACCTGATGAATCACCCGGCCGCCGTCCTTGGCCAAGGTTTGCGCCTGGTTGGCCATGTCCAGTGCGCGTCCGGCGTGCCGGGTGATTTCCTCGATACTCGCGGTCATCTCACTCGCAGCAGCGGCCATGGTGCTGGCGGCGGCGCTCTGTTGCTGGCTGCTGCCAGCCACTTCATGGCAGCCGCGGCTCAGTTGCTCGCTCATGCCATTGACGCCATGGGCGTTGCTGCGCACCACTTCAATCATGCCGCGCAGGTCCTTTTGCATGGTGGCGAGGCTGCGGATCAAGGCGCTGGCTTCATCCTTGCGCCGGGGCTCGACGATAGGTTCACTCAAGTTGCCACGCGCGATGCTGGCGGCAATGCGGCTGGCCGCCTGTAGGGGGCCCATGATGCTGAGGATCACCCAGCGCCCCTGGGCCAGCAGCAGTAAAAGACTGGCGATCAACACCGCGCCCAGCGTGAAGTTGGCGTTGCTGATGGCCTGTCGCGTACCGACGCTGGTCTGCTGGGTATTGGTTTCGATCAACTCGCTCAGGCTCGCCATTTGATCTTCCAACTGGCTGAACGCGGCATTGAATGTGCCCAGTTCCCCGCGCGCGGCCTCAGGGTTATCCAATGCCAGGGCGACGATGCGTTCGCCGGTGGCGATGTAGTTATCCAGGCTGGGTTTGATTTTTTCCAGGCTTGCCTTGAGCGAATCGTCCAGCGGCAGCTTGAGGTTGTCTGCCAACACTTGCCGAAAGTGTTCGGCGTGCTCTTTTAGAGAACTATCGACGTCGGCCTTGCTGCTGGTGCTTTTACCCAGGCCCACCAGCATCGCCGATAACACATCGGCGCGCAGGGCGTCGTGCATCATGTCGGCTTCCATGTGGTTGCGCAGCACCGTCATGCTCACTTCGTTGTCCTGCACGGCAGTGCCCATCCGGGTGTTTCCCAGGTAGCCGGCCAGGCTCATGATCAAGGCAGTGAGCAATCCGGTCGCTATCAACAGCATCAAGCGCAGTTTGATCGTCATGCTGGTATCCCCGTGCCTGGTCAGCCGGTTGAGAACCCAACCGTAGAAGCCCCGCTGCTCATGTTATCGGCCATCCATACTGTTTATTGAAGCCTAAGTTTGCGGATCTGCGCAGATCCCTTAAGCTGGCCGACCTTTGTTTGCTCCGCCCGGAATTGCCCATGTCTCGAAGTATCGCCCGCCTGGCCCTGCTGCTGGGCTTGATCACCGCCGTCGGCCCCTTCGCCATCGACATTTATCTGCCGGCCTTGCCGACCCTGGGCGCGAGCCTGCACGCCTCGCCGGCGTTGGTGCAGATGAGCCTCACGGTGTTTTTTGTCATCGTCGGCGTGTGCCAGTTGTTCTACGGCCCGATCAGTGATGTGTTCGGGCGCAAGCCGCCGATTTATGCCGGCCTGGTGATTTTTGCCGTGGCCAGTGTCGGTTGCGCATTGGCGCCTAACATTGAATCACTGATCGCCTTTCGGGCCCTGCAGGCGTTCGGTGCGTGCGCGGGCATGGTGATTCCACGGGCCATCGTGCGTGACCTGTACACCGGGCATGAAGCCGCGAAACTCATGGCGTTGCTGATGCTGGTGATGAGTGTCTCTCCGATTCTTGCGCCGCTCGCCGGTAGCCTGGTGATTTCGCTGTGGAGTTGGCGCGAAGTGTTTGCTGTGCTGGCGGTGCTCGCAGTGGCGTGCCTGGTGATGACCATCGTACAACTGCCGGAAACTCACCCGGCCGAACGGCGCTTGGGCAAGACTCTGGGCAACGCCTTCAGCAGCTACGGTGCGTTGCTGCGTGACCCGGTATTTATCGGTTTGTCGGTGGTGTGCGGGTTCGGCTTGGCGACGTTTTTCGTGTTTATCGGCAGCGCGCCATTCGTGTACATCGAGCATTACGGCCTGACACCCACGCAGTTCAGCCTGGGGTTTGCCGTGAACGCTGCGTCGTTCTTCGCCATGAGCCAACTCACTGCACGCCTCAGCGCACGCTTTGGCCTGGCGCCGCTGATTCGTTGGTCGGTGGTGGCCGTGGCGGCGGTTATGGCGGTGCTGGCGGTCACGACGCTGTGGGTCGACAGCCTGACCTTGATGATGACGTTGCTGTTTATCGGCTTCGGTTTTCTCGGTTTGCTGTTACCGGCGGCGGGCGTCTTGTCGCTGGAGGACCACGGCGCGGTAGCCGGCTCTGCGTCAGCCTTGCTCGGGGCGATCCAGATGATCACGGCGGCCGTGTCCATGACGGTGATCGGTGTGTTCGCGGATCACACGCCAGCGCCGATGCTGGTTGGCATTGCGTTGTGCGCCATCGCCGCAATGCTCACCACGCTGTGGACCTTGCGCCGCCTGCCGGCTCACTTGGCCAGCGCACCGCCCTCCTCCTGATCGCTGCCCATCCCGGCCAAATACGCCCAGGGATAAATCCCGCGCTGGTGACCATCGCTGAACACCAGTTGTACGCCATAACCCTGAGGGTGTATCTGCACCACCCTCACCGCTTCCGACACCAACGGCTGGCTGCCCCGCAACCGCAACGCCTGGCATTGGGAGCACGGGCATTCGCGGCGCAGGCGTGCGTGGTTAATCCACTGCGCGCCTTCCATCCACTCCAGGCGCAGTCGACCGTCGCGGCCTTTGCCAATGGCGTGCGGCGCGGCGGTCATTGCAGTTGCGCCAAGGCAATCCGCACGGCCTTGCGCACTTCCGGATCGCCATCGTCGGCGGCATCGCGCAAGGCCGTCAGTGCTTGACGATCACCCAGCTCACCCAGTGCCAGAGCGGCTTCCTTGCGCAGGTTGCTGATGCTATGGCCCAGGGTCTGGACCAAGGCGTCCAGTGCGGGTAAATACCGTAACCGGCCCAGGCTGCGAGTCGCACGCAGACGAACCTGCCAATACTCATCGGCCAGCGCGCCGACCAGCGCATCCCCGGCATTGCGGCTACCGACTTTGCCCAAGGTGGTCGCGGCTTCCTCGCGCACTTGCCACGCCGGGTCCAGCAACGCTTGGTGCAACGCCGGTAAGACCAGGTCATCACTCGCCAAGCCGAGTGCGCCGGTAGCCGCGCGGCGGACTTCGGTGTCGGGATCGCTGCTGGCCAAGGCGGCCAACGCCTCAAGCGCAGGTAGATGTTTGAGCCAACCCAGCACACCCACCGCTTCACGGCGGACACCCGCATCAGCATCCATCAACGCCAGCAAGGCCGCCGGCGCAGCGGCTTCCAGGCGCAGTTCGCGCAGAGCACGGAAGATGGCGGTGCGCACGCTGGCATCGGTGTGTCCGGTCCAGGGCAATAGCACCCTGCCCGCCTCGATGGTCTTCAATACGCTCAGGCTTTGCGCCGCGGCGTCGCGCACGGAGTACTCGGTATCTGTGAGGGCTTCACACAAGGCCTGTACCACTTCGCCGTCTTCCCAGGCTTCGAGCAAGGTCGCGGCCTGGGCGCGCACTTCTATGCTGGGGTCGTTGCGCAGGCTGTCCACCAGCCATTCCAAACCGTCGGGGTCTTCAAGATCAGCCAGGTCGATCAGGGCAATGCGGCGCATGCCGGCGTCCGAGGCTTGCAGACGTGGGCGCAGGGCTTCTATTTCCAGGTTATAGGTCATATGGCAAATCGCGGTGTTGAATGATCGGTGGGCAACCCGAGCGGGTTCAGCCGTGGCAACTGGCGGCCATCCTCATGATGCAGCAGTGCCAAGCAATGACGCTTGAGGAGAGTGAATTCGGGGGTGGTCATCAGTTCGGTGTGGCGCGGGCGCGGAAAGTCCAGCTGAAAATCCTCGATGATGCGACCCGGCCGTGGGCTCATCACCAGGATGCGATCGGCCAGGAACAGCGCCTCATCGATATCGTGGGTGACAAACACCACAGTGGTGCGGATGCGCGTCCAGATATCCAGCAACAAGGCCTGCATCTTCATGCGGGTCAGCGCATCCAGTGCGCCAAACGGCTCATCCATCAGCAACAGGCGTGGTCGATTGACCAGCACACGGGCGATTTCCACACGCTGCTGCATGCCGCCGGAAAGCTGGTTCGGCCAACGCTCGGCGAAGCCTTCCAGCCCGACCAACGCCAAGATCTCATCCGCCGCCGCCAGCCGTTCAGTCTTGCTCACGCCGCGCATTTTCAAGCCGAACGCGACGTTCTCACGCACGGTGCGCCACGGGAATAACGTGTGCTGCTGAAACACCATGCCGCGCTGCTGGGACGGACCGACCACCGCCTGCCCATCCATCTGCAAGCTGCCCTGATTAGGCACCAGATGTCCGGCCAACGCGCCGAGCAAGGTCGACTTGCCACAGCCCGACGGCCCCAGGATGCACACAAATTGCCCCGGCTCGATGTCGCAGTCCAACGCCTTGACTGCCTCGAATGCCTGATCACGCTCGCCGAGCACAATGGACAATCCGCTGATTGCTATACGTCCTTCCATCAGGCTTTACCTCCCGGGCGATGCCAAGGGGTGAATACCGTGCCCAGGCGCTTGACCAGCCAACTGCTGCCCATGCCCAGCACGCCGATCAACAACATGCCGACCACAATGTCGGCATAGTTCTGGATGGTGTACGACTCCCAGGTGTAATAGCCGATGCCGAACTGCCCGGAGATCATCTCCGCCGTCACCAGGCAGAACCACGACGTGCCCATGCCGATGGCCAGGCCGGTGATGATGCTCGGCGCGGCCCCCGGCACAATCACCTCCAGCAGGATCGCGCCGCGCCCTGCCCCCAGGCTGCGCGCCGAAGCGATCAGCCGGGGGTCGACACCTTCGACGCCATGCACGGTGTTGAGCAGGATCGGAAACAGCGCGCCGGTGAAGGTGATGAACACCATGGACAGCTCTGACGACGGAAACATCAGGATTGCCAAAGGTATCCAGGCCACCGCCGGAATCGGGCGGATCACTTCCAGGGGCGGTAGCAGCACATCTTCAGCCCATTTCGAGCGGCCGATGGCGATGCCCAGGCCAACGCCCACCAGCACCGCCGCCAGGTAGCCTTCAAACACCCGGGTCAGGCTGGCACTCAGGTGCTGAGCCAGCTTGCCCGAATCCACCAGGCCCAGCGCCGCCTCGACCACGGCGCCCGGCGTGGGCACGTTGGCAAAGGTCACCAGCCACAGGTTCCAGTGATGGCTGGCAGCGAGTTGCCAGAACAGCAGGCACACCAGCAATGAGGCCGCGCGCGGCAGCCAGCGATAGGTCGACATATCAGCGACCGACCACGGCCTGGGCGCCGGCGCTGGTGAAATCGAACACCTGGCCGCCCTGGGCATCCGCGAATTGCTGGGCCTGGCCCTTGAGCAGGAATGCACTCAATTTGCCCTGGCGATCACTGGCGAACCAGGCCTGGTTGGCGAGCAGCTTGATGCCGCTGTCTTCGGCCTGGGCGTAGACCGCACGCACGTCCTTGCCGTCCTTCTTCAAACGGGCCAACGCACTGAAGGCTGATTCAGCCGACGCGTAGTCACGCACCTTGGGCTCGCCTTTCACCCAGATCTGCGCCACGTGTTTCCAGTCGGTGATCGGCTTGCCGGTCAACGCGTCGTTGGCTTTGAGCGGGCTCTGGGCGTAGTTGCCCAGCTGTGCCTGATAGTCCAGGCCGGACGCTTTGAAGGCGGCGCGCAGGTACTGGTCGTCGATAAAGGTATTGAGGTCCAGGCCACGGTCGGCTTTTTTCAGCAGCTTGAGGGTGTCGATGGCGGTGCCGACGGCCTGGCGGTATTCCGGCTTCCAGCTCAGGTCACGGGTTTGCACGCCCAGCGGGCCATGGAACAGGTAGTTGACCTCAGCCTCGACGCCGGTAACTTTCTCGATCAGCTCGCTGTATTTCTCAGGCTCTGCCGTCAGCAGCTGATTGGCTTCGATACTGGCTCGCAGGTAAGCAACTACCACTTCAGGGTACTGGCGGGCGTAGCTTTCATCCACCAGGGCGCCGTGGAAGGTGGGCGTGTTGGACTGCGACCCGTCGTAGATCTTGCGGGCGAACCCACGGTTGGGAAACAGCTCGGCAAACGGCACGAAGTCGGCATGCGCGTCGATCTTATTGGCCTGCAACGCCGATCCGGCCACTTCAGGCGCCTGGGCGATGATGTTCACGTCCTTGAGCGGGTCCCAGCCTTGCGCAGCGACCGCACGCAGCAACATGCCGTGGGCGGTGGAGGCGAACGGTACGGAAATGGTCATGCCTTTCAAGTCCGCCAAGGACTGCGCGCTGGACTCGATAGGCACCACGATGCCATTGCCACTGCCCTTGATATTGCCCGACAGCACACTGATAAACAGGCTGTGCTTGCCCGCGCCCTCGAACGCCACGCCGTTGAATGCGCCGGGGAAGTCCGCCATGGCGCCGAAGTCCAGCTTGCCGGCCACCATTTCATTGGTCAACGGTGCGCCACTGGTGAAATTCTTCCACTGGATATCGTAGGTGGCATCCTTGTACTTGCCATCGTGGGGCAAGTACTTGTCCAACAGCCCCAACTCCCGGATCAGCAAGCCGCCGGCGGCGCAGTTGATAGTGGTGTCCTGGGTGCCGATGGCCACCCGGATGGTTTCAGCCTGTACCGACAGGCTGATGGAAGCCAGCACCAGGCTGGTGAAGGTTGCGCGCAAGAACATTGGGTGTATCCCCTCGAATCATGGTTATAGGATCGTCTCCGCCGTGATCAGGCACGGTGGGAAACGAGGGGTATGGCAGTGGCGTCCGGTGATGGCGGATAGCTTGGAGTCGTAACGCTCAGCGCAGCAGGTACGGGATCTCGACCTTGACTGCGCCTGTGGGGCAATCCTTTTCGCAGGGCATGCAGTACCAGCATTCGTCGAACGCCATGTACGCTTTCTGCGTCGCGGGATTGATCGCCAACAGGTCCATCGGGCACACGTCGACACACACCGTGCAGCCTTTTTCGGCGATGCACTTGTCTTCGTCTATCGTCACCGGCGCGTTGGAACGAAAGAATATTTCCTGGGGTTGGTAGGCCATTTCACGGTGTCCTTAGCACTTTGTGGTTGTGCTGATTGTTTTGGTGAGCGGGCTTCTGTGGTGAGCGGGGCAAGCCCGCTCACCACAACAAGCCCGTTCACAAGAGATTGAGCTTCAAGCAGCATCAGCCCCCACGCGCAGGCGGTCGTAGGCTTGCATTTCTTCGGCGTCCAGTGGAATTACGTAGGGTTCCACGGGTTTCTTGAAGCTGACCATCTGCCCGTCATCGCCCTTTTTCAGGTGGCAATGGCAGAACCAGTCGGCGTCATTGCGCAGCGGGTGATCGACGCGATGGTGGTAGAGGCCCCAGCGACTTTCGGCGCGGTACAACGAGGCGCGGGCGGCCATTTCGGCACAGTCACGGATCACGCTGGTTTCCATGGCGCGCATCAGTTCGTGGGGGTTATGGGCTTTCATCTGGTCGAGGTCGCGCTCGATATCGCTGAAGCGCTGCAGGCCGATTTCCATCTTGCGGGTGACCTTGGGCGGTTGCAGGTAATCGTTGACGAAGCGGCGCAGCTTGTATTCGACCTGGGCCGGGGGCAGGCCGGTTTCACGGTCCAGCGGCGCGTAGACACGGGCCTGTTCGGCGGCGACCTGCTCGGCATTCACCGCGCTGAAGTCTTTTTCCACCACATACTGGGCGGCGTTGGTGCCAGCGAACCAGCCGTAGGTAAAGGCGCCCAACATATAGTTATGCGGCACCGCCGCCATGTCCCCGGCCGAATACAGGCCCTTCACCGACGTCTCCGCGCGCTCATTCACCCACACGCCGGAGGCCGAATGCCCGCTGCAAAAACCGATTTCGGAGATGTGCATTTCCACCATGTCGCTGCGGTAATCGGTGCCGCGATTGGCATGAAACTGGCCACGGCTCGGCCGTTCATTGCTGTGCAGGATGGTCTCGATGTTCTGGATGGTTTCCTCGGCCAGGTGGTCGAGCTTGAGGAACACCGGGCCATTGCCGCTTTCAAGCTCCTGATGGAACTCCCACATCATCTGGCCGCTCCAGTAGTCGCACTCGATAAAGCGCTCGCCCTTATTGTTCGCGGTGTAGCCACCGAGCGGACCGGTAACATAGGCGCAGGCCGGGCCGTTGTAATCCTTGATCAACGGGTTGATCTGGAAGCACTCCAGATTCGCCAGTTCGGCGCCCGCGTGATAGGCCATCGCGTAGCCGTCGCCGGCATTGGTGGGGTTTTCATAGGTGCCCATCAGGTAACCCGACGACGGCAGGCCCAGCCGGCCCGCCGCGCCGCAGCACAGAATCACGGCCTTGGCCTTGATCACCTGGAAGTCGGCCGTGCGGCAGTCGAAGCCCATCACGCCGTTGACTGCCCCTTCGCTGTCGGTCAGCAAACGTGTGCACACCAAGCGGTTAGTGATGGTCACCCGCGCACGCTTGAGCTGGCGATACAGCACCTTCTTGATGTCATGCCCCTCGGGCATTGGCAGCACATAGGCGCCCATGTGATGGACCTTTTTCACCGCGTAGTCGCCGGTCTCGTCCTTTTCGAACTTGACGCCCCAGCGGTCCAGTTGCTCGATGGTCTCGAAACTGTGGGTAGCGTAGGCGTACACCGCCGCCTGATTGACGATGCCGTCATTGGCGATGGTGATTTCCTTGGTGTACTGCTCCGGCGTCGAGTGGCCGGGGATGATCGCGTTGTTCAGTCCGTCCATGCCCATGCTGATCGCACCGCTGCGCTTGACGTTGGCCTTGTCCACCAGCAACACACGCAGCGCCGGGTTGGCTTCTTTGGCCTTGATCGCCGCCATCGGCCCGGCCGTACCGCCGCCGATCACCACGATGTCGTATTCCAGCTCCAGGGTTGTGCGGCTCACGGGCGGCTTCCTCGTTCACGGTCGATGCGCAGGCGATACTGGAAGGCGTCGCCACGGTAATACAGGTGTTCAAAGTCAACCGGCTGGCCGTCGGCGGTGTGGGTCAGGCGCTCGATATGCATGATCGGCGAGCCTGGCTCTACATTCAGCGCCTGGGTCAGGTCGCTGTCGGCCAGCACGGCGTCGATGGCCACATCCGCATGCCCCAAGTGCAGGCCGCAGTCGTTTTCCAGGATCAGGAAGATGTCGCGGGTGACCAGGTCAGCCTTTTCCAGGCGCTCGCCGAGGGGTTGCGGCAGGTAGGTGATTTCCAGCGACACCGGCTCTCGGTTGATCAGGCGCACCCGCTTGATCTGCGCAACCACGGTGCCCTCCTCCACGCCCAGGCGCTCGGCCACCTGCTTGTCGGCTGGCACGAAACGAAAACTGCGCAAGCGGTTGATCACTTCGTAGCCGCGTTCGGTCATGGATTCGGCCAGGCCCTGCAAAGTGCTGACGTTCTGGTAGGCCTTGGGCTTGGACACAAACGTGCCTTTGCCATGAATCTTGTAGATCAAGCCCTCTTTTTGCAGATCGCCCAATGCCTGGCGCACGGTGATGCGGCTGACGTTGAAGCGCGTGCCCAACTCGCTTTCTGAGGGCATTTGGGTGTTGGGCGCGTATTCGCCGTCGAGAATGCGACTGCGCAACAGGTCGCGCAGTTGGGCATGCAGGGGAATACTGGACAGTGGAGAGAGGCTGGAATCGTTCATCAAGTTCACTTGTCATAACGAGTTATGACGTGATCTTAAGAAGTCTAATGGCGGCGGTGGAAATACCGTTTATGCATAAGCTTAAAGCCAACCACTCGTCGGGCTTCGGCGGCATCCGTCACAACTATCGCCCGGCATGTCACTACTAACCCCATAGCCCCTTTGCACTGCTATGGAGATTGATATGACTGACTATCCTCGCCCGCCCTTCGCCCCTCAAGCCCAAGCCGTCCCAGGTGCGCAGAAAAAAATGGACCCGTACCCCGACTGCGGCGAGAAAAGCTACAAGGGCTCCGGCCGGCTCGCCAACAAGATCGCGCTGATCACCGGGGCCGACAGCGGCATCGGCCGCGCCGTGGCGATCGCCTTTGCCCGTGAAGGCGCCGACGTGGCCATCGCTTATCTGGACGAGCATGAAGATGCCCAGGAAACCGCACGCTGGGTCGAAGAGGCTGGTCGCCAGTGCCTGTTGCTGCCCGGTGACATCGCGCAGAAAAGCGTGTGCCAGTCGTTGGTGGACAAAACCGTCGAGCAGTTCGGCCGCATCGACGTGCTGGTGAACAACGCCGCGTTCCAGATGACCCACGAGACCCTTGAGGACATCGAGGACGAGGAATGGGTGAAGACGTTCGATATCAACATCACGGCGATGTTTCGTATCTGCAAGGCGGCCTTGCCACATATGAAGGCCGGCAGTTCGATCATCAACACCAGCTCGGTCAACTCCGACATGCCCAAGCCGACGCTGCTGGCCTATGCCGCCACCAAGGGCGCGATCGCCAACTTCACCGGTGGCTTGGCGCAGTTGCTCGGTAGCAAAGGGATTCGGGTCAACAGTGTGGCACCGGGGCCGATCTGGACGCCGCTGATTGTGGCGACCATGCCGGATGAGGACGTGCAGGGCTTCGGCAGCGAAACCCCGCTGGGGCGTCCGGGCCAACCGGTGGAAGTGGCGCCGATCTATGTGCTGTTGGCCTCGGATGAAGCCAGCTACATCTCGGGCTCGCGATATGCGGTGACTGGCGGCAAGCCGATCCTCTAATCCGTGCCCCCTGTGGGAGCAGACTTGCCTGCGAAGGCGGCTGCCCTCTTACTGTAACTCTGCGATCCAAAGGTGGAGCTGGCTTGCCGGCGATTGCATCACCTCGGTACAACTGAGATACCGAGGTGGCTGTATCCCGGACAAGCCAGGCTCCCACAGGGATAGTGTTGGCCAGTACTACAGATCGAACCGGTCCACCGCCCGGCGCCGCTCATTGTCGTCGCGCACGTCATAGCTGGCGGTGGTCTGGATATTGGTGTGGTGTGCCAGTTTCTGCGCGATCGACAGGTCATGCTCCTCAATCACCCGCGTGATGAATGAGCGGCGAAAGTCATGGGGCATGATCTTTACCCCTACCTGTTCGCCACGCTGGCGGGCGATGTAGTAGATCGCATGCTTGGTGATGCGTTCACGGGTGATATGGCTGCCACGGCGGATGCGGTTGAACAGGAAACTGTCGTCCTGCTCGCCTTCCTTGAGCTGTTCGCGGCGAAACGCCAGCCACGCCTGCAGCTTGGCGAACGCCCAATCCGGCGCGTACTTGATCAACTCCTTGTTGCCCTTGCCGATCACGCGCAAGCTGCGTTCTTCGAAATTGATCTGGGCCAGGTCGAGGTTGACCGACTCCGACTTGCGCATGCCGGAACCATAGAGAATCCCAATCACCGCCGCATCGCGCAGGCCCTGCGGGCGTGGGTCGGCGGCGCAGACTTCCATCATTTCGCGGATCAAACTGCGCCGCAAGTTGCGACCCTGACTCAAGCGTGTGCCCGGCGCAGCCTTGACGGTGCGCATGCGCAACAGGTGTTCCTGGCTGATCAAGTTCATCCGCCAGGCTTCGTTCATTACGCCACGCACCGCATTGACGTACAGCGATGAGGTGTTCGGCGCATAGCCATCCTCACGCAAGGCGGCAACCAAGGCGATCACGTGTTCGGGTTGCAGCAGGTGCCAGTCGATGTCTTCAAGGTTGATGTCCTCGAAGCCCAGGCGGTCGGCCGCATCTTGCAGCACGTAGCGCATGGTCAATTGGCTGGAGGGCGCCAGACGAGTGAGGTAAAGGGTCAGCGGGTTGCGGATAGACTCAGTCAAGATACATTAGCCTTTGGCTTAAATACCCCGAGCAAGCCTTTGTTTAATCGAGGTATTTAGTGAATTGGCGAAGGCCGAGTCTAACCCAGGACCGGCCCTGGCACAAAATCACGGGGCCGTGTCGTCATCTTCGGAAGAGTCCTGCGGCTGGACCTGGGCCTGGCTCCAGTCGCTGTCTTGCTTCTGCATCAGCGCGAACCAGTGCTGGCGCATGAACGCCAGGTAGGCCTCGGGGGCCTTGGCAAAGTCCTTCTCGTCGCCGTAGCAACCGGGCAACGGCAGCTCGGTGCCCTGTTCCTTGTACTGGCTCACCAGCGCCTGCTGCCCGGCCACGCTGCAATCCTTGGGCAACGGCATGCCGCGCAAGGCGCCGGCCTCCTCGTCCCACCAGGCCGCACCGACCCGGTCGACACCGCGCAAACGATACTTCTGCGACTTGCCGACATGCATGATCAGCTTGAATTCATTGGGGCTGACATCACTGGTGCAGGTGCGCGAATAGCCCACGGTGGCCTGGGTGATACCATCGCCGGTCAGGTCGGTGACCTTGGTCGCAGCGCGGTCGAAGCGCAACGAGGCGTCGAATTCGCAGTGCTGTACATCGTCGTAGAGCATCCACACGCGTTTGGGGCGGTTGCCATCGATCAAATACTGGGCCGCGTACACAAAAGCCGACTGAGTGCCGTCGTCGTCACGCTCGCTGACCTGCTCGGCGAGCACCAGCAGGTTCTTGCCTTGCTTGTCGTCCCAGGTATAGGCGGCGATCTGCTTGCCACGCACCTCCACCCCGTCCGGTACCTGGTCGATGCTCGTGAGCGCGACCCCGTCGTCGGCTTGCACGGTGGTGATACACGCCACGCTCAACAACAAACCCATCAACACTGGCCGCAACTGGCCACGTAAAAGCTGCACGCTATTCATCCGATCACCCTGGCAAGAGACGGCTTACTTTACCGGCACTTGGGGCGCCTTGCAGAGAAGATTCTTCACTAAAATTCGAGGGTGGAGCGTAGGCGCTCAAGTTGAACCAATCGTCCTACAGCCAGTTCCTATTTCGCTTACTAACTAAAGCCGACGCGCCGTTAGTTGCTTAGCTGAACCCTAGCTGTCTACCTGTCAAATAAACGAGTTTTTCATCTGCCTTTCATATCTGTTCCACATTTTTACGCTTAATCTTAAAGACAGCACTTCATAGCAAACCGCGCTATATCGTCTAACCTCTTGATTACGCTTCATCTTTAGCGCCGTTTATTAACCTGCGGCCTGGACTTTCGCCCAATGATTGCTGCTGTTGCCACGCGCCAAGTTGCTCTAACCCCGAGGTCATGAATCTTTGAAACCCTACCCTATTCATTGCGTGTCGATCGTTATCCCGGTCTACAACGAACAAGAGAGCCTGCCTGAATTGCTGCGCCGCACCACGGCAGCCTGCAAGCAACTGGCCTACGAATACGAAATCATCCTGGTGGATGACGGTAGTCGCGACAATTCGGCCCAACTGCTGGAAGACGCCGCCGCTGAAGACGGCAGCAACGTGGTGGCGGTGATCCTCAACCGCAATTACGGCCAGCATGCGGCGATCATGGCCGGTTTCGAGCAGTGCCGGGGCGAAGTGGTGATCACCCTTGACGCCGACCTGCAGAACCCGCCCGAAGAAATTCCGCGCCTGGTCGAGCAAGCCGCCCTCGGCTACGACGTGGTGGCCACCGTGCGCAACAATCGCCAGGACTCGGCCTTCCGCCGCTGGCCTTCGCGCCTGATCAACCTGGCCGTGCAGCGCTCCACCGGCGTGGCCATGACCGATTATGGCTGCATGCTGCGCGCCTACCGCCGCACCATCGTCGATGCGATGCTGGCCTGCCGCGAGCGCAGCACCTTTATCCCGATCCTGGCCAACGGCTTTGCCCGCCACACCACCGAGATCCTGGTGCACCACGCCGAGCGTGAACACGGCGAATCCAAATACAGCGCCATGCGCCTGATCAGCCTGATGTTCGACTTGCTGACCTGCATGACCACCACCCCGCTGCGCCTGCTCTCCATCGTCGGCTTTAGCCTGGCGGCGCTGGGCATGCTGTTTGCCCTGGCGTTGATCGTCATGCGCCTGGCCTTTGGTGCCGACTGGGCCGGCGACGGCTTGTTCGTGCTGTTCGCGGTGCTGTTCGTGTTCACCGGCGGCCAGTTCATCGGCATGGGCCTTTTGGGTGAATACCTGGGCCGCATGTACAGCGACGTGCGCGCCCGCCCACGCTTCTTTATCGAAAAAGTGCTGCGCAACCAACCGGCAGCACCGGCTCCCGTGGTCGTCGTCGACGGCCTGGTGTCTTCCCATACCTCTACTTCTTCTGCTGATCAGGTCCAATCATGAGTTCAAAAGCTGTTGTATTCGCGTACCACGACATTGGTTGTGCAGGCATTGAAGCGCTGCTCAACACCGGTTACGAAATTGCTGCTGTGTTCACCCATGCCGACGACCCGAAGGAAAACAATTTCTATGGTTCCGTTGCCCAACTGTGCGCACGTAACGGCATCCCCGTGCACGCGCCGGAAGACGCCAACCACCCGCTGTGGATCGAGCGCATCGCCAAGCTGAACCCTGACTACATTTTCTCGTTCTACTACCGCAACCTGCTGAGCGAGCCCCTGTTGGCCACTGCGCGCAAAGGCGCGTTCAACCTGCATGGCTCGCTGCTGCCGAAATACCGTGGCCGTGCCCCGGCCAACTGGGTACTGGTCAACGGCGAAACCGAAACCGGCGTGACCCTGCACCGCATGGTCAAGCGTGCCGATGCCGGCGCGATCCTGGCCCAGCAGAAAGTCATCATCGAGCGCAACGACACCGGCCTGACCCTGCACGCCAAACTACGCGACGCCGCCAGCAACCTGCTGCGCGACGCCCTGCCGCAACTGGCCCAAGGCAAGCTGGCTGAAACTGCCCAGGACGAAAGCCAGGCCACCTACTTTGGTCGCCGCACCGCTGCCGATGGCAAGCTGGAATGGAAGAAACCGGCTGAAGAACTGTTCAACCTGGTCCGCGCCGTCACACAACCGTACCCGGGTGCCTTCTGCGCCGTGGGTGAGCACAAGCTGATCGTGTGGCAAGCCGAAGTGGTCAAGGGCAACGAAGGCCTGGCGCCAGGCCGCGTGATCAGCGTCAACCCGCTGCGCATTGCTTGCGGTGAAGACTCCCTGGTGGTCAAGTTCGGCCAGCGCAACGACAACGGTCTGTATCTGGCCGGTCCTTCCCTGGCCAACGAATTGGGCCTGGTCGACGGTTCCGTGCTGCGCGGCGCCGAGTCCGGCCGCAAGCCACGCCGTACCCGCGTGCTGATCCTGGGTGTGAACGGTTTTATCGGTAACCACCTGTCCGAGCGCCTGCTGCGTGACGACCGCTACGAAGTCTATGGCCTGGACATCGGCTCCGATGCCATCGAGCGCCTGCGCAGCCACCCGAACTTCCATTACGTGGAAGGTGACATCAGCATCCACACCGAGTGGATCGAGTACCACATCAAGAAATGCGACGTGGTCTTGCCGCTGGTGGCCATTGCCACGCCGATCGAATACACCCGTAACCCGCTGCGCGTGTTCGAGCTGGACTTCGAAGAAAACCTCAAGCTGGTGCGCTACTGCGTCAAGTACAACAAGCGCGTGATTTTCCCGTCGACCTCCGAAGTCTATGGCATGTGCCAGGACCAGTACTTCGATGAAGACACCTCCAACCTGGTGGTCGGCCCGGTCAACAAGCAGCGCTGGATCTACTCGGTTTCCAAGCAACTGCTGGACCGCGTGATCTGGGCCTACGGCGCCAAAGGCCTGAACTTCACCCTGTTCCGTCCGTTCAACTGGATGGGCCCGCGCCTCGACCGCCTGGACTCCGCGCGTATCGGCAGCTCCCGCGCCATCACCCAGTTGATCCTGAACCTGGTGGAAGGCACGCCGATCCGCCTGTTCGACGGTGGCGAGCAGAAGCGTTGCTTCACCGACATCGCCGACGGTATCGAAGCCCTGGCGCGCATCATTGATAACGACAACGACGCGTGCAACGGCCAGATCATCAACATCGGCAACCCGGAAAACGAAGCCAGCATCCGTCAGTTGGGCGAAGAATTGCTGCGTCAGTTCGAAGCTCACCCGCTGCGTGGCAACTTCCCGCCGTTCGCTGGTTTCCGCGATGTAGAAAGCAAGGCGTTCTACGGCACTGGTTACCAGGATGTGGCCCACCGCAAGCCAAGCATCGAAAACGCCAAGCGCCTGCTGAATTGGGAGCCGACCGTTGAAATGAGCGAAACCATCGGCAACACGCTGGATTTCTTCCTGCGTGAAGCCATGCTTGAAATAGCGGACAAAAAGTAATGCAGGCAGGCTTGCGAATCGACGTCGACACCTACCGAGGCACCCGTGAAGGTGTGCCACGGTTGCTCGAATCCCTGGATGAAGCCGGGGTAAAAGCGACGTTCTTCTTCAGTGTCGGGCCGGACAACATGGGGCGCCACTTATGGCGCCTCATCCGCCCGCAGTTCCTGTGGAAGATGCTGCGTTCCAACGCCGTCGGGCTGTATGGCCTGGACATCTTGCTGGCCGGCACCGCCTGGCCGGGCAAGCCGATCGGCCGTGACCTAGGGCATTTGATGCGCCAGGCCAAGGCCGCCGGGCATGAAGTGGGCCTGCATGCGTGGGACCACCACGGCTGGCAGGCCAACACCGGGCGTTGGAGCGAAGCACAGCTGGTCGAACAGATCCGCCGTGGCGTCGACACCTTGAACGACATTCTCGGCGAGCGCATCGACTGTTCGGCCGCCGCCGGTTGGCGTGCCGACGAGCGCGTGGTGCAAGCCAAGCAAGGCTTCAATTTCCGCTACAACAGTGATTGCCGGGGCACCAGCCTGTTTCGTCCAACCTTGGCCGATGGCAGCGCGGGCACCCCACAAATTCCGGTGGACCTGCCTACCTTCGACGAAGTCGTCGGGCCGGTGGTGGCTGCCAAAGACTTCAATACGTTCATCCTCGACCGCTTTGCCGCGTCGAAGCTCAACGTCTATACGATCCACGCAGAAGTAGAAGGGATTCTGATGGCCAATGATTTCCGCCAGTTGCTCGCCCAGGCAGGGCAGCGCGGCATCGACTTCAAACCGCTGGGTGACTTGTTGCCGGCGGACCTGACTACCCTGCCCCAGCAACAACTGGTGCGCGGCGTCTTGCCCGGCCGTGAGGGTTGGCTCGGAGTGCAACAGGCATGATCCGCCGTTGGGCCCTGCCCCTGCTCCTGTTGGCATTTGGCGTGTTTTACCTGCTACCGCTGGCTACCCATGGCCTGTGGATTCCGGATGAAACCCGTTATGCGCAGATCAGCCAGGAAATGCTGCTGACCGGCAAATGGGCGTCGCCGCACTTCATGGGCATCCGCTATTTCGAGAAACCGGCGGCGGGCTATTGGATGATCGCGCTGGGCCAGGCGATCTTCGGACAGAACCTGTTCGGCGTGCGCTTTGCGTCGGCGTTGAGCACTGGATTGAGCATCCTGTTGGTGTACCTGGTGTCGCGTCGGTTGTGGAACGACCCGCAGAAGAGCCTGATCAGCACCGTGCTGTACATGAGTTTTGTCAGCGTGGCGGCCCTGGGCGGTTATGCCAACCTCGATCCGCAGTTCACGTTCTGGGTGAATCTGACCGGTGTGGCCTTGTGGTTTTGCTTCGACAGCACCACCCGCAATGGGCGGCTCGGTGCTTGGGCGCTGCTGGGGTTTGCCTGTGGCATGGGCTTCATGACCAAGGGTTTCCTCGCCTGGTTACTTCCCGTGTTGATCGCCCTGCCCTATGCGATCTGGCAAAAGCGTTTTCGTCAGCTGTTGGGTTACGGCCTGGTGGCGGTGGTGGCGGCGATTGTCGTCAGCCTGCCGTGGGCGCTGGCCGTGCACCTGCAAGAGCCCGACTACTGGAACTTCTTCTTCTGGCACGAACATATCCAGCGCTTTGCCGGCGACGATGCCCAGCACGCCGAGCCGTTCTGGTATTACCTGCCGCTGCTGGTTGCGTTCTGCCTGCCGTGGGTGGCGTTGTTGCCGTCCACGCTCAAACAGGCCTGGCAGGACAAACGCAGCGCACAAACCGGCTTTGTATTGCTGTGGTTGCTGATGCCCCTGGCGTTCTTCAGCCTGGCCAAGGGCAAGTTGCCCTCCTATATCATGCCGTGCCTGCTGCCGTTGGCGTTGCTGATGGGCAGCACCCTGGCCGACAAGCTGGCCCAGGGTCGTTACCGCGCATTGCGTATCAACGGCTGGCTGAACCTGATCATCGGCGTGGTGATGCTGCTGGCGCTGAGCTGGTTCCAACTGAAAAAACCGGTGTATGAACACGGTCAGGAAACACTCAGCCTGGTACTGGTGTTCACATTCCTGTTCGGCTGGATCCTGGTCAACCTGCTGCAGGCCGCACAGCCGCTTCGCTTGTGGGCGATGCCAGTGCTTGGCAGTTGGCTGATGGTCGCCCTGTTGCCAGCCGCGCTGCCGCACTCTGTGGTTTACAACAAGACCCCCGACCAATTCATCATCGATCACCTGCAGGAACTGCAACCGGCCACTGCACTGTTGAGCAATGACCTCGGCGCCGCTTCGGCCTTGTCGTGGCGCCTGGCACGGCCGGACGTGACGCTCTACAACACCGTCGGTGAAGTCAAATACGGCCTTGCCTACCCGGATGCCGGGCATCACAAGGTGGATATGCCTCAGGTTCAGCAGTGGATGAGCGATGCGCGTAAAAAAGGCACTGTCGGTGTGGTGATGCGCGTCAAAGGTGACGATGAGCGAGCCGAAATCGCTTTGTTGCCCAGCGACGGCCAGCGCTATGAGCAAGGCAACATCGTGATCCTGATCTTCCCGCAGGTGACGCCTTGATCACCCTGCTGCTGTTATTGGCTGCCTGCTTGCTGACCTGCATGGGCCAGGTGTCGCAGAAATTCGCCGTGGAAAGTTGGCGCGACCTGCCCGAAGGCTGGGCGCTGAAACTGCGTTCGCCGTGGTTATGGTCGGCGCTGATGTGCCTGGGCCTCGGCCTGCTGGTGTGGCTGCTGGTGTTGCAGCGCCTGGAAGTGGGCATTGCCTACCCCATGCTCAGCCTGAACTTCGTGCTGGTCACGCTGGTGGCGCGGTTTGTCTTTCATGAGCCCATCGACAGCCGTCATTGGCTGGGCGTGGCGCTGGTAATCGGTGGTGTCGTGTTGTTGGGGCGCCACGTATGAGCCGGGTTCAAGGGTTTGCCTTGGCCCTGGGCAGTGTCGGCCTGGTCAGTGCCGCCCAACTGGGCATGCGCTGGAGCATGACGCGCTTGCCGCTGCCCAGCGAATGGCTCAGTGCGCAAATCAATCTTGGCGCTCTCGGCGTGGTAAGCCTGGCGATCCTGGCCTACGCGCTGTCGATGCTCTGCTGGTTGGGCGCGCTCAAGCACCTGCCGCTGGGCCGCGCCTACTCGCTGTTGAGCATCAGCTACGCCTTGGTGTACCTGCTGGCTGCCAGCCTGCCGGTGTTCAACGAACATTTTTCCGTTTCAAAAACCCTGGGGGTGGCGCTTGTCATCCTCGGTGTGCTGGTTATCAACTCTCGTCGTGCTAGCGCTACAAGTCCCAGGAATGCCCCATGAAAATCAGTGTATTTGGTAGTGGTTACGTCGGTCTGGTGCAGGCCACCGTATTGGCCGAAGTCGGTCACGATGTCATCTGCATGGACGTTGACAAAAACAAGGTCGAGTCTTTGCAGAAAGGCCATGTGACGATCTTCGAGCCGGGGCTGGCAGCGATGGTCAAGGAAAACCTGGAAAGCGGGCGACTGCACTTTACCCATGACGAGAAACTCGCGGTCGAACACGGCGAAGTGCTGTTTATCGCCGTGGGTACGCCTTCGGATGAAGACGGCTCGGCTGACCTGAAGTACGTGCTGTCGGTGGGCGATGCGGTCGCTCGTCATCGCAAGGAACCGGTGATCCTGGTGGAAAAATCCACTGTGCCCGTCGGCACTGGCGATACCCTGCGCGCGCATATCGAAAAAGCCCTTCACCTGGCTGGCCGGCACCTGGAGTTCGATATCGTGTCCAACCCGGAATTCCTCAAGGAAGGTTCAGCCGTGGCCGACTGCCGCCGCCCCGATCGCATCATCATCGGCTGCGAGCGTGAAGAAGTACGCGAGGTCATGCGCGACCTGTACGCCCCGTTCAACCGCAACCATGACCGCATCATCTTCATGGACCTGCGCAGCGCCGAGCTGACCAAATACGCCGCCAACTGCATGTTGGCGACCAAGATCAGCTTCATCAACCAGATCGCCGAGTTGGCCGAGCACCTGGGCGCGGACATCGAAGCCGTACGCCTTGGTATCGGCGCCGACTCACGCATCGGTTACCACTTCATCTACCCCGGCTGCGGTTATGGCGGTTCGTGCTTCCCCAAGGACATGCGTGCCCTGATCCACAGCGCCAAGCAGGCCAACTGCTCCAGCGACCTGTTGGAAGCGGTGGAAGCCATCAATCAGCGCCAGAAGAGCAAGCTGTTCGAACGCATCAATGCGTTCTTCAAGGGCAACCTGCGCGGCAAAACCTTTGCCCTGTGGGGCCTGGCGTTCAAGCCGAACACCGATGACATGCGTGATGCGCCCAGCCGTGTGCTGATGGAAGCCTTGTGGGCCGCCGGCGCCAACGTGCGCGCGTTCGACCCCGAAGCCATGCAGGAAACCCAGCGCATCTACGGCGATGATCCACGGTTGATGCTGATGGGCACCCCGGAATCCACCCTCGGTGGCGCCGATGCGCTGATTGTCTGCACCGAATGGCAGCAGTTCAAGGCGCCGGACTTCGACTTGATCCACCAACGCCTGAAAACCCCGGTAATCTTCGACGGCCGCAACCTCTACGACGGCGAGCGCCTGGCGCGCAAAGGCTTCCAGTACTACCCGATCGGCCGTGGCGACTCCTGCCAGTTGCCGATTCCGCAGCAACAATGGTTGCCGCAGGTTGTGGAAGCCTGATACGTGAACAAAGCTCAACCGTCCCTGTTAAATCCAACGGTCCGCCGCCAATCCCTCGGTTTGGGATTGCTGGCGTTGTTGCTATTCATAGCCGGCAGTTGGCACCAGGCAATCATCGGCTTCGACTCCCGCTTCGTGCTGTTTGCCCAGGAAATGTTGCGCCATGGGCCTGGTTTCTTCCCAACCACCTACGGCCAGCCTTATGCGGATTACCTGGCCACGTCGACGTTGATGACGTGGCTGGTGTCGTTGCCGTTTGGCGAGGTCACCCGCTTTACTGCCTGGCTGCCTACGGCCGTTGCCTCGGCGTCGATTGTCACCCTGGTGTATCGCCTGACGGCACCCTACTCCCAGCGCTGGGGTCTATTGAGCATCGCAATGCTGTTGCTAAGCAGCAGTTTTATCAGCGAAACCCGTGCGGTGTCCCTCGACCAGATGTTGGCGGCGATCGCCCTGGCGGTGTTCTACCTGGGGTATGCACACGACCACTTCGGTGCAGGTAAACGCCTGCATTGGTTGTACCTGCTGCTGATTCTCGGCTTTGCGGTACGTGGGCCGATCGGGCTGGTCATTCCCACTGGCGTGCTGTGCAGCTATTACCTGATCAACCGCCAATGGCGGCAACTGTTCAGCTTTGGTTTGATCGCGTTGGCATTGCTGGTGGCGTGCGTCGGCTTGTTATTGCTGATGGCTAAACTGAGCGGCGGCGAGCGTTTCATGCAGGACGTAATCCGCATGCAGTTCCTCGGGCGCATGGATGGCAGCGAAGGCTCCAGCGGCGTGCTGTATTACTTCACGAGCTCCCTGGGCAACTATGCCCTGGCGTATCCGATGGCTGTGCTGGTGCTGTTGGCTATGGTGATCAGTGGGCGCCGGGTGCCGGGACCGGCATTGCAGTTGGTGTGGTACTGCGCCGCCGCGGGTCTGCTGGTGATGCTCGGCTTGTCGATTCCCCAGGCGAAAAAAGCGCGGTATGTACTGCCAATGCTGCCCATGGCGGCGATAATTGCCGCGTATCCGTTCCAGGTGGCACATGGGCGGCTGTTTGCCGGGTTGCGTGGGTTGATGCTCGGTATCTGGACGTTGTTGCCGACGCTGTTGATAGCCGGGTTGCTCTTCGCGCGGCCGCGCTACCCGGAACAATTGAGCCATTTGGGCTGGGTGTTCGGTGTGCTTGGCGGGCTGCAGCTAGTGGCGTTGCTGGCGCTGTTCAAAACTCAATTGCGCACGGTCGGACCGGCTTTTGCAGGCGTACTGGCGGTATGGGCCACTTATATCCTGGTGGTCGAACCGCTGGAACGCAGTGTCTATGACACCCGTACCTTTACCTTGCAAGTGCATGAGCACGTCATGCAGCAAAAGGCACCGGTGGTGTTGCACGGCCTGGGCAAAGACGCCAAGGCGATCAAATACATGGTCAACCTCGACTGCGACCAAGTGCCGATGTTTACCCAGCTGGAAGCCGAGCTGAAGCCAATCCAGGGGCCAGCCTGGTTGGTGATGAGTCAAGCGGATTACGAAGGCTTGCAGGACCCGCGCTTTCGCACCCTTACCCCGACCCTGGTCGGTGAGTTTGACCGCAACCCTTACGTACTGCTGCACTTGGCCAAAGCGCCGCAACCTTGACCACTGCACCGGCAGTGCCGGCATTCAATTCATTATTTTTGCACTCAACCTGCATCAATATGCATTGGCGCCATCCTTCCTAGGTCGGCACACTGCATGAGTTCCTTCCCCCAAATGTTGGAACTTTCAAAGGGCTTTTCCGGGCAACCAGACAAGCCTTTTTTTTGCCCGCTGTTTATGGATCCCCTTTCAATGCTCGCTCGCTGGTTCCCCGCTGCTATCAATACCCGCCCCACTGAATGGAGCCGCGCCGCCATCGGCATGGCCTTGGGCACCCTGCTCAGTGTCTGGTTGTGTTCCCAAGTATTTGGCATGGAGGTGGCGTTGCACCTGCTCGGCCCCCTCGGCGCTTCGGCGGTGCTGTTGTTCGCCGTGTCGTCCGGTGCATTGGCGCAACCTTGGTCGATCATCGGCAGCTATCTGTGTGCGGGTGTGGTTGCGCTGCTGGTAGCTCGTGTCTTGGGTCCCTCCCTGGGCGGCGCCTGCCTGGCAGCGGGCATGACGGTGGTGCTGATGTGCTGGCTGCGTTGCCTGCACCCCCCGGCCGGTGGATTGGCCATGACGCTGGTTTTGGCCGACCCTGCCTCCGCCGCTCTGGGTTGGTATGAATTGGGCGCCGTGTTGCTCGGCGCCAGCGCCTTGCTGGCCTGCGCACTGGCTTACAACAACGCGACGCGCACGCGTTATCCCAAAGGCGCTGCCGAATTCCCGCCGGCTATTCTCAATCGTCCGCAGGCCGGACGAGACCCTGCAATCACTGCCGCCGACTTGAAGCTGGCGCTGGCTGAAATGGAGCAATTCTACGACGTGGAGCCTACGGAGCTGGAACAATTGATCCACGCCGCAGAAACCCACGCGCGCCGCCGCAGCATCGCTGAAGTACTGGCCAGCCGGGTGCCTTGAAGCCATCGTCCACTCCCTGCATAAATGCAAAAACAACCTGCATGATTCATGGTTGTACTGGGCAAATTTGCACTGGTACGATCGCGAGATGGTTCGTCCGCGAACATCTTGATAAAGAACAATAAAAGCAGGGAGTTATCGATGACTGCTCAGGTTTCATCCGAGGCAAGCCACGCAGAAACACTTCAGGACGAAGTCCTCGCCGAGGTCCGTAACCACATCGGCCACCTCACCCTCAACCGCCCCGCCGGCTTGAACGCTATTACCTTGAACATGGTGCGCAGCCTGACGTCCCAACTGCAGGCCTGGGCCGATGACCCACAGGTGTACGCCGTGGTCTTGCGCGGCGCCGGTGAAAAAGCCTTCTGCGCCGGCGGCGATATCCGTTCGCTGTACGACAGTTTCAAGAACGGCGATAGCCTGCACCAGGACTTCTTCGTCGAGGAGTACGCACTGGACCTGGCCATCCACCATTACCGCAAACCGGTACTGGCACTCATGGATGGGTTTGTCCTGGGCGGTGGCATGGGCCTGGTGCAAGGCGCCGACTTGCGCGTGGTCACCGAGCGCAGCCGCCTGGCGATGCCGGAAGTGGCCATCGGCTATTTCCCTGACGTGGGCGGCAGCTACTTCCTGCCGCGTATTCCGGGTGAGCTGGGGATTTACCTGGGCGTCACCGGGGTGCAGATCCGCGCAGCCGACGCGCTCTACTGCGGGCTGGCGGACTGGTACCTTGAAAGCAACAAGCTGGCCGACCTGGACCAGAAGCTTGATCGCCTGCAATGGCAAGACTCGCCGCTCAAGGATCTGCAAGGCGTGCTCGCCAAGCTGGCCGTGCAGCAACTGCCCGACGCGCCACTGGCTGCCTTGCGTCCCGCTATCGACCACTTCTTTGCGCTGCCGGATGTGCCGAGCATTGTCGAGCAACTGCAACAGGTCACCGTGGCTGACAGCCACGAATGGGCGCTGACCACCGCCAACCTGATGCAGACCCGCTCCCCCCTGGCCATGGCCGTTACCCTTGAAATGCTACGTCGCGGCCGCCGCCTGCCTTTGGAGCAGTGTTTTGCCCTGGAATTGCACTTGGACCGCCAATGGTTCGAACGTGGCGATCTGATTGAGGGCGTGCGTGCGCTGATCATCGACAAGGACAAGGCCCCGCGCTGGAACCCACCCACCCTGCATGGGCTTTCCCTTAGTCATGTAGAAAGCTTCTTTCAACACTTCGAGCAGGTTGCGAACTAAGCCATGCAAGACATTGAATATACAGAAGAACAAGTAATGATCCGCGACATGGCGCGCGACTTTGCCCGTGGCGAAATTGCGCCCTACGCCCAAGCCTGGGAGAAAGCCTGCTGGATCGACGACGCCCTGGTCGCCAAGATGGGCGAACTGGGTCTGCTGGGCATGGTGGTGCCTGAAGAATGGGGTGGCACCTACGTCGATTACGTCGCCTACGCCCTCGCTGTGGAAGAGATTTCTGCCGGCGACGGCGCCACGGGCGCGTTGATGAGTATCCATAATTCAGTGGGTTGCGGGCCGATCCTCAATTACGGCACAGAGGCACAGAAGCAGACTTGGCTGGCGGACCTCGCCAGCGGCCAGGCCATCGGCTGCTTCTGCCTGACCGAGCCCCAGGCCGGCTCCGAAGCTCACAATTTGCGCACCCGCGCCGAATTGCGTGATGGTCAGTGGGTGATCACTGGCGCCAAGCAATTCGTCAGCAACGGCAAGCGCGCCAAACTGGCAATCGTATTTGCCGTGACCGACCCCGAGCTGGGCAAAAAAGGCATCTCGGCGTTCCTGGTGCCCACCGCAACACCGGGATTCGTGGTGGACCGCACCGAACACAAAATGGGCATTCGCGCCTCCGACACCTGCGCCGTCACCCTCAACCAATGCACAGTGCCCGAGGCCAACCTGTTGGGTGAGCGCGGAAAAGGCCTGGCAATTGCCCTCTCCAACCTGGAAGGTGGACGCATCGGCATTGCCGCCCAGGCGCTGGGCATCGCCCGTGCGGCGTTTGAGGCAGCGTTGGCTTATGCCCGTGACCGCGTGCAATTCAATAAGGCGATCATCGAGCACCAGAGCGTGGCCAATCTGCTGGCCGACATGCAAACCCAGCTGAATGCCGCACGCTTGTTGATCTTGCATGCTGCACGACTGCGCAGTGCCGGCAAACCGTGCCTGTCGGAAGCTTCCCAGGCGAAGCTGTTTGCCTCGGAAATGGCGGAGAAGGTCTGCTCGTCAGCGATGCAGATTCATGGCGGGTATGGGTATCTGGAGGATTACCCGGTGGAGCGTTACTACCGGGATGCGCGGATCACGCAGATTTACGAGGGGACCAGCGAGATTCAGCGAATGGTGATTGCTCGCGAACTCAAGCACTACCAACTGTAGTGAGCGGGCTTGTCGAATCGTCGCACCGCCCGCGCTGGGGGGCGAAGCCGCCCCAACAAAAACGCCGCATTCTGTCTGAAAGAACGCGGCGTTTGGTTTTAGGGCGGCTTCGCCCCCCAGCGCGGGACAAGCCCGCTCACTACAGAGGCACGGTGGTCAGGTTACTTGTCTTTGAACTCAGGCGCACGCTTGGCCACAAACGCCGCCATGCCTTCCTTCTGATCCTGCGTCGCGAACGCTGCATGGAACACCCGGCGCTCAAAGCGCACGCCTTCCGACAGGCTCACTTCAAACGCACGGTTCACGCTTTCCTTGACCATCATGCTGATAGGCACTGACTTGCCAGCAATCAGAGTCGCGACTTTCAGCGCCTCTTCCAACAGCTCATCAGCCGGGACGATACGCGCGACGATCCCGCAGCGCTCGGCTTCTACCGCGTCGATAAAACGCCCGGTCAGGCACATTTCCATGGCCTTGGCCTTGCCCACGGCACGGGTCAGGCGCTGGGTGCCGCCCATGCCCGGCAGTACGCCGAGGTTGATTTCCGGCTGGCCGAACTTGGCGCCGTCGCCTGCCAGGATAAAGTCGCACATCAAGGCCAGTTCGCAGCCGCCACCCAGGGCAAACCCGTTGACGGCGGCAATGATCGGCTTGCGGCGGTTGGCCACGCGGTCGCTGTCGCTGAACAGGTCATCAAGGTAGATCTGCGGGTAGGTCAGCTCGGCCATTTCCTTGATGTCGGCACCGGCGGCGAAGGCTTTCTTGGAGCCAGTCAGCACAATGCAACCGATTTCCGGGTTGGCTTCCAGGCCATCCAGTGCCTGGTTCAATTCACTGACCAGTTGCGCGTTGAGAGCGTTCAAGGCTTGCGGGCGATTGAGGGTAATCAGCCCGACGCGGCCTTGGACGTCGAGCAAAATGGTTTCGTAACTCATGTATCGGCTCCTTAGAGATTGCGTGAGATGACCATGCGCTGGATATCGCTGGTGCCTTCGTAAATCTGGCAGACCCGCACGTCGCGGTAGATCCGCTCCAGGGGGAAGTCGCTCAGGTAACCGTAACCGCCCAGAGTTTGCAAGGCGGCCGAACAGACTTTCTCGGCCATTTCCGAGGCGAACAGCTTCGCCATCGAGGCTTCCACCAGCGCTGGCTTGCCGCTGTCACGCAGGGCGGCGGCGTAATGCACCATCTGCCGGGCGACCGCAATTTGCGTGGCCATGTCCGCTAGGCGGAAGGCCACGGCCTGATGTTCAATGATCGGTTTGCCGAAACTTTCACGCTCACGGGCGTAGTCGCGGGCGGCTTCAAAGGCGGCGCGGGCCATGCCCACCGCTTGTGAAGCAATACCCACGCGGCCGCCCTCAAGGTTGGCCAGGGCAATCTTGTAGCCTTCGCCCTCCTCCCCAAGACGGTTGGCGACTGGCACCTTCACCTCCTCGAACAGAATCTGACAGGTGTCGGACGCATGCTGGCCGAGCTTGTCCTCGACCCGCGCCACGCTGTAGCCCGGCGAATCGGTCGGCACGATGAACGCGCTGATCCCGCGTTTGCCCGCCGTCGGATCGGTCACAGCAAACACAATCACCACCCCGGCGTTTTGCCCAGAGGTGATGAACTGCTTGCAGCCATTAAGCACGTAATGGTCACCTTCCAGGCGTGCACGGGTTTTCAGGCTGCTGGCGTCGGAACCGGCCTGGGGCTCGGTCAGCGCGAAGGCACCGAGCATGGCGCCGCTGGCCAGGGGCTTGAGGAATTGTTCTTTCTGCTGGTCGTTGCCGAACTTGAGGATCGGCACGCAGCCTACCGAGTTGTGCACACTCATGATGGTGGAGCAGGCGCCGTCACCCGCGGCGATTTCTTCCAGGGCCATGGCGTAGGCCAGGTAGCCGGTGTCGCAACCGCCCCACTGTTCCGGCACCAGCATGCCGAAGAAGCCCAGTTCGGCCATTTCACCGATGGCTTCCTTGGGAAAGCGATGCTCGCGGTCCCATTCGGCGGCAAAGGGTTTCAGGCGCTCCTGGGCAAATTGCCGGGCCGCGTCGCTGATTTGCAGTTGTTCGTCATTGGGCAGCATGGTCAGTCCTTAGTACAGGCATTCAACAGCCATGGCCGTGGCTTCACCACCGCCGATACAAATGGCTGCGACGCCACGCTTGAGGCCGTTCTGGCGCAGGGCCGAAAGCAGCGTCACCAGGATCCGCGCACCAGAGGCGCCGATCGGATGGCCCAGGGCACAGGCGCCGCCGTGGATATTGACCTTGGCGTGGGGGATTTCCAGCTTGCTCATGGTCACCAGGCTGACCACGGCGAAGGCTTCGTTGATCTCGAACAGATCCACCTCATCCAGGTTCCAGCCGGTCTTGGTCATCAATTTGCGGATAGCGCCCACCGGCGCCACCGGGAACAATCCTGGCTCATCGGCAAATGCCGCATGCCCACGGATCACTGCCAAGGGCCTGAGGCCACGTTGCTGCGCCTCGGACTGACGCATCAGCAGTAAGGCCGCTGCGCCATCGGAAATCGAGCTGGAGTTGGCCGCCGTTACCGTGCCGCCTTCACGGAACGCCGGTTTCAGGCTGCTGATCTTGTCCAGCTTGGCCTTGGGCGGCTGTTCGTCATGCAGGATGGTTTTCTGCTCCTTGCCCACGGTGACCTGCACCGGAACAATCTCGGCGGCAAAATTGCCATGGGAGATCGCTTCCTGCGCGCGGGTCAGGGACGCAATGGCAAACGCATCCTGGGCCTCGCGGGTAAAACCGTTGTGCAGGGCACAGTCCTCGGCAAAGGTGCCCATCAGGCGGCCTTTGTCGTAGGCATCTTCCAAGCCGTCGAGGAACATGTGGTCCAGCACCTTGCCGTGGCCCATGCGGTAGCCACTGCGGGCGCGGTCGAGCAGGTACGGTGCGTTGGACATGCTTTCCATGCCACCGGCAATCACCACGTCGACGCTACCGGCCAGCAGCGAATCATGGGCCAGGATCACGGCTTCCATGCCCGAGCCGCACATCTTGTTGAGGGTGGTGCAGCGCGTGGCCTTGTCCAGCCCGGCGCCCAACGCCGCCTGGCGTGCGGGTGCCTGGCCGAGGCCTGCGGGCAGGACGCAGCCGAACAGCACTTCATCCACGGCATCGGTGGCGATACCGGCCCTGTCGACGGCCGCACGAATCGCGGCGGAACCCAGCTGCGGCGCGGTCAGGCCCTTGAGGTCACCCTGGAAGCCACCCATGGGCGTGCGCACGGCGCTGACAATAACGATGGGATCGGTCATGGAAAATCCTCCTTACTTGGCTGCCATGCGCAAGGCACCGTCGAGACGGATCACCTCGCCATTGAGCATGCTGTTTTCAATGATGTGCCGCACCAGCGCGGCGTATTCGGCGGGTTTGCCCAGGCGTGGCGGGAATGGCACGCCGGCCGCCAGGGAATCACGGACTTCCGGGGTCATGCCAGCCATCATCGGCGTCTCGAAAATGCCGGGCGCGATGGTCATGACGCGGATGCCAAAACGCGCCAGTTCACGCGCGGCCGGCAGGGTGAGGCTGGCGATGGCGCCCTTGGACGCGGAATACGCCGCCTGGCCGATCTGACCGTCAAACGCGGCAACGGAGGCGGTGTTGATGATCACACCGCGTTCGCCGTCGGCTTTCGCCTCGGTTTCGGCAATGGCAGCGGCCGCCAGGCGCAACAGGTTGAAACTGCCGATCAGGTTGATGTTGATCACTTGGGCGAAGCTGGCCAGGCCATGGGGGCCGTTCTTGCCGAGGATTTTTTCGCCACGCACTACGCCGGCGCAGTTTACCAGCCCATGCAACCCGCCAAAGGCTGCAACGGTGGCCTGTACGGCGGCTTCGGCGGCCGCTTCCTGGCTGATATCCGCCACGCTGCTACGGGCATTCGCGCCCAACTGCTGGGCCTTGGCCGCCACGGCATCGGCGTTGAGGTCTACCAGCATCACCTTGGCGCCTGCCGCTACGAGCATTTCAGCGGTGGCCGCACCCAGGCCGGAAGCGCCGCCGCTGACCAGGAAGATCTTGTTTTCAATCTGCATTGTTATTCTCTTTAACGGTCCGAATCGTCGAAATAGTCGCCCCAGAGCGCCACTGCGGCAATGGTCAAAGCCCTCAACCTGCCTGACTGGTTTGGCCAGTCATCGACCCCGCCGATCAGCCAGTCAGCCCAAGCGATTGGACGGGCGCAGTGCGTGCTTCTAACCTGATGGGCTGCACCAACACAGAAGCTCGCCCCCTGAATGATAGTCCGACCCAAACCCAACCTCCTGGGCATCCTCTTTTCCCTCAAGGGTTCGATAGCCAAGCGCATCGCCCTGCGCAGCCTGTTAGTCACCCTGCTGGCCTCGGTGATCGTGCTGGTGGAAACCCTGCACCCGGCGTATTTTTCCAAGGTCAATGCCACGCCGTTCACCTTGCTCGGGCTGTCGCTGTCGATCTTCATGAGCTTTCGCAACAACGCCTGCTATGACCGTTGGTGGGAGGGCCGCAAGCAACTGGGGCAGATGATCATCGATGTGCGCTCGTTGATCCGCGAAACCCAGGTGCTGCGGGACCCGGCCGAGCGTGCGGGTTTGCTGCGCAGCGTGTGCGGCTTCGCCCATGGCCTGGTCGCACGGCTGCGCCATGAAGATGAAGCCCAGGCCATAAAGCCGTGGAGCCAGTTCCAGGCCAACCATCCCAACCTGCCCGACAACCTGCTGCAACAGGTCGGCGCACGGTTTTGCGCATTGGCCGAGCAAGGCGTGATCAGCGAATGGCGCTACACACAGTGGGAGGCGCGCCTGGTCAGTCTCAGCCAGGTGCAGGCGTCCTGCGAGCGGATCAAGAGCACGCCGCTGCCCTTTCCCTATACCTTGTTGCTGCATCGCACTATCTACCTGTTCTGCATCTTGCTGCCGTTCGCCATGGCCGAGCCGTTGGGTTGGTTGACGCCAGTGTTCACGGCCATCGTCAGCTACACGTTTTTCGGCCTCGATGAAATCGGTGATGACCTGGAGGACCCGTTCGGCTTTGACGAAAACGACCTGCCCTGCAATGCCCTCCTGCGCACTCTGGAGCGCGAAGTATTGGCCGCCCTCGGTGAAACCGATCTGCCACCGCCTTTGGAGCCGGTGGAATACGTGCTGACCTGATGCGGGTTTGACACCTGCCGTGGTCTGACCGAAGCTGACGGCTTTGCTGCCCACGCTTTCGGACGCCTGCATGTCAAAGTCACGCCGTTACTCCCTCGTCGGCCTGTGCGCCCTGTTGTTGATTGTGCTGATCACCTGGTATTTCTCTCGCTCCACCCCGGTGGCTGTAGCGCCCGCTATTGCCCATGGTTACTCCAAGGCCCTGAAACAGGCGCGTAACGGCGAGCCTGGGGCGGCGCGGGTGTTGTACCAGCAACTGGGCCGGCCGGACCTGTCCCCCGAGCGCCGCGCTGCGTTGCATGCTGAGTTGCCTAACTATCCCAGTCCCCAGGCCCTGAAGCTGGCAGACAAAGACTTGGCCAGCGAGTCGCCCCTGGTGCGCGAGGCCGCCATTCACAGTATTGTCGGCCTGGTCCCGACCGGTCAGCGCACGCTGTTGCTCGGCCCCGTGCTGGACGATCCCGAGGAGGAGGTACGGTTTGCCGCCGCCAACGCGTTGCTCGGTTTATCGCCAGATACCTTGGGCCTCTATTTTGGCCCGTTGCAGCAGGTACTGGACGAGTTCGTGAAAAAACTCAAGGCCCAGCCCGAAACGGCCGAAGGCTGGATTCAACTGGCACGCCTGTACATCCACAGCGCGCTGTTGCCGGAGGCGCAAAATGCCCTGGAACAGGCGATGCGCCTGCAGCCAGACAACCTGCAAGCCGTCGTCGCGCAGATCGAACTGCTGGATAAACAAGGGAAGACCGATGAGTCCCGCCAGTTGCTCGCGCGTCAGTTGTCCGCGCACCCCGAGTCGGCCTACCTGCAGCACGCGTTGGGCATTTGGCTGTTGCACCACGGCGAGCGGCCCTATGCACTGCTCGGTCTGTCCAAGGCCGTTGAGCTGGAACCGGACAATCAGGACTATCGCTACGACCTCGCCACGACCCTGCACGCCCAGGAAGAACTGGAGGCGGCCCAGCGCCAACTGGAAGAAATCATCCAGCGCCACCCCGCCAATCGCAAGGCACGGGTGTTGCTGATCAATTACTGGAAGGAAAGCGGTCAGTTGCAGAACGTCCAGGTCCTGCTGGCGCAGCTTGAGCAACAGAATCCGGATGATCCGGCGTTGCAGCAAGGCCTGTAGGTCCAGGCTGAAAACGTGTAAACCCAAGCCATCGTTGCACAAACTTTACGAAACGTTGAACCGCTAAAGGCCACTACGGTCAAGTAAATATGGCGCACCAAGAGCGGCGCGCCCCTCTATTTGAACGTGACCTGAGGGCACTCCTTGTCTACATCCAACGAGCTGTTCAGTGAAAAGGCCGCCACCGGCATCGAAGGTCTGGATGACATTCTTTCCGGGGGACTATCGCGCAGCCACCTGTTCCTGCTGGAAGGTGAACCAGGCACCGGTAAAACCACCGTCGCCCTGCATTTTCTGCAGGCGGGCGCAAAGAGCGGTGAGACTTCGTTGTACATCACCTTGTCCGAGACCGAACGTGAACTGCGTCAAGGTGCCAAATCCCACGGCTGGGACTTGGACGAGAATATCCATATCTTCGAGCTGACCCCACCGGAAAGCCTGCTCAACGCTGAACATCAGCAAAGCCTGCTGTATTCCTCGGACTTGGAACTGGGCGAAGCCACGCGGCAAATCTTCGAGGTGGTTGAGCGGGTCAAGCCGACCCGCGTGGTCGTCGACAGCCTCTCCGAGATCCGCCTGCTGGCGCAGAGTTCTTTGCGTTATCGTCGACAGATCCTGGCGATCAAACATTACTTCGTCCGTTATGACGCGACCGTGCTGCTGCTGGACGACCTGACCACCGAATCCTTGGACAAGACCGTGCACAGCGTGGCCCACGGGGTGATTCGCCTGGAAGAACTGACGCCCAACTACGGCGCCGAACGTCGCCGGGTACGGGTGGTGAAGTACCGGGGCCAGAAGTACCGTGGCGGCTTCCATGACTTCACCATCATGCGAGGTGGTGTGCATGTGTTCCCGCGTCTGGTCGCGGCCGAGCACCGTGGCGGCTACAACCGCGAGACGCTCACCAGCGGCATCCGCGAGCTTGATTCGTTGCTTGGCGGCGGCATCGAGACGGGCTCCAGCAGCCTGATCCTCGGCCCGGCCGGTACAGGCAAGTCGCTGATCTCGATGATTTTCGCCGCCGCCGCCGTGGCCCGTGGCGAAAAAGCCGCGCTGTTCATCTTTGATGAAGAGTTGGGCTTGCTGTTCGAGCGCATGAAGAACATGGGCATCGACCTGGCGGCCTTGCAAGCCACCGGCAATCTGCTGATCGAGCAAGTGGACGCCGCTGAACTGTCTCCCGGCGAGTTCTCCCACCGCGTCCGGCGTTGCGTGGATGAGCGTGGGATCAAGACTGTGGTCATCGACAGCATCAACGGCTATCAGGCCGCAATGCCGGAAGAGAACGCACTGATCCTGCATATGCACGAACTGTTGCTGTACCTGAACCGCAGAGGCGCAGCCACCTTCATGACCGTCGCCCAGCATGGCCTGGTCGGTGACATGCAGGCGCCAGTCGATATTACTTACTTGGCCGATACGGTGATTCTGCTGCGTTACTTCGAGGCACTCGGCGAGGTGCGTCGCGCCATCTCGATTATCAAGAAACGTACCGGCTCCCATGAGTCGACGATTCGTGAGTACCGCATCGGCAGCCGTGGCATGACCGTGGGCGAGCCGTTGAACAACTTCCAGGGTGTCCTGCGCGGCATTCCCACCTACATGGGCGCCGGCTCGCCCCTGCTCAAGGACATGGGCTAGTGACGGTCGTGACACCTGTCTCCGAGCGCGCGATCATCCTCGCGCCGCTGGGACGTGACAGCTCGCTTGCGCTGATGATGCTCAATGAGGCCGGTTACAGTGGCATCATTGCCAGCGATCTGGGCACGTTGTGCGAGGCATTGGAGCACGGCTGCGGTTTGCTGATCATCGCCGCCGAAGCGCTGCGGGGCGTTGACCTCGATCCCTTGCTGGAGCATTTGCACCAACAACCTGCCTGGTCAGACTTGCCTATTGTCCTGATGACCCACCACGGCGGCAGCGAACAGAACGGTTCATCCCGGTTCAGCGGCTTGCTGGGCAATGTGACGTTCCTGGAGCGTCCGTTCCATCCGGTGACGCTGATCAGCCTGGTCAGCACCGCCCTGCGTGGGCGTCGTCGGCAATACGAAGCACGGGACCGCCTGATAGAACTGAGTGAAAGCGAACTGCGCCTGCAGCGTACGTTGGAAACCCTCGAGCAACAGGTCGAAGAACGCACTGCCCAACTGCGTCACAACGAAGATGCGTTGCGCCAATCGCAGAAGATGGAAGCGGTCGGCCAGTTGACCGGCGGCATCGCCCATGACTTCAACAACATGCTGACCGGCATCATCGGCAGCCTGGAGTTGCTGAGAAGGCGTGTGTCCCGGGGCAAACTGGACGACCTCGACAGCCTGATCGACCTCGGCGTTACCTCGGCCAATCGTGCCGCCGGCCTCACCCACCGGCTGCTGGCGTTCTCCCGCCGCCAATCCCTTGATTCAAAACCTGTGGAGATCAACCAACTGGTCACGTCCATGGGTGAGCTGCTGCAACGCAGCATCAATGAAAGCATCGCCCTGGACATGCGCCTCACCGGCCACCTGTGGACCGCCGAGGCCGACCCCAATCAGTTGGAAAGCGCCCTGCTCAACCTGGTGATCAATGCGCGAGACGCCATGCCCAACGGCGGCAGCCTTACCGTGGAAACCACCAACCGCCACCTCGACAACGTGTTCACGGCCGCTTATGGCACCTTGGAACCCGGTGACTACGTCGAATTGAGTGTCAGCGACACGGGCTGCGGTATTCCGGAAAGTGTGATGGGGCGTGTATTTGATCCGTTCTTCACCACCAAACCGATCGGCCAAGGCACGGGCCTGGGGCTATCGATGATCTATGGCTTCGCCCGCCAATCCCACGGCCACGTCATCATCCACAGTGAAGTTGGCAAAGGCACGACTGTCAGCCTGTTTCTACCTCGATTCATCGGGGAAATCGTCGCGGACGTGGCGGCCGACGCGGCGCTGCTGCCTTTCGCCAATGCGGGAGAAACGGTGTTGATCGTCGAGGACGACCCCGCCGTGCGGGTATTGGTCAGCGCGGTGCTCAAAGAGTTGGGCTATGGCTTTGTCGAGGCCGGTGACGCCAACACTGCGGTGCCGATCATCGAATCCGATCAGCGTATCGACCTGATGATCAGCGATGTCGGCCTGCCTGGCATGAACGGCCGGCAACTCGCCGAAATAGGCCGGCATATCCGCCCTGACCTCAAGGTGCTGTTCATCACCGGCTATGCCGAACACGCGGCCGTGCGTGGTGGTTTTCTGGACCCTGGGATGCAGTTGATCACCAAGCCGTTCACCTTTGATTTGTTGACGGCGAAGGTGCGGGAAATGATACGGGCGCACAACACAGAGGCAGATCCTCCGCGGACGCAAAGCAATAACAAGTAATAGAGTTTTCGCATTTGGCCGGAATCGATCAAGGGGATAGCGGTACGAACGATTACCACGGGTAATCAGAATCTGTACCCAGTGGGCCTCAGTTCCCAAGATCGAGTCCAAATGCCATGACGATTACGAATAGTTTATCGCGCACCTCGCTGTTGCCTCTCTCCACTCATACTGAGGCGCCTGTAACACAAGCACGCTCTGAAGCCAGACGCGCAGACGTACCCTCTCCGGCTGGCGATGGGTCGTCTCGTGCCCACGGCGATAGTTTACTGGCACAAAACTATGGCAAGGCGTTGAGCGGTTTTACAGGCGTCCCCGTCAACGACAATGCGATTATGGTTGATGTCCCGGCGCACTCCACGTTCGGACAGTGGTGGAAGCAGTTGGGTGATGCCGCTCAATCGCCCGACTTTATTGCATGGAGACGTGACAGCAGTGCAACTGGCACGATCAAAATACTGCCAGCTGCCGGGCGAATCTATTTCCAAACGACAGCGCGTGGTACAGACATCGCCGGAAACGGGGACCCAGCGTGGGCCGCAGTCAGAGGTCCGCTGATGGAAGCCGGTAGGGCCGTCTCCAGCAGAAGCCTGCCCTTCAGCCCGCCACACCCAACGAACATCGATCGCGCACCGGCCTGGCTGGTTGGGCAGTTTTACTTCGAACAGGCGCTGCACTCACCTTCCGCTTTCCAGCAACGCGCAGCCGAGTTGGAGCGCGACAAATCCTTTTCGACGCTGGATCCCGTCGCGTTTTCCAACGTCCACGAGCAACGCAGTGAAGACGCACTCAACCGCCAGAAAACCCTGCTGGGAAATACTCACGACCGGCACACGGCCGCCAAGTTGTTAAGGGAACTGGGTGAGGAGCTGAAGTCAGGCACGCGTGAAGCCTCCACCCTTTCCCAGTATTTGAGTGGGACCCCTTTCGAGGCTCATCCCGACTCCTCATACACCCAAGACTGGGGGCGCGCGGGAACTGGCTTGCATACCCTTGAAGATTTCCTTGAGTACCATGGAATCAACCTCCCCGGGACTGCTCAAGAGGTGGAAAACCTCAAAATTTACCTGCTGACACCCACCCTCCACAGCCCGATCAATGGCAACTATGGTGGGGCCTTGTCCTGGCCTCAACCCCTTGATGCAGGCAGCCAGCGCCAATTGTTGGCGTTTTTGCTGCACGGCAATGTGGGCGATCTGAACGTCGGGACCACCGGTGGAGTGCTGGAGGCATTGATGCAGGGTGTTGCCATAGATCCGTCCGAACTGCGCAAGCCGCGACAACTGATTGACCGGCTCATTCAGTCACCCAAGGGCCAGGCACTGGGCACTGCGATCCAGGCCAAGTTCGACACACTGTCAGTCAAAGGCAGTATCAACGACTGGTTATTGGCTGCCTTAAACGTGAACGTAGGGGATCTACTGACCCAGCGTGCCTTACCGCAAAAGCACATCTCGGGCTTTGACCTCGCTGGCCAGCAACTCAAAGGCAAGCCGTTATCGGGAACGCTCCAGCGAGTGGCCGACCACTTGTACTACCGCGTACGTGAGGCCTCATCTCCCGAGAGGGCATTGGTTCAAGCACATTTGCGATTGGCCTCGAAGGCGCCGGAGTTACTGGTGAAGGATATTCCGCCGACGCTCACCCACGGCTCTCCGGCCCACGTGAGCTTTAGCACGGCGGTGGCCCGTATCGAGGCGCAGGCGCCTGGTGCGACGGCGACGATGAGTTATGCGGACGTGATGATGTCGGGGGACATTGCGCCCGTCTCCGATGCCCAGCGCAAGATCGAATACGTCAGCCAGTACGAGGCGCTCAAGGAGTGGGGTCTTACTAACAGCATCGTCACAAGCGTCACGTCGCCTGCGGACATGGCAACAATCACCGATGCCTATAACGCGCAAGTAACCGAGTTGCGCGGCGCGTCCGAAGCACAACGTACGCTTGCACCTCCTTCCCGCAAGGAGCTTGCCCTGGCAGCGTTGCGCAAGGCACTGGGGGATGACGTGCGCCTGGAATTGAAATGCATATTGCTCGACAAATACGACAGGGATCGAGAAGGCCCTTATTCGCTTCTGGACCTGTACATGGAAAACATGCTCCATAACCCGCCAAAAGCGCCGAATGTAAGGGGCAGGTCCAATGGGACCAACGCCTGGCGACTCGCCTCTTATAAACCGCCGACCAGAGGCCGTGGCCGCTCCGAGGTCAATACGCCAAACTTCACGATTGAGGATGTACTGAGTAAGACCAAGGACCTGAAGAACATAAACACAGAGTTTGCGACTCAATACAAAGCCTTTGGCCTTGCTCTGGACAAAAGTGTCGAAACACAAGTCAAGAACTTGATTGCGCAGTTGCCCCTGGAAGATCGCAAGAATATTGAATTCGGAAGTATTTCTGCCTTCAGCGAGATGAGAGGTGTGCCAGATCTTTTACGTACGCGCGGCGAGGCTAAGGTACCGGTCAAGGAGGGCAAGCCTGTTCTGTTGAAAGTCATACGCGACGGAATCCCTCACACGTATGAACTCAATGTTCAGAAAAACACGCTCGAAAAACGCCTGGACCTGGGTGATTTTCCATCCGGCATCCAGCCCGGCCCTTTTATTTACGACGGCGTGCCACTTAACGTCAATACGCCTTATAGGTCCATGGAACCCGTCGCCCTTTCCATTCGCGACGACTTGAGGCAAGAAACAGCGGATGGCGCAGGGCCATTGAATAGCTTCGCAAGCCTGAGAACAGCGCTGATCGGCGTAACAGTTGCCAAACATACCAGCACATGGCGATCACTCGAAGCCCAGGCCCGTGGTCTCACGACGTTTGAGTCCGAAGTGCCGTTCTACAAGAAACTGGGTGAGATCCTGCTTAACCTGATCCCGTTCAGGTCGGCTATCAACAACTTCATCAATGGCAATATCGGGGAAGGCATCATTGACTTGTCCCTCGATATATTTGGCGTACTGACAGTCGGGGCTGCCACGGCTGGTAAAGTGGCGAAAGCGGCATCCAGTGCCGCCTCTGCGGGAGGCAAGGCCTTACGGATAACAAAATCCATCGGCCTGGGTGCGGTCAGCCTGGTGAACCCGCTTGACGGTACCGTGGATTTATTGCGAGCGGGTGGACGTGGTGTGGTGAGCGCCGGAAAACGCGTCATCTCCGATGCGGCTCAAGACATCCGACAATTGAAAGGGTTGAACAACTACGATTTAGTGGCCGCAAGCAAACAATTTGATGCAGCTGCGGTGGGAACTTACAAGGCAGGCGGGTCTGTTTCCAATGGCATTGCTGTGCTTCAGGATAATAAATGGTATGCCTTTGATACGGACTCCCTGCGTCCCTATGGCAAAGCACTGGATGACTTCCAACCGTCTATTCGGGGGAACGCACGTGAGCTTGGCGCTTGGGAGACTACCGTTACGTCTCCATCAGCGGCATCTATCCAAGCGCGAAGAGAGTGGGGACGGTTGCTCGATACTCACCAAGGCGATGGGGTGCCCAGTGCAGCGTATAAGCGGGGGTACGATCAAGGCGATCCGCAACGTATTGAGGGCTACACCAACGGCATGAAATCAGAAGACGTCATAAAGCTGGCGATTCGTCCCGGCCGAACGGCAGAGGAAGTCGGTACGTTAGTCCGTCAGCAGGAAAGACTGGCCGTCCAGCATGGGTTCAAGGGCGCACAGATGTTCGACACGCATGTAAATTCCGTGGGCGGCGCGTTTACCCCAGTTCCTCAAACGCTTTACCTTAGCCAAACCAACCCGCTTTCCCAGGGGCAATGTGCAGGCCTTTCACGGGCCTTTGCGTCCGCCAAGGCAGAGGGTAAAGAGCGGATCTTTCTTGACAATGTATATGCCGCAGCTGCAAATCCCACAGAAGAAGCATCAAGAACATTCAAGCGATCGTTGGCTCGACTACAACAATCCGTGGGCCACCCGGATACGATCCACATCGGCAAGGCACCCCACCAAGTATCCTATCAAGACATGATGAAAGATTTGGCGCGCGCCGACGGTAACAAGACCTTTATGATCGAGACACCTGACCACGCAATGCTGGCGGGTGTGACGTCGGATGGCACAAATAAAACATTCTTTTTTTACGATCCCAACTATGGCGTTGCGGAGTTCTCGAGCGAAAAGATGATGCGTCGCGGCTTGGATAGAATATTCAATGACAAGAAACTTCCGGCGCCCTATAAAACGCACAGCGCCGATCGGAACAGGCTTGAATTCAAGATCAGTGAGTTCGAGGCGTCGTGGATGAGCGCCGCAACCTTTGACACCCGTAACGTCAAAGGGCTTTATGACAAGCGCATTACTGTGCTGAAACCGACCGGCACCACGAATGGAATCCCGACAAGGGAGGCGGCGATTACGAAGCCCCAAGGTGACACTCCCCCCGCCGCCACCTTCCACGAAGTCCACATGTCGGACTATATAAATGTCACCGCCACAGACTCCACCTCGATAATTCGCACCAGGGGGATCAGTGATTGCACGGCCATTGCCGTACTTACCGACCTCAAAGAGGGGATCTACGGCAAGCGCACATTGATGCACTTTCAAGGCGGCGTTCCAAGTACCGAACAATATCGTGTACTCAAAGAGCTGGATGCATCCTTGGCGGGTGGCGGAAAAGTGATTTTCGTGGGAGGCGATCTAAGCAGGTCCACCTCCGGGCTGGGCAGTGCGCTAGGGCAAAGCCATAACGGTGAGACTGTGTTACTGAACATCATGAAGCGACAACCCGCCTCCGCCACGATCGCCACCGCCTCCGGCATTGATGTCAAGCCAGATGGGACGTTTGACCTGATCGAAGGCGGGCATGTGCCTCAGGTGCTTGATTCTCGCGCCAAGGCTGAGGTGTTTGACCGCGCGGACTGAGTCCATTGATTGACACAAGGACGTGTCACGCCAACAACCGCTGTATATGCTCCTGCAACGTATCCAGGTCAAACGGCTTGGCCAGGATAGGCGCGTTGCGCGTGATCGGGCTGTTGCAGTCGAGGATTTCCTGCGGGTAACCGCTGATGAAAATAACCTTCAATTCCGGTCGCAACTTGATCGCCGGCTCGGCAATCTGCACGCCGGAAATCCCGCCCGGCAAACGGTAGTCCGTCACCATCAAATCCAGGTGCGGCTTGGTCGCCAGGATTTCAAAGGCTTGCTCCCCATTGATCGCCTTCAATACCCGATAGCCCAGGCCAGCCAGGTATTCACCCAGCACAAACATAATGGATTCGTCGTCCTCGACGATCAGTACGACATCTTGTGCATCTTCACTCATGGGAGGCCTTAGTCCGGTCAGTTGCTGCAGTTACGACCATGGGGTCACGCAGAGGTTGCGTCGAGGTGACGATTGAATTCATGCCGCGGCCTGCAACGGCAGGCATACCCGGAACAAGGCGCCCTCGCCTATCTGGCTCTCGACCTCGATGGTGCCACCATGGGCTGCAACGATCTGCTCGGAAATGAACAGCCCGAGGCCCAGGCCCGCAGCCACTTGGCTGGCGGACACGCGCTCAAACTGTTGGAAAATACGCTTCTGGTTTTCTTCGCTGATGCCGATCCCATGGTCGCGCACCTCTACCCGCGCCTCGCCATGCTCGCTGTACACGCGCACCTCCACCGGGCTCTTGGCCCCGTAGCGCAGGGCGTTGGTCAGCAGGTTGGTCACCACCTGTTCGATACGGAACTCATCCCAGTTGCCTTCCACCGGGCCTTCGGCAACCAGTGTCATGGAAGAATCCGCTGCGGCGACCTGGGGGGCGAAGTTCTCCACCAGATTGCTCACCAATTGGGTCAGGTCGAAGTGGGCCGGACGTATTGACAGCTTGCCGGTGCGGATGCGCGAGACATCGAGCATGTCTTCGATCAGGCGGATCAGGCTCTGGATCTGGCGTTCATCGCGGTCGACCATGGCGTGCATCTTGTCCAGGGTGAACGCGGCGGCATTGTCACGGGCCAGGTGCATCTTGCGCAGCTGGGTCTCGAGGATCAGGCCGTTGAGGGGCGTACGCACTTCGTGGGCGACGATCGACATGAAGTCGTCACGCATGCGCACGGCCTGCTCCAGCTCGGCCTGGGTCGCCTGCAGGCGCGTCAGCAGCAGTTCCTGCTCGCGACGGCTGCGCTCCAGGGCCTCGACCTGTTGCTTCATGGCCTTGCTTTGGCGGAACAGGTCGACGAACACGTTGACCTTGCTCTTCACCGCGTGAATATCCAGCGGCTTGTGCAGGAAATCCACGGCGCCGCTCTCGTAACCCTTGAACGCGTAATTGAGTTCGCGGCCGGCCGCGCTGACAAACACGATCGGGATGTTCTTGGTTTTCTCGGTACCGCGCATCAATTCGGCCAGCTCGAAACCATTCATGCCGGGCATCTGCACATCGAGAATCGCCATGGCGAACTCATGCTCCAGCAACAGGGACAAGGCCTCGTCGGCACTCAATGCCTTGAACACATGGCGGTCCTCGCGCTTGATCAGCGCTTCAAGGGCCAGCAGGTTTTCCGGCAGATCGTCGACGATCAGCAGTTTGGCCTGGACAGTACTTAACATGGGGAATATTCCAGGGAAGCCAGCAATGAGCCAATGTGGCTCAGCGTCAGAATGTGGTCGGGTGTGTGGAGCGCCAGGGCTGCAAGGGGCATGACGGCAACGCGTGCTTCTGTGGGCTCTTGCACCACAGTGGTTCCACCTTGTTGCTTGACATGGGCCAAGCCGCGCGCGCCGTCGTGGTTGGCGCCGGTCAACAGAATGGCCAGCAAGCCCTTGCCATAGGCATCGGCGGCGGATTCAAAGAGGTAATCAATCGCCGGCCGCGAGTGGTGCACGCGGTCTTCCTGGCTCAAGGACAGGCTGCGGTCATGCTCTACCGAAAGGTGATAGCCAGGGCCGGCAAAATACAGGGTGCCCGGCTTGATCACTTCCTTGTCACGGGCTTCCACCACGGGCATGGCGACGCGGCGGTCGAACACTTCAGCCAGTTGGCTGCGACGCTCGTCCGGCAAGTGCAGCACGGTGATGATCGGCAAGCCGAAATCGGCAGGCAGCTCGGCGAAAATCGTCAGCAACGCCTCCACGCCACCGGCGGAGGCGCCGATGACGATCGCTTCTATGCCCCGGACCGATGCCGGGCTGGCAGCCGCTTGATTCATAGTTTGCGGTAGATCCGTTCCTGTTTGACCAAGGGTTCGAACTGTTTGCCGTAGGCGGAGAAATCCAGGGTCTCCTTGCTGCCCAGCACCAGGAAGCCGCGATGGCACAGCGACTCATGGAACAATCCAAACGCGCGATCCTGCAATTTTTTATTGAAATAAATCAGTACGTTACGGCACGAAATTAATTGAGTTTCTGAGAATACACTGTCGGTCGCCAAGCTGTGATCGGCAAAGGTGACATTTTCGCGCAGCGTTTTATCGAATATCGCGTAATCGTAAGCCGCGGTGTAGTAGTCGGCAAATGAACGTTGTCCACCGGCCTGCTGATAGTTGGCGGTGTAGGCGCGTACGTTCTCCAGGGAAAAAATACCCTGCTTGGCCTTGTCCAGGGACGCCGGGTTGATGTCGGTGGCGTAGATGATCGTACGCTCCAGCAAACCCTCCTCGCGCAGCAGGATGGCCATGGAGTACACCTCCTCGCCCGTGCTGCAGCCGGCAATCCAGATCTTGATCGACGGGTAAGTCTTGAGCAGCGGTACCACTTCCTGACGGATCGCCAGGAAGTGCGACGGGTCACGGAACATCTCGCTCACCGGAATCGTCAGGAACTGCAGCAACTGCATGAACGCCGCCGGGTCGTGCAGCACACGCTCCTGCAAGGCGGAAATGGTCGCACAATCGAACTGGCGCAAGGCATGGGCCACGCGCCGCTTCACCGACGCCCCGGAGTAATCGCGGAAGTCGTAGCTGTACTTGAGGTAAATCGCCTCGATCAACAGGCGCAGCTCAATGTCGCTGCTTTTTTCCAAGAAACTTCGCTCCACTTAAATGCGTTCCATCTTCGGTAGCCAGACGCGAATCAGTGAGAACAGACGGTCCAGATCAATCGGCTTGGCCAGGTAATCATTGGAACCGGCCGCGAGACAGCGCTCCTGATCGTCCTTCATGGCCTTGGCCGTCACGGCGATGATCGGCAGCTTCTTCCAGCGTGGGTCCTGGCGGATCAAGGCGGTGGCCTCGTAACCGTCCATTTCCGGCATCATCACGTCCATCAGCACCAGGTCGATATCCTCGACTTCATTGAGTTTGTCGATGGCTTCACGGCCATTACGCCCGATCACCACCACTGCACCTTTGTGCTCCAAGGCGCTGGTCAGGGCGAAGATGTTGCGCACATCGTCGTCCACCAGCAGGATTTTACGCCCCTCAAAGACCTTATCTCGGCTGCGGGCGGTCTTGAGCATCTTCTGGCGGTCATGGGACAGCTGGGATTCGACTTTGTGCAGAAAGAGTGTCACTTCATCCAGCAAGCGCTCCGGCGAACGTGCACCTTTGATGATGATCGAGCGCGAATACTTGCGCAGCTCAGCCTCTTCATCGCGGGTCAGGTTGCGCCCGGTGTAGACGATCACGGGTGGGAATGAGCAGATGTCCTCGGTCGCCATGCGCTTGAGCAGCTCGTTGCCAAGCATGTCTGGCAGCTTGAGGTCGATGATCATGCAGTCGTAGATATTCGTGCGCAGCAGGTCCAAGGCAGCCTGGGCGTAGCCTACGTCGGTGATCTCGATGTCATCGTCGCCGATCAGGCGCGCAATGCTGTCGCGTTGCAGGTCATCGTCCTCAACCAGAAGCACGCGCTTGACCTTCTGGGTCAGCTTGGCTTCCAGGCGCGCGAACACGTCCTTGAGCTCTTCGCGAGTGGTCGGCTTGACCGCATAGCCGATGGCGCCCATGTGCATGGCGGCTTCGACGCGGTCTTCCACGGAAATCACGTGCACCGGGATATGCCGGGTGCTGGCATGTTCTTTCAGGCGTTGCAGCACGGTCAGCCCGGAATGGTCCGGCAGGCGCATGTCCAGCAGGATCGCATCGGGTACGTATTCCTCGGCCAGGCTGTAGCCTTCGTCCGCGCCGTGGGCCACCAGGCAGTTGTAGCCCAGCTCATGGGCCAGGTCGAAGAGGATACGGGCGAAGTTCGGCTCGTCTTCCACCACCAGGATGCAGCGCGTGGTGAACGGCGCCTTGTCGCGGTCGTCGGCAAAGCGCGGGATCAGCTTGGCGTCGGCCACTGGCATCGGGGACACCTTCACGGGTGTCGGCGCAGGCGTCACCACCACTTGGCGCGGTTGTTCGATGGGGGCAGCGTCTTCTTCGCGCTCGACATACTGTTCCGGCAGGATCAGCGTGAAAATGCTGCCCTTACCCGGCTCGCTGGTCACGCTGATGTAGCCTCCCAGCAAGGTCGCCAGGTCGCGGGAAATCGACAGGCCCAGGCCGGTGCCACCGTAGCGACGGTTGGTGGTGCCATCCGCCTGACGGAAGGCTTCGAAGATGCTTTCCTGCTGATCCGGCGCAATGCCAATGCCGGAATCGCGCACGGCAAAGGCAATGCCCTCCCCCGGTGCGCGGGACACTGACAGGCTGACCTCGCCCTGTTCGGTGAATTTGACCGCGTTGGACAGCAGGTTCTTGAGGATCTGCTCCAGGCGCTGGCGATCCGTGAACAACATGCCCGGCGCGCCTTCCTGCACCTCCACCTGGAAGGCCAGTTTGCGATCGGCCGCCAGCGGCTCGAACATGCCACGCAGGCCGTCGACAAGGCGTGCAACGCTGGAATTCTCCGGTCGCATTTCCAGCTTGCCGGCCTCAACCTTGGAGATGTCGAGGATGTCGTTGATCAGGTTGAGCAGGTCATTACCGGCGGAGTAGATCGACTCGGCGAACTTGACCTGTTCAGCGCTGAGGTTTTCCTGGGGGTTCTCGGCCAGCAGCTTGGCCAGGATCAGCGAGCTGTTCAGCGGTGTACGCAGCTCGTGGGACATGTTGGCGAGGAATTCGGACTTGTACTTGCTGGAACGCTGCAGTTCTTCAGCGCGATCTTCCAGCTCAAGTTGAGCCTGGTTCAGTTCAACGTTCTTGCGGTCCATGGCGTCACGTTGTTCGGCCAGGGTTTCGGTCTGCTCGGCCAACTGCTCGTTGGTCTGCTCCAGCTCCGCCTGCTGGGTTTCCAGGTGGGCCTGGGATTCCTTGAGGATGCGTGACTGTTCTTCCAGCTCTTCGTTGGCGGTCTTGAGCTCTTCCTGCTGCACTTGCAGCTCTTCGTTGAGCTGCTGTGTCTCGGCCAGCACTTCCTGCAAGCGCTGGCGATAGCGGGCGGCTTCGATGGAGGTGCCGATATTGCCGGAAATCAGCTCCAGGAGCTCGACGTCGCGCTCTTCCAGAGGGCGCAGGAACCCCAGCTCAAGCACTCCGTTGACCCGCTCGTCATTGTTGGTCGGCACCACCAGTACACTGCGGGTAGCGCTTTCACCCAGGCCGGAGCTGACTTTGAAGTAATCCACCGGAACGTCATCCAGGCGAATCAGGCGACCCAGGTTGGCGGACTGCCCAACGATGCCCTCGTCGCTGTAGATCGACTGTTCCTGCTGCTCCTGCTCGCGGGAGAAACCATAGGTGGCCACGCGCTTGAGGCCGCCATGTTCTTCACGCACGTACAGCGCGGCGACGACCGAGCCCATGTACTGGGCAAAGAATTGCAGGATATTGCGGCCCAGCATGTTCAGGGTGAGCTGGCCGAGCACCTGCTCGGCCAGTTCGGTCTGGCCATTGCGCAGCCAGGCTTGTTGTTCCAGGCGCCGCGCAATCTTCTGTTGTGACGCGAGGTTATCGCTGTAACTCTCTGATAATGAGATTAAATTCTTGCGTCCGATGTAGGCCAGAAAACCACTCAACCCCAGTACGAACGCCAAGTACAAGGTGACACTGATCACCGTGGTACGGGTAACCTCTTCATTCCGGGAGATGCGGAACTGCTGCTCCATCGCCACCGCGTCGTCGTATTCCTTGCGGATCTCGTCCGTCAGGCGCTTGCCACGACCGGCCTTGACGGCGCTGCGGTAGTCACCGCTCTCACGCTGCATATCAATCATCGACTGGGCGTATTTGTTCCACTCGAGTTGCAGGGCTTCCAGGCGTTTGAGGCGATCCACCTGTTGTGGGTTGTCGGCCACCAGGTCCTGCAAATTGCGCAAATCGGCAATGATGCGCGGCTTGGCCACTTCGTAAGGGTCGAGGAAATGCTCGTCACCCGTGATCAGAAAGCCGCGCATGCCGGTTTCCAGGTCGACGGTCAGCTTGGACGACTCATTGAGGTTATTGATCACCCGATCGGTGTGTTCAACCCACTGGATCACCGACAACAGATAGGTGATCAGCACTACGAAGAACACCGCGCTGAGCACGCCCACACTCAAGGGCAGCGCGACGTTTCGGCTCAGGAGGTTACGAAAGCTCTTTTCATCGACGGACGACGCTGGAGTCATGGGCATGCCTTGGCCAAGTGTGGAAAAACCGGGAGTTTGCCCCAAAGTGGCTGGCAAGACCATTTTTCTGGAACGGTTTTGTACTGATTCCTATAAAAGAACAGGCTATTCTCTATGGCTTTTCTATCGCATTGTTTTTACGGCCCGCGGGAACTTGTCATGAGTGCGCGCTTACTCAAGGAAGAGGCCTGTCAGAACGGCCGCGTGTAAACCCTCGTCTTTTTTTGGGAATTTCATATTATGTCCGCAGTCACCTCCACCATCCTTGTCGTCGAAGACGATGACATCGTGCGCATGCTCATCGTCGATGTCTTGGAGGAGTTGGAGTTCACTGTGCTGGAAGCAGCCAATGCTGAAGAGGCGTTGGCGCAGGTGCAGAACACCGATAACACCATCGACCTGATGATGACCGACGTCGGCCTGCCGGACATGGACGGCAAGCAACTGGCGACCAAAGTGCGCGCATTGCGCCCTGCACTGCCCATCCTGTTCGCCAGCGGTTATGCCGAGAATATCGACGTGTCTGACGGCATGCAGCTGATCGCCAAACCGTTCTCGATCGATCAATTACGCGACAAAGTCAAATCGATGCTGCCAAAGCATTAATGCCCGTTCGCTATTGAGTGCCGCCTGCATGGGCGGCATTTTTGCGTCAAACGTACAGAGATTAACGTGACCTTCGGCCAAGAAAACCGGAAACTCAACGCCTCCCCGCGCCACTCAGCCCTATTCTTCAAAACGCACTCACGAAGGACGCAACGACATGATTGGAAAACCGACGCGCCTGCTGTTGGCGAGCCTCTCGATACTCATGAGCACCGGCGTCTGGGCGGACTTCACCGCCACCCCAGGCGAAGCCCGGGCGATCGCCAAGGAAGCCTATCTATACGGCTACCCGGTCGTTGAGATGTACAAGACGCTCTATACCCAGGCCGTTGATCAAGGTGGCACAGGTTTCAAAACGCCGATTAACCGTATTAGTCACTCCGCTCAGGTGCTGGGGCCTAAAGACACGTCGCAACTCAAGCCCAACCCGGACACGCCCTACTCCTTCGTCTGGATGGATCTGCGCAGGGAGCCACTGGTACTGACGTTGCCCCGGATCGAAGACGATCGGTATTACTCAGTGCAGTTGATCGATCTCTATAGCCAGAACATCGCCTACCTGGGTACCCGAAACACTGGAAACAATGGCGGCCACTACATGATCGCGGGGCCTGACTGGAAGGGTCAGCAGCCGGTGGACATAGACCGGGTGATCTATAGCGAAAGCAACCTGGTGTATGCGCTCTACCGCACGCAGTTGTTTGACGAAAAAGACCTGACCAAAGTCAAACAGATCCAGAACGGCTATAAGGTGCAGCCGCTGAGCGGCTACGTGAAACAACCTATGCCGGCCAAGGTGGCTAAAATCGAATGGCCCAAGCCCACGGCAGCCATGACAGACAGCCCGCAACTGTTTCGATACCTGAACTTTATGCTGGCCTACGCAAAGCCTCAGGACAGCGAGAAAGACGTGCTGGCTCGCTTTGCCAAGATCGGCATCGCGCCGGGTGAGCCGTTCAAGGTCGGCCAACTGAGCGCCGAACAACGCAAAGCCCTGGAAGACGGCATCGCAGACGCCAAGGCCGAGTTTGCAGCGTTCAAGAAAGACAAGCTCGATACCCATCAAGTAACCAGTGGTGAACTGCATGGCAGCCGTGACCGCCTGAAAAACAATTACCTGTATCGGTACGCCGGGGCCAACCTGCGCCTGTTCGGCAACTCGCCAGACGAAGTTGCCTACCTGACCTACGCGGTCGACAGCGAAGGCAAGCCGGCCAACGGTGCGCGTCACAGCTACACCGTCCATTTTGCCAAAGACCAACTACCGCCGGCCGATGCGTTCTGGTCACTGACCATGTACGAGGCCAAGACCGGGCAATTGGCGCCCAACCACAAGAAACGCTACCTGATCAATTCGCGGATGCTGCCTAACCTCAAGCGTGATGCTGACGGTGGGCTGACCCTGGCGTTGCAGCACCACGAGCCGCCCAAGGCGGAACAGAGCAACTGGTTGCCCGCACCGCCTGCGCCCTTCTATGCCGTACTGCGCATTTACCTGCCCAAGCCGGAGGTGGCTAACGGCCAGTGGAAACTGCCGCCGTTGACGCCGCTCAAGTAACGCTGCCTGGCCGGCGGTTGTTTTCACAACACGCCGGCCAGCGCTGGGCTCAGTGCTTTTTGAGCTTGACGAACGACTGGCGCAGGTCCGACGCCCAGCCATCGATCACGCCTTTCACATCCTCCGCTTTCATCACTTGCGAATCATTGGCCAGCGGCTTGCCGGTACCTTTGCGCACCACCTGAGCGAGTACCTTGCCGCTGGCGCCGTCGAGAAACTGCGCCTCCGTGCCCAGGGTGGTTTCCTGGTCACGGATGCCAGTGCCGGTACTGACGGCGGCAGCGACCAATGCGACGGGTACAAACTCATAGGGTTTGAGCCCTTCGGTCTTGCTGCTGACTGCGGTGATGGCCGCGCGCACCACGATCACACCCGGGCCGGGGCCCTCGGCCAGGGGCAGCGACTTGACCAGCTCACGCTTGAGCGCCTGGTTGAAGTAATTGTTGATACCGTGCAGGGTGCTGTCCGGAATTTTCGCCGTTGCCTGGGGTTTGGGGTAAAACTGCGTGGGCTCGATATACACAGCGCTATAGCGCTTTAAATCCAATTGAGGATCGACCCAGCGCATCACTTCAGCGCCGGAAGGCGACTTGGCTTCCTTTAGTTGGCTGTAGTCCGAGAGGAAACCGGAGTATTCATCCGGTTGCGTAATCTTGCTGGCACAACCCGCCAGTCCAAGCGAAGTAATGCACAGCGTGCTGATCAATAGCCTTAGTTTCATCGATGAACTCCCTGGCGGTCGGCGCTGGAACAGTGAGCTGTAGGTATAGCAAATCCTGGGAAAATAGCCCTGCGCCTACCGCCTGAGGTTCAGGCACGTTCGCGTGGAATCAGGCTCTGCAACTGCGACGCCAGGAAATTCGCGTCGAAACCAAAGGTGTCCGGGTCTTTCAGGCCATTGGTCTTCTTCCACAGCCAATCGTTTTTATCCACCGGCAGCACCAGCGAAACGCTGCCGTGCCGCGCAGCGGTCAAGCCCATGACCGACACGGAGATCAATCCGCCCACGCCCATCACGTCTGGCACGAATTCCACCGGTTTGCCGGTGATCTGCACCGTCAGTTTCTCGGTCTTGAACGTCGATGTCTCCACCGGCACGCTGGGGCCGCTGGCGACATACGCCTCACGATGCACCTCCAGCAACCCGACCTTCTTTACCGGCTCAAGCCACTGCTCGATCTGGCCGAACAACTCATTGAGCTTTTGCGCCCAACGAGCCGACTGCAGATCGAATTGCTGTTTTTTATGCGCTTCGCTGTCTGCGTAATGACGAAGCATCTCGCCCAGTTGTTGTACATCGTCCATTGCGGATCTCCTTGGGTGAGCCAGGTTGCGAAGCCTGATCATGGCAGATGCAGTCGCTCAACGTACGGCTTAAAACTGATCCGCAACAATGAGGTTTTTCTGAGCCTGTTTTGTTTTGCCCACGCTTCCTACAGTGCCGCCACGTGGAACCGTGGGAGGACTGAGCATGAGCACAGCAACAATCGGGCAGGCCTATAACTATAAAGTCGTCCGCCAATTCGTAATCGCCACCATCGTCTGGGGTGTGGTAGGCATGGCCATGGGCGTGTGGATCGCCTCGCAACTGGTGTGGCCGGAAATGAACCTGGACTTGCCCTGGACCACCTTTGGCCGTTTGCGACCCTTGCACACAAGCCTGGTGATCTTCGGTTTTGCCGGCAGCGCGCAGTTCGCCGCCAGTTATTACGCGGTACAGCGCACGTGCCAGGTGCGGCTGTTTTCCGATGGCCTCGCGGCGTTCACCTTCTGGGGCTGGCAATCGGTGATCGTGATCATGCTGATCAGCTTGCCACTGGGCTACACCACCACCAAGGAATACGCCGAGATCGAGTTCTCCGGCGCGGTATGGATGGCCGTGGTGTGGGTGGCGTATGCCATTGTGTTTTTCACCACCGTGGTGCGACGCAAAACCAAACATATTTACGTGGGCAACTGGTTTTTCGGCGCATTTATTCTGGTGATCGCCATGTTGCATGTGGTCAATCACCTGGCGATCCCCGTGGATTGGTTCAAGTCGTACCCCGTGTATTCCGGGGCTACCGATGCCATGGTGCAGTGGTGGTACGGGCACAACGCTGTAGGGTTTTTCCTCACTACCGGCTTTTTGGGGATGATGTATTACTTCGTGCCGAAACAAGTCGGACGCCCGGTGTACTCCTATCGCCTGTCCATCGTGCACTTTTGGGCGTTGATCACCCTGTATATCTGGGCCGGTCCGCATCACCTGCACTACACCGCTTTGCCGGATTGGGCGCAGTCGTTAGGCATGGCCATGTCGCTTATTCTGCTGGCACCGAGTTGGGGCGGGATGATCAACGGCATGATGACCTTGTCCGGCGCCTGGCATAAGTTGCGCACCGACCCGATCCTGCGGTTCCTGGTGCTGTCCCTGGCGTTCTACGGGATGTCGACGTTCGAGGGGCCGATGATGGCGATCAAGACCGTCAACGCCCTCTCCCATTACACCGACTGGACCATCGGCCACGTACACGCCGGGGCCCTGGGATGGGTGGCGATGATCACCTTTGGCTCGCTGTACCACATGATCCCCAAAGTGTTCGGGCGCGAGCAGATGCACAGCGTGCCGCTGATCAACCTGCACTTCTGGCTCGCGACCATCGGCACCGTGCTGTACATCGCGTCGATGTGGGTCAACGGCATTACCCAAGGCCTGATGTGGCGGGCGGTCAACGATGACGGCACCCTCACCTATTCCTTTGTCGAAGCCTTGCAGGCCAGCCATCCGGGGTTTGTGGTGCGGTTTGCCGGGGGTGTGTTCTTTCTCACGGGGATGGTGCTGATGGCCTACAACACCTGGCGGACGGTGCGAGTCGCGGACTTGAAAATGGCGCAGCTCGATGCGCGGATCGCCTGACGTGTGGGGCCTGCTGAAGATGGTGTGCCTGTACGGCGCGGTGGAGTATTGCCTGCGCGGGCAGTCGGACCAAAGCCTGGACGACGCCAGCCTGATGCCCTTTGCCGATGACCCGGAGGTGGCGCGACGCGTGGAGCAGGCGACTGGCAAGCAAATCAACGCGGTAGCGCCAGAGGAAGCCAAGCCGGGTTGGGTCAACCAGGACATGTAAAACTGCACCGGTCATTTCGCGGCCAACTGCGTATGACTAATCCCCGGCCGATGGGTAAGGTGAAGCGACTTTCCTTGTCAGGAGCATCGCATGCGCACCATCGGCCTTATCGGCGGCATGAGCTGGGAGTCCAGCGCCGAGTATTACCGCATCATCAACCAGCGCGTGCGCGACCAGCTTGGCCCGCTGCGTTCGGCGCAACTGTTGATGTACAGCGTGGATTTCGGCCCGGTGGAACAGGCCCAGCACGCCGGCCGTTGGGATGACACTGCACTGATCCTCGAAGACGCCGCGCGCCGTCTGCAGGCCGGTGGCGCCGAGTGTGTGGTGCTGTGTACCAATACCATGCATTTGGTAGCGCCGCGCATTGAAGCGGCGGTGTCGATTCCGTTCCTGCACATCGCTGATGCCGCGGGTGCGGCGGCCGTGGAAGCCGGCACGCTGACAGTCGGCTTGCTCGGCACCGCGTTTACCATGGAGCAGGACTTCCTCAAGTCGCGCCTGGCGGCCCAGGGCCTGACCGTGCTGGTGCCCGGGGCGGACGAGCGCCAGGCCGTGCACCGGATCATCTATGAGCAATTGTGTGTCGGTGTGATCAGCGATGCGTCACGCAAAGTCTACCAAGGCGTGATCGAGTCCCTGGCCGCACGTGGCGCCCAGGCGATCATCCTCGGTTGCACGGAAATCAGCCTGTTGATCAAGCCCGAGCACAGCGACCTGCCGCTGCTGGACACCACCGAGCTGCATGCGCAGGCTGCGGTGGCGTTTGCCTTGGGCTAAGCCGACTGGCGCAGGCGCGCCATGCTGACAGTGTCGACAAACTGGCCGTCACGCAGGGCGTAATCACGCAACACACCTTCGACCTCAAAACCGAACTTGCGGTACAGCCTCTGTGCCGCTTCGTTGTCGGCGTACACGGTCAGTTCCACCCGGCGCAGGTTCATCCAGTTGTCGGCCACGTCCAGCGCGGCGGTCAGCAAGCGCGAGCCCACCCCTTTGCCCTGCCACGCCGTCGCCACGCCCATACCAAATGAACCGACATGGGCCTGGCGTACCCGCAGGTATTGTTCCAGGCCAAGCTGGCCGATCACCTCGCCACCGTGCACGGCCACCAATTGCAGGCGCCGCTCGTTGTCCTGTACCAGCTTGTTACGCCACGCCTCGACCGACTGGAAAGGCATTTGCAGCACCTGACGGCACACGGCCGGTTCGTTATAGAGCGCAGCGACGCCTTCAAGGTGGGCCTCGCTGAAACGCTGGATCACGATGTGGGGTTCAGGTGTGTGCATTGTGTTTCATCCTTTGAAAGACAAGTGGCCGACCAGTGTAGAGGCGATGTGAGCCAGATGGCTAGGGCGCTGGCACCGTCGTCCACAACGCTGGCCAATCACCGTAACCGACCCCGGTACAGCGCGGCATCCTGTGGAACTCACTGAGCTGGAAGCGCTTGCCGTCAAACACCCAGGATGCACCACCACCGCAATCCCCGATCCCACGTTGTTTGTAGAAATAACTCAGGGTTCCGGACGCTTCGTCATACCCGACAGAGCCTTGCAGCGCGGCGTCTTCCAGGGGTAGCGGCTGCAGGTCCATCGGCGTTTCCTTGTAAGGCGCCTGGCGCTCACGGCTGCTGACGTCGAACTCGCAGTTATAGGCCGCGCAGTCATAACGCGTTACCGTCATTGCCTGTTGCGCCGTCAACGCGCCGACTGTGGCCTCGGGCTCACCTTCCTCGGGCTTCACGGCCTGCAAGGCAGCAGCCACCAGGCCCGCCTGCTCCTCTGCGGTCAGCGGTGCAGCGGCTGTAAACTTACGCAGCACCGGCGCGGGCGCGCGTGGCGCAACCTCGCCGGCCGCGCCCTTGCCGGGTCGGGAAAGGGCCGTCACGTTGTCTAAGCGTCCCTGTACAGCATCCATCAACAGCAGCGAAGCACTCAGGCCGCTGAGCGACACATGGGCCGCCTCGTCGCCCGGCAACTGCAGTCGCTGGCCATTGCGCAAACGCTGCAACCAACGCCGCGCGGCCGCGTCCTCGATCACCCCGAAGGACTGCACCTCAGGGTCGCCACCCTGGTCGTCCAGCTCGATGTGCAAGTCCTGCGTCAGTTCCAGGCCCAGCGGCTTACCATCCAGTAGCAATGTGGACAGATCCACGTCCTCCCCTCGATGATCAAAACGCAAACGCAGATACCCTTGAGGACCGGCCTGGTGCCAGAGGTGCAGGGTCAATGAGCTGTAATCCTCTTCGTCGACGCCACTGGGCGCGCTAAGGGCGTGGCAATTGCGCAGGTTGTCGCAACCGATGACCCACTGCTTGATCTCCCGCAGCAGCGGGACCGTCTCGGTCGGTGGTTGAGCAAAGGCTGGGGCGGTGGCGCCTGTCAGAAACAGGGCCAGGAGTGCGGGGCGCAGCATGGGGACTCTCCGTGTCGAAAAGGCGCGGATTGTCCCATGTCCGGGGTTTTACGTCAGCGGCGTGTTGCCACGCGCCACACCCGCGCAATATCCGCCGCCCGCTCCTGCAACAAACGCGGCGCCTCAGCGCACGCCTGCTCCAGGCTCATCGGCCCGGAAGGCAAGGCGAACGCCGCGTCCACGCCGTGGGCGTACATCTGCTCATAGCCATCGCCCAATGTGCCGGCAATCACAATGACCGACACGTTGTGTTGTTGGGCGATGCGCGCCACGCCGAACGGAGTTTTACCGCGCAGGGTCTGGGCATCGAAGCGGCCTTCCCCGGTGATGACCAGGTCGGCGCCGCGTACGGCTTCGTCCAGGCCCACCAGTTCGGCCACTACCTCGACACCGGCGCGAAATTGCGCGCCCAGGAAGGCCTTGGCGGCAAATCCCAGCCCACCCGCAGCGCCGCTGCCCGGTTCGTCGCGTACATCTTTAGGCAGCACCTTCGCGCAGTGGTCGGCGAAGTGGCCGAGGGCGGCGTCCAGCTGGTGGACCTGCTCGGGATTTGCGCCTTTTTGCGGGCCGAATATCGCTGACGCACCGTGGTGGCCACACAGCGGGTTGTTGACGTCGGCGGCGATCTCAAAGCGCACCTGGGCCAGGCGTGGGTCCTGATGTTCAAGGCTGATCTGCGCCAGACGGGCCAAGGCCAGGCCACCGGCGGGTAGCGCTTGATGTTCGGCATCGAACAGCTGCACGCCGAGCGCCTGCATCGCACCCGCGCCGCCATCGTTAGTGGCACTGCCGCCAATCGCCAGGATGATGCGCTGGGCGCCGGCATCCAGGGCAGCGCGGATCAGTTCGCCGGTGCCATAGGTGGTCGTTTTGCATGCGTCGCGCTGGCCCGGAGGGACTAACTGCAAACCGCTGGCTTCAGCCATTTCGATGATCGCGGTGTGGCTGTCGGCCAACCAGCCCCAATGTGCGTCGACGGCTGCGCCAAGCGGGCCGCGTACGGTTTGGTGACGCAACTCGCCATCGCAGGCTGCCAGCACCGAATCCACCGTGCCTTCACCGCCATCCGCCATCGGGCACTGAACCAACTGTGCATCCGGCCAAACCTGGGCCAACCCTTGGGCAATGGCCTGGGCGACGCCTTCGGCACTCAGGCTGTCCTTGAACGAGTCGGGGGCGATGATGATTTTCATGGGCTTTCTCCGGTTTTTATGATGCCCATGCTGCCAGTTGCCAGGGCTGCTGACGCCGGTCAGATGCACAAGTACGACGGCGCTTTGTTGTTCATTCAGACAAAGCCTGGGGCAGCAGCTGTACGCCGAGGTAGAGGGCGAGCATACCGTCCAGGGTCAAAGGGTCGACACCACTGAGTTCGGCAATACGCTCCATGCGGTAACGCAGGCTGTTGCGGTGAATACCAAGGGCGTCCGCACAGGCCTGGCTTTGCCCGTCGTGTTCACACCAACTGCGCAGAGTCGCCTGCAACTGACCATTGCTGTCCTTGGCCAGCACTTTACGCAGCGGGTTGAGCAGTTCGTCGAGCGCGTCGTCATTGCGATGGCGCCAGAGCATAACGGGCAAGCGATAGCGATTGAGGGTCAGCAGGCGCGACTGCGGCAGCACATCACGGCCATAAGCGAGCAGATCGCCGACACGCCGATAGCAACGGCGCAGGCCGGTCAGGCCGTCCGCTTGCCCACCCACGGCAACGCGCAAGATGTTCCAACCGAGGCTTTCGAGTTTTTCCAGCAAGCGCGGGTTGTCGACCTGCACAGATGCCGGCCGGCACCACAGCAATGAGTATTGCGCCGAGCTGACACACCAGCTGTCCGGATAACGCGAGGCAAGCCACGCACTCAACGCTTCCGCCGATTGCCCCGTGCCCAGTTCAAACAGGTACGGCGTGCGTGCCAGCTGCGGCTTGAGCCCCAGTTGCTGGGCTTCGTCCACCAGGCGCGGTGAATCGCCAGTTTCCGCCAGCAGCAAGGCCAGCAGATCATCACAGCGCTGACGCCGCCATTGTTGCTCGGCCTGCTGGTGACGATGGCTGACCAGCATTTCGGCGGTCATGCGCACCAGTTCGGCGTAGGTGCGCAGGCCCTCCGGTTCGCCAGTGATGCCGAGCACGCCGATCAGGCGCCCGTCATGCAGCAGCGGCAGGTTGATGCCCGGATGTACCCCCTTGAGGTGCTTGGCGGTCTGGCCATCGATTTCCACCACCCGGCCGTTGGCGAGCACCAGTTGTGCGCCTTCATGCCGGGTGTTGATACGCTCGGGCTCACCACTGCCGAGGATCAGGCCCTGGCTGTCCATGACATTGACGTTGTGAGGCAGGATCGCCATGGTTCGATCGACGATATCCTGCGCCAGGTCATGATCCAGCTCGAACATGGGGTTAAATTCCTTAAAAAGCGGGGTTGTTCATAGGCACAGCGCAAAGCCGGGTTCGCTGTGCGCAAGCACAAAGACAGCGGCCTGCCAGGTGGCCGAGACTCAGTGGGCGATCAACGTTACCCTCGCATCGCAAAAAATCATAATAAAGAGAGACTGCCATGTCACAGAGCGCCACGACCCCACTGGCCACCGATGACGATAAAAACGCCATCTACAAGCGCATTACCCTGCGCCTGATCCCCTTCATTTTCATCTGCTATCTGTTCAATTACCTCGACCGGGTAAACGTTGGCTTTGCCAAGTTGCAGATGCTCGATGCGTTGAAATTCAGCGAAACCGTGTACGGCCTCGGCGCCGGGATCTTCTTCATCGGCTACGTGCTGTGCGGCGTACCGAGCAACCTGGCGTTGACCAAGTTCGGTCCACGGCGCTGGATCGCGTTGATGATGATCGTCTGGGGCACGCTGTCTACCTGCCTGCTGTTCGTCACCACGCCGACACACTTCTACACCTTGCGCCTGTTCACCGGTGCCGCCGAAGCGGGCTTCTTCCCCGGCGTGGTGCTGTACCTCTCGCAGTGGTTCCCGACCTTCCGCCGTGGGCGGATCATGGCGCTGTTCATGTCGGCGATCCCGGTTTCCGGGTTGCTCGGCAGCCCGTTCTCCGGCTGGATCCTCAACCACTTCGCTGCCGGCCAAGGTGGCCTCGCGGGCTGGCAGTGGATGTTCCTGCTGCAAGGCATCCCGACTGTCGTGCTGGGCGCCCTCGCCTACTTCCTGCTCAGCGACAGCTTTGCCAACGCCAAATGGCTCAAGCCTCACGAACGCGCGGTACTGGAAGCCGACCAGGCCACCGACCTGGCGAACAAGCCGAAAACCACCACCGACTCCTTGGCCGAAGTGTTCAAGAATCCGGCGATCTGGGCGTTCGGCCTGATTTACTTCTGCATCCAGAGCGGCGTATACGCCATCAACTTCTGGCTGCCGTCGATCATCAAGAACCTGGGGTTCAGCGATAACCTGGTGATCGGCTGGCTCAGCGCGATCCCCTACCTGCTGGCAGCCGTGTTCATGTTGCTGGTGGGTCGATCCGCCGACTTGCGCAAAGAGCGTCGCTGGCACTTGGTGGTGCCGATGTTGATGGGCGCTGTGGGCCTGGTGATCGCGGTGAATTTTGCCACGACCCCAGCGATTGCAATCCTCGGCCTGACCATCGCCACCATGGGTGCCCTCACCGGCCTGCCGATGTTCTGGCCGGTGCCCACCGCCATGCTCAGTGCCGGCGCGGCGGCAGGAGGCCTGGCGTTGATCAACTCCATGGGCCAGATGGCCGGCTTCCTCAGCCCTTATATCGTCGGCTTTGTGAAGGATGCCACCGGGTCCACGGATGTGGCGCTATACCTGCTGGCAGCGGTGATCGTCGCCGGTAGCGTATTGGCGCTGCGAATGACCCGTACCCTCAAGGCGTAACCTTGCCCTGTAGGCGCCGGCTTGCCGGCGATGAGTAGAGGCGTCTACACAACACTGTGGCAACCATAGTAACCATGGTAACCACGATGCGAAGCGAGTCGCTCTTGATCTTGATGTTGCCTTTGATCTTAGGCGCCCCGTCAAACACGCTGGCCGGAATTCGACAGGGATTTGGGGGGTAAACCGGCAGGGATGCCGGTTTAGCCGCCCCGCGCCATGGATGGCGCGTGGCGGCGGCCCCCCAAATACCTGGCGGATTACGGGCACACCGAGCCTAGGCGAGGTGCCGAGTGTTGGGGCAAGAGCCCTTTGCTTACTTTGGGCTGGGCCGGCATTCCGGCTTTTCCAAAGTGAGCCGCCGTAAGGGCGGACCCAATAGAAGCTTTTACCTAAATAACGCATATGTACCCGATCAGATCCAGCATCCAGGTCGGCTGTCAGGCCGCCTTCGCAGGCAATCAAGCCCCCACATCCGGATGGCGGGGAAACCGTTAGAGAGCGGTCGTCCATACGAGCGCTGGCGGGAGCAAGCTCCCTCGCCACAGATCCAGCGCCGTACTCAGAACTGTATAGATAGCTATGCACTGAAGGCCTACCCCTCAGCCGGCGCCGACAATTACGTCAGAGCAAACCGCCGCCGTCGATGTCAATCACGGCACCGGACATGAAGCCATTCTCCATGGCCAGCACATACCCCGCCGCGACCTCATGCGCCTGACCCACGCGCCCGACCGGCAATGCGCCGCCCGCCTTGGCGAACATCGCCAGGCGCTGTTCTTGCGCCAAGCCTGCATACGCCGGCGTATCGATGACCCCCGGGCTGATCACGTTGACCCGACGCGGTGCCAGCTCCTTCGCCAACTGCTTGCCCAACGCTTCAGTCGCCGCGTTGATACCCGTCTTGATGAACTGGCCCGGCGCCAATTTACGTCCCAGTTGCCCAGAGGTCAGGCTGATGCTGCCGTGTTCGTCCAGGAATGGCAGTGCCAGTTGAATCGCCCGCAGCGAGCCCCAGAGCTTCACATTGAAATTTTCCTGGGCCTCGTTCAGGTCGGTCTCGACCAGCGGCTTGGCGCGCACGTTGGGGCCGGAGGTGTAGACCAGATGGTCAAAGCGCCCCACGGTCTCGAACAGGCGCTGCAGGGAGGCCGCATCGGTGACATCCACCGGTTCGCTGCGCAGGCCATTTTCCACGCCAGACACCAAGCGCCGCCCGGCGAGTACCACCTGCGCGCCCCGCGCGGCCGCGGCCTTGGCCACGGCGGCACCGATACCGCTGCTGCCGCCGATCACGATGACGGTTTTGCCGTTGAGGGAAGAAGTCATGGGGAAATTCCTGAGTGAGAAAATGAGCGTTCATCTTCACAGCTTGGCAATCGGCGAAAAATCCCGGTAAAACGACAAGATCTTTAAAGGATTTTTACAAATGAGCTCGACCCTCGACCTTGAAGTCTTCGTGCGCACCGCCGATACCGGCAGCCTGTCTGCCGCCGCACGCGGGCTCGGCCTGACCCCGGCGGCCGCCAGTATTGCCCTCAAGCGCCTGGAAACCCGCCTGGGCATTCGCCTGCTGGCACGCTCCACCCGCAGCATGCGCCTGACCGAGGAAGGTCGGCGCTACCTCGAGAGCGTACGCGTCGCGCTGGAAGCCCTGTCCGAGGGCGAACAGGCGATCAAGCAACAGGGCCACAGCCTCAGCGGGTTGCTGCAACTGGCGGCGCCCTCGGATTTCGGGCGCAATGTGTTGCTGGGCTGGCTGGATGCATTCAAGCTCGAACACCCGAATATCCGCCTGCAATTGCTGCTCAACGACAGCAATGCCGACCTGTTCCGCGACACCGTCGACATCGCCCTGCGGTTTGGCGTGCCAAGGGATTCCAGCCTGGTGGCGCTCCCGGTGGTGCCCGATCACCACCGCATCCCCTGTGCCAGCCCGGCTTACCTGGCGCGCCATGGCACACCCCTCGCTCCGGCTGACCTGGCGCAGCACAACACCCTGCGCTACATGCGCCAGGGCCGGGCCAACAACACCTGGTATTTCCGCCAGGGCACGGTGCTGCAAGAGGTCGAGGTGTCGGGCGATTACCTGAGCGATGACGGTGAAATCGTGCGACGCTGGGCGTTGGCCGGTCACGGAATCGCCTATAAGGCCAATCTGGACATTGCCCAAGACATCAAGGCCGGTCGACTGGTGCCCTTGCTACCGGATTGGCAAGGCGAACCCACGCCCTTCAACCTGATGTGCCCTCACCGCCTGCAGGTGTCGGAACGCGTGAAGGTGCTGCATCGCTTTTTACAGCAGCGTTGCCAGACATTGCTGAGCCCATGAAGAAACGCGCGCAGGGCTTGTCCCAGAGCGGCTGAGTCTGGTATTGCATAGGTACATTTCCCGCCTTGAGGAGTTATCCATGATTTACCGCACATTGGGCCAGTCCGGGTTGAAGGTGAGTGCCTTGACCCTGGGCACCATGATGTTTGGCGAACAGACCAACACCGAGGACTCGCTGCGCATCATCGACAAGGCCTGGGACCAGGGCATCAATTTCATCGACACGGCGGACGTCTACACCGGCGGTCGCTCCGAGGAAATAGTCGGCGAAGCCATTGTGCGCAATCGCCAGGATTGGGTGGTGGCGTCCAAGGTCGGCATCGGCCCGGTGGACGGTTTGCCCAACCGCAGCGGCTTGAGCCGCAAGCGCATTTTCAACGCGCTGGAGGCCAGCCTGACACGCCTCGATACCGACTACTTGGACATCTACTACCTGCACCGTGAAGACCACAACACGCCGCTGGAAGTGACGGTATCGGCGATTGGCGACCTGATCCGCCAGGGCAAGATCCGCTACTGGGGCCTGTCCAACTATCGCGGTTGGCGCATCGCCGAGGTGATTCGCGTGGCCGAGCGCCTGGGCGTCGACAAACCGGTGATCAGCCAGCCGTTGTACAACATCGTCAACCGCCAGGCAGAAGTGGAGCAGATCACCGCGGCAGCCGCCTACGGCCTGGGTGTGGTGCCCTACAGCCCACTGGCCCGCGGCGTGCTCAGTGGTAAATACGCCCCGGACGTTACCCCCGAAGCCGGCAGCCGCGCGGCGCGCCAGGACAAACGCATCCTGGAAACCGAATGGCGCGTGGAATCGTTGCGCATCGCCCAGCAGATCCAGCAGTACACCCAAGGTCGTGGCGTCGGGATCGTCGAGTTTGCGATTGCCTGGGTACTGAACAACTCGGCGGTCAGTTCGGCGATTGTGGGGCCGCGTACCGAGGCGCAGTGGGATGCCTATATTGGCGCGCTGGAGGTGAAGATCAGCGCCGAAGATGAGGCGTTTATCGATTCGTTGGTGACGCCGGGGCATTCATCCACGCCGGGGTTCAATGATGTGGGGCACTTCGTCTCTGGGCGTGTGCCACGCATTTAAGCGGGGCACGAGCGTTTGTGGCGAGCGGGCTTGCCCCGCGTTGGGCTGCGCAGCAGCCCTTATTGAAGCGAGCGCTTTCTTTCAGACACACCGCAGTGTCAGGTTGTGGGGCTGCTGCGCAGCCCAACGCGGGGCAAGCCCGCTCGCCACGGAGGGTTGATTAAAACTCGCGCATCGGAAAGTTTCCTGAAAAACGCCCTAAAACAGCGCAACCCTCTCCCGCCAAAAGCTCCATAATCCCCTCATCTTTTGTATCAACGGTTTTCGCGAGGATAGTGTGTCTAAAGGTGTTGTTTTATCGGTCTTGGCCTCAGTGTTGTTTGCCGTGATGTATTACTTCACATCATTGCTCACACCCTTGAGCGGCCTGGAAATTTTCGGCTGGCGCATGTTGCTCACCGTGCCGTGCATGACGATCTTCATGATCGTCAGCGGCGAATGGCGACGGGTGTGGGAGCTGGCGCAACTGCTTGCGGCCAAGCCGCGCTTGATTGCGGGTGTGTTGCTGTCTTCCGCCCTGTTGGGCGTGCAGCTATGGCTGTTTATGTGGGCGCCGCTGAATGGGCGCAGCCTGGATGTGTCGGTGGGTTACTTCCTGTTGCCGCTGACCATGGTGCTGACCGGGCGTCTGGTGTGGGGTGAACAACTGTCCTATCTGCAACGAATCGCCGTGTTTTTTGCCGCCCTCGGTGTACTCAACGAGTTGTACCAGGCGGGTGGATTCTCCTGGGCAACGCTGGTGGTGATCATTGGGTACCCGGTTTATTTCATCGTGCGCAAATACCTCAAGACCGACCACCTGGGCGGGCTCTGGCTGGATATGGCGCTGATGCTGCCGGTGGCCTGGTGGTTTGTGCAGAGTGGCGAGCAAGGCTTTGCGGTCATGGATGCCCACCCGAAACTGTATGCACTGATCCCGATGCTGGGCCTGATCAGTGCCTCAGCGCTGGTGAGCTATATCATCGCCAGCCGTTTACTGGCGTTCAGTCTGTTTGGTTTGCTCAGTTATGTGGAGCCTGTGCTGCTGCTGGGCGTGGCATTGATCCTGGGGGAAGGGATCAAAGGTGGCGAATGGTTCACCTACATCCCGATCTGGCTGGCGGTGATGGTGCTGGTGTTCGAAGGTTTCAAACACTTGGTCCGCCAACGCAAAGCCTGATGCGCAGGCGATAAAAAGCCCGGCCGGGGTTACCCTCGGCCGGGCTTTTTTACGTTTAATCGGCGGTCAATACACCACGGCGCACCTGGTCGCGTTCGATGGACTCGAACAGCGCCTTGAAGTTGCCCTCGCCAAACCCATCGTCGCCCTTACGCTGGATGAATTCGAAGAACACCGGGCCCATCAGGGTTTCCGAGAAGATCTGCAGCAGCAGGCGCTTGTCGCCTTCCACCGAAGAGCCGTCCAGCAGGATACCGCGTGCCTGCAGTTGGTCCACCGGCTCACCGTGGTTCGGCAGGCGGCCTTCGAGCATTTCATAGTAGGTGTCCGGCGGCGCGGTCATGAAGCGCATGCCGATCTTCTTCAACGCGTCCCAGGTCTTGACCAGGTCCTCGGTGAGGAACGCCACGTGTTGGATGCCTTCGCCGTTGAACTGCATCAGGAACTCTTCGATCTGCCCCGCGCCCTTGGACGACTCTTCGTTCAACGGGATGCGGATCATGCCGTCCGGCGCGCTCATGGCCTTGGACGTCAGGCCGGTGTATTCGCCCTTGATGTCGAAGTAGCGCGCTTCACGGAAGTTGAACAGTTTTTCGTAGAAGTTGGCCCAGTATGCCATGCGGCCGCGATAGACGTTGTGCGTCAGGTGGTCGATGACTTTGAGGCCTGCACCGACCGGATTGCGCTCCACGCCTTCGAGGTATACGAAGTCGATGTCATAGATCGAGCTGCCTTCGCCAAAACGATCGATCAGGTAAAGCGGCGCACCGCCGATGCCCTTGATCGCCGGCAGGTTCAGTTCCATCGGGCCGGTTTCGATATGGATCGGCTGGGCACCCAGTTCCAGGGCGCGGTTGTAGGCTTTTTGCGAGTCCTTGACGCGGAATGCCATGCCGCACACCGAGGGGCCGTGTTCGGCCGCAAAGTAGGAGGCAATGCTATTGGGTTCGTTGTTGAGGATCAGGTTGATCTCGCCCTGGCGGTACAGGTGTACGTTCTTCGAACGGTGGGTCGCGACTTTGGTGAAGCCCATGATCTCGAAGATCGGCTCCAGGGTGCCCGGCGTCGGCGACGCAAATTCGATAAATTCAAAGCCCATCAGGCCCATTGGGTTTTCGTATAGATCTGCCATGGTGGCACCTCATCATTCTTGTATTAGACACAGTATTAGTGGCGAGCAAGGATGAGGTTGCAGGGTGGCGCACAGGAAAGGCCTCGCACGCTGCGGGCGAGGAAGTCACCAAAGATGAGGGGGGAGCCGAGTAGCTTCATGGGGTCATCAGTCTCTGACGGCTTAGGCTTGCGTGAGCGCAAGTCCATATTCTTGTATGCGTAAATCGATTCTACACAGCGTAACCACGTTTGTCCGTACTCTTATCAAATCCCCATTGCCCTGGCGCGTGCAAGGGGTTTGTTGCAGAGGTAGATGCCGAGCAGGATCACTGCCCCGCCGGCCAGCATGGGCAGGCTCAACGGTTCGTCCAGCAACAGAGCGCCACAGATCACGGCGGTGAGTGGGTTGAGCGCGATAAATACGCCGGAACGTGTCGCGCCGATTCGTCGGATACCGTCGTAATAACCAATATAGGCCAGCGCAGAACCCAGCACGCCGAGGTACATCAAGCTCAGTCCTTGCGCGAGAGACACGCGGCCCATCGCCTCCAGCGTAAAGCGCCCCATGATCAGTGTGATGACGGTAAGCATCAGCGTTCCCAGCAGTATCGACCAGGTGACCGTCTGCAGCGGCCCCAGGCTCTGATTTAAGCCACGGGAAAACAGTGAGTAGATGCCCCACCCCACTACGCAGCCGAAGATCAGCAAATCCCCACGCCACGTGTTGGTTGCTTCGCTCATTACCTGGGGGTTGCGACTGACGATGACTATGGCGGCACCCGCCAGGCAGAGCACGATCCCCGCGACTTTGCTGGCACCCAGGCGCTCCTTGAACAACCACCAGGACGCCAGGCCGATGACGGCCGGGTTCAGCGCCACGATTAATGAGGCGCGCGATGCGTTGATTAACTGCAATCCATAGAAGAAACACAGGTTGTAGAAAAAGATGCCGAAGAAACCCAGCATCACCAGTTGCAGGAGCTGCCGCGGATTGGGTCGGACCAACGGGATGCGTGCCAAGCCCAGGAATCCCAGCAATGCCAGGCTGGCCAGTGCAAACCGGAGGCTGGCCGCCAGCAGAGGGTCGATCGTCCCGCCCAGGTAGCGACCGGCCACGAAGGTGCCGCCCCAGATCATGGTGACGGCGGCCAGCTTCATATAAGTGATGCGATCGGGGCTTGAATGCACAGGATAGGGCTCCAATGGCTTGAGGATGCGTGCATTCTTCTGGTAATACGGTGTCATCGTAAAATGAGTGATTACTCATGACCCTGACCCAACTCGAAATCTTTTCCTTGGTAGCCGAGCTGCAAGGCTTTACCAGCGCCGCCCACCGCCTCGGTATCAGCCAATCGGCGGTGTCGCACGCGATTAAAGCCCTGGAGCAGGAGCTGGGGGTGGCGTTGTTCAGGCGCCATCAGGCGCAGGTCGAACTAAGCGACATCGGCGTGCAGTTACTGGCGCGCGCCCGGGCGATGCTGGGCCTGGCGAATACCTTGCAACAGGAAGCCGCGGACGCCCGGGGCATGAAACGCGGGACGCTGCGCATCGGCTCCTTCGGCCCCACCTCCTCGGCCTACCTGCTGCCAAAGATCCTCAGCCGGTTCCGCCTGGAGTACCCGGGTATCGAGGTACACGTTGATGAAGGGCCGGACAGGCAAGTCATCCAATGGCTCGATGAACGCCGAATTGATATCGGCTTTGTGGTGCTGGAACAAGAGCGCTTCGACACGTTCCCACTGTTCGAGGACCAGATGGTGGCGCTGCTGCCGGCTGACCATCAACTGGCCGCCCGTGAACACGTTAGTCTCAAGGATTTGTGCAACGACCCTTTTGCGCTGACTGAAGCCGGTTCCACTGAGCTGGTGATGCGACTGTTCAACGAGGCGCGTCTGAGCCCGACTGTGCGTTATCGCTGCTCGCAGCTGCTGAGTACCCTGGAAACCGTCAGCCGGGGCGATGCAGTGAGCGTGGTAGCGCAAGCGTCGTTACCGGTTGGACATGACACACGGTATGTACAGCGCGCCTTATCCCCGCGTGTACCGCGCCAGGTTGGGCTTGCCGTACTGGACCGGCGTCAGTCTTCCCCAGCAGCGCTAGCGTTTATCCGTATTGCCCAAAGCGTGGAGTTGTAGTGCCGCGTACTGGCCAAATGGGTAGGTGTCGCGAGCTTATTTCGGTCGAGCCATCTATCATCGACTGATATCCGATCCCTGCAACAGGCCGTTCACTCCATGCCCCTGACCGTCAACGGCCCGCGAAAACGCGCCACTCGCTACCTGATCACAACCCTGAGCGCGCTGCTACCGATTGCGCTCGGCGTCGTTATCCTTCATTGGCAGGCCGAACGTACCTTGCAACAAAGCACCGCCCAGACCGCCCAGGAGGCAGTGCGCCAATTCGACCTGATGCTCGACAATACCTCCCTCGCCGCCCAGGCCTTGCTACCGCTGGCGGGGTTGCCCTGTGATAACGGCGTGCAACTGGCCCTGCGAGAACAAGTCACGCGTCGCCCGTTTGTGCGCGCGACCACCCTGTCCTGGCAAAAAAACATCTATTGCAGCTCGTTGTTCGGCAGCAACTACGAGTCACCGGTCAACCCGGATGACTATGTGGACGGTCGGCTATGGTTGATGAATGGCAACCCGGTGACACCCGACACCGCACTGCTGGTCTACCGGCTGGTTGACGGCGACAAGGCGGCTTTTGCGTCGATTGATGGCTACCACTTGACCAACGCCCTGCGTCTGATCAGCCGATACGCCCACCTGATATTACAAGTGGGCCCGAATTGGCTGGGGGCTGATGGCAAGGTACATGACACCGCGGTGCCGGCGTTCGCGGTGGCCCACCATCACTTGGTGTCCGGGCGTTATCACTACAGCGTCGACGCGGGTATGCCGGCGGGTGAAGTCTGGCGCTACATGCAGGCGCGATACCCGGCATTGTTCAGTCTGATCGTGTTTTTTGGCGTATTGGCTGGCCTTTTGGCGCACTGGCTGCAAAAGCGCTCCTCGGCACCGACTCACGAATTGCAGCGGGCGTTGGGCGCCAATGAATTCATTCCGTATTTCCAGCCGGTGGTACGCGGTGATACTCGCGAGTGGGCGGGATGTGAAGTGCTCATGCGCTGGCAGCATCCAAAAGAAGGCCTGGTGCGGCCCGACCTGTTTATTCCCCTGGCCGAGCATTCGGGCCTGATAGTTCCGATGACTCGCGCCCTCCTGCGCCAGACCGCCGTACAACTGGCGCCCCATGCGGCGCGCTTCAGCCCTGGGTTTCATATCGGCGTCAATATCACCGCACGCCACTGCCAGGATTTGGCCTTGGTGGATGATTGCCGTGAGTTTCTCGCCGCCTTTCCCGTGGGCCAAGTGACGTTGGTGCTGGAGTTGACCGAGCGCGAACTGATCGTGCCCACCGACATCACTCGCCGCCTGTTTGACGCCCTGCATCAACTGGGGGTAATGATCGCTATTGACGACTTTGGAACCGGCCACTCCAGCCTGGGCTATTTACGTAACTTCAATGTCGACTACTTGAAGATTGATCAGAGTTTTGTCGCCATGATCGGTGCCGATGCACTATCACGGCATATTCTCGACAGCATCATAGAACTGTCCGGCAAACTCGATTTAGGCATCGTAGCAGAAGGTGTGGAAACGCCCGAACAGTCCGACTACCTGGCCGCCCAAGGCGTGGATTTTTTGCAGGGCTACCTGTTCGGAAAGCCTTTGCCCAGCGATGAATTTATTAAATCTCTGGCAAGCCATTGAATAGCCATGCACTACCTGCACTGAAATAATGTTATTTAGCCAAAAGACATGATTTACTCGTAGCAAATTAACTACTACAATTTTTCCAGCCTGTGCAGAATTCGCGGGACGGCTTCTTTCTAGAGTCGCCTTAAAGCGCTTGGCTTATAGCTTTGTCTGCAGTTGATATCAGCCAAACACACTATTGGAGTACCTATTTTGTCCAGACTCGCCGAATTTCGCGCAGCCGAAAAAGCCCTTCAAGAGCAGCTTGCCCAGCTGGAATCCCTGAAGAACGACGCCGGCCTGAAGAAAGAAATCGAATTCGAAGAAAAGCTCCAGAGCCTGATGAAGACCTACGGCAAAGGCCTGCGCGACATCATTTCCATCCTTGATCCAAACCCGGGCAAGTCCAGCGCTGCTGCCGTCAACGCACCAAAACAGCGCCGCGCACGTGTGGTCAAGGTTTACCAGAACCCGCACACCGGTGAGCTGATCGAAACCAAAGGCGGCAACCACCGTGGCCTCAAGGCGTGGAAAGAACAGTACGGCGCCGCCACTGTAGACTCCTGGCTTCGCGGCTGATCGCACTGCACTAAGAAAGAGCCCCGATTATGCGGGGCTTTTTTAATTCCAGGGTTCGAAACCGAACTTAAATAACGTTTCATAATGTTCAGAAACGTCGCACATTACACACTTAGAGTTTGAGGCTATCGCGCACCGAGCTGACTTCTTCCTTGCTTGCTTCGTACGCATCCGCCTGCCCTGCGTATGAAAAAACATACGCCTTATCGGCATCAACCGCGCCCACCAATGTTTGCGAAAGCACGTGGCGTCCGTTTTCGGTTATCACACATGTAGTTTCCAACGCGTCAAGACGACTCAATGTTGTAGGGTGCATCTTGCTGCATACACTTTGATAACCACCTTGGGCAAAATCTTTCTGGATGGACTTGCGCATCTCCAGCAGTACGCCTTGTAGATTAACCTTATGCCCCGCTTCAATCGGCGTACCGGTCAACTCCATCACCATCAGGGTCGTGCCATTTTCATCATTCTTGATTGCACGCTGGCGCGACACCACCTGGGGTTTGGAAGGCGCTTCGCCATCCGGTACGACCTCTTCGACCTGCCAGCCACTGGGCCAATGAATTTCGGGGTCGGCCGCCAGCACGAAGGAACTGCCCACCAGCAAACACACAGCGCTCAACAGCGGTTTACGAAATGCGATCATTGCGAAAAGTACCCAAGGTTCAAGCGCCAAAGTTTGAGCCCCGGCGCCCCTGTGTCGCAAGGCCTGCATGGGCTTTTTCATTTGGCGCCTGGGGCAAGCCTTGCGTATCATGGTCCGGCTGCACGGATGCCAGCCGCAAGCCAAGGAACCGCTCACATTTCAGAGCTGCGTTTGCCCCATTTTTTCTGGAGGGCCCATGAGCCTGCACGAACTGAACACTTTCCCGGGCGTTACCGCCCAACCGGACACCGCCACCACGAACTTCGTGTTCAACCACACCATGCTGCGGGTCAAGGACATCACCAAGTCGCTGGACTTCTACACCCGCGTCCTGGGTTTTTCCCTGGTTGAAAAGCGTGATTTTCCGGAGGCCGAATTCAGCCTGTACTTCCTGGCCCTGGTGGACAAATCCCAGATCCCGGCCGACGCCGCCGAGCGCACCCAGTGGATGAAGTCGATCCCAGGAATCCTGGAACTGACCCACAACCACGGCACCGAAAACGACACCGACTTTGCCTACCACAATGGCAATACCGACCCACGTGGTTTTGGCCATATCTGCATCTCGGTGCCGGATATCGTCGCTGCCTGCGAACGTTTCGAAGCCCTGGGCTGCGACTTCCAGAAGCGCCTGAGCGATGGCCGCATGAAGAGCCTGGCCTTCATCAAGGACCCGGACGCGTACTGGGTCGAGATTATCCAGCCCGCACCGCTGTAACGAAAAAACCCCATGATCACTCATGGGGTTTTTCATTTCCGGTTCCGGATTTACGCCGGGGCGGAAGTCCGGATCAAGTGATCGAAAGCACTCAGGGAAGCCTTGGCGCCCTCACCCACGGCAATCACGATCTGCTTGTAGGGTACCGTCGTCACGTCACCGGCAGCAAACACGCCGGGCAGTGAAGTTTCCCCCCGCGCATCGACAATGATCTCGCCGCGCGGCGTCAGTTCAACGGTGCCTTTGAGCCAGTCAGTGTTGGGCAGCAAACCGATCTGTACAAAGATCCCTTCCAGGTCGATGGTCTTGAACTCGCCGCTGTCGCGATCCTTGTACGCCAGGCCGGTGACTTTCTGGCCATCACCTTTCACTTCGCTGGTCAACGCACTGGTGATCACGTCAACGTTCGGCAGGCTGTAGAGCTTGCGCTGCAACACGGCGTCGGCGCGCAATTTGCTGTCGAACTCAAGCAGGGTGACGTGGCTGACGATACCGGCCAGGTCGATGGCCGCCTCAACGCCGGAGTTACCGCCGCCGATCACCGCCACACGCTTGCCCTTGAACAGCGGACCGTCGCAATGCGGGCAAAAGCACACGCCTTTGGCCTTGTATTCCTGCTCACCCGGCACCCCCATTTCGCGCCAGCGGGCGCCGGTGGCCAGGATCACGGTCTTGGACTTCAGGGTCGCACCGCTTTCGAAGCGGATTTCGTGCAAGTCACCGGCGTTTTTCGCGGGCACCAGGCTGCTGGCGCGCTGGAGGTTCATGATGTCCACATCGTATTGACGTACGTGGGCTTCCAGCGCGCTGGCCAGTTTCGGCCCTTCGGTTTCTTGTACCGAGATGAAGTTCTCGATGGACATGGTGTCCAGCACTTGGCCGCCAAAGCGCTCAGCAGCAACGCCGGTACGGATGCCTTTACGTGCAGCGTAGATCGCCGCCGCAGAACCGGCTGGGCCACCGCCGACCACAAGCACATCAAAGGCGTCTTTGGCGCTGATTTTCTCGGCGGCTTTTTCGATGCCGCTGGTGTCGAGCTTGGCGAGGATTTCTTCCAGGCCCATGCGGCCTTGGCCGAAGTTCACACCGTTCAAGTAAACGCTCGGTACCGCCATGATCTGGCGCTCGTCGACTTCCGCCTGGAACAGCGCGCCGTCGATGGCGACGTGGCGGATGTTCGGGTTGAGCACGGCCATCAGGTTCAGCGCCTGGACCACATCCGGGCAGTTCTGGCAGGACAGCGAGAAGTAAGTCTCGAAGCTGAACTCGCCTTTAAGGGCGCGGATCTGTTCAATCACTTCGACACTGGCCTTCGACGGGTGGCCACCGACTTGCAGCAAGGCCAACACCAACGAAGTGAATTCATGGCCCATGGGGATGCCGGCGAAACGCAGGCTGATCTCGGCACCCGGGCGGTTGATGGAAAACGACGGCTTACGCGCATCATCACCATCGGTTTTCAGGGTAATCAGCGTGGTGAGGCTGACAACATCCTGCAAAAGGGCAAGCATTTCCTGGGATTTCGCGCCGTCATCGAGGGAGGCGACGATCTCGATCGGCTGGGTGACCCGTTCCAGGTATGACTTCAACTGAGCTTTAAGATTGGCGTCCAACATACGGGCGATTTCCTATTAATTCGGTTTATTGCAGACAAAAAAACGCCCGAGCGAATCTCGCCCGGGCGTTTTGGGGGCGGATGCAGCTTACTTAAGTGCGGAATACCGCCCTTGAGACTTCACAGACTTAGATCTTGCCGACCAGGTCCAGGGACGGAGCCAGGGTGGCCTCGCCTTCTTTCCACTTGGCTGGGCACACTTCGCCTGGGTGGGCAGCAACGTACTGAGCGGCTTTGATCTTGCGCAGCAGCTCGGAAGCGTCACGACCAACACCGCCGTCGTTCAGCTCAACGATCTTGATCTGACCTTCTGGGTTGATCACAAAAGTACCGCGGTCTGCCAGGCCTGCTTCTTCGATCAGTACGTCGAAGTTGCGGGAGATGGTCAGGGTTGGGTCACCGATCATGGTGTACTGGATTTTGCCGATGGCTGGCGAAGTGTTGTGCCAGGCAGCGTGGGCAAAGTGGGTGTCGGTGGACACGCTGTAGATCTCGACGCCCAGCTTCTGGAATTCGGCGTAGTTGTCGGCCAGGTCTTCCAGTTCGGTTGGGCAAACGAAGGTGAAGTCGGCTGGGTAGAAGAACACCACGGACCATTTGCCTTTCAGGTCAGCGTCGGTCACGTCTACGAAGTTGCCGTTTTTGTAGGCGGTAGCTTTGAACGGTTTTACTTGGCTGTTGATGATAGGCATCGTTGACTCTCCGTCAGGTTTGTAGAAGGGCTTAGTAAGTTGATGAAGTGAATCCTACCCACTCTCTTGGCCGATGGCTCATTGGCAAACCTGATGCTGACGATTGGTTTTCCCTATCAGGTGACTGTATTAATAGAAGAAATCTCAAAGCAGCGGTGGCGTCGCCAGAGTCATGCCAAGAAAGGGCGTCGCTTCAACATAGCGCATGGCGGATTTCATGTCGCTCCAGCCGACGTAACTCATCAACGACTTCAAATCCCAACCGCTGCGATGGGCCCACGTGGCAAAGCCCCGGCGCAGTGAGTGGCTGGTGTATTGCTCGGCGGGGATGCCGGCGCGCTTCAGCGCCTGGCGCAGCAGCGGGATCACACTGTTGGGGTGCAACCCCTCCTCCCCCAGGTTGCCCCAGCGATCGATGCCGCGAAACACCGGGCCACGCACCAATGCCGAGGCGCTAAGCCACTCGCTGTAGGCCTGCACCGGGCACAGGCGCAAAAGCGCCGGTGTGTGATAAGTCTTGCCGAGGTTGTCGCGGTCGCTTTTGCTGCGCGGCAGATACAGGCTGATCCCGGTACCAGGCGTCGCTTGCACATGCTCGATCTCGAGCCGACACAGCTCATCGCTGCGAAAGCCTCGCCAGAAACCCAGCAGGATCAATGCAGTGTCGCGCTTGGCGCGCAGTAGCCGAGACACGTCGTGGGCTGCGTCTTTCGCCTCCTTTTCAAGAGAAGCCACCACCTGCTCAAGGTGCTTGAGTTGCAAAGGCTCGGCTTGCTTCTCCTGCGCCGGGTGCACGGCACGAATGCCCTTGAGCACTTTGCGCACCACCGGCGCCTTGGTTGGGTCGGGAAAACCCTGGCTCGTATGCCACTGCGCCAGTGCCGACAGCCGCAGCTTCAGCGTGTTGACCGCCAAGACTCCGGCATGCGCCACCAGATAACGCGCCACGCTGTCGCTGGTCGCGGGCAGGAACCCTCCCCAGCTCACTTCGAAATGCTCGATGGCCGCACGATAACTACGTCGCGTGTTATCGCGTGTGGCGGCGTTGAGGTAACGATCCAGATCGCTCATGAAAGGCCCATTCGTACTGCTGGCAGTTGCTTTGGCGGATTAAATGTCAATGACACGGGATAATACGCCAATATCCCATCTGTTAAATCGTGAATTTAAACGATTTTTTATTTGTGATATAGTATGTATATACATGATACATACCACATTACGAAATCGACGGAGACCCCATGGCTCGCGGCGGCATTAACAAAGCAGTAGTTCAGACGGCACGCCTGGCGATCCTCGCCCGTGGCGAAAACCCCAGCATCGACGCCGTACGCATCGAAATGGGCAATACCGGCTCGAAAACCACGATTCATCGCTATCTGAAGGAGCTGGATGAGAGCGAAAGCCGAGCCACCATCACCGAAGCGCCCATCGACGACGAGCTTGGTGAACTGGTAGCGCGCCTGGCGCAACGCTTGAAGGAGAAAGCCCAGGAGCCTATCGACCTGGCCCTGGCGCAGTTCGAGCAACAGAAAGCCGCCCTGCTCGCCCAACTAGAAGCCCTTGAGGAAGCACACGGCCAACTCAAGCAACAATTTGATATCCAGGCCGCCGCCCTGGCAGAAGAAAGCGCGGCCCTGCAAACCGCCAGTACCAGCCTGCAGACCGAACAAACCCGTAACGCCGGGCTGAGCCAGGCGTGCAGTGATTACGAATTACGGATCAACGATAAGGACGAACAGATTCGCTCGCTGGAAGAAAAGCACCTGCACGCAAGGGATGCCTTGGAGCATTACCGTAATGCGATCAAGGAGCAGCGCGAGCAGGAACAGCGTCGTCACGAAGGGCAACTGCAACAGGTCCAAGCCGAGCTGCGCCAAGCCCAGCAGAGCGCCATGGTGCGCCAGGATGAAATCACCCAACTGCACCGCGACAATGAGCGACTGCTGATTGAACATCGAGTGACATCGAAAGAGTTGACGGCGCTGCAGGAGCAATCCCGCAAAGACCAGGCCCAGCAGCTCAAGCTGAGCGAACAGGTGAGCCTGATTGACAGCGAGCGCACCCTGCTTCAGGAGCGTCTGCGCGTTGCGGTGCTGGAGAGCCAGTCACGCCAGGAAGCGTTGGCTGAACATCAACAATCCAATAAAATCCTGGAATTGGAACTGATCAAAACCCAGGCCAGTATCGAGGCATTGCGCCTGGCAGCCGCCGTTGCGACGGCGCCAGAGGCAACACCCGAGAGCTGATCAGCCTGACACAGGCGTGCGCATGGTGACGAACTCTTCCGCCGCCGTAGGGTGCACACCGATGGTGTCATCGAAATGCTGCTTGGTCGCGCCCGCCTTGAGCGCGATCGCCAAGCCCTGGACGATCTCGCCGGCATCCGGACCGACCATGTGACAACCCAGCACTTGGTCGGTGTCAGCGTCCACCACCAGCTTCATCAGGGTTTTTTCCTGGCATTCAGTCAGGGTCAGCTTCATTGGCCGGAAACGGCTTTCGAAGATCTGCACCTTATGACCCTTCTCTTTCGCTTCCTCTTCGGTCAGGCCAACAGTACCAATGTTCGGCAGACTGAACACCGCCGTCGGAATCATGGCGTAATCCACCGGACGATATTGCTCCGGCTTGAACAGGCGACGCGCCACGGCCATGCCTTCAGCCAACGCAACCGGTGTCAGCTGCACGCGCCCGATTACATCGCCGATGGCCAGGATCGACGACTCAGCGGTCTGATACAGATCATCCACTTCGACGAAGCCACGCTTGTCGAGTTTCACGCCTGTGTTCTCCAGGCCAAGGTTGTCCAGCATCGGACGGCGGCCAGTGGCGTAGAACACACAGTCCGCTTCCAACACGCGGCCGTCTTTCAGCGTGGCCTTGAGGCTGCCATCCGCTTGCTTGTCGATGCGCTCGATGTCTGCATTGAATTGCAGGTCCAGGCCACGCTTGGTCAGCTCTTCCTTCAGGTGCGTACGCACCGAACCGTCAAAACCACGCAGGAACAAGTCACCGCGATACAGCAGGGTTGTCTGTGCACCCAGGCCGTGGAAGATCCCCGCGAACTCGACGGCAATGTAGCCACCACCGACAACCAATACACGCTTGGGCAACTCTTTGAGGAAAAACGCTTCATTGGAACCAATCGCATGTTCACGGCCCGGAATTTCCGGAATCTGCGGCCAGCCACCCGTCGCGATCAGGATGTGTTTGGCGGTAAAGCGCTCGCCGTTGATTTCGACCTGATGCGCATCCACCAGACGAGCGTGTCCCTCATGCAGGGTCACGCCGCTATTGACCAGCAGGTTGCGGTAAATGCCGTTCAGGCGGTTGATCTCACGATCTTTGTTGGCGATCAGGGTGGCCCAATCAAAATTCGCCTCACCCAGCGACCAGCCAAATCCGCTGGCCTGCTCAAAATCTTCGGCAAAGTGTGCGCCGTACACCAACAGTTTCTTCGGCACGCAGCCGACGTTGACGCACGTGCCACCCAGGTAGCGGCTTTCCGCCACGGCCACCTTGGCACCAAAGCCTGCGGCAAAACGCGCCGCACGAACACCGCCGGAACCGGCGCCAATCACATACAGGTCAAAATCGTAGGCCATTTCACTCTCCTCGGCAGAACATCAGCATACCGACTTACATGGGGCTGAAAAACGAAAAAGCCACCCGAAGGTGGCTTTTTTGGACCGGGACGCTTACAGCTTGAATCAGTAAGCCTTGCCAGTCTTGTAGAAGTGCTCGTAGCAGAAGTTGGTCGCTTCGATGTAGCCTTCAGCGCCGCCGCAGTCGAAGCGCTGGCCCTTGAACTTGTAGGCAATCACGCAACCGTCTTTGGCTTGCTTCAACAGGGCGTCGGTGATCTGGATTTCGCCGCCCTTGCCTGGCTCGGTTTCTTCGATCAGCTTGAAGATATCCGGGGTCAGGATGTAACGACCGATGATCGCCAGGTTCGAAGGTGCGTCTTCCGGTGCTGGTTTTTCAACCATGTCACGCACGCGGATCAGGCCATCGCCGATTTCGTCGCCCGCGATCACGCCGTATTTGTTGGTTTCCTGTGGGTCCACTTCCTGGACTGCCACGATGGTGCAACGGTATTTCTTGTACAGATCAACCATCTGTTCCAGAACACCCTTGCCTTCCAGGTTGACGCACAGGTCATCCGCCAGCACCACGGCGAACGGTTCGTCACCGATCAGCGGGCGGCCGGTCAGAATCGCGTGGCCGAGGCCTTTCATCTGGGTCTGACGGGTGTAGGAGAACGAGCACTCGTCCAGCAGCTTGCGGATGCCGACCAGGTATTTTTCCTTGTCGGTGCCCTTGATCTGGTTTTCCAGCTCATAGCTGATGTCGAAGTGGTCTTCCAGCGCGCGCTTACCACGGCCGGTGACGATGGAAATTTCGTTCAGGCCGGCATCCAGTGCCTCTTCGACGCCGTACTGAATCAGTGGCTTGTTCACCACCGGCAGCATCTCTTTGGGCATGGCTTTGGTCGCTGGCAAGAAGCGAGTGCCGTAACCGGCTGCTGGGAACAAGCATTTCTTGATCATATGAGTCCTTACAAAGGGCTGTGCGTACGGAATTCGGCGCAGTCTAATCAGGCCGCAGTCACCTTACAATGGGTCCTGCTGGCGTTGCGATGTCATCATAGAGAAAAAATCTCGGCGTAAGTTCCGCTGGCCTTATGGACCGCGCTCCCACCGCCGCGGCAAAAAACGGCTGCACCTCAATGTTTCAAAGGGCTGCACTCTTTTTAGCACGCTTTTGCAACCGGAACACTGACCTGGAATAACTTGCGCTGAATCGCTGCATTTGGCGCTATCATAAGGCCCTTGAACCACACCACGAGATACTTGATAGATGTCAGAACCAAAAGGCGTGAACGGCTACCTGATCACACAGCAAGCGGACGGTTGGCACTTGATCAACTTCCACGGTGACAGCGTCGCCGGGGTATTCCCGACCGAAAGCCAGGCTATCGCGGTAGCTGAGGTGTTTGTGGATGAAGCGGGCCACGCATCGAGCAAGCGGCCGAAGGGCAAGTAATCGTCCAAGCGCTGCGCAAAAGCCCCGTTTGACCGGGGCTTTTTTGTGTTTGTCTGTACGTACATGGCAGTTCGCTATAATCTCGCCGAAACGCCCCACGACAGTGTCAGCGCCCTTCCAACACCCTCGATGATGAACACACATGAACAAGATTCTGGCACTGACTGCGGTACTGGCACTCGCCGGCTGCACCACCACTTCTGACGTCTACCTGAAAAACGGTGAACAAGGTCTGACCATCGATTGCTCAGGCGAAGCCAATTCCTGGGCCAGCTGCTACGAAAAGGCTGACGCCTCGTGTGCCGGTACCGGCTACCGCATCGTCGGTACCGAAGGCACGCCGTCGCTCAAGGAAAGCGACAAGACCCTGGGGCAGGACGTGGGTAACTACAAGAGTCGCAGTGTAGTGGTGGTCTGCAAATAAGCTTGAGGCTTACAACTGAATATCGGCAAACTTGATGCCCAGGCTGCGGATGGTCTCCACCAGGTCATCCAGGCGCGCGAACGACTCGACTTCATCCTGATCGTCCACCAGGAAAAAACTGCGGCCGCCGCTTTTCTTGAAGAATACGATCCACTCCCCAAGATCGGCAGGGTTCTGGATGATTTGAGTGGCCGATATCTGGCCTTCGGCCTGGCGAGCCCTGACGTGTTCACGCTTCATGAAAGACTTCCCAAAAAGGCAGATGCCGCACAAACCGAGGGTTTGCGCGGCATTTTTGCATTGATCGGGTAACAGTTTAACGGATGCCCTGCCCGATCAGCACGCCTTCTACGTTTTGGCCGTAGAGATTGACGCCATCGTTGGCGTGGAACTTGACCCGGGTTTTCTCCACAGAACCGTCAACCAATCGCGGATCCTGCGGCCGTTCATGGCTGTTGACATAGGCTGCAACGTCCCAGGCTTGCTGGTCGCTCAAGCTGCCGCCCTTGCCCAGCGGCATGTTGTGTTTGATGAAGGACGCCGCCGTATTGATGCGGTGCATGCCGGCGCCCCAATTGTAGGAATCCTTGCCCCACAGGGGTGGCATCACATAGTGCTCACCGACCTTTTGGCCCTGCCCTTCGCCGCCGTGGCAGACCGCGCACTGCTCCTGGTACACCTGGGCACCCTGAGCCAGGTTATAACCCTTGGCCGGTTGCGCAACGTCTGGGTAGCCACGACCAGGCAGCTCGACACCCAGCGGTGCCTTGCTCGCCAGCCAGTAGGCATACACCGAAAGCGCGGCGATCTCAGAGCTGTCTGCGGCCGGGGGTGTGCCGCCGTTCATACTGAACTGGAAACAGCCCTGCAATCGCTCGGCAAAGGTATTGACCTTGTCGTTTTTCTTCCGATAGGCCGGGTACATCGGGTACGCAGCCCACAGTGGCGCCGAGTTGGCGAGACGACCCTGGTCCAGGTGGCAGTTGCTGCAGTTGAGTCCGTTACCGACATATTTCGGTGCCAGCCGCTGAGTATCCACGAACAACGCATACCCCTCTCTCACCAGCTTGCCGTAAGCATTGTCGGGCAGTTCGCTCTCTTGAGGCGGCCGGAATTGGCTGACCGCAGCGTGGCTGGCGGGTTGCAACTGTGATTGGTCTTCCATGGCGATCGTGGCGGCGTTAGCCGAGGGAACAGCCAATAGGCCCAAGGCTAATATCAACGGACTCATGGCTTGGCCTCCAGTTTCAGCGAAGCGAAATACTGGGCCACACCCTGCACTTCTTCTGCCGTGAGGGACTTAGCGATGTGCCCCATCAAGTCATTCGGATCGTTGTGGCGGGTGCCATTTTGCCAAGCCATCAATTGCGCTGCCAGGTAAGCGGCGGGTTGGCCGGCCAGGGGCGGGAATGCGTCACCGAGCCCCGTCCCTGCTGGGCCATGACAACTGGCACAGGCCGGAATCTGCCGTTCCCAGGCGCCTTGTTGTGCGAGCTTTTGTGCAGCATTGAGCGGCATATCGCCGCGATAGACCGCCTGTGGAACAGGCCCCGGCATTGCCGCCAGCGCCTGACTGACCGCCTCGATTTCAGCGTCCGTGAGCGCGTTCGCCACCGGCTGCATCACGGGATTTGAACGGCTGCCACCTTTGAAATCCTCCAGTTGTTTACGCACATACGGCGCGGGCAAACCCGCTAACCGGGGAAAGCCTGCTGCGGCCATCCCCGCGCCATCGGCACCATGACAGGCTACACACGGCATGGCACCCGGCTGCGAACCGCCCTCGGCAAAGATCTTCCTCCCCTCCAGCGCGTGGGCATTGCCCAATAGCAACATCAGCGCACTGCCCATCAGTACTCGTTCCAGAGACATCATCACGGCTCCATTTTATAGTTATATGCTTAGACTCTTACGGCATAAGCCTACAAATGGTAGGGGAATGACCCCCTCGCGACAACTCCAAAAACGCAGCACAAAAAAAAGCCTGGCTTTACGCATACGCGGCCAGGCTTTTTTATCGGATTGGAAGTCGCTGGGTTGAGCAGGCCAGATCAGCCGGAAATGCAGTCCTCGCCGGCCTTCTTCACGTCACCCGGACGGATCGGCACATTGGACATGCTCTCGTAAAGCTTGATGCTACTGCCACTGGAGCGCTCATCGATCTCGAAGATCGCCGAAGGATCGGCCGAGAATTTCTGCGGCACAATCACCTGCACACCGCCGTCCTTATGCGGTTCGATCTGCGGCGGCCGGCGAGTCGCCGACAGCTTCTGTACCACACACGCAGCGTATTCCTTCGGTTTTTTACCGGAAATCACTGCCAAGGTCGGAGGGGTCTGCTTGATATCTGCAACCGAAGCACACCCACCAATCGCCAGGGCCAGAACCAACACACTCCATTTCATACTAAAACCTCCGATAAAGACCCTACGACAGCGGAGATGGTAATTTTCTCCCGCCCAAGTAGGATTTATCCCTGATAACTCGGTAAATAACTGTTTTAAATTGTCGACGTCGTTGAAGACGGGCCGATAATAAACACGCTGGGGCTGATAAACTCCATCTTAACCTACGTATCGTTCTGATTTTTCAGAAAAAGCCCTTCTGGAGTCTCCACCCATGAAATTCATCCACCAGCGTGAGCACCTCAACGAGGGCGACATTGTCGTCATCGAATGCTCTCAGACTTGTAATATCCGTCTGATGAGCGATGCGAATTTTCGCAGCTTCAAGAATGGCGGCCGTCACACCTATCACGGCGGCGCCTTCGACAAGTTCCCCGCCAAAATCACTGCGCCGAGCACCGGGTTCTGGAACATCACGCTGGACGTAGTCACGCGTCGCGCAATCAGCGTCACCCGCAAACCCGCGTTGTCCCACAAGATCCGCATTGTGCGTCGTACCAGCTCCAAGCTGAGCTGATCCGCACACTTCACAGGAAATAGTCGTGAACACCACTACCAAATACGTGATCAAGTACAAGCTCAACGGCGAACGCCGCTTTGAGTTCGCCCAGCTGCAGACCAATAGCGTGGAAGAAGCCAAGCAAGCCCTGGCGAAAATTCACGATGCCAGTGATGAAATCACCGACATCAATGTGAGCAAGGCGCTGTAAGCCGATGCCCGGCCCCACCGCTGACCTGTTCGCCGACGACGCCCTGCAACAACCCGCAGGGCGTGAGCAAATTGGCGAACAGTCCTACGTATTAAAGGGCTACGCCCTGCCCTGGATTGAGCGCCTCCTGCCGGAGCTGCGGCGGGTGCTGGCTCAATCACCGTTTCGACAAATGGTCACACCCGGCGGCTTTACCATGTCGGCGGCATTGAGCAGTTGCGGAGACCTGGGCTGGACCACTGACACGTCCGGCTACCGCTACTCGCCACTCGACCCGCGCAGCCAGCAGCCGTGGCCGAAGATGCCAGATGTCTTGCGTCAATTGGCGGTGCACGCGGCGGCAGAGGCGGGTTTTCCCGACTTTGCCCCTGATGCCTGCCTGATCAACCGCTATGTGCCCGGCGCCAAAATGTCCCTGCACCAGGACAAAAACGAACGCCGCTATAGCGAACCGGTTGTATCTGTGTCGCTTGGCCTGCCGGCGATTTTCCTGTTTGGTGGACACGAACGCAGTGACAAAACCCGGAAAGTCTCACTGTTTCATGGCGACGTAGTGGTCTGGGGCGGCGTGGATCGCCTGCGCTTCCACGGAGTGATGCCGATCAAGGACGGTGTGCATCCGGTCATGGGGCCGCAACGCATCAACCTCACGTTTCGCACTGCCGGTTGATTTGACCGCAAGCTTCAGAGTGCCAGGTAGGCGCGGCGCGATTAATCTGAACGGAATCCGTCAGGAGTGCCAAGCATGACAACCGAACAGGACCCACGCTGGGCGGCGATCCTCGCCCGCGACCCCAAGGCTGATGCGCTGTTCGTCTACGGCGTGAAGACCACTGGCGTGTACTGTCGCCCCAGCAGCGCCTCACGTTTACCGCGCCCGGAAAACATCGAGTTCTTCGACACCCCGGTGCAGGCCGAAGCCGCCGGTTATCGCGCCAGCAAACGTGCAGCGGGAGACCAGACTCTGCTGGTTGCGCACCACGCGCAATTGGTGGCGCAAGCTTGCCGACATATCGAACAAGCCGAGACGTCGCCCAGCCTGAATGCGCTGGCCGCCCAGGCCAACCTGAGCCCTTTCCACTTTCACCGCGTGTTCAAAACCGTCACCGGCCTGACGCCTAAGGGCTATGCCACCGCGCACCGTTCGCGCAAGGTGCGCGATGGGCTCAAAAGCTCGCACTCGGTGACGAACGCGTTGTATGACGCCGGCTTCAACTCCAATAGCCGCTTTTATGAATCGGCTGACCAGCTTCTCGGCATGAAACCCAGCGACTACAAAGCTGGCGGCACTAACACGGCGATCTTGTTCGCTGTCGGGCAGTGTTCACTGGGGGCGATCCTGGTGGCGCAGAGCGCCCGTGGCGTCTGCGCGATTCTGCTGGGGGAGGATCCCGGCCAATTGGTGCGCGATCTGCAGGATCAGTTTCCCAAGGCCGAACTGGTAGGCGCCGACCAGCGCTTCGAGCAGTTGGTGGCACAGGTCGTGGGGTTTATCGAAGCACCTGCGCTCGGCCTGGACCTGCCCCTGGATCTGCGCGGCACGGCATTTCAGGAGCGGGTGTGGCAAGCCTTGCGCGAAATTCCAGCGGGGAGCACGGCCAGTTACGCGCAGATCGCAGAGCGCATTGGCGCGCCGAAATCGTTCCGCGCGGTGGCTCAAGCGTGTGGCGCGAACAGCCTCGCGGTCGCCATTCCCTGCCATCGTGTGGTGCGCAGCAACGGCGACCTGTCGGGCTATCGTTGGGGCGTGGAACGTAAGCAGCAGTTGCTGGAGCGTGAGCGCAAGGGTTAACCCAGCTTGCGCTTGCGAAACTCGGCGACTTTATGCCGGTTGCCACACAGCGCCATGCTGCACCAACGGCGCTTATGGGCCTTGGTGCGATCGTAGAACCACAACACGCATTCCGGATGTTCGCAGGTGCGGATCAGGTTGAAATCCCCGTCCACCAACAACCGCGCTGCGGCTTCAGCAATCATCGAGAAAAATTGCTCCGGGGTTTGCAGCTTGCGCTGACGCTCAACGCGTAGTTCCCCCGACGCCGGCCAAGCCAACTGCGGATGGCTGACGGCCTTGCGCAAAAAGCCATTCAGTGCGGCTGGATCGCCTTGCGCTCCTTCCTTGCGCGCTTCCAGCAATACACGGATCACCTCGCGCAACTCCCGGCCCACCCGGAGCAATGCGCCCGCTTCAAACACAGGCACCTGCCCCTCCTCAACCCACCCCAGGCGCACCAGCCAACGTTCGACGTCGGCATCGGACTGCCAGAAGTCATGCGGTTGGGCGTCGACATTGGCGCGCGTGTTGAGCATGTCCAGCACCGGGTCGTCGGCGAGTACATAAGGTTCAAGGGAGGCTGGGATAGTCATGGTCATTCCTCGTCAGGGCGTCGACATAGTAACCGCTATCTAGCCACTTGGATAGTTACACAAAATTAATATGAAACCGTTATAAATAGTTTGACAGGTTACTTTTTTCGGCACAGCCTTTGAAGGCGGTAACCAGTATATCAATCCAATCAAGTTACAAATGTACCCTCATCATGACCCTTCCAAGCTCCGTCGTTCACTACCGCCATGTCGATGCCGACGGCGTACGCATGTTCTACCGCGAAGCCGGTGACCCCTCGGCGCCGGTCATGTTGCTGCTGCACGGTTTCCCCAGTTCGTCGCATATGTACCGCGACCTGATCCCGTTGCTCGCTACGCGCTTTCGGGTGATCGCACCGGATTTGCCGGGTTTCGGTTTTACCGAGGTGCCTGCCGAGCGCGACTACCACTACAGCTTCGATAACCTGGCGATCACCGTCGGACATTTTGTCGATGCGCTGGAATTGACGCGTTACGCGCTGTACGTCTTCGACTATGGCGCACCAGTAGGTCTACGCCTGGCAGTGGCGCACCCGGAACGGGTCAGCGCGCTGATCTCGCAAAACGGTAACGCCTACCTGGAAGGTCTGGGGGACGCCTGGGCACCGATTCGCGCCTACTGGGCCGAACCAAGCCAGGCCAACCGCGAGGTGATCCGCAATGCGGTAATCAGCCTGGAAGGCACGCGCTACCAGTACCTGCACGGCGTGAATCAGCCCGAGTTGGTGGCACCGGAGTCCTACATGCTCGACGTACTGCTCATGCAGCGACCCGGCAATGACGAGATCCAGTTGGACCTGTTCCTCGACTACCGCAACAACCTGACGCTGTACCCGGCGTTCCAGGCCTTCTTCAAGGCCAAGCAAGTGCCAACACTGGTGATCTGGGGCCAGAACGATCCGTTCTTCATCCCGCCAGGTGCACACGCCTATCAAGCCGACAACCCAAACGCGGTGGTGGAACTGCTCGACACCGGCCACTTCGCCCTGGAAACCCATGCGGCCCATATCGCCGAGCGGATTCACGCGGTGCTGGGAGACGCCTTCAACTAATGGCACATCACGAAACGTGCCGCTCGTCCAGTGAATAAAACAGAGTGGCCGGGTGTCATGGGCCCTGCTAAAACAGGGCAAAGCCTCACTAACGCTGGAGAGACATCCCATGAGCACCTGGCCAGACACCCGCATTATCGATCTGCTGGGGATCGAACTGCCCATCATCCAGGCGCCCATGGCCGTGGGCACCACCACGGCCATGGTCATCGAGGCCAATAGAGCTGGCGCGCTGGGCTCATTGCCGGCGGCCGCACTGAGTCTCGCGCAACTGCGCGAAGCGCTGGCCGCTATCCGTGAGGCCAGCCCACGCCCGATCAACGTCAATTTCTTCTGCCACCAGCCGCCAGCCCCCGACGCAGCGCGTGATCGGCGCTGGAAGGACTTGCTGGAACCCTACTACCGTGAATTGGGTGCCGATTTTGAGGCGCCGACGCCCGTGTCCAACCGCGAACCGTTTAATGAAGCGGCTTGCCAAGTCATCGAGGAATTCCGTCCCGAAGTCGTCAGTTTTCACTTCGGCCTGCCAGAAAAAGCCCTGTTGGATCGGGTAAAAGCCACGGGTGCGAAAGTGCTGTCCTCGGCCACCACCGTGGAAGAAGCAATCTGGCTGGAGCAGCACGGCTGCGACGCGATCATCGCCATGGGCAGTGAAGCGGGCGGGCATCGTGGCTTGTTTCTCAGCGATGACCTCAATACCCAGATCGGCCTGTTCGCCCTGCTGCCGCAAGTGGTCGACGCCGTCAGCGTGCCGGTGATTGCCGCCGGCGGGATCGGGGATGCACGCGGGATAGTCGCGGCCTTTGCCCTGGGCGCCTCGGCGGTACAGATGGGCACGGCTTACCTGTTTACGCCTGAAGCCAATGTCACGCCTTCGCACCACCACGCATTGCGCCATGCCCAGGCCAGCGAAACCGCGCTGACCAACCTGTTTACCGGTCGTCCGGCACGGGGCATCGTCAACCGGGTCATGCGGGAGTTGGGTGCAATCAACCCAGCCGCCCCGGCATTCCCGACCTCCGGCGGCGCATTGATCCCGCTCAAGGCCAAGGATGAAGCAGGTTTCAGCAATTTGTGGTCCGGCCAGGCGCTGCGCCTGGGCAAAGACACCACCACCTATGACCTGACGCGCGAACTGGCGGAGCAGGCCTTGGCCAAACTCAACCCGTAGAACCTGTGGCAACTTTGCACTGTACCGGCAATGGCCAACCGCTATATATTCCCATACATAGCGGTTAAGCCTTCTACCTATAACAAGCCGTACACACTCAGAGGAGCTGCTTCATGAAGATTCACGCCTCACGCCTGGCCATCCTGGTCGCTGCCCTCGCCTTCGGTTCGGCCCATGCCGATGAAGTCCAGGTGGCCGTCGCCGCCAACTTCACCGCACCGATCCAGGCGATTGCCGCCGACTTCGAAAAAGATACCGGCCACAAACTGGTCGCAGCCTACGGTGCCACCGGCCAGTTCTACACCCAGATCAAGAATGGCGCGCCGTTCGAAGTCTTCCTGAGCGCCGACGACACTACCCCGCAAAAGCTCGAAACCGAAGGCGACACCGTCAAAGGCTCGCGCTTCACCTACGCTGTTGGCACCCTGGCGTTGTGGTCCGCCAAGGAAGGTTACGTCGACGCCAGAGGTGAAGTGTTGAAGAAAAACGAATTCAAGCACCTGTCGATCGCCAACCCGAAAGCTGCACCTTACGGCCTCGCCGCCACCCAAGTGCTGGCCAAGGAAGGTCTGACCGAGAAGGTCAAAGACAAGATCGTCGAAGGCCAGAACATCACCCAGGCCTACCAGTTCGTGTCCACCGGCAACGCAGAGCTGGGCTTTGTGGCCTTGTCGCAGATCTACAAAGACGGCAAAGTCACCAGCGGTTCGGCGTGGATCGTTCCCGCCGCCATGCATGACCCGATCAAACAGGACGCGGTGATCCTCAACAAGGGCAAGGACAGCGCCGCTGCCAAGGCGCTGGTCGACTACCTCAAGGGGCCTAAAGCCGCTGCCGTCATCAAGTCCTATGGTTACGAGCTGGCTAAGTAAATGCCGTTATCGAGTGCCGATTTTTCCGCCATCTGGTTGACCATCAAGCTGGCGTCACTGACTACCGTGATCCTGCTGATCATCGGCACTCCGATTGCCCTGTGGTTGTCACGCACCCGTTCCTGGTGGCGCGGCCCCATTGGCGCCATCGTCGCTCTGCCGTTGGTGCTGCCACCGACGGTGATCGGTTTTTACCTGCTGTTGACCATGGGGCCCAATGGCTACTTCGGGCAGTTCACCCAATGGCTGGGCCTGGGCACCCTCACCTTCAGCTTCGCCGGGTTGGTCATTGGCTCGGTGATCTATTCGATGCCGTTTGTGGTGCAGCCGTTGCAAAACGCCTTCTCCGCCATCGGCACACGCCCGCTGGAAGTGGCCGCAACCTTGCGTGCCAATCCTTGGGACACGTTCTTCACCGTCATTTTGCCCCTGGCGCGGCCAGGGTTTATCACCGCCTCCATCCTGGGTTTTGCGCATACCGTCGGTGAGTTCGGCGTGGTGCTGATGATTGGCGGCAATATCCCGGACAAGACCCGGGTGGTGTCCGTGCAGATCTACGACCATGTGGAAGCCATGGAGTATGCCCAGGCCCATTGGCTGGCCGGCTCCATGGTGGTGTTCGCGTTCCTGGTGTTGCTGGCGCTGTATTCCAGCCGTAAAACCAAGATGGGCTGGAGTTGATGTCGATGATTGATATACGTCTGCAACTCAAGTATTCGGGTTTTGCCCTGGAGGTCGACCTGCACTTGCCCGGTCGCGGTGTGACGGCGCTGTACGGGCATTCCGGTTCCGGCAAGACCACCTGCCTGCGCTGTATCGCCGGGCTGGAGCGCGCCGAAGACGGCTTTGTCCAGATCAATGATGAAGTCTGGCAAGACAGCCGCAACGGATTGTTCGTACCGCCCCATAAACGCGGCCTGGGCTACGTGTTTCAGGAGGCCAGCCTGTTCCCGCATCTGTCGGTGCGGGCCAACCTGGAGTTCGGCCTCAAGCGCATTCCCCGTGAGCAACGCCGTGTGGATATGGCCCATGCCACCGAATTGCTAGGCATCGGCCACCTGCTCGACCGCCATCCCCAGCACCTTTCCGGCGGTGAGCGCCAGCGCATCGGCATCGCCCGCGCCTTGCTCACCAGCCCCCGTCTGTTGTTGATGGATGAACCCCTGGCCGCCCTCGATAGCCAGCGCAAAAGCGAGATCCTGCCGTACCTCGAACGCCTGCACGATGAACTGGATATCCCGGTGCTGTATGTCAGCCATGCCCAGGATGAAGTGGCGCGCCTGGCCGACCACATCGTCTTGCTCAGCGACGGCAAGGCGCTGGCCAGCGGCCCCATCGGCGAAACCCTGGCGCGGCTCGACCTGCCCCTGGCGCTGGGTGACGATGCCGGCGTGGTGATCAACGGCGCGGTCAGTGCCTATGACGATCACTATCAGTTGCTCACCCTGCAACTGCCCGCCAGCGCCTTGCACATGCGTGTAGCCCATGCGCCGTTGGCGGTGGGCAAAGCGTTGCGTATCAAGGTGCAGGCGCGGGATGTGAGCCTCAGCCTGCAAGCGGAGGAACACAGCAGCATCCTCAACCGCCTGCCGGTTATGGTCACGCAAGAGATTTCGGCAGACAACAGCGCGCATGTGCTGGTGCGCCTGGACGCGGGTGGCACGCCGTTGCTGGCGCGCATCACGCGTTTCTCCCGCGACCAACTGCAACTCCACCCCGGCCAGAGACTCTGGGCACAGATCAAGGCCGTCGCGGTGTTGGCGTAAGCAACCTTTTGGCACGACCGCACACCGCTGCGGTCCATCAGACATACCGGCCTGATTTGTTGCCAAGGAACCCGCCCCATGTCCGACTCTGCGCTGCCCCGCGACCTGCATTACGTTGACGACACCCAGCCCGGCATCCGCCGCAAGACGCTGCGCGGCAAGTTCCAGTATTTCGACCCCAAGGGCGAACGCATCACGGATGCCGACGAGATCAAGCGCCTCAACGCCCTTGCCGTCCCGCCGGCCTACACCGATGTGTGGATCTGCGCCGACCCGCGCGGCCATCTGCAAGCTACCGGCCGCGATGCACGCGGGCGCAAACAGTATCGCTATCACGCGCGTTGGCGCGAAGTACGGGACACGGACAAGTATTCGCGGCTGCAGGAATTCGGCAGTGCACTGCCGAAATTGCGCAAACAGCTCGAAGCGCAAATAGCCGAGCCCGGATTTACCCGCGAAAAGGTGCTGGCCACCGTGGTGACGCTGCTGGACGCTACGCTGATCCGCGTCGGTAATACCCAGTATGCCCGCGACAACAAGTCCTATGGGCTGACCACCCTGCGCACCCGTCATGTGGATGTAAAAGGCAGCGAAATCAAGTTCCAGTTTCGCGGCAAGAGCGGCGTCGAGCACCAAATCAGCGTTAAGGACCGGCGACTGGCGACAGTGGTCAAACGCTGCCTGGAATTGCCGGGCCAGAACCTGTTCCAGTACCTGGATAAGGATGGTGAGCGGCACACCGTCAGCTCCCAAGACGTGAATGATTACCTGCACAAACTCACCGGTGCCGACTTCACCGCCAAGGATTACCGCACCTGGGCCGGCACCGCCATGGCGTTGGCCGTGTTGCGGGAACTGGAGTGGCAGCCCGAATCCGATGCCAAAAGGCATGTTGTATCGATGGTCAAGGATGTCGCCAAGCAGTTGGGTAACACCCCGGCGGTGTGCCGCAAGTGTTACATCCACCCTGCCGTGCTGGAGCATTTCAGCCTCGGCGAACTCTCCAAGTTGCCCAAGCCGCGCCTGCGCAAAGGGCTCAAGGCCGAAGAAGTGGCCTTGGCGATGTTTCTTGAGCAATTGGCGGCGGACTTGCCGAAAAAAGCCAAGACGGGTTAGGCTTTGCCTCCCTTCTGATCCACAGGGCGACCGCCGACGTGAACCACTAAGCCTTCCAAAATGTATCTGCAACGAGCCGCCTGGCGCGCTTGTTGGCCTGTCCGACATTTTTTTGGAGGTGCTGATGACTGACGTCAACCGGCTGCCCGTCCTTGTTTCCCTGCAACACCTGAGCTTCCAGTTCGCCAATGGCGAAACCCTGCTGGATGACTTGACCCTGTCCATCGATCACACACCTACCGGCATTGTGGGGCGCAATGGTCGAGGTAAAAGCATTCTCGCCCGCTTGATCGCTGGGCTGCTGGCGCCCTCCTCTGGCTCGCTGAATGGCCCAGGCCGAGTGATCTACGTTGCGCAGAGCATCGCGGTTGCGCCAGGGGAAACGGTCGCCGATCTCACCGGCACCGCAGAGATATTGGCAGCCCTTGAACGCATGACCCGAGGCGCCGCACAGGTCGAAGACCTGGAATTGATCGACGACCGCTGGGACCTGGCCGAACGCTTGCGCAGTGCCTTGGACGGCGCGGGGCTGTGGCAGCTGGCTTCTGATACCCCGGCCGACCAACTCAGCGGCGGCCAGTTGGCCAGGGTCGCTATCATCGGCGCGCTGCTGGCCGCGCCGCCGCTGCTGGTGCTCGATGAACCTACCAACCACCTCGACAGCGAAGGCCGCGCCTGGCTGCTTCGTATGCTCAGCGCTTGGCGTGGTGGCCTGGTGGTGGTCAGCCATGATCGGCAATTGCTCAACGCCATGGCGCGCATCATTGAACTGTCGCCCCTGGGCGTAAACGTCTATGGCGGCAACTACGAGGCCTATCGCCTGCAGCGTGATGCCGAACAACAGGCCGCCATCGCCGCGCAGGACCATGCACGCCTGGAGCGCAGCCGCGAACGGCGGCGCCTGCAAAAGGAACACGACAGCCTGCAACGCAACGCCGCGCGCTCACGCAAGCATGCGGAAACCGCCAACGTCGACCGTTTCACCAAGGCGCGCTGGAAAGGCGCCGCCACGGAAATCGTCAGCACCGTGCGCAGCGCGCATTGGCAACATAAACACGAACTGGATACCCAGGTGCGCCAGGCTTATGAACGGGTCGAAGAAGAAACGCCGACGCTGTTGGCATTGCCCGCATCAGCGGTGCCCAACGGGAGGCAGGTGTTGTCGTTGGTGGACGCACAGTTGCCGTGGCTGCCGTCGACCTGTCTGAATGTGCATCTCGCAGGTCCGGTGCGCGTTGCCGTACGTGGGCCGAACGGCTGCGGCAAGTCCACGTTGCTGAAGGTACTGGCCGGTAAATGGCAGGTCGTCGCGGGTAAATGCAAGGTGCATCTGCCCTGCGCCTACATTGATCAGCACCTTGCGCTGCTGGACGATCAGCGCTCCATCGTCGAACAACTCAACCTGCTCGACACCCCCCTGGCCGAAGCCGAATTGCGTACACGCCTGGCTTTGCTGCAACTGGATGCCTTGCGCGTCACCCAACCCACCGGGCAACTCAGCGGTGGCGAACGCTTGAAGGCCGCGATGGCAATTGCCTTGTGGCGCGAAGTGCCGGCGCAACTGCTGTTACTGGACGAACCGACCAACCACTTGGACCTGGAGTCGGTGATGGCTTTCGAGCAGGCGCTGCAAGGTTTCAACGGGGCAATGCTGGTGGTCTCCCATGACGCGGCGTTCATTCTATCGATCAAGCCCACCCATTTCCTGGATTGGCACCACACAGGTTGGTCGTTGGAAGCTGTCTGAGGTCATTGCACGCGCGCTGAAAGCGTCCTACGGTAGTGGCCGGATAATCTCACCGAGGAACCCGGCCCTATGCTGCCTTCGCCCCGCAAGCCTTACGCCAATGCTGCACTCGCTCACCGGCAACGCTGGCGTGGCCGAGTCGGGCTGATGCTAGTGGCCAGCCTGTCGGTACTGGCGGGCATGACCGACGCCATCGGCTTCATGGCGAGCGGCGATTTCGTTTCGTTCATGAGCGGCAACACCACGCGTCTGGCGGTGGCGATCAGCGCGGGGGATCTTGGGCTGACCGGACGGCTGTTGTTGCTGGTCGCGACATTTGTGGTCGGCAACGCGTTGGGGGTGGTGGTCAGTCGAATGAGCCGTCGCCACGCCTTGCCGTTGCTGCTGTGTATTGCGGCGTTGTTGTGCGGCGCGGCATGGCTGCCTTATGCGGACGCGCTGCCCGCGCTGCTGGCGGCGATCATCGCGATGGGCATGCTTAATGCCGCTGTGGAAGAGGTCAACGGTTTGCCGGTGGGGCTGACTTATGTCACCGGGGCGCTTTCGCGTTTTGGTCGTGGGCTGGGGCGCTGGTTGCTCGGAGAGCGACGCAGTGGCTGGCGCGTACAGTTGATCCCATGGGCAGGCATGTTCGTGGGGGCGGTGATTGGCGCACTGCTGGAACAGCAGATGGGCTTGAAAGCGCTGATGGTCAGCGGCGTGTTGGCGGGGTTGCTGGGGTTGGTGTCACTGAAGATTCCCCGTCGCTGGCACTTGGGCTACATGCCGCGTTGACGAAAGGAAGGGATGCTCGCCCGACGTTTAGGCCTCGACGTCCGTGTACTGGTAAAGAGCCATCATGTCGGGCGAGCGGGTGAATCATAAGCTAATGCCCGGCGGCTGTCGTGCTAGGCATTTCCTAAATCGTCTAAGGCAATGGATTACAGGCAGGTCGCGAGTGCGGCCAAACGACGCTTGGCGGGCATGTTGTCTTCTGCGGCGTAGTACTTGATGGAAGAACCGGCACCCGCGCTTTGCACATCAACAAAGTAATCGCCAGCGGTGGTGTACACGGTGTAACCGCCCGCCTCGATCGGTTCCTTGAAGCCGCCGGCATCAACGCCGAACACACTTTCGTCCTGCCAGCCGAACTGCACGCATTCGGCAACGACCAGGGTGGCCTTGTCCGACGCCAGGGTCTTGTAGGGCGTTCCTGCGCGCGCTTCTTTCATCTTCGAACCCGCGCAACCGGCCAGGGCCGCCAGTACCAGTGCGCCAATTACCACCTTGTGCATGCCATTGCTCCGTTGGAAAAAAACGCGACTGTAACATTGCCGCGTACCGGACTGACGGCTGCATGAACTTTGTTTCACTGTAAAGGGAGAAGGCGCGGCCTATATTGGCCACGCTCATTTTTAGAAGTCTGCCTTCGGCCCGCCCTCCCGCGGGCTTTTTTTCGCCTGGGTTTTAGAGCAACCAGCGGAACAGGTAGAACAACGCCATGCTCAACAACACGGTGACCAGCACATTGCGCGTCCAGTACATCAGCCCCACCGCGCTGATACCCGCCAACAGGTAAGGGTTGGCCGGGCTCAGGTTCAGATGATGATCCGCCAGGAAAATGATCGGCCCGCAAATTGCCGTGAGCATGCCCGGCACTGCAAACCCGAGAAATTCCCGCGCCCCTCGGTTGAGGCGCACTGGCAGGCGCGGCTCGATAAACAGGTAACGGTTGAAAAAGACCACCAGGCCCATCGCCACGATCATGATGTAGATCATTGCTGCCCTACTCCCAGTCGCTTGCAGGCATAACCCGCGCTCATGCCCAGCACGCCGGACACCACCACCGCCGATTCCCAATGCAGGAAACTCAGCCACACCGAAAACACCAGTGACACCGCCACGCAGACCACAGTGGGGACGTCACGCACCACCGGCGTGATCAGCGCGATAAAGGTGGCGGCGATGGAAAACTCCAGGCCCAGTTGGTCAAGACCGGGGATGCTCTTGCCGAGCACGATACCGGCCAGAGTGAACAGGTTCCAGGCGATATAGAACGTCAGCCCCACACCCAGCGCATACCAGCGGTTGAAGGTCTCACGGTCGTAGTGGCTGACCAGTGCGAAGAATTCATCGGTGAGCAGAAAGCCCAGGCTCATGCGCCAGCGGGTCTTGAGCGGCGACAAAATCGGACGCAGGTGCATGCCGTAGAGCAAATGCTGGGAGGTCAGCAGCAAGGTGGTCAACACGATTGAAATCAGACTGGCGCCACTCTTGACCATGCCGATGGCGACCAGTTGCGCCGCACCGGCAAACACGATGGCGGACAACCCCTGGGCTTCCAACGGGCTGAACTGCGCATCGATGGCCATGGAACCGGCCAGCAGTCCCCAAGGCGCGCAGGCCAGGGACAAGGGAATAACGGCAATGGCGCCGCGAGCGAAGGCGTAATGCGGTAAGGCGGTAGGCATGGAAACGGCTCATCGACAGACAGTCGACAAGCATGCCAGCACAACAATGGGCTTGTCTTGAACGATCTTGCTCAGGCGAGCCGGACCGACACCTGCTCCACCGAATCACGCGCTTCGCGCAACTCATAGGCATCCTGATTGAGCCGGTGAATGGTATTGAGCAGGCGCTGGCGCAGCACTTCATCACCGAGTTTTTCAACGGCGCGCATCAGGTCGAACGCCGCGGTTTCGTTATTTTCCGCGACGGAATCCAGGGTCTTGCGCAGGTTGCGAGTGGCACGGGTCACGCGGGTTCTTCCTTCATCAGCAATGGGCAGGCACTTTAGGACATTCGTGTTTCATTTTAATTTCAAACACTTGTGGCGGATTCCACGGCATTTGATCCATATCAATTGAAACGGGGTTTGACTGATACATATGGAAATCCGTATATTCGAATAACCATATATACACAGGCCTTGGCCATGTCGGACCTCATCACCCCACCCACCCTCTTCAAATGCCTGGCCGATGCCACCCGCGCACGCCTGACGTTACTGATCCTGCGTGAAGGCGAACTTTGCGTGTGCGAACTGATCCATGCCTTGGATGACAGCCAGCCCAAGATCTCCCGCCACCTGGCGCAACTGCGCAGTTGCGGGTTGCTGCTGGATCGTCGTCAGGGTCAATGGATCTACTACCGCATCAACCCGGCATTGCCCGAGTGGGTGACCGAAGTGCTGCATACCACCCTACAAGCCAACCAGCCATGGTTGCATAACGACGCGCAGCGTCTGGATGCAATGGGCGACAGACCACAACGGGCCAGCACCTGCTGCTGAGCCATCGGAGCCTTTATTCATGCTTGTCGCAATTGCCATTTTCATCTTCACCATCGTCCTGGTCATCTGGCAGCCCAAAGGTTTGGGTGTCGGCTGGAGCGCCACGATGGGCGCGATCCTGGCCCTCGCCTGCGGCGTGATCAGCCTGACTGACATTCCCGTGGTGTGGCACATCATCTGGAATGCCACGGGGACCTTTGTCGCGCTGATCATCATCAGCCTGTTACTGGACGAAGCCGGCTTCTTTGCCTGGACTGCGCTGCATGTCGCACGCTGGGGACGTGGACGCGGCCGACGTTTGTTTGCCTATATGGTGTTGCTCGGCGCCTTGGTCTCGGCGCTGTTCGCCAACGACGGCGCGGCACTGATCCTGACGCCGATCGTGATGTCGATGCTGCTGGCGCTGCGCTTTTCTCCAGCGGCCACCTTGGCGTTCGTCATGGGAGCGGGCTTTATCGCTGATACGGCGAGCCTGCCGCTGGTGGTGTCGAACCTGGTGAATATCGTCTCGGCCGACTACTTCAAGATCGGCTTCAACGAATACGCCGCCGTGATGGTGCCGGTGAACTTTGTCAGCGTCGCGGCCACGCTGGCGGTGCTGCTGTGGTTCTTCCGCCGCGACATCCCGCAGACCTACGACCCCGCGGACCTCGAGGACCCCGCCAGCGCCATCCACGACCGCGCCACCTTCCGTGCCGGTTGGTGGGTGCTGGGCATCCTGCTGGTAGGCTGCTTTGCCCTGGAACCGCTGGGCATTCCGATCAGCGCGATTTCCGCCGTGTGCGCCGTGCTCCTGCTGGTGATCGCCGCCAAGGGCCACAAGATTTCCACGCGCAAAGTACTGAAGGAAGCGCCGTGGCAGATCGTGGTTTTTTCCCTCGGTATGTACCTGGTGGTCTATGGCTTGCGTAACGCCGGCCTCACCACCTACCTGGCGACCTGGCTCGATACCTTCGCCACTTACGGCGTGTGGGGCGCAGCCATGGGCACGGGCGTGCTGACGGCGTTGCTGTCCTCGGCGATGAACAACCTGCCGACGGTGTTGATCGGCGCGCTGTCCATCGAGTCCAGCCATGCCGTGGGCGTGGTCAAGGACGCGATGATCTACGCCAACGTGATCGGCAGTGACCTGGGCCCGAAAATCACCCCCATCGGCAGCCTCGCCACCTTGCTGTGGCTGCATATCCTGGCACGCAAGGGCATCACCATCACCTGGGGCTACTACTTCAAGGTCGGCATTGTGCTGACCTTGCCGGTGCTGTTGATCACCCTCGCCGCCCTCGCCTTGCGACTGAGTTTCTAAAAGGAGATCGCTCCATGAAAGTCCTGTTCATGTGTACCGCCAACAGCTGCCGCAGCATCCTGTCCGAAGCGATGTTCAACCACTTGGCGCCAGAAGGTTTCGAGGCGATCAGCTCCGGCAGCTTTCCCAAGGGCTTGGTCCTGCCGCGCAGCCTGAGCACCTTGCAGGCCGCCGGCATCCGCACCGAAGGCCTGTACAGCAAAGGCAACGACGTGTTCGAAGGCAGCCCGCCGGACGTGGTGATTACCGTGTGCGACAAGGCGGCCGGCGAAGCTTGCCCGGTGTATTTCGGGCCAGCGGTAAAGGCGCACTGGGGGTTGGAAGACCCTTCGGATGTGCAGGGTGACGATGCACGCGTGCAGGCGGCATTCGACGCCACGCTGAAGACCATTGCCACTCGCTGCCGGGCGTTTTTCATCCTGCCGTTTGCCGAGCTCAGCCCAACTGAACTCCAGGCAGAACTCGCTCGAATTGCCGAGCTGTAATCGGAGGCCCTATGACCACCCTGCCCAACCTGGACCTGACCCTGTTCCCGTCAAAATCGGACGGCTCAGCCCAACCACCGCGCATCCTGCTGCTCTACGGCTCGACCCGCGAACGCTCCTTCAGCCGGCTACTGGTAGAAGAAGCCGCACGCTTGTTGCAGCACTTCGGTGCGCAAACGCGCATCTTCAACCCCAGCGGTTTGCCACTGCCCGACGATGCGCCGCGTGACCACCCCAAAGTCCAAGAGCTGCTGGAACTGATGCAGTGGTCCGAAGGCCAGGTGTGGTGCTCGCCCGAGCGCCACGGTTCGATGTCAGCGGTGTTCAAGGCGCAGCTCGACTGGGTGCCGCTGACCCTTGGCGCCGTGCGCCCGACCCAAGGTAAAACTTTGGCGGTGATGCAGGTGTCCGGCGGCTCGCAGTCCTTCAATACGGTTAACCAGTTGCGCGTGCTGGGGCGCTGGATGCGCATGTTCACCATCCCCAATCAATCCTCGGTGCCCAAGGCGTTCATGGAGTTCGACGATCAGGACCGCATGAAGCCCTCCGCCCTGTACGACCGCGTGGTCGATGTAATGGAGGAACTGGTGAAGTTCACCCTGCTGCTGCGCGAGCGCCCGGACCTGGTGGACCGCTATTCGGAGCGCAAGGAAAGCGCCGACGAACTCTCGCACCGCGTCAATCAACGGTCGATCTGAGCCCGCTTGCCAGCGTATGCTCGTGCCTGTCTCCTGACTGAGTTGAATCAATGAGCGCCGTGCGACACGCCTGGCTGGGCCGCTATGAAATCAGCAGCACCGCCTGCACCGGCCTGACCTTTGCCCGCCATAGTCATGATGAATGCGTGATCGGCGTGAACCTGCTGGGCGAAGAAAAAGTCTGGCTCGACCGTCGGGAGTTCCACGCCGGACCCGGCTCCATCACCTTGTACAACCCCGGCCAGATTCAGGGTGGCGGCGCGGCAGACGGTGTGCCCTGGCACTTTGTGAGCCTGTACGCCACCGCGGATCAATTGGCGACGGACCTTGGGCTGGCGCATCTGGAGTTTGATCGATCACTGTGCTTCCAACCCGACCTTGCGCTGCGACTGGCGACGGCCATCAAGTGCGCGTTGAGTAACGACATGCTGGTTCGCGAACTGAATGAAGAGGCGTTGGTGCTGCTGTTGGGGGAAGTCGTGGAGATCAGCGGTGTGCGTCTGCCAGGCAGCACCGGCACCGGCAAGCCTCTGATCAGTCGCGCCCAGGAACTGCTTGCCGAGCAACTGCATCAACCCCTGACGCTGGACCACCTTGGCGCTGAGGTGGGTCTCTCCAAATTCCACCTGCTGCGCGCCTTCCAGAAAGAAACCGGGCTGACGCCCCGTGAGTGGGCCATGCAGTTGCGTACGCGCCGCGCCAAAGGCCTATTGCGCAACGGCATGGCCGCTTCCGACGTCGCCCATCACCTGGGCTTTGCCGATCAAAGCCACCTCAATCGGCACTTTCGCTCCGCTTACGGCATCACCCCGGGTCTCTATCAAAGCGCGGTTAAACGCTGAACAGCGCAATCTGGTCCAAGACACCACCTCGGCTCATCCTCACACTGCCTGCCATCTCTTGAAGGAATGTGGGCATGCTGACGATCTTTTTCTACGCACTGGTATTCGGTTTCGTGTTCTGCCTCTCACCCGGCGCGGTGTTGGCAGAGACTTTGCGCCGTGGCTTGCTGCACGGCTTCACACCGGCCTTGCTGGTGCAGTTCGGTTCACTGGTGGGCGATGCAGTGTGGGCGATAATCGGCCTGACCGGCATCGCTTTGCTGATCCAGCATGACGCCGTGCGCGTGCCGTTGACGGTGGTGTGTGCGTTGTACCTGGCTTGGCTCGGCATTCGCAGCCTGATCGACGCCTGGAAGCTACCTGAGTCAGACGATGCACCCGCCAGCACTCGGCAAAACGCACTGGCCACCGGGGCGGCGATCTCCCTGGCCAACCCGAAAAACATTGTTTACTGGGGCGCGTTGGGCAGCGCGCTGTCAGGCATCGTCGGCACCACGCCCAGCCACGGGCAGACGCTGATGTTCTTTGCCGGCTTCATGCTGGCGTCGGTGCTGTCGTGCTTTCTGCTCGCGGGGCTGGTCAACTTGTTGCGCCAGAATGCCTCGCCCACCTGGCAGCGCATCAGTTATGCCGCCTGTGGGCTGGTGCTGATCTATCTGGCGATATTGGCCGCGCAAGGCATTTGATCAAGCTGGCCAGCGGCGGTGCAGGTCATCGATGACGTAGGCATGCCCGTGCATTCCCGCTTTATTGCGTGCCAAGTGCGGATGCCCCCCGGGCAGATCAGGGTGTTCATGCACCACCGCAGGTTGCTCATGTTCTGGCCGCCAGAGGCTGGCGCAGGCGATCAGTGCCAAGGTAGCCACAAACGCCAGGCTGGCAAATGTCTGCGACATTCCGAAGTTGGCACTGAGCCAGCCGGCCAAGGGGTAAGTCAGCAGCCAGCAGATATGCGACAACGCGAATTGCGCAGCAAACAACGCAGGCCGGTCTTCGGCATGAGCGGAGCGACGCAACAGGCGCCCGCCAGGGGTCTGCACCAGGGAATAACCCAGGCCCAGCATCCACCACAACAGCAGCATTTGTCGGTAATCCGACAGGTAGACACCCACGCTGAGCCCCATGATCAGCAAGCCGGCGCCTGAAATCATCACGGTGCGATCACTGAGGCGCGCCAGCACCCTCGGCAACGCCCATGCAGCCATCATCGAACCGGCCCCGAACGCTGCCAGTGCAAACGCCGTGAAGCGTTGCGGCAAGGCAAATCCCGACTGTACCAGCACCACACTGTTGACGATGACCATCGCACTCGCGGCCGCCACCGCCAGGTTGAGCGCGAGCAAACCGCGCAGACGCGGGGTCGCCAGGAAAATCCGCAGACCACGGGTGGTGCGGTCATAGATACCCCGCCGCACCGCCGCTCTGGCCTGCGGCAGCAGCACCGAAGACACCAGCAGCGCCGAGATAAAAAAGCCCACTGACGTCCCGGCAAACAAGCTGTGGAAACTGATGATGCTCAGCAACATCGCCGCAAGTATCGGGCTGATCACGCTTTCCATGTCGTACGCCAGGCGCGCGAGGGACAGGGCCTTGGTGTACTGCGCTTCATCGGGGAGGATCTCGGGAATGGTCGCTTGAAAGGTCGGCGTAAATGCCGCCGAGGCAGACTGCAGCACAAAAATCAGGAGATAGACCTGCCAGATCTCCGTGACAAACGGCAACGCCAAGGCGACCAGGGCGCGGATCAGGTCCAGGCTAACCAGCATCGCCCGGCGCGGCAACCGCTCGGCAAAGGCTGCCGCCACCGGCGCAACGCCGATATAGGCCGCCATCTTGATCGCCAACGCCGTGCCGAGCACGGTACCGGCTTGAACACCCGACAGGTCGAATGCCAGCAGCCCCAGGGCCACCGTCGTCAAGCCAGTGCCGATCAGCGCAATAATCTGAGCGAAGAATAGGCGCCGGTACGTCTTATTGCTGAGCACATCGAACATGGGAATCTCCCCTCGCGGCCTACAGGTACTTGGTCAGTTGCTTGAGCTCGGCCAACGAGGCCTGGCCATCCAGCGTCACGCTGCCTTCCAGGCAATGGTCGATATGGTCCTGGATCAGCGTGCGCTTGGCCTGGCAGATGGCTTTCTCCACCGCGTGCAATTGCTGGGCGATATCCACACACGGGCGCTGCGCCTCGATCATGCTGGTGATGCTGCGCAAATGACCTTCGGCACGCTTGAGGCGTTTAACGATGGCTTCGTGGGTTTGGTGGGCGTGTTCGCTCATTGAGAGGCTCCTTCGGCGATGCGCCGATCGTATCCCCCCAGGGGGGATACGGGCAAGCCCGCTCATCTCCTTAGCGGAGAATAAATACCCTCACACTCGAAACCCTGACTAAGTGTAAGTAGCTAACGAAATGAAACAGGCCTTCTGTCTGAACAAACTCTGAACTTGTAATGAATTAATACACTAAGCGTTGACATCCTGCAGCGTCGTGAGTAGATTGCCCGTGCCCGCAACTGGGGCCTTTTTTAAACCTCACAAAAGAAGCCAATGGACACAGTATCTAGTCGCTGTCCGAGCACCGCTTACGCGGGCATCGGGCGCCAAACCCAGAATATGACAGGACTCGCCACCCCGGTCCGGTAAGCTGCGCTAGAGCTCGATGCTCCACCGTAACTGCCTCGCCGGTCGCTCGTCCGGTCCCGAGGTGTGTTATGACCTTCCAAGCCCTTGTTTTGCCTGATGTACGCACACTAGCGGCCGCCCTGCGCGCCAAGCTGTGCCGTGAGCCCGTAGGTTTTTCGCCTACCCGCTCTGCTTTTGCTGCACCCTCCCCTCAAGTGCGCCCGGCCTACCCGCTGGCGCATTGGCGTATCTGCCCGGAAAGCGGCCAACTGGTGCAGCACTGGGATCACGCCGACCCTCAAGACCCACAGAGACCCAAGGTTTCCAGCCTGGCACAGGCCAGCTTGATGCTCGGTCTTTATGTGAGCGCTCGCGCCGCCTGACCCGGCTGGAAACAGCAACTTCCTGATCCATGTTCTGGAGTTCTTTATGAACACGTCCAGTAGTAGCCCGCTGCGCGCTAGTTAACTAACGCGCTGTTAGCGGGCACTGTAGAAGTTATGTGAACACCTTATTTAAACCGATCTCGAAGTTAGCGACTCGGCATGCTTTCGCTCGCCTGTATTCAGGTAAGTACCGGGTATGTTTTGTCGAAAATTGGCGACAGGAGTACAGACAATGAGCGCCGTAAAAAACCCGCCTCTGCACAAAAAGAATGGCACCGACGCCGACACCAAACTGTCGATGCGTGCCGCCCGCGAAGCCCACAACGGCCTGTCGGCCACCCTGGCGAACGTACGTGCCACCCAGGACGGCTTGACCGAACTGGACGCCTCCGCTCGCCTGCAACGTGAAGGCTACAACGAAGTTGCCCACGATAAGCCGCCTCACGCCATCGTCCAGTTCCTGCAGGCACTGAATAACCCCTTTATCTATGTGCTGCTGACCCTCGCCGGTATCAGTTTCTTCACGGACTGCTGGCTGCCGATGCAGGAAGGCGAAGACGCTGACCCAACCAAAGTCATCATCATCATGACCATGGTGCTACTCAGCAGCCTGCTGCGCTTCTGGCAGGAACACCGCTCGGCCAAATCCGCCGAAGCCCTGAAAGCCATGGTACGCACCACGGCCACCGTGTTGCGCCGTGAGCAGGTAGGTTCGCAACCGACCCTGCGCGAAGTGCCGATGCGCGAGCTGGTGGCCGGCGATATCGTGCAGCTGTCGGCCGGCGACATGATCCCGGCGGACATCCGCCTGATCGAATCCCGCGACCTGTTCATCAGCCAGGCGGTGCTCACCGGCGAAGCCTTGCCGGTGGAAAAGTACGACACCCTGGGTAACGTCACGCAGAAATCCGCCGGACCGGTGACTGCCGATCAAGGCAACCTGCTGGACCTGCCGAACATCTGCTTCATGGGCACCAACGTGGTCAGCGGCCGTGCAAAAGCCGTGGTGGTCGCCACCGGGCCGCGCACTTACTTTGGCTCCCTGGCCAAAGCGATTGTCGGTTCCCGAGTACAAACCGCGTTCGATCGCGGGGTGAACAGCGTCAGCTGGTTGCTGATCCGTTTCATGCTGGTGATGGTGCCGATCGTGTTCCTGCTCAACGGCTTCTCCAAGGGCGACTGGGGCGATGCGTTCCTGTTTGCCCTGGCGGTGGCCGTCGGCCTCACCCCGGAAATGCTGCCGATGATCGTCAGCGCCAACCTGGCCAAGGGCGCCACCGCCATGGCCAAGCGCAAAGTGGTGGTCAAGCGCCTCAACGCGATCCAGAACTTCGGCTCGATGGACGTGCTGTGCACCGACAAGACCGGCACCCTGACCCAGGACAAGATCATCCTCGAACACCACGTCAACGCCTTTGGCCAGCGTGATGATGCCGTGCTGTCCCTGGCCTGGCTCAACAGCCATCACCAGAGCGGCATGAAGAACCTGATGGACCAGGCGGTGGTGGAATTCTCGGCGCAGAACCCGAAGTTCAAGGTGCCGTTCGCCTACAGCAAGGTTGATGAATTGCCGTTCGACTTCGTGCGCCGTCGCCTATCCATCGTGGTCAAGGATGCTGCCGATGACCAACTGCTGGTGTGCAAAGGTGCCGTGGAAGAGATGCTGAGCATTTCCACCCATGTCATGGAAGCGGGCGCCGCCGTGCCGCTGGACGAGCGTCGCCGTGAAGAGCTGCTGGCGATTGCCAACGACTACAACGAAGACGGGTTCCGTGTGCTGGTGGTCGCCACCCGCCACATTCCTAAATCGATGGCACGCCAACAGTACACCACTGCCGACGAGCGCAACCTGGTGATCCAGGGCTTCCTGACTTTCCTTGATCCACCGAAGGAAACTGCCGGCCCTGCGATTGCGGCCCTGCAACAGATCGGCGTGGCAATCAAGGTGTTGACCGGCGACAACGCCGTGGTCACCAGCAAGATCTGCCGCCAGGTCGGTCTCGATCCAGGCCAGCCGCTGCTGGGAGCTGAAATTGAAGCCATGGACGACGCCACCCTGCTGCGCCGTGTGGAAGAACGCACCGTGTTCGCCAAGCTGACACCGCTGCAGAAGTCCCGCGTGCTCAAGGCGCTGCAAGCCAACGGCCACACCGTGGGTTTCCTCGGTGATGGAATCAACGATGCACCGGCACTGCGCGATGCCGACGTGGGTATCTCGGTCGATACAGCCACCGATATCGCCAAGGAATCGGCCGACATCATCCTGCTGGAGAAGAGCCTGATGGTGCTGGAAGAAGGCGTGCTCAAGGGCCGCGAAACCTTCGGCAACATCATGAAGTACCTGAACATGACGGCCAGCTCCAACTTCGGCAACGTGTTCTCGGTGCTGGTGGCCAGTGCGTTCATTCCGTTCCTGCCGATGCTGTCGATCCACCTGTTGTTGCAGAACCTGATGTACGACATCTCCCAGCTCGCCTTGCCGTGGGACAAGATGGACAAGGAGTACCTGGCCAAGCCGCGTAAGTGGGATGCGAAGAACATCGGCCGGTTCATGATCTGGATCGGGCCGACCTCGTCGATCTTCGACATCACCACCTTTGCACTGATGTGGTACGTGTTCGCCGCCAACAGTGTGGAAATGCAGACCCTGTTCCAGTCCGGCTGGTTCATCGAGGGCCTGCTCTCGCAAACCCTGGTCGTGCACATGCTGCGGACCCGCAAGATCCCGTTCTTCCAGAGCACCGCCGCCTGGCCGGTATTGATGATGACCTGTGTGGTGATCGTGCTGGGGATCTACGTGCCGTTCTCGCCACTGGGCACCCTGGTAGGCCTGCAACCGCTGCCGCTGGCGTACTTCCCATGGCTGGTGGGCACCCTGCTCAGCTACTGCTGCGTGGCCCAACTGATGAAGACGATCTACATCCGCCGCTTCAAGCAGTGGTACTGATCCCCCCCCGCCGTTTAAACGGTGGCGGTCGCCCGGCCGCCACCGTGCAACACAAGGAATCACCTTATGCGCGTCTTGATCTGTGCAGGTCGTCATTACGCCGACACCAAAATGTCCCGCCAAGTGCTGGACGCTTACCACCGCCTGCGCCCGGTGCAGGTATTGATCCACGGCGGCAACCAATTCCTCGGCAGCGACGTCGAGGACTGGGCACGGGAACTGAGCATCGACGTGGTGCGCTACCCGCCCAACTGGCAACGCCACGGCAAGCAGGCGGAACGCCAGCGCAACCATTTCATGCTGACCGACAGCCGCCCGGACGTGGTCATCGCCCTACCCGGTGGTGACGACACTTGCGAGCTGGTCTGCCAGGCCAAAGCCAGCGGCATTTCGGTGCTGACCGTAGAAAGCTGAATTCATGCGAGGTGCATCATGCACAAAAAACACACGCAACCCCGCCAGGACGGGTTCGCCAAATACCGTGCGCGTCACTACCGAGGTGCGCGTCATACTCTGTTGCTGCTACCACCGGCCAAGCGTCGCGCGTTGCAGCGCAACCTGATCTTTATCGGACTGACCCTGGGCATTCTGTTGGCGATTGCCTTGCTGTCCAAGGCCAATGCGGCCGGTGGTTCTTACGTGGTCGATGACGGCGCGATCAATGCGCCGGGCGAATGCAATGTCGACGCCTGGCACACCGCCAACCGCCACGATGGCAGCACTCACACTGAAACGCTGTCGCCTGCCTGCACCTTTGCGGCGCTGCCTTCGGTGCAATGGGGCGCAGCCCTGTCCCGCGCTACCAGCGCAGACAAGGGCGAAACCCAAGTGAACCCACAGCTCAAGGCGCAAGTATGGTCGCGGGAAGATCTGGGGCTGGAAATGGCCGTGTCAGCCGGTGCGCATTTTGCACACGACCGCCGACATGGCTTTGATGGCGCCGACTTCAATATCCCGTTGACATGGCAGCCACTGGAGCCACTGCGGTTGAACCTGAATGCCGGTTGGTCCCACGCCTACAACGACGGCGACCAAAAACACCGCCTGACCTGGGGCACTGGCCTTGAGTACCAGGTGGCGCATTCATTGACGCTGATCGCCGAGCGTTACGGCCAGGATGGCGGTGACCAGGCATGGCAGGCCGGGCCCAGGTTTCACGTCGGCGAATTTGTCGACGTGGACCTGGTGGTCGGGCGCAGCCTGATCGGTGAGCGCGCGCAATGGCTCACCACCGGGGCCACATTACGGTTCTAGGCCTTGGCTTGTTGTTCCAGGTGCAGTTGCAATTGCGCGTCGATTTGCAACTGCCCCGCCAGGTCATCCAGGTAGTTGCGCTCGGCGTCCTGCTGATCGTCCACCAACATCACACTGGCCAGGTAGATCTCTGACGCCAACGCCGGGTCATGAGCGTATTCAGCAAAGTCCGCTGCATCCAACGGCTTGGCGACTTCGGCGTCCAGCCATTGCTGCAATTGGATGTCATCGGTATGGCGACCTATCTCGGCGGAGATCATCTGCTGCTCCTGCTCATCGATCTTGCCATCGGCCTTGGCCGCTGCAATCAGCGCACGTAACACCCCATGGCTATGCGCTTCAGCCTGTGCACCTTCGAGTTGGTCAACCGTTTGGATCGCTTGCTGCGGCGCGCTGGCTTGCTGGCGTTGCCAGCTTTGATACGCCTGAAATGCCGCCATCCCCAACGACGCCAGTGCGGCGTAGTTCATCCCACCGGAACGCCCTTGCGTCGGACGTGTCGCAGACGCACCGCCTAACATTCCGCCCAAGCCTCCCAACAACCCACCCAGGCCGCCACCGGCCGAGGCATTACCGGTGCTGGTGCCTTTCAATAACCCACCGAGGAGCCCACCCAGTCCGCCGGATGACGTACTGCCGCCTTGCCCGGCGCGCAAGAGTTGTTCAAGTAAATCACTGGTGTTCATGGTGTCACCCTCCGAGGGCGCAGCGTTGGCGTCTATCAACCATAGCCCGGCCTTGCCGGAACACCATGACCGCCGGGCGGTCACGGCCTATCATGAGGCTATCGCGACTTCCAGAGAAAACCCAAGTGAACCGGACTGAGCACATCGCACTGATGGCAAATTACAACCAGTGGATGAACCGCAAGCTCTATGACGCGGCCCTGACACTGACGGACGCGGAGTTGGCGAGGGATCGACAGGCGTTTTTCGGCTCGATCCTCGGTACGCTTAACCACTTGGCGCTGGGCGATACCGTCTGGCTCAAGCGTTTTGCGCAGCATCCAGCAGGCTACGCAGCATTGGCTCCACTGAATGCAGTTTCCGCCCCTGCCGATCTCAAACAATTGGCCTTCGCGGATATACGCGAGCTGGCAGCCCATCGCAGCTGGCTGGATCAACTCATTGTCGATTGGAGCCACACCGTGCAGGAGATCGACCTGGACCATCGCCTGCATTACAGCAACATGCGCGGCGTGAGCGCCGATAAAAACTTCTTCAGCCTGTTGGTGCACTTCTTCAATCACCAGACCCACCACCGTGGCCAGGCCACAACCTTGCTGACCCAGGCGGGGTTGGATGTGGGCACTACTGATTTGCTGGCGTTGATCGACTGAACTCGGCGTAGGCCTGCATCAAGCGCGGAAATTCCTGAGGCTCGGGCAACTGAGCAAAGCTTTCCACCGCTGGGGTGGAGGCCCACGGCAGCTTCTCGCGGGTCCAGGTCTCCATGAACGGCACGTAACCGCTGGCGTTATCCAGTAAGGCGGCGCGCACGTTGACGAACTCATCAATGCCATGGGGTCGCGTGAACAGCCAGCTCATGCAATGGGGACAGAAATAATGGCGATCCACGCCCTGCATACCGCCGATCACCGGGCAACCCTGGGTCACCGTGAAGCCGCTGGCGGGAATCAGCGCGCTCAGTGAGAACGCGCTGGAAGACATCTTCTGGCAGCCGGTGCAATGGCAGGCCATGGTGATCACCGGGGCGGCACTCACGCTGAAGCGCACACGCTCACAACGGCAACTGCCCTCGATTGGCAGGGAATCGACGCTCATCATTGCTTCCTTATTCTTGATGGGTAGCGTGGCAGGTTAGCCTCAGGTGCCAGGCTTGAACAGGTCTATAGCCAAAACCGAACGCTGTCTGGTTGTTGGGGTCGTAACCCTAGGTGTCGAGGTTTTTCAAAACCCCGCCCTCCCCGCGCGCATCGTGGGTCTACCGATGTGCGTACCCCCAAGAAGGAGACGCTTACATGGTCATTCACTTCAAGGTTGCAGGTCACTTGGCCTGTGGCCACCACGGCACCAACCTCCCTTCCAGCACCGAGCTGAACCGGGTCAAATGCCGTACCTGCCGCAATACCGATGCCTATAAAGAAGCGCGTCGGACCCAGCGCAACGCCGCTCGCCGTGCCAATCGAAAAGCCAAGACTCAGACCCACGTTGACTGGCGCAGCGCGTGGACGCAGCGCCTTACCGACCTGCCAGGTTTGCAGCGTTTGCCACGCGGGTTCAGTGGTCAGCCGTTCGTGTAATCACGGCGTCACCTGCTATTTGCCTGATGGCTTGTTCGTATTCCTCGACGGATTTTGAGCCAGCCACCAGGTGACGCCCATTCAGTACCATGGCCGGAACAGAACTGACGCCGCGCCTGAAATAAAAGTCTTCAAGCTCACGGACTTCAACAGCGAACTCCCCGCTGTCCAGCACCCTTTGGGCGCGTACGGTCGAGAGCCCCGCTTCACCGGCAAGACGCACCAAGGTGTCGCGGCTGCTGATGTTCTCCCCATCACTGAAATGCGCCTTGAACAGAAGGTGCTTCAGCGCCACTTGGCGACCGTCAACTAACGCCCAGAGCAACAGCCGATGGGCGTCGAAAGAATTGTAGAAATGAGTACGCTTCGCCAAGTCGAACGTGAAGCCCAAGGCGTTGCCACGGGCGATCACTACGTCATTGCGCGCGGCAACTTCGGCTCTCGTGCGGCCATATTTACGCATCATGTGTTCAACGGCGTTTTCTCCCTCGGGCGGCATATCCGGGTTCAGCTCAAAGGGTTTGAACGTCAGTTCCACCGCAACTTCGCCCGCAAGATTCTCGATAGCCTGTTGCAGCGCTACAGCGCCGAGTGCACACCAAGGGCACATGACATCCGACACGAAGTCGATACTGACAGGACGCGTCACGATGTGGACTCCACCAGGTTATTGCGCGATTCACTTCTATTTACACAGGGCATCAGACGTTCTCCAGTTCACACCCTGCCGAAATGACGGGGCGGCGAATGGGATGAACTCTAGGAGGTTGTGTTGGGTGAATAAATGCAGGGCCGGGCACATCATTTGTACTTCGAAGTAATCAATCGACCTATCTCTCAAAGGTCACTGTGCGATTCGTGAGGATGGCCTCTAAACTGGCGGGCTCTACACTCACATCCGTTTTCCGTCTGATCTCTTCCAACCCCAGCTCTATCCGATAGTTGCAAAGATGATCAAAAAGCCTGTCGTGAGTTTCCGAGATCGCCTCCCCTTTATTTTTCGCGAACAGGATATGAAGTACCGCCATCATGGGGAGTGAAAGGCACTCATCCAAATCATTCTCGAAAAAATCCTCCAACTGCGCGGATAAAACCTCAAGCCACTGGTCGCTCAAGTTACAAGGCAGCGTCGACTCCGGCCCGTTTTGCATGACCTCGGTAGAGAACAATTTAAGCAAATCTTCAGACATGAGCAGACCCCTCAATAAAGGTGCCCAAGTTAATACCGCGACAGCGGCCCTGTGGAAGCACTGTCAGCGTCAGAAACGTCCTGATTTCTTGAGTGTTACTTCGTACGCGCTTTGACTAAATCTTGAAATCACAGCTAAGTATCTGTTCAAAAAGACTCGTCAGCGTTTTGGTGGGCTCAGCGAGGGGCAGGAGTACATCCGGCTAAAAACCCGGGCACAAAAAAACCTGCGCAAGGCAGGTTCTTTGCGGGCTTCAGCGACGTCCTGGGAGGTCGTGAAACCAAATGATGGTGCCCGAACCCGGAATCGAACCGGGACGCCCTTACGAGCGGGGGATTTTAAGTCCCATGCGTCTACCAGTTTCGCCATTCGGGCGGCAGCGCGTGTTGCAGGGTTGGGAATATATAGATCCAGTCGCTTTGACGCAAGGTCGCGGGGCAGCTTTCTTGCTTCTGCAAGTCGGTAAAAAAGCTTGGTAGATCAGTGAGCTAGGTAAGCATCTGAAGTAAAACCGCAATGTCATCCAACTACGTGCGTCACCTGACCCGCTATCGTGGCGCCCTGCCAACGCAATGGACACCACGCTCCAGGAAGCAGGTGAAGCGTGCGTCCCCGTAACTACTCGACGACAGACTCCGTCGCTGGCGCTGGTTTCTTGGATTCAGTGAATATACTCTGAAGGGTCCAATTCAGTGATACCTCTCGGAGCCTCATCATGAATCCAAACGCCACCGCACTTGTCCTGATCGAGTTCCAAAACGACTTCACCACCGCAGGTGGCGTGTTTCATGACGCCGTCAAAGACGTGATGCACCAGTCCGACATGTTGGCGAACACCGCGACGACCGTGCAACAGGCGCGCGCGCTGGGCGTGAAGATCATTCACCTGCCGATCCAGTTCGCTGAGGGCTACCCGGAACTGACGAAGCGTGACTATGGAATCTTGAAGGGCGTTGCCGATGGCGCAGCTTTCCTTTCCGGCAGTTGGGGCGCCGAGATGACCGAGGCGATCAGCCATGAGCCCGGGGATATACTTGTGGAAGGCAAGCGCGGGTTGGATGGCTTCGCAACCACGGGTTTGGACTTGGTGCTGCGCAACAATGGCATCCAGAACCTGGTGGTGGCGGGATTCCTGACCAACTGCTGCGTCGAAGGCACAGTTCGATCAGGTTATGAGAAGGGTTACAACGTGGTGACGCTGGCCGACTGCACAGCGACGTTCACCGACGAACAGCAAAAGGCGGCCGAAAACTTCACGCTGTCGATGTTTTCGAAGGTGTTGCGCCATACTGAGTTTCTTGGGGCGTTGAACACCCAGTAAACACGAGGGGCGACTGATCAATCAGTCGCCCCATTTGTTTTATCCGTTCAACGTCAGCCCTGGATAAGCCCGTACAGGGACTTTGTGCCTCTGGGGCTGTTGGCGAGCCAGCTGCGCCTGGACCTGTGCAACAGCCTCCAACACACGCTGCGCCCACTGCTCATCTTGCGGGTCCACGACCACCACGCGAAACCCGTGGTCGAAGCCTTCAAGCTGAACACCTTCAGAATCATCAACATGCAAATCGATATCGAAGGCCGGTGGGAATTTTGACGGTGTACTCGTCAGCCCGCGTTCGGTCAGGGCCTGGTTATGTCGCACGCTGTTGACCACGCCGTCGACATGGATGCCGTACAGCAACAACCAACGGCGGATGTAGGACGGCGTGCGGCCGGACGAGGTGTAGACCCAGACACTGCAGCCCTGGCGACGCAGCTCACGGGTCAAAGAGCGCGTTCCGCTGCGCAGGGGCTCACCCAACCAACGGTGCACACACGCCGGCAAGCGGCTGTGTTCGGTCGCACTGTGGTGGAGCTGGCAGGCCAGTGTGTCGTCGATGTCGAACGAAATACGGATTTGCTGACGCTTGAACACACGCTTGATCGTGTCGAGCACTGGGTACCTTCCCATCAATGGCCCCCTAGGTGGGCGGGCGCTGGTGTGTCGCTCAGGAAAAACTCGGTTGGGTCTGGGGCGTTATCTTCCAGGAACGCTGCGTATTTTTTCTTGATCTTGGGCAATTCGTACAAGGCCATGACGCCATGCTTGGCGGAGTTGCGTATCACCGAGGACGGGTTGAAATAACCCTCGGCGTTGTCCAGGGTCAGCACAAACGGTGGCAACCCCTCGCGCATCAGCAGGTAACTGACGATCAGCGACCCACTGCGGTGATTGCCTTCAATGAATAACTGCGGCTTGCTCAGGACCCGCACGTAGACCCCGGCTGCTCGCTTCCATACGGATTCGTTATGGTGCTTGCAATACCAGTTGTACAGATCCTTGATGCCACCTTCGACATTGTTGAAAAAGTGCACTTCGGTCGCTGCCAGGTGTTGCGCGTATTCCTGCCGGCGTACCGGGTCTTTGCCACAGAGCACCGTGGCATTGATCTCCAGCATCAGGTTCAGTTGCTGGAGGTCGAACAGATCAACACCGCGCGCAACATAGTCGTCAATCAGGGCATAACCTTCAAGCACATTCTGCAGCACTTCGTCTGTCAGCGGGTCGCGTGGCTCGGTGAAGTCCCGGCTGAGCTGGGCAAAACGGGCCTGGACCTCACGCAGTGCGCGTTCGATCGCCGCCAGATCAAGACGATGTGTTGCAGGCATTGGCATTCCTGAAAGACGGTGCATGGGTCAGCTGAACTTGCCGCTGATGTAGTCCCCGGTCATTTGCTCACGCGGGTTTTCAAAAATCTGCGCGGTCGGGCCCATTTCCACTAGATAACCGGTACGGGTGCCCTGGGAGATGTCCACCGAGAAAAACGCGGTGGTGTCGGCCACACGGATCGCCTGCTGCATGTTGTGGGTGACCAGCGCGATGGTGTAATCCTTTTTCAACTCGACCATCAGCTCTTCGACACGGCGCGTGGCGATAGGGTCGAGCGCCGAGCAAGGTTCGTCCAACAGCAGCACTTCCGGCTCGGTCGCGATGGCGCGGGCGATGCACAGGCGTTGCTGCTGGCCGCCGGACAGCGAGAGGCCGCTGACCTTGAGCTTGTCCTTGACCTCATCCCACAACGCCGCGCCTTGCAGCGCGTGCTTGACGCGGTCGCCCAGGTCGCCCTTGTAGCGATTCAGGCGCAGGCCAAAGGCCACGTTGTCAAAAATGCTCATCGAAAAAGGGTTCGGCTGCTGGAACACCATGCCGATGTAACGGCGTACGACCACCGGATCCACGCCCTTGCCGTACACGTCCTGGCCGAGGAAATGCACGTGGCCTTCGAAACGGAAACCTTTCACCAGGTCGTTCATGCGGTTGAGGCTACGCAGCACAGTCGACTTGCCACAGCCGGACGGCCCGATGAAGCCGGTGATCTTGTTTTTCTCGATTGGCACATGGCTATCACGCACCGCCATGAAGTTGCCGTAGAAAATCTTGTCCAGCTTGCAGTCCATGACCACAGGTGCCTGGGTGACAAACGGAGCGGCTTTTTGCGCAGTTGAGACGTTCAAAATTCAGGTGCTCCCGTTCTTAGTACTTGGGCTTGCCGAAAATACGGCTCACGATATTCACGACCAGCACGATCATTACCAGCACCAACGAGGCCGCCCATGCGAGCTCGAGCTGGTTGTCGAAAGGCATGCCGGAGAAGTTGTAAATCAACACGGCAAGCGACGCCGTCGGATTCATGACCGCCAGGCTGCCGTCGTGGTAGATCCAGTAGTTACTGAACAGCGCGGTAAACAACAGAGGTGCGGTTTCGCCGGCGGCACGTGCTACAGCGAGCATCACGCCGGTCAGGATCGCGGGCATGCCGGTGGGCAAGACGATTTTCCAGATCACCTGCGAGCGGGTGCAGCCCATGCCGTACGCCGCGTCCTTCATGATCTTGGGCACCATCTTCATCGACTCTTCAGCCGTCAGCACCACGATTGGCAGCATCAGCACCGCCAGCGCCACACCACCGGCCGGCGCCGAGTAGGTTCCGGTGGTCATCACCACCAAGGCGTAGGCGAACACACCCGCCAGGATCGATGGCAAGCCGGTGAGCATCTTGGCGGCAAAGCGCGAAGCGTTGGCCAGTTTGCTGTCCGGGCCCAACTCCGCAAGGAAGATGGCAGCCAGGATGCCAACCGGCACGGCGATGGCGGCAGCAATACCGACCATCACGAACGTACCGGCCATGGCGTTGCCGAAGCCACCGCCGGTCTCGAAGCCGGTGGGTGGCAGTTCAGTGAACACTTCCAGGCTCAGGCGTGCGCCGCCACGGGTGATCAGCATGTAGAGCACGGAAATCAACGGCACACTGGCCAGCAGCGCACCGAGCCACACCAGCGTGGTCAGCACCAGGCTGCGCAATGCGCGGCCTTCGAACCGGCGCTGCAGGCTAGGCATGGCGGTGATAGGCGTAGAGAGATCAGTCATTATTTGGTACCCCGCTGGGCGTAGACCATGATCATCGAACCGATGATGTTCACCAGCAGCGTGATAAACATCAGGACCAGTGCGGCGTACATCAACACTTCGATCTCGTTCGGGCCGGCTTCGGGGAAGTTCAGCGCCAACAAGGCCGCCAGGGTGTTGGCCGGTGCAAACAGCGAAAGCGAGATGTTGTTCGCGTTGCCCACCAGCATGGCCAGGGCCATGGTTTCACCCAGGGCGCGACCGAGGCCTAGCACGAGGGAACCGAAGATACCGGTCGCGGCGGATGGCACCATCACTTTGAGAATCGCTTCCCAGTGGGTGGTGCCCATGCCGTAGGCGGCCTGCTTGGTTTTCATCGGCACACCGGTGAGAGCATCCTGGGAAACAGCGGCAATGGTCGGCAGAATCATGATGGCTAGCACCAGCGCCGCCGGCAGCAGGCCCGGTCCGCTCAGGGATGTGCCGAAAAACGGGATCCAGCCCAGTTCAGTGTTCAGCCACGCAGTCAGCGGGCGGATGGCCGGGATCACCACATATATGCCCCAGAGGCCGTAGACCACGCTGGGGATGGCTGCGAGCAGTTCAACGATGGTGCGAAACACCGCCGCGAGTTTTGCCGGCAGGAAATCCTGGGTGAGAAAAATCGCCATGCTGACGCCGAAAAAACCTGCGATCAACAACGCGATGAGGGCGCTGTAAAGCGTGCCCCAAATAGCTGGCAGAATGCCGTACTTGCCTTGGTTAACGTCCCAGACACTGCCGAACAGCACATCAAAACCGTGCTTTTCCATGCCGGGAAGTGCCTTGCGTCCTACTTCGAAGACCAGCGCGAAAACCAGCGCCAGCACCAGCACTACGCCTATGCGTGCAAGTGCACGGAAGGTGCGGTCAACCAGGAAATCCTTCGTAGAGGGTGGCTGGCACGCAGAATCCGGGTTAACCGGTACGACAAAAGGTGTGTTCATTGGCTAATTCCGGAACAAGGGGGGAACGCTCCCGGCATGGCTGACAGCCCATACCGGGAGCGGCCTGGCGGCCTTACTGGATGTTGGCGGAAGCTTTGCGAACTTGATCGACAACCGATGGAGGCAGTGGGATGTAGCCCATCGAGTCGGCGATTTTCTGACCTTCGGTCAGGCTGTACTCGACCATTTCACGCATGGCTTTGGCTTTGGCTGGGTTGCCGTTGTCCTTGCGGAAGATCATCCAGGTGTAGGAAGTGATCGGGTAGGACTTGGCGCCATCCGGGTCCGGCAGCCAGGCCACCAGGCTTTCCGGCATTTTCACCGCAGCCAGGGCTTCGGCGCCGCTCTCGGCGTTCGGTACCACGTATTTGCCGGCCTTGTTCTGCAGCTGGGCAAAGTCAACCTTGGCCAGTTTGGCGAAGCCGTATTCGATGTAGCCGATCGCGCCTGGGGTCTGGCGCACAGTGGCGGTCACACCATCGTTCTTCGGCGATTTGATGAACTTGTCGCTGGCGGGCCAGTTGACGGTGTTGCCTTCGCCCAGGTCTTTCTGGAACTCAGGGTTGATCGCAGCCAAGTGCTTGGTGAACACAGCGGTGGTGCCGCTGGAGTCTGCACGTACGACTACGGTGATCGGCATGTCTGGCAGTTTCAGGCCTGGGTTGGCGGCAGCGATCTTCGGATCGTTCCACTTGGTGATCTTGCCCAGGAAGATGTTGGAGTACACATCGCGTGGCAATTTGAGCTCTTTAGGATTGCCCGGCAGATTGAACGCCAACACGATTTCACCGGCAGTCATCGGCAGCAGTTGCGCGCCTTCGGCAACCTTAGCGATGTCTTCGTCTTTCATGGCCGAGTCGCTGGCGGCGAAGTCGACGGTTTTGTTCAGGAAGTCCTGTACGCCCGCACCGCTACCTTTGGATTGGTAATCAACGGTGACACCCTCGGTCTTCTTGCTGAAATCCTTGAACCAGGTGAGGTAGATCGGGGCTGGGAAACTCGCACCGGAACCGGTGAGGCGGATGCTCTCGGCAGCAAACACCGAGGTGGCACTGAGAGAAACCGCAACGGCGAGTGCAGCAGACTTCATCAGACGTTTCATTAAGGAAAATCCTTGTGATTTCGGGCCCGGGAACTCTGCAACATTCTTGTTACGGTTTTATGAACGTGGAGTGGCAAAACGCCTGGTTGTCCCCCTCTCCCACCGCAATCACGGCATTTGATGTCATTGGTTAGTAACAAAATGCGACTAAGACTTTGCCATCCCCACCACGCGAGTTCCGCCCATGTCCTCAATAGAAGATGCCTTGATGCAGCGCATCCATCGTGAATTGCTGGATCACAGTGACGAAGAGCTGGAACTGGAGTTATCCGAAGACGGGCACGACCTCAACGCACTGTTTGACGAGCACGTCGGTGAAAGCGCCGAGAAAGCCGCGCGCAGGATTTATTTCAGCGAACTGTTCCGCCTGCAAGGCGAACTGGTGAAATTGCAGAGCTGGGTGGTAAAGACCGGTCACAAAGTGGTGATCCTGTTCGAAGGGCGCGATGCCGCCGGTAAAGGAGGCGTGATCAAGCGCATCACTCAACGCCTGAACCCTAGGGTCTGCCGAGTCGCCGCCCTGCCCGCGCCGAATGACCGCGAGCAGACCCAGTGGTACTTCCAGCGCTACGTTTCGCACCTGCCAGCCGCCGGCGAAATCGTGCTGTTCGACCGCAGCTGGTACAACCGCGCGGGCGTCGAGCAGGTCATGGGGTTTTGCAACGCGGACCAGTACGAAGAATTCTTCCGCACCGTGCCCGAGTTCGAGCGCATGCTCGCCCGCTCCGGTATCCAGCTGATCAAGTACTGGTTTTCCATTTCCGACCAGGAACAGCACCTGCGTTTCCTCAGCCGCATTCACGACCCGCTCAAGCAGTGGAAACTCAGCCCCATGGACCTGGAGTCACGTCGCCGTTGGGAAGCCTATACCAAAGCCAAGGAAATCATGCTCGAGCGCACCCACATTGCCGAAGCGCCGTGGTGGGTAGTGCAGGCCGATGACAAGAAAAAAGCCCGGCTCAACTGCATCCACCACTTGCTTGGGCAGATGCCGTATGAGGAAGTCGAGCTACCGGTGATCGAACTGCCGCAGCGCGTGCGGCAGGAGGATTACTCGCGCAACCCGACCCCGCCGGAATTGATCGTGCCCCAGCTCTATTGATCTTGGGGGGGGGTGGTCACAGTGGCGAACTACTGACCACCCGCAGCGCCAACCCTTCGTACGCATCCAGGGTGATGGTGAATTCACCCTCCGCCGTCAGGTCGCCCTCCACCCTCTCGTTGATGATGTCCACCACCATCCCGGCAGCGATATCCGGCAAATGCAGGGTTTCGGTGATGGGTGTAGCACCGAAGTTCAGCGCGGTAATTTGCGTGCCTTTGCCGGCCGGTAATTCATGGACCATCACCAGCAACGCCGAGTTTTCAACCTCCGGCACTAAAATTTGGCGGCTGGCGGCGATGTCGTAGGCACGCCGTACCGCAAGTATTTTTTGCAGTTGCGAAGCAAAGGATTCCGGATCCTGCAACTGGCTGTTCAAGCTGCCATAGAGGCTTTTCGAACGCGGCATATGGCCCGCCGAAAGCTCCGCATCCGGGTTCAGGTCCACCAGGTCATAAGCCCCGCGATGAATCCAGCGGGTATCGCCATCCTGCATCAAGTGCTCGACCTCTTCAGCCGCCAGCGGCAGCGCGCCCGCCAAGTCCCAACCCGACAAGGCAAACACGCCCGGCTGCATCGCGTTGTACATCACCAACAGTAAATGGATCTGGCGGATCTGCTGGATATCCGCAGCGGTGATCGCCTCCAGATCACGAATGCCCAGCGCCGCCGTGATAATGCTCGCGGTGGTGCACGACACGCCATTGGTCACGAACTTGAGGTTATACGGCGCGTGCTCACCTGCCAGACGCTCGTACATCTGTTCGCGAATGTGCTCACGCAGGATATTGCCGGGGAAGGTCTGCCCCTGGTACAGGAACGTATCATGGGCGTGCAGGGTCCAGAAATGCACCAACTCCAGCGTCAGCTCATCGTGGTTCTGCAACGCATGGATCAGCGAGCCTGGGTCGATGCCCTGGCGGTGCATTTCGCGCAGCATCAGGCGCAGGAACTCGGCATCGCCCATCAGCAGCGCGTGCTGGTACGCGGGGCGGGTGATGAAGTCATAGGACAGGTCGGCACCGCCATGGGACATCGAGGCAATGTCGTCCACGGTGAGGTTCAACTCCTGAAAACTGAAACCGCCCGCCTTGCGAATCGCACCGCCGAGCAACTGGTTGCCGGTAATCGACAGTGGATGGCTCTCGGACCAGGCCGTGCCGTCCAGCTTGCGCTCCACACCGAGAAAACCATTGGCGTCCAGGCGCAGGATCTTCGCGCCCATCACGTCGATGGCGTGCAGCGCATCACCGATGATCATCTGCTGTGCGGCAAAAGTCGGGTCCAGCCAGTTCAGCGACGGCTGGCCTTCCTTGAAGTAATGCAGGTACACCCAGCGACGCGGCTTGCCGTCCACGCCCAGCACTACGTCCGTCGCGCTCCAGTCGGTTTCCTTGACGCCGGGTTCGAAGAAGATCACCCGCTGCAACTGACCGACGATGTAGTGTTTGTCACGCAACGCATCGACCTGGGCGGGGCTGAGGTTCTGCGCGTCACGGCCTTCAGCGACGTCGGGCAACAGCGCCCAGTCCTCCTCGCGGATTTCTACCATGTGGTACAGGCCGGGATAGTCCTCGTAGGCCATCTCGGCCAGGCGGAAATCCGCGCCCTTGCCGGTGTGGGACGGGATCACATCGTCGATGATCACCGCATTGTGCGCCGCCGCCATGCGCGTCAACGCCTGCAACTGCGCCTCGGTGCCCAACTGCGGGTCGATCTCGAAACTGATGCGGTCGAAATTACCATCGATAGTTGGCGTGTGCTGCGTGCCCTTCAGGCCGCCGGACTTCTTCAGCGGGCCATTGTGGATGCCCTGGATGCCGATCTTCGACAACGCCTGCCACAGCGCCTCATCCCCCAAAGCCTCCAGCACCGTGCCGCCCTCGCGGGTCACGATGGACGCCGGGTACGCGGTAAACCACACCGACGACAGGGCCGAAGCATCACGGGGTCGGGTCTGCGCATACGGCTGTTGCCACAACCGGCCCTGGCCCGAATAGAGCTTGGCCCGCTGGCGTGCCGCGTGCAGCATCGATTGTTCCACCAGCCAGTTCACATGGTTGTTTTCAGCCGCCGTCATATGCCTGATCCCTGTTGTCGTCCAAAGGTTGCTCGTAAGCATAGGAGCCACAACCGGGGCCATTCGTTGCATTGCAATGTGGGGCGACTACTCCAACTGCCGATACTGCCTCGGCGTAAACCCAGTCGACGCCTTGAACTGGCGGGTGAACGCGCTGTGGTCGGTATACCCGCACTGCAACGCCACTTCGGTGATCAGCAGGTCGGTGTGCAACAGCTGGTGCGCATGCTCCAGTCGCACTTTCTGGATCATCTGCCGTGGCGTGAGGTGGAACACGCGCTTGCAGTAGCGCTCCAACTGCGCCACCGAAATCCCTGCGATCCGTGTCAATTCACCCAAGGGCACACGACGGTTGAAGTGCGCGCGGATGTGCGCGTCCACGGCGGCCAGGCGCTGGTACGCCGGGTGGCTTTCGCTGGCGGTCTGCAGGTCGACCGAGATACCGGCCAGGCCAATGATCGCGCCCGAATGGTTGTACAGCGGCCACTTGTGGGTCAAACACCAGCCGGGTTCGCGGGTGCCGTACAAGTGCAGTTCCAGCTGATCTTCCAGCACAAAGCCCTGCTCCAGCACGCGCCGGTCCTGCTCGGTGTAGCCCGGCCCCAGTTGCGCAGGAAAGACTTCGGCACTGGTCTTGCCCAGCAGCGGTTGCAGCTGCTTGAGGCCGCAACGCTGCACCAGGGTGCGGTTGGCGAGCACATAGCGGGCCTGGGTGTCCTTGATGAAAATCGCCGCATTGGGGATCACGTCCAGCATCGGCAATAGCTGCGCGACACTGCCCAATAACTGTTCGATGTCTTGGGGGTTGCTCCCTTGGCAAAGGGTCGCAAACGCGCTCTGCATCATGACGGTTGCTCCCATTGTTTGCCTGGACGGCTAGCAGATTGCCCGATGCCCGGCGCCCTGTCGAGCCACCAAAACTGTGCTGATTTCGTCATCGATGCCAGCAAAAAACATCAATCGCGCCGCCGTTCATGAGTTCACTGTATGGCCACTGCATGCCTATCCAATAACTCACAAGAAGGCGACGCTATGTCAGCTCAAGGCAAGTTCAAGAAACAGCTTTCCCTGATGGACCTGACCTTTATCGGGTTGGGTGCCATCTTCGGTTCGGGCTGGTTGTTCGCAGCCAGCCACGTATCCGCAATCGCAGGCCCGGCGGGCATTATTTCCTGGCTCATCGGTGGTTTCGCGGTACTGCTGCTGGGTATTGTGTACTGCGAACTGGGCGCCGCATTGCCGCGTGCCGGCGGCGTGGTGCGCTACCCGGTCTACTCCCATGGCCCGCTGTTGGGCTACCTGATGGGTTTCATTACCCTGATTGCATTTTCCAGCCTGGTGGCTATCGAAGTGGTCGCCTCGCGGCAGTACGCGGCGGCGTGGTTTCCGGAGCTGACCAAGGCCGGTTCCAGCGACCCGACCACCTTGGGTTGGCTGGTGCAATTCGCCCTGCTGTGCCTGTTCTTCGTGCTCAATTACCGCAGTGTGAAGACCTTCGCCATCGCCAATAACCTGGTCAGCGTATTCAAGTTCATCGTGCCGCTGTTGGTGATTGGCGTGCTGTTCACCTTCTTCAAACCGGCGAACTTTCAGGTGCAGGGTTTCGCGCCGTTTGGGCTGTCGGGCATCGAGATGGCGGTGTCGGCCGGCGGGGTGATTTTTGCCTACCTGGGGCTGACGCCGATCATCTCGGTGGCCAGTGAAGTGAAGAACCCGCAACGCACGATTCCCATTGCCTTGATCCTTTCGGTGTTGTTGTCGACCGCGATCTACGTGCTGCTGCAAACCGCCTTCCTCGGTGGCGTGCCCACGGAAATGCTTGCCAATGGCTGGGCCGGGATCAGCAAGGAACTGGCGCTGCCCTACCGCGATATCGCCCTGGCGCTGGGCGTGGGCTGGTTGGCCTATCTGGTGGTGGCCGACGCCGTGATCTCCCCCAGCGGCTGCGGCAATATCTACATGAACGCCACGCCCCGTGTGGTGTATGGCTGGGCGCAGACCGGCACGTTCTTCAAGATTTTCACGCGTATCGATGAGAAGTCCGGCATTCCACGGCCCGCGCTATGGCTGACCTTTGGCTTGTCGGTGTTCTGGACCCTGCCGTTCCCGTCCTGGGAAGCACTGATCAATGTGGTGTCTGCGGCGCTGATCCTCAGCTACGCCGTGGCCCCAGTGACTGTTGCCGCGCTGCGTCGCAATGCACCGCAGATGGCGCGGCCGTTCCGGGTCAAGGGCATGGCGGTGCTGGGCCCGCTGTCGTTCATCATCGCCGCGCTGATTGTGTACTGGTCTGGCTGGGGCACGGTGTCCTGGCTGCTCGGCCTGCAGATCCTGATGTTCGTGGTGTACCTGTTGTGCGCACGCTGGGTGCCGACCGCACACATCAACCTCAAGCAGCAAGTGCGCTCGTCTGCCTGGCTGATCGGCTTTTACGCGGTGACGATCCTGCTGTCCAAGCTCGGCAGTTTTGGCGGCATCGGCGTGATCAGCCACCCGCTCGACACGATTGTCGTCGCCGTTTGCGCACTCGGCATTTACTACTGGGGCGCAGCCACTGGCGTGCCGGCTCACCTGGTACGGCTGGAACACGAAGCCGATGAAAGCGAAGCGGTCGACGAACCTCACGCGCCGCTGACACCCGCGACTTACTGATTCAGGAGCCTTTTATGAAGCGACTGCATGTGATCGACTCCCACACCGGCGGCGAACCGACGCGCCTGGTCATGAGCGGTTTCCCGGCGCTGAACGGCGCGACGATTGCCGATCAACTGCACAGCCTGCGCACTGAGCATGATCAATGGCGCCGCGCCTGCCTGCTGGAGCCGCGTGGCAATGATGTACTGGTGGGCGCGCTGTATTGCGAGCCCGTTACGCCAGGCGCGATCTGTGGCGTGATCTTCTTCAACAACGCTGGTTACCTCGGCATGTGCGGCCACGGCACCATCGGTCTGGTTGCGTCGCTGCACCACCTGGGCCGTATCCAGCCCGGCGTGCACACGATCGACACGCCCGTTGGCCCGGTGGCGGCCACACTGCACGAAGACGGCAGCGTAACCCTGCGCAACGTACCCGCCTATCGCCTGCGCCAGCAGGTGCCGGTGCAAGTGCCGGGGCATGGCATGGCCTACGGCGATATCGCCTGGGGCGGCAACTGGTTTTTCCTGGTGTCGGACCATGGCCAACGCTTGCAGATGGACAACGTGGATGCGCTTACCGACTACACCTGGGCGATGCTCAAGGCCTTGGAAGAGCAAGGCATTCAGGGTGCAGACGGTGCACTGATCGACCATATCGAGTTGTTCGCCGACGACGACCACGCCGACAGCCGCAACTTCGTGATGTGCCCCGGTAAAGCCTACGACCGCTCGCCCTGCGGCACCGGCACCAGCGCCAAGCTGGCCTGCCTGGCCGCCGATGAAAAACTCAAGCCGGGTGAAACCTGGACCCAAGCCAGCATCACCGGCAGCCAATTCGAAGGCCGCTACGAATGGGACGGCGAGCACATCCGCCCCTTCATCACTGGCAGCGCCTACATGACCGCCGACAGCACCTTGCTGATCGACGAGCGTGACCCTTTTGCCTGGGGCATCTGAGCCCTTCCCTGTTTGTACTGAACGTTCCAAGGAGTTAGAACAATGAGCGACAACATCTTCACCGGCTGCATCCCCGCCCTGATGACCCCATGCACCGCCGAGCGCAAGCCGGACTTCGACGCCCTGGTCGCCAAGGGCCGCGAGTTGATCGATATCGGCATGAGTGCCGTGGTGTACTGCGGCTCCATGGGCGACTGGCCGTTGCTCACCGAGGCCGAACGCCAGGAAGGCGTGGCACGCCTGGTGGCAGCCGGTGTGCCGACCATCGTTGGCACCGGCGCGGTCAACAGCCGCGAAGCCGTGGCCCATGCTGCCCATGCGGCCAAGGTCGGCGCCCATGGCCTGATGGTGATTCCGCGCGTGCTGTCCCGTGGTGCCTCGGCCACCGCGCAAAAGGCGCACTTCTCGGCCATCCTCAAGGCCGCGCCGAATCTGCCGGCGGTGATCTACAACAGCCCCTACTACGGCTTCGCCACCCGCGCCGACCTGTTCTTCGAACTGCGCCGCGAACACCCGAACCTGATCGGCTTCAAGGAATTTGGCGGCGGTGCCGACCTGCGCTACGCCGCCGAACACATCACCTCCCAGGACGATAACGTGACCTTGATGGTCGGCGTGGACACCCAGGTGGTGCACGGCTTCGTCAACTGTAACGCCACCGGCGCCATTACCGGCATCGGCAACGCGCTGCCCCGGGAAGTGTTGCAATTGGTGGCCTTGAGCAAAAAAGCCGCCAAGGGCGATGCCAAGGCCCGTCGCCAGGCCCGTGAGCTGGAAGCGGCGCTGGCGGTGCTGTCGTCGTTCGATGAAGGCTGCGACCTGGTGCTGTATTACAAGCACTTGATGGTGCTCAACGGTGATAAAGGCTACGCCCTGCACTTCAACGACACCGACGCGCTCAGCGACGCGCAACGTCGTTACGCCGAAAACCAGTACGCGCTGTTCCGCCAGTGGTACGCCACCTGGTCGGCGGAACAGAACGTCGCCTGACCCCTTGCGCGCCGCTGCGGTTCTCGCAGCGGCCAACCTCTTTTCTACCAGGACGATCCCATGACTCTGACGGGCAAAATGCTGATCGGTCAGCACGCCACTACCGGCAATCGCGAGGCGATCCGGGCGGTCAATCCCGCGACCGACACCCCCATGGAACCGGCCTATCCGGGCGGCAACGGCGAACAAGTGGCCAAGGCGTGCGCTCTGGCGTGGGCCGCGTTTGATGGGTACCGCGAAACCTCGCTGGAGGTTCGAGCCACATTCCTTGAGACCATCGCCGCGCAAATCGAAGCCCTGGGTGATGAGCTGATCGAACGTACCGTCGCCGAAACCGGCCTGCCCCACGCGCGCATTCAAGGCGAGCGCGGGCGTACTTGCGGCCAACTGCGCACCTTCGCCCGCACCGTACGCGCCGGGGAATGGCTGGATGTGCGGGTGGACCCTGCACAGCCGCAACGCCAGCGGCTGCCTCGCCCAGACCTGCGCCAGCGCCATATCGCGCTGGGCCCGGTGGCCGTGTTTGGTGCGAGCAACTTCCCCCTGGCGTTTTCCGTGGCGGGTGGCGATACCGCCTCCGCGCTGGCCGCCGGTTGCCCGGTGGTGGTCAAGGCCCATGGCGCGCATCCAGGCACCAGTGAACTGGTGGGCCGGGCGGTGGCGCAAGCCGTTCAGGCCTGTGGTTTGCCCGAGGGCGTGTTTTCGTTGCTGTACGGTTCAGGTCGCGAGGTGGGGATTGCGTTGGTCACCGATCCGCGCATCAAGGCAGTTGGCTTTACCGGCTCGCGCAGCGGTGGCGTGGCGTTGACACAGGCGGCGCAGGCACGGGCCGAGCCAATTCCGGTGTATGCGGAAATGAGCTCAATCAACCCGGTGTACCTGTTTGCGGCGGCACTGGCCGCCCGGGGTGAAGCATTGGCCCAGGGTTTCGTGGCTTCATTGACCCAGGGTGCCGGGCAGTTCTGCACCAACCCAGGGTTGGTGATCGGGGTGCAAGGGCCGGCCCTGGATCGCTTCATCCGCACCACCAGTGAGTTGCTGCCGAGTTGCGTGGCGCAGACCATGCTCACACCCGGTATCGCCAGTGCCTACGATTCCGGCGTGGGCGCATTGACCGAACACGCCAAGGTTGTCGCACAGGGTTTGCCGGCGACGGGCCCGAACCAGGGCCAGGCCCATGTGTTTGTGACCCAGGCGCAAGCGTTCCTGGCCAATCAACACCTGCAGGCCGAAGTCTTCGGCGCGGCGTCGCTGATAGTCGTCTGCGCCAACAATGAAGAAGTGCGCCAGGTGTCCGAACACCTGGAAGGCCAACTGACCGCCACCCTGCATCTGGACGAAGACGATCTGCCAAGCGCCAAAGCCCTGCTGCCGGTTCTGGAGCGCAAGGCCGGTCGCCTGCTGGTCAACGGCTGGCCGACGGGTGTGGAAGTCTGTGATGCCATGGTTCATGGCGGGCCCTTTCCCGCCACATCCGATTCGCGCAGCACGTCGGTGGGCACGGCGGCGATCCAACGGTTTTTGCGCCCCGTATGTTATCAAGACTTCCCCGATGCACTGTTGCCTGCCGCGCTCCAGCACGGCAACCCTTTGCTGCTGCGGCGCTTGCTCGATGGCCAGAGGGAGGCGTAGGCCATGTCCGATCCGGATATCATCGTGGTCGGCGCCGGCATCATCGGCGTCGCCTGTGCCCTGCAACTGGCTCGTCAGGGGCGCCAAGTGCTGGTGGTCGACCCGCAGGAACCGGGTATGGGCGCGTCGTACGGCAACGCCGGGCACCTGGCGACCGAGCAAGTGTTTCCCATCGCCGACCTATCGATCCTCAAGCGCTTGCCCGGCATGCTGCTGGACCCCATGGGCCCACTGCGCCTGGACTGGAAATACTTGCCGCACGCCCTGCCCTGGTTCGTGCGTTTGCTGCTGAACCTGCGTCCGGCGAACTATCGACGCACGGTCGCGGGTATCCGCGCGCTCAATGAAGGCAGCCTGGGCGCCTGGCAGCGCTTGCTGCACAGCATTGGGCGCTCGGAGTTGCTGCGTGAGGATGGCTCGCTGCTGGTGTTTGAACGGGCGGATTCACGGGAAGCCCTCAATGCCTTGCAGCAGCGCATGCAACAGCAGCAGGTGCCGGTGGCGTTCTGGTCCGGCGATGCCATACGCGGGGCTGTACCGCAGTTGAGCGACAACATTCAGGGCGGGCTGTTTTTTCCCGGCACCGGGCACTTTCTTGATCCTTACCACGTGGTCTGCGAACTGGTGCGGGCAGCCAGAGCCAGCGGCGTGCAGTTTCTTAAACGCCAGGTGCTGGATGGCCGCGTCGACGCACAGGGCATCTCACTCTCCACTGACCAGGAACCGCTGAGCGCGCGTCAGGTCTTGATCGCCTGCGGCGCCCATTCGGCCAAACTGACCGCCGCCCTGACCGGCAAAAAAGTCCCGCTGGACACCGAGCGCGGCTACCACCTGATGCTGCCCAATGAACACCACCGTCTGCCGTTTGCGGTCACCTCCCTGGAGCGTAAATTCATCATGACGCCCATGACCGACGGCTTGCGCCTGGCCGGCACGGTGGAATTCGCCGGCCTTGATCGGCCTGCGAATATGGAGCGTGCCTGGCAACTGCATCGGTTGAGCAAGGGGTTGTTTCGCGAGGACTTGAGTGCAGAAGGTGCAACGCCGTGGATGGGGTTTCGGCCGTCATTGCCAGACTCGCTGCCAGTGATTGACCGGGTGTGTGACGGGAAGGTGCTGCTTGCGTTTGGGCATCAGCATTTAGGGCTTACACAGGCGGCGGTGACGGCGGAGTGGGTTGGTGAGTTAGCGCGTGGGGGGCAAGCGCCATCATTGGCACCCTATCGCCTGGACCGATTCTGAGCTCTCTGTAGTGAGCAGGCTTGCCCTGCGCTGGGCTGCGAAGCAGCCCTAAACCCAGACGGCCGATTTCCGACTGAAGAACTGCGGTGCCTGCAGTGGGGCCGCTTCGCGGCCCAGCGCAGGGCAAGCCTGCTCACCACAACAAGCCTGTTTACCCCAGCAAATCGGCTCACTTCAGGGAGCTTCGTGATCCCTTAGTTGATGGGTAACAGGTTTTAAGTAGAGGCCTTGAACAATGCGTCAGCCATTTCTTCAATGTCATCACGCATGCAAAGCTTTTCCAACCACGCCTGCGGAATACCTTGCACGCCATAATGTGCCCCCGCCAATTGCCCAACGATAGCAGCCGTTGTATCAGCATCACCGCCCAGGTTCGCGGCCGCCAACACCGCGTCGGCGAAGCTGTCAGTCTGAAGGACACACCACAGCGCCGCTTCTAATGAGGCCACCGCGTAACCAGAACCCGTGATTTGCGCGAGCCTCTTGCTGCAATAATCCCCCTGGGCAATTGCTACGACCTTCGGCGCAGAGATACCGGCACGCGAAACACTCAACATCTGCTCCTTTGTCGCACCACTCAACGCATTACTGATTGCCCGCGCCAGCACCACGCAGCACTCGATTGCCTCTTGAGCGCCATGCGTCGTACGAGAACTTTGACGGGAAAAATCGTCGATAGAGTAAACGTCAGGGAAGTAAAACAACACTATCGGCGCGAGACGCATAAGCGAGCCGTTGCCCGCAGAAAAAGGATCAGTAGAGCCCGCAAATGGATCACCGTGCGTCTCGAATGCCGTGAGTGCAGAGCGCACGGTCATACCGATATCAAAGCAATCGCCCGTGGAGCTCAAGTAGCCCCACTTCCACCAGTTCAAATACCGGCCCATCTGGTCGGCTGCGTCGAATCCACCTTTGCACAGCAGGCTTTCGGCCAAACACAGCGCCATTGAGGTGTCATCTGTCCATTGGCCCGGCTTCAGGCTGAACGGACCTCCACCCACCATATCGGTGAGCGGTGTGAATGTGCCGCGAGGCATGAATTCAACCGTAGTGCCTACCGCATCGCCGCACGCAAGGCCCAGCAAACTACCGCGATAACGATCCAAAAGCGTCAGAGGCATAACCCTTCCTTGAAAAAATCAGTCAGTCATCACCTTACTTGACCAACCGCTTCTCCTTGGAGGGGCGATATCCGAAATACGAGCTATAGCACTTGCTGAAATGACTCGGCGAAACAAACCCACACGCCACCAGCACCTCCACCTGTGACAACTCGGTGTGCTGCAACAGCCGCCGCGCTTCCGTCACGCGCAGTTCCATATAGTAGCGCTGCGGCGTGGTACCCAGTTGTTCCTTGAACAAGCGTTCCAACTGGCGCCGAGAGCGGCCGGCGTAGACGGCCAACTGGTCCAGCTCCAGGGGTTCTTCGAGGTTGGCGTCCATCAGCTTCACCACTTCACGCAGGGGCGCGCTGACGCTGACATTTTCGGTGGGCTTGATGCGCCGGTAGCGGGATTCTTCGAAGGCCAGGATGTCTTCGATGCCCTCGACCAGGGCCTTGTCATGCAAGCCCTTGATCCAGTCCAGCGCCATGTGGAAGGCTCCAGACGGGCTCGAGGCGGTAAGGCGGTCGCGATCGATCACGTAGGGTTCGCTGGTGACGTGGGTGGCCTTGGACACTTCTGCCAGTGCCGGGCGATGTTCCGGGTGGATGGCGCAGCGATAGCCTTGTAACAGTCCGGCACGGCCAAGGAACCAAGCGCCGTTCCACAGGCCGGCGAGGCTGATGCCCTGTTCGGCGGCAGCGCGCAGCAAATGAATGAAGTCTTCGCCGGCCTTGAGTTCCGTGCGAAAGCCGCCGCAGATCACCAGCAGTTCCAGGTCTTGCAGCGCCACCACGTCCAGGCGTGCATCCGGGCGGATCACCAGACCAAGGTCGCTGATCACTTCACCCTCATCACAGCCGAACGTACGCGAGGCAAACAGGTCGGGACGCAGCAGGTTGGCGGTAACGAACGTGTCGAGGGTCTGGGTGAAGGCCGGCAGGGAGAAGTGTTCGAGCAACAGGAAGCCGACGCGGGTGACCGACGCCGGCTGCGAGGTTTCGTTGAGGTAGCGCAGGTTCTTGCCTTTCATGCCACCGCTGAATTGACGTCTTTCCATCGAGGGTTGGCCCACTCTTATTGTTGATGCACTGGGCGCCATCTTAGGGGCAAATGCGTTGGCTGTCTCAGGCACTGAGCCTGAAAAAACCTTAACCCTTCAAAGCCCCCGGCAGAACAGCCGCAAGCGCATCTGATACGGTTTTTTCTTTGCCATCTGCATCTGTATCGAAACGCCTCCTGGGCGGACAATAGCGCCATCCCCACCCCCTTCCCTTCGGAGGCCTTATGACCAAGATGGCACTTTTCCTGTTCGGCTTTTTGGTACTCACCATCGGCATCGGCCTGCTGGCAACCATCTCACCCGTCTGAAGCGGCCCTCAGCTGACAACCAGCATCGGGTACAGTGACAGCACCAGCAACGCCGCCATCGACCAATTGAACACCCGCAACCAGCGCGGCTCACGCAACACATTGCGCAAGCCGCTGCCACACACGACCCACACGCAGACGCTGGGCAGGTTGACCACGGCGAACACCAGTGCAATCACCAGCACATTGGTGACGTAGTCTTCAGCCGGCGTATAGGTGGTGATTGCTCCCAACGCCATGATCCAGGCCTTGGGGTTCACCCATTGGAACGCCGCCGCGCCAAGGAAGGTCATGGGCTTGCCCTGTTCATCAGGGCTGTCGGACATGCCGCCCGCCGTCGCAATCTTCCACGCCAGGTACAGCAGGTAGGCTGCGCCCACGTAGCGCAGCACGGTATACGCCCACGGAAACACCTTGAACACCTCGCCCAACCCCAGGCCTACCGAAATCACCAGCAGCATGAAACCAATGCTGATCCCCAGCGCGTGAGGCATCGAGCGGCGAAACCCGAAGTTCACGCCCGACGCAAGCAACATAGTGTTATTGGGCCCCGGGGTGATCGAAGACACAAAGGCAAACAGCACAAAAGCTGACAACAGGCTGGTAGACATGAACATAACGCGGCATCCAAGCGGAGGGGTATGCCAGCGACAGTAGAGGGTTATGGACTGCCCTGCCCCGTACAGCCACGTCACGATTGAGGCATACACTTTTTTGCCAAAGCTTTCACAAACCTTTCACAGATAGAGGAATAGGGTGAATCCAGCTCCTAATGAACATCCTTTTAGCCCGCGCGCCCCACGCGGGCTTTTCTTTGCCTGGGGTTTATCAGAGGCAAAAAAAGAGGCAAGCCCTTCATCAAGGCTTGCCTCCCATCTCTACCCGTCAGCGCGGGCCGCCACCACCGCCAGGGCCGCCGCCTTGCCCGTGCCCTCCACCGTGACCACCACCACCGCCGCCACCCGGCGGCATGAACATCCAGCAGCCCGACAAGGTCGACAACAGCGCGACAACCACTGCCGCCTTGGTTAGATAACTCAACTTCATGACCACACTCTCTTACTTGACGAGATTAACTTCTCGCCGGATATGACAGTGCCAACTCAAATGCGTCACGGCTATCGTGTAACCTGTTGGTAGGGTTTGTAAGCCCGGCGGTACAAGCTGCCGTCAGTTCTGCGGCCGTTGTTTGGTCGAGTCCAGCTCGGCTTTTTTGGCAGTGCTGATTTCGGTGATTTGCGCCGACTTGGCGATCGCAAAATCGAATGTATCCTGCATCTTGGCAATGGCATCGGTGGCGGTGCCTTTCAGCCCACCGTTGGCCGCCCAATCGAAGTTCCACACGCCCGACAGGTTATCGGCACCGGCCACGTCGTGGGTTTCGATGGCGGTGAACACGTCAGGGTGACGCTCCATGTACTTGGCAGCATCGGACACCTCGGCAGGCACTTTGCCCGAGGCATTGTTGGCCAACTGGGTCAGCTCCTGCTTGGTGATGGCCGACTTGCCGGTCTGGCGCATATAGTCGGCAATCACTTTGCTGGACTTGGCAATGTTCAACTTGTCATCGAACGCCGAAGGTGACGCTTTAGGCGTGTTTGCCCCGCTGCCGGCGGGCGTTACGGTAGTAGACATCGGCGCTGCTCCCCTGAAGGTACGAATGAAATCGTCGTGCTGACGATAGCCTGGCGCCGAAGTTAGCATGGGCAATGGGCCATTAACCTGTGCTTCACAACAATTCACAACGCCAGGCTGTCCGGCTTCAATGAGCGCACACCATTCGGCTGGCATGAGCCTACACTCATGGAAAAACTGATTACAACAAGGCTCGCCGGGACCCACCAATGAGAGATCTCCCCCCCACTGCCACGCTTCGCGCGTTCGAAGTCGCGACCCGACATGCGACGTTCACTTCAGCCTCAGAAGAATTGCATGTGACCCAGAGCGCCGTCAGCCACCAACTCAAGCACCTTGAAGACCTCTGGGGGTTACAACTCTTCCAACGCGGCAAGTCTTTGCGGCTGACCCCAGCCGGTGCGGCACTGGCGCCTATCGTGCGCGAGTTTTTCATGAACCTGGAAGCCACATTGACGGACCTTAGAGAACAAAAAGGCAGGGTTCGGCTCAAGGTCAGCACCACCTATTCTTTCGCACTGAAATGGTTGCTGCCCCGGTTGCCAGGTCTGTCGCAGCAGCACCCGGAAATTCTAATCACGCTGGAAACCAGTGACAAAGCGATCAACTTTTCCAGCGCGGATTCAGATGTCGCGATCCGCCTGGGCAACGGTCATTACCCCGCCTTGCATTCGGAGTTCATGCTCAGGGAGCAAATTTTCCCGGTGGCCAGCCCTGACCTGCTTAACCGTTTTGGCACCCCGAACGAGCCCGCCGAATTGTTGCGTTACCCGCTACTTACGCGTGACGGCGCAGACCTGGTGCCCAAGTGGGAAGCCTGGTTCGAGCACGTCGGCGTGGGCGTTTCGACACTCAAGGAAAGCGTCAGGTTTGCTGACACCAACATGACCATAGAAGCCGCCTTGCTGGGCCAGGGCATCGCCTTGGCCCGTAGCGGCCATGTCGAGGCCGAAATCAACGACGGCAGCCTCATGAGGCTGTTCAATGTGCCGTTCGCCTCACCGGTCGCCTATTTCTTTGTCTGTCCCAAAGGGCTCGAAACACAGCCTCACATCATCAGCTTTCGTAACTGGCTGCTGGCGGAGTCGACTCAGGCCCAGCAACACTATCGTTGACAGTATGAGGAATGGCTCATGCCAGGATGAAGGGACTTCGCTGTTGTCCAGCCGCCAGTTTGCTTAACATGGCGCATGCCCTTTCCTATCGTATTACTCGTCCTCTTCGCCGCCCTCTTGCACGCCAGCTGGAACGCGCTGCTGCGTGTCGGCACCGACAGGCTCTGGTCGATGACCGTGATGTGCCTGTCGGTCGCCCTCGTCAGCATGGGCTTTGCGCTGTACCTCCCAGCGCCTGCCGCTGCCAGTTGGCCTTACGCCGCGCTCTCGGGTGTCTTGCACGTCGGTTATAACCTGTTCCTGGTGCGCAGCTACAAGGTGGGTGATCTGGGGCAAACCTACCCGATCGCCCGCGGCTCCTCGCCCATTTTGATCACATTGTTCGCCATGGTGTTTGCTGGCGAAACCCTCAGCACCAGCGCCCTGTTCGGCATTGCACTGGTGTCGAGCGGCATTATTTCACTGGCTTTCAGACAGCGCAGGCTCGCGGTCCCCAGCTTGCCTTACGCCTTGGGCACGGGGTTTTTCATCGCAGCCTACAGCGTCACCGATGGCATAGGCGCGCGACTTTCAGGTGCGCCGCTGGCCTATACCGCCTGGATGTGCGCCCTCTGGGGCGTACTGATGCCGCTGGTTTATATCGGTCTGCGCGGCGCACGCAGCCTGCTTGCCCCGCGCCCGGGGCTCATCACCGCCTTGATGGGTGGGCTGGTCTCCCTGCTGGCCTACGGCATTGTTATCTACGCCATGTCTGAATCGCCGATGGGATCGGTTTCGGCCTTGCGCGAGACCAGCGTACTGTTTGCGGCGTTGATCGGTTATTTCTTCCTGGGCGAGACACTGACTGTCCGCAAAGTCCTGGCGTGCGCAGTGATTGCCACCGGCACGATGCTAATTGGCTAAATTCACCTCCCTCATAAAAGGTTCAAGACATGGCTACCGGCCCTTCAGCTCCCCTGATTCTGATCACCGGCGGTAGCCGGGGTGTAGGCGCGGCAACGGCGCGGCTCGCCGCAGCGCAAGGCTATGACGTCGTCATCAGCTACATCAACAATGAGGCCGCCGCACTCGGCGTGGTGGCTGACGTGCAAGCGCTCGGACGACGCGCCTTGGCCATACGCGCCGACAGTGCCGACCCGGAACAGGTCGCGCATCTGTTCCGAGCCATCGACGAGACGTTCGGCCGCATCGACGTTCTGGTCAACAACGCCGCAATCATCGCGCTTCAATCGCGCTTTGAAGACCTCGACTTTGCCCGCATGCAACGCATCTTCGCAATCAATGCCATCGGCCCGATGCTCTGCGCGCAGCAAGCCGTGAAGCGCATGTCTTTTCGACACAGCGGCAACGGCGGCAGCGTGATCAACGTCTCCTCGGGCGCCGCGCGGTTGGGCAGCCCCAACGAGTACGTCGACTACGCAGCGTCGAAGGGAGCACTGGAAACCTTCACCATCGGGCTATCCAAGGAAGTCGCGCGCGACGGCATCCGCGTCAACTGCGTTCGCCCAGGGCATATCTACACCGAAATGCACGCCAGCGGCGGAGAACCGGGTCGCGTGGATCGCGTCAAGGAAAGCATCCCGATGGGCCGGGGCGGCGAGCCCGAAGAAGTGGCGCGGGCCATACTGTGGCTGGCAGGTAAAGAGGCGTCGTTTGTTACCGGGACCTTTCTGGATGTGACTGGGGGCAAGTGAGACATTTGCACACGCTTGACTGGGAACACACACTGCGTCATCGAGCATCCAACCAGAACAAATACTGATAACGGTTCCATTGAAAAAAACGGGAAAACTCATGGGGATTAACGTCACGATGCTAAAGGGCATTTGCTTCCTGACGATGGGTGCCATTGCGCTCGATGCGCTTGCGGGGACGTCGGAACAGAACTATCTGTGCAAGACGCAAGAAACACTGCTGTTCGGCTGCGACTCCGGGCCGAAAATGATCTCGGTTTGCGCATCACACGATTTCTCAGCGACAACCGGCTATGTGCAATACCGATTTGGTACGCCCGGCAAAATCGAGTTGAGCTACCCCGAAAAACCGAGCCCACCGAAGGGTCACTTCTGGCTCAGTTCCACGGCCTACTCCGGTGGAGGCGAAGCTCATCTGCGCTTTACCAATCATGGGGTAACCTACGCCGTTTTCGACCGTATGGTGCGCACCAATTTTACACCCGGAGAACCCAACGACCCCGAGATGAGCGAGGGAGTGGTCGTGCGTCCGCAGGGAAAAAAAGCCACACGGCGGCTTTGTACCTATTCCGAAGGCGGGATTCGCGAGCAAGCTTATACAACCATCGAACGTGAAGATTTCGACGATAGCCTCGTTCCTTAAGCGCGAATGCCGCATGATCACCGCCTGGCAACCGACTGACACGAGAACCACCATGCTCCGTATCTATCCAGCGACCCCAGCCGATCTTGAAGCCTTGCGCGAAGTCGGCTGCACCACCTATCGAGAACACTTTGCACACACCTGGTCGCCTGCCGGATTGCAGGCGTTCCTTGATCGGGACTTTTCCCACGACGCCTTACGCCAATCACTCGAAACATCCGACAGCCCTCTATGGCTGCTCGCTTCAGATGACAACGCGCAAGTCGTAGGCGTGGCAAAGGTCAACTGGTCGGCGCCGGCGCCCATAACAGGCGAAGCTGGCGCAGAACTGCGCAAGATCTACTTTCTCAAATCCGCCGCCGGGCGCGGGTATGGCAAGCGATTTATGCAGTTCATTTGCGACCAGGCGGTAGAGCGTGGTGAGCGCTCGCTGTGGCTGACGGTGCTCAAGTCCAATCCCGATGCACGACGGTTTTATGAGGCGTTTGGGTTCAAGTGGATCGGAGAAATTCCGTTCAAGACGGACCTGGCTGAAATCGGGATGGATGTGATGGGGCTTGAACTGCAGCGGCAGGATGGATAAATGGATGAGTTGATACAAGGCCTCGACGGGCCCAGGACGGCGCAGCAGGAACTGTTCTACGACCTGGAAGATGCGTCGGCGGTGATTGGGTGGTCGGTGGTTGAGCTGAGCGCTTTGGCGGCCAGCGGCAAGACGCCGGATGAGGCAGTGGCATTGATGAAGATTTGCGCGCTGCTGGCGGCGCAGCAGGAGAAATTGCGGGCGTATGCAGGTGAAGTCAAAGACCAGAGGATCGTCAGGTCTCAGGTCCTATAAGCCCGACGCAGCGGTCGGGCTCATTGAATTACAAATGTTCAGTTGTCGGGATGCTCGCTCGCCACTGAATCAGCGGCGTCTACATCCGACATGTCCTCTTCAAGAGGCGCGTCATCGTCCGGTGGCAACGGAACACCCTCCTCATCGCGCTTCGGATCGTGCCCTGTCTCATTGTCGGTGCCGCGGGTTACATCCTGCTGAGAAATATTCCCAGGGGCATTTTCATTGATTTCCATGCTGGCTCTCCGTTCTTACGCTCGGGATATCGGCGCTTAAACATGGGATCAGGCAGTGGTCTGCGAGTGCGATGTACTTGACGAACGGCAGAAAGCCTTGCGCAATGGCAAGGCGTTTCAGAGTCAATTCCTAACGCACCAGACTTCCAAAACTTTTTCGAAGCCAATAAAAAACCCCGTAGACGTTAATCTACGGGGTTTTCAAGAGTGGAGGCCGAGGTCGGAATCGAACCGGCGTAGGCGGATTTGCAATCCGCTGCATAACCATTTTGCTACTCGGCCTCAAACGATCAATGTCCTGACTGCTGACACTCACCGGATAAAAACTTGAGTGGGCTGTAAAACCCTGCCTCTACTCTAACTCATTGAATACATTGAAGTTTTTAATGCTTCATTGCGTTCGATGGGCGCCATTATGTACGTATTTGCCAAAGCGTGCAACCCCTTGATTTCAAAAATATTTCGTATTGGCATCAAGGAGTTGCGTACCTGCCCTACTCCTTGATGCGCAGCTGTTGATAGTGCGGGTCGGCCTTGATTTGCGCTTCGGTGAAGGGCAACGGGCTGAGCTTTTTCTGGGAGAAGGCTTGGGTCTGGTCCTTGGCGTGTTTTGACGCCGGATTGCTGGACTCGGAGAACGCGAGTACGCCTTGGGCGTTGGGCCCCTCGTCGTCGAAGGTGACGATTTGCAGGTAGCTGGTGCCGCTGACCACTTCGCGCTTGCCGTCGGCGCGGGGCACGGTTTGCATGGCGTTGTAGATCCCCAGTTCTTGCGGGCCGCCGTGGATCGGGGTTTGGCCGGAGACTTGTAGGTCGCCCCAGGTGCTGTTGGCGGTCAGGCCGAGTTTAGCGACATCGGCGGTGGACGCCAGCATGGCTTCGCGCAGGGCTTTGGCGACATCGGTGCGGTCGATAGCCAGGCCACGTGGCGTGGTGAGGGGTTGCGCCGGGTCGAAGGCGACGCGCCAGGCATCGGGAATTTGCTGCAGGTGTTGCACCAGGTTGATGAAGTGCACCAGGCCGATGCCGCTGTCGAGGTTGGCGTGTTGGTCCCAGTTTTTCAGGTGGGTGCACAGGGGTTGCAGCGCAGTGGCGTCGGCGCCGAGGTGTTTGGCGCAGAATGCGAGCAGGTCGGGCATGACTTGGCTCGCCAGGTACACCTCGTTGTCCATCACCATGTTTTGCAGGTCGGTGACGCTGATCGGTTTGTCCAGGGATTGCAGGCGTTGCAAGGCAAAACGCGCGCGTGGGCCAAGGCCGATGTGGTCCTGGCTGATCACCGGGGAGAAGCCGGTGAGCGGCGCCTTGGGGTTGGCTAGCCAGGCCGAGTCGTTGGAGTGCTGGACGTAGTCGGTGCGTTGCAGTTGCGGCAGTTGGTCGGCCGCGAAGATGCCGGCCTGGACTGCGCGTGGGTCAACGTCCCAGGCGCAGGCGCTGTGGGCGCCGTCGAGCATGATCATCTGCAGGCCGGCACGGGGGTCGCTGCATTGTGCGAGTTTGGCCGCGCTGACGTTGGGCACCACCGACTGGTTCATGTACAGGCTCTGGCCCTGGTCATCGGCGGCCAGGGTGTTGACCCACGGGATACCTTGCAGGGTGCGCACCGAGGTTTTCAGTTGGTCCAGACTGCCCGCGCGGTTCATCGCGTACCACTGTTGCAGCACGCGGTCGTTGCCCAGGTTGGCGTCACGCAGGCTGAAAGCGTAATGGCTGTCCCAGTCGAGCTTGCCCGGCCATTGCACCACCGGGCCGAATTGCGAGCTATAGACGGTGTGCGACTGGCCCTTGAGGCTGCCATCGGCTTGCTTGACCTGCACCGTCACCGTGGTTTTATCCAGGGCCACGGATTTGCCATCGAGCAGATAGCGCGTGGAATCCTTCGGGTCCAGGGTCAGGCGATACAGGGTGAAGTGCTTGGACGTGTCCACGGTGTGGGTCCACGCCACATGCTGGTTGAAGCCGATATTGATCACCGGCAGGCCCGGCAACGCAGCGCCCATCACATCCAGCTGACCGGGGATGGTCAGGTGCATTTCATAGAAGCGCATGCCTCCCACCCACGGGAAGTGCGGGTTGGCCAGCAGCATGCCGCGCCCGTTGAACGAACGATCGCGGCCCACCGCTACGGCGTTGCTGCCACGATCGAAGGCGAAGCGCTGCTGATTGGCGGCGGCCAATTCAAAGGCTTTCGAGTCGGTCGATACACTGGCTGCGGCTTGGGGCGGCGTCGCACCGACCAGGGCTTCAGCGAATTGGCCGACACCGCCTTCCACCAATAACCTACGGGTCAGCTTGACCAAGTCTTCAGCCACCAAGGGCCGCACCCACGCCGCCTGGCACTGCGCCGGAGCGCCCTGCTCTTTCAGGTAGCGGTTGTAGCCGGCCACGTAACCTTCGATACGCTGTTGGATCTGCGGGCTTTGCGCTTTCCAGAATGCGGCGACCGATTCCGGCGTATTGAGCCACGTGAAAAACACATCACTGGCCAGGTTATTGCGCTCTTCCAGGGTCGCCTGCTCGGGGCCGAAGAACTTGGCGCGCTCGCCATTCACCGTGACCACTTCATTGGCCAGCAGGCACAGGTTGTCCTGGGCGTAGGCGTAGCCGATGCCGAAGCCCAGGCCACGCTCATCGTTGGCGCGAATGTGCGGCACGCCGTAACTGGTACGCCGGATATCCGCCGAGGCTTGCGTCACTTGTTCCCGCGCCGAGACGGCCAGGCTCAACCCCAGCAACACGCCCGCCACACATACCCTGGACAACCCATTGGAAATAATCACGCAAACTCCACCGTCAGATTTAACCGCCTCACAAGGGGTAATGACCCCACCGTAAGAACGCAAATCACCAGGAATAATTTAGCGCGACAGCGCGTTTATTTAAGGCCGCGCAGATGTGACAAAACCGATACTGACAAAATTTCTACATCCGGGACTTCATGATTTCGCTCGCTCGTTCGTCTTATCAACTAAGAGCGCTCATTTTTTCCTGATCAGGCTCTGATAAGGAGTTTTTGCATGTACAACCCGCAAGTGCCCACGGATGGACATTCACCGGCTGCCGAGGCCAGTTTCGGCAACGGCGCACAAGCGTTCGGCAAAGCGCCCGAACAACAAGGCAACCAGCGTATCCGCCACCTGCTCAAGTGTTTTGGCTTGCGCACCAGCCTGATCCGGCTGAAGGTCATCGACGCCCTGCTCACCGCCGCCGACAACAGGCGCACCCTCGGGGTACGCGGTGTGCACAGTCATCTGCTGGAGCTGGGCATCCCGTTGTCGTTTCTCAGCGTGCGCGAGGTGCTCAAGCGCCTGTGCAGCGAGGGCGTGATCACCCTCAATGCGGATAAAAGCTACAGCCTCCATGAAGAGGCTGCCAAGGTGCTCGAAGGCCGAGCCTGATCGCCCTTATAGCTTGACCTTGCGGCGCATGATGCCGTTGATCACCACCACGACCACTGCGACGGCAATGGCGATGGTCTGGAATGTCTTCTCACTGATAACCCCGGTGTTCTGCAAATAGGACAGGCCAAACATCGTCGCCAGTACGGCCAGGGCAATCAGAATCGAATATTTCAAACGCTGCTTTTGTGTCATGACGGGTTCCTGAACCTTGAAAATGAAGCGTCGAACCTGTCCTACGCGCAAGGGCGAACAGGTCCGACAGGCGCTCATGTTACAGGCGATGAAAAACTTTGGCTCGACCAATCAACCGGCGTGCACCCAACGCTGGTGCAGCCAACGCGCCAAGGCATCCAGCGCAAAGCCCAGCAACCCGATCAGCAGCACCATCGCCATCAGCTCCGAGTAGGCCAGCCGATCACGGGTGTCGAGGATGTAGTAGCCCAGCCCGGCACTGACCCCGAGCATTTCGCATGGCACCAGCACGATCCACAAGATACCGATGGCCAAACGCACGCCGGTCAGCACGTGCCCGACCACTCCAGGAATGATCACCCGGCGCAAGGTCTCCCAGCGCGTCGCACTCAGGCTGCTGCTCAGCTGTAGCCAGCGCGGGTCCAACTGCCGCACGCCGGCAGCGGTATTGAGCATGATCGGCCACACGGCGGCAAACGCCAGCAGGAAATAGATCGGCTGATCCCCTACCCCCATCAGCATCACCACGATGGGCATCCACGACAGCGGCGAGATCATGCGCAGGAACTGAAAGGCCGGCGTGGTCGCCGCTTCCAGCTTGCGCGAACTGCCCACCAGCAGCCCCAACGGAACGCCTACCAACAACGCCAGGAACAACCCGACAAAAATGCGCTTCAGGCTCACAGCAATATGCACATACAGCTCACCGCGCCCCAGCAATTCCCACAGGCTACTGAAGGTGGCGGCCAGGGAAAAACGCGCAGACAACCCCTCCGTCGCGCCAAACACCTTCACCCCCAGCCACCAGAGCAACAGCAACCCCGCCAAGCCACTCAACCCGAGCAACCAGCCCGGGATTTCACGGTTGTTCAAACGCCGATCTCCTCATGCCGCTCATAGCCGTCCGGCAAACCAAAGGTCTTCATGCCGCCCACGGCCTCGATGGCGTTGCGCACGAAGCGGTCGTCCACCAGGTCCTTGGCGACGAACGCCGGGTCGAGGTCAGCGAGGAATTTCTTGTCGCCCTCGATCAGCGTGTCTTTCAAACGCCGTACCAACTCCTCGGTGTAGCTGGGGAATGGATAAGGTTGAAAGTCGATACGGTGTTCATCCCAATTGCCGTGTTGGATCGCACCGTCTGCCAGGTAGGCGGCACGGTCAGTTGCGGCGGGTGCGAGTACTTTGCTCAATACCGGCTCGGCATGCGGGGTGTAGCGATTCGGGCCGTCCTTGGACAGCAACTTCACCGCCTCTTCGCGGTTGTCGCGAGTCCAGACCTGCGCCTTGACGATGGCGTTCACCACCTTCTGCGACCAGTCCGGGCGATTCGTTAAGTCGTGCTCGTGCATGAACACCACGCAGCACGCGTGGTTGCGCCACACGTCGCCGGTAAAGCGCTGCACGCGGCCAACCTTGAGGTTTTCCGCCAGGGCATTGAACGGCTCGGCGACGATATACCCATCGATGCGCTGGCTGGCCAGGGCCGGCGGCATGTCCGAAGGCGGCAACACGATCAGGTTGACCTCATTGGCCGCAATCGCACTGCCCGCCGCCCGCGCCACTGGCGTGAGGCCGTTGTCGCGGAACAACTGCTGCACCACCACGTTATGGATCGAATACCAGAACGGAATCGCCACCGATTTGCCGCCCAGCTGTTTCACGTCCGTGATGCCCGGCGCCACGGTCAGGCCCGAACCGCCCACATGGTTCCAGGCCACCACCTTGGCCGGGACCTTGCTGCCGTAACGTGCCCATACAGTCATGGGAGATAGCAGGTGAATCACATTGACCTGGCCCGAGATGAACGCCTCGATCACCTGCGCCCAACTGCGCAGCAACACCGGGCGCTCAGCCTTGATGCCTTCAGCGTCGAACAGGCCATTGTTGTGCGCCACCAACAACGGCGTAGCGTCGGTGATCGGCAGGTAGCCGATGCGCACCGGCGCATCCGGCTCGCTGGCGGCGCGGGCTTGCAAACTGCTGAGCAGCGGCAACGCACCGGCGGCGCTGAGTACGGCGGAGAGTTTGAGAAAGTCGCGGCGCGAATGGGTCAGGTCATCCAGGCACATGGGCAGGCTCCAGCAGATCAAGGGGGTTGGGTTGAGGGCGGCTCGCCTGCCGTAAGGTTTTAAGGATCTCGATGCGCAGCGCGCCGATGGCTTCCACCTGTTCTTCGCGGGGTTGCGGCAGGTCGATCAGCCATTCGCCCAACGTCCGCGCCGGGCGGTTGCCCAGTAGCAGGATGCGGTCGGACAGCAGCAGCGCTTCGTCAATGTCATGGGTGATCAGCACCGCCGCCGAACCCTGTTCGCGGTTGACCTTGAGCAGCAGGTGTTGCATGTCGGCGCGGGTCACTTCGTCCAGGGCGCCGAAGGGTTCATCCAGCAACAGCACCTGAGGCTGGCGCGCCAGGCAACGGGCCAATGCGGTGCGCTGGGCCATGCCGCCGGACAGCTGCGCCGGGAATTGCTGGCGCGCATGCTCCAGGTCGACGGCGGCAATGGCGTGGTCGACGCGCTGGCGGCGCTCGTCAGCGCTCAAATGGGGTTGCCGGGCGAAATCCAGGCCAAAGGCGACGTTCTTTTCCAGGCTTAGCCAGGGCAACAGACTCGGGTCCTGGAACGCCACCGCCACGCGTGGATGGGGACCCTTCAAGGGCTCGCCCAACACGCGCACACTGCCGCCTTGCGGTGCCTGCAAACCGGCGAGGACGCGCAACAGACTGGACTTGCCCACGCCGCTGGGACCGAGGATCGACACCACTTCACCGGGTTGCAAGTGCAGGTCGAAGTGCTGTAACACCGGCCCGCTGGCATAGCCCAGGCAAATCCCCTGGGCACTCAGTACGGCACTGGTCATAGGTTGGCCTGACGCTGCAGTTCAGTGCGCAATTGCACCAGGCTTGGGGTCACGATCGGCACAAACGCCGACTCACGCCAACGTCGCGCAAAACCATTGCCGTGGGCGGTGAGATAGGCCTTGCCGCCGCTGGCCTGCAACTCCAGTTGCACGGCGCTGGCAGCAGTCTCCGCCAGGGCGATGCGCAGCTTGAACAGCGGCACCGGTTCGGCGGCGAAACGCCCGGCAAGCAGACCGCTTTTCAAGTCGCGGACCAAGTGATCCAGGGTCACGCGCAGGGTTTCCAGTTCTTCGCGCAGTACCGTACGGGTCGCGCCCAGATGGTTGGCGACTTCCGCCAGGGAACGACGTGCCAACCCGATGGACATCCCGCACTGCAGGCCCAGGAACGCCGGGCGCACCGCCGGCAGGAATGTGCGTGCGTCTTCATGCAGCAGCCAATCGCGGCTCAGCTCCACGCCAAGCAAATCCAGGGCGGCGGTGTTGCTTGACTGCAAGCCGAGCAGTTCCAGGTCGCGAGAGCGCTGCAAGCCCGCCACCGAGTCCGGAATGGCCAGGATAAACGGCGCGCCACCCTCCGCCAGTTCGATGGCCGCCGCCGCGACAAAACCGTTCCGTCGCAGGTTGGTCACCCAGTGCAGGCGACCGTTGAGGGTCCAGCCATCGTTGGACGGTTCGGCACTGATCTGCAGGGTCTCAATGCCCGACAAGAACTTCATCGCATTTGACAGTCCTGTCGCCCCCGCCAACTTGCCGCTGAGCAAATCCGGCAACAGCTGTTCACGCAGCCGCGCATTCGGACTCTGCAGCAAATACTCGATAAACGAGCGCTGGCCCCAGCACACGAACGCCGCCGCCAGGGAATGGCTGGCGACATTGGCGATGGCCTCCACGGCGCCAGCCACATCGCCGCCCAGGCCGCCCAGTTGAGCCGGCACGCCGATGCGCAACACGTTGGCCTCTGCCAGCCGCGGCAGCACTTCCTGTGGATCGCAACTGCCCACGTCCAAGGCCTGCGCCTGGATGTCGAGCCAACGGCTCAAGATGGGGTCAAGCATTCCTGTTTCTCCTTTACAGCGGGTGGGCCAACTTCAGCTTGCGGGTTTTTCCCAACGGTATTGCGCCAGCTCGGGGTTCAGCGGGGTACGAGCAAACACGTTAGCGAAGTTGCACAGGGTTGCCAGGCTGACGCCCAGAATCACTTCCAGGGCCTGGCCTTCGGTGTAACCGACGGCGCGGAATGCGTCATAGCCCGCATCGCTCACATCACCCCGGGTGGCGATCACTTCGCGGGTAAAGGCAGCCAGGGTTTCATAGCGGGCATTGGGCAACTCGCCGCGTTGACGCAGGGCCTCGATGACGGCTTCCGGCAACTTGGCTTTGTTACGCGCCACGGCGGTGTGGCCGGCCACGCAGAAATCGCAGCCGTGGGTGGTGGCGGCAATCAGTTGCACCACTTCGCGGTCGGCCAGGCCGAGTTCGGATTTGGCGTTCAAAGCGGAGACGGTGATGTAAGTTTCCAGCGCGGCCGGCGCATTGGCCAGCACCGCAAGCAAATTGGGGATGAAGCCCGAGCCTTTCAGCGCGTTTTCCAGGAAAGGCTTGGCCGCTTCCGGCGCGGTTTCAGGGGTGAGCAAGGGTACACGGGACATGGAGCAGTCTCCTGATGGGTTCGTGTATCCAGTCTGTTGGTTATAAAAAATCGCCTCAATAGTCTAAAGTAGCGATTACTTGCTCTTGAGTCTTTCCATTAGATGAATTCGTCCAGTGCACTTGTCGATTGGTTATTAGACAGCCTCGAACTCGACACCAGCCTATTCCATGTAGGTCGTTATTGCGGCGACTGGCATGCGAGCACCCATGGCCTGGCGAGCGCGAGTTTCCACCTGATCGTGCAGGGCCAGTGCTGGCTGCATATCGATGGCGACGCCACGCCTCATCGCCTCGACAACGGCGATGCGGTGTTCCTGCTGCGCGACCTTGAATATCGCCTCTCCGGCGAGCCCACGGCGGTGGGTGCGCAGGAATGCCCGCGTGTGCCAATGGTGCCCCTGGACAGCGCCGCCAGCGATGGCGTCGGCCTGGTGTGTGGGTTCTTTCACTTCCAGTCGGGATTGTCAGCGATGATCGTCGACACCCTGCCCGCGTGGATCATCCTACGGGCGGGCGATCCCTCACTGACCGCCGCGCGTAACCTGTTCGAACTGATCCTGCAAGAATGCCAGCGCCTGCCTGCGCCCTCTTCGGCCTTGCTGGAACGGCTTTGCCACCTGCTGTTTCTGTATGTACTGCGCCAACAGGTGCTGGACAACAGCGAACTGGGCGGCCTGGCGGCGCTGGGTCGGCAGCCGGCGTTTGCCGGTTTGCTGGAACAGTTGATCGCGCACCCGGCCGATGCCTGGACTCTGGAAAGCATGGCCGCCTGTACCGGGCTGTCGCGTTCGGCGTTTTTCAAGCGCTTCAATGAACTGTGCGGGCAGTCACCGGGCCAGGTGCTGCTGATGATGCGCATGCGCCATGCCTGCCAGTTATTCAAGCAGGACCAGACGGTGGCGGATGTCGCGCTGGCGGTGGGTTATCAGTCAGTGGCGGCGTTTACCCGGGCGTTTCACAAGGTGACGGGGCAACAGCCTGGGGCCTATCGAAAGGCACAGGCTTAGCGTCGCAAACCGGTGCCGGGGGTGGCGCAGAGTTCGACCAGCCAATCCACAAACACCCGCACGCGTTGGGACAGTTGGCGGTGCGGCGGGTACAGCGCCGTCAAGGCCATTGTCGGCACGGCAAACCGGGGCAGTACTTCCACCAGGGTGCCTTGGGCCAGTCGTTGTCTGGCGTGATAGTACGGCGCCTGGATCAACCCATAGCCTGCTTCGCAAGCGCAGAAGTAGCCGTCGGCGCTGTTGACTGCGACCACCTTTGGCAAATTGAGCGTGCGCAATTGGGAGGAGAGTAGAAACTCCAAGCCAAACCGTTTGCCGCTGGCGGCCGAGACGTATTCGACCATCTGATGGTGGGCTAAGTCGTCGAGCGTGTCGGGCACCCCCATACGGTCGAGGTAAGCGGGGCTGGCCAGGGTGATTTGATCCATCATCGCCAGCGGCCGCGCCACCAGCGAATCGTCCAGCGCCAGGCCACCGCGCAGCACACAATCGACGCCTTCACGGATCAGGTCCACCGGCCGGTCATTCAAGCCGATTTCCAACTCAATCTGCGGATACAGGGCAGTGAACGTGGGCAGTGCGGGTATCACCAGATACCGGCCAATACCCGCCGGCATATCAATGCTCAACGTGCCACGTGGGCTCTGCCGACTGGCGGAAAACACCGCTTCAGTTTCCTCAAGGTCCGACAGCAATTGCACACAGCGCTGGTAATACGCGGCGCCATCCAGTGTCGGGCTAACCTGCCGTGTAGTGCGTTGCAGTAGTTGCACGCCGAGGTGCGCCTCCAATTGCTTGATCAGCACCGTCACCGAGGCACGGGGCAGTTGCAGGCTGTCGGCGGCCTTGGCAAAGCCCCGCAGTTCGACGATCCGGGTGAACACGCGCATCGCGTTGAAACGGTCCAAGCGCCGGCTCCTTGAGCTGATTATTTAGAAATACCGAATAGTGTTAGTGCTTTTAGCCGGTTTATCCCGATTTTGTCGAGCGTGACAATGCAGGCCTTCCCAACCAGGAGCTGACCCCATGCACACCCGTCCACTCGGTACCAACGGTCCCCTCATTTCCGCCATCGGCCTCGGCTGCATGGGCATGAGCGATTTCTACACGCCCGGCAGCGACACCCGGGAAGCCACCGCGACCCTGCACCGCGCGTTGGAACTCGGTGTCAACTTTCTGGATACCGCCGACATCTACGGCCCGCACACCGATGAAGAACTGATCGGCAAAGCCATCACGGGTAAACGTGACCAGGTGTTCCTGGCCAGCAAATTCGGCATCGTGCGCGACCCGGCCAACCCGGCGTTGCGTGGCGTCAACGGTCGCCCCGAGTACATTCGCAAGGCGATTGACGGCACGCTGCAACGCCTCGGCGTCGACACACTGGACCTGTACTACCAGCACCGCATCGACCCGGATGTCGCCATCGAAGAAACCGTCGGCGCCATGGCCGAGTTGGTGCAGCAGGGCAAAGTGCGTTACCTGGGGCTGAGCGAAGCGTCCGCCGCCACCCTGGAGCGCGCCCACAAGGTGCATCGGATCAGCGCCCTGCAAAGCGAATATTCGCTGTGGAGCCGCGATCAGGAACACAACGGCTGCCTCGCCGCCTGTCAACGTCTGGGTATTGCTTTTGTGCCTTATAGCCCTTTGGGTCGCGGCTTCCTGACCGGCGCGCTGCAAAGCCCGGATGATTTCAGTGCCGATGACTACCGCCGCTTCAGCCCGCGTTTCCAGGGCGAAAACTTCGGCAAGAACCTGGAACTGGTCAAGCGAGTGCAGGCACTGGCCGCCGACAAAGGCGTAAGTGCCGGTCAACTCGCGCTGGCCTGGGTACTGGCGCAGGGTGACTTCATTATTCCGATTCCCGGCACCAAGCAGCGCAAGTACCTGGAAGAGAACGTTGCCGCCCTCGCGATCAGCCTCAGCCCGGCAGAACTGGCGGCGCTGGAAGCGATCTTCCCTGTCGAGGCAACCGCCGGCCTGCGTTACCCGGAAGCGGTAATGGCCATGCTGGATATCTGACCGAAGGAGCGCCCTCACCAGGCGCTCGTTTTCTTGCACGACCGTACCTAAAGCTCCTCCTCGCCAAGCCGATAGCCCGACGAAGCTCCAACAAAGCCGCGTCGGTCATAAATGCTTCGTAAGGACGACCCCATGCCCCCACTGCGCTCCATCCAAGCCCGCTATACCCTGTTCCTGGTGCTGTTCGTCCTGGTGTTATTTGTGTTGACCGTGGTGGGCATCGGCCAGTTGGTCGCGCCCACGCTGCGTCACACCGAAGAACAGGTGGTGCTCAACCGCATCGCCGAGGTGGCTGAGCAGATCCAGGGCGAGCTGAACAAGGTTCAGTCCCAGCAACGCAGCATCACCCAGACCATCCCGTTGCTCGACAGCGATGCCATCGACAAGGTCCTGCCTGGCCTGGTCGACCAGTACGGCGAGCTGAAAGTCTTCGGTGGCGGGATCTGGCCGCTGCCCAACCAGCGCACACCGGGGCGCAACAAGCACAGCACGTTCTGGCACCGGGATGCTTCGGGCAAACTGGCAGTCAACACTTTCTGGAACAGCGACCCCGCCCCCAACTATTACGACCAGAGCTGGTACAAAGGCGGCCTGGCCTCCCCGCGTGGCCAGTGCGCCTGGGCGGCCGCTTATAAGGACGACGCCAGCCAGGAGCCACGCACCAACTGCGCCATGGCAATCCAGCGCGACGGCGTGCCGTACGGCGTCGCCACCATCGACGTGACCCTGGGCTTCTTTAATGACTTGGTAGCCAGTAAAGAAAAAGACATCGGCGGGCAAATGCTGATCGTCGAGGGCGACGGCAAGATCATCAGCAACAGTTCGCGCATCAGCGGCCCGGTGGTGTTGAAAAACATCAGCGAACTCACCGGCACCTCGGCGTTTGCCGCCCAGGTCAGCAAGGCCCTGACCAATCGAGACCAGGCGCTGCAGCGTAGCGAGTTCGACAATCAGGGCGTGGCCAGCACTTTCTATATGCGCCCGATCGGTGGCACGCCGTGGTTCCTCGCCACCGCCCTGCCCACCTCGTTGATCACTGCACAGCGCGATGACGTACTCGGCACTCTGGCCCTGCTGCAAATCCCCATGGTGTTGCTGCTGGTGCTGCTCGCGGTGTATGCGATCCGCCAACTGGTGCAGCGCATGAAGTCGCTGAAATCCAATATCGACGCGCTGTCTGCCGGCGATGCCGACCTGACGCGACGCATCACCATCCGTGCCGAAGACGAGCTAGGCGCCATTGGCCACTCAGTGAACCGTTTTATCGTCTACCTGCAGAACATGATTGGTGAAGTGACCCAGGCCACCGGCGCCATGTCGTCGAGCCTTGAGCAACTGCAACGGACCTCGGCGCACACCAACCAGATCCTGGTGCGACATGCCTCGGAGACCGATCAGACGGTCACCGCCATCACCGAAATGAGTTCCACCGCCGACACCGTCGCGCAAAACGCCGCCGAAACCGCCGCGTTCACCCAGCGCGCCAACGAGCATGCCGACCGCTCCCGCGTGGTGGTGGGTGAAGCATCCACCAGCGTCAGCGCCTTGATCGGCGAAGTGTCCAGCGCCACCCACAGCGTGGAAAACATGCGCCAGGACGCCGCACGCATCACTGAAACCCTCGGAGTGATTGGTGCGATTGCCGGCCAGACCAACCTGCTCGCCCTCAACGCGGCGATTGAAGCCGCGCGTGCTGGCGAGCAAGGCCGGGGCTTTGCGGTGGTGGCCGATGAAGTGCGTGCGCTGGCTGCCCGCACCCAGGCCAGCACCTCGCAGATCAACGACATGCTCACGCGCCTGACCGAGGGCGTCAGCTCCTCGGTGGCCGCCATGGAAAACACCCAGGCCAGTTGCCAGTCGGCGGCGGATGCCACGGCACGGGTAAACACTGGCCTGGATGAAATGGCCGGTTCGGTCAGCCATATCAACAACCTCAGCACCCAGATCGCCACGGCGGCCGAGCAGCAGAGCGCGGTGACCGAGGAGATCAACCGCAGCATGGTGCAGATCCGACAAATGGTCGAAGAACTGGTGCAGAGCGGCCATGCCACCGAAACCAATACCCAAAGCCTGCTGGAGGCGAATGGCCGGGTGATTGCCTTGATGGGTCGATTCAAGGTTCGCTGATAAACGGCTGAAACACTCCCGTGCAATGTGCGGGAGTGGGACTATTCTGACAGCTCCTAGTCGCAACACAGGAGGTGTGCCATGCGAGCTGCCGAGCAGTCGGTCCGTTTGGAGCGGATCAGTCAGGAACGCTTTATCCGAGCCCCTATCGAAGCCGTCTACGAGTATGTGACCCAACCGGATCGCTGGCACGAATGGCACCCCACGTCCCTCAGCGCCGATACCGGCAACGCCGGTTCATTGCCTGCCGGTGCACGTTTTACCGAGTTCATTGACTTGCTGGGGGTGCGCGTGCCCATGAGTTACCGCGTGCAGATCGCCCGGCGCCCTGGCGAGTTCAAGACGGTGTTCACCTCCCTGGCCGTTGATGGCTCCATTCACTACTACCTGCTGCCTCATCAGGGAGGCACGCTGTTCAAGCGGGTGCTGACCTACGAGACCGAGCTGCAACTGGCCACCTTGCATGAACGCATGATCGAGTTGTCGACCATTGCCCTGGACCAGCTCAAGCACCGCTTGGAAAACCCTCCCTTCGTATAATTTGGAAACATTCCCAATCGGTAGGCGCTGGCTTGCCTGCGATGACAGCGTCATGATCGCCGCCATCCCAACGGCCCTCTCTACACGCGAGTTCCTATGAAAACCACATTGCGCCTGGCCCTGCTGTCAGCCCTGTTCACCACCACCCTGGCCCAGGCCGCCGACCTGATTCCCATCGACGTGCACCGTGACGCCAACTGCGGTTGCTGCAAAAAATGGATCAGTCACCTGGAAAGCAACGGTTTCAAGGTCAATGACCACGTCGAAGCCGACATGAGCGCCGTCAAGCAACGCCTGGGCGTGGCGCCGCGCCTGGGTTCGTGTCACACCGCCGTGATCGACGGCAAGTTCGTCGAAGGCCACGTGCCCGCCGAACAGGTGCTGGCGTTGCGCAACCGCGATGACCTGCTGGGCCTCGCCGCGCAGGGCATGCCCATGGGCTCACCGGGCATGGAAGTCGAAGGCCGCAGCGAGGCCTATCAAGTCATCGGCCTGACCCGTGAAGGCACAGACGTGGTGGTGGCGCAATACCCGGCGCAATGATCGCCGGCTATCTAGGGTTATTCTTCGCGGCGTTTGGCGCCGCGACGCTGTTGCCTCTGCAGTCGGAAGCCGTGCTGGTGGGCCTGCTGCTCAGCGGGCATTACAGCCTGTGGCTGCTGCTGGGCGCTGCCACGCTGGGCAATGTGCTGGGCTCCGTGGTGAACTGGTGGTTGGGGCGTTGGGTTGAGCACTTCAAGGGGCGGCGCTGGTTTCCCGTCAGTGACAAGCAGTTGGACAAGGCTCGTAACCATTACCAGCGCTGGGGTCATTGGACGTTGCTGCTCAGTTGGGTGCCGATCATTGGCGACCCGCTGACGTTGGTCGCTGGGGTGATGCGCGAGCCGTTGTGGCGTTTTTTGCTGCTGGTGACCCTGGCCAAAAGCCTGCGTTATGGCGCACTCGCTGCCGTGACCTTGCACTGGGTGTTAATCCCCAGTTAATCGCCCCGCAACAGCATCCGAGCACCCTTCCCGGAGCCTTGCCAATGCCTCTGATCCGCGCTTTTTGCATCGCCGGCCTGCTCGCCGCCAGTACCGCACCCGTCTTCGCTGCCACCTATGGCCCCGAGCTGCAAGGCTTTGAATACCCCTATCCACTCAAGCATTTCGACTTTCAATCCCAGGGCAAGTCCCTGCAAATGGGCTATATGGACGTGCCCGCCAAAGGGCAGGCCAACGGCCGCAGCGTGGTGCTGATGCACGGCAAGAACTTCTGCGGCGCCACCTGGGAAGGCTCGATCAAGGCCCTGAGCGACGCCGGTTACCGGGTCATTGCGCCGGACCAGATTGGTTTCTGCAGCTCCAGCAAGCCCGACCATTATCAATACAGTTTCCAGCAGTTGGCGACCAACACCCATCAACTGCTGGAAAAACTCGGCATTCAAAAGGCCACCGTTATTGGCCATTCCACCGGTGGCATGCTCGCCACCCGGTATGCGCTGATGTACCCCGAGCAGACCGAACAGCTGGCGATGGTCAACCCGATTGGCCTGGAAGACTGGAAGGCGCTGGGCGTGCCGTCGCTCACCGTCGACCAATGGTATGCGCGTGAACTGAAAGTCAGCGCCGACGGCATTCGCAACTACCAACTCAACACCTATTACGTCGGACGCTGGAAGCCCGAGTACGAGCGTTGGGTAGACATGTACGCCGGCCTGAGCAACGGCCCGGGGCATACCCTGGTCGCATGGAACTCGGCGTTGATTTACGACATGATCTTCACCCAGCCGGTGTACTACGAGTTCAAGAACCTGCAAATGCCCACACTGCTGCTGATCGGCACATCCGATAACACCGCTATTGGCAAGGACGTTGCGCCGCCGGCAGTCAAGGCCAAGCTCGGCAACTATGCCGTGCTGGGCAAGCAAGTGGCCAAGTTGATTCCCCATGCAACCCTGGTGGAGTTCCCGGGCTTGGGGCATGCACCGCAGATGGAGGAACCGGCCCAGTTTCATAAAGCGCTGCTGCAGGGTTTGAACGCCCTTTAATCCAACCTTTTTCGAGGCACTCGTGAATGTCGGTACAGATTGCAGTCATTGATGATTGGCAGAATGTGGCCAGTGGCGTGGTGGATTGGTCGGTGCTTGAGGCCGTGGGCCAGGTGCATTTCCTGCACGATTACCCGGCCGATACCGTCGCCATGATCGAGCGTTTGCAGAGCTTCGAGGTGATTTGCGTGATGCGCGAACGCTCGACCTTCGACAAGACCCTGCTGCAAGGTCTGCCCAAACTTAAATTGCTGGTCACTGGCGGCATGCGCAACGCGGCCATCGACATTCCTGCGGCCAAGGCGCTGGGCATCACGGTCTGCGGCACCGACAGCTATAAACACGCTGCGCCGGAATTGACCTGGGCGCTGATCATGGCCTCCACCCGCAATCTGCTGGCCGAGGCCAACTCCTTGCGCGCCGGCCACTGGCAGATTGGCCTGGGCGGTGACCTGCATGGCAAGACCCTGGGCATTCTCGGCCTCGGCAGCATCGGCCAGAAAGTGGCGCGGTTTGCCCAGGCGTTCGGCATGCGGGTGATTGCCTGGAGTGAAAACCTCACGCCGGAACGCGCGGCGGAATCGGGCGTGACCTGGGTCAGCAAGCAAGCGTTGTTTGAACAGGCGGATATTCTCACCGTCCACCTGGTGCTCAGCGACCGCAGCCGTGGGTTGGTGGATGCCGAAGCACTGAGCTGGATGAAACCAAGCGCTCGCTTGGTCAATACGGCGCGCGGGCCGATTGTGGATGAGTCGGCGCTGGTGCAGGCGTTGGAAAACGGTCGCTTGGCGGGAGCGGCGCTGGATGTGTATGCCGAGGAGCCGTTGCCGGTGGATCACCCGTTCCGCCGCCTGCCCAATGTGCTGGCGACGCCGCATGTGGGGTATGTGAGTGAACAGAATTACCGGCAGTTTTACGCGCAGATGATCGAAGATATTCACGCGTGGGCGAGCGGCGTGCCCATTCGCGTGCTGGGCTGACGCACCATTCAAGGGCAACCCGCACCCGCTTGGTGTTCACTGAACCTTGTGTTGAGCAGGCTTGCCCTGCGCTGGGGCGCTAAGCGGCGCTGATGTCGAGATCCGGTCGGGAGCGCTTCGCACTCCAGCGCAGGGCAAGCCTACTCACTGCATACCGGTGTTTTCTACGAGAGCATATGGTTACAAGTTTTTGTCCTACAAAATTCCTCTAGAAACCCTACGCGCTCTAGGATCTGTCCTAGACTCATGACCGATGGGTCCGTTCGAAAACAAAAACCCCGCAAAAAATCGAAACTTTCCAACTCTGCCGTAGGTCCAGTTTTAAGGTGAGGCGTGCACGCGTGGTTCACGCGAAATGCCCGTCCATCCAATCTTTTTTGGCTAACCGTGCAACTGGCATACGCCTTGCCAGTTTGTACAGTGCTTGTGCGCCTGGCCGCAGGATGTGGCCATCGGAGCTAATGGCAGCGGGCCATTAGCCGACCAACATGTGGGAGAGAACTATGATCAGTGCCGCTGTAGATATTCAGGGAGAGCGTGTCAGTCAGCCGGTAGGGGGACCTTCGTTGGTCGACCTGCCCACCACTGTGCGGCCGATCGTGAGTCAGAATCCTAATCGCAAGAAAGTCCTGTTCGTGACCTCTGAATTTGCCGACCTGGTGAAAACCGGCGGCCTGGGCGACGTGTCCGCGGCCCTGCCCCGCGCCATGGCCCACCTGCACGACGTGCGGGTGTTGATTCCCGGTTACCCGCAGGTGATGGAGAGCGATAACCCGATCCATATCATCGGTGAGCTGGGTGGCCACGCCGCGCTGCCGCCGTGCAAGATCGGGCGCATGGACCTCAAAGACGGCCTGGTCATTTATGTCCTGATCTGCCCCGAGCTGTACGAGCGCGAAGGCACACCCTACGGCGCCAATAACGGCCGCGACTGGCCGGACAACCACATTCGTTTCGCCCGCCTGGGCCTGGCCGCCGCCGACATGGCCGCCAACCTTGCGCAAATCCACTGGTGCCCGGACCTGGTGCACGCCCACGACTGGCCCGCTGGCCTGGCGCCGGCATACATGCACTGGCGTGGGTCACGCACGCCGACGCTGTTCACCATTCATAACCTGGCTTATCAGGGCGTGATCAGCCTGGCCTCGACGCCGGAACTGGGCATTCCACCCCACGCCTTGCAGCAGGAAGGCATGGAGTTCTACGGCAAGATGTCGTACCTCAAGGCCGGCATGGCGTATTCCAGCCACATCACCACGGTGAGCGCCACCTACGCCCGGGAAATCACCACGCCGGAATTCGGCTGCGGCCTTGATGGCTTTCTTGCCAGCAAGACCCAGCAAGGCTTGCTCAGCGGCATTCCCAACGGCATTGAAGACAGCTGGGAAACCTCCACCGACCCGCACCTGACCCACAACTTCAACATCGGCGACTGGGAAGGCAAAGCGGTCAACGCGGCCCAAGTGCGCGAGCTGTTTGGCCTGAGTGAATCCACCGGCCCGCTGTTCGCCGTGGTCTCACGCTTGGTGTTTCAAAAAGGCCTCGACCTGACCGAAGCCGTGGCCAGCTTTATTGTCGAGCAAGGTGGGCAGATCGCGATCATCGGTCGCGGCGAGCCGGAAGAAGAAAACGCCATGCGTGAACTGGCGCTGCGCTTCCCTGGGCAGATCGGTGTGCGTATCGGCTTCAACGAGACCGATGCCCGGCGCATGTTCGCCGGCAGTGACTTCCTGCTGATGCCATCGCGCTACGAGCCGTGCGGCCTGAGCCAGATGTACGCCCAGCGCTTCGGCTCGCTGCCCGTTGCGCGTAATACCGGCGGCTTGGCCGACACCATCGAAAATGGCGTGACAGGCTTCCTGTTCAATGAATCCACAGTCGAGAGTTACAAAGAAGCCTTGAGCCGCGCGTTCAAGGTGTTTGCCTACCCTGGCCTGCTCAATGCCATGCGCTGCCGAGCGATGACGCAACCGTTCAACTGGAGCCAGGCGGTGGAACCCTACGCCGAACTGTACGAACAGCTTGTGGCCAAGGCCTTGGGGAAATCCGCTAAATAATCAACGGGAGGTCTCTATAGATGCCGTTACGGACTCTGGAAACCTGGCCCCACGGCGCAATCATGCTGGACGCGCAACACACGCGTTTTGCCTTGTGGGCGCCAGACGCGTTTTATGTCAGCGTTGAATTGGAAAACGGCAAGTCCATTGCCATGCTGCCGCAGGCGGATGGCTGGTTTGAAACCGAAATAGCGTGCCCGGCGGGCACGCGCTACCGCTTCAATATCGACGGGGAAGTGGATGTACCCGACCCTGCCTCCAGGGCCCAGGCCTCGGATGTGCACGGTTGGAGCCTAGTTGTCGATCCCCTCGCCTATCAATGGCGCCACAGCCAGTGGCAAGGCCGTCCCTGGCACGAAGCCGTCATTTATGAGCTGCATGTCGGCGCAATGGGCGGCTACGCCGGCGTCGAGAAGCACCTGCCACGCCTCGCCGAGCTGGGTGTGACCGCGATTGAATTGATGCCGCTGGCGCAATTCCCCGGCGAACGCAACTGGGGCTATGACGGCGTCCTACCCTATGCCCCCCAGGCTTCCTACGGCACGCCTGATCAACTCAAGCACCTGATCGACAGCGCCCACGAACACGGCCTGGCGGTGATCCTCGACGTGGTTTACAACCACTTCGGCCCCGACGGCAACTACCTCGGCCAGTACGCCAAAGGTTTCTTCCAGGAAGACGTGCACACGCCCTGGGGCGCCGGTATCGACTTCGACCGGCGTGAAGTGCGGGATTTCTTCTTGGATAACGCCTTAATGTGGCTGCTGGAATACCGTTTCGACGGCCTGCGCCTGGACGCGGTACATGCCATCGACAACCCGGATTTTCTGAAACAACTGGCTCACCGCGTTCGCGAACAAGTCGACACCGGCCGACACGTCTGGCTGATGCTGGAAAACGAGCTCAATCAGGCCAGCCTGCTGCAACACGATTTTGACGCGCAATGGAATGATGACTTTCATAACGTCCTGCACGTACTGCTGACCGGCGAAACCGACGCGTACTACAGTGACTTCGCCGAAGAGCCGACCGCCAAATTGGCGCGCTGCCTGGGCGAAGGCTTCATCTTCCAGGGGCATACCACCCGGCATGGTCATGAACGCGGCGAACCCAGTGGGCACCTACCGCCAAGCGCGTTTGTGGCGTTTTTGCAGAACCATGACCAGATCGGCAACCGCGCCCTGGGCGAGCGCCTGCATCAGCTGTGCTCGCCGCAAGCGTTGAACGCGGCGACCACCCTCCTGTTGCTTTCACCGATGATCCCGCTGATGTTCATGGGCGACGAAGTCAACGCCAGCGAGCCATTCCTGTTCTTCACCGACCATCACGGCGAGTTGGCCGAAGCGGTACGTGAAGGACGGCGCAATGAGTTTGCTGATTTCGCCGCGTTCAAGGACCCGGAACGACGTGAACGCATTCCCGATCCCAACGACGCGACCACCTTTGAACAATCGGCCCCGTCGTTTACCGACAACCCGCACGCCCAGCTCTACCGCCAACTGCTGAACCTGCGCCACCACCATATCGTGCCGCACTTGCCGGGCAGCCTCGCGCTGGGTGCGCAGGTGCTGGCCGAGGGGGCCGTCAGCGCACGCTGGCGCCTGGGTAACGGCAGCCTGTTGCAGATCGACCTCAACCTGAGTGCCGCGCCGCTGGATCACCCGGCGGCGGGCGCTGTCCTTTTCGAAACGCCTGCCAACCTCGGCGCCCAGCTGCCGGCGTGTAGCGCACGCGTTACCCTATCCCCTGTTGGAGAGCACCCTTGAGCGAAGCGAACCTGGAAATCCTCGCCAGCCGAGCGGGCCTGGCCGTCGATTGGATCGACGCAAACGGCCGCCCGCAACGTGTGAAACCCGACGCTTTGCGCGCCGTTCTCAAAGGCCTGGGCCACCCGGCCGACAGCGATGCAGAGATCGACGCCAGCCTGCTTGAACTGGAACAGGCACAACAAGACAAACACCTGCCACCGTTGATGACCATCGACAGCGGCGAAAGCCTGGATCTGGCCCGTTACTTTGACCCGGACACCCTGTGCCGGGTCAGCCTCGAAGACGGTGAAACCCTGGAGCTGCGCCTCGATGGCGACGCCGTGTTGCCCGGCGTCATCGCCCTGGGTTATCACCAAGTGCATATCGCCGGGCAGACGTTCACCCTAGCCGTCGCCCCCACCCACTGCTACAGCGTCGCCGAGGCCGTCGACAGTCGCCCCGCCCGTGCCTGGGGCCTCAGCGCGCAACTGTATAGCTTGCGCCGCCTGGGCGATGGCGGTTTTGGCGACACCCTGGCCCTGGAACATCTGGCCCGTTCGGCTGCCGAACGCGGTGCCGATGCCTTGGCAATCAGCCCGATGCACGCCATGTTCAGCGCCGACACCGAGCGCTACAGCCCGTATTCGCCCTCCAGTCGCTTGTTCCTCAACAGCTTGTACGCCTCGCCGGGTTGCATCTTGGGTGAGCGCGAAGTGCGCAACGCCATTGAATCCCTCGGCCTGACGGATGAACTGCACGACCTGGAACAACACAGCCTGATCGACTGGCCCACAGCTGCCAAGGCCAAGCAGCGTCTGATGCGGAAGCTGTACGAAGACTTCCGCCACGGCCAGCATCCACAACACGCCGATTTTCTGAGTTTCCGCCAGGCCGGTGGTGAAGCGCTGGAAAACCATTGCCGCTTCGAAGCGGTGCAAGCCGCGCGCGCCGCCAAAGGTGAGGATCTTGACTGGCGCCACTGGCCTGAAGACTGGCGCAACCCGCAGAGTCCGGCACTCGCAGCCTTTGCCGCAGAAAACCAGGATGAGATCGGCTACTTCGCCTTCAGCCAATGGCTGATCGCCCGCTGCCTGGAGCGCGCGCAACAAGCCGCTCGCGGCAGTGGCATGGGCGTCGGATTGATCGCCGACCTGGCGGTGGGCGCCGACGGCGGCGGCAGCCAAGCCTGGAGTCGTCAGGATGAACTGCTCGCGGACCTGACCGTGGGCGCGCCACCCGACATTCTCAATCGCGCCGGGCAAGGCTGGGGCATCTCCGCGTTCTCGCCTGAAGGCCTCAAGCGCAACGGCTTCCGCGCCTTTATCGAGATGCTGCGCGCCAACTTCGCCCATGCCGGTGGCCTGCGTATCGACCATGTGATGGGCCTGCAACGCCTGTGGGTGATGCCCATGGACGCCTCGCCGCGTGAAGGCGCCTACCTGTATTACCCAGTGGACGACCTGTTGCGCCTGCTGGCCCTGGAATCCCATCGCCACCAAGCCATCGTGCTCGGTGAAGACCTGGGCACGGTGCCGGACGGCCTGCGCGAAAAACTCATCGCCCGCTCGATCCTCGGCATGCGCGTGTTGCTGTTCGAGCAAAACCACGACGGCCAGTTCAAGCCGATCCTCGACTGGACGGACAACGCCCTGGCCACCACCAGCACCCACGACTTGCCGACGCTCAACGGCTGGTGGCACAGCCGCGATATCGACTGGAACATCCAGCTCGGCCTTATCGATGCGCCTACCGTGGAGCAATGGAGCGAACACCGCCTGCGCGAACGCCAGGCACTGCGTCAGGCCTTGAGTCAGGACCCGCAGAACTTCGTCGATGAGATCCGCAACGAGACCGACCACATGATCGACGCCAGCGTGCGCTACCTCGGCCACACCCGAGCACCGTTGGTGCTGTTACCGTTGGAGGATGCGCTCGGCGTCGAGGAGCAGGCCAACCTGCCCGGTACCACCGACACCCACCCCAATTGGCGCCGTCGCTTTGTGGGTGAGGCCTCCAGCCTGCTCGACAATGCCGGGGCCGCCCGCCGCCTCGAACTGTTGGCCGTCGCGCGCAACCAAGCCTATGAGCGTGACCGATGAAAGCACTGCCCCTGCGCGCTACCCAGCGCCTGCAATTTCATAAAGGTTTTACCCTGGACGACGCGGTGCCCCTGGTGCCCTATTTCGCCCGCCTCGGCATCAGCCACCTGTACGCTTCACCACTGCTCAGCGCCCGCGCCGGTTCCATGCACGGCTATGACGTGGTGGACCCCACACGCGTCAACCCTGAATTGGGTGGCGAAGCCGCCTTGCGCCGCCTGGTCGCCGCGTTGCGTGAACACGGCATGGGTCTGATCCTTGACATCGTCTCCAACCATATGGCCGTGGGCGGTGCGGATAACCCCTGGTGGCTGGACCTGCTGGAATGGGGACGCATGAGCCCCTACAGCGAGTTCTTCGATATCCAGTGGCACTCGCCCGACCCGCTGCTCAAAGGCCAGTTGCTGATGCCGTTCCTCGGCAGCGACTACGGTGAAGCCTTGCAGACTGGCACCGTGACCCTGCAATTCGATGCCACCCACGGCGCGTTCTACGTCGAGCATTACGAGCATCGCTTTCCGATCTGCCCACGAGATTACGCGGTGATTTTGGGTAGCGATGAATTACTCAAGCCCTTGTCCGACCGCTTCAGCGCCCTGGCCTATCAGGACGATGCTTACCACGAGGCCGCCTGGCTCAAACAAGCCCTGGCCGAACGGGCCACTGAAGGCGAAGTACGCCAGGCCATCAACAGCCAGTTGGCGACGTTCGATTTTGACCGCCTGCACCACCTGCTCGAACAACAGGCCTATCGACTCGCCAGTTGGCGCACCGCAGCGGACGATATCAACTGGCGGCGCTTCTTCGATGTCAATGAACTGGGCGGCTTGCGCGTGGAACGCACCGCCGTATTTGAAGCCACCCACGGCAAGATTTTCGAACTGATCAGCGAAGGTTTGGTGGATGGCCTGCGTATCGACCATATCGACGGCCTGGCCGACCCGCGCGGGTATTGCCGCAAGCTGCGGCGCCGGGTGGATTCGCTGTCACCGCAGCGGCATTTACCGATCTTCGTGGAAAAAATCCTCGGTGAAGGCGAAACACTGCGCGAAGACTGGCAGGTGGACGGCACCACCGGCTACGAATTCATGAACCAGCTGTCGCTGCTGCAACATCACCCGGACGGTTTTGAACCTTTGGCCGAACTGTGGACCCGTCACAGCGAACGGCCCTCGGCCTTCATCGAGGAAGCGCGACTGGCGCGCCAGCAAATCCTCAACGGCTCGCTCGGCGGCGACTTCGAAAGTGTGGCCCAGGCCCTGCTGCAAGTAGCCCGCGACGATGTGATGACCCGCGACCTGACCCTAGGCGCCATCCGCCGCGCGTTGCAGGAACTGATCGTGCATTTCCCGGTGTACCGCACCTACATCAGCGCACGTGGCCGCAGCGACGCTGACGACCAAGTGTTCCAACACGCCATGGACGGCGCACGCTCCACCTTAGGCGAAGGCGACTGGCCGGTACTCGATCACCTGGAAAAATGGTTGGGCGGTCAACCCTGGCGCAATCGCCCGGTAGGCCGTGAACGCAAGATCCTCAAGCATGCTTGCGTGCGTTTCCAGCAATTGACGTCGCCCGCCGCCGCCAAGGCCGTGGAGGACACCGCGTTCTATCGCTCGGCGGTACTGCTGTCGCGCAACGACGTGGGCTTCAGCACAGAGCAGTTCAGCGCGCCCTTGGCCGACTTTCATGCTGTCAACCAGCAGCGTTTGCAGACCTTCCCCGACAACCTCCTGGCGACTGCCACCCACGACCACAAACGCGGCGAAGACACCCGTGCGCGCCTGGCGGTGCTGAGTGAGTGCGCGCCGTGGTTTGTTGAACAGGTGGAACACTGGCGCACCCTGGCCGCTCCATTGCGAACCGACGCCGCGCCCTCGGCCGGCGACGAATTGATCCTCTATCAAGTCTTGCTCGGCAGTTGGCCGTTGGATCAGGGCACTGAGTTTGACGGCTACCAGCAGCGCCTGTGGCAGTGGCAACAAAAGGCCCTGCGCGAAGCCAAGTTGCAGAGCAGCTGGAGCGCGCCCAACGAAGCCTATGAACAAGGTGTCGAAACGTTCCTTTCACGGCTGTTGCTCAGCGATGAAGGCCACGCGCTGCGGACCGCCATCGGCAATGCCGCTCAGGTGATTGCCCCGGCGGGCGCGTTGAATAGCCTGGCGCAATCTTTGCTTCGTATGACCGTGCCGGGTGTGCCGGACCTGTACCAGGGCGATGAGTTCTGGGACTTCAGCCTGGTAGACCCGGACAACCGTCGCCCGGTGGATTTCAGCGCACGGCAACAGGCACTGGCGACCCCACCGGACATCGGCGAACTGTTGTTCAACTGGCGCGACGGGCGTATCAAACAGGCGTTGATTGCTCAGGTGCTGGCCTTGCGCAAGGCCCTGCCTGAAGTGTTCCGCAGCGGCACCTACACACCGCTGGAAGTGGTCGGCGAGCACGCCGACCGGGTGGTCGCATTCTCTCGCGAACACCAGGGCAAGTACCTGCTGGTGTTGGTGCCACGCTGGCCCCATCACCTGCTTGAAAACGGTGTGCACCCTCAGATCAATGCGCAGGTTTGGGGCGATACACGGGTGAAATTACCGTTCGCCGCCACAACGCAAAACTGGAAGGGACTTTTTCATACAGGCGCAGTCACACCAGACAAGGAGCTGTTGGTTAGCGCTGCCCTGGGGGATTTCCCGGTCAATGTCTTTATCAATCCTGATGATCAAGAAAGCTGAAAATTTTCTGTGAGGAGCATTGTGATGAGTACTGAAGACAAACGCATACGCGAACTGGCGCATCAGATCTGGGAGTCCGAAGGCAAACCCCATGGTGAAGATGCACGCCACTGGGAGATGGCGCGCAAACTGGCGGAAGCCGAAGCGCTGACGCCAAGCAAGCCCAAGGCAGCGGCCAAGCCCAAGGCCAGCGCTCCCAAGCCGCAGGCGAAAGCCAAGCCAGCGGCGCCTGCGGCCAGCAAGCCGGCGCCACCGGCCGCTAAAAAACCACCGGCGCCTAAAAAGCCCAAGCCTTGACCCCTCACCTCTTGCCGGCGCTGTCGGCAAGAGGTGATTTCACCTTCCAGACTCCCAGCTGAAATTTCGTCAGCACGGCCGCATTCGGCCCGAAAAAAGACCTTTGCAGGAGCAACTCAATGAGCAAACCCGATAAAACCCCTTCGACGCCGGGCAACGAGCCGTCGCGGATTCGTGAAGGTTTGCCCTTCCCCCTTGGCGCGACCTGGGACGGCCTGGGTGTCAACTTTGCCTTGTTCTCGGCCAACGCGACCAAGGTCGAACTGTGCCTGTTCGATGATTCAGGCGAAGTCGAGCTGGAGCGCATCGAACTGCCGGAATACACCGACGAAACCTTCCACGGCTACCTGCCCGACGCCCACCCAGGGCTGATTTACGGCTACCGTGTGTACGGTGCGTATGACCCCGCCAACGGCCACCGTTTCAACCACAACAAATTGCTGATCGACCCCTATGCCAAGCAGCTGGTGGGCGAATTGAAATGGTCCGAGGCGCTGTTCGGCTACACCATCGGTCACCCGGATGACGACCTCAGTTTCGATGAACGCGACAGCGCACCCTTCGTGCCCAAATGCAAAGTCATCGACCCAGCACACACCTGGGGCAACGACCAGCCGGTGCGGGTGCCGTGGGACCGCACGATCATCTACGAGACCCACCTGCGCGGGATCAGCATGCGCCACCCTTCCGTGGGCGAGTCCGTACGCGGCACCTGCGCTGGCTTAATGGAAGACGACGTGCTCAAGCACATTCGCCAGTTGGGTGTGTCGTCAGTCGAGCTGCTGCCCGTGCATGCCTTCGTCAACGACCAGCATTTGCTGCAAAAAGGCATGACCAACTATTGGGGCTACAACAGCATCGCGTTTTTCGCCCCTGACCCGCGCTACCTGGCCAGCGGCAAGATCGCCGAGTTCAAGGAGATGGTCGCGCACCTGCATGAGCAGAAGCTCGAAGTGATCCTCGATGTGGTCTACAACCACACCGCCGAAGGCAACGAGCGCGGCCCGACCCTGTCCATGCGCGGTATCGACAACGCTTCGTACTACCGCCTGATGCCGGATGACAAGCGTTTCTACATCAACGATTCCGGCACCGGGAATACCCTGGACCTGAGCCATCCGTGCGTATTGCAGATGGTCACCGACTCGCTGCGTTACTGGGCCAATGAGATGCACGTCGACGGTTTCCGCTTCGACCTGGCGACTATTCTTGGCCGTTACCGCGATGGTTTCGATGAACGTCACAGCTTCCTGGTCGCTTGTCGTCAGGACCCGGTATTGCGTCAGCTCAAATTGATCGCCGAGCCGTGGGACTGCGGCCCCGGCGGTTATCAGGTGGGCAACTTCCCACCGGGCTGGGTGGAATGGAACGACCGCTTCCGCGACACCGTGCGTGCTTTCTGGAAAGGCGATGACGGCCAACTGGCGGACTTTGCCGGGCGCATGACCGCTTCGGGCGAGATGTTCAACCATCGTGGCCGTCGTCCCTACAGTTCGGTGAACTTCATCACCGCCCACGACGGCTTCACCCTGCACGACCTGGTGTCGTACAACGACAAGCACAACGAGGCCAATGACGAAAACAACCAGGACGGCAGTAACAACAACCTGTCCTGGAACCATGGCGTCGAAGGGCCGACTGACGATCCGGAAATCAACGAACTGCGCCTGCGCCAGATGCGCAACTTCTTCGCCACCCTCCTGCTCGCCCAAGGCACGCCGATGATCGTGGCCGGTGATGAGTTCGCACGCACCCAGCACGGCAACAACAACGCCTATTGCCAGGACAGCGAGATCGGCTGGGTCAACTGGGACCTGGACGACGACGGCAAGGCCTTGCTCAAGTTTGTGAAGCGTCTGATCAAGCTGCGCCTGGCTTATCCGATTCTTCGGCGTGGGCGCTTTCTGGTGGGCGACTACAACGAAGACATCGGCGTGAAGGACGTCACCTGGCTCGCGCCGGATGGCAATGAGATGACCACCGAACAGTGGCAAGACAGCCACGGCCGCTGCCTGGGCATGTTGATGGATGGCCGCGCCCAGGAAACCGGGATACGCCGTGCCGGCGCCGATGCCACCTTGCTGCTGGTGGTCAATGCCCACCACGACATGGTCAATTTCCGCCTGCCGCCGGTGCCCGAAGGCGAGTTCTGGACCTGCATGCTCGACACCAACTCCCCGGCGGTACGCGGCCAGGAACGCTTTGATTTTGATCATGAGTACGCGGTGACTGGGCGTTCGTTGTTACTGTTTGAATTGCAGCGTGAAGACGAGGTGTGAAATGGCACTGCATGGATTCCTTCAAGGCTACCGGGGCTACGCGGACACGCAAGCCCTGGGCGCGGCCCTGAAGGCGCTTCAGGAGGAAGGCCTGGACCAACTGCCCTTACCGGGCAGCGGTCAGACCCTGGAACGGTTCAGCCGCTTGGCACAGGTGGCTGCCCATGACCTGCGCTTGTGCAAGCTGTTCGAGGGCCACACCGACGCGTTGGCAATCATTGCCGAACTCAATAGCCCCTTACCCCCCTTGGGCAGCATTTGGGGCATGTGGGCAGCTGAGCCCCCGACCGCCAAGGTGCGCGTTTTCAAAGATGGCCATCGCCTGAAGGTACAAGGGCGTAAAGCCTGGTGTTCCGGCGCGGCGGTGGTCAGCCATGGCTTGCTGACGGCCTGGGACGAAGAAGACCGCCAGCAGTTGGTGGCGGTGCCTATGGATCAACCCGGTATCGTGGTGACGGACGAAGGTTGGAACGCCGTGGGCATGGCCGCCACCGGCAGTGTGGAAATAGTGTTCGACGAGGCCTGGGGGCTGGCCGTGGGCGGACCGGGTGATTACCTCGCGCGCCCCGGTTTCTGGCAAGGCGGCATTGGCATTGCCGCCTGCTGGTACGGCGCGGCCCAACGCCTGGCAGAAGCCCTGCGTGAGCAGTGCAGCAAACGCCCCGAGCCCCACGCCCTCGCCCACCTCGGTGCGGTCGACAGCGCACTGAACAGCGCCGCTTGTGTACTGCGCGCCAGCGCGGAACAGGTCGACCGCGAACCCAAGGCCAATGCCAGGGAGCTGGCGCAACAGACTCGGGCCTGTATCGAGGACACCGTCGAACAAGTGATTCACCACGTCGGACGCGCTGTGGGTGCGGGGCCGTACTGCAAGGATCCGCATTTCGCCCAGTTGATGGCGGACTTGCCGGTGTATGTACGCCAGAGTCACGCCGAGCGCGACTTGGCCGGCCTTGGCGAGTTGGTCGCCGGCGAACCCACAGGGAGGTGGCAGTTATGAAACCCAATCCAATCGTTGGCCAAGGCACGCCGCTGCATCGCTGGCAGGCATCGCCAAAGATGGCCGAGCTGCCGCCGATCAGCGTTGCGCAATTGGTTCCCGAAGGCCACCGGGCGGTGATCATCGCCCCCCATCCGGATGATGAAGTGCTGGGTTGTGGTGGCTTGATGCAGGGGCTCGCGGCACTTGGCCGTCCGATCCAACTGATTTCGGTGACCGATGGCAGCGCCAGTCATCCCGGCTCGCGGCGTTGGCCAGTCGAGCGCTTGAGTGTGGTGCGCCCCCAAGAATCGGCCCAGGCGCTGCATCGTCTCGGCTTGCCGCTGCACAGCCTGAAATGGCTGCGTGCGGGGTTTACCGACAGTAAGGTGGCGGCGCGGGAGGATGAACTCGCGGCGTTTATCCAGCGTTACCTCAAACCCACCGACGTCGTATTCACCACCTGGCGCGAAGACGGTCATTGCGACCATGAAGCCGTCGGCCGTGCCAGCGCCAAGGCCTCCCTTGCGGTCGGCGCAACCCTGTATGAACTGCCGGTGTGGACCTGGCACTGGGCAACGCCCGAAGATGACCAGGTGCCTTGGTACCGCGCCCGCAAGATTCCATTGACCTGTGAAGCGGTAGCCCGCAAACGCCACGCCATCCATGCCTTCGCCAGCCAGTTGGAGGGTGATCCGCAGATCGGCCTGGCGCCCGTGCTGGCGCCCTATGTGGTGGAGCGCCTCTTGCAGCCCTTTGAAGTGGTATTCGTATGAGTGTGGCCACACCGTATTTCGACCAATTGTTCGCCAATAACGACGACCCCTGGGCCTTTCGCCAACGCTGGTACGAACGGCGCAAACGCGCGTTGACCCTGGCGGTGCTCACCCGGCCACGTTATGCCTCGGTGTTCGAGCCCGGTTGCGCCAATGGCGAACTCAGCTTCGAACTCGCGCCCCGCTGTGACCGCCTGCTGTGTTGCGACACGGCCTCGGCCGCCGTCGCCCTGGCACGCAGTCGCTTGCTGGGCTTTGCGCATGCCCAGGTGCAGCAAAGTCGATTGCCCGAACAGTGGCCCGCGGGCCAGTTCGACCTGATCGTATTTAGCGAATTGTGTTATTACCTCGACGCCGATGACCTGAGCGCGCTGGCAGATCGTGCTCGCGCTTCGCTGACCGACAACGGCCAAGTGCTGGCCTGTCACTGGCGCCCCGCCATCGAAGGTTGCCCACAAACTGCCGAGCAGGTGCACACCCTGCTCCATCAGCGTTTAGACATGCCTAACGTCTGCAGCCACCACGAACACGACTTCCTACTCGACTTGTGGAGCCGTGACGGCACTTCGGTCGCCACCCTAGAGGGCTTGCGATGATCGGCATTCTGATCCCGGTACATAATGAAGAGGCCTTGCTGGCGGACTGCCTGAGCGCGGCATTGATCGCGGCCAGCCACCCAGGTTTACTGGGTGAGGAAGTGACTGTCTTGGTTGTACTCGACAGTTGCAGCGATGACAGCGCCGTGATTGCCCAGGCCTATCCAGTGCAATGCCTGGAAGCCCAGGCGCGTAACGTGGGACACGTACGTGGCGTGGGCGCGCGGCATCTGCTCAACCAGGGTGCACGTTGGATCTCCTGCACCGACGCCGACAGCCGCGTGGCGCCTGATTGGCTGGTGGCCCAATTGGCGCTAGGGGCCGATGCTGTGTGTGGCACGGTCACCGTGGACGCCTGGGGTGAAGGTTTCGACTCTGCAGCGCAGATTCGCTATAACCAGGCTTACGAGGCGCGGGACGGCCATCGGCATATCCACGGTGCCAACCTGGGAGTGAGCGCCGGTGCCTATGTCCGCGCCGGTGGCTTCGAACCCCTGGCGTGCCATGAGGATGTGCAATTGGTGCGTAACCTGGAGTTGTGCGGCGCCTCCATCGCCTGGAGCCATACCCCGCAGGTGATCACCAGTGCGCGCCTGGACGCCCGCGCCCAGGGTGGTTTCGGTGATTACTTGAAGACCCTGATGCACGCTACTTGAAAAAAACGACATTACAAAATGTAAAACCGACAGATCCTTGTCTATGCTGATGACGCCTTGCTGGCGTTCCAAGGGTGGAGTGCCATGCAGCCACTGCGGCGGAGCCTGTAGTGGATAGAAGAGTGTCGTCCCGTCAACGGACCACGACCCAGCATCAACCGACAAGGATGTGACACCCCATGAAGCTTGCTTCCTTAAGCGACGGCCGTCGCGGCCCCGAGCAAATCTGGAACAGCGCCCCGCAGTTGGCGCAAATCCCTCCTATCTCCCCGTCCTCATTGGTGCCACCGGGCGCGCGTGTGGTCATCATCGCCCCCCATCCCGGTGACGAAGTGCTGGCCTGTGGCGGCCTGCTGCAATTGCTCAGTACATTGGAGCATCCACTGCAACTCATCTCGATCACCGATGGCAGCGCCAGCCACCCAGGGTCCGACGTCTGGCCCGCCAGCCGCCTGAGCGTGGTGCGGCCCCAGGAAAGTGTCGAGGCCCTACGCCGCCTGGGTATGCCCTTGCACAGCCTGAAGTGGATTCGCGGCGGCTTCTGTGACGATGCCCTCGCCGGCCGCGAGGCGCAACTGAGCCAATTCATCGCGCGCTACTTGCAACCGGGCGATGTCGTGTTCAGCACTTGGCGCAATGACGGCAATGACGACCACGAAACCGTCGGCCGCGCCAGCGCCAACGCCTGCAGCCTGGTGAGCGCGCGTCTGTATGAACTGCCGATCTGGGCCTGGCACTGGCCCGCTCGGGAAGGCGCAATCATCCCCTGGCAACGCGCACGCAAGGTGCGTCTGGACACGTGGACCGTCGCACGCAAGCTCCATGCAGCCCATGCCTATGCCAGCCAGTTGGCTGGCGACCCGCAGATCGGCCTGGCACCGATGCTGGCCCAGGTGCTGCTGGAGAGAATGCGTGAACCCTATGAGATCGTGCTGTCTTAGCCGCCGATCCGTCCTACCTGGCAGCGGCAGCTGAAGGGGTGACTGGGGGATTCTCAATTCAACGTCTGCAAGGTTTGTATCGCAGTGTGTACAAAGCTCACTGCGATACACAGCCTTTAACTCAACGGGTTTCCTGAAACAGGCCAGATACAGCCCGGCGTTCAACTGAGCACCAGGCACACATCCAGCCGCAGGAGGCTCGCCATGCACACTCAGTTGACTCGCCGTTTCAACCGCCACTCCCTTTTCCTGGCCGTGGCCTTGTCGCAATTCGGCATTCTGGGCATGGCCCGAGCCGAAATGCCCGAGGCGCCTACCCGCGCCGTCGCCAGCCCACAAACCGCCTTCGGTGCCCTCAAGCACGTCAAGGCCGGCCTGCTGGACGTGGCCTACGCTGAAGTTGGCCCGGCCACCGGCCCGGCGGTGATCCTGCTGCATGGCTGGCCCTACGATATCGACAGCTACGCCCAGGTCGCACCGCTGCTGGCGGCCAAGGGTTATCGCGTGCTGATCCCCTATGCCCGGGGTTATGGCGGTACGCGTTTCCTCTCGGACAACACCCTGCGCAACGGCCAACCGGCTGCCCTGGCCAGTGACGTGATCGACTTCATGGACGCGCTGAAGATCAAGCAAGCCGTACTCGGTGGCTACGACTGGGGCGCACGCTCGGCCGACATCGTTTCGGCGCTGTGGCCGGAACGGGTCAAGGCGCTGGTGTCGGTCAGTGGTTACCTGATCGGCAACCAGGCGGCGGGCAAGAACCCTTTGCCGCCTAAAGCTGAACTGCAATGGTGGTATCAGTTCTACTTCGCCACCGAGCGCGGTGCAGCCGGCTACCAGAAAAACACCCACGATTTCGCCAAGCTGATCTGGCAACTGGCTTCGCCGCAATGGAAGTTCGATGACGCCACCTTTGACCGCAGCGCCAAGGGCCTGGAGAACCCGGATCACGTCGCGATCAGCGTGTTCAACTACCGCTGGCGCCTGGGCCTGGTCCAAGGTGAGACGAAGTACGATCCCCTGGAGCAGAAACTCGCCCAGGCGCCTTCGATTGGCGTGCCGACCATCACCCTCGAAGGCGATGCCAACGGCGCACCGCATCCGCAGCCCGAGGACTACGCCAAACGTTTTACCGGCAAGTATGAGTTTCGCCTGATCAACGGCGGCGTGGGCCACAACCTGCCTCAGGAAGCGCCCGAAGCGTTTGCCAAGGCGGTCATTGATGCGGATCACTTGTGACCGAATGCGGCGCCTTCATCCAATGGCCTCCCTTAAAGCGTGAAAACTGATAAGCAACCCCCAGCCAGATAAACCAGGCCGGCATCACGCACAGCGCCAAGCGTGTATCCGGCCGCAACGCCAACAGGCCCAGCACAAACGCGAGAAACCCCAGGGAAAACCAGGCCATCGGCACACCGCCAGGCATTTTGTAGAGGGATTTGGCGTGCAAGTCCGGACGCTTCTTGCGGTAGGCGATGTAGGACGCCAGGATCGTCGACCAGGTAAAAATCACCAGGATTGCCGACACTGTCGACACGATGGTGAAGGCGGTCATCACCTCTGGCACCACAAACAGCAACACCAGCCCCAGCAACATCAGCAGTGTCGTAAACGCCAGGCTGATAAACGGCACGCTGCTCTTCGACAAACGCCGGAAGATCCCCGGCGCATCCCCCAGGTCAGCCAGGCCGAACAACATACGGCTGGCGGAAAACACGCCGCTATTGGCCGACGACGCCGCGGAGGTCAGCACCACGAAATTGACGATGCCCGCCGCTGCCGGAAAACCCGCCACCAGGAACAACTCAACAAACGGGCTTTTGCTCGGCGAGACTTGCTGCCATGAGGTCACCGCAATGATGCACGCCAGAGCCAGCACGTAGAACAGGATGATGCGCAACGGGATCGAATTAATCGCCTTGGGCAAGGTTTTTTCCGGCGCACGGGTTTCGGCGGCGGCAGTGCCGATCAGTTCGGTGCCGGCAAAGGAGAAAATTGCCATCTGGAACCCGGCAAAAAAGCCGAACAAACCATTGGGAAACGCGGCCTGTTTATCCAGCAAGTGCATCAGCGAAGCGGTGACGCCCGTCGGCGAGACAAACGAGCTGGCGATCAACACCACGCTCACCCCAATCAAGGTCACTACGGCGATGATCTTGATGATCGCGAACCAGAATTCCACTTCGCCAAACAGCTTCACCGTCAGCACATTCAACGCAAACAGCGTAAGCAACATACCTACCGCCGGCATCCAGGCCGGCACATGGGGAAACCAGTACTGGAAGAAGCCACCGACCACCACCGCATCCCCCACTACCGCCACGCTCCAGCTCAACCAATACGACCAGCCGAGAAAGAACGCCGCACGCGGCCCCAGATAGGCGCCGGCAAAGTCAGCGAAACTCTTGAAGTTCAGGTTCGACAGCAGCAGCTCGCCCATGGCGCGCATCACGAAATACACGAAGAGCCCGATGATCATATAGATCAGGATGATCGAGGTGCCGGACAGCGCAATGATCTTGCCGGAGCCCATGAACAGGCCGGTGCCGATTGCACCACCCATGGCCATCAATTGGATATGGCGGTTGCTCAGGGTGCGTTGCAACGCTGGCTTTTCACAAAGCCCGGACGTGGTTGTTTTCATCACAAAACCTCTTGTTATGTTTTTGAGTTTTGGCAGAAGAAAAGACGACGGGTTGTTGTTATCGGTTGTTGTTATCGGGTGCTGCTTTCAAAACCGTGCAGCACGTTGACGGCGTTGATGCCGATTTCATCGACCATGTAGCCGCCTTCCATCACGAACAGGGTGGGCACGCCGACGCTGGCGATGATTTCGCCCATGCTGAGGAAGTCCTGGCTGTCGAGCAGGAAGTGGCTGATGGGATCGTCCTTGAAGGTGTCAACGCCGAGGGAGATCACCAGCACCTCGGGCGCGAAGTCGCGCAGTTGCTGGCACGCATTGATCAAAGCGGTCTGGTAGTGCGCCCACGTGGTGTTTTTCGGCAACGGATAATTCAGGTTGAAGCCCTCCCCTGCGCCCGCGCCGCGCTCACTGGCTGCGCCGGAAAAGTACGGGTAAGAGACTGCCGGATCGCCATGCAGGGAAATGAACAACACGTCCGGGCGGTCGTAGAAAATATTTTGCGTGCCGTTACCGTGGTGGAAATCCACATCCAGCACCGCCACGCGCTTGGCGCCTTGAGTAATAGCCTGCTGCGCGGCAATCGCTGCGTTGTTGAGGTAGCAATAACCGCCCATGTATTCGCGGGCTGCGTGGTGACCTGGTGGGCGGCACAGGGCGAATGCACTGTGATGGCCTTCGTCGATCAGCGCCAGGCCGGTCAAGGCGATATCGGCGCTGGTTCTGACCGCATCCCAGGTGGTGGGGGTAATCGGCGAGCCGGCGTCCATGGCGAAGAAACCGAGCTTGCCGTCGATGAAGTCCGGGACTTGATGGTTGGCCAGGTCACGCACCGGCCACACCAGGGGCAATGCATCATGGCTACGGCCAATGGCGGTCCATTCGGCCCAGGCCGACTCGAGGAATGCCACGTAGCGTTCGCTGTGGGCGTTGACGTAACAGGTCCGGTCAAAGCGGCGCGGCGTGATGATATCGCCCAGGCCCACCTGCCTGACGCGATCGCGCACGGTGTCGGCGCGGCTGGGTTGTTCGAACGACGGTTTGAGCACGCCGTCCTTCAGTTCAGTGCCGTGGTGCAAACGGTGGGCTTCGCTAAAAACAGTCAACATGAGTGGGCATCCGCCAGTAAAAGACAGGGTCTATTTTGTTCTGGCAGCCTCGGGCTTTCTTTGCTTTTATTTGCGGCACTGTTAGTTTTATCGGGAATATTTACCCCTACAGCGCCTAGTTATGAAAAATAAAACCAAGCAGGTCGTTCTTGACGACACCGATCTCGCCATCCTCGCGCTACTGCAGGAAGATGCGAGTATTTCCAACGCGCAGTTGAGCGAGCGTCTATCCCTGAGCCTCACGCCCTGCTGGCGTCGGCGTAAACGCCTGGAAGAGGAAGGTGTAATCAAAGACTACCAGGCCAATCTCGATCGCAAGCTGCTCGGGCTGAACATCATGGCGTTCGTGCATGTGCGTTTCGCGATCCACACCGATCATGCACCGGATGCGTTCGAAGCGGTGGTGAAGGAGCTGCCGCAGGTGCTGTCGTGCCACAAGATCACCGGTGATGCGGATTACCTGTTGCAGGTCCTCGCGGAAGATCTGGACAGCTACAGCGAGTTTGTCGAGAGCGTGTTGCGGCGCCAGTTGGGGATTGCGTCGATTCAATCGAGTCTGGCGCTGAGGGAAGTCAAGGCGACGAGTCGGGTGGCCATTCCAAGGCATGAATAGTCATCCATGAGATCGCGTTTGCTGGGGCCGATTTAGCAAATCGCTGCCAGTCAATTGTGAAAAAAACGTTAACTAATTCTCTCCGAAGGCTTTTTCCTTCGAACTCAATCTGCCACACTGATGCGAATAATTATCAACATCTTTATTATTCGCCATGGAAGGCATTCGGGGAGAGTCAGTTCCATGTCTGTGCAACAACACGGCGGCAAAGGTTTTTCACCCAGTCTGATGGCGTTGGCCGTCTGTCTTGCAAGTTCAACGGCGGCCTTTGCCGCTGAGGCGGAAAAAACCGCCCCGCTCGAATTGGGTGCCACCCAGATCAGCACTGAACAGCTGGGCCAGACCACCGAAGGCACCCAGTCCTACACCACCGGCGAGATGGCGACCGCCACCAAACTCCCGCTGACCATGCGTGAAACACCCCAGGCCGTCACGGTCATCACCCGCCAACGCATGGACGACCAGGCCATGACCAGCGTCAACGACGTGGTCAAGAACACGCCCGGCCTGTTCCTCAGCCAGTCCAGCGGTCCTGGCCGGCAGACGTACAGATCACGTGGCTTCGACATCGACAACATGATGTTTGACGGCATCCCCAGCTCCTATTCCGGCTACGCCAACAGCGTGCAGCCCAACCTGGCGATGTTCGACCGTGTAGAAGTGATCCGTGGCGCCACCGGCCTGGTCACCGGCGCCGGCAACCCTTCGGCGGCGATCAACTTTGTGCGCAAGCGCCCGACCGCCACGCCGCAGGTATCGATCACCGGTGCCGCCGGCAGTTGGGACGATTATCGCGGCGAATTCGACGCTTCCAGCGCCTTGAATGACAGCGGCACCCTGCGTGGCCGCGTCGTAGGCTCCTACCGCGACGCCAACAGCTTCCGCAAAGGCGAAGAAAGCGACCACGGCCTGTTCTACGCCATCGGTGAAGCTGACCTCAGCGAAAACACCACCGCCACCCTGGGTTTCTCGCGCCAGGAAGACCAGACCAACTTCTTCTGGGGCGGCCTGCCCATCGGCACCGACGGCCATCACCTGAACCTGCCCCGCTCCACCAACCCCGGCTCCGACTGGGAAAACAAGAAGCTGACCATCGACACTGTCTTCGGTGATATCGAACATCGCTTCGCCAACGACTGGAAGCTCCACATCGCAGGTTCCTCCTCTCAGTTGGACGGTGTGTTCACCGGCACCTACCAGTCGCGCTACCAGACCACACTAGCGCGCACCGCCTATCAATCGCACCAGGACGACAAGCAGTACGGCCTGGACACGTTCCTCAGCGGCCCGGTCGAAGCGTTCGGGCGCACCCATGAAGTGGTGGTCGGCACCAGCAAGCGCATCTACGACGCCACGTCAAAGGAATACAGCCCCTACGACACCAATTACCCGCTCAATGGGGCAAAACCGGACTTCGTACGTGACGGCAAAGGCCACAGCATCACCACCCAGGACGGCGTTTACCTGACCACCCGCCTGAACCTCGCAGACCCGCTCAAGGTGATCCTCGGCGCGCGCGTGGACTGGTATGACTACGATGACCGCCAAGGCGACGGCGACTACAAAGTCACCCGTAACCTCACGCGCTACGCCGGTGTGATCTACGACCTGAACGACCAATACTCCGTCTACGCGAGCTACACCGACATCTTCACACCGCAGACAAGCCGCGACTTCTCGGACAAGCCACTGAAGCCTATCGTCGGCGAAAACTATGAAGTCGGTATCAAGGGCGAATACTTCAACGGCGCGCTCAACGCCAGCCTGGCGGTGTTCCAGATCGACCAGAAAAACCGTGCGACCCTGCCCGAGAGCCAAGCCGGTTGCCCGATCATGGCCTGCTACGAAGCCTCCGGCCTGGTACGTAGCCAAGGTATAGACCTTGAGCTGCAAGGTGCACTCACCGAAAACTGGCAGGTCGGCGGCGGTTTCACCTACACCCGTGCGCATTACATCAAGGACACCAATGCGGCCAACAACAACCAGCGTTTCGACACCGACACCCCGGAACGTTTGTTCAAACTCACCACCTCCTACCGCTTCCAGGGCCCACTGGAAAAACTGCGCATCGGTGGCAATGTCTACTGGCAGAGCCGCATGTACAACGACGTGGTGCTCGCCAACAGCAATACCTATCGCCTGGAACAAGGCAGTTATGCCGTTGCCGACGTGATGGCCGGTTACCAGGTGAACAAACACCTGGACCTGCAGTTGAACGTGAACAACATTTTCGACCGCACCTATTACTCGGCCATCGCCACCAGCCCGATCTGGGGTTCGACCGACACTTACGGTAACCCGCGCAGCTTTGGCGTCACGGCCAAATACAGCTTCTGATCGTGATCCGATCAACGGCTACCCGCCCGGGTAGCCGTTCCTCAAGTCCCGCCGCCGGATGCCGATAACCGTTGGCATCACTGAATCCAATAAAAACTAAAAACACCTGATTCGCTCCACCCTGCCCCTCACTTTGATTCGGCCAGACCACAGGGAGTAAGTGTGAATGCCCACCCGCGCGCGTTTTTTCGAGCACTACCGTAAAGCCGACCGCATCATGCTGGCGTTGATCTGGTTGATGTTCCTGTTCTCTCTAGGCTTGGCGTTCTGGCATGACACCTTGATGCAAGCCGCCATCATCGGCGGCGGCACCAGCGTGGTGCTCACGGCGCTGTACCGTGCGATAGGCAGCACCCGCGTGATGCGTTGTGCCCTCGGCGCGGGCCTGATGGTCATGGCGGCACTGCACATCAACCAGGCCCAGGGCGTGATCGAATCGCACTTCGGGATCTTCGCGCTTTTGGCGGTGCTGACGTTTTATCGTGACTGGCTGCCGATCCTGGTCGCCGCCGCCACCATCGCCGTGCATCACGTGGTCTTCCATGCCCTGCAACACCAAGGGTTCCCGGTGTTTGTGATGGAGCATCACGGTGGCTGGACCATGGTGTTCGTCCACGCCTTCTACGTGGTGATGGAAACCGTCGCCCTGCTCTACCTCGCCGTGCACAGCCAAGCCGAAGCGGTCGAGAGCCAGGAAATGCTGGAGAAGATGCTCGCAGTCACGTCCCAATTCAGCGCGCAAACCACCCATGGCGAAGGCAAGGTGCATGTGTCGTTGGCCAAGCGCTTCGACCACTTCCTGCAACAGATCACGCACCTGATCGACGGCGTCGCCCGCGACTCCCACGGCCTCGGCCAACTCGGCCAGGAACTGGCCAGCGCCAGCGGTACCCTGGAAAAAGGCGCTCGGCATCAATTGGCGCAGATCACCCAGATGACCGGCTCGATGCAGCGCATGGAAGACGCCATGGGCCATATCGCCGTGCACGTCGAGCAAGCGGTGGACCACGCCGGCAAGGCCAGTCAACAGATCCAGCGCGGCCAGGAAAGCGTCAGCCGTGCCCAACAGGAAATCACCCAACTGGCCACACGCCTCAACGGCACCCACGAAACGGTGCAGGGCCTGGCCGTGCAAGCCGAGCAGATCGGCACCGTGCTCGAAGTGATCAACAGCATCGCCAACCAGACCAACCTGCTCGCCCTCAACGCGGCCATCGAGGCCGCCCGCGCCGGCGAGCAAGGCCGCGGCTTTGCCGTGGTCGCCGACGAAGTGCGCAACCTAGCGCAGCGCACGGCGGTGTCCACCCAGGAAATCAAGACCATCATCGAAGGCCTGCAACACGGCAGCCGCCAGGCCGTGGAAGCCATGCACGACAGCCGCCAAGGCGTGGAGCGTTGCGTTGAAGACAGTCAGGTAGCCGTCGACATGCTGCGCGCGGTGGGAAGCGACATTGCGCACATCGACGATCTGAATGGACGGATCGTGACCACCACCCGCGAACAGACCACGGCGAACCTGGAGATTGTCGGGCGGTTGCAGTCGGTGCAGAGCATTGCGCAAAGCACCGCCGACGATGTGGAAACCCTGGCGCGCAGCAGCGAGCGATTACCGCCGATTGCAGTGCGGCTGGATGCGTTGGGACGCAGGTTTCATCCATGATGCTTAAGCATCACAGAACGTAGCACAGTCCACTTTGCTGCTCGAAGCGTGGGTTGGCAAATTAGTTACTGGACCAACACTGTACTGCAATGAATCAGTACACGATGCGTAAAGTCAGCTAGACATCATTTCGGTGACACGCTTTGCGTACACTTAACTTGAGCTTATTTTTAAGGAGCTGAAACATGAACGTGGCCGAAATGGAAGTGGCTGAGGCATTGGTTTACGAAATCATCTTGGCTGGCAACCCGGCCAAATCGTGGAAACTCCCACAGGGCCAACAAGAAGTAGTGAATTTTTATACCCATCACTCCACAGTCCCGAGCAACCTGGGGCCCCAAGAAAAATTATATTTTCGCAGTTACGACGTACAGCCTTCGAGCAAGGATGACAGGCTAGGTAACATCCATCAGGCCACGGGTTATCATGCCTCGCTGATCAATTACCACGCAATAGAAGCAGGTGATTATGTAAGCGGCTTCCCGATCGAGTACAAAGAGGGTGACGTTCGAGGGATATTGGATTTCGGTCAGCTGAATGGTTTACAGATGAACGCAGGCATGGGGCCCAGAATAATTTTTTCTGAAAAAAGCAGCTTTGAAGTACTAGGTGATCCAAACGCCCAATCAGACGAAATTTATACACCCAATGCCTACGAGCCGCTTGAGCTGGCGACTTTTCCTGACCGTTTCCTACCACTCATTAAGACTGGCCATCAGCTGTTTTTTTTTGGTGGCATTGGCAATCATTTTTCACCCTTCAAAATTCAGTATGCCTATAACACTAAGCTCTACTTCAGCCAGATCCGTGATAACGCTATATTCAGGTATCGTGTGCTGTACTTTCTGAATCCCGTGATAAATATTCCTAATGCCCAGTCGGACAGCCGTATGGTTGTCGCATTTGGGATAAGCCATACCACCGGTAAAAAATTACGAGGATTTGGCAGCATGGGTGTCTTTAGCGCGAGCGACGTGAATTTCGAAGCATCCACTTAAAATGCTAACTCAAAGGGCATAGGTTTTTTCTTCAAATACCCTTGCCCTTTCCACGCGGGGTTACGAGTAGCGAAGCGCAACCGCCAATGCATATCTAAAACTGAAAGCAATTACGTACCGAAATTAAATGCGATGGAGATCCGCGGCCGCGCCCCCTCAAAGCGTCGTACCGAGTGCATCAACCAGGACGGAAACATGATCAATGTCCCGCTGCTGGCAACGCAGGTGCTGCTGAACCCGGCGGTCAGGCAATCCTCGACCCGCATGCGCAAGGCGGGATTGTAGGTCGAGGCCACCATGCCTCGCGGATCAACGAATTCCAGGTCGCCGCCGACGGTGGCGTCCTCTTCACGGCCTCCTGCATCAACCCAATACACCCCCGACCAGAATGCTCCCGGATGCCCATGCAGCGCATTGCTGTGGCCGGCCTGGCTCACATTGGCCCACGCGTTGAGCTTCCACTCGAAACCGGGCACGGTTAATCCGAAGCCTTCGTGATGAACCGCAGTCAGTTCGGTGGCGAACTGCGTGGCGAAGGCCACCAACGCGCCGCAGGCGTCCCCACCCCACGCTTGAAAATCGTTCGCGGATTGCCAGCCGCCATCGTTGCTGCGCTGGGCGCCGCACTGATCCTGGGCCATGCGGTGGGTGACGAGCGCCTTGAGCTCGGCGTTGAGCGTGTCGGCGTTCGGGTATTGGATGCTGGCCAAGGGCGTTGTGAACAGCCGCCGGATATTGATCAGCTCCGGATTCAAAAGTTTGTCGCTCGACTGCATCGGGTACTCTTCATGTTTGCCAGTAGCCACAAACCATAACGGCATCAAAGGTTCAGTGATGTAAACCATTGTTAAAGTCTTAACCAAAGTTGCGCACACGCTCCTTGCCTCACCTGGCCCAATTCCTGCCTGCCCCAACTCGACCAAGTCGCTACTGACTACGCGGACGACTCTTTTGGGCCCCGCCGCCCAACCGCCTGCCCCGATAATCAGCCATCCCGCACCTATCCCGAGGCCTCACCCCATGACGAGCCCATCCACCGAACAGGTCAGCCCCCAGACCTTGCGAAAGGTCATTATCGCCGCCGGCATCGGTAACTTTGTCGAGTGGTTCGACTTCGCCGTCTACGGTTTCCTCGCCACCACCATCGCCCAGCAATTCTTCCCCAGCGGCGACGCCAGCGCGGCATTACTCAAGACCTTCGCCGTGTTTGCCGTGGCGTTTGCCTTCCGGCCGTTGGGCGGGATTTTCTTCGGCATGCTCGGCGACCGTATCGGCCGCAAACGCACGCTGGCCATGACGATCCTGTTGATGGCCGGCGCCACCACCCTGATCGGCCTGCTGCCGACCTACGCAGCCATCGGCGTAGCGGCGCCGATCCTGTTGTCGCTGATTCGCTGCGCCCAAGGGTTCTCCGCCGGGGGCGAATATGCCGGGGCCTGTGCCTATCTGATGGAGCACGCGCCCAGTGACAAGCGCGCCTGGTACGGCAGCTTCGTGCCGGTGTCGACGTTTTCCGCCTTCGCTGCCGCCGCGGTGGTGGCGTATGCACTGGAAGCGTCGTTATCCGCCGAGGCGATGGGCAGTTGGGGCTGGCGCTTGCCGTTCCTGATCGCCGCGCCGCTCGGCCTGGTGGGGCTTTACCTGCGCTGGAAGCTGGACGAGACGCCCGCCTTCCAGGCCGTGAAGGAAGAACACACGGTGGCCCACTCCCCGCTCAAGGAAACCCTGCGCAACCATGGTGCGGCGATCTGCTGCCTGGGCGCTTTTGTGTCACTGACGGCGCTGTCGTTTTATATGTTCACCACGTATTTCGCGACCTATCTGCAAGTGGCGGGCGGCTTGAGTCGGGCGATGGCGTTGCTGGTGTCGCTGATTGCGTTGATCTTCGCGGCGGCGATTTGCCCGCTGGCGGGGCTGTATTCGGATCGGGTCGGGCGTCGTGTCACCGTGATGACCGCCTGCGTGCTGTTGATGGTCGTGGTGTATCCGTCATTCCTGATGGCCAGCTCCGGTTCGTTCGCGGCGTCCATTGTCGGCGTGATGCTGCTGGCGGTGGGGGCCGTGCTGTGTGGGGTGGTCACGGCAGCCTTGCTGTCGGAAACGTTTCCGACCCGCACGCGCTACACCGCCTCGGCGATCACCTACAACCTGGCCTATACGATCTTCGGCGGCACCGCGCCGTTGATGGCGACCTGGTTGATCAGCACCACCGGCAGCAATCTGTCACCGGCGTTTTACCTGATTGCCGTGGCGTTGCTGGCGTTGGCGGGCGGGTTGGCGTTGCCGGAGACATCGCGGATTTCCTTGCATGACGTGGGTTCGGAGGAAAAAGACGCGGCGCCCTTGCTTTCGCGAACACGGGTATGATCCAGGCTCACACGGCACGACTGGACCCACGCTTATGCCCGCCTCCCAAACCCGCCCGTCCCTCGCGCCGTTGCTCAAGCCTGGCGAAACCGTAGTGCTGTTCGACGGCGTGTGCAAGCTGTGCAACGGTTGGGCGAGGTTCCTGATCCGTCACGACCGCCAACGGCGCGTGCGCTTGGCGGCGGTGCAATCCCCCGAAGGCCAGGCGTTGCTGGCCTGGGCGGGTTTGCCCCTGGATCAGTTCGACACCCTGGCGGTCATTCGTAACCACCATTACTGGGTGCGTTCGGACGCCGTGTTCGAAATCGTTGCGCAACTGCCTGCCGTGTGGCGTCCATTGCTGCTGTTGCGCATCATCCCACGCGCGCTTCGGGACTGGGCTTACGACCGCGTCGCACGCAATCGCTATCGGATTTTTGGGCAGTACGACACCTGCCTGTTGCCGCATCCAGACCATGAACAGCGTTTTCTGAAGGCGCCGCAGTGAACCCTTTGGTGCGCACCTGCTAAACCGCCGCAGCCATGCGCGCTCGAGAACCCCAGGCGAACGTCACGACCATCAGCAACCCCAAGCCCGCCATCGCGGCGCCGGCCAGGGAAATCGCCGGGTAGCCCAGCCCTGCGTTGATCACTGCGCCACCCACTGCTGCGCCAATCGCGTTGCCGAAGTTGAAGGCGCCGATGTTCACGGCCGAGGCCAGGTTCGGCGCATCGTTGGCCGCTTCCATCACACGCATCTGCAACGGCGGCACGACGGCGAAGCTGGCGATACCCCAGATGAGGATGCTCACCGCTGCCGGTATCGGCCAACGCATCAGGAATGCAAAGGCCAGCAGGACCAGAATCAGTGCGCTCAGCGAGGCGATCAGGGTCCGGTCGATCGAGCGATCTGCCGCCTTGCCCCCCCATATATTGCCCAGGGTCAACCCGACGCCGAACAGCACCAGCATGGCCGTGATAAAGGGAGTAGACGCATGGGTCTGGTTGCTCAGGATCGGCGCGATATAGGTAAACACGGTGAACATAGCACTGGAACCCACCACGGTCAGGGCCAGTGCCGCCAGTACCGAACCGCGCCCCAGCACCTTGATTTCGGCCAGCACACCGTCGCTTTTCGGCAGCGGCAGGTTAGGCAGCGCGAACCACAGCGCGACCATGGTTACCAGGCCCAGTCCGCCAATGCCCCAGAACGCCGTACGCCAGCCAAGCAGTTCACCAAACCAGGTCGCCAGTGGCACGCCACCAATGGTCGCCAGGGTCAGGCCCATAAACATCGCGGCGACAGCTCCGGCGCGCTTGTCCGGCGCGACCACACTGGCCGCGACGATGGAACCGACGCCAAAAAACGCACCGTGGTTGAGCGAAGTGATGACGCGGGCAATCAACAGGTCGTAATAGCCGGTTGCAAGCGCCGACATCACGTTACCCAGGGTGAAAATGGCCATAAGCCCGACCAGCAAGTGACGACGGGGGATCTTGCCAGTGGTCAAGATCATCAGTGGCGCGCCGAGCAATACCCCCAGGGCGTAGGCGCTGACCAACAGCCCCGCAGTGGGAATCGAAACGCCAAGGTCATTGGCGATGGTGGGCAACATGCCCATGGGCGCGAACTCAGTGACGCCAATGCCGAAGGCACCGACAGCAAGGGCTACAAGGGGTGGATTGATACGCATGGAAGACTCCTCATTTATGCCGCAAATGCTACGATCAACGCTTTAACGGCACTAGACCGTTTAATTGGCAATCACCTTTGCGCGCGAGGCAAAAATGGATTTCAACGGCAGGTCGGGTGAGATGGCGGTATTTGCAATGGTGGCGCAGGAAGGCAGCCTGTCGGCAGCAGCGCGGGCATTACGATTGACGCCCTCGGCCGTCAGCCGCGTCATCGCACGCACAGAACAACGCCTGGGCACCCGCCTGTTGATTCGTACGACCCGCGCCCTCGCCTTCACAGCCGAAGGCGAGGCGTACCTTCGCGGCGCCCGGCGCATCCTGGCTGACATGGCGGAAGTCGAAGAAGCCATCGCCGACCAAGGCGCGCCCAAAGGCCGGCTGCGGGTCAGTGCGGCCCTGGGCCACGGCCGCATGGCCATCGTGCCGTTGGTGGCGGCGTTCAGCGCCCGCTACCCGAACATTGTGGTGGACCTGACCTTGGGCGACGAAGTGGTCGACATCCTCGGCGGCCAGGCTGACGTCGCGATCCGCTTTGGCGACCTGCCAGACAGCCCGCTGACAGCCCGGCGCATCGGCGACACCGGCCAGGTCCTGGTGGCGTCGCCGGAGTACCTCGCGCAACACGGCACACCTTTGGAACCCAACGACTTGCTGCGCCACAACTGCCTGCGCTTCAACTTCCGCCGTGCGCAATCCGACTGGCCCTTCGCCCGTGACGGCCGGGAGTTTTCCCTGAAGATAAACGGCAATATCGAATGCAGCAGTGGCGAAGCACTCGCTCAACTGGCGCGGTTAGGCGCCGGTATCGCACGCATCGGCGAGTTCACGGTTGCAGAAGACCTGCAACGCGGTCACCTGGTGCCCCTGCTGGAATCCTGGAACCCCGGCGACCGGGAGCCGATCCACGTGGTGTTTGTCGGCGGTGCGAGCATGCCCGCGCGGATCCGCGTGTTTGTGGATTTCTTGCTGGAACATCACCGGCTATAAACGTGCAGGCTTGTGCAGCCGCTCAAGCACCTCGTCAGCCGCCTCGCGCCATGCCTGTGTCGCGCCTTTGTTTCTCAACACCTCCAACCCAGCCGCGGTAAAGGTGCCCGGTGTCGCAATCGCGCTACCCAACGCTTCCAGACTCGCGGACGGCTGGTGACGGGCGCTGGCCAAGCAGTCTTGCAGGTTGCCCATCACCAGTTGGGCAGCCTGATCCTTGGACAGGCCTTTGTCGGTAAACCACTGCTGAAGATCACTCAGGAAGAAATAGAACCAACCGTTCATGCAGGCCGCGACAGTGGCCAGTTCGAACGCCTCTTCCTCGTCCAGCACCACCAATGAACCGAGCGCGCCCAGCAGTGTTGCATAGGGTTCGCCACCGGGCGTGATCACCACAGTCGTCTGGTTGATCTGGGCGGCATAGGACAGCATGGCGCGCACGACACGCGCCTGCGGGAACCGGCGTTGAAGCTCGGCCAGCTTCAATCCTGCTACCAACGACACCAGCGTTTGCTCAGGTCTAAGCTGCACTTCATTCGAAAGCTGATCGACCACCTCCGGGCGCACGCCCAAGACTAACAAGTCCGCCCCATCGACAACCTGTTGATTGTCAGCCATCACCTCACAGTCCCACTGTTCAGCGAGCTGCTGCGCACGTTCGTGGTTACGCGCGGACAGCAACACCCGCCCGCCAAACCCACTGCGCCGCAGGCCGATCACCACCTTTTCCGTCAGCTCACCGACGCCCAGGATTCCAATCTTCAGCACGCTGTCCGCTCCGATTAATTCTGTAGTCGGGTGCATCATAGGCACGATTGCTGTCTTCATGCAGGCAAGCGTTCACGCTACACTCGCCGCTCTTAACATCGGCCAGGAAGGCACGCATGAGCGCTCAAGGTAAAGATCGGCAAATCGACAACATCGAATTCAACGTCAGCGATATTGCCCGCAGCAAAGCCTTCTACGGCGGCGCGTTCGGCTGGACGTTTGTCGATTACGGCCCCCTCTACACGGAGTTCAGCGATGGGCGTCTGAAAGGCGGGTTCACCACGGGGGAGCCGGTTCGGCCGGGTGGCCCGTTAGTTATTTTGTACGCCGATGATCTCGATGCCACGCAGCAGCGACTCAAAGCCCTGGGGGCTGTCATCACCCGCGAGACATTTTCGTTCCCTGGTGGACGCAGGTTTCACTTCACCGATCCGGATGGCTATGAACTGGCGGTTTGGAACGCTGATCAATAGGCCTCAACCCGACGCCTAGGCGAAGGCATCAATCGCTGCCTCTCAAGCCCCACTCTTACAGAATATGAAGGTTAACCATGCGTTTTCTCTTTCCCCTGGCGTTCAGCTTGACGCTTATCGGCTGCGCCACCACCAAAACCGACGTTCGCAACGAAACCCAGATCAGCCAATACGACCCGGCCAACTCAGCCCGCGTCCGTTTCATCACGGGGGACACCACCAACGCGGGCTTCCTCAGCGGCCAAACTTGCGAGGCGTTTTACAACGGGTCCCTGCTGACCAAAACGCCTGAAGAAGCTGGATGGCAAACAGCCCATGTCGACTCGGCGGGCCTCTACCCTTTCAGGGCCACTGACAGTCAGAACAGCGTGATTGGCATGCCTGCCAGCAAGGCAAGCAAAGCCATCAACCAGTCACCCAAAGTGTTTGACGAGCACGTCATTCCGGCGGGTAAACCCTTTATTGCAGGGTTCGCCATGGGCGGTTCGCAAATGTCCTGCTTTCCCGCGCCTGTCACACTCATTCCCGCGCCCGGCAAAGACTATGAAATGGAACTTCAGATGGTCAAAATCAGCACGTTCAAGGCAGGTTGCGTGATTGCCGTTCGCCAACTTTCCGCTCAAGGCAACAACACCGTTGAAACACCGCTCAGGCCGCAGATATGTGCCAAAACCCCGTCGGGTTGGTACACCGTCAACCCGAAACCTTTGCCCTGAAATGCCTGGGCAGGACGACAGAGTCGTCCTGCTTATCGGACATATCCCTGACCTGGGACCCGGCTTGTATTCATGGAGGAAAAATGCGGATCTACATCACAGGAGCATCGTGCGCGGGCGTCACCACGCTGGGTCACAACCTCGCCGCGCGGCTCGGTATACGACACGTCGACGTCGATGACTTTTACTGGATGCCCACCAACCCTCCTTTCACAACCAAGCGACCTCCCAGCGACCGCGTTTCCCTGATGCAACAAGCACTCGGTGACGACGGCTGGGTGCTGAGCGGTTCTTGCATGGTCTGGGGCGATGCGTTGATTGCCGATGCTGACTTGATCGTGTTCATCGCCACCCCCACGCCCATTCGCCTCGAACGCCTGGCTGCCCGCGAGAAAGCGCGTTTTGGCGAGCGGATCGCACCCGGTGGTGATATGTACGCGATACACGTGGCTTTTCGGGAATGGGCTTCGCAGTACGATGATCCGAATTTCTCGGGGCGCAACCGTGGGTGGCATGAGGCATGGCTATCACAGCAGACGGTACCGCTCTTACGGATTGACGGGATGCGCAGTGCTGAACAGATGGCCGCTGATGTCGCAAATGCCACGATAGCTCAAAACAAGAACGGCTGAGGCTGTCCAACGACTTCCACTCCCCTTATCCTCACACCTCCCCGCCCCCGCGAACCCGGAGCCGCCATGGACCTCGCCACCCTCGCCCTTTTCCTCCCCGCCTGCTTCGCCCTCAACATGGCGCCGGGCCCGAACAACCTGCTGTCCGTGAGCAATTCCACACGCTACGGCTACCGCACATCATGCCTGGCCGGCATCGGCCGCTTGCTGGCCTTCGCCGGCATGATCGCCCTCGCATCCGCCGGGTTGGCGGTGGTGTTGCAAACGTCGGAGCTGCTGTTCTACGGGATCAAGATCCTGGGCGCGGCATATCTATTTTATCTGGCGTTTCAGTTGTGGCGGGCCAATCCGGAGGCAGAGGCGCAGTCCGCGACGGCCAAGGTGGGATTGTGGGCGTTGGCGCGGCAGGAGTTTTTGGTGGCGGCGGGCAAGCCTAATGATGGGCAATATGAAATCCCTCAACGCAGGAATTTTTTCACTGGCGAAACTCTAAATAAAAGAGAATCCATCACTCTTACCACCATCAGAACTTCAAGAGTACCCGATGCAACATCTAATCCTTCATTTCACTCATGCAATCGAGGACATCATTCCTTGGTGCAACTTTATTGAAGAGCTCAAGCCACAGCTTGCTCGAAGTGGCGTAGGCGAATTCGATAGCGATGACATGGCAATCGATTGTGGCGACTGTGAGGCTGTCTTTCGAGGTTTGGATGCCAATGAGCCATTTTCTGTACTCCTACCCCAAATTCAAAGCCTGGCACTCTTACAAAATCCAGCGACTAAAGTGGAGCTTGTCTTCGGAGGGCTTGACAGTTCTTCTGAGCGGCAGATTATCTGCATCGCCGATTGGAAGCAGGTACCGCGCACGTAAGATCGGAAGCTACCTCACCAGATGCGGACGCATCAAGCTAGGCTCCAGCAAGCCTGATGATGATCAATATGATTCATTTTGAACGACTGCTTTCGGCCAGAGGAGGAAGTCCAGCCCACCACTTTTCTTCAAGGAAGTTGCTGAAAGGAAGACAGTTTGAAAAGGATTTAAACTCGCCTGGCGGTGTCTCAAACGTCAACATACGGAATTAGATTCGTGCAGATTCATATTATCTACACCCGAACAGTCATTCTGCTCTCCAAGCATTCTTACCAATCATGGAGAGAAATTCAAAATCAGTGCCCTGACTACATGACTTCGCTCGGCCCTTGGGAAGAAGATGCGGTCACCGAATACCTTGCGGATGTATACCCAGAGCTTTCCCCACATCCGAAAGAGCAAGTCAATGCGTTCATCGCGGATACTCAAGAGGCAAGAGTGCTTACCTTTTCCACGTAAATCGTCTTAGCGACCATTCTCAGAAGCTCGCCCTCGACGTCTGCTTTGGTTCAAAAGCGGCCATTCAGCAGCTCAGAATCAAGCTAGTCACAAGAAAGCCAAGCGATGGTCAATATTAATTTGTATGACGGACTGCTCTAGGCCAGAAGTGGACATTAGAGTGGAGAAAAATCTGTTCTCATACCGTCAGGCAGCATCTCGGCATGGAGCACCCAGAGGGAGTTGACCAAAAGCCCAAGTAATCTGCGATCCGTGGAATGCAACTCCATCGTTATGGGGGAAATCTTGCGTCAGATCTGGGCGGTTATCAAAGTCCCATGTTCTCAAATCTTCGGCACACAACAACCCGAATTCCGTTACTGAGCGGATACAAAGCAACCAGGATATTTCATCGCGCGTGAAACCCACGAGCGGGAACTCACGAGCAGCATCTCGATGTATTGCCCAGTCGCTGGGCTGAGACAGAAACAACCAACGATCCCGGGCCTAAGGCTCAGATTTTTGGATCACACCAACCATGTGATCAAAAGAGTTCTTCACCCGCAACGCCAACCAACAGAAGCAAGCAAATCCTCTTTTTGCTTTCGAACTCGCATCTTTTCGTGCTGATAAGGAATCAACCACGCTGCAATAATTGCTGCCATAGAGCCGATAGCCTGAACCCATGCAGGAGCATTCGGGCTGTCCCACGGCAAGTAAAACAAGAGACAAATGGGCAACGCCACTGCGGGCGAGAGAAATAAAACCTTCGCTACACTTACCCATGTGAGTCTGATGACGATTTTCGTTCCGAGCATTCCTTGTTCCCAATCTATAGTCCAGGAAAGGAGTAGCATAAACAACCTCAAGGTTTAGTGGCAGGTTGCGTCGAAGTAATCTATTACCGCCGCAGCCGCCCTCCCCACCGCGTCCGATGATGAATTGGGCGTAGGGCTTCTCCAACCCCTGTTTTGTTTGGCCGGAAAGCTCTTACGCATCGTTCCATGTAGCAATTTATAAGCGCCTGCTCTCTACCGCCTTGCTGCTGGGCGCGTTGAGATCGCGAACCAAAATAGAGGACTACTGAATTGCCTGAGCTTTCGTAGACATATCGAATGACTACTTCTGGCCGATTTCTGCCTGTCGCGAATGACAGAAACCGGTCAAAGCTGCCGCTTTAAATGGCAAGTCATACGATCCTCGCTTAGTCAGACATTGCCAGAGTCAACTTGACTAGCCTGATAGGCTGTAAAATAAAAGTAAACCCTCAATAGAAATCCAGTCCACTCATGTATATTATAGTAATAGTCTGGAGCTCCTGTGATATAGTTTTTCCCCTCAAGTATTAATGGTCGGTTTGGGCGCAGCGCGTTAGAGGCATGAAGCTCCATACCAGTATGAACAAACTTCGAACGATGACCGTATAGCTCTTTGAACTTCCTATTCATAGGCTCGCTTCCGCCACCGTAAACATTGACAAAATCATTAAATCTCTGACTTATCTTATAATCTTCAACAACTGTCGCCGCACCGCAATTTTCGCAGTTTGTTTTACTTTCAATTTTTGAATGATCAAGAAGTGCTTCAACGGCAGCAACATATGCAACAATCTCATAGGAAACTCCAAAATCACCATCTGAGTATTGTCCATGAATGTCCCTGAAGCGCAATGCGTCATGAAATCTCTTAGACGCCTGACGGAACTTTAAATCACTATTAATGTGATCTATCAACTCCCCAAGCCTTGCTGGAAAACATAGATATCCATCTACTCTGAAATGTTTGGACTCCATCATAATTACTTCATGAATATTTGCCACACCATCTGACCCAGAAGGCATACCTAACTTTGCTCCATGAAGACCGAACAACGCAGTGTCGTCTATATACTTACCAGAAAACTCAGTGCTTTCAACTAGATCTTCAAAGTCTTCGAGAGAAATCATATCGACATCATCGACCTCTGAGACCAAAAAGAGATGCTGAGACAATGCCGTCAATGCAGAAACATATCTGGTCGCATCTTTTTTTATCTCATAGTTAAACTCGGACTTTGCTTTTCTGTACTTTGCCGGATAAACAAGCTCATATCCCCGAGACGAGGCAATCAAAAGCATTCCCAGCCTATCTATGTGATAATTTCCAGATAAAACAGAGCCACATAGAATTCTAACTCTCGCAAAACAATCGAATTCCGCACCATATCCACCTAAACGCACTCTGTCTCCAGCAAACTTTACTGCATCAGCTATTTTTCTTGCGTAAGTCCCGAAAGGCATGTTTGTTTCGCGATCAAACAATCTCAACTCCAAAGTCTTCAAACCTTGGGAAGTATGATTGTAAAAATCCAAGACCGCTTCAAATTTATTTGAAACCCATCGCACCCTGTAGTTATATACCTGCGGATCCCCAGTACCACTATATCCATGTTGGCAAGTTACAGCCCCTATAGTATCTCCAAACACATCCCATAGAATCCCGAGAAAAAGATTGACCTGTTGCTTTTTTACATTCAGCGGTATCACTACAGGCGGAAGTAGGTAAACATTTGTAGGTGACATAGATTGCTCGCTGCGCTCTGTTCGATGATGGATGCTAAATTCAGAAAATATTTTGCCCCTAAGTTTCAGCGACGAATTACTCCGAGTTTCGACGCCATATCTGATCCCTCGCCAAGAAGGTGATCAGGTTACGCCCCGAGTACCAGCGCTATATCAACTGGCTGCTTCGAGTCTGAATCCGCATGTCTGAAACGGCAGCAGTCGGCCAATAGCGGACGTATTGCCAATCGACTTTTTTCGAGCTCCGCAAAGTTAAGGCAACATGCGTGATATCGTATTTTTCAAGTCGTCGAACTCTTCAGGGAAATTCTTATAAACGATACCACACACAAGTATTAAACACCGTTCAGGATCCAGATTTACTTGCTCACCCACTTCGACAAATTCTTCATGCTTGCCTGCCTGTAATGCGTATTCGACGATTTCGGTAGCGCGCTGAGGTTCAACGCCCAGTTCAACTCCTAGTTCGTGCGGAATTTCGCTGCACTTTTGCAAAAGCCAGGCTTCTGGCCATGTGTCGCCTGGAAGATAACTTGAGCGTGCAAGTAACCAATTATTAATTTCACCATCTTTCCTTTCTGCCATGTTTTTGGCGTGCTCTATATTCTTCGCCTGCAGTTTTCTCTGATCAGCATCGTATACAGCTAATATATTCGCATGCTCATCTCTCAAAAAATTTGCTGCTAACTGGCGAGCTACTGCGGCGGCGGAGCCTATACGAGTTATATTTATTCGACTGCGCACACTTCCATTTAGAACGGTTTCAATGATAACTTTTGCGACTGGATCTTCAACGAATATCTCAAGCTCCTTCTCGCCAATAGCTCCCATTTTTGAGAAGGCAAACTCTGCTGACACACCTGGAGTTATTTTTGTCTTAGATCCGGTTCTCTCAATAAAAAACCTTGCATCGTCAGGCAAACATTGAAATATTTGTTTTGAATGTGTCGTGCATACAACCTGAGTCCCCGTACTCATGCATACTTCTTTAAGTCGCTCCATAAATAACCTTTGCGCTCTTGCATGCAGACCAAGCTCAATTTCATCGAGAACCAACAAAGCTCCCTCGCCAGAAGCATATATGGTAGAGAAAATATCAAATAGCGCGTTTTCACCCGCCCCCATATTGAAACCCGAGTAAATTACATCACCAACTTTAACAATCGGAAGACCGTACTTTCTGTATTCTAGTTGCCGATAATCATCGTAACGTTTACCAAGGACATAACCAACAGCGTCCTTAACTTTCTGCTCCCAGCCGTGAACTCTCAAGTCTTTGAAGGCTCGTGAATAAGATCTTGATTGACTGCGTTCAGCGTGAGGGACAATACGCTCAATCCCCAAAAAAACCACCGTCCGTTTTATTCTGGTGTCATAGTCATTCCACTTTCCACCTGCCTTTTTTTTCCTTACTTGCGACGCAATTCCTTCAGGTGCACTTTTCCAATAGTTGTGAGCAAAGCTATACCAAATCTCTACTCCAGGAGGAGCAATTTCCTCCGAGTGCTGCACAAAAAAATCAGAAAAAGTGTAATAACTCCGAGTACGTTTTGGAAGTTTGAATCCATTTAACTTATTATGATAGGCACAAGCGGCGAGCGCCAGCATAGTTGACTTTCCGGACCCATTAACTCCAGCAAACGCAGTTATCGGATAGTTGAGATTTACCTTGAATGAAGTTAGTCCGCGAATGCCGCCCGTTGATATTTGGATGCTCCGAAGTAAGGCTTTGGTGTTATCCTTGCAGAACCAGTTCCGTAATTTCTTATCTAAATTACTTTCCCTGTACTTCATTGGTTCTCCCCATAATTAATTCACACCGGCTTAAGTGCTACGTGGCCATTTGCTATTCCTAGCACAAATTTTGGAGACTATCGAGCCAGCGACGAAATTTTCTACGACGTATATGGGGTGGCAAAGGTAGACATATCGAATGGCCGCTATTGGGCAGCAGCAGTCTCAGATGAGCGTCAGCTATTGGCCGAAAGCTGCAGCTACCGAAGAAGCACCTGCAAGCCAGAGCTAAGCTGAGCCGCGCGCGTTGGTGTCGTCTTAGACCCAACGCGCACATTGTCCAACCGCCCCGCTCCCCTTATCCTCACACCTCCCCGCCCCCGCGAACCCGGAGCCGCCATGGACCTCACCACCCTCGCCCTTTTCCTCCCCGCCTGCTTCGCCCTGAACATGGCGCCGGGCCCGAACAATTTGCTCTCCGTGAGCAACTCCACCCGCTACGGCTACCGCACCTCATGCCTGGCGGGCATCGGCCGCTTGCTGGCCTTCGCCGGCATGATCGCCCTCGCCTCTGCGGGTTTGGCAGTGGTGCTGCAAACGTCGGAGTTGTTGTTCTACGGGATCAAGATTCTGGGGGCGGCGTATCTGTTTTATCTGGCGTTTCAGTTGTGGCGGGCCAATCCGGAGGCGGAGTCGCAGTCCGCGACGGCCAAGTGGGATTGTGGGCGTTGGCGCGGCAGGAGTTTTTGGTGGCGGCGGGCAATCCGAAGGCAATCCTGATCTTCACCGCCTTCCTCCCGCAATTCGTGGTGCCCGGCGAGCCCATCACCCCGCAATTCGCGCTGCTCGGCGCAATGTTCCTGGCGCTGGAGTGGATCGCCATCAGCGCCTACGCCTATATGGGCTTGCACATGCGCCGCTGGTTTGCCGAGCCGCGGGGCAAGCGGATTTTCAATCGGTGCTGCGCAGGCTTGCTGTCGGCGGCTGCGACGGTGTTGTTGATGGCGCGCAGGGCTTAAATCACGTTTTACAGTCAAGGAGACACGCAATGAAAACCCTGGTGGTAGGCGCAAGCAAAGGATTGGGCAAAGCCCTGATCGAAGGGCTCGGTGAGCCTGGGGATACGCTGATCGGCGTGTCCCGCAGCCGCCCTGAGCAGTTGGCTCACAAGGACGGCGTCGAGGTGCAGTGGATCGAGGCCAATCTCGCCAGACCCACCCAGGCTGCGCACGTCATCGCCGAGGCGATTGCCGATAACGGCTTGGACACGCTGATCTACAACCTAGGCATCTGGGAAGAGTTTGCTTTCGACCCGGCCTACAACTTCCTGGCCGACGATGATGAGCAGATCGAGGCCATCGTCACCTGCAACATCACCTCTACCCTGCTGCTGATCAAGCGCCTGTTGCCGATGCTGCTTAAAAGCCAAAACCCGAGGATCATCCTGACCGGCTCCACTTCCGGCCTGCCGCAAAGTGGCCGTCCGGAGGTCGCCTTCGGGGCCTCCAAGTTTGCCTTGCGCGGGATTGCCGATGCGTTGCGTGAAGGCTATCGCCAGCAGCGCCTGGCTATCACCTGTCTGAATCTGGGGTACTTGAACACTGAGGATCCCCTTGGCACGCCGCGCGAGCAAGCCGCGCAGCGGGATGAAGGCCACTCGATTCCTGTGCACGATGTGGTGCAGGTGGTGCGCATGGCGTTGAGCCTGTCCTCGGCGAGCTTCGTCAAGGACATCACTTTGCCGGCGATACTGGACGAGCGCTTTTGACCCAGGAGTATGCGACATGACCCGAGACGAACTCGCCGTCTAGACTCCACACAGCCATTTTCCTGTGGAGACCGACCATGAAAAGCAAAAACACCCTCTGCCTCTGGTACAACGGCACCGCCCTGGAGGCTGCCACCTTCTACGCCATGACCTTCCCGGACAGCAAAGTCAACGCCGTGCACCTGGCGCCCGGCGATTATCCGTCCGGCAAACAGGGCGACGTGTTGACCGTGGACTTCACCGTCTTGGGCATCCCCTGCATCGGCCTCAACGGCGGGCCGATCTTTCCCCATACCGAGGCGTTTTCGTTTCAGGTGGCCACTGATGACCAGGCCGAGACGGATCGTTACTGGAACGCCATCGTCGGTAACGGTGGCCAGGAAAGCGCCTGTGGCTGGTGCAAGGACAAGTGGGGGTTGTCATGGCAGATCTCACCGCGCGTGCTGACGGACGCCGTCACCCACCCGGACCCGGCCGTCGCCAAGCGCGCCTTTGACGCAATGATGACCATGAAGAAGATCGACATCGCTGCCATTGAAGCGGCGGTAGCCGCCGGCTAAGGCAATGCCTTGAGCATGGCCTTTGCCGCCAGGGCGTGGACCTTGCGGGTGGGGTGCCATTCGTCCCAGTAGTAATGCGCATCGGCATCGGCGCACACCGGTTTCACGTCCGGGTAGGTGGCCTGGCACGGTGTGTCCAGGTCCGTGAATCGATTGGCTTGCGGATTGGCGCGTAGCGCGTCGCTGAACGCCACGTGATCGAAGTAGGTGACCTTCGCCACGCCAATCTGCGCCAATATGGCCGGGAGCTTCTGTGCGAGCAATTGCTGGTAGTGCTTCGCGTTGTCGACCTGGTTGCCCTGCACCACGGCGGGCACGTGACTGAGGTCCGTCGTGCCCACCACCATTACATGCCTGGCCCCCGCGGCCACCAGTTGCTCGGTGGCGTTGCGGATGTTGGCCAGGCTCGACTCGCTCAAGGCCTCGATGGTTTCAGGATGGGAGAAGTCGGCCCATTCAAAAAAATCGTTGGCCGAGATGAAGATGAAATACAGCGCCTTGGGGTCGGCCTTGTGGGACTTGGCGGCCTGCAAGTGCTCGGCGACTTGGCCGAGTACGCCTGTGTCCTGGGTCGGCATCAGCCACGTGTAGTAGTTGCCGTGGCCGCTTTTGGCGCCGCCCACGGCGTAGTCGGTCAGCGGTGTCTTCAACGCCTGGGCCAGGCCTTCGACGGCGGTTGGGCCGTTGCTCCAGCGTCCCTGCCAGTACAGCGGGCCAGGCAGTGCCTGGGCGTCCTTGACCTGCTGCGCGGCAAGCCGGGAGGTAAGTGCTTCGCCCGCGCCATTGTCGGAATAGCTGTCGCCAAAGGCATAAAAATGATCGTAGGTCGAGGCGCCAAAGGCGGTCGACACAGACAGGGTCAGCAAAGCGGCCAAACACGCGCGTCGGATCATCGAGGTTCTCCCGGAATGTCCGAATAGACTATCGGCTGGCAGAAAGTACGGCTGGACGATTGCGACCCGCACATATCCGGCGGCGGCCATGCTAGCGCTGTACAGATGCCGTCATGCTCGTTAGGCTTTTGTCTCGCAACATCCGGCTACAGATTCGGCTCAATCGGCCGCCACTCTTATCTCCCTGAATGGACTCAACGAGGCTCTCGTGCGCGTTATTACTTCTCTCTTGCTCATCGGTAGCCTCGCTACCCTGGCCGGTTGTGCCACCCAGAAAAACCAAGTCGACCGCATGTTCGCCGACACCCTCACCCAGCCCCTGGTTGAAAACAGCATCGTGCGCGAGGGCGACTCGCTCAGCTTCGAGCTGCTGATGCCGGGCGGCCCGAGTGGTCTGCGGCGCACCATGCAATTCGAGGCCGCTTGCTCATCGCCGCAACTGCACTTGCTGTACCTGGACGGCTCACAACGGGTCTACCCGGCCAGCGCTGGCCGTTACAGCGCGGCGCGCAAGTTGTCGCCGCAATTGCGCGCGACCTTGGCTGCCAACCAGACGTTCATACGCGCCTGTGCCGAAACGCCAAAGCCAGACTGGCGCCTGGTGCAGGCCAACGCGCACGATAGCCAGGTATTGATTGACGCCAACAGCATCAAGACGGTGAATGGCGAAACGCGCTTTTGGGCCGCCTTCGACGAACCGGCGGTGCTCAACGACATGCCCTACAACGCCCCCTATGCCCAGAAGCGTGAACACTTTGCGGTGTCTTGCACGGGCGGGACCTATAAGGAACTGGCCGGCTACGACATGGACGCCGACAATCGCGTCAGCGACGGCCGTGTCGACAGCTTTCCCACGCCGCAGAAGATCGCCGGCAGCAATGCCGACTATGAGTTGTTGTTCAATAAAGTCTGCGCGACGCCACAGACAATCGCCGCGCTGCCGGTGTTCAAACCACGCCTGAAGGCGCCGATGGACATCGCACTGACCTCGGTGCAACCACAGGTGCTGGCCGCAATCACGCAGTTGAACCTGGACAAACCCGCGCGCGCCTTCAAATACGTGCATATGACCGGCACGTCGACGCTCAAGGGCGAAACCAGCCAGATTCAGAGTGCGGACTTCATCAGCCAAGACGCGGCGAGCGAGCAATTGGCCATCGCCACCCGCGGGCAGGGTTATGAAAGCCACACGGTGAGCTGGCGTAACCTCATCCCGCTGGTGGCAAAAAACACCTACAGCTCCTCGGGCATGGCAGAAAGCGAGGCGCTGACGCAATTGAGCTTCACCGGCAATTGGAAGGCCCTGCCAGTTGGCGATACCGTGGTCTACCAAACCACCCGCGCCAGCCTCAACAGCCTGATTGGCAGCCGTACCAAAGTCCAGACTACCCGCTGCTTAGTTGAACGCGAACTGCAAGCCAGCGAGCTCAACCCTGGCCTGCTCGGGGCGGCCAAGGCCCTTAAGTGCAGCTTCGACAACGATGAATACAACCGGGTGAACCACCTGTACTACCTGACCGACTACGCCTACTTCTACGAGTCGAGCACGGACAAGAACGCGTTCTACTACTCCGACACGCGTATCGATAAATTCGAATAAGCCCCGTTGACACACTCTGCAATATTCCATGAAGATGGAAGCCTTATTCAGGGTGTGTCAGCCAATGTCCGCAATGTCCTCCGTTAACCTTTCCGTCATTGGCTCCCCTGCCAAGGCGCAAGGTTGCGTTGCGCACGCCCTCAAATCGAAGAAACAGTCGCTCATGTGACCGGGGCGCGCTGTCCCGTCAGATGAGCTGACAGGACATTGAGCGCGACGGCCTTCCTCCCTTGCACAATTCCCTCTGCCCTTCTGACGGTGACTCCAGCGGTCAATCATCAGGAGAAAGTGCATGTCATCGTTTCAAGGTATCTGGGTTCCCGTGGTCACACCGTTCCATGACGGCGCCATTGATTTCATTGGCCTGCACCGCCTGGTCAGCCACTTGCTGGAAAAACACGTGGCCGGGATCATGGTGTGCACCACCACCGGGGAAGCGGCGTCGCTGAGTCGTCAGGAACAATTGGCGGTGCTCGATGCGGTGTTGCAATGGGTGCCGGCGCACCGCGTGGTGATGGGCCTGGCGGGCTATAACCAGATTGAGCTGCTGCACTTCCAGCGTGAAATCCTGCAACGCCCGGTGGCTGGGCTTTTGGTGCCGGCGCCGAGTTACATCCGCCCTTCCCAAGCGGGTTTGGAGGCGTTTTTCCGCACGGTGGCCGATGCCTCCAGCGTGCCGATCATTCTTTACGACATTCCCTACCGCACTGGCGCTACTTTCGAGCAGGCGACCCTGCTCAACATCGTCGCCCATGAGCGCATCGTGGCGATCAAGGATTGTGGTGGCAACCTGGGCAACACCCTTGCACTGCTGGCCAGCGGTGACGTGGACGTGTTGTGTGGCGAAGACGTACAGATTTTCAACGCACTGTGCCTCGGCGCGACCGGTGCGATTGCGGCCTCGGCCCACCTGCACACCGAGCAATTTGTGGCGCTTTTCCAGCAAGTGCGCGACAACCAACTGGCTGAAGCGCGAGCGACATTCTTCCAGTTGCTGCCACTGATCAACACGCTGTTCATGGAGCCCAATCCAGCACCGGTAAAAGCCGCGCTGGCCCTGCAAGGCTTGATCGGCAGCGAATTGCGCGCACCCATGCAGGCCGCCAGTAGCGCCGTCGTCACGCGCTTGCAGCAGGTACTGAACCCGACCGGCTAATGCGCCAAAAACAGACAGCCAACGGACCGTCCGGTTGCGACCGGACCGATCCCGGCCTATCGTCGAACCCATGCTTTGCCTTTTGCTGTCCAACCCATTCGTATTCAGGTGACGACATGCCCACGCTTTCCCGCCCCGCCGTCCTCGAACTGATCGGCAACACGCCGCTGGTTCGGGTCAGCCGGTTCGATACCGGCCCCTGCACGTTGTTTCTCAAGCTTGAATCCCAGAACCCCGGTGGTTCCATCAAGGACCGCATCGGCCTGGCCATGATCGACGCCGCCGAACGCGACGGCCGCTTGCGCCCCGGCGGCACGATTATCGAAGCCACCGCCGGCAACACCGGCCTGGGCCTGGCACTGGTCGGTCGGGCCAAGGGCTACCGGGTGGTCCTGGTGGTACCCGACAAGATGTCCACGGAAAAGGTGCTGCACCTCAAGGCCATGGGCGCCGAGGTGCACATCACCCGCTCCGATGTGGGCAAGGGCCACCCCGAGTATTACCAGGACGTGGCCGCGCGCCTGGCCAAGGATATTCCGGGGTCGTTCTTCGCTGACCAATTCAACAACCCGGCCAACCCCCTGGCCCATGAAACCAGCACCGCGCCGGAAATCTGGGCGCAGACCCAGCATGATGTCGACGCGATCGTCGTCGGCGTCGGCTCTGCCGGCACCCTCACCGGCCTGACGCGCTTCTTCAAGCGCGTGCAACCCGAACTGGCCATGGTGCTGGCCGACCCGGTGGGCTCGGTGATGGCCGAATACAGCCGCAGTGGCAAAATGGAAACGCCGGGCTCCTGGGCGGTGGAAGGCATTGGCGAAGACTTCATTCCGTCGATTGCCGACCTGTCCAGCGTGCGTCACGCCTATTCGATCAGCGACGAAGAAAGTTTCGACCATGCCCGGCAGTTGCTCAAGGCCGAAGGCATTCTCGGCGGTTCCTCCACCGGCACCCTGCTCGCGGCCGCCCTGCGTTACTGCCGCGAACAGACCGAGCCCAAGCGCGTGGTGACTTTTGTCTGCGACACCGGCACCCGTTACCTGTCGAAGGTCTACAACGACCAATGGATGAATGACGCCGGCCTGCTGCACTACAAGCACTACGGCGACCTGCGCGACCTGATCGCGCGGCGCTTCGAAGACGGCCGCGTGATCAGCGTAAGCCCCGACGACACGCTGCTCACCGCCTTCCAGCGCATGCGCCTGGCGGATGTCTCGCAGTTGCCGGTGCTGGTGGACGGTCAAAAACTGGTCGGTGTGATCGATGAATCCGACATCCTGCTGGGCCTGCACCAGGACGCCACGCACTTTTCCATGATCGTCTCCAGCGCCATGACCGACACCCTGCAAACCCTGGCCCCCAGCGCTAGCCTGGCCGAACTGCAGGCGGAGCTGGATCGCGGCCTGGTCGCCATCATTGCCGACGCGTCAGGCTTCCACGGCCTGATCACCCGCGTCGACCTGCTCAACCACCTACGGAGATCCCTTGCATGAGTCAGTCCGATAAAAGCGCGTTTGCCACCCGTGTGATCCATGCTGGACAGTCCCCCGACCCGACCACGGGCGCGCTGATGCCGCCGATCTACGCCAACTCTACCTACCTGCAAGACAGCCCCGGCGTGCACAAAGGCTTCGACTACGGCCGCTCCCACAACCCCACGCGGTTTGCCCTGGAACGCTGCGTGGCCGACCTGGAGGGCGGCAGCCAGGCGTTTGCTTTCGCGTCCGGGCTGGCGGCGATTTCGACAGTCTTGGAGTTGCTGGATGCCGGCGCCCATATCGTGTCCGGCAATGACCTGTACGGCGGCACCTTCCGGCTATTCGACAAAGTGCGCCAACGCAGCGCCGGGCACCGTTTCAGCTTTGTCGACCTGAGCGATTTGTCGGCGTTTGAAGCGAGCCTGCAGGACGACACGCGCATGGTCTGGGTCGAGACCCCCAGCAACCCGCTGTTGAGCCTGACCGACCTGAGCGCCATCGCACGTATCTGCCGTGATCGCGGCATCATCTGTGTGGCCGACAACACCTTTGCCAGCCCTTGGATCCAGCGTCCTCTGGAGCTGGGCTTTGATGTCGTGGTGCATTCCACCACCAAATACCTCAACGGCCACTCCGATGTGATCGGCGGCATCGCCATTGTCGGCGACAACCCCGAACTGGCGGAGCGCCTGGGCTTCCTGCAAAACTCGGTCGGCGCCATCGCCGGGCCCTTCGACGCGTTCCTCACCCTGCGCGGCGTGAAAACCCTGGCGCTGCGCATGGAACGCCATTGCAGCAACGCCCTGGACCTCGCCACCTGGCTGGAGCGGCAACCGCAAGTGGCACGGGTTTATTACCCGGGCCTCACGTCCCATCCCCAGCATGAACTGGCGCGCGAACAAATGCGTGGGTTTGGCGGGATGATTTCGATTGACCTGAACAGCGACCTGGCCGGCGCCACGCGTTTCCTGGAAAACGTCAAGATCTTCGCCCTGGCCGAAAGCCTTGGCGGCGTGGAAAGCCTAATCGAACACCCGGCGATCATGACCCATGCAAGCATCCCGGCGGTAACGCGGGCGCAGCTGGGGATTGGGGATGGGTTGGTACGGTTGTCGGTGGGGGTTGAGGATGTGGAGGATCTTCGCGCGGATTTGGCGCAGGCCTTGGCACTTATCTAAATAGGTTGGCTTAGCCTGTGTGATGGGCTGGCTTGCTGTGGTGAGCGGGCTTGCCCCGCGCTGGGCTGCGAAGCAGCCCTAAAACCAGACGCCGCATTCTGCCTGACAGAATGCGGCGTTTTTATTGGGGCGGCTTCGCCACCCAGCGCGGGCGGTGCGACGATTCGACAAGCCCGCTCACCACAAAAGCCCGCTCACCATACCAAAGCCAATCACCACACCAGGCCAGCTCCCACAGAAAGTTGTGTCAGGCTGAGGTGACGTTGGCACGCGCCGCATGCAGCTTCTTGTAGCTGTCGATCAAGCGCAAATGCCGATCCAGCCCTTCCAGCTTCATGCTGGTCGGCGTCAAACCATAGAAGCGCACATCGCCCTGTACCGAACCGATCACCGCATCCATCCGCTCATTACCAAACATGCGACGGAAGTTGGCTTCGTAGTCCGCCAGTTCCAGGTCATCGTCCAGTTCCATCTCCAGCACCGCATTCATCGCCTGGTAGAACAGGCCACGCTCAGCGGTGTTGTCGTTGTACTGCAGGAACATCTCCACGCACTCCTTGGCCTCTTCATATTGCTGCAAGGCCAGGAAGATCAGCAGTTTCAACTCCAGGATGGTCAGCTGACCCCAGGCAGTGTTGTCATCGAATTCGATGCCGATCAGGGTGGTGATATCGGTGTAGTCGTCCAGCTCGCTTTCGATCAGGCGCTCGACCAACGCTTGCAACTCTTCCTCGTTGAGGCGGTGCAGGTTGAGAATATCCTCGCGGAAAAACAGCGCCTTGTTGGTGTTGTCCCAGATCAGGTCGTCCACCGGGTAGATTTCCGAGTAGTCCGGCACCAGGATGCGGCACGCGGTGGCGCCGAGGTGTTCGTACACGGCCATGTACGACTCTTTACCCATGCCTTCTAGAATGCCGAACAGGGTCGCAGCTTCCTGGGCGTTGGAATCTTCACCTTTGCCTGAGAAGTCCCACTCGACGAATTCGTAATCCGATTGGGCACTGAAGAAACGCCACGACACCACACCGCTGGAGTCGATGAAGTGCTCGACGAAGTTATTCGGCTCGGTCACCGCCTGACCTTCGAAGGTCGGCTGCGGCAAGTCGTTGAGGCCTTCGAAACTGCGGCCTTGCAGCAGTTCGGTGAGGCTGCGTTCCAGCGCCACTTCCAGGCTTGGATGCGCACCGAACGAGGCGAACACGCCACCCGTGCGCGGGTTCATCAGGGTCACGCACATTACCGGGAATTCACCGCCCAGGGACGCGTCTTTCACCAGCACCGGGAAGCCTTGGGCTTCAAGGCCCTGGATACCGGCGAGAATGCCTGGGTACTTGGCCAGCACCTCGGCCGGCACGTCCGGCAAGGCGAACTCGCCTTCGATGATTTCACGCTTCACCGCGCGTTCGAAGATCTCCGACAGGCACTGCACCTGGGCTTCCGCCAGGGTGTTGCCGGCGCTCATGCCGTTGCTGAGGTAGAGGTTTTCGATCAGGTTGGACGGGAAGTACACCACTTCACCGTCCGATTGGCGCACGAACGGCAGCGACACAATCCCGCGCGCTTCGTTGCCGGAGTTGGTATCGAACAGGTGCGAACCACGCAGTTCGCCCTCGCGGTTGTAGACCTTCAGGCAGTAGGCGTCGAGGATTTCGCCTGGCAGCTCGTCGTTAGGGCCCGGCTGAAACCAGCGCTCATCCGGGTAATGCACGAACGGCGCATTCGCCAGTTCCTCACCCCAGAACTGATCGTTATAGAAGAAGTTGCAGTTGAGCCGCTCGATGAACTCGCCCAGTGCCGACGCCAAGGCGCCCTCTTTGGTCGCGCCCTTACCGTTGGTGAAGCACATCGGCGAATGTGCATCGCGGATATGCAGCGACCACACGTTGGGCACGATATTGCGCCACGACGCGATTTCAATCTTCATGCCCAGGCCGGCCAGGAGGCCGGACATGTTGGCAATGGTCTGTTCCAGCGGCAGGTCTTTGCCGGCGATATAAGTGCCACCCTCTGACGTCGAGTTGGGCATCAACAACGCCTGGGCGTCGGCGTCCAGGTTTTCGACTTCTTCGATGACGAACTCAGGCCCGGCCTGCACCACTTTCTTGACCGTGCAACGGTCGATGGAACGCAGGATGCCTTGGCGGTCTTTGTCGGAAATGTCGGCCGGCAGCTCGACCTGGATCTTGAAGATCTGGTTGTAGCGGTTTTCCGGGTCGACGATGTTGTTCTGCGACAGGCGAATATTCTCAGTGGGGATATTGCGCGTCTGACAGTACAGCTTCACGAAGTACGCCGCGCACAACGCCGACGACGCCAGGAAGTAATCGAACGGCCCCGGTGCCGAACCATCGCCTTTGTAGCGGATGGGCTGGTCGGCAATCACCGTGAAGTCGTCGAACTTGGCTTCAAGCCGGAGGTTGTCGAGAAAATTGACCTTGATTTCCATGGGGGCACACCAGAATAACGGCTAAACAAAAATGGCCGCCATTATGAGGTTTTTCGGCAGGAAGTTTCAGGCTTTTGACCAGTGGCTGGCGAATTGACCAATGTGGATTAACCTTTTCGCAGATGGCGCCGATGGACTGAGGGCAACCAGGGAGTAGTCGGAATGCGCAATAACCAGCCCGTAACACAGCGTGAGATTTCCCTCGCGCCTTCGCAAAAACTCATCTCCGCCACGGATGTCCGAGGTGTCATCACTTACTGCAACGACGCGTTTGTCGACATCAGCGGCTTTGAACGCGCTGACTTGATTGGCGCGCCGCAGAACATCGTCCGTCACCCCGATGTGCCCCCCGCCGTGTTTGCGCACATGTGGAGTGCACTCAAACAAGGCCTGCCCTGGATGGGCATCGTCAAGAACCGCTCGAAAAACGGCGATCATTATTGGGTCAACGCCTACGTCACCCCCATATTCGATGGCAGCAAAGTCGTTGGTTTCGAGTCCGTGCGGGTCAAGCCCACGGCGGATGAAATCCGTCGGGCCCAGGCCCTGTACCGCCGCATCAGCCAAGGTAAACCGGCCGTTCCGCGGCAGGATGCCTGGCTGCCGGCGGCCATCAGTTGTGTGCCGTATGTGGCAACCGGGCTTACCGGCTGCCTCGCCGGTTTGTTCCTCAGCGCGCCCGTCGCCATTGCTGTGACCGTTGCAGTCGCAATCCCGGTGGGCGTGCTCTGCTCACGCTGGCGTCAAGGCAGCACGTTGCGTCTGTTGCACGGTGTGGAGCCCTCGACCTCGGATGCCTTGATCGCGCAGATGTACAGCGACGCCAGCGGGCCACAGGCACGTCTCGAAACGGCGTTCCTCAGCCAGAACGCACGCCTGAAGACCTGCCTCACCCGCTTGCAGGACAGCGCCGAGCAACTCAGTGCCTTGGCCGGGCAATCCGATCAGTTGGCCACCGCTAGTTCCAAAGGCCTGGACCGCCAGCGTGTCGAAACCGAACAGGTCTCGGCCGCCGTCAACCAGATGGCCGCCACCACCCAGGAAGTCGCCAGCCACGTGCAACGCACCGCCGACGCCACCCAGCAAGCCAACGTCCTGACCGGGCGCGGGCGCGAAGTGGCACGCGACACCCGTGAGGCGATCGAACGCCTGTCTGCGGTGGTCAGCGAAACCGGCGCGACCGTGGCGCAACTGGCCAAGGACAGCGACGAAATCGGCAGCGTGGTGGACGTGATCAAGGGCATTGCCGACCAGACCAACCTGCTGGCCCTCAACGCAGCCATCGAAGCGGCGCGTGCCGGCGAGCAAGGCCGTGGTTTTGCCGTGGTGGCCGACGAAGTGCGGCAGCTGGCACAACGCACGTCCCAGTCCACCACCCAGATCCATGGGTTGATCACCCAGCTGCAGGCGTCCTCCAACAATGCCGTGCAAAGCATGGAGCACGGCCAGCGCCAGGCCCAGGAAGGTGTGGCTTGGGTGCTGGAGGCGGACCAGGCGCTGGTCGGCATCAGCGAAGCGGTGTCCCATATCACTGACATGACCACCCAGATCGCCGCCGCCACCGAGGAACAGAGCGCGGTCGCCGAGGAAATCAGCCGCAACATCACCACCATCGCCGAACTGGCCGACCAGACGTCGATACAAGCCCACCAATCCACAGACCTGAGCAAGGAGCTGACGAACAACGCGTCCACCCAATATGCGTTGGTTGAGCGGTTCAATCGCTGAGCCTACGTTTACAGTAGCAAGCCCGCTTTCTGTAGTGAGCGGGCTTGTCGTGGTGAGCAGGCTTGTTGTGGTGAGCGGGCTTGCCCCGCGCTGGGCTGCGAAGCAGCCCCATAGCCAGACACACCACGTCGCTCATCGATGGGGCCGCTTCGCAGCCCAGCGCAGGGCAAGCCTGCTCACCACAGGAAAATCGCTCATCCCAGGATAATGGAGATTTGCTTAGGCACACCTCCACCCATCATGAATCCCCCCATGCCCATCACCAATAACCTCCTCGCCGCTGCCACGCTGGGGATCAACCCCGGTTGTCTGCTGTGGTCTCCAATATTGATCGGCGCCACGCAGTCGCTTTCCGGTTTCCTGCGTCGCGAAAAGGTCATCCAGTGGATGGACAGCACCACCGGTATGATCTTTGTGTTGTTCGCTGCAAGGCTGGCGGCCAGCAAGCGCTGAATACTCGCTTACCCCAGGCGCATTGAAAGTTCGATGTCATCGGTAAACGGCACCGACAAGTAACCGTTCTCCGGGGCGCGCACATAGGCCAGGTATTCAGGGCAATAATCGGTGTTGTCCGCGACTACCAGTGCGCCAGGACGCAGGTTGTTTTCCACCAGGTTCAGCACGTCGCCGTACAGCGTCTTGGCGCCGTCCAGCAGCAACAGATCGACAACATCCGGCAAGTCGCTGGCCAGGGTCACCAGCGCGTCACCTTCGCGAATGTGGATCAGGTCGCTCACGCCGCCTTCGATGAAATGCTCGCGCGCCAGGGCGATCTTCGACGCTTCGAATTCGCTGCCGATCAGCACACCGCCGCCGTTGTCACGCAGCGCGGCAGCCAGGAACAAGGTCGACAGCCCAAATGAAGTGCCAAACTCCACAATCGCCCGCGCCTTGTTGCTGCGCGCCAGCATGTAGAGCAGCTTGCCGGTGTCCTGCGACACGGGCAGCCACAGGTCCTTGAGCATCGAATACAGCGCCATGTATTCGGTTTTGCTGTGCATTAGCCGTTCGCGTTCTTCTTTGGATACCGAGTTCACCAGCGGGCTGGTGGCCGCATTGGCCTGGGCATAAAGACGTTCGATAAGGGGCGCCAGAGGCGCGGTGGTCAGGCTCGACATAATTGATTTCCAGTGAGGTGGGACTAAGATGCGACTAATTCGTCGCATTAAAAGTATGCGAGTCATTCGCATCCTTCGCTATTCGCATTAGCCCTGCTTCAGGAGCCCCGTATGACCAGCCGCCAGACCCCACGTATTTCCACGCGCAAACACCCGCAACAGGCCCGTTCCACCGAGTTGGTGGCGGCGATTCTGCAAGCGGCTATTCAGGTTTTGGCCAAGGAAGGCGCCACCCGCTTCACCACTGCACGGGTCGCGGAAAAGGCCGGCGTGAGCGTGGGGTCGGTGTACCAGTACTTCCCCAACAAAGCGGCGATTCTGTTCCGGTTGCAGAGTGATGAGTGGCAGCAGACCACCCAGATGCTGCGCGACATCCTGGAGAAACGCGACGAAACGCCACTGGATCGCCTGCGAACGTTGGTGCACGCCTTTATCCAATCGGAATGCGAAGAAGCGCAGATGCGCGGTGCGCTGAGTGACGCGGCGCCGCTCTATCGTGATGCGCCGGAGGCCCTGGAGGTGCGCGCGGCGGGACGGCAGGCGTTCAAGGGGTTCATGCTGGAGTTGTTGCCTGAGGTGTCGGTTGACACGCGTACGGTAGCCAGTGATTTGATCCTGACCACGCTCAGTTCAGTGGGGAAGGAGTTCTCCAACAGTCCGCGAACGGCTGAAGAGATCGCGGTTTATGCCGAGGGGATGGCTGAAATGTTTCGTGCGTATGTGAATGTGCTCAACCTGGTCCAAAGGGCAACCGATACCTCATTTCTACCAGAGTGACACCTCCCCTCTGAAGATTACGTTCACTCCCCGCGTCCTCGACACAGCCCATCCTGCGATAAAACCGGATAGCCCTTTCATTTCGGCTCAAGACCCAAAGCGTCAAACCCTGAAACCCCTCCTCCCTCAGGAACTGCAGGCCCGCATTCCACAACGCCAGCCCAACGCCGGCTTGCCAATACTTGGCTAAAACATAAATGGCCATGACCTCACCGGTGTTTGCTCCGGCAGCTTCTTCGTCACGACTGGCACCGACCGATATCCAGCCCACAACGTGCCCGTCCAGCTCCGCGACCCACACGTCGGACTCGCCCGACTCAATCGAGCGAACCCAAAAGGATTCGCGCCGAGCCAGCGTTGCATCCAGCCCATTCAAGAACTCGGCAGGCATCATGTCACGATAGGCTTCCTGCCAACTGCGGATATGCACCTGGGCGATGGCGTTGGCGTCGCCAGGTAATGCTTTGCGGATCATTGATCTATTCCTTATTCAGTCAATGTCCTTCAAGTAAACCCAACCTTCATGACCGTTTACCCTCGTGGTATGTTTCGAGCCCAACCCGCAAAAGGAGGTGCCATGCAATCGTTAGCCATCAACGCCGCACTGCTGATCATCGACATGCAGCAAGGCATGAACCGACCAAAGCTGGGACGACGCAACAACCCCGACGCCGAAGTGCAGATACAGCGTCTGCTGACTGCCTGGCGTCAATCCGACCGCCCTGTTGTTCACATCCGGCACATGTCCCGCTCTCCCGACTCGGTGTTCTGGCCGGGCCAGCCGGGCTGCGAATTCCAGCCGGCGCTGCAACCGCTGGCGCATGAGCATGTGACCGAAAAGAACGTTCCGGACGCCTTCGTCGCCTCAGGACTGGAACGCTGGCTGCACGCGCGCGGGATCCGGCAACTGGTGATCGCCGGCGTGATCACCAACAACTCGGTCGAGGCCACGGCACGCTCAGGCGGCAACCTGGGTTTTGCGGTGACGGTGGTTTCGGATGCCTGCTACACCTTCGACCAAACCGATTTGTCCGGGCGCCTGTGGCCCGCTGAAGACGTGCATGCGCTGTCGCTGAGCAACCTGGCGATGGATTATGCCGCCGTGATGGAGACCGACGAAATCCTGGTACATTGTTGACCACGACGGTCAGGTAGCGGGTTGAAACACGCCCTCTTTCACAAGCATATCGATCAGTGATTGCGGCCAGACCGTCTCTTCGGTAGAGCGCAGCGCATTGACAGACCACCAACGATGATCCGCCATGACCTGAGTCTCAGGGGCGGTCCATTCCGCTTTTGACAGTGCCTCATCGGGTACGTGAACCACGTAATACTGCTCAATCGCTAACACCGTTTCCCCGCAAGGCAGCATCAACGGGACCTTGCGGTCCGCGATGGACGCCGCAAGAGTGTCAACCTTGATTCCCGTTTCCTCACGCAGCTCGCGTATTGCAGCCACCTCGAAGGTTTCACCGGCCTCTACACCACCGCCAGGCGTAGCCCAATAATTTTGCCCGGCCAATGGTCCGTCGTTATGGACGAACCTGAACAGAAGCACCTCCTGCGAGGGGTTGATCACCAGCAGGCGTGACGCCTTTCGTTCGCGCATTGATTCCATCCCATCCTTAGGCCGATGTCGTCGCTTCCAACAATCGCGCAATCGCCTTGCGCATCTCCCCGTGGTCGACCTCCGCATACGGCTGTGCGTTTTTCCAATCATAAAACCACGCCGGCATCGTGCGTTTGTCGTCCGGTTCCGAGGCATAGCGCGGGAAGAGATGGCAATGCAGCTCCGGCTCGGAATTGCCCAGGATCTCGTAGTTCATGCGCAACGCACCGGTAGCCTGCAACACCGCATCGCCAAGGCGGGCCATGTCCAACAGATAGGCTGTGCGGGCCTCGGTGTCCAGGTCGTTCAGGCTGGCAACGACCGGGTCAGGCAGCAGCAGGCAGTAACCGGGTAGAAACTGTACATCACCCATGACCGCCCAGCCTGAAGCCATGCGGCAAATGACTTTTTCGTTGGCGCCATTGCGGGCGAGCGCGACGCGCTCCGTGATAAGCGGCATACAGTGTCCTTGATCTGAGTGAGGTCCAGGCGGCATCTTAACTCGACTTCAGCAACTGGCGGGCTTGTTGTAGTGAGCGGGCTTGCCTCGCGCTGGGGTGCGAAGCAGCCCTAGAACCAAACCCCGCGGTTTGTCTGAATAAACACGGTGATCTTACTGGGGCTGCTTCGCACCCCAGCGCGAGGCAAGCCCGCTCACCACAAGCAAGCCCGCTCACCGCAGTAAGTCGGCTCGACGCAAGACCCTGCACACAGCATCAATCCAATGCCAATTCCACCACCCCAGCGTTCAACCGCACCGGCCAAACCCGCAGCCTCTGGTCAGGCGCTTCCAGGCACTGCCCGTCCTCGAGCCGGTAATGCTGCTTGTAGATCGGCGCCGCCACCACCAGGTCACCCTTGATGCTGCCGATCAAGCCGCGTCCGATCACATTCGCGCCGGATTCCGGGTCATGGTTGTCGATGGCGAACAACGTCTGGTCCTGCGCACCCGGCAGGTAGAACAGCGCCACTTGCGCACCGTCCAGCCACACCACCACGCCGGAATTGCTCACCAGGTCGGTCTCGCTGCACACACCTTTCCAGGTGGTCAGGTTGCGTTGCGGGTTGGCTTGGCTCATCAGGCAATCTCCTCGGTGACGGGAATCAGGTTGAGTTCGGCGGCCATGATCGGCCGGCGTTGGCCGCGCTCCTGGACGAAGTGGATGTCCGGGTCGGGGCGTTTGTCGTTGACGAAGGTGCGGAAGCGCTTGAGTTTTTCCGGGTCTGCGAGGGCGTTGGCCCATTCGCATTCGTAGCGGTCGACCACCAGCTGCATCTGCGCTTCCAGCTCTGCGCCGAGGCCCAGGCTGTCGTGCAGGATCACGTCCTTGAGGAAATCCAGGCCGCCTTCGAGGCTTTCGCGCCAGACCGAGGTGCGTTGCAGCTTGTCGGCGGTGCGGATGTAGAACATCAGGAAGCGGTCGATGTAGCGGATCAGCGTGGCGTCATCCAGGTCGGTGGCGAACAGCTCCGCATGGCGTGGGCGCATGCCGCCGTTGCCGGCGATGTAGAGGTTCCAGCCCTTCTCGGTGGCGATCACGCCGACGTCTTTGCTCTGGGCTTCGGCGCATTCGCGGGTACAGCCGGACACTGCGAATTTGAGCTTGTGCGGCGAGCGCAGACCCTTGTAACGGTCCTCGATCAACAGCGCCATTTTCACGCTGTCCTGCACGCCGTAACGGCACCAGGTGCTGCCCACGCAGGACTTCACCGTACGCGTGGATTTGCCGTAGGCGTGCCCGGTTTCAAACCCGGCGGCGATCAGTTCGCTCCAGATATCCGGCAGTTCGTGCAGTTGTGCACCAAACAGGTCGATGCGCTGGCCGCCGGTGATTTTGGTATAGAGGTCATATTTCTTCGCGACCTCGCCGATCACGATGAGTTTATCCGCGGTGATTTCGCCGCCTGGAATACGCGGCACCACCGAGTAGGTGCCGTTTTTCTGCATGTTGGCCATGAACGTATCGTTGGTGTCCTGCAACGGCACCAGGGACGCATCCATGATCGGCTGGTTCCAGCACGACGCCAGGATCGAGCCCACCGCCGGCTTGCACACGTCGCAGCCGGTGTGACCACGGCCGTGTTTGGCCAGCAGTTCGTCAAAGGTGAGGATGCCTTCCACGCGCACCAGGGCGTACAACTCCTGCCGGGTGTAGGCGAAGTGTTCGCACAGGCTCTTGTCGACGCTGACGCCACGGGCGATCAGTTCATGTTCGAACACCTGCTTCAGCAAACCGGCGCAGCCGCCGCAACCGGTGCAGGCCTTGGTCTGGGCTTTGAGCAGGCCGAGGTCGCTGCAGCCGCCGTCGATGGCCGAGCAAATCGCGCCCTTGGTCACGTTGTGGCAGGAGCAGACGGTGGCCGATTCCGGCAGCGCACCGGGGCCGAGGGTCGGTGCGCCGTTGGACGACGGCAGGATCAGGCTGGCCGGCTCGGACGGCAGCGCGATGCTGTTTTGCATGTATTGCAGCAGGGTGTCGTAGTAGCTGTTGTCGCCCACCAACACCGCGCCGATCACATGTTTGCCCGACGCATCCACCACCAGGCGCCGGTAGCTGGCGCTGGCTTCGTCGATGAACTGGTAGCTGCGCGCGCCCGGCGTGTGGGCATGGGCGTCGCCGATGGAGCCCACGTCGACGCCGAGCAACTTGAGTTTGGTCGACATGTCGGCACCCACAAACGGCTCGGCGGTTTGCGCGCACAGCAGTGCGGCAACGCCACGGGCCATCTGATAGCCCGGCGCGACAAGGCCGAACAGGCTGCCATTCCAGGACGCGCATTCGCCAATCGCGTAGATGTTCGGGTCGATGCTCAGGCATTCGTCATTGATCACCACTCCGCCACGCGGGCCGATGTCCAGGCCGGCCTGGCGGGCCAGTGCATCCTGGGCGCGGATACCGGCGGAGAATACGATCAGGTCGGTTTCAAGGAACTCGTCATTGGCAAAATTCATGCGGTAGCGGTACTGCTCACCCGTGCTGATGGATTGGGTGGCGCGCGACAAATGCACGCCCACGCCTAGCCGTTCGATCTGCGCCTTGAGTGCCAGGCCGCCAAAGTCGTCGAGTTGCACCGGCATCAAGCGCGGCGCGAACTCCACCACATGGGCCTCAAGGCCGAGGCTTTTCAGGGCGTTGGCGGCTTCCAGGCCCAACAGGCCACCGCCCACTACCACGCCGCGTCGTGCACTGGCGGCTGCCTTGCGAATCGCGTCCAGGTCTTCAAGGGTGCGATACACCAGCCGTGAATCGCCTTCGGCGCCTTCGATAGGCGGCACAAACGGATAGGAGCCGGTGGCCAACACCAGCTTGTCATAGGCGACGCAGCCGTCAGCGGTGATCACCTCGCAGCGGGCGCGGTCGATCTCCAGCACCGGTACGCCGAGATGCAGGGTGACACCCGGCGTCTGGTACAGCGAGGCGTCGGACAAGGCCAGCGACTCGGCGTCGCGGCCAGTGAAATACTCGGACAGGTGCACCCGGTCATAGGCGCGCATCGGCTCTTCGCTGAACACATGCAAACGGTAGTGATCCAGCGCGCCGCGCTCGATCAATTGCGCCACACAGTGGTGGCCGACCATGCCATTGCCGACGACGATCAAGGTTTTGAGATGGTTCATAGTAAGCACCCGACAAAGCTCATCACGGTTTTAAAAAAGCAAAAAAAACGCCTGAAACCTTGCGGTTCCAGGCGTCTTTGCCTGTTCTTATGCGGGTTCGGATCGGACGACTGCGCCGGATTCTCCGCTATTGCCCCTGGTGTCGATCGTCGTTGACCGAAGTGGGTTGAGGGGGAGCTTGCAGGGTCTGTGCCAAGCGGATGCAAGGCCTGTGTTCACGGCTCAACAGGGGAGTCGGCGATGCCAAGCACCACCTCCAGCGCCTCCAACTGGTGCATCTCGCGTCATAAAAGTGCATGACTCGCCATGAATGAATGGTTTTCTGTGGTGAGCGGGCTTGCCCCGCGCCGTCGGCGCGTCGGTATCAAGGGGCAGTTCAAAAACCTGGCGCGTGACTTGCTAGGAACACCCCAACCAAGCAGTCAACGCTGACTGCCCTCTCACGACAAAGGCGCCGTGTAATCCCCGTTCTGAACGGAGGGTTGCAAGGCGCCTTTTTTGTTTACGCAGGTTTCAGATGGCCAACCAAAGCATACGCAGTGTGTGTCCCTATTGTGGCGTGGGCTGTGGCATCGTCATGCAGGTGCAAGACAACAAAGTGGTCAAGGTGATCGGCGATAAGGACCACCCCACCAACTTTGGCCGCCTGTGCACCAAGGGCACCACCTGCGGGCAAGCCATCGCCGAGTCCGGGCGCATGGAAAACGCCTATGTACGCCAGGCCCGGGAGCATGACCCGGTGCGTATCGACATGGACAACGCCATCCGCGAAACCGCGCACCGCCTGCGTCACACCCTCGACACGCACGGCCCGGACGCCTTGGCATTCTACGTGTCAGGGCAGATGTCGCTGGAGTCCCAGTACCTGATCAACAAATTGGCCAAGGGCTTCGTCCGCACCCCCAACATCGAGTCCAACTCGCGGCTGTGCATGGCCAGCGCCGGCAGTGGCTACAAACTCTCCCTTGGCTCCGACGGCCCGCCGGGGTCATATGAAGACTTCGATCGCGCCGACCTGTTCTTCGTGATCGGCGCGAACATGGCTGACTGTCACCCGATCCTGTTCTTGCGCATGATGGACCGGGTCAAGGCCGGGGCGAAGCTGATCGTGGTCGATCCCCGGCGCAGTGCCACGGCCGACAAGGCCCACCTGTTCCTGCCGATCAAACCCGGCACCGACCTGGCGTTGCTCAATGGTCTGCTGCATCTGCTGGTCAAAAACGGCCACACCGACCCTGCCTTTATCGCCACCTTTACCGAAGGCTGGGAGGCGCTGCCGGAATTCCTTGAGGACTATTCGCCAGATCAAGTCGCCGCCATCACCGGCCTGGCCGAAGCCGATATCCGCCAAGCCGCCGACTGGATCGGCCAGGCCGCCGAGTGGATGAGCTGCTGGACCATGGGCCTCAACCAGAGCACCCACGGCACCTGGCACACCAACGCGCTGTGCAACCTGCACCTGGCCACTGGTGCCATCTGCCGTCCGGGCAGCGGGCCGTTTTCCCTCACGGGTCAACCCAACGCCATGGGCGGGCGCGAAATGGGTTACATGGGCCCTGGACTGCCGGGGCAACGTTCGGTGCTGGTCGAGGCCGACCGCGCCTTTATCGAAGACCTGTGGCAGATCCCCCACGACAGCCTGCCGCGCCAGGCTGGCAGCGGCACCGTGGCGATGTTCGAACAGATGGCCGCCGGGCAGATCAAGGCCTGCTGGATCATCTGCACCAACCCGGTCGCCAGCGTGCCTAACCGGCAGACCGTGATCGAAGGCCTGCAAACCGCCGAACTGGTGATCACCCAGGATGCTTTTCTCGACACCGAGACCAACCGCTACGCCGACATCCTGTTGCCCGGCGCGCTGTGGGCCGAGGCCGAAGGGGTGATGATCAACTCCGAGCGCAACCTGACCCTGATGCAAAAGGCCGTGGATGCGCCCGGCGAGACCCTGCCCGACTGGCAGATCATTGCCAGGGTCGCTTGCGAAATGGGCTTTGCCGATGCGTTCACCTATGCATCCGCCGCCGACGTGTTTGAAGAAATCAAACGCGCCTGGAACCCCAAGACCGGCTACGACCTGCGTGGTGCGAGCTACCCGCGCCTGCGTGAGAAGCCGCTGCAATGGCCTTGCGCGGCGGAGGGTGGCGCGGACCGCAACCCGATCCGCTACCTGGACACAGGCACCCTCGCCTTCGCCACCGAAAACGGCAAAGCCCAGTTCTTCGCCCGCCCCCATATGCCACCCGCAGAAATGCCGGACGACGCATTCCCCTTCGTGCTTAACACCGGCCGCGTGCAGCACCAATGGCACACCCTGACCAAGACCGGCAAGGTTGCAACCCTGAATAAACTCAACCCCGGCCCCTTTGTGGAATTACACCCCGAAGACGCGAGCCGATTGGGTATCAAGGACAAGGATCGAGTCGAGATACGCTCCCAGCGCGGCCGCGCCGTGCTGCCCGCCGTGGTCACCGACCGTGTGCGGCCAGGCAATTGTTTTGCGCCGTTCCACTGGAACGATGTATTCGGTGAAAACCTGGCAATCAACGCGGTGACCAACGACGCGGTGGACCCGATTTCCTTACAGCCGGAGTTCAAGTACTGCGCCGTCGCCCTGGCCCGCGTCGAGCTGATCGAACACCAATTCCTGGACCGCCCTTCCCCCGTAGCAGAGGACACCGCCATGTCGCGCCTCGACGCCTTCGCCGAAATCGCCGGCATCCGCAACCTACCCGCGCCCCCCTTGAGCGAGAATGAGCGCACCTACCTCGCCGGCTTTCTCAGCGGCCTGCAGTCCAACGCCGCACACCAGGCGGTCGGCGTGCCGACCATGCCCGCCAATGCACCGCTGGCCGATGCCGCGCGGCTGTGGTTGAACGGCTTGCTCGGCGGTTTGTTCAGCCATACGCAATCCCTCGCAGCGCCCTCCCCAGCCGTCACCTTGTTGTGGGCCTCGCAAACCGGCAACGCCGAAGCTTTGGCCGAGCGTTTTGCCAAACGGCTGCGCGACGCGGGCATTGCCGTGGAACTGAGCGCGATGTCGGATTTCCCGGCGAGCAAACTGGCAAGCACCCACACCCTGGCGCTGATCAGCAGCACCTTTGGCGACGGCGACCCACCGGACAATGGCGAAGGTTTCTGGCACAGCCTCAGCACTGCCGAGACGCGCCTGGAGTCCTTGCGCTTTGCAGTGCTGGCCCTGGGTGATCCGAACTATGACCAGTTCTGCAACCACGGCAAGCAACTCGACCAACGCCTGTTGGAACTGGGCGCCACCCGCCTGCTGGAACGCGTCGACTGCGACACCGAATTCGAAGCGTTGGCCGATGCGTGGCTGGTGCGTTTCCAGCAAACCCTCGCCCCGACAAAGCCCGTCGCGCCCGCCACCCCCGCCGGTAAAACCAAATTGTACGGCTCACGCCTGCTGCTCAACCGGCACCTGAACCCGCTAAGTCCCCACAAGGAAACCCGTCAGTTCGCCCTCGACCTGGCCGGCTCCGGGCTGACCTACGAAGCCGGCGATGCGCTGGGCGTACGGCCGCGCAACTGCCCCGAACTGGTCAACGAACTGCTCGACCTCACCCGCCTGAACGCCCATACCAGCGTGAACATCGAGACCTTCGGCGATGTGCCGCTGCAACAGGCCTTGACCCAACACTTCGAAATCGCCCGGCCCAGCAGCGACACCTTGGCCTTCATCGCCGAGCGCAGCGCCAACCCTAGCCTCAAGCACTTGCTCAACCCCGAACACAAGGCAGAACTGAATGACTGGCTGTGGGGCCGGCAACTGGCGGATGTGCTGCAGGCATACCCCATCGAGTGCTCGGCGGATGAATTGCTGGGCACCCTCAAGCGCTTGCAACCACGCTTGTATTCAATCGCTTCGAGTGCCAAGGCCTATCCGCAGGAAGTGCATCTCACCGTGGCTGCCGTGCGCTATGGCAAGCGCAAGGGTGTGTCCTCGACGTTCCTGGCTGACCGGGTCGGCGACGGCGAAGTGCCGCTGTTCGTGCAGCCGTCCAAGCACTTTCGCACGCCCACTGACGGCGACGTACCCATGATCATGATCGGGCCCGGCACCGGTATCGCGCCCTTTCGCGCGTTCTTGCAGGAACGTCGCGCGCTGGGTCATCAGGGGCGCAACTGGCTGTTCTTCGGCGAACAGCACGCCGCCAGCGATTTCTACTATCAGGACGAACTGCAAGGCATGCAGCGCGACGGCCTGCTCAACCACTTGAGCCTGGCGTTCTCGCGCGACCAGGCGCAAAAGGTCTACGTGCAGGACCGCATCCGCGAGCAGGGGGCCGAGCTGTGGCGCTGGTTACAGGATGGCGCCAAGCTGTACATCTGCGGTGACGCTAGCCATATGGCCAAAGATGTCGACCAGGCCCTGCGCCAAGTCGCGCAAACCCACGGCGGGCTTGGCGTCGAGGGTGCCGTGGAGTACTGGCGGCAGTTAAGTGAGCAGAAGCGTTATCTGCGTGATGTGTATTGATTGGATACAGAACAATAAGCACTTTGTATTGTGTACAAAAAACCCTAAAGATTTACCGGGGCCGGGCCGAAACATCAGTGATAGCAAATCGCCGTAATCCTGATCGAGGTGCGCGACGATTTGGCCGCCCTTCACGCTGATGGTCGTCTCGATGAAAATAAAAAATAAGCTGGTACTCGCATTTGTCTCCGTTGCTTTCATCCCGGTAAGCCTGGTGGCCGTGATTTCGGTCATGAACACGCGGACCCAGGCGGTGGATCAGTTTATCGACGGCAGCACCCGGGAAATCCGTCAGATCGACGGCAATATCCGCCAGTTCTTCGACGGTACGCTGCAAAACGTCGATCAAATGGCCACTGATCCTGTATACACCTCCGTGAACACGCTGAAGAACTACCAGCCTGCCGACGCGGCCAGCCAGCCCATGCCCGCCGAGGCGCAAGCGGTGATCGACCGCTTCGCGCGCTTTGGCGCCACACACCCAGCGGCGGCCATCCTGTCCATCGGCCTGGAAGACGGCACCTACGCCAAATGGCCGGATGACCCGCAACTGGCCAAGTACGACCCGCGCACCCGCCCCTGGTACAAGGCGGCCATGGCCAGCCCCGGCAAGACCGTGCGCACCCCCGCGTATTACTACGACAAAGATGACGTCGCCCTGGTGGGTACCGCGCGCGCCCTGCTGGAAAACGGCAAGGCCAAGGGCGTGTTCGTGGTCAGCGTCTCACTGAAAAACCTCACCGAACTGCTCAAGAGCATCAAACTGGGCGAAAGCGGCTACGTGATGCTGATTGAGGACGGCGTGGTGCTGGTCGACCCGCGCAACGCCGCCCACAACTTCAAGCCGCTCAAAGACCTGGGCACAGCCTATGCACAGTTGGCCGACACCGCACAGGGCTCCACTGAAGTGGTGATCGATGGCGTGCGCTACATGGCCAACGTGTGGACCTCCCCCGGCCTCGGCTGGCGCTACATCGGGCTGATCGAACACCGTGAAGTCATGGCCGAAGCCACGCGCATGACCTACCTCACCGCCATCATCGTCGCGGTGCTGGTGCTGATCTTCGGGCTGATCGCGGCAGCGTTTTCCAAGGTCATCGTCAAACCCATCGGCCAGGTCAGTACCGGCTTGCAGTCCATCGCCCAGGGCGAAGGCGACTTGCGCCACGAACTGCAGGTCCAGGGCAAGGATGAAACCGCCGAACTGGCCGGCTGGTTCAACAAGTTTCTCGCGGCGATCCGCCAACTGATCCAACACATCGGCGCCGCCTCGGCCAATTTGCAGAACGCCTCCAAGGTCAACAGCGAAGTGGCGCACAACATGAACGAGGCGGCCGGGCGCCAGCGTGAGGCGGTAGAACTTGTCTCTACGGCGTTCAACGAAATGGTCGCCACGGCCAACGAAGTCGCACGCTCCTGCAGTGGCGCGGCGGAATCCGCCGAGAACGGGCACCGGCGCGTGGCCGAGGGCAAGCAGCAGATCGAAGTCACCACCGACAACGTCAACCGCCTGGGGCGCCGCCTGACCGAGTCATCCCAGGCCATGGTCGAACTGGAAGCCGGCAGCCGCAGCATCAACCAGATCCTCGGCACCATCCGTGCGATTGCCGAACAGACCAACTTGTTGGCGCTCAACGCCGCCATCGAAGCCGCCCGTGCGGGTGATCAAGGCCGTGGTTTTGCGGTGGTAGCCGACGAAGTGCGCGCACTGGCCAAGCGCACATCCGACTCCACTGGAGAGATCGAGCAACTGCTCGGCACCCTGGAAAACAAGACCCAGGAAGTCACGCAAAAGATGGGTAGCTGCCTGGACCTGTCGAAGGCCAGTGTGTCGTCCATCGAAAACGCGCGGGACAGCTTTGAAGGGATCCAGACCTCGGTCAACGAAATCCGCGATCAGAACCTGCAGATCTCCGCCGCCGCCGAGGAACAACACAGCGTGGCCGAGGAGATCAACCGGCATATCCAGCAGATCTACGACGAGGCGCGGCTGGTGGAAAGCCTGGCCAACTCGGCGCAGGACGACTCTGGGCGGTTGTCGAATTTGTCGGATGAGCTAAATGGCTTGGTGGGGCGATTCAAGTCCTGAGAAAGTCAGCGATTTGCTGCCACATCGCGCCAGGGTTGGAATACATCGGGAAGCGCCCGCACTCGACAATCGGCGCCAGCCGCACGCCGTGGGCCTGGATGTGCGGCAGGTAGGACAGCCCGGCGTTCTGCTCGCCGTACATGAACAGCTTCGGGCAGGGCAGCCCAGGAACTTGCCCATCAGGTCGGCGTTATCGGAAAGCTCGACCATCGACTGGAAGATTCAGCGCACGGCGCCCGCCCGTACCTTATGGCGCAGGCTCGCCGAATACAGCGCGCTGGCCAAGCTCGACAGGCTGGTGCGCGTACGCGCGGCCAAAGCATGGTGGCTGGGCAAAGCCACCATCAAGCGGTCTTCCCGCAACGGCAGCGACTGAACCGTCGGGCCCAGGTCGCCGTCCAGCCGGGCAAAGGCCAGGTCGATATTCCCTGCTTCCCCCCGCCGCGAACGCTCGAACAGCGTGACCTCGAGCGCCTGCTCCAGCACCTGGATCTGCTCGCTCAGCGGCGGCTGCGACATCCCCAGGTACTATCCCCCCACGCTAACCACGAGGCGAAGCGAGCCGCTCTTGCTCTTGCTCTTGCTCTTGCTCTTGCTCTTGCTCTTGCTCTTGCTCTTGATCTTGATCTTGATCTTAGGCGCCCCGTCAAACACGCTGGCCGGAATTCGACAGGGATTTGGGGGGTAAACCGGCAGGGATGCCGGTTTAGCCGCCCCGCGCCATGGATGGCGCGTGGCGGCGGCCCCCCAAATACCTGGCGGATTACGGGCACACCGAGCCTAGGCGAGGTGCCGAGTGTTGGGGCAAGAGCCCTTTGCTTACTTTGGGGCTTTTCCAAAGTGAGCCGCCGTAAGGGCGGAACCAATAGAAGCTTTTACCTAAATAACGGATATGTACCCGATCAGATCCAGCATCCAGGTCGGCTGTCAGGCCGTCTTCGCGGGCAAGCCAGCTCCCACAGTTTTGAATCGCGGGGCAACAGTCAGAGCGTGGTCGGCTGTTAGGCCGTCTTCGCAGGCAAGCCAGCTCCCACAGTTTTGAATCGCGGGGGGACAGTTAGATTGTGGTCGGCTGTCAGGTCGCCATCGCGGGCAAGCCAGCTCCTACAGAGGAACGGCCGTATGACTTCGCTGTAAAACCATCCACCCCAGAAACGCTTGAAGCCGGGCCAAGAACCTTTCACTGTCAGCACCCGGGTTTCGAGCCTCAAACAGAAAAAACGCCACCTGCGTCACCCGCATCGGATACCTCTGCACGAACAGCGCCACATACTCCTCCAATGTCTGCGGCCAAGTCGCCCCCTCTACCCCGCACACTATCTGGGTCGCCCTGATCAGCTTGCGTGACGCTTCGCGCTGCAGGCGAAGCCGCTCGTGTTCGGTGTCGGCACGCGCAATGCGGCTGAGGTAGGCGCTCAGCACCGCTTCAAAGTCACCATTCACAGCCAAGGCGATGTCCAGTGATGGCCGAAACCGCTCGAACTGCACCGCCAGATCATTGCCCCATACGCACCGGCAATGGTGCTTGAGCCAGAACCCCCAACGATGTTTATTCTCAACAGCCAGTACCTGCGCGCGGCTGCCGATATCGAAATCGACCTTGGTGACTGACGGGTGCCGCAGCGCCAGGTCGCACCGAATCCGTTCCAACCGCTCCAGGCTCGCAGCGGTAGGCGGCTCGCTCAGCACCAACGTGAGATCAAGATCGGATACACCCGGCAGCGCATCGCCGCGTGCAACACTGCCATAGACATAAATGCCGTCAACCCCCAAGCCTGGCTGCGAGAGCAGGCCGCAGGCATCCTCGAGCAAAGGCTGAAACTCACGCTGCACGGGGGCGTCGGGAACCGTGAGGATAAAACCCTCGGCGTCCACACCCATGGGTTGCGATGCACTCATGGGCGATGCCTCTCGATCACCAGGCCTTCTGCTTCAGTCGGCACGCAGAAATGGCGGGTAATCAGATCGAACTCGGCATCAGTGGCGGCGAAGTCATGCTCACCCTGGGCATTGCGCGCGTGCAGCCGGGCCCGGCAGGTGGCGTCGTCCAGTTCAAGGTAATGCAGGCAGTGCCGGACCTTGGCGACCTGTGCCAAGCCCAGCAGCCATTCGCGGTTAGCCAAGGTGTTGGCAGGGAAATCCAGCACCACGTTGGTACCCGACTGCAGCACATTGATCACCAATGGGCCCAGTACGCCGCGTATTCGCTGGGCACAACGGATGTAGTCGGCAATGGAGCGGATTTCACCGGGGTAAAGCGTGGCAAGCCAGTGGTCTTCGCTGAGTACAATGGCCGCGTGCTCGGTGGCCAGGGTCTTTGCGAGCGTGGACTTGCCGGAGGCGATCTTGCCGCAGAGCAAATGCAGGGTTGGCATGGCAAGGTTCCTTATGTGAGGCCAGCCAGCATGCACGCTGGGGGTTGATCACACAACGCGCCGCTGCCAGTGCGCGTAGAACGCGAGGGCCGCGACGTTCTTGTCCTTGGCTTCGAGCATGATGTCGAAGCGGTCGAGAAACTGCAGCGCGTAATCGTTGGTCCAGCGGTTCCACATTTGCGCGCTGTGGGCGTAGAGGTCGCGCTTGGAAACCACCTGCAACAGCGCGTCCATTTCCAGCTTGTGCTCGGCGTCGAACCCCAGCTCCTGCAGGCTCTCCTGCGGTTGGGAGTAGTGCATGGTCGGGCGAACGCCGCGCCAGCTTTCGATCACACGGGCGACCCGTTCCGAGTGGGGGTCGATGTAGTCGTTTTCATTGATCCAGCAGTGGTGGATGTCCAGCACCACTGGCGCCAGGTCCGCGACTTGCAGGCAGTGGTCCAGGCCGTAGGTCTTCTCGTCGTTCTCGAAGGTAATGCAGTTGCGCGCCACTTCCGACAGGCGCGCCCACACCGCGCGGGTACCCGCCACACCAAGGCGACCGGCGATATGCACGTTGCACTTGAGGTCCTGGAAGCGTCGGCCGTAGCCCATCATGCGGATCATGTCGGCGTGGTATTCGAATTCGGCCAGGCTGTTTTCCACCACGCCAGGGTTCTCCGAACCCAGCACACAGTACTGGCCGGGGTGGAACGACAGGCGGATATCCGCAGCGCGCGCCAAGTCACCGATCGCGGCAAACCCCTCGACCAACTGATGCTCGATGGCCGGGTCCTTGTACACCGCGGCGATTTTCGGATGGCTGTAGAACGGCAACAGATCGCTGCTCAGGCGCAGCATGCGCAAGGTTGGCGGCAATTCGGCGACATACGCCAACAGGCGCAATTGAGCCGCCAGGTTGTGGGTGACCACCTCCACCAATTTGTCGCGGGCCACTTGGGGCGTGACACTGTCCATCCAGCGCAACGTGGTGGTGCGCGGGTTGAAGGGGCCTTCGATCAACTTCAAGGCGCTGGCCGACAGCAGGCGTTCGGGGTGCTTGTACTGGCACGCGAAGCCGATTCGAGGGTGGGTCATGGAGAGGCCTGGAGGTGAACAATCGTGGGAATTATAAGAGCTTAGGTGGGTAACACCGCCAGGGGTTCACTCTGGAAAATAAGTTGAATCCTGGTTTTCGCAGGCAGTCACCTATAAGGACAACAGCGAGACGACAACGCAACGGAGGTGGCTATGAACCTTGCAATGACACTCTTCAGCCTGTTTGCCGGATGGATGGCGATTGTGTTTTCGATGATGTGGGGCGTACTGCGGGTGGTACGCTGGCACCATGATTAGCACGCCGGATGGGCGCTATTTTGTGGTCAAGGGCCAACTCTGGCGCTGCACCAACCCGGCGCTGGACGAAGACACCCGCCAGCGCCTGGTCAGTGCATTGATGGACGCGCGCCGTGCCGTCAAGGCGGCCAAGGCCTCGGGTGACCCGCAACAACTGAGGGTGGCGCGACACCAGGTGCACGGTGCCAAGGTCGACCTTGGCGAACGCGGCCCCGTCTGGTGGAGCGATGGCAGCCCGGACTTCAATCGCTGTCAGGTTGCCAATACGCCTTATGCCCAATGGTTTGAAAAACATCTGGACATGAAACCCCAGTGAACTTTCCCGCGAACGCCACGCTCCTTTCCTATGCGAAGTCATTGCGCCCTGAATCCAGGAGCGCTGAACGATAAGGAGCCGCCCCCCATGACTACCCTCCCCGCCTACTACGCAACACGGCCAGGCCCGCTGCATGCACTCTTGCTGGCTGGCAGCGTACCGTTGTTTCTGGGTGCCCTGCTCAGCGACGTTGCCTACGGCCAGACCTACCAGATTCAATGGGCCAACTTCGCTTCCTGGCTGATTGCCGGCGCCTTGGTGTTCAGTGGGTTCGCGCTGTTGTTCGCGCTGGTCAACCTGCTTCGTGCGCGGCGCAAATCCGGACGACCTGCCACTTACTTCCTGTTGCTGCTGGCGGCCTGGGTACTGGGTTTGATCAATGCTTTCCAGCATGCCAAGGATGCATACGCCATGATGCCCGCCGGCCTGGTGCTGTCGGTGATCGTTACGCTGCTGGCACTGGTGGCTGCGTGGATCGGCCTGTCTGACCTGCGTTCGGGAGATGCCAAATGAAAACGTCCAGCACCCTGACCCTGTTGAGCGCCGCCCTGTTGCTGACCGCCTGCGGTGGCGAAGGCGACAAGACCCAGGCCCGCGGCCCTGACCCCAAACTGCCGGAGCAGCAAAGCAGCCTGCTGCCGAGCATGAAGATTGCCGAACCAGTGCCGTGGGGCGAGCAAAAACCCAAGGTCCCGGAAGGCTACAGCGTGACCGCTATCGCCACCGACCTGGCCATACCGCGCCAGACCCTGGTGCTTCCCAACGGCGACATCCTCGTCGCTGAAGGCCGTGGCGGCAGTGCGGCCAAGCTCAAGCCCAAGGATGTGATCGCCAGCCTGATCAAGGCCGAAGGCAACACCAAGGTCAAAGGCGGCAACCGCCTGACCTTGCTGCGTGACGCCGACGGTGACGGCACCTATGAACTCAAGACCGTGTTCGCCGAAAACCTCAACGCGCCGTACGGCCTGGCGTTTGCCAACGGCAAGCTCTACGTGGCCAACCAGGATGCGCTGGTGAGTTTCGACTACGCCGACGGCCAGACCAAGGCATCTGGCCCGCCCACCAAGGTCACCGACCTGCCGGCGCAGATCAACCACCACTGGACAAAATCCCTGGCGGTGAGTGCAGATGGCAGTCAGCTTTACGTGGGTATCGGCTCCAACAGCAACGTTACCGAACGTGGCATGGAAGTGGAGATCGATCGCGCAATGGTCTGGCAGATCGACGCCGCCACTGGCGCGCACAAGCCTTATGCAACAGGCCTGCGCAACCCGACGGCACTGACGATCCAGCCGGACACCGGGCAACTCTGGACCGTGGTCAACGAACGCGACGAACTGGGCCCCGACTTGGTGCCGGACTACCTGACCTCGGTGCGTGAAGGCGCGTTCTATGGCTGGCCCTACAGCTACTGGGGCCAGAATGTCGACCCACGTGCCCAGCCGCAGAACCCGGCCAAGGTCGCCGCCGCGATCAAGCCGGATTACAGCCTGGGCTCCCATGTGGCAGCGCTCGGCGTGGACTTCTCCATCCCGCAAATGGGCGAGCAGTTCGCTGACGGCGTGTTTGTCGGTGAGCACGGCAGTTGGAACCGCGACAACCCGGTGGGCTACAAAGTGATCTTCGTGCCGTTCAGCAACGGCAAGCCGTCCGGCGAACCGATCGACTTTGCCACCGGCTTTCGCGGAGACGACGGCAAGACCCGTGGCCGCCCCGTCGGTGTGACGGTGGACCCCAAAGGTGCGCTGATCATTGCCGATGACTTGGCCAACACCCTTTGGCGGGTGACGCGTAACCGCTAAGCAAAGTGTTTGACATGGTTGCCTGAAGCAACAATATAATTGCTTTAGGCAACCATTCGAGCATTCCCGCATGTCCACTCCCCTGCTTGTCGAACGCGCCGGCATCGTGCGCGGCTTCAATCGCTTCTACACCCACCAGATCGGCGTGCTGCAGGAACATCTGCTGCAGAGCGACTATTCGCTCACCGAAATCCGCGTGATGTACGAATTGTCCACCCGTGGTGATCTCACCAGCGCCGACCTGTGCCAGATGCTCAGCCTCGACGCGGGTTACCTGAGCCGATTGACCAGTGGTTTCGAAAAGAAGGGCCTGATCCAGAAAGTCCGCTCCGCCACCGATGCCCGAGCGGTGCAACTGCACCTCACCGACCACGGCCGTGCGGTGCTGGCGCCGCTGGAACAGCAGACCCAAAGCGAAGTCATCGCCCTGCTCGACAACCTGCCGGAAGCCCAACAGCGGCAACTCACCGACGCGATGAAGCGCATCCAGGCCCTGCTGCAAGGCACGGCGCCCAGCTATCTGCTACGCGACCCACAGCCAGGCGACATGGGCGTGGTGGTGCAACAACAGACCGCATTGTATGCCCGTGAATACGGTTGGAACTGGGAGTTCGAAGCATTAGTGGCGGAGACGGTCGCCAAGTACCTGAGGGCATTTGATCCAACCTGCGAGCGTTGCTGGATCGCGGAAAAGGACGGCGAAGTGGTGGGTTCGGTGTTCGTTATCCGCCACGGCGAAACCACAGCCCAACTGCGCATGCTCTACGTGGACGCCAGTGCGCGCGGCATGGGCATCGGCCAACGGCTGGTGGATGAGTGTGTGCGCTTTGCCCGGCAGGTCGGCTACCGACGCATGCAACTGTGGACGGTGGACATCCTCGGCGATGCACGCAAGCTGTATCAGAAGGCCGGGTTCGCGTTGGTCGAGGAAGAAACGATAGACAGCTTCGGCAAATCCCTGGTCAGCCAGACCTGGGCGCTCACGCTGTAAAGTGGTCCCGCGCCGTTGCGGCGCGGGACATAAGACCTTACAGGTCAGTGATTTCCTTGTGACGTGGCACCAGCGTCTTCATCACGCTCCAGGCCACCAGGTAGGCCAGTGCGCAGATGGCGAACATGATCATGTAGCCGGTATGGATGTCGCCGACGGACTTGTAGTAGTCGAACACCCAACCGCCGATCTTGGTCATTACCACGCCACCCAGGCCGCCGGCCATGCCGCCGATACCGACCACCGAGGCCACGGTTTTCTGCGGGAACATGTCCGACACCGTGGTGAAGATGTTGCATGACCACGCCTGGTGCGCCGAGGCGCCCACGCCAATCAGCAATACCGGCACCCAGAAGCTGATATAGCCCAATGGCTGCGCCAGCAACACCACCAGCGGGAACAGCGCGATCACCAACATGGCTTTCATACGGCCATCGTAGGGCGCATCGCCGCGTGCCATGAAGTAGCTCGGGAACCAGCCTCCGCCGATACTGCCGACCATGGTCATGCTGTACAGCACCGCCAGCGGCATGACGATATCAGCGCCTTTCATGCCGTACTGCGCCGACAGGTAGGTGGGCAACCAGAACAGGAAGAACCACCACACGCCATCGGTCATGAACTTGCCGAAGGCAAAGGCCCAGGTCTGGCGATAAGTGAGCAGCTTGAACCACGAAACTTTCTTCTCCACGGCGCCGGCCGGTGCCGGGGTGAAGGGTTGCACGGTCTGGTCGCTGCGGATGTAAGCCAGCTCCGCCGCCGACAGGCGCTTCTGTTCATCCGGCTTTTGGTAGAGCGCGATCCACACCGCCACCCACACAAAACCCAACGCGCCAATCACGATGAACGCGGCTTCCCAGCCCCAGAGACCGGCGATCAACGGCACGCAAATCGGCGCCAGGATCGCGCCCACGTTGGCGCCGGAGTTGAAGATGCCGGTGGCCAGCGAGCGTTCTTTCTTGGGGAAGTACTCGGCGGTGGCCTTGATCGCAATCGGGAAGTTGCCCGCCTCGCCAATCGCCAGCACCGCACGGGACAGCATGAAGCCCGCAATCGACACCGGGATCACCGCCAGGCCTATCGCCCCGCTGATGGCAGCGATGCCCTCGCCCATCGGCACCGAGAACGCATGCATGACGGCGCCCGTGGACCAGATACCAATCGCCACCACATAAGCCGCCTTGGTGCCGATCTTGTCGACAAAGCGCCCGGCGAACAGCATGGAGATCGCGTAGACAAACTGGAACACCGCCGCGATATTGGCGTAATCGGTGTTACTCCAGCCAAATTGCGTGGACAACTGAGGGGCCAAGAGACTGAGCACCTGGCGGTCGAGGTAGTTGACGGTAGTCGCGAAGAACAGCATCGCGCAGATGGTCCAGCGATAGTTGCCTACAGCTTGGCCAACGCGGTGAGCGTTGATGGGCTCGTTCAAGTTCATGGCATCACTTTTTATTTTTGTTAGGTAGGACACATGTAACGTCATATGTCGTCGTACAACTGCGACTTTTATATCGGGACGCCTGAACGCTGTCAATCTGAAAAATTGCCGTTTATCGAGGTATTGCTCGGGTATGCGAAATGTCAGGCAAAAGCAGTTGTAGGATGACGAACGCGTAGTACCAGGCTGGGTGCCTTGCCCGGCACATCATCGAGCGTACCGCAAGGCTGCATGCCGATCTTTTCCAGTACACGGATGGATGCCGCGTGATCCGGACGTACCAACCCGAACACTTCGGGCAATCCAAGTGTTTCGAAGGCCAGCTTTAATGCATCACGGCCCAACTCGGTGGCGTAGCCCTGCCCCCAGGCTTGCACCGCAAACCGGTAACCCAGGTTGATGCGTCTTTCGGTCAGGTAATCCATTGGCGCGATTCCACCAAAGCCGATGATGTGATCCGGCGCTTCGACGCGTGCAATCGCCCACCAGCCGTAGCCTTGGGTAGCCCACTGTTTGAGCCAGTGATCGAGCAGGCGTTGTGCAACCTCCAGGCTGGCCATGGGGCCGGCGGGGTTGAACAGGTTGGTCTGCGGATCGCCGTAGATCGCGAACAATCGCTGCACGTCACCGGGTTGTGGGCGACGGTAGGTCAGGCGCGAGGCGGCAGCAGGCATTCGGATTCCTCTCCTTTAGTTGTAGTGAGCGGGCTTGCCCCGCGCTGGGTGGCGCAGCCACCCCAATGTAATCACCGCATTTCTTCAGACAAAAATGCGGTGCCTGGATTTAGGGCCGCTTCGCACCCCAGCGCGGGGCAAGCCCGCTCACCACAGCAAGCCCGATCACCACTAAGCCTGCTCACCACAAAGAATGCAAAAAAAGCAAAATAGTGGTGAATTATTTCATGTCCGCTTGTATCTGAACTGACAGAGCGGTGCCATCGCAACGATGGCACCTCCCCTGTTCTGCTTTAGAGTGTCCCGCATGAAATTACGTAAGAAAAGCGTCAAGCCCATCGGATTGAAAGACATCACCATCGTCGACGACACCAAGGTGCGCAAGGCAATCACCGCCGCTGCCCTGGGTAACGCCATGGAATGGTTCGACTTTGGCGTCTACGGCTTCGTCGCCTATGTGCTCGGCAAAGTGTTCTTCCCCGACGCCTCACCCAGCGTACAAATGATCGCTGCACTCGGCACGTTCTCGGTGCCGTTCCTGATCCGTCCCCTGGGTGGCCTGTTCTTCGGCGCTCTGGGCGATAAATACGGACGGCAAAAGGTCCTCGCCGCGACCATCGTGATCATGTCCCTGAGCACCTTTGCCATCGGCCTGATCCCCTCCTACGCCTCCATCGGTATCTGGGCGCCGATTTTGCTGTTGCTGTGCAAAATGGCCCAGGGCTTCTCGGTGGGTGGTGAATACACCGGCGCCTCGATCTTCGTCGCCGAGTATGCCCCGGACCGCAAGCGTGGCTTCCTCGGCAGTTGGCTGGACTTCGGATCCATCGCCGGTTTCGTGCTGGGCGCGGGCGTTGTCGTGCTGATCTCAAGCATATTGGGCGAAGCTGACTTTGAGTCATGGGGCTGGCGCCTGCCGTTCTTCCTTGCCCTGCCCCTGGGCATTATCGGCCTGTACCTGCGTCATGCGCTGGAAGAGACCCCAGCCTTCCAGCAGCACATGGACAAAATGGAGCAAGGCGACCGCGAAGGCTTGACCCACGGCCCCAAAGTCTCGTTCAAGGAAGTGGCGACCAAGCACTGGCGCAGCCTGCTGACCTGCATCGGCATCGTGGCGGCGACCAACGTGACCTACTACATGTTGCTCACCTACATGCCGAGCTACCTGTCGCACAACCTGCACTACAAAGAAAACAGCGGCGTGCTGATCATCATCGCGATCATGGTCGGCATGCTGTTCGTACAGCCGTTCATTGGTTTCATCAGTGACAAGATCGGCCGCAAGCCCTTCATCATCGCCGGCAGTATCGGCCTGTTGTTCCTGTCCATCCCGGCGTTCATGTTGATCACCAGCGGCAAGATCGGCCTGATCTTCGCGGGCTTGCTGATCCTCGCCGTGATCCTCAACTTCTTCATCGGCGTGATGGCCTCGACGCTGCCCGCAATGTTCCCGACTCACCTGCGCTACAGCGCGTTGGCCAGTGCATTCAACGTGTCGGTGCTGATCGCTGGCGTGACCCCGACCGCCGTAGCCTGGTTGGTGGAAAGCACCAACGATCTGTTTATGCCTGCTTACTACCTGATGGTGTTTGCCGTGGTCGGCCTGATCACCGGCCTGACCATGAAGGAAACCGCCAACAAGCCACTGCGTGGCGCAGCGCCGGCCGCTTCGGACATGGAAGAAGCCAAGGAACTGCTGCAGGAGCATCACGACAATATCGAGCAGAAGATCGAAGACATCGATGCCGAAATTGCCGAACTGGAGGCCAAGCGCAAGAACCTGGTCGAGCAACATCCGCGTATCAACTAACACCTGAAAGCGCGTGGCGGCTCGGGCCGCCACGCTACTGGAGTATCCCCATGGTTCCAAGCGTCACCGCACCACAGTCCCTGCTCAGCGCCGATGAGCGTGCTGCCATCGCCGAAATAGAAGCCACCACCAGCATCTTGCAACTGGTCACCCGCCTGACGGGGATGCGCTTTGCCGGCATCGCCAAGTTCACCGACCTGGAATGGGTAGTCTGCTCGGTGCACGACACCGGGGACATGGGCATCCATGTCGACGATGTGCTCGATCTGGAAACCACCCTGTGCAGCGAGTTCTGCATCAACCCGCAAACCCTGTTCATCCCGCAGATCAGCCAGAACGGCCGCTTCGCAGCCCGCCCGGTGGTCAAGCAATTCGCCATTGAGAGCTATGCCGGCGCGCCGATTTTCCTGCCCGATGGCCGCCTGTTTGGCGCTCTGTGCGCGCTCGATTCAAGAGCGATGCTGTTTGAGGACCCCAACCTGCCGGAAACCCTGAACCTGTTTGCGCGGCTGATCGGGTGCATATTCTTTGCTAATTTGACGTCCGATCATTGACCTCGGTCCTGCCACGCAGCGCCGCGATATCACGTTTGGGTGGCACCCCAAACAACCGGCCGTATTCGCGACTGAACTGAGAGGGGCTTTCATAGCCCACCTTGAACGCCGCGCTGGACACGTCCTGATGCTCGTTCAACATCAAGCGCCGCGCCTCGTTAAGGCGTAGCCACTTCTGATACTGCAACGGGCTCATTGCCGTCAGTTGGCGAAAGTGATGGTGAAACGTCGCTGCGCTCATTTGCACGCGCGCGGCCAACTCGTCTACGCGCAAGGCCGCGGTGTAATTGAGCTTCAGCCAATCGATGGCCTTGGCAATCCGATACCCCTGGCCGTCGACGGAGCAGATCTGGCGCAATCGGTTCGCCTGGTCGCTTTTCAGTAGCCGGTAATGGATTTCGCGCTGAATCAACGGCGCTAGCACCGGGATGGCTTCAGGTTCATCGAGCAGCGCCACCAGGCGCGCAAACGATGCCAGCATGCCCTCGGTCACCGTGCCGATACCCACGCCCTTCAACACTGCCCGCTCCCGCGTTGGCGGAAGCTCACTCTGGGCGATCAGCTCGGCCAATATGCGCAAGTCCAGCTTCAACGTGAGCCCCAGGCACGGTTGCTCTGGGCTGGCCGCCAGCACTTCGGAGTTGGCGGGAATGTCCAGGGAGGTCACCAGGAAGCGTGACGTGTCATACGGGTAGCCCTCGCCACCGACCCACAACTGCTTTTCACCCTGGGCGACCAGCACGATGCACGGTTCCACCATGCACACGACGGGTGTTGCAGGCTGATCACGGTGATAAAAACCCAGGCCCGGAATCGGCATGGGGTAGTCACCGGGCGCGTGCACGCGCGAGCCGATGGCCTGGATCAGCGCATTCAAGGATGTTTGATGAGTGGTCATTACAGGCTCTTTCCTCTCTTCATCGGACTTTACCCCGTCGCGCCCATGGCCGTCCCCGGCAAACTACAAGACTCAGAGGATCAGGCAAGTATTCCAGTCAAACGCACTACAGAACCCTGCTCTCACTCGGGAAAATGCGCGGACCAACCTTCTCGAGGAACCCCCGATGAAAAGCCTCTTGCTCACCCTGAGTTTGCTGGTGACCTCAATGTCGACACTGGGAGCCGATATGTCCAATGGTGCTAACAACTTCTACCAAAGCGAGCGGGTGACCGTCGAAAAAGTCACCTTCAACAATCAATATGGCATGACGGTCGCAGGCAACTTGTTTGTGCCCAAGCACCTTGCCCCCTCTTCAAAAAATGCGGCAATCATCGTGGGCCACCCGATGGGCGCCGTCAAAGAACAGAGCGCGAATCTGTACGCCACCAAAATGGCCGAGCAGGGCTTTGTCACCCTTTCCTTGGACTTGTCGTTCTGGGGCGCAAGCGCTGGCGAGCCGCGCAATGCCGTGTTGCCCGATCTTTACAGTGAAGCGTTCAGCGCCGCCGTGGATTACCTCGGCACCCGCCCGATGGTCGACCGCGAGCGCATCGGCGTGATTGGCATTTGCGGCAGCGGCAGCTTTGCCATCGCAGCGGCAAAGATCGACCCGCGCCTCAAAGCCATCGCTACGGTGAGTATGTACGACATGGGCGCAGCCAACCGTAACGGCCTTAAACGCGGCGTGACCTTGGCGCAGCGCCAGCAAGTACTGCTGCAAGCCGCCAACCAGCGTTATGTAGAGTTCCAGGGTGGCAACACCGTCTACACCGGCGGCACGCCTCAGACCCTGACCGGCGATGCCGTGGGCGATGAGTTCTACGACTTCTATCGCACGCCGCGTGGTGCGTTCACCCCGGCGGGTGCCTCGCCGCAAAACACCACGCGGCCGACGCTGACCAGCAACGTTAAGTTCATGAATTTCTACCCGTTCAACGACATCGAGACGCTTTCCCCACGACCACTGCTGCTGATTGCCGGTGCCAATGCACATTCCCTTGAGTTCAGCGAGGACGCCTACCAGCGTGCTGCCGAGCCCAAGGAACTGGTGATCATCCCGGATGCCGGCCATGTGGACCTGTACGACCGAGTCGGCCTGATCCCGTTCGACAAGCTGACCAGCTTTTTCAGGAGCAACTTGAAGTGATCTCCGACACCCCGAAAAACTGGGGCGCTGTGCTCGCGATGTCCCTCGCCGCCTTTGCCCTGGTGGCGTCCGAGTTCATGCCCGTAAGCCTGCTCACGCCCCTGGCGGCCGACTTGCAGATTACCGAGGGGCAAGCCGGCCAGGGCATTTCGGTGTCTGGTCTGTTTGCGTTGCTTACCAGCCTGCTGATCGCAGGCGTAGCGGCGCGGGTCGAGCGCAAGCGCCTCTTGCTGGCCTTGACCGTGCTGATGATTGTTTCTGGCACCGTGGTGGCGCTGGCACCGAATTACCCGGTGTTCATGCTTGGCCGTGCGTTAATCGGCGTGGCCATCGGCGGCTTTTGGTCATTGTCGGCCGCCACGGCCATGCGCCTGGTGCCTGAGCCCCAGGTGCCGCGTGCGCTGGCGATCGTCAATGGTGGCAACGCTTTGGCGACGGTGATCGCCGCGCCATTGGGCAGTTTTGTCGGCGGCTTGATCGGCTGGCGCGGGGCGTTCTTTTGCGTCGTCCCCATCGCGACGTTGGCAGCGGCCTGGTTGATGATCAGCCTGCCTTCAATCAAGGCTCAAGGCGTCGCCAAAAACAGCAGCCTGCTGCACTTGATGAAGCGCACGCCGGTGGCCTTGGGCATGCTGGCGGTGAGTGTGTTTTTCATGGGCCAGTTTATGTTGTTCACCTACCTGCGGCCGTTTCTGGAGGCCGTCACCCAGGTAAGTGCGTCCGGGCTGTCGTTGATCTTGCTGGTGCTGGGATTGGCTGGTTTTGCGGGGACGTTGGTGATTGAGCGTTTCCTGAAAAAAAGCCTGTTCCTGACGCTGGGCATTATTCCGCTGGTGATGGCCGGGATTGCGCTGGCGCTGGTCATGTTTGGCAGTTCCACAGCGATAACCACGCTATTACTGGGGCTCTGGGGCCTGGTCGCCACCGCCGCCCCCGTGGGTTGGTGGACCTGGCTGTCAAAAACCCTGCCCGACGACGCCGAGACAGGGGGTGGCTTGATGGTGGCGATCATCCAACTGGCGATCGCTTCCGGCGCTATCGTGGGCGGCCTGATGTTCGACCTGAGCGGGTATCAGGCGACATTCGAGTTGAGTGCTGCGGTGCTGAGCGTCGCGGCCCTATTGACGTGGTTGGCAACGCGCGCCAGCAGCCACCCTCCCCGGCGGTCTAAATGTTTTGCCAGAGCTGCCGATAGCAAGGGATACCCCTGACAAGCAGCGACGCCCTGCGGGAAACTATGCCGAACGCTCTCGCCCCTATCGTCCGCTCGCTTTCCGATCGCACCAGTCTGTCGCTGGCGCGCACCTCACTCTTCAGGTTCATGGCCTTGCTGGCTGTGGTGTTTGCCGCCGCGGCCTACTCGTTGGTCTATCTGGCCCATGAACTGGACCGCTCCGAGCAGGCTGAAAGTGCGTTCTATACCCGCAAAGCCGTGCAGTCGCTGGAAAAGTCCCTGCGGGTGACGGTCAAGGACTACGCCTTCTGGAGTGACGCCTACAAGCATTTGCATATGACGGTAGACGCTGATTGGGCCTTTATCCGGGGCAACATCGGCGCCACACTGTTCGATGATTTCGGCTTTCAAGGCCTGTTCGTGGTCGACGACGCCAACCGCACGGTGTATGCCGTCGTTGACGGCCAGTTACAGACCGTCGAACTCAACCAGTGGCTCGGTGGGCCCATCACCGAGATTCTTGAGCAGGCTCGCGCGGGCGCAGACAATGAGACACCCGCCACGGCCTTTATCAACGTGCACGGCAGCCCTGCACTGGTAGCTGCCGCCGCCATCACCCCCGGTACCGACCCCACGGTATTTCCCGACGGCCGGACAGCGTCGGTGCTGATCTTTATCGATATCCTCGACAGCGCCAAACTGGCGGTGATCGGCGATGAATTCGGCGTGGACAAACTGCACGTCGCCACCGCCGATGAAATCGGCAAGACCTTGCTCTTCCCCCTCGGCGACAACGGCTCGGCCGGCAGCCTCCACTGGGAGCCGGCTCGTCCCGGCTTGCGCCTGATGGGCGTAGGCCTGCCGCTGCTGGGCCTGGCTGCGCTGCTGGTGTGCGTGATGACCTGGGTCATTTCGCGGCGCACCACCGCCGCCGCACTCGCCCTGGACGCCAGTCATTCATCGCTGCAGAACAGTCAGAACGCCCTGGCCACCAGCGAAGCCCGCTTTCGCGATGTGGTGGAAGCCAGTTCCGATTGGGTATGGGAAATCGACGCCGGCTGGCGCTTTACCTACCTGTCGGAACGCTTTGAAGGCGTGACCGGGCTGGTGCGCAACGCTTGGATCGGCGCCACAATGAACGATTTGCTGGAGACCGAAAGCGGCCTGCTCTCCCAGTGGCTCAGCGCCCCCGAACGTCGCCCGGATATCAGCGTGCAGTGTCGTTACGTCGATGCATTGGGGCTGGAACGCAGCACTCGACTGTCCGCACGGCAGATGCCATGTGGCGGGTTTCGCGGAACGGCCACCGATGTAACGGAAGAAGTCGAGGCCCGTCGACGCATCGAGTTCCTGTCCCAGCATGACGCCCTCACCGGGCTGCCCAATCGCACGCGCCTGCAGGCGTTTCTGGAGGGCAAGTTCAAGGCCTTGTCGTCGTTGGAGCAGCCGTTGGTCATGCTCAGCCTGGACCTCGACCGGTTCAAACCGGTCAACGACTTGCTTGGGCACGCTGCCGGTGATCGGGTGCTCAACGAAGTGTCGGCCCGCCTGGCGGACTGTGTTCGCCATGGGGATCTGGTCGCGCGAATCGGCGGTGATGAATTTGTACTGATCCTGACCGATGCAGGCACTCAAGACGAAGTCGAAGCCCTGTGCAAGCGCTTGATCGAATCCATCGAGCGTACGATCAGAATCGACGAGCAGGAGGTGTTTGTCAGCGCCAGCATCGGAATCGCCATCGCCCCCACCGATACCCGTGAAGCCACGGAACTTCTGCGCTACGCCGACATTGCCTTGTACGAAGCAAAGGCTGCGGGGCGCAATACCTGGCGGTTCTACTCCGGCGACATGAACGCGCGGATTATCGAACGCCGCCGCTTGGAGAGCGACCTGCGCTATGCGATCAAACACGGCGAGCTGCGCCTGCATTTCCAGCCGCGCTATCGCATCGCCGACGGGCAAATGGTCGGCGCCGAAGCCCTGGTGCGCTGGCAACATCCCGTGCGTGGTCTGATCGCGCCTGACACCTTCATCCCGATTGCCGAGGAGTCCGGGCTGATCCTGGCGTTGAGCGACTGGGTACTCGAAACCGCCTGCGCGCGTGCCGCCCAATGGCCAGAGCATCTGTTTGTGTCGGTGAACCTGTCACCCACCGAATTCAAGCGCGGCAACCTGGTCGAGCGCGCACGCCAGGCATTGGCGACGTCGGGTATCAACCCGGCACGGGTGGAACTGGAAATCACCGAAAGCGTCATGCTCGATGATACCGACGGTGCACTTGAGGTCATGCATACGCTAAAGCACTTGGGCCTGCGTATCGCCATGGATGACTTCGGCACCGGTTACTCATCCCTGAGCTACCTGCGGGCGTTCCCATTCGATGGTTTGAAGATCGACCGCAGCTTCCTGACCCGCCTGGAAGAAAGCGACGATGACAAGGCGATCATCCAGGCGATTGTCGGCCTGGGCCGGGCCCTGGCACTGACGGTGACAGCCGAAGGCATCGAAACCGCCGAGCACTTGGCATTACTCAAGAGCGTGGCCTGTGAGGAGGGCCAAGGCTATTTCCTCAGCCGACCGCTGGACATTGAGGCGTTCAACGGTCTGTTGGACCTGCACGCCAACCTCACGCAGGCGCCTACCTGAAGAAATGACTCGGCGTCTTGCCGAACTGTTTCTTGAACATGCTGGTAAAAGCGCTCGGACTTTCGTAACCCAGTTCCAGGGCGATATCGATCACCTTCTCCCCCACCGCAATCCTCTCCAATGCCAGCAGCAGCCGCGCCTGCTGGCGCCACTGGCCGAAGGTCATGCCGGTTTCCTTGCGGAACAGGCGCTGGATGGTTTTCTGATCCAGGTTCAGGCGCTCACTCCAGTGGGCGACCGTGGAGGCGTCGCCGGGCTCTTCCTGCAACGCGAGGCAAATGCGCTGCAGGCGCGGGTCGGCGGGCTGCGGCAAGGACAGTGGCAAGGCCGGCAGGATGGCGAGCTCGTCGAGGATCAGGTGCATGATCCGCGCATCCCGCGAGTCCTCGGCATACGGCGGTTTCAGGCTCACCGAGGCCTTGATCAGTTCACTCAGCAGCGGTGAGATACTCACCGTCTTCGGCTCGCCGGGCATGTTCGGGAAACGATCCGGGCGCACAAACACGCTGCGCATTTTCAGGGTGCCCACGCAACGCAGGGAATGCACCTGCCCGGCGGGCATCCAGATCCCGCGATTGGGCGGCACAGTCCATTGGTTGAGCGCCGAGTACACCACCATCACGCCTTCGATGGCGTAGAGCAGTTGGTGCTTCTCGTGGCTGTGGTCGGGGATCACCCAGTTTTCCGGATAATCCGTGGCGGAACTGATGACCGCCCAGGCGCCTTCGTTGATTTCCTGGAGGAATTCGTTCAGTGGTTTGATGATTTCGCCCTTTTTGCGATGGTTGTCGCCCGAATTACGCGAGACAGGCATTCCTGACGAATCTAGCATGAACGCCGAATCATTTTGTAATGGATGGCGACCTTAAGAAGTTGCCGCCTCTGATTAGCTGCCTTGTATGGAATGCCTGCATGTCGACCCTCACCGCGTCACCCGCCGCTGCAACCACCACACCCCAAGCCAGCCCTTTGGTCATGCGTGTTCTCGGCGCCTGCGCCCTGGCGCATTTGATCAATGACCTGATCCAGGCTGTGCTGCCGTCGATCTACCCAATGCTCAAGGCCAACTACGGCCTGTCGTTTACCCAGGTGGGCCTGATCACCCTGACGTTCCAGCTGACCGCATCCCTGCTGCAGCCGTGGATCGGCTACCACACCGATCGCCACCCGAAACCCTGGCTGCTGCCGGCGGGCATGGTCTGCACCTTGATCGGCATTCTGATGCTGGCGTTTGTCGGCACGTTCCCGGCGATTCTGCTTGCAGCAGGCCTGGTGGGCGTCGGCTCGTCGACCTTCCACCCGGAAACCTCCCGCGTTGCGCGCCTGGCGTCCGGCGGTCGCTACGGCCTGGCGCAGTCGACGTTCCAGGTCGGTGGCAACACCGGCAGTGCTTTCGGCCCGTTGCTGGCGGCCGCGATCATCATTCCTTACGGCCAGGGCAATATCGCCTGGTTCGGGTTGTTTGCAGTGTTCGCCATCTTGGTGCTTTACGGTTTGAGCCGCTGGTACCGCAACCACCTCAACCTGTTCAAGCTCAAGCAAGGCGGCAAAGCGACCCACGGCTTGTCCAAGGGCCGCGTGACCTTCGCCCTGGTGGTGCTGGCCGTGCTGGTGTTCTCCAAATACTGGTACATGACCAGCCTGACCAGCTACTTCACGTTCTACCTGATCGAAAAATTCCAGCTGTCGGTCGCAAGCTCCCAAATGTACCTGTTCCTGTTCCTCGGCGCCGTGGCCGTCGGCACCTTCGCCGGCGGCCCGATCGGCGACAAGATCGGGCGCAAGAAAGTCATCTGGTTCTCCATCCTCGGCGCCGCGCCGTTCACCCTGGCCCTGCCCTACGTCGACCTGTTCTGGACGGCGGTGTTGAGCGTGGTGATCGGGTTCATCATCGCGTCGGCCTTCTCGGCCATCGTGGTGTATGCCCAGGAACTGGTGCCGGGTAACGTGGGCATGATCGCCGGGATCTTCTTCGGCCTGATGTTCGGGTTTAGCGGGATTGGCGCAGCCTTGCTCGGTTTGCTCGCTGATACCCACGGTATCGAGTACGTCTACAAGCTGTGTTCGTTCCTGCCGCTGGTGGGCATTCTGACGGTCTTGTTACCCTCCACCAAAGGCATTTGATCGCGCCTACGCCCACGACTGACGCAGGCAAGGACGCCTGCGTATAGCCATTCCGTGCTTAAATCCTTGTTTGGCAGTTTCCCGTGAGCTTCTGCCCATCCAAGGACCTCCCGTATGCGCCTGCCTGACTTCATTCTCGCGAACCTCGAGCCGATCCTTCAGGCGTGGGAAGACTTTGCCCGCACCATCCAGACACCTGGGGCCGACCTCGACCGTGGAGGCTTGCGCGATCATGCCGAGCAGATGCTTCGCGCCATCGTGAGTGACCTGCGCACCACCCAGACCGTGCAGGAGCAAACTGACAAGGCGCAAGGGCTGGCGCCGCAGAATGACGAAGAAAGCCCGGCTGAAACCCACGCGGTGACACGCTTGATGGCGGGTTTCTCCATCGACCAGATGGTGTCTGAATACCGCGCGTTGCGCACCAGCGTGCTCAGCCAGTGGCTTGATCAGGTCAAACACGGTACGGCGCTGGAAGTCGACGACATGAACCGCTTCCATGAAGCCATCGACCAGGCACTGGCAGAATCCATCGCCAGTTACTCACGTGCCGTAGAAGCGTCGCGCAATGTTTTCCTGGGCATCCTCGGCCACGACCTGCGCACGCCGTTGGGCGCGATTCTGCTGGGCGCCGACATGCTCCGGCGCTCGCCGACTGTGGACGAGCGCGGCAGCCGTGTGGCCACGCAGATCTATACCAGTGTGCAACGTGCCAGCCAGATCGTCGGTGATCTGCTGGATTTGACACGTTGTCAGATGGGGCCAGGCATTCCGGTCAAGCGTACTGAGGTCGATCTTGCACCGATCTGTGAACGCATTGTCGAGGAGATCCGAGCCTTTCACCCGGCTTCGAACATCGTCTTCGAAGCAAAAGCCCAGGCGACTGGCAGCTTTGATGGCCCGCGCATGGAGCAGGTATTTTCCAACATCATCAGTAATGCCGTGCAACACGGCGATGCACAGTTACCCATCACAGTCGAGTTGGCGACTCGCGCAGAGACGGTGGTGTTCACTGTGCGCAACGGTGGCAACCCCATTTCTGCCGATGTCCTGCCGTTCATCTTCAATCCCATGGGGCGCTTTTCCCAACGGTCGGTCATTGAACACGGCCCAGCGGAAGGTCTTGGATTGGGCTTGTTCATCGCCTCTGAAATTGTCACCTCCCATCAAGGTTTAATTGAGGTCGAGTCAGATCTGGCGTCGGGAACGGTGTTCCGCGCGACGTTGCCAGTGCGTTAAATTGAATGCGTTGATAGCCGTTCGCCAGTAAGCCTCCGAAAACCTCGCGCGAACGCTTACAATCGCGGTTTTCAACGCAACCCTGGCAGACCCGGCAGCACATGACGCTCGACCCTCCTACGATTTTGGCACTCACCGTTGCCCTGGCAGCCGCTGCCGCCCTGTACCTGGCCGTTGAATGGCGCAGCGTGCGCGAACCTTCGCTGCTGTGCTGGAGCGCCGGTTTTGCCACCATCAGCATCGGCTCCACCCTCGCCCTGCTGCGCATCAACGGCTATTTGATGATCGGCATCTGGTTCGCCAACGGCTTGCTGGTGACCGCGCATTTCCTGTTCTTGCTCGGTGTGGCGCGATTCACGCAAACACGCTTGTCGCCCGTGTGGCTGCTGATGCTGGTGGCCTGGTTTTGCATGCTGATGCTGCCGAGTGATCCTTCATGGTCTAAAGCCATGCTAGCGGTACAGTCGCTGTTGGTGGCGTTGCCGACCCTGCGCGCCAGCTTTTTACTGCGGCCCCATGGCAAATCCCTGAGCATCGGCGCCGTGCAACTACGCTATGTGCTGTTGATCCACGGCGCGTTTTATGTGGTCAAGGCGCTGTCGGTGCTGATCCCCGGCACCTTGATCGACCTCGCCGCGTTCAAGGGCGAGATCATCCAGATTTCCCTGGTGGAAGGCGCCATGGCGATCATGCTGATCGCGTTGTCGATGACCGGCTCCGAACGCTACCGACGCGAACAACAGATTGCCCGCCTCGCCGCCCGCGACCCACTGACCGCCCTGTACAACCGCCGCGCCCTCGACCTGCGCGCACCGCGCCTGCTGGCCCAGGTCTCGCCGGCGCAACCCGGCGCGTTACTGCTGATCGACATCGACAACTTCAAGTCGGTCAACGACCTCTACGGCCACACCGCCGGCGACCGTTTGCTGATCGCCTTGAGCGAGATGATTCGCAGCGTGGTGCCCCAAGGAGCATTGGCCGCACGCCTGGGCGGGGATGAGTTCGTGATCCTGCTGAACCCGGCGTCCACCGAGCAGATCGTCGAACTGGGCAGCAGCCTGCGCGACCAGTTCCAAAAGCTGGCCGCGCAGACCTTCACCACGCCGGCGCCGGTAACCCTGAGCATCGGCGCCAACCTGTTCGACCAGCCGCCACCGAGCCTCACGGCGTTGATCGAGCAAGGCGACACCACGCTGTATGAAACCAAGCGTGGCGGGCGCGATAGTATCCGGTTGGTGGATAGAACGGGAACCGCACCCTATGGTTAAGTGGAAATCACCATCAGCCTGGCAACCACAGTGGCGCCCTGCCCGAGCAGGCAGATTGCGCCCAGCCCATACGCGAGCGTCCGCCAGGGCTGGCACCCCACCAGATACATCACCGTATGCGCAACCCGTGCAAGGGTAAAACAGACAAATAACCCTGCCGTCACAGCGCCGCTCGCCCCCAACGCAATACACAGCCCGCCCAACACGAAAAACAGTGGAATATTCTCCAAGTCGTTCGCCCAGGCCTTGGTCGCCCTCATCACTTGCGGCAGTTCCGCTGAATGCGCAGCACGCTTGAAGAACGCTGCATCCTCCAGGTTGGTAAACGCCTGGTGCCGTATCCGAAAGATCCCCTGATAACAGGAAATCGCAAACATCTTCAGGCACAGCACCAGCACACAGAGTGCGTAGACGTGCAAAAGCTCATTCATCACGGCCCCCGTACACCACCAGATAAAGCAACGGCCCCACCGACACAAACACTGCCGTCAGCACAAAATACGGCAGCAACGAAACCACCGAGCGCCCGCGACGTCGTGCGTCCTGGTACATCCATACACACGCCAGCACCGCCATCAAATACAGGTCGATCACCACCTGCGCGGTGTCCGGCCGTGACATCAGTTCACGGCCAAAGGCCCACAGCGACTGTTCGGCTGTCAGCATCGTCGCCAGGGTGTAGAACGAAAATCCCAGCAAACCGGCCAGGGCGATAAAGCGACTGCTCATGGTCTCTTCCTTGAAGTGATGGAAGCCCACGTTAGTGATAAGGTTCGGACCCTCGCAATGACCTCGGAGGTCATGATTCCGCCATGGACAACCTTGTTACTGCCGGCGAACAGCTGCGCCAATTGCGCCGGCACGCCAAGCTGAGCCAACTCGACCTGGCCCTGATCACCGGCATTTCCCAGCGTCACCTCAGTTGCATCGAGACCGGTCGCGCCAAACCAGGCACCGCCACATTGCATAATCTGTTGACGGCACTGGAGGCACCGCTGGAGCAGTGCAACCGCGTATTCCTCGCCGCCGGCTATGCACCGCGCTACACCGCCACCCCGCTCGCCTCGCCGGCCATGGCAGCAATCCGCGAAGCCGTCAGCCATGTGCTGCACGCCAACAATCCGGCCCCTGCCATCCTGTTGGGCAGCCAGTGGGAAGTGCTGGCGGCGAATGCCAGTACCGGCCTGCTGTTTGAATTAGTGGGCATCCGGGCGGATGCCGCTGAGGGCGTGAACTTGCTGTCGACGCTGCTGCAGCCGGGCGGCCTGGGCGATCACCTGATCAATGCCAAGGAGATCCGCGCGCTGGCCTGGCAGCGCGCCACCCGTGAAGCGCTGGGCAATCCCGAACTGGCCGCATTACTGGCGAGTTTGCCGACACCGGCCAACACCGAACTGCCCGCGCACATGCCGCCGCTGGTACTGACCCGCGTGCGCTCACGCCAGGGTGAACTGAGTTTTTTGTCCACCTTCACCACGTTTGGCATGCCCCAGGACATTACCCTCACCTCCCTGCGGATCGAACATCTGATTCCCGCTGACGAGGCCACCTGGCAGGTGATGCGTGGCGCCTATGCGGAGTATGCGGCGCTGGTTTTGTGAAATATCTGTACGTAGACTGCCGCCATACCCCCACTTGAAGGCGGCGAAAAAAACGTGATGCAAGTTACCGAAGTCTCCATTGCCCAATTGCGCGCTGCGCTTGAATCCGGCCAGACCACGGCCGTTGAACTGGTCAAGGCCTACCTGGCGCGGATCGAGGCCTATGACGGCCCGCAGACCGCCACCGCCTTGAACGCCGTGGTGGTGCGCAACCCCGACGCCCTGAAAGAAGCCGAGGCGTCCGATGCACGCCGGGCCAAAGGCGAAATCTTGGGGCCCTTGGATGGCATTCCCTACACCGCCAAAGACAGCTACCTGGTCAAGGGCCTGACCGCCGCCTCCGGCAGCCCGGCGTTTGCCCGCCTGGTCGCCCAGCGTGATGCATTCACCATCGAACGCCTGCGCGGCGGCGGCGCCATCTGCCTGGGCAAGACCAACATGCCGCCGATGGCCAATGGCGGCATGCAGCGTGGTGTGTATGGCCGGGCGGAAAGCCCGTATAACGCCGACTACCTGACGGCGCCGTTTGCCTCCGGTTCGTCCAACGGCGCCGGCACCGCGACGGCGGCCAGTTTTGCCGCGTTTGGCGTGGCCGAAGAAACCTGGTCCAGCGGACGCGGCCCGGCGTCCAACAATGGCCTGTGCGCCTACACCCCGTCCCGTGGCGTGATTTCGGTGCGCGGCAACTGGCCGCTCACACCGACCATGGACGTGGTCGTGCCTTACGCCCGCACCATGGCTGACCTGTTGGAAGTGCTCGATGTGGTGGTGGCCGAAGACCCGGACACCCGTGGCGACCTGTGGCGTTTGCAGCCGTGGGTGCCGATCCCGAGCGTCGCCTCGGTGCGCCCGGCGTCCTACGCTGAACTGGCCGTGAGTTGCGAATCCCTCGCCGGCAAACGCTTTGGTGTGCCGCGCATGTACATCAACGCCGACCCTGACGCAGGCACCAGTGAAAAACCCGGCATCGGCGGTCCTACCGGGCAGAAGATCAACACCCGCGCCAGCGTGATCGACCTGTGGAACGACGCGCGCCAGGCGCTGGTTGCGGCCGGTGCCGAAGTCATCGACGTGGACTTCCCGCTGGTGTCCAACTGCGAAGGCGACCGCCCTGGCGCACCCACCGTGTTCACCCGTGGACTGGTCTCCAAGGAGTTCCTGCACGATGAACTGTGGGAACTGTCGGCCTGGGCCTTTGATGACTTCCTGCGTGCCAACAATGACCCGGCCCTCAACCGCCTGGCGGATGTGGACGGCCCGAAAATCTTCCCCCACGACCCCGGCACCTTGCCCAACCGTGAGGACGATTTGGCCGCCGGCATGGACGAATACGTGCGCATGGCCGAACGCGGCATCACCCCGTGGAACGAGATCAGCACGGTCCCCGATGGCCTGCGCGGTTTGGAACAGACCCGCCGCATCGACCTGGAAGACTGGATGGACACGCTCGGGCTCGACGCCGTGCTGTTCCCGACCGTGGCTGACGTAGGCCCGGCGGATGCTGACGTGAATGAAGCGTCGGCTGACATCGCCTGGAGCAACGGCGTGTGGGTCGCCAACGGCAACCTCGCGATTCGCCACCTCGGCGTGCCGACCGTCACCGTGCCGATGGGCGTGATGGCGGATATCGGCATGCCAGTGGGGCTGACGTTTGCCGGACGGGCATATGACGATTCGGCGTTGCTGCGGTTTGCTTCGGCGTACGAGTCAACCGGCAGCAAACGCCTGATTCCACCGCGCACACCCCCGCTGGCAACTGACTAAACACCCTCCCTGTAGGAGCCGGCTTGCCGGCGATAGCGGTCTAACTGTGATGGTTGCGCAGCCTGGACCAACGCCATCGCCGGCAAGCCGGGTCCTACAGTTGAATCGCGTGTCACATCAAGCGCTGTGGGCGACGGCAATCATATCGATCTCCACTGCCGCCGACTTCGGCAGTTGCATCACCCCCACCGACGTACGCGTATGCACCCCGGCGCTGCCAAGGATCTCGTGCAACAGATCCGAGGCGCCGTTGGCCACTTCACTCTGCTGGTCAAAATCTTCGGCACTGCGCACATACACGGTGATGCGCAGGATTGCCTTGACCTGGTCCAGCGAACCCAAGGCCTGCTTGAGCAAACCCAGGCAGCGCAATGCACTGATACCGGCGGCGATTTGCGCCTGCGCCAAGGTCAAGGTGCCTCCGACCTTGCCCGGCAGCACGATGGCATCGCCGACCCGGGGAATCTGGCCGCTGATGTACAGGTGGTTGGCGTCCCGGACCAGTGGCGTGTAGTTGCCACCGACTTTGAATTCATCCAACTGATAGCCGAGGCGTTGCTGGGCGGCCTGGTATTTTTCGTCGGGTGTCATGGGCGTGAATCCTCGTTTCGGCGTTGCCACTCATCCACCATGTCGCCCAGGGTCTTGGGCACCTCGTTGCGAATCCAGGCCATGAACGGCCGGTCGAATTTAAACCCTGGGCCGCAGTGTTCACGCATGAAGCGGCGGACGTTTTGAGTGTTTTTGTAGTGTGGGGTTACCGGAGTGGCGCGGGTGAGCGTGTCGCTGTGCCAGTCAAAATCCATTTTGTCTCTCGGGCAGTGTCAGGTTTCGGCAGTAGCATAGCGATGTGCTACTTGCACAGGAAGCGAGGCATGATTAGATCAGCGTGTTGGGACATCGTATAAGTTTGCGTGTGTTTTATATCGCCTTAAAGCCTAATCTTTTCAAGATATTTCGAAATTTCACTTTCCTTGCCCACCCGAAATATTGCATGGTTGTACGACGACCTAAGCTGTCGTGCCAGCCCCCAACAACAATAAGGAAACACCCATGCAAAACGTCAAAGTGCTGATCGGATTTCTCTGCCTGTTCACCGGTTATGTCGCAGCCGCGCCTGCCCCTGCCGAAAAGGATGTGGCACAAGCGGTCGACCAACTGACCCAAGCCATGCTGCACCTGGACCTCAAGCAACTTCACGCGTTGACGGCCGACAAACTCACCTACGGCCACTCCAGCGGCAAGGTGCAGAACAAAGACCAATTCATCGCTGACCTGGAAACCCATACCAGCGCCTTCAAGACCCTGGAAATGCAGAACCAGACCATCACCCTGCAAGGCGATACCGCGCTGGTACGCAACCACTTCCATGCCCTGGCCGTGAACAGCGGCGTTGAAGTGCCTACCGACATCGACAACTTCCAGGTCTGGCAGAAACAGAAAGGCAAATGGTTGCTGATCGGGCGCCAGGCTTACAAGTACTGATGTCCAGCGGTGAGCCGCGGAAACCGGCTCACCACGCCACCACCTTGCGCACCTTCAGCAACGCTTCGCGCAGTGCCGACATCGGCACCGAACCCAAGGCCAACCGCAACGCGTGCGGGACATGTCCCGAGACGGCAAACGGCTCGGCGGTGGACACTGAAATATTGTCGCGCTGCAAGGTCATGGCGACCTGATCGGCCCGGGCATCTTCCGCCAACGGCAGCCATAAAAAATACGACGAGGGATGGCTGATGGTGGTCAGCCCTTTGAACACCTGAGCGGCCAAAGCCTGGCGTGCCTGGGCGTCCTCGCGCTTTTGCGCCTCAAGCTGTGCCACGGTGCCATCCTCCAGCCATGCCACCGCCATGGCGCTCATCACGCCGGGTACATTCCAGGTGGTGGCCATGAGGGTGCGCTCCAGCGTCTTTACCCATTCCATCGGCGCCGCGACAAACCCCACGCGTAGGCCCGTCGCCACACTTTTTGACAGCCCACCCACATACACCGTGCGTTCCGGCGCCAGCGTCGCCACCGGGGGCGGTGGGTCTTCAGCGAGGAACGCGTAGGCCGCGTCTTCGATGATCATCAGATTGTGCTGACGGGCGATGGACACCAGCCGTTCGCGTTGGACCAGATCCATCACCCAACCGAGGGGATTGTGCAGGGTCGGCATGCTGTATACGGCGCGCACCGGGCGCTTGCGACACAGGTTTTGCAAGGCTTCCAGGTCCGGGCCGGTCGGCGTCACCGGGATCGCTACAATTTCCAGGTGCAGGGTTTCGGCCAGTACCTTGAAGCCCGAATAGGTCAACGCATCGACCGCAATCACATCACCGGGTTTGAGCAACGCCATCATCGTTACCGCCAAGCCATGTTGCGCGCCACTGACCAGCAGCACTTGGTCGGGCTCCACGGTAAGCCCACGGTTCAATAAGTGCCGCGCAAAGGCCGCGCGCTCATGCAGACGCCCGGCGTGGGGCTGGTAACGCAACAGCGCTTCAAGGTCGCCGGACAGCGCCAGTTGGCGCAATGCTGTGCGCAACAGCTCTGCCTGGCCCGGCAACGAGGGATAGTTGAAATTGAGGTCGAGCATGCCCGCCGTCACCGTCATCTGACCACTGCCCTGCCCTGGCGGCAACGAGATTTCGCGCACGAAGGTGCCACGCCCGGGTTCGCCGCTGACCAGGCCCATGGCCTCAAGCTCGGTGTACACGCGGCTAGCGGTGACCAGTGCCAGGCCATGCTCGGCGGCCAATTGACGATGCGTCGGCAGACGCGTGCCAGGCGGCATTTGGCCGCTGCGGATGGCTCCAGCAAAGGTGTCGACCAAGGACTTGTAGCGAGCGCGCGGCATTGGGATGTATCCATGACAATTTTTTGATTGTCTTAATGCTCGCCCCTAGGATGGCCTGAACGCAACACCTCCGGCTTCGGGCACTCCCTCATGGAACGTACATCCCCTCTCAACACCCTGGACACCAGTACCCAGGGCTGGATCAACGGTTTTATCGGCGTGGTGATTTTCAGCGGTTCATTACCTGCCACACGATTGGCCGTGATGGAATTCGACCCAGTGTTTCTCACCATGGTCCGTGCCGCGATCGCCGCCGTCCTCGGCGTGTCTTTGCTGTGGCTATTCAAGGAAAAACGCCCCGCGCGCAATCAGTGGGTGCCGCTGGCGATTGTCGCCCTTGGCGTGGTGATTGGCTTCCCCTTGCTCACCGCCCTGGCGTTGCAATACGTGACCTCGGCCCACTCCATCGTATTCATCGGCCTGCTGCCCCTCGCCACCGCCGTGTTTGGCGTGTTGCGCGGCGGCGAGCGACCGCGGCCGGTGTTCTGGCTGTTCTCGGTGCTGGGCAGTGTGCTGGTGATGGGTTATGCCGTCGCCCAAGGCTTGAGCGCCGCACCGGCCGGCGATCTGCTGATGCTGCTGGCAGTGCTGGTGTGCGGCCTGGGTTACGCCGAAGGCGCCAAGCTGTCGCGCAGCCTGGGCGGTTGGCAGGTGATCTGCTGGGCGCTGGTGGTGTCGATGCCGGTGGTGGTGCCGTTGAGCCTGATGCTTGCGCCGTCGAGTTTCCGCGGCATCAGTCTGCCCGCCTGGTTGAGCCTGGCTTATGTGTCACTGTTCAGCATGCTGATCGGCTTTGTGTTCTGGTATCGCGGCCTGGCCCAGGGTGGCATTGCCGCCGTCGGCCAGTTGCAGTTGCTGCAACCATTTTTCGGCCTGGCGCTGGCGGCAGGCCTGCTGCATGAGCAGGTCAGCCTGGGCATGGTGCTGGTGACGGTCGCGGTGATCGGCTGCGTGGCCGGCGCAAAGAAGTTCGCGCGTTAACGCTGCGGCACGACCATCTTGAACTTGATGTTGATTTCATTGGATACCACGCTGTTGCCGGCCCACTCACCCTCGCCGATCTTGAAGTCGCCACGTTTGAGGACGAACTCACCGTCGAACACGCCAATGCCGCTCTGCTCCTTGAGCACCACGTCCACGTCCACCGGGCGCGTGGTGCCCTTGATGGTCAGATTGCCGCTGATCGTGTAGCGGTTGTCGCCCAAGGCTTTGACGCCGGTGGATTCGTACACGCCCACCGGAAACGTCGCGGTATCAAACCAGGACGCGCGTTGCAGCTCGCCGTTGGCGTCCGGGCTGCCCGCGTCGATACTGGCCAGCTGGATCTTGAGCAAGGCATGCCCGGCCTCCGGTTTTTGCGTGTCGAAGGTCAAGGCGCCTTCAAACTCGCTGAACGTGCCATACACCCGCTGCCCCAATTGCTTGTAGGTGAAGCTGATCTGGCTGGCGGTGCGGTTGACGTCCTTGTACTCCACCGCCTGGGCGCTGGCACCATAAGCAAGGATCAAGGCCAGTACGGCGACCGGGGACATAAGACGTTTCATGCAACGCTCCGCTAGAGGTAAGGACACAGGTACTGAGCTAACACGCCACACCAGGGATTTATTCCCATCCGGCGCCTGTCCTGCTAAACAGAGTAGTCGCACACGCACATATAAGGACTCTGCATGCACGCCCCTTCACTCCAGGACATTACCGCGCCGGAAGGCATCTGCTACGGCTGCGGCGGCAGCAACCCCCACGGCCTGCACATCAAGAGCCGCTGGGACGCGGACGGCATCCACCTCGTCGCCGAGCACCTGCCCGAAGCCCACTACAGCGGCTGGCCCGACCTGGTCTACGGCGGCCTGATCGCCATGCTGGTGGACTGCCACTCCAACTGGACCGCCATGGCCTACCACTACCGCGCCGAAGGGCGCGAACCCGGCAGTCTGCCGCGCATCGACTGCGTCACCGGCAACCTGGGGATCAAATTCATCAAGCCGACGCCCATGGGCATCACCCTCACCCTGCGCGCGCGAGTCGACGGTGACGTGGGACGCAAGACCCACGTGATCTGCGAGGTGTACGCCGGTGACGTACTGACCGCCATCGGCGATTCGATCTTCGTGCGCGTCGACACCGGTCAATTGGCCGCCGTCGCCCATGGTCGCGAGGGCTGATCCTGGGCTACATTGACCGCCACCGCTAATCGAGGATGCACCGATGACTCGTCTGACCGCGAAAGACTTTGCCCCCGAACTGCTGGAACTCTACGACGGCTATGCCCACGGCAAGATCAACCGCCGCGAATTTCTCGACCGCGCTGCGCTGTTCACCTTTGGCGGCCTCACCGCTTCGGCCTTGCTGGCGGCCCTGAGCCCCAACTACGCGCTGGCCGAACAAGTGAAATTCACCGACCCGGACATCGTCGCCGACTACATCACCTACCCCTCGCCCAAAGGTAACGGCACGGTGCGCGGCTATCTGGTGCGCCCAGCCAAAGCCACGGGCAAGCTGCCAGCGGTGGTGGTGGTCCACGAAAACCGCGGCCTCAACCCCTACATCGAAGACGTCGCCCGGCGCCTGGCCAAGGCCGGCTTCATCGCCCTGGCCCCGGATGGCCTGACCTCGGTGGGCGGTTACCCCGGCAACGATGAAAAAGGCGTGGCCCTGCAACAGACCGTCGACCCGACCAAGCTGATGAACGACTTCTTCGCCGCCATCGAATGGCTGATGCACCACGACAGCAGCACGGGCAAGGTCGGGATTACCGGCTTCTGTTATGGCGGCGGCGTGACCAACGCGGCAGCGGTGGCCTACCCGGAACTAGGCGCGGCCGTGTCGTTTTATGGGCGCCAGCCGCAAGCCAAGGACGTGCCACGGATCAAGGCGCCGATCATGTTGCATTTCGGTGAGCTGGATACGCGGATCAACGAGGGTTGGCCGGCGTATGAGCAGGCGCTGAAGGCAGCCGGCACCACGTATGAGGCGTATATCTACAAGGGCGCCAACCACGGCTTCCATAATGATTCGACGCCACGCTATGACGAGGCGGCGGCGAATCTGGCGTGGGAAAGAACGTTGGGTTGGTTCAACAAGTACCTGGTTTAAGCGTTTACGCTTTCACACATCCACCTTTTAAACGCCAGCATCGCTGGCGTTTCAGCGCGCGACTGCAAACGCGTCAACCAATAGCTGCCCGTGCTGATGCCGACGTTGAAGGGCTGGCGGATCACGTCGCTCTCCAGTTGCCGCGAAAACATCATCGCCGGCGCCAGTGCCACTCCGATGCCTTGCAAGGCGGCTTCCATCATCGCCAACGAAGAATCGAACACGATGCTGCGCGGCACTAAAGTATCAGCGGGTAGACCGGCGGCCTGAAACCACAGGTTCCATTCATCGGTGCGATAGGAGCGCAGCAAGGTGTGTTTGAGCAAGTCTTCCGGTGCGTGCAGTTGCTCGGCCAATGGCGGCACGCAGAGTACGGTGAGAGGCGCTGCCAGTAGCTCACAGGCGTCGGTGCCGTGCCAGGCACCCGCGCCGAAGCGGATGGCATAATCCAGGCCTTCGGCCGCCACGTCGACACGGTTGTTGTGGGTGGACAGGCGCAGGTCGATAAACGGGTAACGCGCCTGAAACTCGGGCAGCCGTGGCAGCAACCAGCCCACAGCAAAGGTGCCGACCGCGCCCACCGTGAGCACTTCGCGGTAATGCCCGCCTTGGAATTGGCTCAAGGTCTGGGCGATGCGGTCAAACGAGTCGCGCACCACCGGCAACAGGGTTTCGCCTTCGCTGGTGAGCATCAGGCCACGGGGCAGGCGCTTGAACAAGGTCACGTTCAACTGCGTTTCCAGGCTTTTGACTTGATGGCTGACCGCCGCCTGGGTCACGCATAACTCGATGGCGGCGCGGGTAAAACTCAAATGCCGGGCCGAGGCTTCAAAGGCACGCAGGGCATTGAGGGGAAGATGGGAGCGCAGCATGCTTGACCCCAATTAATCTAATGGCAGGTGCGAGATATCATCGTTTGCCCAACGCCCGCGAACTGCCTACATTGGCCACGCCCGCGCAGGCTCTTCATTCAATCGATCACTCTCATGGAAGCGATATCATGCCTCAACTCTCCCTGTCCGGAGTGCGTAACTTGGGCGCCCTGGCGTTATTTCTCGCCACCGGCCACTGCCTGGCCGCCGACGACCTGCGCGCCGTGGTGGACGCCAGCGTCAAGCCGCTGATGCAGCAACAGTCTATTCCAGGTCTCGTTGTCGGTGTCGTCAAGGACGGCAAGGCGCAATACTTTAACTACGGCGTTGCCAGTAAAGACGCCAAACAGCCTGTCAGTGAGAACACCCTGTTTGAAATCGGCTCGGTCAGCAAGACCTTCACCGCCACCCTCACCGGCTATGCCGTGGCGAGCGGCAAACTGACCCTCACCGACCCGGCCAGCCAGTACCTGCCAGCGTTGCGCGGCGGCAAGTTCGACCACATCAGCCTACTCAACCTGGGCACCTACACCGCCGGTGGCCTGCCGCTGCAATTTCCCCGCGCGGCGGACAACACCCAGCACATGATCAGCTACTTCCAGCAGTGGAAACCCGACTTCGCCCCGGGTACCCAACGCCTGTATTCCAACCCGAGCCTGGGCCTGTTCGGCTACCTGGCGGCGCAGAGCCTGAAGCAGCCGTTTGATCAACTGATGGAGAAAACCCTGCTTGCGAAACTGGGGCTCAAGCACACCTTCGTCACTGTTCCCAAGAGCCAGATGAACCTGTACGCCCAGGGCTATGGCAAGGACGGACAACCCGTGCGAGTCGGCCCCGGCGCGATGGACAGCGAGGCCTATGGCATCAAGACCAGCGCTTCGGACCTGTTGCATTACGTAGAGGTCAATATGCGCCCGGCGACACTGGACCCAGTGCTGCAACAAGCCATCACCACCACACACACCGGCTACTACACTGTCGAGGGCATGACCCAGGGGCTGGGCTGGGAGATGTACCCTTACCCGATCAAGCTGGACGCCCTGGTGGAGGGCAACTCGACAAAAATGGCGATGGAACCGCATCCGGTGAACTGGCTGACCCCGCCACAAGCGCCGCGCGCCGACACGCTGGTGAACAAAACCGGCTCGACCAATGGGTTCGGTGCGTACGTGGCGTATGTGCCAAGCAAGGGGATGGGGGTGGTGATCCTGGCAAACAAGAACTACCCGAACGGGGAGCGAGTGAAAGTGGCCCATGCGATCTTGAGTTCGCTGGACCATTAAAGGACCCAGCGCCCTTTGCAGGAGCCGGCTTGCCGGCGATGGCGTCCTTGATTGCTGTACCGAATTCAAGGGCCTCATCGCCGGCAAGCCGGCTCCTACAGGGGGGCGACTACATACCGAGCCAGTGCGGTAACGCCAGGGAGATAAACGGCAGGTACGTGACCATGATCAGGAACACCAACAAGATCATCAGCCACGGCAACGCCGCCCGGATAGTCTGCCCCAGGGTCAGCCCGGTCACCGCCGAGGTCACAAACAGGTTCAACCCCACCGGCGGGTGAACCAGGCCAATCTCCATGTTCACCACCATCACGATGCCCAGGTGAATCGGGTCGATGCCCAGCTTCATGGCAATCGGGAAGAAGATTGGCGCCAGGATCAGCACAATGGCTGACGGCTCCATGAAACTGCCGGCAATCAGCAACACCACGTTGACCATGATCAAAAAGCCAATCGGCGTCAGACCTTCAGACAGCACCCACGCAGTGATTTCCTGGGGAATCTGTTCGGTGGTCAGCACATGGGCAAAGAGCATGGCATTAGCGATGATGAACATCAGCATGATCGCCAGGCGCCCGGACTCCAGCAGCACCTTGGGGCAATCGCGCAGCTTCATATCTTTGTAGACGAACAGCGCGACAAACGCCGAGTACACCGCCGCCACCGCCGCGGCTTCGGTCGGGGTGAACATGCCGCTGTAGATGCCGCCGAGGATGATCACCAGCAGCAACAGGCCCCAAAAGGCACGGCGCGCGCAGGTCAGCCACTCGCGCAAGGTCGCACGTGGCTGGGCCGGCAGCTTCTTGATGCGCGCAACAATGTAGATCGCGATCATCAGCATCAGGCCCAGCAGCAACCCTGGAATCACGCCGGCCATGAACAGCTTGCCGACCGAGGTTTCAGTGGCCGCCGAATACACCACCATCACAATCGACGGCGGAATCAGGATGCCCAAGGTGCCGGCGTTACAGATGATCCCGGCGCCAAACTCCTTCGGGTAACCGGAACGCACCATGCCCGCCACGGCAATCGAGCCCACCGCCGCCACCGTTGCCGGAGACGAACCGGACAGCGCGGCAAACAACATGCACGCCAGCACCGCCGCAATCGCCAGGCCACCACGGATGTGGCCGACACAGGCGTTGGCAAAGTCGATCAGGCGTTGCGCCACGCCGCCGGTGGTCATGAACGCACCGGAGAGCAGGAAGAACGGAATCGCCAGGAAGGTATAGGCGTCGGAGGTCTCGAACAGCTTGATCGCCAGGGAGCTCACCGAGTCCTGGCTGAACATCAGGATCGACACGGCGCCGGACAGGCCCAGGGAAATCGCGATGGGCACGCCGAGGAACATGAACACGAACAACAACAGGAATAGACAGAGCACGGCCATCAGTGACGCTCCTCATGGCTGCCGGCCAACTTGCTGGCCTCACCAGCCTCATCGGCCAGCCCCAACCCGACCTGACGGTGGGTAAAGATGCGGTAGAAAATTTCCAGGTAGCGGATGAACACCATGGCAAAACCGATGGGCACGATGATCACGATATCGCCCACATCAATGCCGTACTGATCGAGGTCCTCGGCGCCGATATGCGCGCCCATCACGGCGCTCACCCACTTGTAGCTGGCGACCATGAACAGCCCGGCGTAGGCCAGGCAGCACAGGCAGGCGAGCATGCCGAGCACGCGTTGCACCGGGCGCCTGGTCAACTTCACCAGTGCGTCCACGCCAAGGTGGCCCGCAGTGCGCACGCCATAGGAAATACCGAAGAAGATCAGCCAGCCGAACATGGCCTTGGTCAGCGCCACGCTCCAGGTCATGTCCTGGGCCCAGGTCATGGTGTGGTCACCCAGGGCATTGAAGAAGTTGCTGCTGAAGGCCCACTTGTCGGCCAGGGCAAAAAACAGCGTGTAGATGTTGTTGAGCATGACGTAGACGAATGTCACCAGGGTCATGGCGGCCAGCAGGAAGGCGATAAAACCTTCCTCCAGGTGCTCCCAGACGCGCCTTAGCGTTTGCATGGCAAAACCTCGCGAAACTGGACGGGGGTATTCACAACAAGTCACTGACGAAACCGGATCAATGTGGGAGCTGGCTTGCCTGCGATGCGGGCGACTCGGTCTTTAAGGAACACCGAGGCGGTGCCATCGCGGGCAAGCCCGCTCCCACAGGAGTCGGGTTTGTTTCAGCAATCGATCACTGGTTGGACGCGTCGGCGGCCTTGATCAGGTCAGCCCCGATCTCACCCTCGAACTTCTGCCACACCGGGCGCATGGCTTCGCGCCACAACTGGCGTTGCTCCGGGGTCAGTTCGATGATTTCGCTGGTCTTGGAATCGACGATCTTCTGCTTGGCTGACTGGTTCAGCGCTTCGGCCTGCTTGTTCACCTCGACGGTAACCTCGACCATGATCTGCTCCAGCGTGCTGCGGATGTCCGGTGGCAGGCCGTTCCAGAACTTGGCGTTGGTGATCACCATGTAGTCGATCAGGCCATGGTTGGACTCGGTGAAGTATTTCTGCACCTCGTTGACCTTCTGGCTTTCATAGTTCGACCAAGTGTTCTCGGTGCCATTCACGGTGCCGGTCTGCAGGCCCTGATACACCTCGGCAAAACTCATCTTGCGCGGGTTGGCGCGGATCGCCTTGAACTGCTCTTCCAACACGCTTGAAGCCTGCACACGGAATTTCAGGCCACGGGCGTCCTTGGGCTCATGCAGCGCCTTGTTCGACGAGAGTTGCTTGAGACCGTTGTGCCAATAGGCCAGGCCGAGGATGTTCTTGTCCTGCATGGAGGTCAGCAGTTCCTTGCCCTGGGCGGCCTGGAAACGGTCGACGGCGGCCAGGTCGTTGAACAGGAACGGCAGGTCGTAGATCTGCACTTGCTTGGTGTACTGCTCGAACTTGGCCAGGGACGGCGCCAGCATCTGTACATCGCCCAGCAGCAGCGCTTCCATTTCCTTGCCGTCGCCGAACAGCGACGAGTTCGGATACACCTCGACCTTGACCTTACCGGGCAGGCGTTCTTCGGCGAGTTTCTTGAACAGCAGCGCGCCCTGGCCCTTGGGGGTGTTTTCGGCGACCACGTGGGCGAACTTGATGACAATCGGTTCTGCCGCCTGGGCCAGGCCCGCGGCAAACAAGGTGGCGGCGCACAGCAGCGCCCGGGAAAGCTTGAGCATGGGAAATCACCTTCTTATTGTTGTGTTGTAGGGCAAGGTGCCTGATGTCACGCGTGTAGTGAATTTCGATTTTTTGATACCTGCGTTCGGTCTGGACGAACGCTAGATCTGAGCCGCCAACAGTCGTTGCGCGCGCAGCAACACCGGCGCATCCACCATCTGCCCATCGATCTGATAGGCCCCTGCCCCATGGGCGCCGGCATCCACCACGCGCTGGGCCCAGGCCAGGTCTTCGGCGCTTGGCGCCAGCGCCTGGTGAATCACGGCCACCTGCTTGGGGTGGATACACAGCGCCCCGGCAAACCCCATCTCATAGGCATGCCGGATCGAGCGGCGCAGGCCTTCAGGGTCATGGATGGCCGGGTGCACGCCATCCAGCGGTGCGACCAGGCCGGCGGCACGGGAATGCACGATCAGCGCCAGGCGCGCCTGGTCCAGGGCGAACTGGGCGGCCGCAGAATTGCTGCTCAGGTTCAAGTCCAGCGCCAGGTCCAACCCGCCGAATGACAGGCGCTCCACCTGCGGTGCATGGGCGATCTCGGCCACCGCCAGCAAACCCCGCGCACTCTCGATGATCGGCCAGATGAGTTTGCCGGTGGCCGCCACTACGGCGACCTGGGCTGCGCTTTCGACCTTCGGCAACAGGACACCCGCCACATTCGGATGCGCCTTGCAGAACGCCACATCCTCAAAATGCTCGGCATGTTCCGGCGCGTTGATCCGCACCCACACCTGGGCGGCGGGATTGGCCGTCAAAAACGCCCCAAGGTTATCCCGCGCCTGGCGCTTGAGCGGCTCTTCCACCGCATCCTCGAAATCCACGATCACCGCGTCGGCACCGCTGGCCAAGGCTTTGGAAAATCGCTCCGGTCGGCTACCGGGTACAAACAACGCAGAGCGCACAAGAGGGTTTGGCATCACACAATTCCTTATTGTCACGCCCGATGTAGAAGCTGGCTTGCCAGTGATGAGGCCCTTGAAATCAGTGCATGCTCAAGGCCGCCATCGCCGGCAAGCCGGCGCCTACAACGGGGCGCGGGGTCAGATGACGCCGCGGGTTTTCAGGGTTTCGATGGCGTCGGCGCTGAAACCGAGCTGGTCGAGAATGGCTTGGCTGTGCTGCCCCAACGCGGGCACGGCGTCCATGCGCGGGGTAAACGCGGCATTGCGTCCCGGTGGCAGCAGCGACGGCAACGGCCCCGCCGGGCTATCGACTTCGCGCCAGCTGTCGCGGGCCTTGAGTTGCGGGTGGTCCCACACGCCTTGCATATCGTTGACCCGGGCGCTGGCGATCTGCGCGTCTTCCAGGCGCAGGATCACCGCCTCCGCATCCAACTGCGTGAAGCTGTCGACGATGATCTGGCGCAGCACGTCGCGATTGGCCGAGCGCTTGAAGTTGGCGGAGAAACGCTCGTCGGTCGCCAATGCCGGGGTGAGCAACACCTTGTCGCAGAACGCCGCCCATTCGCGCTCATTTTGTAGGCCGAGCATCACGGTGCCGCCGTCGCCGGTGGGAAACGGTCCATAGGGATAGATCGTCGAATGCGCTGCCCCGGCACGCGGTGGCTGCGGTGCACCGTCGAACGCGTAGTACATCGGGTAGCCCATCCATTCCACCAGGCTTTCCAGCATGCTCACGTCGATGCGGCTGCCCTTTCCCGTCTTGCCGCGCAGCAGCAGCGCCGAGAGGATGCCGCTGTAGGCGTACATGCCCGCCGAGATATCGGCGATGGAGCAACCGGCCTTGGCCATCTGGTCTTCACCGGGGCCACCGGTCACCGACAGAAAGCCACCTTCGCTCTGGATCAGCAGGTCGTAGGCCTTTTTCTTTTCATACGGTCCACCTTCGCCGTAGCCAGAAATATCGCAGACGATCAGGCGCGGAAAGCGCGCATGCAATGCCTCGAACGACAGGCCCATGCGCGCGGCGGCGCCGGGCGCCAGGTTCTGCACCAGTACATCGGCGTCAGCCAGCAGGGCGTCGAGAATATCGCCGGCCTCGTCCTGCTTGAGGTCCAGGGTCAGGCTTTCCTTGGAGCGGTTGGTCCACACGAAGTGTGAAGCCAGGCCGCGCACGCGCTCGTCGTAGCCACGGGCAAAATCGCCGGCACCGGGGCGCTCGACCTTGATCACGCGAGCGCCCAGGTCGGCCAGTTGACGGGTGCAGAACGGCGCGGCAATCGCGTGTTCCAGGCTGACAACGGTGATGCCGTCCAGCGGTCTTGGGTTAGTCATGACAGTTCCTCAAAGCCAGTCGGCCATGGATACGGCGTTGCGCAGGTCCCAGACCTTGTCGATCAGGGCATTGGCCTGGGCCGGTGTGCGGGCGTTGCTGAATTGGCTGAGGCGCTGGAATTTATCGGCCAGCTCCGCACGGCTCAGGGTGTTACCCGGATCGCCCTTGGGCTCGTCGATGGCGCCGTGCAGCGTGCGGCCATCCAGCGTGGTGACGGTAACGCGACCGAGCCAGCGCTGCGGGTAAGCGCGGTCGACTTCGGCGTCGAGGGTCATGCTGACCTTGTCGCGAAACGCCGAGACCGCTGGATCGGTCAACGCCAGCTCATGGAACTCCGTAAGACCGGCCTTGCCATGCACGGCAATCAGGCCGAGCACGGTGCCCATGGAGAACTTGGCCTGGTGCACGCTGGTCGGTACTTTCACGCGGCCCAATACATCGATGGCGCCCTGGTGCACCCGGGTTTCCACGTGGGCGATCTGTTCGGCCTGCAGGCCTTCGCGCTGCATCAAATGCAACAGCGCATCGGCGGCCGGATGGGTATGGCGGCATGAGGCGTGGAACTTGAACGAGGTTTCCAGCAACGCCCAGCGACTGCCGAGATCGGCGGACAATTTGGCCGGCTCGGCATCACTGGACATACCGGCAGCCAGACCTTGATCGCCTTCAAGAATATTGCGCGCACCGGTCAGCCCATCCGCCGTCAGGTAAGCGGCGAGCAAGCCGTCCGCTGCGGCTTTCGCCGTGTGCAGTTGCTTGGAATCAGCGGCATCACGCAGGAACTCCCACAAGCCGGCCGCCTGGGTACCCGCGCTGCCGAGCAGGTTGATGAATTGTTCTTCGCTGAAATCCAGCAACTTGCCTACGGCTACCGCCGCCGCCAACGTGCCGACGGTGGCCGTGGTGTGGAAGATGCGGTAGTGGGAACGGCCCATGAATTCGCCGATGCGGATACCCGCTTCATAACCGGCCACCGAGGCCAGCAGCAAATCGCGACCGGATTTGCCGAGGTCCTGGGCCGCCGCCAGCGCGGCCGGAAACACCACGGTCGCCGGGTGCAGGACGGAGCTGTTGTGCAGATCGTCCTGCTCTACCAGATGGGATGAAGCCGCGTTGACCAGCGCGGCGAAATACGCGCTGGTGCTGCCGCCATTGACGATCACCTGCGCCGGGCCGCTGCTCGGGCCCATTTTCTGCGCGTAACGCTCGAACAACGCAATTGGGTGCGCGCTCTGGCTCGCCAGTGCCGAGGCCAACCAGTCCAGGTACAAATCTTCGGTGCGCGCGAGGACGTCTTCCGGCAGTTGCGCGTAATCCAGTTCGGCCAGGAACCGACACAAAGCTTGGGTATGGCTCATGGTCAGGCCCTCAGAAGCTGCGTGGCAGTTCGAGCAAATGCTCGGCCACGTAGGACAGGATCAAGTTGGTGGAGATCGGCGCCACCTGGTACAGGCGCGTCTCGCGGAATTTGCGCTCCACATCGTATTCGCAGGCAAACCCGAAACCGCCGTGGGTTTGCAGGCAGGCGTTGGCCGCCTCCCAGGACGCCTTGGCCGCGAGGTACTTGGCCATGTTGGCACTGGCCCCGGCATTGGCGCCGCTGTCGTATTCCTCACAGGCGCGCCAACGCATCAAGTCGGCCGCCTCGATCTCGATATGCGCTTCAGCAATCGGGAACTGCACGCCTTGGTTCTGCCCGATGGGCCGGCCAAACACCACGCGATCACGCGCATAGGCGCTGGCCTTTTCGATAAACCAGCGGCCATCACCGATGCATTCGGCGGCGATCAGCGTGCGCTCGGCGTTGAGGCCGTCGAGGATGTACTTAAAGCCCTTGCCCTCTTCACCAAGGAGGCTGTCCAGCGGCAACTCCAGGTTGTCGAAGAACAGCTCGTTGGTTTCGTGGTTGACCATATTGGCGATGGGCTGCACGGTCAGGCCGTTGCCGATGGCTTCGCGCAGATCCACCAGAAAAATCGACATGCCCTCGGAGTTTTTCTTCACCTCGGCCAAGGGCGTGGTGCGCGCCAGCAGGATCATCAGATCGGAATGCTGGACCCGCGAGATCCACACCTTCTGGCCGTTGATCACATACTTGTCGCCACGCTTGATCGCCGTGGTCTTGATCTTGGTGGTGTCGGTGCCAGTGGTGGGCTCGGTCACGCCCATGGATTGCAGGCGCAATTCGCCGCTGGCGAGCTTGGGCAGGTAGAAGCGTTTCTGTGCGTCGCTGCCGTGCCGCAGCAAGGTGAACATGTTGTACATCTGGCCATGTACGGTGCCGGAGTTGCCGCCGCAGCGATTCACTTCTTCAAGGATCACTGAGGCTTCAGCCAGGCCCAGTCCGGAGCCGCCGTATTCTTCGGGGATCATCGCCGACAGCCAGCCAGCGTCGGTCAGCGCCTTGACGAAGGCTTCGGGGAAACCCTTTTCCTCGTCAATCCTGCGCCAGTAAGCGGCATCGAATTCAGCGCACAAGGCGCGCACGCCTTCGCGGATGGCATTGAGTTCTTCATTGTCATTCGGGTTCATTAACGGCTCTCCGCCTGTTGTTCTTGGATTATTCGAAATGCACGCTGGCTTGCTGCGCCAGGCCATCGACGTTGCCGGCCCACAGCTGTGCCACACCGGCTTCGGTCACGCGGCCGCCCACTTCAAACGGCTGCGGCGCAATCAACGGGCGCACGCCGCGATAGGCAAAACGGCGCAAGGTTGCGCCAGGGTTGGCGCGGCAGAATGCGCGCAGGCTCAGGGTGGCGATCAGCGGCCCATGCACCACCAGGCCTGAGTAACCTTCGGTGCCGGTGACATAGGGGTAGTCGTAGTGAATGCGGTGACCGTTGAAGGTCACTGCGCTGTAGCGAAACAGCAGGGTGGGCGTGGGATCGACGGTTTCAGACCATTCACCCTGCTCCAGCGCGTCACCGCTGCCGGATTTGGGCGGCGTGGGTTCGCGGTAGACGATGTCCTGTTCCTCGCGGATCGCCAGGCAGCCGTCCTGGGAATAGTCGTGGCGCACGGTGACAAACAGCAGCGAACCGGTGCGACCGGTTTTTTCTTCGACCTGGGTAATGGTCGACACGCGCGTCGCCGCCTCACCGGCGCGCAGTGCCTGCAGGAACTCGATGCGCCCACCGGCCCACATGCGATTGCGGTTGTCGGCCGGCGGCAAGAACCCGCCACGGGCCGGGTGACCGTCGCTGCCCAACGCAGTTTCCGGCAACGGGTCCTGGAAGAAACACCACTGCCACAACGGCGGGATGTCCGCGCCGTCTTCGGGCACTTCTTCACCGAACGTAGCGGCGATACGCTTGAGCAGGTTATGGCTAAGGTGGTCGTGGGCGGTTTCGCTTCGGCCGATCCAATCGGTGGCGCTCATCGGGTGCAGGTCCTCGGGCAGTGAGTGTCTGCCCCGGATCATGCAAGCCTATCGCCGTTCTGAGAATTTGCATTTCAATAAACCGGCGTTCGGTTATGCTGAACGCCGCCATCCTGTACCGGGAGCCTTGCATGCACTTCGATCTGGCCGACCTGCGCCTGTTTATCCATATCGCCGAATCCCCCAGCCTGACCCAGGGCGCCAAGCGTGCGTTCCTCTCGCCGGCTGCCGCCAGCGCAAGGATCAAAGCCCTGGAAGGCCAACTCGACACCCGCCTGCTCTACCGCGACAGCCGTGGCGTGGAGATCACCCCGGCGGGCGAACGCTTGCTGCACCATGCGCGGCTGATCATGCGCCAGGTGGACTACCTCAAGAGCGAATTCACCCAATACGGCGTGGATTCCGCCGGGCATATCCGCATCTTTGCCAACACCACGGCCGTCACCGAATTCCTACCCGAAGTGCTGGCAGGTTTTCTGTCACAGCGCCCCGGCGTGACCGTCGACCTGCAGGAACGCCTGTCCCGCGACATCGTGCGCGGCGTGCTCGATGGCACCAGCGACATGGGCATCATCGCCGGCCCCGTGGAAGCGGCAGGTTTGCAGGTGCTGCATTTCAGCACCGATGAGTTGGTGCTGATGGTGCCGGTCGGCCATCCACTGGCGGACCAACCCTCAGTCACACTGGAACAGACCCTCGCCTACCAGCATATCGGCCTGCACGAAGGCAGTACCTTGTTGAGCTTCCTGCGCGAACACGTCGAGCGGCTGGGCAAACATCTCTCGCTGCGTATCCAGGTGTCGAGTTTCGAGGCGATCTGCCGGATGGTCGAGGCCGGTGTGGGGATCGGCATCATTCCGGAGTCGGCCGCCGTGCGACACAGCCGCACCATGCAATTGGTCGCCGTAAAACTGGATGAGCCCTGGGCGATCCGCGAGCGCAGCATCCTGGTGCGGGAGCTGGAAGCGTTGCCCGGCACCATTCGTGCGCTGATTGCCACGTTGATGCCGCAAAGCGCCTAAGCTGAACAGTCACCTTGCCAAAGGAGTCAGCCCATGCAGCTTGAAGGATCCTGCCATTGCGGCGCCGTCACGTTCAGCCTTGCCAGTGCCCATCCCTACCCTTATCAGCGTTGCTATTGCTCGATCTGCCGCAAGACCCAGGGCGGTGGCGGCTATGCGATCAACCTGGCCGGCGACACCCAGAGCCTGAAGGTGCGCGGGCGCAAATTCATTTCGGTCTACCACGCCAAGCTCAAGTCCGAAGGCGCCAGCCGCGCCCATGCGAGTACGGCCGAGCGGCATTTCTGCTCGCAATGCGGCAGCGCGTTGTGGCTGTTCAGCCCGGAATGGCCGGAGCTGATCCATCCGTTTGCCTCGGCCGTCGATACGCCATTGCCGGTGCCACCGGAGCATACGCACTTGATGCTGGGGTCCAAGGCGCCCTGGGTAGAGGTCACGCTACGCAAGGGCGACCTGCAGTTCGATGAGTACCCCGAAGAGTCGATCGCTCAATGGCATGAGCGTCACGGCGTGGCCCGTTAACAGTCTTTGACAGTTTCTCGACAAAGCTGTCAAAGACCCTCGGGCGCCGCAGCCCTAGCATTCGAGCATCCAAACCACCTGTCGGGTGCTCGTCATGCTTCGCACATTGCGCGGTCTTCCGTTGCTCGGTTGCCTGTTGGGCAGCATTGGCTGCCAGGGGCAGTCACCTGCCCCGCCGCCGATTCCCAAGGGCGACTACAGCGCGATCATCCGCTACCTGCAAACCCGGATTCCCCGCGACATGGCCCAGGCCAATGTGCCCGGCTTGTCGATTGCACTGGTCAACGGCCAGGAGTTGATCTGGACTCGCGGGTTCGGCATGGCCGACAAAACCAAGGGCTTGCCAGTGACGCCGAACACCGCCTTCCGGGCCGGTGCGATCTCCAAACTGCTCACCGCCAGCGCGGCCCTGCAACTGGTTGAACAACAGCGACTGGCGCTGGATGCACCGATCCAGCAGACCCTGCGCGAGTTCTATGTGCGCTCGCGCTTCCATACCGACCAGCAGGCCGCCGACCGCGACATCACCTTGCGTCGCCTGCTCAGCCATCAGTCCGGCTTGCCCAGTGAACACCTGCGTGACCTGCGCAACAACTACGCCATGGGGCAGATGCCAATGCGCCTGTCCGGCGTCTGGTTGAGCACACCGCCCGGTACGCAAGTGGCCTATTCCAACCTGGGTTATGCGCTGGTGGGCGCTGCCATCGAGCGCAGCAGCGGCAAGGAGTTTGAAGCCCAGCTGCAACACAGCCTGCTCAAACCGCTGGAGATGGACCACGCGAGCTTTGTCGGGACGGCTGCGCAAATCGGCTATCGCGCCCAGGGCTATCAGGAAGGCGTCGCCAGCACCGATGCGCAACTGCGCGACATCGCCGCCGGCGGTTTGTGGGCCAGCTCCAGGGACCTCAGCCATTACGTGCAGATGCTGTTTGCCGAAGGCCTCTACAAGGGCAACCGGGTAATGACCAGCCGCTCCATCGATGAAATGTTCACCCAGCAAAATACCGGCAACGCCCTGGACTTCGATTGCCAGATCGGCCTGGCGTGGTTTCTGGCGCCCTGCGGTGACGAGCCGATCGGCCCAGGGGTGCGCACCTACCAGCACAGTGGTGGTGGCGATGATTTCGCCGCACAGCTGACCCTGCTGCCGGACCATCAACTGGCCGTGATCATCATGGCCAACGACAGCAATGCCGAAGATCTGGTCGCCACACTGGCAACCGACACCCTGCGCCTGATGCTCCAGGCGCAAACCGGCGAGCAGGTCTGCAGCGAAGACTGCCAGGCACCCCGCCACGGACTCAAGCTGCGCCAGGTGCCAGCCGCCATCGACCGCAAGCGCCTGGCCGGGTTCTACGCCACCGCCTGGGGCGTGTTCCGGATCAAAGATGATGACCAGCGGCTGCTTGGCGAACTGGCCGGTTTCAACTTCGAACTATTGCGCGACGATCACGGCTGGCTGCGCGCCCAGAAGAAAGTCTTCGGTTTCTGGCTCAAGGATCTCGGTGAGCTAGGCCAGGTCCAACTCGACGTCATCACCGTGCAAGGCCGGCAGATGCTCACCGCGCGCAGCCACGGCCAGCGCATCGCCATTGGCGAACGCATCGACCCGCCGCCGCTGCCTTTGGCCTGGGCCGACACCGTCGGCACCTACCAAGTACTCAACACCCACGAACCCGACGCGCCATTGAGCGGCATCAGCGTGCGCCTCGAAGAAGGCTTTCTGGTGATTCGCGGCCAACTGCACGACGAACCGCTGACCGACTACATCCTGCTGCCCGTGGACAACGCCCACGCCGTACTGGCCGGCAACGGCTATGGCCTGGGTGACACCGTGAGCCGCCAGATCAACGGCCTGAGCGCGTCGGGCTACTCCTTCAAACGTACCCATCCACCCTTGAGTTTCTAACCGACATGAAAACCCTGATGAGCCCGAAAAACCTCTGTCTGTCCATTACCTCACTGTGTTTACTCGCGGGCGCCAACAGCGCACTGGCCGAGGACTGGACCTACAGCCTCAAGGCCGGTGTGGCCAATCTTCCGCGCTACAGCGGCAGCGATGAACGCATGACCGCCCCAGTGTTCGGCGGTGCCATCGTCAGCCCTTGGGGGATTTTCCTCGACACCGACAAGGGCCTCGGCTGGGGCTACGAAGGCAATGCCTTGAGCTTCAGTGCCTACGTCGGTGCCAGCGCTTCGCGCAAGGACAAAAGCGAGTCCATGCACCTCGGCTCCAAGCGCCTCAAGGGTATGGGCGAGATCAAGTCACGCCCGCAGCTGGGTGTGAGTGCCAGCTACAACCTGGGCGGCGTGATTATGGGTGCCACGCTGGAACATGCCCTCAAGGAAGATGATCACAAGGACAGCGGCAAGGCGTTCACCCACTTGGAATTGAGTCTGGGCACCAACCTGTATGAAGGTCGTTTCGGCTCCGTCGACGCCAGCCTCAGCAGCCATTTCGGTGACCGTGACTACTTGCAGACCTGGTACGGCGTGACCACCGGCCAAGCCGCCCGCAGCCGCTTCAAAGCCTATAAAGCCGGTGCGGGCAATATCAGTAATGGCATGAACTTGGTGTGGAGCCTGCCGATCAGCGAGCACACCCAGTTCTCGACCTTGCTGGATGTGCAGTACCTGGCGGATGAAGCGGGCAAGAGCCCGATTGTGGAGCGGCGGTTGCAGACGTCGGTGATGGGGGTGCTGGAATACAGCTTCTAACAGGTCGTTAACTGTGGTGAGCGGGCTTGCCCGCGCGGGGCTGCGGAGCAGCGCCAAAACCAGACCCCGCATTTTGTCTGAAAAAATGCGGTGGTTTTATTGGGGTGGCTGCGCCACCCAGCGCGGGGCAAGCCCGCTCACCACAACAGGCCGGCTCACCACAATAATCCCGGCTGCCCCCTTATTCGGCATACGCCCACGTCATTCGGAATGAGGCGCCGCCCCATTCCGAGTCCAGCACCTGCACCTGGCCACCGTGCCATTGCGACACCCGCTGCACCAACGCGAGGCCAAGGCCGAAGCCGCCAGTGCGGCGGTCGCGGCTGGCGTCCAGGCGCATGAAGGGCTGGAAGATCTTCGAGCGGCCTTCTTCCGGTACCCCGGGGCCGTCGTCACACACCCGCACTTCGTAGCCGCTGCCGAACTTGACCAGAGACACTTCCACACGGCGTTCGGCGTAACGGATGGCGTTGCGCAACAGGTTGATTACCGCGCGCGCCATAAAGCGCGGCTCAATCTGGATAAAGTCTACCTCGCACGTGCGCAACGACAGTTGGATGCCCGCCGCTTCAGCCTCCAGCGCCACGCTGCCGATCACGCTGTCGAGCCAGCTGTGGGCCTCGATGCTTTCGCGGGTGACTTGGGTGGCACCACGCTCCAGGCTGGCGTAGGTGAGCAGTTCGGAGACCATTTCTTCCAACTCGCCAAGGTCGGCATACATGTCGGTGATCAATTCGCCGCGCTGGCGTGGATCGGTCTGTTGTTTGAGCTGGTCGAGTTCGAACGACAGCCGCGCAATTGGCGTGCGCAGTTCGTGGGACACGGCGTTGGTGAGTTCACGCTGGTTGGCGATCAGGCTTTCGATACGCTCAGCCATCTGGTTGAAGTGCCCGGCCAGCTCGCGCACGGTGGAACGGCGTGGCAGCAGGATGCGCGAACTGAGATCGTTATCGCCGAAACGCTGGGCCGCCAGGCGTATATGCTCCAGGTCGCGCCAGTGCGGGCGCACCCAGAAATACAGCACGATCGCCAGGCTCAGCCCCAGCAGGCTGTAGGCCCACAAGTACAGCCATTTCGGCTCGTCGGGCAGCTTGATATTGAGCAATTGCGGGCCGCCGTCGATATTGGCGATGAACTCCATGAAGTCGCCCCGCACCACCAACTGCCCGGCCGCCAGCAACTGTTGCTCACGCTGATCCAGCGCCAGTTCATCGCGCTGCACCAGCTTGAGGTGCAGGCCGTAATGGGGTTGCAGCTCGGCCAGGCGTGCCTGACGGGCGTCACCCCGCAAGGGCCGCAACTGCTCGACCAAACCATAGGCCGGCCCGCGCAAGGCTTCGCGGTTATAGGTTTCATTGGCTTCGGGCAGCAGCTCGTCGAAGGTGTAGTTGACCAGCCAGATCGCCCCCGCCAGGCCCAGCGCCAGGATGATGTACAGGCGGATATAGAGCCGCAGCATCTAAGCCTCCCACGCGAACGGGTTGAACAGGTAGCCCTTGCCCCAGATGGTCTTGATGCACACCGGTTCGCGCGGATTGTCGTTAAGCTTGCCACGCAGTTTGCTGATGTACACATCGACACTGCGGTTGAGACCGTCGAACGCAATGCCACGCATACGGTTGAGGATGTCATCGCGGGACAGGATCGTCCCCGAGTTGCTGGCCAACAACCACAACAGCTCGAACTCCATGGTGGTCAGGTCGATCTTGTCATCGCCCAGGCTGACCACCCGGCAACTGCGATCGATGGCCAGCCGTCCGAAGGCCAGCGAGCCTCGTACGGTCGGCTCCGGCGCCTGGCGTCGTTGCAGCGCACGCAGGCGCGCCAGCAGCACAGGGGGTTTGATCGGCTTGATCACGTAATCGTCGGCACCGGACTCCAGCCCAAGGATGTGGTCCAGGTCATCTTCCTTGGCCGTGAGGATCACGATCGGCGTGTCGGACACGGTGCGGATCCCGCGACACACATGCAGGCCGCTCTGGCCGGGGAGCATCAGGTCGAGTACGACGATCTTCGGCTTGAACTCCAGGAACGCGGCCAGGGCCTCGTCGCCCCGGTGCTCCACGCGCACCTCAAAGCCATGCTGCGCGAGAAAGTGCGCGATCAGCCCTGCCAGTTTTTCGTCGTCCTCAACGAGCAAGACCTTGCCCAGCCCCAGGTTTTCCATAAGTTCTCAGTATGCAGACACAGATTGAAGAGCGGGCATTATAGGTGGCAAGCTGGGCAACTGAAGAAGCGGGCCAGCATTGGCCGACGAAGCTTCATGCTTTTAAGAGTTTTTAACAAATAACCTGCAATCTTTAACGCCATCCACAGGGAGTTGTATGCGCAAGGATTACTTGGCGTTCTTTGTTTCGTTGTTCTTGTCGCGACTGGCGGACCAGATTCTGCTGTTTATCGTGCCCTTGATCGTGTTCCAGACGACCCAGAGCGTGGCCTGGGCCGGACTGGCCTTTTTCGTCGAGTCGCTGCCGCGTTATCTCGCGTTCCCGGTGTGTGGCGCATTGTGCGACAAGTTCGCACCGGTGCGCATCCTGCATATCAGCCAGGTTTGCCGGGCGCTGGCTTGCGGGGTGGCCGTGATGTTGTACGGGGTATTCGACGGTATCCTCTGGATCGTCCTGCTCTCGGCGCTCTGCGGTGTGCTGACCACCCAGGGCATCATGGCGCGAGAAGTGCTGATGCCTCATGTCTTCCCCCACTACAGCTATGCCAAGACACTTTCCTATTCGCAGATTGCCGACCAGAGCGGGCTGGTGCTCGGGCCATTGGTAGCGGCGCTGATGCTGGAAGTATGGGCCTGGCACTGGGTCGTACTCGGGGTGGCCGGGCTGTTCTTATTGGCTGACCTGGCGATGCGGGCGTGGCAACGCTCCAGCACCACACGCCTGGAAACCTTCGAGCAGCATCGGGATATCTGGCTGCGGCCACTGAAGATTGCCTTCGGGCATATCCGCCGACTGCCGGAATTGAAGCGAGTCATCACGCTGGCCGTGGGTGTGAACCTGATCATCGGCGTCACGCTGGCCACGTCTGCGGCGATGGTGACCGGCCAATTTGCGCAGGATAAGGACACCTATGCCCTGCTGCAGGCAGCCGGCGCCTTGGTGACCATCGGGATTCTGTTTTATTTGGCGCGGGCCGGGCTGCCGCTGAAGGTGCTGGGCGGGTTGTCGTATTCAATGATTGCAGTCGGAGCGGTGATCATGGCAGTCAGCCCTGACGTGTGGCTCTACGCCGTGGGCTTCCTGCTGGTCACCGGTTTCGACAAGATGTTCAACGTCTACCTGCGCAGCACCCGTCAGCGGGTGATTCCCGTGCAGGACTTCGGCAAGACCGTGGGCGTGATCACCCTGCTCAACAACCTGCCGCAACCCTTGGCGGGACTGGCGATTGCAGTGTTGGCGGCGCCTCTGGGCACGCAGGCGGTGATCCTGCTGCTCGCCGGAATCACCGCGCTGATCGGCGTGGCCGTGGCCTCAGGCTGGCACGCCACTGTGAAAGCGGAACTCGATGTCGGGTGATTCGATCAGTTCCTGCTCGGCCGCCCTCACCCGCTCGATCACCTGGGCGACGTCCTTGGCGTCGCCGTATTGGTACGCCAGCTTCAGGTAACCCTGGAAGTGCCGCGCTTCGCTTTTCAGCAAACCGAAGTAAAACTTGCCGAGTTCTTCGTCCAAATGTGGCACCAATGCTTCGAAACGCTCACAACTGCGCGCTTCGATAAACGCGCCCACTACCAAGGTATCCACCAGTTTGACCGGCTCATGGGTGCGCACCACTTTGCGCAAACCCGAGGCGTAGCGACCGGCATTCAATTGGCGCAACTCGACTTTGCGCTTTTTCATCAGGCGCATGACCTGTTCATGGTGCACCAGTTCTTCGCGGGCCAGGCGCGACATCATGTTGATCAGGTCCACATGACTGTAGTACTTGGCGATCAGGCTCAGGGCGGTGCTGGCCGCTTTGAATTCGCTAATATCTGCATTACCGCTACGAACCTGTGCATGCCACCCGACACAAAAGCAGCCCCTTATATTTTCAGCCAATGTTTATCCTGTGATATTCGCATGTTATAAATTATTCATCTGAACGAAAAGCCCCGCCAGTGCAGCATACCTAGCACCAGAACATCGGCGGCACCCAAACTTAATTAACATAACGAAGGTCAATAATGCCCTACGCGGTAGGTTATGCTCGTTTTTCGAGTACAAAACAAGGAAAAGGCACTAGTTTAGCTAGACAACAAGAACTAATAGCCGAATGGATTGAAAACAATCCAAGCTACAAGTTATACCCAAAAAAGTTTGAAGACCTAGGGCGATCAGCATCCAAAGGTGACCATCTAAAACATGGTTTCGGACAACTACTGGAAGCCATAAACCAAGGCGAAATAAAAGAAGGTGATGTAATACTCGTGGAAGCAATCGACCGCATTGGTAGATTGCAAGAAATGGAAATGATCTCCTTAATCAATCAGATCGTTAGCGCAAAGGTACAAATAATAACATTACAAGACAACTGTACATATGGCCCAATCATAAAATCCGAGCAGATATGGTCTTTAGTCGGAAAGGTACAGCAGGCATATATGTACAGCGCCTCACTGTCAGAACGAATCAAGAAAAGTTACAGGGCACGTGAAAAGCTTGCCGCAAATGGCATCATCCCAAAACGTAGGACACCAATCTGGCTTGATTCAAATGGAATAATAAAAGATGAAATCGCCCTGGCGATGAAAGGAGCCTTTGAGGATGCACTAGCCGGAATCGGGGAAAGAAGAATCCTGAAACGGTTAATTAGCATGCATATAACTTTTGCAAAAATCAACCCAAGCACAATTAGACGTTGGCTTACCAACAGAATAGCAATCGGGTACTGGAAGGAATGGAAAATCTACCCTCCCATTGTTTCAGAAGAACTATTCTACCAAGTGCAGCAGCGATTTTCAGACGAGTACAAGCCTGCAACAGCACCACGCACACACTTCCTATCCGGGCTTATCAAATGTGGTGAATGCGGCGCAAACATGCAGGTAAAAATCAACAAACACAGCCCATTCACTATGCGCTGTACAACTCGTTGTGCTTACGGCGACTTAAGGTGCCAGAACAACAAATCTTTTCCAGTGCCTATTTTGCTACACATCTGCAACGACACTGCAACACTGGCTGTTGAAACGGCCATGAAAAACCTGGAGCTTTCTACAAGCAGGAAAAAACTTATCGTCATTGAAGGGCAGTTACGCAATATCAGTGAAAAGATACAAACCCTTGTGACATCCCTGATGAAGTACGGGCAGGTCCCAGAGATAGATGTGCAAATTGCCGCACTGACAAAGGAGAGAAAAAACCTGGAACGCGATAAGCTTTTCATTATAGATGACAGCACAGAAAAAAACTCCACATACAACATGGCATGGGATTATCAATACGAACTGATTGCAGACCACCCGATGAGACTAAATGCTTTACTTCAATCCGCCGCATTCAATATAAAGTGCTACACCAATGGTGGCATTGAGGCAAGCACCAAGGGCAACGAGTTTAGCAAGTGCACATACGAAGGATATGACAGAAAAAAACAAGCATATCGCATTTCAACTACCGCCCAAATTCACCACATAACAAACCGAGAAGGAACATTAACAAAAGAGCGCCTGGAACTTTTCAAAAACATGCTTGCTATACAACATTCAAAAGGCAATAACACGTTAACACCAGTTGAAACCTCCCCCGAAGAAAAAGAGATGTATGTTTTTTATACATCCATCGGCAACTGACCGGACAGAGCACCACCTGATCAGAAAATTGATGACTTACAAACACAAATTTCGCCTAAACCCAGCAGCGGGCTTGGCCCAGCGGGATATCGAAACACAGGATATTTAATTCTCTATTGTCAAACCAACAACCATCAAAGGAATCAGCTACGCCATACGCCTAAGCTAGAAAACATGACCACTTCACCGAAGCAACGGTACATCCAAGACAATTACATGGGAGTACCAATCAAATGCAATGCTGGATACCCATCATTTGAAAACATAATTCAAGCGCTTTACGTACTGGTATATGGTGCGACAGAAACGCTACGACACCCCAGAGGCTATCACGTCAGAACACGATTCACAGACAAAATGTCCCCAGCCGAATACAGCGCCAATATCAACAACTATTACAGAAAAAAATCCAAGTATTTACCATTAAGGGTTACCGTCATTGAAAATGATGAAACTGGTGTACACCATCATCACGCTGTGATTCTCAATGACAAAAAAGATAAAAGATCAAGTCTTCAACATATACATGCCAAACTCAAACGCGAAGGAAAACTAGCAGACTATTCGATCATTGGCCCGGATCATGACCCATACGGCCACCACTTAAAAAGTCTGGAAGACTTAGACAGCTTTTTCAAGTGGATGACATATCTAGCCAAGATCAAATCGAAACCAAATAGGCACCAACTTTGGAGTGGAAGTAGGAAGGTCACGTCATTACTGAAACAATGGCGTAAGAATGGCAAACCAAACTTACGCCTTGCCAAACAACAAACGCTTACAGAAAAGCCCCTGAAAGGCGATCTAGGAGCTTTTGTCGGTCTCTAGCTGGGCAGCTAGCGACCAGGAGCTAAAGCAGCCCAAAGAGGCTCACGGACCGCCAGAAGCCGCATCAAGGCCAAGTCGCACAATTAATCAAAGTATCAAATCAGCTGGCTTTAATTTCATAGTGAATAACCTATAACGATTAACGTCAGATGGTTTCATTTCTTGCATCTCTGCCAAGCGCCCAATATTTTTCAATGCAGCTACGGCAGACTTGTCAAACAATGTGTCACCACTGCTCTTAGTCACAATAACCGAATCAACCACGCCGTCCATTTTCAGCGCAATTTGCAATTCAACCTCTAACCCGCTCTGTAACGATGGTGGCCTAGACCAGCCTTCAGAGGCTCTTGCCTTGATCATATCCTCAAAAGCTGCGCCAATATCCATTTCATTAATTAATTCAGGAGCAAACTTTGTTGCCGCGACCACAGGCGGAAAAACCAAGCAGTTTCTCAAGTATATTCCCAGACCAAATTCGACACGCCGACATTGGAAAAACAACTCTTGTCCTGCATCAAAATTCGCGGCAAACTCAATGAAAGGTTGAATTCCTAAAATTTCTGATTTGCTTCCAGACGTTTTCCATGGCCAAGCCTGATAACCAGCCAAATGCACAGTAGCAGCGGTACTCTTCCCTTGATCAATAACCAAGAAGGCCCCTTGGTCATCCATCATGACCTTACTGACCCTCCCACGGTATATACCAGGTTTACTGAATATAATCTGGGCTCTTGCTTGGTTAGATTGAAATTCCTTTGCAATTTGCTTCGTATCCATCGCCTGATCAAAATGCCACCCAGTGGTGTCCAACATTTCATGCATACGCGTATTGAATTGCCCCCATGCAGTAGGGTTAGTTGTGGCGGCATATGTTACAGACGCCATAGTTGACAAAAGCATGAACAACGAAAATCTCATAAACGTACCTTTTTAGTGCTAGGAGTTGTTTCGTGCTTTCAACAAGCACATATCAATCATCATAATAAAATTAGCAAACATCCAAACAAGCAGTAAGTGCTCCCATGGGCTACGTATGAAGATTGCGACAACTAGCGCGCCACCGAGAATACCCGCGACCCAACGTTCCATGTACAAGTAGCCAGCCCCTGGAAGCAATGTATTCAACGCGATTGCCGCCAACAGGCTTTTCGATCTTACTTTGACCACAGTAGATTCATGACTGGCTGATATTTTTCGCATCACGGCCCCTTACTGAATCAGTTGCTGGCGCTTCGCTGAACACGTAGGCGCCGCAGTGTCGATGGGATACCGCAAATGAACAGGATGACCGAAAGGATAAGCGTCACAGCCGCAACGACCACCCCCACGCCAAGGGCCTGCCGGATGCTGGAGACGTATCCAAACTCCAGCGAACAGATACCGATCAGGCTTGCCAAGGGCATGCTGATTGCTGCGATGAAAATAGATGCGTATAGCTTCATACCGACCTCAGTTACTGTGAATTTGAACTCAATATTCACAGTATACTGTGAGGACGTACGAACAGCCATCACCGACAGTGACCCGTCTTTGAGATGGGGCTGCAAACGTGGATATCGGCTTAGCTTTCGGAAAGGTACTGCGGCAAAAACGCAAGGAAACCGGACTGACCCAGGAACAGCTTGCACATGATGCTGATGTACAGCGTAACTACGTTAGCCTGATAGAACGGGGGATTCATCTTCCCACGATTGCCGTGGTTTTCAAGCTAGCGCAAGCACTGCAGTGCGCACCATCCGAGCTGATATCAGATTTGGAAAAAGAGCTGAATCCGCATTAGTCATGACCGGCCCCGCTCTATTCGAACCTAAAGCAAAATATCAGGCGAGCCTGCCGTGGACACGCCTAAAAGCATTTAGTGAAACGGTGAATTTTCATCCCGACTTTCAGCGCAATGAATTAAATAACGCGTGTGCGGACAAAGGAAGACGATCAATTTGCCCCGATTCAAGAATCCTTACCGTCATATGCGATTCACTGCCTTCAACCAAGCCGTAGAAAATGTAGTAATGACTGCGTTCAAAGACTTTCCACCCCCGCTTCTCGAATATACGAGGATCGCAGTGGCCGCTTAGCTGATGTACATTCGATTGAAAATTGAAGAAGACGCGATGGGTGCCGTGACGAATTGATGTAGGCTGACCAAAAAAGAGAAAGCTCTTTCCAATGTATTGATTTGGATTTTTTTCAACCTTTTCAGTCCAAACGATCAAATCACGGAGCCGTGTAGCATCTTGATTATCAAATTGAACTGATATATCGAGTGATTTTTGAGCGAGAAGCACAAGCCTTCGTACAGTATGGAACTCACCCGCATTTAGTAACACACCATTTGCATCAAAAACGATTTCGGTCCCACGCCCATTTCCAGCGGAGCCCCCCTGAACCAAGCGCTTTTGCCCAGAGGGTTGTTCAGACGGTTCGTCTTCGGTTAGCTCGTCGTCCAAGCTCTTCCAGCCAGCAAACGTTACAAGGTTCACTGCCTTCTTTTCTTTACCAACGCCATCCGCACTACTACTGCCACCAGGTTTGCGATGTATACACGCCACCTCGTCGAACCCCTTAATGTGGGCATAGAATGCATCTACGTTGTCTATCCGTTTGGCTTTCTTACGTGGTTTACGGTTGCACATAACGCCACAATCTGGGCAATAGATTGCACCATGATGCTCGTCATCCAAGTAATTTTCCGGTGGCATGCGGACCGCATTCACCAACAAATTCGGATCAACCCTGGATGGTTGATCCTCTAGTGGATAATGCACAACTGATGGGATCGATACCTGGGCCATACATTCCTTTGCTGATTCAGTAGTGTCAGTTAATCGTATACCCGATTTTGCAGTCAGTGGTAGCAAAATGCTATCCGCATTCAATAACTAATTTCTGAAATATTCATATCGACATGACCGCACGGTTCATAAACGACCATTTTTGAACCTCTCAAAAATTCACTAATTTCAGGGATCAAAAAATAGGCATTTACATTTTGACACCAGCGCCTATTATAGACCCACCTATTTGACACCACCAAAGGAATCAAGAATGTCCAGAACGTTTTTATATGCGCGAGTCAGTACGGCAGAACAAACCACAGATAATCAAATTCAGGAAATAAAGTCACACGGCTTTGACGTCTTGGAAAATAGAGTTGTAGCAGAAACCGTATCAGGCAGCGTCCCTGCGAGTGAACGCAAGGGATTTCAAAAATTGTTAGAACGTATGGAGCCTACAGATATCCTGCTTGTGACCAAGCTCGACAGATTGGGGCGTAATGCAATGGATGTCCGAAGCACAGTCGAACTTCTGGCTGCTCGAGATATAAAAGTTCATTGTTTGGCACTAGGTGGAGCAGATCTAACAAGCCCGGCAGGAAAAATGACAATGGGTGTAATTACTGCTGTCGCAGAATTTGAAAGAGATTTGTTGATTGAGCGCACCAATGCTGGGATTGATAGAGCAAGGAGTGAAGGGATCCGGTTAGGTAGACCAAAGGCGACGTCGGCGCGCGAAGTCCAAATGCTTAAATCTGCTGACTTGAGCCAATCAACTGTAGCTTCCACACTGGGTGTAAGCCTAAGTACAATCAAACGATTGTGGAATAAGAGTACATAGCTTATGCATGATGCGTTGAAGGGGCCATTAAGTTTCTAACGAAACAAAAAACCGCCCCCGAATCAAAATCATGAATATGTTCAATCAGTTGGCTGATGAAACATGCTTACCGGAAAATGACGCACCTTAAATTCCAACCCCGTCGCTGCATGTATATGCTGCGTCTTACCAGTCAATGTGTTCCGACAAATAGGATACAACGTCACTGGACGCTCATAATCTTTGACAATTCTCTGCAACCAGACGTCTAGGACTTTCAGCTTATTTCTTTTCCTAGTGTACACAATTAATCCGCCTCTATTTGTGGTCGACCCACCTGGCGAATATCGGTCACACAATTGACGAAAACCCTTCATTACGTAGCCAGGACCGTCGTCAAGTTTAGCCTCGCCATACCACTCAAAGATGCCCTTTCGCACTACGATATCGCAATGGCCGTTTCGATATGCATCATGAGAAACATCAAAACCATCCTTGCTTAAAGCAAACACGATCATCAAGGTGATCGGGTCCTCACCCAGTTTGACATACAGACTTTTCAGCTTTTCAAGATGATCAATTGCCGAAAGCACTGCCCCCTCCAACTTTTCACAGAAAAAATCGTAATCTGAGAATATTCCCGCAGCAATTAATGCTTGCTTGATTGGATTGTCATCAGGCCACGATTGAGCATCTTCAATAGTTGGATTCATGGACAACCACCGTGCGATCCGCCGAGAAAATCACGTAAACCTTGGATTTGAAATCCCGATCTGGATAACCCCGCAGTTCTAAATTCAAAGCCCCATCCTGCATAGCCACTTGTAGCTCTTCCGTGGATAAGTCGTATATTACATCTTCATCAATATATCGATAAACCTCTCGCAGAAGCCTAACTTGGGAACCCTTCAAAACATTTATTGCATACTGAACATCTGAAATCTCATAAGCTACGCCAGAGTTAGCCCCAGCACTAACCAGGAGGTCACCATATGTATAAAATACTCGACTATCATGCAAAACTGCTGACGCGATATTTTTGCAGCAGTGCACATCTCTATCATCACCAAAAAGGTAACATTGTTCAATATAGTGATGCAACTGCAACAAGGTCATCATGTTCGGTAGCTGTTAATTTTAGAGACAATGAAATTAGCATCGGCAAATGTTCTCACACCTTTGACTACAATGTAGTCTGTGCGAGGATTCAGGTTCACATAGTCGCGATAAGTTCCGGGAATGTGAATTTCTGGCTTACTGCCTTTAACTCCGCCAACTACTTCGTCACCGTGCCACTGTATTGCGACCTCAAAAATAGACATTTTGTGATCGATCGCACTCGCACCACTCTTATGAAATAACTCGTCTCGAAGATCGACCCCGGCCTTCATCGTCTCCCGCTTGACCGAATCTGTGTCCGTGACAAAACCTAGCCTTTTAATTGCACCAGATTTGTCCGCGTACACTTTCGTAGTCAATGGAAACATATTAATTGGCGCATCTAACAATAAGCCGCTGACCATTCCTGACAGCAACCGACTTGAATATATTTTCAAATCCGTATTTGATTTGTCCATCTGTTTTGATGTTTGAACCACTGTCGCATCACGCATTATATCCGCGCGCATTTCCAACAGACCAGCCTCACGATTAAAATATAGTGTATCGAAGGTTTGCCTGGCTACAGATTTAACTGCGACGATCTTATCCGCATCGGGAAACTGCTCTTTCAAAGCGGAATTGAAATTCTCGCTTCCAATATCCTGACTTATCGTGAACACCCTTTTTCGAGATAATACGATCCCACACCCATATTCATCCTGAAACACCCTAACAGGCTTCAACTCGCCGTTATCTTGCTTCAGCTGTTCTTCATTGATACGTAACGGGTAAGCAACTGCTATTTCGGAATCAGGAACGCGTACAGAGGATATTGCAAGCTCTACTAACTTAACGAAGCTAGCAGGAACAACGTGATACGATACCGCCTTCAGATCACAGGCTTGCTGCATGACCAGTGCGTCAATCAGCTTTTCTTTTAATTCTGGCTTTTGCTGAATGCCCGACTTAACGACGGCCTTTAACTCGGACCAACTACGCGCTGATATCAAACTCAGACTACGAAGTATCTGCTGGACGGAATGTAATCCCAGATAGTTTTCTAAATTATCCACCAGCTTTTCAGTTGTGATGTCCTGCAAAGGCGACTTCGTAATCGCAAGAGCCTTACCAACATCTATCCGGTCTGTCAGTGAGGCTAGCGAGGTGGGTGTATCACGCAGATAGCGGAGGGCCTGCGTCAATTCAGAATCCAAATTTTGGGGTACTGGTAGGCTGGCCCCAGGCACGATTACTAGGTTCTTACCGTCTGTCGTCATTTCCAATGCTTCGTCAAAGTGGACGTAAACCACCCAGCTGGTGTCAGTGTGTAACAGAAATAAGCTGGGCGAGTAAGCAAGGAAGCTAACGTACGATTTGTGCAACGCGGATATCAGGGCCTTACAAAAGGCATATTGATACGTAATCCCTACGCTGAAAGCATTCCTTGGTTCAGGACAGAATAGTTGCAAAATGCCACACTGTCACCCCTCATTACTTGTCAACAGAACCTACGCTATTCCGACGTCGGAATACCACTATGAAACCGGAACTCGCTATCCGGGCTATCAATCAGAGCAGCCTCAACCACCCTAACTTTTTCGATCACTCGATCCACATCACCCACGTCCCCGTACTGATACGCTAGCTTCAGATAGCCCTGAAAGTGCCGTGCCTCGCTCTTCAACAGCCCGTAATAGAACCGACCCAACTCTTCGTCCAAATGCGGCACAAGCGCTTCAAAACGCTCACAGCTACGCGCCTCGATGATCGCACCCACCACTAGCGTATCGACCAGCTTCACCGGCTCATGGCTTCTTACCACCGAACGTAGTCCAGATGCATAACGACTAGCCGACAACGGTCGCCATTCGACCTTACGCTTCTTCATCAATCGCAAAACCTGCTCATGATGCACAAGCTCTTCACGGGCGAGCCGGGACATCATGATGACCAAATCAGAATACGCACCGTACTTGGCAATCATGCTAAGCGCAGTGCTAGCGGCTTTGAATTCACAGTTTTTGTGATCAATCAGCATCACGTCTTGCTGGCGCAGAGCCGCCTCAACCCAGGCATCAGGGGTCCGGCATCCTAGGAATTCATGGACTTCAGGCAGCATCGAGATTTCTCACATTTCGTAGTTGTATTGCCGCCTTTTTCTCGCAGTTCTTGTGGTCGATCAGCAGGGTGTCCTGATCGGCCAGCGCGGCCTGGACCCAGGCGTCAGGGGTGCGGCAACCGAGGAATTCGTGGATTTCTGGCAGGTTCATCGGGCTCACGGGCAAAAGGATCACAAAAGGCCGGCGATTATACCGACCCCGCCGCAGACCACCAGCCACCGGCCTTGATGTGCATCAACATGACGTCTGGCGGGCAGCAACTATAGTTGTTCCAGCCCCCGCCTCTTTTGGAGATCCGACCATGCAAGCCATCCGCAGCATCCTGGTGGTCATCGAACCCGAGCATTCGGAAAGCTTGGCCCTCAAGCGCGCCAAGCTGATCGCCGGGGTCACTGGCGCTCACTTGCATTTGCTGGTCTGCGACAAAAAACACGAGCACTCGGCGCTTCTGGCGCTGCTGAAGTCGGGTTTGCAGGAAGACGGCTACAGCGTCAGCACCGAGCAGGCCTGGAATGACAGCCTGCATGAAACCATTATTGGTGTGCAGCAAGCCGAGGGTTGTGGCTTGGTAATCAAGCAGCATTTCCCTGACAGCCCGTTGAAAAAAGCCCTGCTGACGCCTGCGGATTGGAAGTTGCTGCGCTACTGCCCGTCGGCGGTCCTGCTGGTCAAGACCGCAACCCCCTGGGCCGGTAAAGTCGTGCTGGCGGCGATCGATGTAGGCAACACAGACAGCGAACACCAGGCGTTGCACAACACAATTGTCGACCACGGCTTTGATATCGCCAGCCTGGCAAAGGCCGAGTTGCACGTGATCAGCGCCCACCCGTCGCCGATGTTGTCGGCGGCAGACCCGACGTTTCAGCTCAAGGAAACCATCGAGGCGCGTTATCGCGAGCAGTGCAAAGCGTTTCAGGCGGAATTTGATATCGACGACGCCCGCTTGCATATCGAAGAAGGGCCTGCCGATGTATTGATTCCGCATGCTGCGCACAAATGGCAGGCAGCCGTGACGATCATCGGCACCGTGGCGCGCACCGGGATTACCGGGGCGCTGATCGGCAATACGGCGGAGGTGATACTGGATGCAGTGGAAAGTGATGTTTTGGTGCTCAAGCCCGACACGCTGATGGATCAGTTGGAAGAACTGGCCAGCAAGGCCTGACGGGGTCTTCTGGCAACAAAAATCAACTGTGGGAGCTGGCTTGCCTGCGATAGCAACCTTTCAGTCGACCAGACTTTGGCTGATCCACCGCTATCGCAGGCAAGCCAGCTCCCACCTTGACCTGTCCAGTCAGTGCCCCAGTGCATCCTTCAAAAAACCCGGCGCGATATAGCGCTGGTAGTGCGCCTCCGACAGGATAAAAAACTCCCGATCAATGGCGTCACGCAGGTCCGGCAAGGGCCAATCGCGAAATTCCGGCAAAAGCACCATGCCGTACGCCTCCAGGTTTGAAATCACCCGTGCACCACGGGCGATCAACTGGTACGCCCAGCAATATTCGGATTGATGCGGCACGAAGCGAATCTTGCGCTGTTCCAACTGCCCACGCAGGGTCTTGGGGTCGAATACCTCGAGCTTGCCGGCCATTACCTGCACCAACAGCTGCTCCAACCGCAGCCAGACCGCGCGCTTTTCTTCTTCGTTATAGCCGTTCCACTGGATCACTTCATGGTGAAAGCGCTTGCAGCCACGGCACACGAGATCGCCGTAGACCGTGGAACACAGGCCGACGCAGGGGGTCTTGATGGTTTGGTTGGACATGGGCAACGGCACGCAAATCAGCGAAACAATGCGCCATGTTAGCCCTTTGTCTAACCTTCATCACCCTGCAAACTTGGCGAGGCAACTTACCTTTAGAAATTTTTTGCCGTAGAATCATCCGGCCTTGTAAGGCGCCAATAATCCGCTGGAAGCTGTTTTCAAAGCGTCACGAGCACAGTCGTTCCTTCAGAACGGTGTTGGCGATGGTCAATGACTCGGTAGGTCAATGCCCTCGCCAACCCTCATCAGCTCCGTTCTGCAGGCGTAAAACTTTGAAAGCAGCTTCTGTGAGGAATGCCGGCAGCGCTGGCTTTGCGGCCCAAAAAGCCCCCGAGCGCATGCGTGCCGTTCATTTCTGGATGAGCGTCCCGTGGGACCACTGATGAGGGTAATAACTGTGCTTGAAGCCTACCGCAAACATATCGAAGAGCGTGCAGCCCTGGGTATTGTTCCCCAGCCGCTTAACGCCGAACAAACCGCAGGCCTGGTCGAGCTGCTGAAAAATCCTCCGGCTGGCGAAGAAGAATTCCTCGTTGACCTGATCACCAACCGCATTCCACCAGGCGTTGACGAAGCTGCCTACGTCAAGGCCGGTTTCCTTTCTGCCCTGGCCAAGGGCGAAGCCACTTCCCCCCTGATCAGCAAGCAACGCGCCGTTGAACTGCTTGGCACCATGCAAGGCGGCTACAACATCGTGACCCTGGTCGAGCTGCTGGACGACGCCACACTGGCACCGGTCGCCGCCGCCCAACTCAAGCACACCCTGCTGATGTTCGACGCGTTCCACGACGTGGCTGAAAAAGCCCGTAACGGCAACGAGCACGCCAAAGCCGTGATCCAGTCCTGGGCTGACGGCGAGTGGTTCAGCAACCGCCCTACCCTGGCCGACAAGATCAGCCTGCGCGTCTTCAAGGTGACCGGCGAAACCAACACCGACGACCTGTCCCCTGCTCCAGATGCCTGGTCCCGCCCTGACATCCCGCTGCACGCCCTGGCCATGCTGAAAATGGCCCGTGAAGGCATCGTGCCGGACGAGCAAGGCAAGACCGGCCCGATGAAGCAGATCGAAGAAATGCGCGGCCAAGGCTTCCCGATCGCCTACGTCGGCGACGTGGTCGGTACTGGCTCCTCGCGTAAATCCGCGACCAACTCTGTGCTGTGGTTCTTCGGCGACGACGTTCCGTACGTGCCGAACAAGCGCGCCGGTGGCTTCTGCTTCGGCAGCAAGATTGCTCCGATCTTCTACAACACCATGGAAGATGCGGGCGCACTGCCAATCGAGTTTGACGTTACCAACATGAACATGGGCGACGTGATCGACCTGTACCCGCATGCTGGCAAGGTCTGCAAACACGGCACCGACGAAGTCATCACCACCTTCGAAATGAAGACCCCGGTACTGTTGGACGAAGTCCGCGCCGGCGGCCGTATCCCGCTGATCATCGGCCGTGGCCTGACCGACAAGGCGCGTGCCGAACTGGGCCTGGGCCCAACCGACCTGTTCAAGCTGCCAGAAGCGCCTGTCGACACCGGCAAAGGCTTCACCCTGGCACAGAAAATGGTCGGCAAGGCCTGCGGTCTGCCAGAAGGCAAAGGCGTTCGTCCTGGCACCTACTGCGAACCGAAGATGACCACCGTCGGTTCCCAGGACACCACCGGTCCGATGACCCGTGATGAACTGAAAGACTTGGCGTGCCTGGGCTTCTCGACCGATCTGGTCATGCAGTCGTTCTGCCACACCGCGGCCTATCCAAAGCCGATCGACGTGACCACCCACCACACCCTGCCTGACTTCATCATGACTCGCGGCGGTGTTTCGCTGCGTCCAGGCGACGGCATCATCCACAGCTGGCTGAACCGCATGCTGCTGCCGGACACCGTCGGCACCGGTGGTGACTCCCACACCCGTTTCCCGATGGGCATCTCGTTCCCGGCCGGTTCCGGTCTGGTCGCGTTCGCCGCAGCCACTGGCGTTATGCCACTGGACATGCCGGAATCGATCCTGGTGCGCTTCAAAGGCAAAATGAAACCTGGCATCACCCTGCGTGACCTGGTTCATGCCATTCCTTACTACGCGATCCAATCGGGTCTGCTGACTGTAGAGAAGAAAGGCAAGAAGAACGCCTTCTCCGGCCGCATCCTGGAAATCGAAGGCCTGAACGACCTGACGTTGGAACAGGCTTTCGAGCTGTCCGACGCCTCGGCTGAACGTTCGGCTGCCGGTTGCACCATCAAGCTGTCGAAAGAGTCGATCACTGAGTACCTGAACTCCAACATCACCCTGCTGCGCTGGATGATCGGTGAAGGTTACGGCGACCCACGCACCCTGGAACGTCGCGCCCAAGCGATGGAAGCCTGGGTCAAGAATCCTGAGCTGATGGAAGCCGATGCCGACGCGGAATACGCTGAAATCATCGAGATCGACCTGGCCGAGATCAACGAGCCGATCCTCTGCGCACCGAACGATCCGGACGATGCCCGTCTGCTGTCGAGCGTTGCCGGCGAGAAGATCGACGAAGTGTTCATCGGTTCGTGCATGACCAACATCGGTCACTTCCGCGCGGCCGGTAAGCTGCTGGAGCAGGTCAAGGGCCAGCTGCCAACTCGTCTGTGGCTGTCGCCGCCGACCAAGATGGACGCTCACCAACTGACCGAAGAAGGCTACTACGGCATCTACGGCAAGGCTGGCGCGCGCATGGAAATGCCGGGCTGCTCGCTGTGCATGGGTAACCAGGCACGAGTAGAGCCGAACTCGACCGTTGTGTCGACGTCGACCCGTAACTTCCCGAACCGCCTGGGTGACGGCGCAAACGTCTACCTGGCTTCGGCCGAGCTGGCGGCAGTGGCTTCTACCCTGGGTCGCCTGCCGACCGTCGAAGAGTACATGGGCTACGCGGCGAAACTGGACACCATGGCCAGTGACGTTTATCGCTACCTGAACTTCGACCAGATTGCTGAGTTCCGCAAGATCGCAGCTAGCGCCAACATTCCGGTGATTCAAGCCTAAGGTGTTGATGTGAAGAGGCGCCGCGTATCGTGAGGTACGCGGCGTTTTTTTATGCCTGGGATATGGGTGAGACCGGGTGCATATCCGTTATTTGGGTAACGGCTGGTATTGGTTCCGCCCTTACGGCGGGTCACTTTGGAAAAGAGCCGGAATGCCGGCCCAGCCCAAAGTAACCAAAGGGCTCTTGCCCCAACACTCGGTACCTCGCCTAGGCTCGGTATGCCCGTAATCCGACAGTGATTTGGGGGGCCGCCGCCACGCGCCATCCATGGCGCGGGGCGG